>JAUHZK010000007.1 GCA_030425645.1 Gammaproteobacteria bacterium | reverse complement strand
TGGTGATAACGTACAAATGACCGTGACTCTAATCGCACCGATTGCGATGGAAGAAGGTCTGCGTTTCGCGATCCGTGAAGGTGGTCGTACCGTGGGCGCTGGCGTTGTTGCCAAGATCCACGACTAATACCACTTTACAATGAAGCAAAAAGGGCGTACATTCCGGCGCCCTTTTTGTGTTGATGGACGCGCAAAGAGGGTTCTGAGCGCTGTTCTTGTCCCGAGTAAAGGCCAGTAGCTCAATTGGCAGAGCGACGGTCTCCAAAACCGTAGGTTGGGGGTTCGATTCCCTCCTGGCCTGCCATTGCTCTGGACTAGGTGGTTGTGTTGTTGAATACATTGGAAAAATAGAATGAGTACGTCTCAAAACGCTACCTCCAGTGCTGCTGGCACTATGATTGTGTTGCTCTCGCTATTGATGCTGGTTGGCTCAATATTGGGTTATTACTATTTTGACTCGCAGCCTGCGGTTATCCGTGCGGTTGGTGTGTTGGTAGGTGTTGCGGCCTCTTTATTTGTATTCACGCGCTCGCCGAAAGGTGCTGTGGTTTGGGAATATGTGCGTGGTTCGCGTACAGAAATCCGCAAGATGGTTTGGCCGACCCGCCAAGAGACCTTGCAGACTACATTGATCATTGGTGTGTTTGTGCTGGTGTTTGCCATTTTCCTATGGTTGCTAGACATGGCATTGGTTGAAATTGTGCAGTTTCTAACTGGCCGTGGGGATGCCTAATGAGTAAGCGTTGGTATGTGGTTCAGGCCTATTCTGGCTATGAAAAACGTGTTCAGCAGGGCTTGCGTGAGCATTTAGAGCGCGCTGGTCTAGAGGGTAGCTTTGGTCAAATCCTAGTGCCGACTGAAGAAGTCGTTGAAATGCGCGACGGCCAAAAGCGCCGCAGTGAGCGCAAGTTCTTTCCTGGCTACGTGCTAGTGGAAATGGAAATGAACGACGACACTTGGCACTTGGTAAAGAACACGCCGCGCGTGCTGGGCTTTATTGGTGGTCACTCAGATCGTCCGGCGCCAATTAGTCAGGCTGAAGCTGATGCGATTTTGAACCGCATCACAGAAAGTGGCGAGAAGCCACGTCCGAAAGTGTTGTTTGAAGTGGGTGAGATGGTTCGGGTTACCGATGGTCCGTTTGCTGACTTCCAAGCTGTCGTAGAAGAAGTTAACTACGAGAAAAGCCGCCTGAAAGTGTCGGTATTGATTTTTGGTCGCTCAACGCCTGTGGAACTTGAGTTCCACCAAGTTGAGAAAAGTTAGTATTTATTAGTTGGGGCTTTAGGGCTCTGTTCGGGAAGCTCGAACGTCGCTTGCGACAAGTAGCAGCGTTACACCCATAAAAGGAAAAACTCATGGCCAAGAAAGTCGAAGGCTATATCAAACTACAGGTGCCTGCTGGTCAGGCTAATCCGTCACCACCGGTTGGTCCTGCGCTAGGTCAACACGGCGTTAACATCATGGAATTCTGTAAAGCGTTTAACGCGCAAACACAGAGCATGGAAAATGGTGCGCCGGTTCCTGTAACCATTACTGTTTATAACGACCGCAGCTTCACCTTTGAAGTAAAAACCCCGCCTGCTTCTTTCTTGCTTAAGAAAGCCGCTGGTATTAAGTCAGGTAGTGGCCGCCCTAATACCGAGAAGGTGGGTACGGTTTCTCGCGCGCAATTGGAAGAAATTGCCAACACCAAAATGCCTGATTTGTCTGCATACGACGTAGATGCCGCAGTAAAAATTATTGCTGGTACAGCACGTAGCATGGGTCTTAACACAGAGGGTGCTGAGTAATGGCTAAAGTATCTAAGCGTATTCGCGCTATCCGCGAAAAACTAGAAGCCGATAAGGTTTACAGCATTGATGAAGCGCTAAGCACTTTGAAAGAAGTGTCTTCAGTGAAGTTTGCTGAAAGCGTAGAAATTGCCGTCAATCTAGGTATTGATGCACGTAAATCTGATCAGGTTGTACGTGGCGCTACTACCTTGCCTAACGGCACTGGTAAAGAAGTGCGTGTTGCCGTATTTACCCAAGGTCCTAATGAGCAAGCAGCGAAAGACGCTGGTGCTGACTTGGTGGGTATGGATGACCTTGCTGAGCAGGTTAAGAAAGGCGAGATCGAGTTTGACGTAGTGATCGCTAGCCCTGACGCAATGCCTGTTGTTGGTAAGTTGGGTCAAATCTTGGGTCCTCGTGGTCTAATGCCTAACCCTAAGACTGGCACTGTGACACCTGATGTGGCCACTGCTGTTAAGAACGCTAAAGCTGGTCAAGTTCGTTTTCGTAACGACAAAGCCGGCATTGTTAGCGCTGCAGTAGGTACTCGTGACTTTGACGTTGCTGCCTTGCAGGAAAACATCACTGCTTTGATTGCTGACCTAAACAAGCTGAAGCCTGCTTCTGCTAAAGGCCAGTATCTGAAGAAAATTACCGTATCTACCACCATGGGCCCAGGCCTTCAGGTAGATGTGGCTAGCGTTACTAATTAGTAGCGTTGTAAAGGTTTCTCTATAGCCGCTTCGGCGGTTATAGGAAATCGGCTGACGGAACAAGCTTAGTAATAAGTAAGGGCCGTCCAGCCATCCAAGACCGCATGGTGTGTTGTCGAAAGGCAACGCTTAATGACGATAACGTTAGCCAGCGTAGATGGTGGGCCGAACTCAAGAATCATTGCGTAAGCGTGGCTTGTGGTCGGAGCACCAAAGGGTGGTGAGCATTGACCTGAAAGGGGAGTTGCTCATCTAACTGGTGAAAGCCCGCAATAGGGTTGGAAGGTGCCTTCGCGCATTAGCTGACTTTATTGCTTCCAACTGGAGAAGTGGCATGCCATTAAATCGTGTTGAAAAAGAAGCACTAGTAGCTGAAGTAAACGCGGTTGCAGCAGAAGCACTTTCCCTGGTTGGGGCGGAGTACCGAGGCCTTGAGGCTGAGGAACTACGTGAGCTACGTAAACAAGCCCATGACAATGGTGTTTGGTTACGAGTGGTCAAGAACAATCTTGCCAAGTTGGCGTTTAAAGGCACTGATTTTGAGTGTACTGAAGGCGACCTAAGTGGCCCGTTAATCCTAGGTCTTTCTGTGGAAGATCCAGGTGCCGCGGCTCGAGTGTTCAAAGACTTTGCCAAGAAGCACAAAGCACTGGAAGTAAAGCTGGTTTCGACTGGTGGTCAATCTTTCGGCGCGTCAGAGCTAGAGCGCTTAGCGTCTCTACCGACACGCGAGCAGGCTTTGGGTCAATTGGCTGGTTTGCTACAAGCCCCAATCAGCAAGTTCGTACGTACCGTTGCAGCTCCGAACGAGAAGCTGGTACGTACAATCGCTGCAGTACGCGATCAGAAAGAAGCTGCTTAGTAGGGGCCCGCTTAGCGGAAATCTACTGGCTATTTTTTGATTTTTTGAGTTTGGTTCCGGACATGTCCGGTCAATATTGTTTCGGCGAAAGCCGATTTGGAGAGTAAAGATGGCTCTATCTAAAGATGACATCCTAGAAGCGATTGCTTCTATGTCTGTAATGGAAGTTGTTGAACTTATCGAAGCAATGGAAGAGAAGTTTGGCGTAACTGCTGCTGCTCCTGTTGCTGTAGCTGCTGCTGGCCCTGCTGCTGGCGGCGAAGCTGCTGCTGAAAAAGATGAGTTCGATGTTGTAATGACTGACTTCGGCGGCAACAAAGTTGCTGTTATTAAAGCAGTCCGCGGCATCACTGGCTTAGGTCTGAAAGAAGCGAAAGAAATGGTAGAAGGCACTCCTGCTACTGTTAAAGAAGGCGCTTCTAAAGACGAAGCTGCTGACATCCAGAAGCAGCTTGAAGAGGCTGGCGCTAAGGTAGAACTTAAGTAAGCCTTGCTTACTCAGGTTCATCCTAGCCTTAGTAAGTACGCTCGGCGTACTTGCTAAAAAAGGATAAGGCTGGCGGTTTTTAACCGCCGGCCTTTTCCCGTTTTTTAAATACTGGCTTTGTTTTGCGAGCGAATCAAACTAGTTTATGGGCGAACAGTAACGAGTGTGATGTGGCTGCGAGCAGCAATGTGAGCGGCACTACCCACTCCTTACTCTTCTCTCCTCACCCGTAATGTCGAGGTAATAGGCGAATGGCTTACTCTTTTACTGAGAAAAAGCGAATCCGCAAAAATTTTGGTACCAGCCAAGCTGTCTTGGACGTGCCATATTTGCTGACCACTCAACTTGATTCTTACCGTCAATACTTGCAAGAAGATATCGCGCCAGAACAGCGCGAAGAAGTCGGCTTGCATGCGGCGCTAAAATCTATTTTCCCAATTGTTGCGCATAGTGGCGTAGCTGCACTTGAATACGTGAGCTACCGCTTAGGTACGCCAGTATTTGACGTGCGCGAATGCAAATTGCGTGGCCTTACTTATGCCGCGCCATTGCGCGTGAAAACTCGCTTGGTGATTTACGACAAAGAGTCGCGCGGTCAAGATAAGCCGGTTAAAGACGTTAAAGAGCAAGAAGTTTACATGGGTGAAATGCCACTCATGACTGACACTGGCTCGTTTGTTATTAACGGCACCGAGCGCGTTATCGTGTCTCAGTTGCACCGTTCACCTGGCGTGTTCTTTGATCACGACAAAGGTAAGACTCACAGCTCTGGTAAGTTGTTGTTTAACGCCCGCGTTATTCCTTACCGCGGTTCTTGGTTGGACTTTGAGTTTGACCCCAAAGACGGCCTGTTTGTACGTATTGACCGTCGTCGTAAGCTGCCTGCAACCATCTTGTTGCGTGCCTTGGGTTACGACAACGAGCAGATGTTGGAGATTTTCTTCGACAACAATACCTTTACCCTAGCTAAAGACAGCTGCACCATGACCTTGGTGCCTGAGCGTCTGAAAGGTGAAACCGCAAGATTTGATATTAAGATCGGTAAAAAGCTCGTGGTTGAAACGGGACGTCGAGTAACCGCACGTCATATCCGTGAACTGGAAGAAGCGGGTGTTACCGAGTTGGAAGTGCCGCAGGAATACCTGAACGGCAAAGTGACCGCCAAAAATATCATCGATACCGATACCGGTGAGTTGATTTGCGCTTGCAACACCGAGCTAACGACTGAGTTGGTTGATACCCTGCTTGAGGCGGGTATTGATAGCATTGAGACTATCTACACCAACGAGTTAGATCGTGGCGCCTTTATTTCTAATACCCTAGCTGTGGATTCAAGCACTAGCCCGTTAGAAGCTTTGGTGGAAATTTACCGCATGATGCGTCCAGGCGAGCCGCCTACTAAAGATGCAGCGGAAACCTTATTCCACAACCTGTTCTTCACTGAAGAGCGTTACGACCTATCAACCGTAGGTCGTATGAAGTTCAATCGTCGTGTAGGCCGTGACACCGATACCGGCGTTGGTGTACTTTACGACAGCGTTTACTTCAAGACCTTGAAGAAAGACAAAGTCGCCGCGGCGATGGTTGAAGAGCTAGGTGATAGCTCTGACATTCTTGATGTAATGAAAACCCTGATTGCGATCCGTAACGGTGAAGGTCAGGTGGATGATATCGATCACCTTGGCAACCGTCGTGTGCGTTGCGTAGGTGAGATGGCTGAGAACGTTTTCCGCGTTGGTCTCGTTCGTGTTGAACGCGCCGTGCGTGAGCGTCTAAGTCTGGCTGAAAGCGAAGGTTTGATGCCACAAGAGCTGATTAACGCTAAGCCAGTGGCGGCGGCGGTTAAAGAGTTCTTCGGCTCTAACCAGCTTTCTCAGTTTATGGATCAAAACAACCCGTTGTCGGGTGTGACCCATAAGCGTCGGGTTTCTGCACTTGGGCCGGGTGGTCTAACGCGTGAGCGTGCGGGCTTTGAAGTTCGTGACGTACACCCTACACACTATGGCCGTGTTTGCCCGATTGAGACTCCTGAGGGGCCAAACATTGGTTTGATTAACTCTTTGGCGGTTTACGCGCGCACCAATAGCTACGGCTTTTTGGAAACGCCTTATCGTCGCGTTGACAATGGCAAGGTAACCGACGAGGTTGATTACCTGTCGGCGATTGAAGAATCACAGTTTGTGATTGCGCAAGCTAGCGCGCCGGTTGACGACAAGGGCATGTTGACTGAAGAGTTGGTGACTTGCCGTCACCTGAACGAATTTACCGTGTCTGCACCAGATACCGTGCAATATATGGACGTATCACCTCGCCAGATCGTTTCGGTTGCGGCAGCGATGATTCCGTTCCTTGAGCACGATGATGCTAACCGCGCCTTGATGGGCTCAAACATGCAACGTCAGGCTGTGCCTACCTTGCGCCCAGACAAGCCAGTAGTTGGTACCGGCATGGAGCGCGTAGTAGCAACTGACTCGGGTGTAACCGTGGTTGCTAAGCGTGGCGGTGTCATCGACTCTGTTGATGCCGGCCGTATTGTATTGCGCGCCAATGCTGACGAAGTGGGTGACAACGATCCGGGTGTAGATATCTACAACCTAATCAAGTACTCGCGTTCTAACCAAAATACTTGCATTAACCAGCGCCCATTAGTGACGCCGGGTGACGTGATTGCACGTGGCGATGTATTGGCTGACGGTCCATCTACCGATTTGGGTGAGTTGGCTCTAGGTCAGAACATGCGCGTAGCGTTTATGCCTTGGAACGGTTACAACTTTGAGGATTCGATCCTTATCTCTGAGCGTGTGGTTAAAGAAGATCGCTTCACCACTATCCACATTGAAGAGTTGACCTGTATTGCGCGTGATACCAAGTTGGGTGCGGAAGAGATTTCTGCCGATATTCCTAACGTCGGTGAATCTGCGCTAGGCCGCTTGGATGAGGCCGGCATTGTATATGTTGGTGCTGAAGTTAAAGCGGGCGATATCCTGGTTGGTAAAGTGACACCAAAAGGTGAAACTCAGCTAACACCAGAAGAAAAGCTATTGCGTGCGATCTTTGGTGAAAAAGCCTCTGACGTAAAAGACACCTCGCTACGCGTGCCATCTGGCATGGACGGTACTGTAATTGACGTGCGTGTATTTACACGTGACGGTCAAGAGAAAGATAGCCGCGCCAAGTCGATTGAGAAAGCCGAGTTGGAAATGGTCTATAAAGACCTACAGGACCAGCAACGTCTACTAGAAGACGCGATCTTCGGTCGTCTAGAAACTCAACTGATTGGCAAAGTCGCAGACGCTGGCCCAGATGGCATGAAGTCTGGCAGCAAGATCACCAAAGCTTACCTTGAGAAAGTAGGTCGTGATCGTTGGGAAGAAATTCACATGCGCACCGAAGATCTGAATGCCAGCATTCAGAAAACCTTCGAGCAAGTGAAGGCGCAACGTGAGACCTTCGAAGCCCGTTACGACGAGCAGAAGCGCAAGTTGACCGCTGGCGATGAATTGGCGCCAGGCGTGATCAAGATGGTTAAGGTTTGGATGGCTGTGAAACGCCGCATCCAGCCCGGTGACAAGATGGCGGGTCGTCACGGTAACAAAGGTGTTATCTCGATGATCGTGCCGCAAGAAGACATGCCGCACACCGAAGACGGTGATCCGGTTGATGTTTGCTTGAACCCACTGGGTGTACCGTCGCGTATGAACGTCGGTCAGATCCTTGAGACTCACCTAGGTTGGGCTTGTAAGGGGATTGGTAAACGCCTTAACGATATGATCGAAACTGAAGCTAAAACGGCTGAGATTCGTAAATACGTTGAGGAAATTTACAACACCACTGATGGTCAACACGAAGACATCAAGAGCTTTGATGACGAAGCCTTGATGGAGCTAGCGCATAACTTGCGTGGTGGCTTGCCAATTGCAACGCCGGTATTTGATGGTGCCTCTGAAGACGCCATTAAGCACATGTTGCGCTTGGCTGGTTTGCCTGAGTCAGGTCAAACCACTTTGTATGACGGCCGTACCGGTGAAGCCTTTGAGCGCCCAGTAACTGTGGGTTACATGTATATGCTCAAGCTGAATCACTTGGTGGCTGACAAGATGCATGCGCGTTCAACCGGTCCTTACTCGCTAGTCACGCAACAGCCGCTGGGTGGTAAAGCTCAGTTCGGTGGTCAGCGTTTCGGTGAGATGGAAGTGTGGGCGCTAGAGGCCTACGGTGCTGCGTACACCTTGCAAGAAATGCTCACCGTGAAATCGGATGACGTTGCTGGCCGTACCGCGATGTATAAGAACATCGTTGACGGCAACCATGAAATGAATGCTGGTATGCCTGAGTCGTTCAACGTGTTGTTGAAAGAAATCCGTGCCCTTGGCATGAATATCGACTTGGAACAGGAGTAATCGAGAATGAAAGATTTATTAAACCTGTTTAAAACCCAAGCGCCTGCGGGCTTGGAAGATTTTGACGCCATTCGCGTCAGCCTGGCGTCGCCAGAAATGATCCGTTCATGGTCATTTGGTGAAGTGAAAAAGCCAGAGACCATTAACTACCGTACTTTCAAGCCTGAGCGTGATGGCTTGTTCTGCGCCAAAATCTTTGGTCCAACCAAAGATTACGAGTGCCTATGTGGCAAGTACAAGCGCCTTAAGCACCGCGGTGTGGTTTGTGAAAAATGTGGCGTTGAGGTTACTCAAGCTAAGGTGCGCCGCGAGCGCATGGGCCACATTGAGCTGGCTAGCCCAGTAGCGCATATCTGGTTCTTACGTTCGCTGCCAAGCCGTATTGGTTTGATGCTGGACATGACCCTGCGTGAAATCGAGCGTGTGTTGTACTTTGAAAGCTTTGTTGTGACCGATGCCGGCATGACAACGCTAGAAAAAGGTCAACTACTGACCGACGAAGACTATTTCGAAGCCATTGAGCAGCACGGTGATAGCTTTGTTGCCAAAATGGGTGCTGAAGCGATTGGTGATCTGTTGCGCGAAATGAAGTTGGACGTGGAAGCGGCCAATATTCGCGAAGACATGGAAAACACCAAGTCTGAAGCTAAGACCAAGAAGTTGACTAAGCGTCTTAAGTTGATTGAGTCGTTTGTGGAGTCAGGCAACAAGCAAGAGTGGATGGTGATGACCGTATTGCCGGTATTGCCGCCTGATTTGCGTCCGTTGGTACCGCTAGACGGTGGTCGTTTTGCGACCTCTGATCTGAACGACCTTTACCGTCGTGTGATCAACCGTAACAACCGTCTGAAGCGCCTGCTTGAGCTAAATGCCCCTGATATCATCGTACGTAACGAAAAACGTATGCTGCAGGAGTCTGTGGATGCCTTGCTAGATAACGGCCGTCGCGGTCGTGCCATCACTGGCACCAATAAGCGTCCGCTGAAATCTCTAGCTGACATGATTAAAGGTAAGCAAGGCCGTTTCCGTCAGAACTTGCTTGGTAAGCGTGTGGACTACTCGGGTCGTTCTGTGATCGTGGTTGGTCCTACCTTGCGCCTGCACCAATGTGGTCTGCCTAAGAAAATGGCGCTTGAGCTTTTCAAGCCCTTTATCTTCAGCAAACTGCAACGTCTAGGCCATGCTCACACCATTAAAGCCGCTAAGAAATTGGTAGAGCGCCAAACCGCTGAGGTTTGGGATGTGTTGGCTGACGTAATCCGCGAACACCCGATCATGCTAAACCGTGCGCCAACCCTGCACCGTTTGGGTATTCAGGCGTTCGAACCAGTATTGATTGAAGGTCGTGCGATTCAGCTGCACCCATTGGTATGTACCGCCTTTAACGCTGACTTCGATGGTGACCAAATGGCGGTACACGTACCGCTATCACTAGAAGCACAGCTTGAAGCTCGTACCTTGATGTTGGCGTCTAACAACATCCTTTCGCCAGCTAACGGTCAGCCGATCATCGTACCGACCCAAGACGTTGTTCTAGGTCTGTACTGGATGACTCGTGAGCACCCTGGCGACAAGGGTGAGGGCATGGTGTTCTCATCCGTGGCTGAGCTAGATCGTGCCTACCAGAATGGTGTGGTCGCCATTCAGGCCATGATTAAGGTTCGTATTAGTGATGTAGTACGTCATGAGGATGGCACTGAAGAGCCGCGTAACCGCATCGTAGAGACCACTGTTGGTCGGGCATTGCTATCTGAAATCTTGCCTGAAGGCCTGCCGTTTGAAGTGCTGAATCAAGATTTGACCAAGAAGAACGTGTCTAAAGTAATCGATACCTGTTACCGGGTATTGGGCTTGAAGCCGACCGTTATCTTCGCTGACCAATTGATGTACACCGGTTTCCGTCACTCAACTCGTGCCGGTATTTCCTTCGGTAAGGATGACATGGTTATCCCGCCTGAGAAGGTGACCTTGCTGGCTGATGCCGAAGAGCAAGTAATGGAAATTGAGAAGCAATACCGTTCAGGTCTTGTAACTCATGGTGAGCGCTACAACAAAATCGTTGATATTTGGTCGCACTGTAACGACCAGCTGTCTCAGGCGATGATGAAGAAGCTAGGTACACAAACCTTTACCACCAGCAAGAACGAAGAAGTTGAAACTAAGAGTTTCAACTCAGTGTTCATGATGGCCGACTCGGGCGCTCGTGGTTCTGCCGCTCAGATGCGTCAGTTGGCTGGTATGCGTGGTTTGATGGCGAAACCGGATGGTTCGATCATTGAAACGCCGATTAAGGCGAACTTTAAAGAAGGTCTTGACGTACTTCAGTACTTTATCTCGACTCACGGTGCCCGTAAGGGTCTAGCCGATACCGCTCTGAAGACCGCGAACTCAGGTTACCTGACTCGTCGTCTAGTGGATGTTGCTCAAGATATGGTTGTAACCGAAGAAGATTGCGGTACTACCAAAGGCCTTGAGATTGCGGCGATCGTAGAGGGTGGTGATGTATTAGTACCACTAGGACAACGTGTGCTTGGTCGTACAACGGCTGAGCCTATCTACCGTCCGGGTACCGAAGAAGTCATTATTGAAGCGGGCACACTAATCGATGAAAAATTGGTTGACCTGCTAGAGACTGAAGGCGTTGACCGCATGATTGTGCGTTCAACTATTACCTGTGAAGCTCGCCAAGGTTGCTGTGCACAGTGTTACGGCCGTGATCTGGCTCGTGGTCACCGTGTCAATATTGGTGAAGCGGTTGGTGTTATCGCGGCGCAATCAATTGGTGAGCCGGGTACCCAGCTAACCATGCGTACTTTCCACGTGGGTGGTGCGGCGTCTAGCTCGGCTGCTGTTAGCTCAGTAGAGGTTAAGGCTGCCGGTAACATTAAGTTCAACAAGCTGCGTACGGTGCAACATGCCGACGGTCACCTAGTAGCGGTTTCGCGTTCTGGTGAATTGGTCTTGGCTGATGAATTTGGCCGTGATCGTGAGCGGTACCGTGTACCTTACGGCGCTAGCATTAGCGTGCAAGAAGGTGATGCGGTAGATGGCGGTCAAACGGTCGCTACATGGGATCCGCATACGCACCCAGTTGTGTCTGAAGTAACCGGTAAGGTTCAGTTCTCAGACATCGTTGATGGCGTGACTGTGTCTCAAGAAACTGATGCCGTTACTGGCTTGAGCCGTACCGTTGTATTGGCACCAAACCAGCGCCCATCGGCAGGTAAGGATTTACGTCCAGCCTTGCGTTTGGTAGATGCTGATGACAAGGCAATTAACTTGCCAGGCACCAGCAAGCCAGCTATTTACTTCTTGCCTGCTGAGGCGCTAATCGGCTTGGCTGATGGTGCGGAAATCGGCATCGGTGACGTAATTGCGCGCTTACCGCAGGAGTCTTCTAAGACTCGTGATATTACCGGTGGTCTGCCTCGCGTAGCCGACCTGTTTGAGGCGCGTAAGCCGAAAGAGGCAGCGATCTTGGCTGAGGTGTCTGGTACCGTTTCGTTCGGTCAGGAGACCAAAGGTAAGAACCGCTTAATCATTACCGACGCAGACGGCGAAGAGAATCAATTGCTGATTCCTAAGCACCGCCAGCTGAACGTGTTCGAAGGCGAGCATGTCGAGCGTGGCGAGGTGATTTCGGATGGTGAGTTGAGCCCACATGACATTCTGCGCTTGCGCGGCGTGGCTGAGCTGGCCGACTACCTAACCAACGAAATCCAAGACGTTTACCGTCTGCAAGGCGTAGGTATTAACGACAAGCACATCGAGACTATTTGTCGTCAGATGATGCGTCGCGTTGATATCACCGACGGTGGTGACTCTAGCTTCCTAAAAGGTGAGCAAGTTGAACGTGCCTTGGTGGATGACGAGAACGAGCGTCTTGAAAAAGCCGGCAAAGTGCCTGCGCGTTATGAAGTGCAGCTGCTGGGTATTACCAAGGCATCGTTAAACACTGAGTCGTTTGTTTCGGCGGCGTCGTTCCAAGAAACCACGCGCGTGCTAACTGAGGCATCGGTGCGTGGTCGTAAGGATGACTTGCGTGGCCTGAAAGAGAACGTAGTTGTTGGTCGTTTGATTCCGGCAGGTACGGGCTTTGCCTATCACCAAGAGCGTCGTAAGGTGCGCACCTTGGATATCGACAGTGAGTTCTCAGATGCGATTGCTGCAGCTGAAGCTGCGGCTGGTGCAGAAGAAGCGCTAGAGATTACGATCGACGATACGGCTGAATAAAAATTCAATTTCCCTATGCATTCATAGGGCGAATTTTTAGGTAAAACCCGGGTGCCGCTTAGGTTCCGGGGTTTTTTTTGTGGAAAAATAAGCTCGCCTAACGCGACTATTGCGGATAACTTTGCTACTGTTGTGGGTGATTAGAACTAATATCGGTGATCATGCGTCTATACGGGGTAGCGCATGTAGATAATTAGATATTTGGAGTTGACATGAAGAACCTTTTCAAAAGTTTATTAGTGGTGGCGCTTGCCTGCTTGACGCTGCCGGCAACAGCAGGTTTGGCTGACGATGTACGTGCGGCGGCCGCCAAGGGCGAAAAAATCCGCCCGATTGTGGATGGCTACATCCGATCTTCTAATTTTTCATTAGATAGCTTTGTTTCAGAACTCAGCAATATGCCGACTAATGGCCCGGTTGCTGTGGTTTATTTGGTCGAACATGACGCCAAGTACGCCAATGGTTTGGTTGCAGCCTTGATTGATAAGGCGCTCGACACCTTGGTGGTTTCTGTTGTTGTGGCGGCTAAAGATCGCTCTCCCTCTATGTGCACCATGGTAAAAAGTATGGCGCAGCAGAATAAAGCCAGCGCAACTGAGGCCGTGGTGGCGGTTTCAACAGAGGCGCCAAGCCGTGCCAATGAAGCCGTGCAATGCGCTAGTTCTAGTTCAGAGGGGTTATATGTTGACCTAGGCATCGGCAACGGCGAAACCTCAGATTTTCAGCTGGAAATCCAGCTGGGCGGTGGCGAAGGCGGCGGTGGTGATCCCGAGCCTCCTATTAGCCCTAATTAAAACTAGAGAAATTACAAATGAAAAAGCAACGTCACGGTAATGTTAACGGCCTAAAAGTGGTGGCCTCGGCAGCGATGCTGGCCGCTACTAGCTCACTATTCGCTTATAGCAATACTAGCGGTATTGAGCGGGCCCCAGAATACGGTTTTGGGGATCAAACCATTAGTATTCTGGATGGGGATAAAGCGAATTTGTATGGCTCTGGCCGTGCCTTTACTTTGGGTTATTCAGCGGGTGTCGGACATAGTGATAATGTTGACTATTCCGCGTCAGCGCCAGAGAGTGGCCGTTACATCTATTTTGCACCGTATGCCGGCATCAGCAAGGTAATACGTGACCATCAGTTTTGGTTTAACGTGCAGTCGCGCGTAGCTAGCTTTGATACTGGCAACGACGACGCCTACACCGACTTTGCCGCGCAGGCTGCCGCTATGTTCAATAGCAACGGTCGTCATCGTTTTGAAGTGGACACGCGGTATCTGCGCGGTCACCACCAAAATAACGTTCAGCGCGCGCGTAACGCCGGAATTACAGATGAAGACCTAGATCGCTATGCTGAGCCTAGTGTGACCGTCCGTTATATCTTGGGTCATCCTTCTGCGCGTCTGCGTTTTGCTGTACTAGGTACTGCCGCTGATCGTGAATACCGCAATAACCGCTATGCCACTGAATTTTACGATCACCAGCGCACAGGCTTAGGTCTGCAGGGTTTCTACCAACTGGCATCGAAGACCACGCTAATTGGTGGGGTTGGTGTGCTTGAAACTGAGTTTGACACTATTGAAACTGGCTTTGAGTCACGTGATTCAGAGACAACTAAAGTGTATGCCGGCTTGCGTTGGTTAGCGACGGCGAAAACGGCGGGTGAAATCCGTATCGGTTTCCGTAACACCGATTTCGACTCTGGTGACTACAGTGACGAAGATCGACTGTATTGGAATGTATTGGTTGATTGGCGGCCACGTTTACGCGACAAGATTTCCTTGTCTACCTCGCGCAGCCAAGAAGTTAGCCGTTTTTCTGACTTTGCCGATGTTGAACGCACTCAATATACGGTGCGCTGGATACACAACTGGCAGGACCGTTACCAAACCAACCTTGGGGTTGATTACTTAGATGTTGTCTATACCGGAGACGCGGCTACTGGTAGCCGCACCGATGACTTAATCCGATATGTTGCTGGGGTGAAAGCAAAAATCGGCGAAAAATCCACGATTGGCTTAGGGTATGTGCATTCAGAGCGTGATTCTGATTCGCCTGCATTTGATTACGATGCAGATACCATTGAGCTAACGCTTGAGGCGCATCTATAGCGTTTTAGTATGCAAAAGAAAATTTGGTTAACCGCGATTGCTTTGTTTATGAGCTTCGCGGCGGCTGCTGAGTCGTATCAGCAGCAACACAAGTTGGGGCCTGGGGATGTAGTCTCAATTTCTGTTTACGGCGAGCCGGAGCTTTCCAAAGAGGCGACTATCGATAAAATCGGGGTCATCGACTTTCCCTTTATTGGGGAGGTTCTTGCCTTAGGCGCAACGACTGAGCAGCTGCAACAGAAAGTTGACCGTGGCTTGCGGGGAGACTACTTAGTCGATCCGGAGGTTACTGTAGCCATGGTTCGCTACCGTCCTTATTACGTTAACGGCGAAGTGCGTAAGCCGAGTGCGTACCCCTACACGCCTGGTACAACAGTGATTAAGGCGATTACTTTGGCGGGTGGCTACACTCAGCGTGCGGCCAAGGATAAGGTCCTTATCCAACGTGAAGGTCAGGACAACGTTTATCGGGCTCGACCTGATACGGCTGTCCGTCCTGGCGATGTTCTAACAATTAAAGAAAGCTTGTTTTAAGTGAGTCAATCAATTGGTGGGGGCGCCCAAGCGCAAACGGGCGAATATGCTGATCTCAGCCATATCGCAAGAGTTGTTATTCAACATTGGCTATTTATAGGCGCCTTTGTCAGTTTGGCGGTGGCGATTGCTCTGTTTGTTGCCTTCTCGCTGACACCGCTATACAAAAGTAGTGTGACTATCATTCTCGAGCCGGATCGCGGTTCGGTATCAAATGTGTCGGCCTTGTTTGATGATTCTGAGTACAGTTTTGTCCATTTTGAGACGCAACGTAACCTGATTACCTCTAATGAGGTTTTGCTTAAGGTTGTTGAGCGCCTTGATCTAACCAATGAGCCGGTCTTTACGCCTGCAGACAAAGCACCGTGGTGGAAACCCGACTGGAAAAACCTGCTGCCGTTTTTTGACGCGCCGAAAATTGAGCCAACTGACGAAGAGGTTATTGCCTACCGTCGCAAGTTCGCGCTCTCTGAGCTTGGCCAAGCGGTTACCGTAGTACCGGTTCCGTTTACCGAGCTGTTGCGGATCGAGGTTCTGCTGGCTGATGCGGCACTGTCGGCCAAGGTGGCTGATGAATTGGCTACTGTCTATGTGGAAAGCGGTCTAGAAGCTCGCTTTGATAAGGCCAAAAGTGCTAACTCTTGGGTTGCCGATCGAGTCCAAGAGCTTAAGCAGCAACTGAATAATTCTGAAGGACTGTTACAGGATTATTTGGAAACCAATAAGTTGACTGACGTGGGTGGTATTCGTGGTTTAGTGGAAGCTGACATCCAGGAAAACACCTCTAATTTGCTGGCGGTTAAAAAGAACGTTGCCATTCTAAAGAACGTGGTTAGCAAGATTAATGCAGCAAACGGTCGGCTCGAGCGCTTGCAGGATATTCAGCGTCTTGTCGCCAATCAGGTGGTGCAAGATACCCGCCGTGACTATCAAACGGCGCAGCAGCTTCAAAGTAAATTAGCGACGCGTTATGGCCCTAAGCATCCGAAATTAATCGCCGCTAAAGTGGCCACCGAGGAGGCCCGCTCGGTCTACCATGAACAGTTGAAGCTAGAGGCTGAAAATGTTCTAACCGAGTATCAACTGGCGAAACAATCTGTTAGCGATATCCAGGGTTTTACCGCAGAGAATAAACAGCAGCTGTCTAAACTCGGACGTCAGTCATACGAGTTGCGAGCGCTGCAACGTGATGTTGACTTAAACCGTCAAATGTACGATTTATTTTTGGCGAAAATGAAGGAAACAGATATTTCTGGTCGTTTCGACACGGTCAACGCGCGCGTAATTGATCCTGCACAAGAGCCGCGGCGGCCTACAGAGCCGCGCAAAAAGAAAATCGTATTACTGGCGTTCTTTATTTCTTTGGTCGTAGCGGTTGGCTTAGTGCTGTTGCGTTATTTCTTGAATAACCGAGTTTCGACACCAGAACATTTCGGCGAAATTATCGCGCCAACGCCGGTGTTATGTAGCGTGCCTGCGCATAGTCGCGTGAATTGGAAGAAAGGTGCCGAGGCGGCGGTATCGCTAACCACTAAAGATCGTGCCTTTAGTGAGGCGATGCGGACCCTAAGAACTAACGTCCAACTGTGTGAAGTGGATCGCAAGAATCAGGTCATTATGGTGGCGTCGGCAACCCCTAGCGAAGGCAAGACAACTATGTCGATCGGCCTGGCGACTGCATTTGCGCAGCTGGGCAAGGTGTTATTGATCGAGACCGACTTACGCAAACCGACCTTTGCAAAGCGTTTAAGCCTAGACGGCGAGCGTTCCAATCTAGTGGACCATTTGCTGGGTAATAGTGAGCTAGCGGACTCGATTCATCATGTCGAAGCATTAAATCTAGATGTGATGGCGGTCGGCGCCGTGCCACCTAACCCACAGGAAATGCTGCAGTCTAAGAAGTTTACTCAGTTGCTTGAGTCGCTACGTGGCCAGTATGACCGCATTATTTTGGATACTGCTCCGGTATTGGCGGTGGCGGATGCCCAAATTCTAGTAGCCAATACGGATGGCGTTATATTGGTGAGTCGTGCCGATCAGACTCACAAGCAAAATATTGCTGAGGCTGCGTCGCAGTTTAGAGAGCTTGCCGCTTGTAATTTGATTGGTGGCGTAATCAATGGAATTGATACCGCTAAGCTGTCGCGTTACTACGGAAAACAGTACAAGCAATATTACGAATACTACGCCTAGCCAGAAGCGATCGATTGCGTGCTGAGGAAACTACTTTCATTGCTGCTATTGCTCGGGCTAGCAGCGGTTAGTTCCGCCATATGGCTTGAGCATTTGTATAGTGCGGTGGCCCGCGACATGGGCGCCAATGCGGCTGAAGAGCATGTGGCCTTGGCTACAAACCTCGACACCATGGCGTTCGAGAATCTGCCCATTGGGATTGCCAATAAAGCCTCCGCTGCGCATCTGAAAATGGCACAGCAACATGCGCGTTCAATGGACAAAAACCAGGCCGTATTGGCGGCGGCGCCACTGGATATCTCGCAGTGGTTCCAGTGGCTAGACAACGGTTTGCAGTCCGATAGCCCGTTAATGACAGAAGCAACGGTTGTGGCTGTGGTTGAGCACCTCGATAGCATTGCGGCCAATGAAGTCTGGTTGCGCCTAAGCATGGCGCGACTGGGTTTGGTTGAGTGGTACCAATTGAGCCCAGCCGCGCGTGAGGCCTTTCGTAGGCATTTAGATTGGATGGCCAGTTATAACGTGAATATGTTGTGGGGCCACGCTCGTCTGGTGCGTCGAGATGCTTTGCTCTGCCGTATCTATGCGCGCGATAACTTGGCTTTACCGCTATGTTAAAAACCACCATCAGCCGCGACAAAATTCAGTTCCGCAAGGGATTCCTATTAACGGCTCTTATGTGCCTGTTATTACTGGCCTTGGTGGCGGGCGCTAGTAGTCAAACGCATTACCAAGCCGGAGTAGCGACGCTAATATTTGTTGTCGCTGCCGCAGTCGTGTTCCTTGTACCGAGAGGGCGGGCCACGGAAAGCCCATTGCTGTGGTTGCCAAGCATCCTGCTAGCGTTTGGCGGTCTCTGTTTCTTGCAATTGATCTCACTGCCCTGTGAGGCTTTGTTAGTTATTGCGCCGTTGTCGGTTGATTATTATGCGCTGCTGGCAGACGCCACGGCCAGCAGTTGCATGGCTAGCGTTTCGGTGGATAGGCCACACACATTGCAAACCGGGCTGTGGTGGATCGCGCTTGCGGTTTGGGCGTGGATGTTAATTACGGTGACACACGCTAACCGCAGCAGGCATCAACGTTTAGGCATTATTTTGTTGATTATTGCTGTCTCCCAAGCTGCCTACGGACTATTGATGCAGCTTTCGGGTATTGAATACGGTGCCTTCTTTGAGGCCAAAACTTACTACCGCGGCCACGCCACAGGCACTCTGGTTAACCGTAACCATTTCGCTGCGCTGATGTACATCGCCATGAGTTTGGCGCTGCCAGCACTACTGGAGCAGGGCGAAAGTGGTAAAGGGGTAGGCGCCCTCAATCGGTTCATTAACTGGGCTACCAGCCCCAAAATTTTGGTGCGTATGACGATTGTGGTTTTTGCAATCGCGGCAGTGAATAGCCATTCGCGGATGGGTAATGTTGCTCTAGCGCTCGGTTTGTCTGTCGCTTGTCTGCTCGGATTCATTTGCGCGCTGCTGCCAAAGTTATCTAAAGGATTGGCCAGCGCACGCTATTTCATCTTTTTGACTCTAAGCGTAGCCGCCGTTGATTTGGTGGTGGTTTCGAATTGGTTCGGTCTAGAGCAGGTGGTTAACCGTATTGAAAACACCACTGCCGCCACCGAGGAGCGGGATGAAATCGTCACCGATGTATTGGAGTCAGGTTGGATTACTGGCGCCGCTGTTGCCGGCACCGGGGCCGGTAGTTTTGAAGCCGTTTATCGCCAATATGAATCAGTCCCGCGTTTACGGCGGGTTGATCATGCGCACAATGATTGGCTGCAATTTTGGCTGGAGTACGGTGCCGCGGGCAGTGCGCTAGTGCTGATTGGATTGGTCTTGCTTGGTTGGCGTTTGGTCAACATTCCGCGGGCCCAAGCTATTGCAGTATTAAGCTTGCTGGCCATGTTGGCCGCTCACGCCTTAGTTGACTTTGCTTTACGCATGCCAGCGGTGGGGCTGTTTGTAGTAGCCGGCCTGGTCTATCTGCTGACTGAAACAACTGCGCGTAACAAGCGCCGGAGAGTTCGTCGGGCGTCCTGAGCCTGTTAGGATACGCCCCGCCTGAGACGAATACCTATTATTAGAAAACAACTGAAGAGCATTCATGACTATTAAAACGAGCATCGTGGTTACCACCATTTTTGAACCTGCTTGGCTGCAGGGCTATTTGGATAACCTTGAGCGTTGGGGACACAAAGAAGACACCGTTATTCGCATTATCTGCGATAAAAAGACGCCTGCCACCGTTTACCAGGCGGCCGAAGAAGCTGCCGCGCAAGGCTTCAATATTGACTGCCCAAGCTTAGAAGAACAGCAGCGCTATCTTGAAAAAGTAGGTCTTCCAGATGGCTTTATTCCGTGGAATACCGACAACCGCCGGAATATTGGTTTCCTGCGAGCTTGGGAAGAAGGCGCTGACGTGTTGATTTCCATTGATGACGATAACTACTGCCCGGAAAGCGACTTTGTTGGCGCACACCATGTGATTGGCAGTACCGCGCAGCAAGCCGCAGCGTTGACCACTGAAAACAACACTTGGTTTAATGCTTGTGAGCGCCTAGTGCATAACAGTGATTCGGTGATCTACCCGCGCGGTTACCCCTATGCGGCTCGTGCTGACAAGCAACAACAAGCTACCGCCGTGGAAATGGGATCTGATGATCGCCGAGTCTCTGTGAACGCCGGTTTATGGACTGATGATCCGGACGTTGATGCGATTACTCGATTATCGCTGAGCCCCGTGGTGAGTGACGCTGAAGCACAAGCGGTGGTGATGGCCAAGGACACTTGGTGTCCTGTGAATACTCAGAACACAGCCTTGCTGCGCGAGGCAATGCCAGCGTATTACTACATCCGTATGGGCTACTCCCTTAAAGGTCTGAGTATCGACCGTTTCGGCGACATTATGAGTGGCTTCTTTTTGCAGAAGTGTGCTTACCATTTGGGTGATGCAGTGCGCTTTGGTGATCCAGTGGCTCGTCACTTACGTAGCCCGCACAACCTGCTTAAGGATTTGTACCACGAGTTGGCGGGTATTACCTTGCTGGAAGACCTACTGCCTTGGTTGGTCGAGCTGGAGTTGACCGGTAGCACCTACGCCGAAGCCTATGCCTCACTAGCCGATGCGATGACGGCAGCTGCGGACAGCTTTACAGGATTTGTCTGGGACGAAGGCGGCCGTGAGTTTCTGAAAGAAACTGCAGATTGCATGCGTACCTGGTTGGCGGTGTGTGAAAAACTCGCCTGAGATGAAAGTATCGATAGTTCTGCCGAGCTTTAACCAAGGCCCGTTTATTGGGCGGACCTTGGATACGGTATTTTCCCAAGACTATGACAATCTCGAGGTCATCGTCGTTGACGGCGCTTCGACCGATAATACGGTCGAAGTGCTGCAGCAGTATCAAGCTAAACACCCCAATTTGCGTTGGTTGTCCGAACCAGATAAAGGCCCAGCTGATGCCGTGAATAAGGGCCTGGCGATGGCCACTGGCGAGGTGTGTGGTATTCAAAGTACCGATGACCTTTACCTGCCGGGCGCGGTGTCCACGGTAGCTGAGGCTTTCGAGCGCCATGCTGACGCGCAAATGGTGTATGGCAATGTCAACGTTATTAACGGTAACGACGAGTTTGTTTCTGAAACCATTGTTCCAGAGTTTTCATGGGAATCGTGGTTTGGAATCACGCTATGTGTGCCACAAAGTTCGATCTTCTTTAAAACAGACTTGGCACGTCGGCTCGGCGGTTGGCGCGGCCAGTATTTTGGGTGCGACCTGGATCTGTGGCTACGGATGTTGTTCCAGACCACGCCGGTGCATGTGAACCGCACCTTGTCTTCATGGCGTGTTTATGAGGAGCAACGTACAACCCCGCAACATTACGCCAAGATCTTAGACGGTTTCCGTCGCATGATTGATGACTCCGAGGAGATTGCCGCGGCGCCGTTTAAGATTCGGCGTCTGGCTCGAGCTGCGCGGCATTTGGCGGCTGTTCACTTTGGCCCTGCAGAAGATATGTGGACGCGGCGCTGGCACGCGCTTTGTGCACTGTTTTGGCACCCTTCATATCCGCGTTATGCCTATGGGCCGCTGGTTCGTAGCATGCTGCCGGGGTATGGCAGACTGCGCCGCCTGAAAAAACGTCTTACGCAGAGCTAATGGCTAGCGTTTCGCCCATTCATGTGGCCTGTGCGGTTAACCGCCGGTATCTGCCACATGCGGCAGCGATGTTGGCGTCGTTGTTCGAGTCTAACCCGGACGAGAGTTTCGCGATTTATTTGTTTGTTGATGCTGACGTCGGTCAGCAAGAGCAACAGCGTATTACCGAGTTTGTAGCCGCGCATGGTCACACGCTGGCGTGCCGAGAAAGTCATTCGAATATTCCTGCAGCGGTTCCCGTTACCGAGCGTTTTAGTGCGGCGGCGTGGTTTCGTGTACTGCTGCCCGATTTATTGCCAGACTTGTCACGAGTTCTATACCTAGACGTTGACCTATTGGTATTAAGGCCGATTAGGTCACTGTGGGAGCAAGACCTAGACGGCTATTACGTTGCGGCGGTGAATAACCCGCTATACCCACAGATGGATAAAAAGCCTGTGCTGAGTCTAGGCTTGGCTAGCGTGGCGGAGTATTTCAATTCCGGTGTGCTGCTGATGAATTTAGCGCGTTGTCGTCAAGATAACGTTGCTGAGCGCGTTTTCTCGCTGGCAATTGAACGGCCTGAGATTACTCGCTTTGCTGATCAAGAGCCGTTGAATGCTGCGCTGTACGGTGGAGTGCGATTACTGCCGCCGGTTTGGAACGTACAGAATCAGTTTTACGATTTGTCGTTGCGAGAATTGCAGCAGATGGGGTTCGAGCGCAAGGAAATAGTTGAGCTGCGAGCGCGGCCGGCTGTGTTGCATTTTTCGGGCCCTTGGAAACCTTGGCATATGCGCTGTGCGCACCAGAAAAAATCTCTCTATAGACACTATCGCAAGCAAACGCCGTGGGGTGATTGGACGCTAGATCGTGACAGCTGGAAAGATCGCTGGCTCAGCTTTATCCCGGCGCGTTTACAAATTGTGTGGTTGTTATTTAGGCGCCGCGCCGGCTAGGGCTGTTCCAATATTAACCACCAGCGCTTGACCTAAGTTCTTTTCAGTCTTTTTAGTAGACGCCCTTTACCGAGGGTTAAGGCCCAGAGCAGCCAAGCTTTGATGCTATAGCCATCGTGCCGCGTCGCCAGCCGGTAGGTTTGGTGGGCCGCAGGGGTGTCGCCGTTTAGCAGTTGTTTATTTGCCAGCCGCAGGCAGCCTCTAACGGCGGCTTTCGGGGTCTTTTTCCAAAGCGCCGCGTGACGCGAAAACAAAACCTGATAACTTTTTTCTAAGCGTCCGACATCGGCATCGATGCTATCGCTTAAGTTGTATTTCACAACCAACGGATCGGGTAATACTTCGATCTGTGTTTGTGCTTGTAGCCTAGCGAGAAAGTCTAGGTCCTCACTGTTTGTCAGGTCTTTATCAAAACCATTGGCCGCACGCAGAACATCGCGGCGGGCAAACCAGGTTGGGGTGCTAAACGGGTAGCGCTGTAAGGTCTCAAAGGTCCAGCCTTCAGGCGGCGACAAATAGGGAAAGCCGTGGTAGTGAACGGCACCGTCGCGTTCGGTTACAGTAATGCCGCAGCATAAAAGGCCTAAGTCCGGATTTGCCTGCATATGCTCGAGTTGCGTTTCTAACTTGTGCGCTAGCCAAATATCATCACTATCTAAAAAGGCAATAAACTCGCTGTTAGCCTCTTCGATGCCACGGTTGCGTGCCGCCGCGGCACCTTGGTTGCTAGGCATTTTTACCAGTTGGGCGTTGGGGAATCGAGCCACAACCTCGGCGGTGTTATCAGAGGAGCCGTCATCAACAACAATGACTTCGTCAGCTGGTCGAGTTTGGCCATAGGCACTGACTAGTGCGCGTTGCAATGTTTGCGCTCTGTTGTAGGTCGGAATGACGACTGAGATGGTGGTCAAGAAGGGGTCTCCGAGTTGGCATGATGACAACATTGGGCGCCATTTTGAGTGCCCGCTTGAGGCGACTATTTATGGCTGCTAATAATGTTTATTGGTGGCCGCTAGATTACACAAAATACAATTTAAATTGCGCAAAAATTGTCAAACCGCAGGTGGTCGAGCATACAATAAGCACGGCGTTCATTGATTAATACTCACCCTATAACTGATACGGCTGCCGTGCCGAAATTAAAAGAATAATGCTAACCAAAATTATAAAAAAACTAATACCTCAACGTTGGATTGCGACACTTAAGAATTATCGAACTCTGAGTCGTTTACAGGGACATTATGGCTCTGTGAAAAACCAGAGCTGCGTTGATGGAGATGGCAACCCCGTGCCTTGGTACACCTACCCGGCCATTGAGTATGTTAAGCAGTTCGACTTTTCCGACAAGGTGGTGTTTGAATTTGGTTCTGGTAATTCGACATTGTTCTGGGCGCAGCGCTGCAAAAAAGTGGTGGCGGTAGAAAACCACCCCGGCTGGTATGAGCGGATGAAGCCATTATTGCCGGATAATGTTGAATACCACTTGCACCCTGAAGAAGACGACTATGCAAACTGTATTAATCAGTATGAAGACGACTTCGACATTATTGTGATTGATGGCTTGTGCCGTTTTAAATGCACCGAGCAAGCGCCGGCAAAATTGAAGTCGGACGGCTTTGTGATTTTGGATAATTCAGACTGGTATACCAAGTCGTCTAAATTGTTGCGCGACGCGGGCTTGCTTGAAGTGGATATGGCTGGTTTTGGCCCGATTACCTCTTATTGCTGGAATACGTCGTTCTATTTCTCGCGCGACGTGCAAATGAAACCGCGGACAGAACGCCAGCCAGTAAGGGCTGTTGGCGGCCCGAATTACGATTTTGAGTCTTAGGCGCTAGCGCGTTTAGGCCCGGGATTAGATCTCGTAGCCTAGTTGCTCGATGGTTGATCGCAGGCGCTGGCTGACCCAGTCGAAATCAGCGGTCGACATTTCGTCTCTCCAAGCGTAAGCAGTTTTACTGTCGAACTCGAACGTTGTTGGTGGCGGCGCTAAACCGCATAGCTCCCACATGGGGGCCATGGCCTCAGCGGGAGCCTCGACTAGGGCTTCTAGGGAAAATTCGACTAGTCGCTGCTGCAACGAACCAAGCTCGTTTTTACGTGTTGCCCAAGCGCGGTAAAAGTCTTCTACGTATTGACAGTTTGCCTCCAAGCCATCGGGTGCCCAGGGTTGTTTGGTCATGGAATGCACAATGCCACGCGGATCACGATAAACGTGAATCATGGCTGATTGTTCGCACAGCGATAGCAGGAACTTGGTATGTAACAGGTTGTGCGGGGTTTTCTCACACCAGATTGGTTTTTGCTGAGCCAACGCTGCGCCGCCGAAAAGCTGCTCTACAAATTCTCCCAAAATTGCGAAGGCCTCGTCAGCGTCGAGCAGCCGAGGCTGAGTGAGCAGGGGTTGTGTGGCGGCCATCGGTACTGGAGAAAGTTGGCGCCGACTAAGGCGTCGAGCAGCCGATTCAAGGCGGCGGGCAACGCGGTAGCTTAAAGGCAAACTCTGAGGTGCGGCAGGGTAGTCGCTACCTTCAAAGTGGTGTCGGTTGATGCGCGATACTAGTCGTTCAATGCTGTCAGCATAGAGTTGTTCGCCAAACAGCTTGGGAAAGTCATGTTTAGGGTAAGGCTGCGTCAGCGGATTGGCGAGCTGCTCGGTCATTAGCTGCTGAAATCTAAACAGCGCGCCGCGAGCTCGGCTTAATGAAAAGTCGTGGGTTAGGCAGTTGAACAGGTCGAGTAAGCCGTCGTTGTCTACCAGAAAGCGGGTCTCTACTGGAATGGAATAGACATCTGGGTGCTCGCCGATGGCCCGTAACAGTACCGTGGTGCCGCTGCGCCCGGAACCGCCGACAAAAATATTTTTGGCTAGGTTGGTCACTGTCTTTGCCGTATTTTAATGTTGGTCGGCTCGCCTCGGCGGTAGGCCGCGGCGTAAGTCCATAATTGGGGTTTCGATATATCGGAACGACAGATAGGCAGCCAAAACGGTTAAGCCAGAACCCAGTAGCCAAACCGCAATCCAATTGATGTCGAACTTATGCATGGCTTGCATGATGGGGTAGTGCCACAGGTATACACCGTAAGAGCGTTTACCAAGAAAGACCAATAAAGGATTGCCAAGTAAACCCTTTAGGCTGCCGCCTTTATGGAGGCAGATGTCCCAGTACATCAGAGCAAAGCCAATGGCAGCAACGGTATTGATCCATATGAAATTGTCGATTGGCCAAAAAGCTCGAGTAAAACCAATGTGCAGCGCTAATGCCATGGTGGCTACTGAGGCCATGCCTAGTAGGCGAGGGTCTACGGCTTCCATATGCTTGCGTACGGTTGAGCTGGCATGTCCTACGGCGAGTGCGGCACCAATCATGAGCGTATCAATGCGCATATCTAAGCCCATGTACAAGCGTTCGGGGTACGCCCCTTGGGAGACGAAATATTGGCGATATAACCAACCAAGTAGCGCTAGCGCGGCAATAGTGTAGAACAGTTTTTGGCGCGAACGAATAACGGTTATTAGCACAATCAACATGGGCGGCCAAATTAGGTAAAACTGTTCCTCCAGTGATAAGGACCATGTGTGGCCGAGGTAGTACATGTCGCTAACGTAAAAGGCTTTAACCCAATTGGACAGGTTGGAAAGCGCGTACATGCCATCTGTTAATAAAGTTTGTCGTTCTTCCCCCGACTGCAATAACGTAGCGGCTAAGCCGTAGAAAATCAAAATGGTTATCAGCGGGGGCGCTATGCGTAAAACCCGCTTAATGTAAAAGTGTTTAAGGTCGATATTGCCGTGCTGGTTTTGTTCATGAAGTAACAAAGCCGTTATTAAAAAACTGCTCAATACGAAAAACATATCAATCCATATATAGCCACCGACAAAATATGGACCCTTGGCATGAACCAGCATGATAAAAAAGGCGCCGACCCCGCGAATTCCGTCAAGTTGGGGGGAATATCTAAGATGTTCTGGGTGCTGTGAACTTGACATGATTGTCATATCTGCGTTTGACCTTCGATTTGGCCTGATGCTAATTGCTTAAAGGCCGTTGAGTGGTTGATTAGGTCTGCGTAAGTGCCCTCGGCAATAAGCTTGCCGTTGTTTAGCAAATAAATGCAGTCGCATTGCTTAACTGTATTGAGGCGGTGCGCTATCAAAATCACTGTTTTGGCTTTCGCTGCTTCTAATATTGCTTTGTGTACTTCCTGTTCGGTTTGTTGGTCGAGAGCGCTTGTCGCTTCGTCCATAACCAATACGTCAGGGTTTCGGTAAAGAGCTCTTGCGATCCCGATACGCTGCTTTTGCCCGCCCGAAAGCCGTATGCCCCGCTCGCCGACAACCGTTTCATAGTTGTGTTGGAGATCATTGCAAATGAAATTATGGATATTGGCTGCCTTGGCAGCAGCGATCACGGCGTTGTGATCAATTTTTTGTTCCGGGATCCCAAAGGCGATGTTTTTACGGATGCTGGCATCAATGAGATAGATGTCTTGGGGGACGAATCCGATGTTCTTGTGCCAGTCAGGCACGTTTTCATCGTTCAGCTCGGTTTCGTCTATCCGTACGCTGCCTTTAGTTGGAGAAAGCAGTCCCATGATGATGTCAGCTAGAGTGCTCTTGCCGGCACCAGTACCGCCAACGAATGCGACCAGGTGGTTTTTCGGAATCTTGATGGACAATCCGTCGATACTATTTGTTTTGGCTGAGCGGTGCTGGAAGGATATGTTGTCGACTTCAATAGCCGTTTCGAAAGTTAATTTTTGACTTTCTTGTTTGGGTGCTGACGTGTGGCCTCGGTCGTTTTTAACGGCATCGTAGAGTGCCACAAGTGCGGCATTGTTAAACCGGGTGGCGCTAACCGAGTGAAAAATTTTCTGTAATGCAGGTAATAAGCGAAAAGCGCCGACCGCAAAAGCGGTGGCAATCGGAAGTGCTGACTGCATATCGTATTGTTGATAGACCAATGTAAGCAAGGTGGCAATCAATAACCCAAAGGCGATAGCTTCGATTGCATATTTAGGTACTTCGGACAGTGTTGTATAGAGTGTATTTGCACTGGAAAACTTAGTTGCCGCCGGGGTGTAGCGATCAGAAAATGCTTGTTCAAGTTCTAGCAGTTTAACTTCTTTGATGCTGCCGAATGCCTCGTTGACGGCCTTGTAGCGCTCGGTGTTGGCTGCAATACGCTCTGTTCCGGACCTTTGCATTGGTCGTTGGACTATTAAATATGAGACAAGGTAGCCGCAGCCAAGAGTTGCTGCAAGAGTGAGTGTTACTAGTGGGTTTATCCATACCAAAAAACTGGCAATTAATGCTGCCACGATACCGAACGCGAAGATGTTCAATACTGGCAAGAGAACCCCGGTGGTCACCTGAGCAGTTTCGAAAAGGACATTTTTCTGAATGACGGCAGTGTTTAACTGGGAAAACTCGTCAAACGGTAACGTTAAATAACGTTCTAGAGTGCGCGTGGAAATTTTAGTCTGGGCACGCCATGTGTATCTAGAAATTAGCCACGTGGAAGTTGCTACAAATAGGTTGCCAAGCAACAGTATGCTAAGAACACACAGGCCGAGGGCGAGAGTAAAAAGTTGAATATTCTTGAAGCCTAACTGGGAGTAAAGCTCGGCTATTATGGGGGACGTGGCAAGTGGCTCAGGATTAAAAATTAACGTGACGAATGGCATGATCAGGCCAATGCTGACGACCTGTGTCAACGCCATGAGCGTTATTATCGCAACTAAGCTGACTAGTTCTTTTTTTTTTCCTTGAAAGAACAAAAAGTTTAGTTGTTTTAGTGTTTGGAACATTTGTCGGCGTGTAGCTTGGCGAATATATGGGGGAGCAAGTATGCACATTACGCATAGGGCTGCAAAGTCTGTGCAACGCCTCCTTGAGCCCGTGCCCGTTGCTCAGTATTATGCTTAGCTTACCAATTACTACTATCGCTTGGTTTCACAAGCAGCCGCGGAGGCACATTGATTCCCTCATCTGTTAAGTCTGTATTGAAGGCGCTTCTTTTAAAATTTCCGGCCTTATATGAAGCGCAACGTCGTATTCGTATTGCTCGTAAGAAACGAGCTAACAAACCGCTGAGTCCTACTGAGCATATTGAGACGGTGTTTCCACATACTCGTCCGGTAAGGTTTGTGCAGGTTGGCTCTAATGATGGTCGCTCCGGTGATCCGATCAATATGCTAATCAAACAGCGTGGTAACTGGAGTGGCGTGTTTGTTGAACCAGTGCCTTATGCGTTTGCGCGTTTGCAGGACAACTACGGACTATCTGACAAGTTCCGTTTTGAGCAACTCGCGATTGGCGAAGACTTTGAAACCAAGACCTTTTACTACGTTGCTGAAGATGCCAAGAAGGCCTTGGGTGACCAGCTGCCTACGTGGTATGACCAACTAGCTTCTTTTGATCGTAACCACATTCTCAAACATTTGGACGGTGTGCTGGAGCCGTATATCCAAGAAGTGGATATCGACTGTGTGCCGTTGCAGCACATCTTTGACAAGAACAATGTTGAGCAGATTGATCTGGTTCACATTGATACCGAGGGCTTTGATTACCATGTGCTGAAACAGGTTGACCTAGAGCGTTACGCACCTAGCGTCGTGCTGTTCGAACACAAACACCTAAATGAAGAAGAGTTAAAATCGGCGTTTGATATGTTGCAAGGCCATGGGTATCGCGTGCAGCAAATCGGTGGAGATACGATCGCCTTTAGAAATCAACAGGCGGCTTAATCATGGCGAAAACTGTGATTACGTTTGGCACTTATGATGTGTTCCATTATGGCCACCTAATGCTGTTACAGCGGGCCAAAGGATGCGGTGATCGGCTAGTGGTTGGGGTCTCGACAGACGCTTTGAATATTTCCAAAAAAGGTCGTGCGCCGATTTTCCCTGAGAATGAGCGCAAAGCGATTGTCGAGTCTTTGCGCTGTGTTGATCATGTCTTCGATGAAGACTCATTAGAGAAAAAAGCGGACTACTTGCGAGAGCACAAGGCTGATTTGCTGGTGATGGGCGACGACTGGCGTGGCCGTTTTGATGAGTTAAGTGACATCTGCGAGGTCATTTATTTGCCGCGTACTCCGGCGATCTCTACCACTGTGACCATTGAAAAAATCAAGGCTAGTTAGGTTGTCGAACCTCAGATCGGCTGTCTGGGTGCGTGTCTGACGTTCGGGGAATTATGGACTTCGGTAATCTCTTTTTTACATCGTGCCGTAGGAATGTTTTCCTGGGTGTGGAGCCGGTCGTGACGGTGTTAGTCGCGGCTGCGTTGTCCCAAGTAACATCGCGCGAGGGAATTATATGAGCGCTATTCACGTCGTTACCGCGGCTAATGGGGCCTATATTCCCCATGTCGGCGCCATGCTGCACTCGTTATTTAGCGCTTCGCCTAAGTCGCCCTTTGTGGTGCACTTTATGCACCGCACTAGCTTGCCAGTAGAAGAGCTGCAACCGTTGCGGCTACTCTGCGAGCAGCACGCCGCTGAATTTCGTCCGGCGGCCGTACAAACCGGATTCCTTGAAGGTTTGCCGGTGGGGGGCTGGTATATCGAAGAAGCTTGGTACCGATTGGTTTTAGCCCAAGTCATGGCGGATGTTGATCGCGCCTTGTGGCTCGACGCCGATACCATCGTGCTGCAAGACATCGAACCGCTTTGGCAAACTGAGTTGGGCGAATATAGTTTGGCTGCTTGCCCTAACGCATTGCTATACAGCGCCAAAGACGACGTGGCGCAATTAGGCGTTAGTGAGCGACACAAGTATTTTAATACCGGTGTCTTGCTCATGAACATGAAGAAAATGCGTGAGCAAGAGTCAGACAAAAGCTTGCGCCAAGCGGCTCTGACTTATCAACAGTGGATTCATTTTGCTGACCAAGATGTGCTCAATTGCGTTTATCACCAAAGCTATAAGCGCCTGCCGTTAAAGTGGAATTTCCTAACCCACTCATATATCAACGTGCCGGAAACAAAACGCGTTCACGGCCTTGATGAGTATCGCGAGGCACGGCAGCAACCAGCCATCGTGCATTTCACTGGCCGGGCCGCTAAGAAACCTTGGTCCTATCAGTGTAGTCACCCTTATCGCGATGTGTATTTACAGCATCGGCAAGCGGCTGGCTTTGGTCTTCCAAACTATGACAGTAAACCGTTTAAGCATAGTGTTATTCGGCACTTGCCGCTGCGGCTGCGTGAGTTTTTAAGAGCGCTGGCGAAGCGGCAATGGGCTGTCGCCAAGTCTTATTGGATTCGTTGGTAGTTGGCAGCATGACCACGCTGGCAGTTGTAAGTTCAGCCGATGAGCGATACCTACCGCATGTTGGCGCCATGCTTGAATCGCTGTTTGCCAATCATAGCGACATAAAGATCGAGTTCTATTTTGTGCACTCGCAGCGGCTTAATGCCGAGGCATTGCAACCTTTAAGGCGGCAGTGCGAGAAATATGGAGCTGAGTTTTTCCCGGTCAGGGTGGCGGCGGAGCGGGTGGCGGAATTACCACTATCCGATACCTACTGTGAAGAAGCTTGGTACCGTTTATTTTTGCCCTCGCTGTTACCAAATGTTGAGCGCGTGTTATGGCTTGATGCTGACTTGTTGGTACTCGATTCGCTGTTACCGATTTGGAAGCAAGACCTAGCTGGTAAGCCGCTGGCGGCGATACCGAATGCCTTAACGCCGTCGCAATGGCAGCACCCGGCGGCGCTAGGTATGCAGGGCGACCGCGGCCAATATTTTAATACCGGTGTGATGTTGTTGAACCTAGCGCAGATGCGCGCGGAGCAGGTCGAGGCTCGTTTTCAAGCGCTTATTGCTGAACACGGCGATACCATCATGTTTGCTGACCAAGATGTGTTTAACCCCGCGTTCGCCGGTAACTATCTGCCGCTAAAGCTTGAATGGAATATGACCACCGGTGCCTACTTTAATTTTGAAGAGGCGGTTCGGGTGCACGGCTACGACGCGTTCCGAGATGCGTTTCGTCGGCCGCGTGTTGTTCATTTCACGCGTATGAAGCCGTGGTTATATGAAAGTTGCCATCCCTATAAGCGCGCGTACTTAGCCTATCGCCGTGCGGCTGGTTGGGAGCAACCGGAGTACCCACAGAAAACGCTGATGGGTTGGATAAAGCGCCGAGTGCCCGTGTTGCCGCGTTTATTGGCAACGCGCGCCGCTCAGCCTAAGGCCGTTGTTTTGTTATTGCGAGTTTGGCTAACTTGGGGCTGGCATTTGTGGCCGCGCTGGCGCCCAATCAAGCGACATCCCTAGGCGCTTATAGCTCGCAGTGCGTCAGTATCTGCTCGGATCCAGCAATGCTGTGCTTGGCATTGAAGATAGCTGCAAAGCGATCTGTTTCTGTGTTGCTATCCGCGCTGAATAGGTTTTCGCAATCACTCCCCTCATTAATGGCAAAGACCTGCTCGCAGCCGAGTAGCCACTGCGGTGGAAAAATGACATCACGCGTGTAGCTTTGCGGGTCAAACCCAATCACTCCGATGGGCTTGTTGCTGATTAGGTAATCGATCATCACCGACGAAACATCAGTCATCAATGCGCTTGAGCTGGCCACAAGTTCGTATAGTGGTGTTTCCATTGCGGCCCACTCGCTGGCAGTAATTACCGTCAGATTGGGGTGTTGGATAGGGAAGTCGACTTGATTGAGGCGATCGTAAGGGTGGAGTTTCAGGACTACGCTATAACGCTGCTGTGCAGCGGACTCAAGCAGGGCGTCGAATAGGCCCGTTGGTAGGTCGTCGAGAAACGTTCTAGCGGTCTCGCCGGGGGCTAGCTGGTGTTCGATCTCGGTGCGGTATGTCGGCATCCATAGCAGGAAGCGTTGGTCGGCATTGAGGCCGATTTTCTGGCGGATCCGTTGGTCGCTATATTCCCTTAACTCGGGTGAGTGGAGTAGGTCGCAACGGGGTTGGTAGCAGTTCAAAACTTGCTTGGCTGCTGCGCCAAAACAGCAGGCAATAATCGGTTGGAAAAAACTGGATGAGGCGATAAAACTGCTGCCGAAGGTGGGCTTTTTGTTGGGTCGGTCAAGGTTAAGCTGGCCTACTACTTTAATCGGCATGCCGTGCCAAAGGCTGATGGTTTGGCGACGAAAGGCCCAGCGTGAAAAGTAATAGAGTCCGTGCGTATGTACGCAGACGCGGCTACGCAAGTAGGCCAAATAGCCAGCCACGCTAGCTTTGCGCACCACCTGAAGTTGATGTGAAGGATAGTTTCCGGCTTTGAACTCGCGCTGAATACGCTCGGCAATTGCGACGTTGTCGACTATCCAGACGTGTTTGATGTCGCTGCGATGTGTCAGGCAGTACTGATAAAGGTGGTAGCTGTTGTCGCTGTAGTCAGGTGACGAGTTGTAGCAGATTTGGCGTTGCGCGGGAGGAATAAGCAATTTCAGTACGACGTCGATGAGCTTCGCTAGCGTCACTAGCAAGGGAGTGATATGTCTCAATTTCGCCGCCTGTTTTTGGTCTTTTTCGAATGCCTATTATAGGCTCTTTTGAGCTAAGATAAGCGCAGTCAATAATAAACTGGCCGCCGTAGAGAAAGCTCTTTGAGCGGGTTGGCAATTCGCCTGATGTAACTCTCTACATCAGGTTTTGCGTGAGGAACTTCCAATAAATCATTCGCTAGCGAGTACTGCTGGCGCATCTCCGGCGATGCGCTTTGACGCACTTGATGGACTCAGAGGTGTGAGTGCGCTTTGCGTGGTGGTGCATCATTTAAATGTGGTCAACGGTTTTACCGAGTGGACATTTTTTGCCAATAGCTACCTATTTGTAGAGTTGTTTTTTGTGCTCAGCGGTTTTGTCATCGCGCACGGTTACGCTTATCGGCAACAATTTCGGGTTTCTCGATTTTGGTTGGCAAGAACTTTCCGCTTGTGGCCGCTGCACGCCACGATGTTAGGAGTGGTGTTAGCCATTGAGCTGGCCAAATTATGGGCTTATCACCGTGGTATAGATTTCAATAATCCGCCATTTACTGGTCGCAATGATTATTCGCAGATATTGCCCAATCTCTTTCTAGTGCAAACATGGCAGCCGCAGTTCGATTCGTTGTCGTTTAATTTCCCGGCGTGGAGTATCAGCGTTGAGTACTACATTTACTTAATGTTTGCGGTGACCTTGCTACTGCCGTCTAAGCTGCGGGTTTGGCTGTGGGCCTTGGTGGCGGTTTTGATGATGTATTGGCTATTAACCACGCATCGCTCACTTCCACATTCTGTGAATCGAGGTGGACTATGTTTCTTCTCGGGTGCCTTAGCTTATGCAGCCTATCGCTATGTTGCGACGTGGTTCTCGCAAAGAAAGCGGTTGTTGCCTTGGTTGGAGTTGGTGGTTGTGGCATTAGCTATTGGGCTGATGTCTCGAGTTGACCAAGAGAAGACCGTGGCTGCTTATTGGGTATTCGTTTTCTGTCTTGTGGTGCTGGTGTTATCGTTTGAAGGTGGCAGCGTATCTAGGCTTCTGAAAACGCCATTTTTTGCCCGCCTTGGACAGCTGTCTTACTCTATTTATCTGACCCATTACTCGGTTATTTTGATTGTCACATCGACGTTTCTGGTGGCGGAAAAATGGCTCGGGTTGGGGTTTACCAAAATGCTAGAAGAGCAGCGTTATTTTGACTTTGGTGCGCTGCTAATCAATAACCTATTCGCGGTCTTGATGTTGGTTGGGGTGTTGTTATTTTCCGCGGTGACATACCGCTGGGTGGAAATGCCAGGCATGCGGCTGGGTAAACGCATTGCGGCAAAACTAGATCAACGGCAAGTGCAATAAATTAGCAGGTGGGGATTGCTAGATGATTATTAGACATGGGCTAAGCAAAGAGAAAGTGGTGAACTTTCTTAAGAGCCCGTATTTTCCGTTGCTTATTATTATGAGTGGGCCGCCGGTGTGGCGCTGGGGTTACCACCGCAGCACCTTGTCGGTTATTCAAGGGTCTTACGATGGCGGTACTTTCCTAAAGCTTGGGGCATATGGCGCCGCCTTTGCTTTGGTGTTGTGGGCGTTTTTTAGCATGCAGCGTGGGCGTTTGGTGCTAGATCGCATGAGTGCCTCCGTTGTTGCTTTGTTTATGATTCCGTTGCTATTGGGGCTGACATTTTTATATGCCCCGAGCGCGCAGGTGACGTTGGCGTTTGCGTCAATGATGAGCGTGGGTTTTGCTTGCGGAGTCTGGGCCTCTCGCTACGCTGCTAGGCATCCGAATGGCATGGACGAGTTATTCAAAATGCTGTTTTTTATTAACTTTGCCATCTCGCTCTTGGTGCTTATCGCTTATTCGATAGATCCCAAGGCGGCTTCGGTTTATAGCCAAGGCATGCTGCGTATTCGGGGTAATAACATCGGTCAAATGTCCTTGGCTGGCTCTATTATGTTGATGTACGCGCTACATCTTGGGATTAACAAAAATCGTTTAGTGATTGGTGTGGCCTTGGCAACCTATGCCATGTTCTGCATCAAAATCGCCGAGCTTAGGACGGACTTTGTTATCGCCTTTATGTTGGCGGCTTACTTTGTGTTTGCGGCGCATGCTTATCGCCTGCGGCGCATTAATGTCGGTTTTTTGGCTGCCTTGATGTTGGTGGCGGCACCGGCAGCTATTTTGGTGGTGACATTCTATTCTGATCAGATGATTTCCTATTTGACTCGGGATTCAGACGTTTCCTTGTCAACGTTGTCGCAACGCACCTTGATTTGGAACTGGGTGAAGGAAACCGTCGAGCAATACCCGCTAGGTTTGGGTTACATCTCCGGTTTTAAAGTGCACTTTCAGAACTTACCTTTGGTCGAAATCGGTAGTCTCCGTCACCAGGGCTTGCACGTTGATCGTATTGGTAATACGCATGGATCGTTCTACGAAATCCTCATTGCCTGCGGCTGGGCAGGCACCATTCTGATTTATGCCATTTTTCTGAAAATGTTAGTGACGCCAATATTCAAGAAGTTGATGAACCCGGCCGTCATCCAGCTTCACCCTTTATATATCCCCTGTCTGATTATTTTTTCGGCGCAATCAATTGTGCAGTCGGACATGGTGATTCCCGGAGGTCATGCGTTTGGCTTTACCTGTTTTGTGGTGGCCATGACGCTTGCCCAGCGCCGAATTAATCAGCAACACATCTCCAATAGCTAGTCCGTAACCGAGGTAGTTAATGAACCGCGAAGCCTTTTTGAAACGTCAGTTTGCCGCCGGTGGTCCGCCGGTTACTTGGTGGATTTCGCAGTATTTGGCCGGGCACGTGGCTTACTATTTTTGCCGCTGGGGTGTGAGCGCTAATATGACTACCCTGTTGGCGTTGCTGGTGTCGTTGTCGGGTTTGTTGTTTTATGGCCTCGCGCCGGCCGGGGTGGCGAGCGCGGTGATTAGCCTGATTATTTTGCAGTTTGGCTATGTGTTGGATTGCGCCGATGGGCAAGTCGCTAGGGCGACGAAAACAAGCTCGGAACAGGGGGCTTGGTTTGATAATTTGGCGGACATCACTATTACCTGTGCATTGGGTTATGTCTGTTTTTATCAATTGTGGTCTGCCGATTTGCCGGTGATGTTGGTGGCGGCTGCGCTTTGGATTTTTATGCTGGGGCATGGGATTCTGCATTTCACCTCGACACGGGTGCGTAGTAGTACCGATGAGCGTATCCAAACCTCAGGCTTTTTAAGCATTGTGCGCCAGTTAGGGACAGGGGTGTTCGACAAGCCTGCGCTGTTATTCTGGGTATGCTTGTTCCGTGATTTTCCGGTCGCGCTGGCGTTGATGTTATTACTCGCTGGTTTTGGTTATACGGCGCACGCCATGTATTCCGGCCGTCGCTTGTTGGTATAGCCAATAGGCAGCCAGTGACGTCTGTATGTACAAGAACAGTAAAGAATTGCTAGGTAAGGTTTAATGGAAAAGCAAGTTGGCCAAGAGTACATGAGCTGGAAGTCTTGGCAGGACAATGAGTTTGGACTGCTAACGGCTATAGAAGCTCGTCGCTACGAGGCGGAGATGGCTTGTTTTAAATTGCCCACCGGTGCCCGCGTGCTTGAGATCGGCTATGGCCGAGGTGGCTTTTTGTCGTTTGCTAAACAACAGGGTTGGCAATGTGTTGGTATTGAGCTAAATGATGAGTTGGTGGCAATTGGGCGTGAAGCCGGCTTTGATGTGGGCAATGTTGAGCGCTATGCCGAGCTAGAGCCTGCTAGTTTTGATCTAGTGGTCGCATTTGATGTGTTTGAGCATATGACCCATCAGCAGATTGGTGAGCTGCTGGCTTTGCTGTCTACGCTATTAAGCCCTAATGGCGAGATTCTTGCGCGTTTCCCTAATGGCGATTCTCCTATTGGCTTGCCCAATCAAAATGGTGACCCGACTCATGTTAATGCGATTGGTGCCGAGAAAATTCGCTACTACGTTGAGGCCGCTGGCGCTGAATTGGTTAGCCTAAAAGGCGAGGCGCGGCCACTAAGGGCGGGCAAGTTAACCACCAGTCTTTATCGTTGCTGCACACTACCGCTGCGTGGATTAGTGGGCCTGACTGCCATGTTGTTGTTTCCACAATTCGGCCCTCGGTTTTGCGCCGCAAACATCGTCGCTAGGATTAAGTTCTAGCCGCTCAGTTGTTTCAGCGTTTCAGTCAGTACTTTTTCGGGCTTTAATTGGGTCATGCATATATAGGCGTCGTCACTGTCGGCGCAGGGTGCTTTGTGCAGGCAGGGTTGCATATTGCATAAGCCCTCTGTGCGGCAGATAGCGCTATTGGGTGGCGTCCACAGTAGTGGATAGTTGGCACTATTAAGTACCACCGATGGCGTGCCTTTGCGATACGCCATATGCACCGAGAAGCTGTCCAAGCCGACCAGTAGATCTAAGCCCTCGGTGGCTTCTTCAAACTCGGCTAATGAGCCGGTAATAATATCGTCGCTGTTTACGTGTTGTGAGAATTGGGTCACTAGCTGCGGCCGTTCTGCTGGCGCGCCGAAGATGGCTACGCGGTAGCCCTTTTCGTGGAGTTGATCGATCAGGCTCAACCAGTGCTCAAGCGGCCAGGACTTAGAAGGGCAGGTGCCGGTTGGGTGGATGCCAACACGCTTACTGCTGTTGGGCTGTGGTTGCGAATCAATATTGACAGGAGGTCTCAGCCCTTGCTGGTTGCATACTTGTGTTGCTAGCTGTTGGTATTGTTGGTAGACCGATTGTCCTGTCGTCGTCATCGGGACAGCATTGCTAAGCATCCAGCGCGGTGCTGTCCGGATTAGCCCTGATAATTCGTGTTGTTGGCTCCAGCTCGGGCTGTAGTGTTGGCGGCCGTTAGTGGCAATACCAAGTGAGGCTTCTCGAAAGTCTCCTAATAAATCCATAGAAAATAGAAAACGCCGTCGGAAGCGCATGCGAACGATGTTTTTCAATAGCTGTACAGCCTGGCGAAAGCCGAAGTTCCATTTAGCTCCCATTGGGAATTCGTTCTCGATCACGCAATCAATATGCTGATGTTGTTTAAACAGTGCTGCAGTTTTAGGGCGGCACCACACAGTCCATTTAATCTCGGGGTTGGCCTCGCTAATAGATTCGATGCTGCGTAGTGCCAACAAGCCGTCTCCAAACTCTCGTGAGACGATCATTAGTGCTTGCTGGGTAGTGGGGCTGCGGTGCATAAGAGACTAAATATCTGCGCCAGGTTGTGAACCAAACAATTGGCATTATTGAATTCTGATTTCAGTGCCTAGTCTAGCTCGCTAGCGGCCAAGTGTCTTAACGAATTGGCTAGTTATGACGGTAAGTTATGTTAGTCTTTGCCGCTGTAATTGATAGCCTTGGCTGCCTGTCCAAGTCCTTAATTTTCGCCCCGGGATAATTAGAAAAATTAATGGCCGAATTCGACTTTTGTGAAATTCGCGGTGTTCACGTTGCCGCTACTTCCCCTCAAGCCGTGACTGAAGAAGCCTTTGCCCGCGCCGAGCGCGGAGAGCGTGGGTTTGTTGTGGTTTCTGCCACGCATTTGTTTGTTGAAAGTCAGGATGATCCGGCTTTATTGGCCGGTATCAATCAGTCGATGGCGGTAGTGCCTGACGGACGGCCGCTGTTTTGGCTGCTGCGTTTGTTGGGCCGCAAGCATGCTCAACATGTTCGTGGTCACGGCTTAACCTTACGAGTGCTGGATCACGCTAATCGTCATCGACGTTCCGTAGGTATTTACGGTGGTCGCCCGGAAATGTTGGCGCTGCTGGTTGCGTTGATAAAAAAAGATTATCCCAATCTGACACTGAGTTATGCCCAGCCGGGCTCATTTGCCGAGCAGAGCGATGCAGACATGGCTGCGATTGCAGCCGATGTTAACGCCGCCGCGCCTGATGTGTTGTTTGTGGGTCTTGGCTGTCCGCGGCAAGAAAAGTGGATGATTCGACAGCAGCATCAGATACAGGCCGTGATGATTGGCGTTGGTGGCGCATTGGACTTGGTGGCAGGTGAAATCAAAGCCGCGCCTCGTTGGATGCAAGTGGCTGGCCTGGAATGGTTTCACCGATTTATAAAAGAACCTAGGCGCCTATGGCGGCGTTACCTAGTGTGTAATAGCCGCTTTATCGCGTATGCCGTGCTCGCATTGTTGCGACGGCGTTAACGTGACTGAAGCAAATTAGAATATTGAGAGGCGAACGTGAGAAAGATTTTAGTCACTGGGTCTAGCGGCCTGATTGGTAGCGAAGTAGTTGCTTACTTCTGTGATCAGGGTTGGACGGTGTATGGCGTAGATAACAATATGCGGGCTGACTTTTTTGGCCCCCAAGGCGACACGCGCAAAAACCAACATCGTTTAAGCGAGCGTTACGGCGAGCGCTTTGTGCATGTTGAGCTAGATATTCGTGATCGCAGTAAAGCCCTAGAAACCGTCGCTACGATTGCGCCAGATGCCATTGTGCACACCGCTGCGCAACCGAGTCATGACCTGGCTGCGTCGCGTCCATTTGACGACTTTGATGTTAATGCCAATGGCACATTAAACCTGTTGGAAGCCAATCGTTTGCATAATCCGGAAACGCCGTTTGTGCACATGTCGACCAATAAGGTTTATGGCGATGGCCCTAATGCGTTGAATCTAGTGGAGTTAGACACGCGTTGGGAGTACGGCGACGAGGCTTACCAAAACGGCATTCGTGAGGACTTCTCTGTTGACCAGTGCACGCATTCCTTGTTTGGCGCTTCTAAGCTGGCTGGTGATGTGCTGGTACAGGAGTATGGGCGCTACTTTGGTATGCCAACCTGCTGCTTGCGTGGTGGCTGTTTAACTGGCCCCAACCATAGCGGCGTTGAGTTGCATGGTTTCTTGAGTTATCTAATTAAATGTAATGTGCAGCGGCGCAAATACACCGTGTTTGGTTACAAGGGCAAACAGGTCCGTGACAATATTCACGCCTATGACGTTGCGAGTTTTATTGATGCCTTTATTGCGGCGCCGCGGGTGGCAGAGGTCTACAACTTAGGTGGTGGGCGCGACAACTCAATTTCTATTCTAGAGTCGTTCAAGTTGATTGAGACCATCTCCGGCGTACCGATGGAATATGACTACGACGAAACCAACCGCATTGGCGATCACATTTGCTATATCTCAGATTTAAGCAAGATCAAAGCTCACTACCCTGAGTGGGAGTTGAGCAAGTCGCTAGAAGATATCTTTACTGAAATTTGGCAGGCTTGGCGCGAAGCCTAGCTCCGGCCCGATGTTTATTGGCCCGCCTTTCGGCGGGCCAAATTTTTAGTGCTCTACGGTGTGATCTGGCGCGTAGCCATGTGCTGTAAGTAGCGCGTTTTGCTTGGCCTTAGCTAAATCGGCCGCCACCATTTCTCGTGTCATTTCTGCAGTGCTGGTAGTGGGTGTCCAGCCAAGCTCACGTTTGGCTTTGCTAGGGTCGCCGAGTAGGGTCTCTACTTCTGTTGGTCGGTAGTAACGCGGATCTACGCGCACTATGACTTGGCCTTTTTCTAGTGCCGGCGCATCGTCACCACTGATCTCTTCGACGGTGGCGTATTCGTTCTTTTCGCTGCCATGCCAAGTTAGAGTTAGCCCCAGCGCCGCGGCTGACATATTGACGAAATCACGCACACTATATTGCTCGCCGGTGGCGATAACAAAGTCCTGTGGTTTGTCTTGCTGCAGCATTAGCCACTGCATTTGTACGTAATCTTTAGCATGGCCCCAGTCACGTAACGCGTTGAGGTTGCCTAAATAGAGACAGCCTTCTAAGCCTTGCGCAATATTGGCTAGGCCTCGCGTAATTTTTCGGGTTACAAACGTTTCTCCGCGACGCGGCGATTCGTGGTTAAACAGAATGCCGTTACAGGTATACATGCCATAGGCTTCGCGGTAATTCACGCAGATCCAATAGGCGTACATTTTGGCAACGGCGTAGGGTGAGCGCGGATAAAACGGTGTGGTTTCTTTCTGCGGTACTTCTTGTACTAGGCCGTATAGTTCGGATGTTGAGGCTTGATAAAAACGTGTTTTGTCTACCAAGCCTAGAAAACGGATTGCTTCCAATAGGCGCAAGGTGCCAAGCGCGTCGACATCAGCGGTGTATTCAGGGCTTTCAAAGCTAACGGCGACATGTGATTGTGCCGCTAGGTTGTAGACCTCATCAGGTTGTACTTCGGCGAGAATGCGGGTTAGGTTTGAGCTGTCCGACAAGTCGCCGTAATGCAGGTGTAGATTCTTATCGTCAAGATGAGGGTCTTGATAAATATGGTCAATACGTTGGGTGTTGAATTGAGAGGAGCGACGCTTAATACCGTGAACCTCGTAGCCTTTCTCCAGTAGTAGTTCCGCTAAATAAGAGCCATCTTGACCGGTAATGCCGGTTATTAGCGCTACTTTGTTGTTTGTCATCTTATGTTGTCTAATAATAAATGCTGTAAAGGGAAGGTCATCAGTATAATCGGTCGCGACTCTTTCGAGTCAACATAAAATAGTAGAACCGAAGAACCACTGCATGCACTCGCGAAGAAAGGTGAGGTGTCAGTGATGTGTATTGGAGACGAGCGCTATGCGCAGTGGCTTTCTACGCCAGTTTGATAAGCAAATTACCTATGCGTTGCCGTTGGTAGACGTTATTTCCGCGGTGGCTGCGGCACTCATTGCCTATTGGGCGTATTTGGGTTTTGATTCCGAGTCAGGCCTGCAATATCGCCTAATGTTTTTGGTGATGCCGTTGGTGGTGCCTGCTTGGTTTGCGCGTTTCGGTTTGTATCGGCCTCGGCGTGGCGAGTCTGTTTGGCCTGAGCTTGGGCGGTTGTTGTTGGCGCTCTGTACCCTTTATGGCGCGTTTGCGTTATTAGCTCTATTTACCAAGTCTGGCGCGTCCTACTCACGGGTATGGGTGGGAAGCTCTTTCCTGTTGTCCGTTGGCTTTATGTTGACGAGCCGATTGCTGGTGCGGAGCGTGTTGGCGTGGTTACGGCGTACAGGCCGTAATCGTCGTTACCTAGTATTGGTGGGCACGGCCAGCGGTATGGCTTCGGTAAAAGCGGGTGTCGAGCGTTCATTGGAATCCGGTTTTGAGCTGGTGGCCGAGTTTGATGTTGACTCGATGAATGAGGCCGAGCTGGCGGATTCGCTGAACCAATTGTTGTCTACGGCGGATGTGGATCAAGTATGGATCGCGCGCCCCGCTCAAGACTTTGAAAAAGTCCGTGATTTGCAACGTTCTTTAGAAACCTTTTCAACCCAAGTGTATTGGGTGCCTGACTTTATTGGCGTTGAGCTGGTACAAAAAAGTATGCGTATTGTTGCTGGTATGCCGGTTCTACATATGCAGAAAAACCCGTTGGTGGGTCATCGGGCCGTGGCTAAGGCGGCTGAGGATAGGCTTTTAGCCTTGATGCTGGTGTTGGCGCTGTTGCCGTTAGGCCTGTTGATCGCCTTGGCGGTAAAGTTAGACTCGCCTGGCCCAGCTATTTTTAAGCAGGTCCGGCATGGCTGGAATGGCCGTAGTATTAAGGTCTATAAATTCCGCACTATGGTTGAGCATAAAGAGCGCGATGGTGTTATTGAAGCGGCCACGCGGGGTGATATGCGAGTCACCAAGGTCGGGCGCTTCCTGCGCAATACCAGCCTTGACGAGCTGCCGCAGTTTCTCAATGTGCTGCAGGGGCGTATGTCCATTGTTGGGCCGCGCCCGCACCCAATTTCTCAGCGGCAGCAGTTTGAAGCAGTGGCGCCAAACTGGAGCTACCGTTACAAGGTTAAACCCGGCGTTACCGGTTGGGCTCAGGTGAACGGCTATCGCGGTGAAATTGATACCGACGAAAAGCTTAAGAAGCGCATTGAGTACGACCTCTACTATATTGAGCACTGGTCGCTTTGGTTGGACTTTAAGATCATCCTAAAAACGGCGTTTAGAGCTTGGAATCAGACCAATGCCTACTAGTTGTCCGCTTGCGGTAGGCTTAATGCAATGACTTTGAAAGAGCTAAACCGATAAGCCATGGCGACTTATATATCGGCCGACATACATGGCAGCTTCTCGCGCCTTTGGCGGCGGTTGCAGGCGCTAAACTTCGATCCAAGCAAGGATGTTGTCTATTCGCTAGGGGACTTGGTTAATCGTGGCGAAGAGTCTTGCTATGTGGCTGAATGGTTGCAAAAACCGTGGTTTAAACCAGTGCGTGGCAATCATGAGCATATTGTGTTGCAAGCTCACGCTAATCCAAGCGATGAAAAAAACACGGCGTTATTGCGTTCGCTGAATGGCGACTGGTGGTTCCGCCTGTCTGCTCAGCAGCAAACACAAGTGGCTAATGGGCTCGATAGCCTTCCCTATGCACGCACATTCACTTGCCAAGGGCAACGTATTGGCATTGTTCATGCCGATATTTATGAAGGCCTAAGTTGGGATGATTATTGTGCCCAGTTGCAGGCTGGTGACGCCGATGCTCGTGAGATGGCGTTGTGGTCTCGCTGGCGTTGGAAGGCTGTGATTGGCAGCGGTTTGTCGGCAAGCCAAGTGCAACCTGTTGCTGGAGTGGACTGGGTTTTTGTGGGGCATTCACCGGTCGACCGCCCCACCGTTGTTGGTAACGTGGTGTATACCGATTGTGGCCTATGGCGGGGCAATGATGCGGGTGTTTTCTGTTTGGATGATTGGCTCGCCGAGCAAGCTCAATAGTGCGGCGTTGGGCAGCGTTTTGGGGTGTCGTTGACTGCGCGGCCTGCCATTAGGCACTAAATCAAATTTTTATAGTCATTAGTGCTAACTGCGGCTAGTAAGCGCTAGTCAACGAGCCATTCCGTCAACTCTTCCGGTATTAACTGAACCTCAATGCCATATTGCCGTATTAGTGGTTTGCACGACGCCTGACCAAGAGTAGACTCTAGCTAGTGAGTTTCGTGCTTGGAGGGCCGTGAGGCAAGACCGCGAAGGTTGGCTTGGAACTTGCTATAAGGCAGCTTGGCTTCTGCAGGTCGCAGGAGGTTTTCCCAGCAATGGGCCGAGAAAAGAACAACACTGACAGGAAACAGGCAAATGTCAGCAGATTTGCAGCGTCGCCAACAAACCGCGCACCTTTATAGTAGCAACGCGCCCTATATTGAAGCGTTTTATGAGCAGTACCTACATAACCCGGACGCAGTGCCACCGGAATGGCGGGACTACTTTAACTCGCTGGGTGGCAATGAAACGGGGCGCGCGGATGTCGCGCATTCGCCCATTCAAAAAACTTTCCGTCAGCAGGCGATCAATAAGCTGCATGCCGGTTATCAGGGCAGTCATGCGTTAGCGCCTGAGGCGGCCGAAAAGCAAGCCTCGGTTTTGCGCTTAATTAATGCTTACCGTGTACGCGGACATCAAAATGCGCATATCGACCCTTTGGGTTTTCGTGACCGCTCTCCAGTGGCTGATTTAGACCCAGCGTTTCACGGTCTAACGAGCACTGATTTAGAAACAACCTTTAACACTGGTTCTCTGGCTGCTGCTGACCAGATGACCTTAGCTGAGATTATTGATTTTGTACGTGGCGTGTACACCGGCACCATTGGCGCTGAGTACATGCATATTACTGATACTCGCGAAAAACGTTGGATTCAGGGGCGTTTGGAAGGCGAGTTTGGGCAGCAGCATTTTAGCGCTGACCAACGTAAAGAGTTATTGCGTGGTTTAACTGCGGCAGAGGGTATTGAGAAATACCTGCATACCAAATATGTAGGCCAAAAACGCTTCTCTCTCGAGGGTGGCGAAAGCTTTATTACCAGTATGAATGCCGCCATTGCACAAGCGGGTCGTCATCACGTTGAAGAAGTGGTGATCGGCATGGCTCACCGTGGGCGTTTAAATGTGCTCGTGAACGTGATGGGTAAATCGCCAGCGATGTTGTTCAAAGAGTTTGAAGGCAAGCTCGATCAAGATGAGAAAATCGGCGGTTCGGGTGACGTTAAGTACCACATGGGCTTTTCTACAGACGTTGAAGTCGAAGAGCAGCAAATGCATTTGGTGCTGGCCTTTAACCCTTCGCATTTGGAAATCGTAAATCCAGTGGTGGAGGGGTCTGTTAGGGCTCGTCAAGACCGCCGTAAAGATCGTGACGGCAAAACCATTCTGCCTATCGTAGTGCATGGTGATTCGGCGGTCGCTGGACAGGGCGTGGTCTTTGAAACGCTGCAACTATCACAGGTGCGTGGTTTTAAAACTGGCGGCACCTTGCATATCATCATTAACAACCAAGTCGGCTTTACTACCAGCCGCCCCGACGATACGCGTTCTACCGAGTATTGTTCAGATGTCGCTAAGTTTGCTGGTTGCCCAGTGTTTCACGTTAATGGTGATGATCCTGAGGCGGTAGCCTATGTGACGCAGATTGCGATGGACTATCGCACTGAATTCAAAAAAGACGTCTTTATTGACCTCGTTTGTTATCGCCGCCATGGACACAATGAGGCCGACGAACCGCGTGCCACGCAGCCGCGTATGTACAAAATTATTAGTGACCGGGATACCACCCGCACGCTATACGGTAAGCGCCTGCAACAAGAAGGTGTTTTATCAGCGTCTGAAGACGCGCAAATGATTGCCGAATACCGTGACGGTCTAGACGCCGGCAAAAATATAGCCGTTAAAACCCTAGGTTTGGTTGGCAACAAACACACCGTTGATTGGAGTAAATACAACCGCGCTGGATGGGACGAGGACGTCGATACCGGCTTAACGCTAGATAAAATTCGCAGCTATGCCGATACCATCACTACGGTACCGGAAGGATTTGGTTTGCATTCTCGGGTTAAGCAAATCGTTGCTAATCGCAAGAAAATGGCCGCCGGCGGCATGCCCATTGACTGGGGTTTTGCCGAGACCATGGCCTACGCTGGGTTGATTGATGGCGGGAACAAGATCCGTTTATGTGGTCAGGACGCTGGCCGCGGTACCTTCTTCCACCGCCATGCGGTTTTCCACAATCAAAATGATGGCAGCAACCTAGTGCCGTTGCAGAATGTGCATGAGCACGATGACTTTGTGGTTATTGACTCGCTGCTGTCAGAGGAAGCGGTACTAGGCTTTGAATACGGCTATGCCACCGCTGAGCCCGAAACTATGGTGATTTGGGAAGCTCAGTTCGGTGATTTTGCCAACGGCGCTCAAGTAGTCATCGATCAATTTATTGCCGCTGGTGAGGCTAAGTGGGGCCGCCTATGTGGCTTGTCGATGTTCTTGCCGCATGGTTATGAAGGTCAAGGGCCGGAGCACTCCTCGGCACGTTTAGAACGCTATTTGCAGCTTTGTGCGGAACACAATATTCAAGTCTGTGTGCCATCTACACCGGCGCAACAGTTCCATATGATTCGTCGGCAAATGTTACGTAGCTTCCGCAAACCGCTAGTCGTGATGACACCTAAGTCGTTGCTGCGCCATCGTCTGTCGACGTCTTCCTTAGAAGATTTGGTAGGCGGTCGCTTCCAGCCGGTGATTCAGGAAATTGATGAACTCTCGGCTACTAAGGTCAAACGCGTAGTGGTGTGTTCTGGCAAGGTTTATTTCGACCTTCTCGAAAAACGTCGTGAGGAAAATATCGACGACGTTGCGATTGTTCGCCTAGAACAGCTCTACCCATTCCCAGAAGAGGAATACGCAAAAGTGCTGGGGCATTGGAGCAAGGCTAAGGAAATCATTTGGTGCCAGGAAGAGCCGCAAAACCAAGGCGCCTGGTATCAAATTCGCCACCGTTTAACGAGTGGCTTACTAAAAGGTCAAAGCTTGGATTACGCCGGGCGTAAAGGGGCAGCATCTACCGCTGCGGGCTATCACAGTTTGCATGTGCAAGAGCAACAACAACTGGTTAGTGATGCGCTGGGCTTAGGTGCCAGTGCGGCAGCAAAAACCAGCAAAAAAACCACCAAGAAGAAAGCATAAGGGTAAGGAATAAAAGCAATGAGTATCGAAATTCAAGTACCTCAACTACCTGAATCAGTATCCGACGCTACTATTACCCGGTGGACTAAAAAACCAGGTGAAGCGGTGGCGCGTGATGAAGTGTTACTGGAGCTGGAAACAGACAAAGTTGTGCTCGAAGTGCCCGCACCGAGTGCTGGCGTTTTGGCCGAGGTCAAGTTCAATGAAGGTGATACGGTTACCAATGGTGACGTATTGGGTTTGATTGAAGAGGGAGCGGTTGCCGCTGCCGCAACTGAACAAGCAGCTGACTTGAGTGCTGAAGTGCTGAGCGTTAATGTGCCGTCACTGCCTGAGTCGGTCGCTGATGCCACCATTACCGGTTGGCATAAAAAGGTCGGCGATGTGGTGCGCCGCGACGAAAACTTACTCGACCTTGAAACCGATAAAGTGGTTTTAGAAGTGCCGGCTCCGGCCGACGGTGTGCTGACTGAAATTCAGCAGGGCGAAGGTGCTGTGGTCACCAATGGTATGACCCTTGGACTAATGACGGCTGGCGCAGCTGAAGAACCAGCAGTGGCGGTTGTGGAAACTCCAGCGGCTGCCGAGTCTAACGCGGCATTAAGTCCGGCTGTGCGCCGAATGCTTGAAGAAAATAGCTTGGACGCAGCCGATATTGCCGGCAGCGGCAAGGAAGGGCGTTTACTCAAGTCAGACGTGCAGGCGTATTTGGCTGCGCGTAGCAAAGCCGCTGCTGATATGCCTAAGACTACGATGACTTCGGCGGCAGCGGCTCCTACGCCACCACCCGTGGCGACGCCAGAGCCAGCCTTGCCGCCGCAAGGTGAAAACCGCAGCGAGCAACGTGTGCCGATGACGCGCGTGCGTCAGCGTATTGCTGAGCGCTTAGTAGAGTCGCAACAAACCGCAGCGATTTTGACTACCTTTAATGAGGTTGATCTAACTGAGGTAAAACGCTTACGCGAAAAATACCGCGGTCAGTTCGAGAGCGAATATGGCGTTCGCTTGGGTTATATGTCTTTCTTCGTTAAAGCCGTGGTCGAAGGCTTGCGTCGCTATCCGGTAATGAATGCCGCGGTTGATGGCGACGAAATTGTCTATCACAGCTATTTCGATATCGGCGTTGCCGTAGCCAGCGACAATGGCTTGGTAGTGCCTGTATTGCGGAATGCCGACGAACAGAATTTTGGCCAAATTGAGCAGACCATCGCCGATTACGGCGCACGCGCACAAACCGGCAAAATTAAAATGGAAGAATTGATTGGCGGCACCTTCTCCATTACCAATGGCGGTGTCTTTGGCTCGATGATGAGTACGCCCATTATTAACCCGCCACAGTCCGCTATTTTAGGTATGCATGCCATCAATGAGCGTCCAGTTGTGCGCGATGGTGAAGTCGTTACCGCGCCGATGATGTATTTGGCAGTGTCATATGACCACCGCATTATTGATGGCAAAGACTCAGTACAGTTTTTGAAGACAGTGAAAGAAGCGCTGGAAGACCCAGCCCGCTTATTACTGCAGCTCTAGGAAAAGATAATGAGCGAACAGTTTGATGTAATTGTGATTGGTGGTGGCCCGGCGGGTTACGTTTGTGCCATTAGAGCCGCGCAGCTTGGGCTGAAAACGGCTTGTATTGACGCTTGGCAAAATGCCGCTGGCAAACCCTCCTTGGGGGGCACCTGTGTCAACGTTGGCTGTATTCCGTCGAAGGCCTTATTAGAGTCTTCGGAGGCTTGGGAAAAACTGCATCACGAGTATCAGAAACACGGCATTTCAGTCGAAGGTGCCAGTTTTGATGTCGGCCAAATGCACCAGCGTAAGAATGACATCGTCAAGAATCTAACCGGTGGTGTCTTGCAGTTGCTAAAGGGTAATAACATTGCCTTTTACCACGGTACTGCAAAGCTTAACGCCGGTAACCGGGTTGAGTTTGCTGGCGTTGATGGCAGCGTAGAAACACTGGAGGCGAAACAAATTGTTGTCGCCACCGGTTCCAAACCAGTAGATATCCCAGTGGCACCGGTTGATGGTGATCGCATTGTTGATAACGAAGGTGCGCTAGCCTTTGATGAAGTGCCGAAAACCCTTGGGGTGATTGGTGGCGGCGTGATTGGTCTAGAGCTGGGTTCGGTATGGCGCCGTTTGGGTGCTGAGGTGACCGTAATCGAAGCGATGGACGATTTCCTTTTTATCGCTGATCAGCAAATTCAACGCGAGGCCCAGCGTACCTTTAAAAAGCAAGGTATGGACATTAAGTTAGGTGCGCGAGTGACCGGTGCTAAAGCTGGCAAGAAAGATGTTGCGGTTAACTTTGAGACCAAAGATGGCGCCGATCATATTCGAGTAGAACGCCTAGTAGTCTGCGTCGGTCGCCGCCCGAATACCGATGGCTTAATTGGCTCGGCTGAGCTGGAATTAGATGAACGCGGATTTGTTGTCGTTGACGGCGAAAATCGCACTAACCTGCCGGGCGTGTATGCCATTGGCGATGTGACACGGGGTCCGATGTTGGCCCATAAAGGCATGGAAGAGGGCGTCAAGGTTGCTGAAATTATGGCTGGTAAGCCAGGGCATGTGAATTACGACACCATTCCTTCAGTGATTTACACCTGGCCTGAAATTGCCTGGGTTGGTAAAACTGAGCAGCAGGTCAAAGATGAGGCGATTCCTTATCGCGTTGGAGCGGCTAGCTTCATGGCAAATGGTCGCGCCAAGGCGATGGAAGCCGCGCAAGGTACTGTGAAAATCATTGCGCATGAAGAAACCGATGAGGTGCTGGGTGTGCATATCATCGGCCCCAATGCCTCGGAGCTGATTCAGGAGTCGGTGTCAGTGATGGAGTTCCAAGGTAGCAGCGAGGACATCGCCCGCACTATGCACGCTCATCCAACCCTATCTGAGGTAGTGCATGAAGCTTCCTTGGCGGTTGATGAACGGCCGTTGCATGGTTTGGCAAAGAAAAAGCGCTAGCCTGTTATTAGCATTCAGAAAAGCCGCCATTGAGGCGGCTTTTTTGTTTTAATTGCAGTTACTTAGAACCATATAAATAGTAGTTGTAGCGGAGGTTATATGCGCTCAATAAAAGTCTTGGTAACTAGCTCGTTAGTATTCTTGAGTACGGCTGTATTCGCACAGTCTGGCAGTGTTGGCTTGGGGCTGTCGGCAGGGAGCTTGGGCCTCGGGCTTGACGGCGTTTATGGCATTAGCGACCGCCTGAATGTGCGCGCCAGTTACCGTGGTTTGGATTATTCCACTGAGTTGGACGCCGAAGGTTCGGGTAACCAGATGACTTATCAAGGTGATTTGGATCTCGGCAATATCGGTTTGGGGCTCGATTATCATGTCTTCGGTGGCGGCTTTCGTTTGAGTGCGGGCCTGCAAAATAGTGATAATCGTTTGCGTGCTACCGCCACCTGCGAACAAACCGCCTGCGAGTTTGGTAATAACCTGATTCCTAACGGTAGCCGCGCTGATGTTGATGTTGACCTGTCTGGTACCCATCCGTACCTCGGCATTGGTTGGGGTAATTTGGTAGCCAAAGGTATTCCGCTTGGGGTGTTCGTGGATATCGGTGTCATGCTTCAGGGCACCCCGCAGGTAACGGTAGTGGCCGACTGCACTGGTGGGCCGAGTGTGCAGGCGCTGTGTGACAGCGAAGCCGAGAACGAGGAGCGTGAGCTGCAAGAAGATGCTGAACGCTTTGAGTTGTATCCTATCGTTAATCTAGGCTTTCGTTGGCGCTTTAATTAGCGCTTTCGGCCCAGTCGCTAATCGCGTGCTCGACTCTCTTGGGCGCGTTTTACGTCAATCACATTAGGGACTTGGGCAACGCGGTTACAGACTACGCTCAGTGCCGCCAGGCTCTCCACTTCAACACTGACATCAATATAGGCTTTGTGGGCTTTGACATCCGTGGTGGATTGAATGCCGAGCACATTGACGTGGTCGTTTGCTAACACTGAGCTAATGTCGCGCAGCAGCCCGTACCGGTCCCAGGCTTCAATGTTGATGTTGACCGGCAGTACGCGGCCCTGCGCTTGCCCCCAGCTGACATCAATCACGCGGGCTGTGTGTTGACCACGCAGGTTTAGAAACTTTTGGCAGTCTTGGCGATGAATGGACACGCCGCGGCCACGGGTTACGAAGCCGGCAATGCTGTCTCCCGGTACCGGGCGGCAACATCTGGCTAAGCTGCTCATCAGTTGACCGATGCCCTGTACGTTAACGCGGGTGCTGGCTTGCTGCGAGGGAGGTTTGCGAGCCAAAATGCGTAAGCTGGCAGGTGCCTGTGGTTGCAGCTGACCGGCAATTTGGCTGGGCGAGATATCGCCGGCGCCGATGGCGGCGAGTAGTTCGTCAGCGTCTTTCTTCTTAAACAGCTTCGCCAGAGTGTCGTAATTACGTTCCGCTTGTCCTAGGCGTTTTAGTTCGCGCTCCAAAATATCGCGGCCAGCGGTAATGTTGTCGTCTTTGTCTTGGGCTCTAAACCAACTCCGCAATCTGGCTCTAGATTTGGCGGTGGTAACGTAGGCGAGTTGAGGGTTTAACCAATCGCGGCTTGGTTGGCTGGTTTTGGCCGTCAACACTTCCACTTGGTCGCTATTATTCAGGCGCGTGTTAAGTGGCACGATATTGCCGTTAATCCGCGCGCCGCGACAGCGATAGCCCACTTGCGTATGAATCTCAAAGGCAAAATCTAAAGGTGTAGCACCGGCAGCCAGATCAATAATGTCACCCGCTGGTGTGACCACGTAGATGCGGTCTTCAAACACCTGATTAGTGAGGCTTGGGATCAGATCCTCGTCGGTGTCTTGGCTAGTTTCTAGTAGCTCGCGCAACCAGCCAATTTTGCGGTTGAAGTCTTCGTCTTCTGCGCTACCTTCTTTATAGCGCCAATGCGCCGCCACGCCCAGTTCTGCCTGCTTGTGCATCTCTTCGGTACGAATTTGTACCTCTAAGGTTTTGCCAGCTTCAGCATAAACAGCGGTATGAATAGAGCGGTAGCCATTGCTCTTGGGGTTGGCGAGGTAATCATCGAACTCGCCTGATATCGGCGACCACAGGCTGTGTACAACGCCCAAAGCCATATAACACTGGGCTTCGTTAGCTACCAATATCCGCAATGCACGAATATCAAAAAGCTGCTCAAAGCGCAGTTGCTTCTGCTGCATTTTGCGGTGAATGCTGTAGATATGTTTGGGCCGGCCCAATACGGTGGCGTCAATCCCTTGCTGTTCGAGTTTGCTTTTGACTTGTTCGATGGCCTTTTCGATATAGCGCTCGCGGTCAAGGCGTTTGTCTTTTAGCTGTTTTGCCAGTTGTTTGTAACGGCGTGGCTCGCTGTATCTGAATCCTAAGTCTTCTATTTCCCATTTCAGCTGCCAAATGCCGAGCCGGTTGGCTAGTGGCGCATAGAGCGCAAAACTGCGTTGTGCGAGTTGTTTTTGCGCGTCTTTAGAGAGTGACTTGGCGTGGCGGAGTTGCTGTAAGTGCTGGGCTAATTTAATGACAACGCAGCGCAGGTCGTTAACCATTGCTAATAGCATGCGTCGTAGGGGCTCTTGTTCAGTGCCCGATTGATTAGGCGCGTGTAGCTGGTCGATCAGCGCTAGATCGGCCAAGTTTTGCAGTAGCTTGGCAAGTTCGCCAGGAACAGCTTTCTGAGCCGCCAGCCAATGCTGCGGGCTATCTTGCAAATAGGGCAATAACGCCGCCGCTTTGAGGGCGTTTTCATCCGTGGTGAAGCGGGTCGTAATTTGCGTGGTTTCAAGCGAATCGGCTTGTTTTTGTTTTGATGCAGGCCCCAGCAAACGGCCAACCAGTTCGTAGCTTTGCTTAACCGCCGTAGCGACGGCGAGTTCGGTGTTCTGATCTGAAATTGGCGCTGCAGTTGGCATGACTCGTTACATTGAAAGTCGATTGGCGGGATAAAGCCCGCGGTTTATTTGTCTTTGTTAACGCAAATACTGTGCCGTTAGTCGCGAACCGTTATTATAAGGCCAGTCTATTTTACGTATTGATTACATACTCTGAGAGGAAACCGGAATTATGCATTTAAATTTACGCGCTGCCGTATCAGGCGCCACTTTGCTAATGGCTACGTTGCTGGCTCCAGCCCATGCGTCTTCGTTGTCATTGGATCTGTCTGATGATGCGGTAAGGCTGCAGTATGCAAGCACCGTGTCTATGTCGGCTGATTCTGAATTTGAGTGGGATGCTGGTTTCCTATTGGTGGAAGGCGACAACGGCGATAGTGACCGTAAACTTTTCACTGGTACCTTGCGCTCTGTGGGTGACGCCGGTGTCGCTAACCACCAAGTTAACGCGGCGCTTGGCCTGCGTGCATCGTGGCTGAATGGCCGTGGTTTTGACGCTCAGGCACTAGGCGTGGGTGGTGAAGTATCGGCGCGTCTTCAGGGTATGGATCGCTTGGTCTTTGCTGGCTACGGTTACTACGCACCTAAAATTCTGTCGTTTGGCGACGCTGAAGAGTTTTTCGAGTTCGGCGCTAGCGCGGGCTATCAAGTATTGCGCAATGGCGAGGTCTTCTTGGGCTACCGTCGTGTGACGTTTGATCCAAAACAAGCCGCTGGCACCGTTACAGCTGACACCGGTTTTCATGTTGGTATTAAGTTCGGTTTCTAGTTAGCCGCTATTACTAACGACTTTGTAATGGCTCAACCATCGGCGGCTAAGACGGTACGCGTGCTCGGAATTGACCCGGGTTCGCGTAACACTGGCTGGGCGGTGGTTGACCTGCAGGGCAATCGTTACAGCCATGTCGCCAGCGGTACCTTAAGGCTTGGAGCCGGTGATGTGGCGGGCCGCCTCAAAGGTATATTTGAGGGGATTAGTGAGCTTTGTGTGCAGCACCAGCCACAAGAATTTGCGATCGAGCAAGCCTTTATGAGCAAGAACGCTGACTCGGCCTTGAAGCTTGGCCAAGCACGAGGCGCCGCGATTTGCGCCGCTGCTATGGCTGAATTGCCGGTGGCTGAGTACGCCCCGCGTGCTGTTAAGCAGTCGGTGGCCGGTAGCGGTGCCGCTAATAAGACGCAGGTCCAGCAAATGGTGGCGAGCTTGCTGGCGTTGCCGCTGGACTCACTGCAAGCTGATCAGGCCGACGCCATTGCTGTGGCCCTATGTCATGCCCATTACCGCCAGCTTGGTCCACTGGTCGATGCGACTCAGGCAGTGCAATTACGCAAAGGGCGCAGCGGTAAGCAAGCTCGCGGTTGGTCGGCGTGGCGTAGTTACGCCAAGGAATAAGCTCCTAGAAGGGGCGCAATATCAATAGGAAAGCGAAGTGATTGGTCAGCTAACAGGGACGCTGTTAACAAAACAACCGAACGAATTGTTATTGGATGTAGCCGGCGTTGGCTATGAACTGGAAGTGCCGATGTCGACGTTGTTTGCCTTGCCCGATGTGGGGCAAGTGGTGACTCTGAAGACTCATCTCGTGGTACGTGATGACGCGCATATTTTGTTTGGGTTTGCTACGGCAGTTGAGCGCAAGCTTTTCAGGGCTTTGCTTAAGGTTAACGGTGTGGGTGCGAAGATGGCGGTTGCCATTCTTTCGAATATGGCTCCGCCCGAATTTGCTGACTGTGTGGCCGCTAAAGATGTGACCGCGCTGACTAAAATTCCCGGGGTTGGGAAAAAAACCGCTGAGCGCCTATTGGTAGAAATCGGCGACCGCTTAGACGGTTTAGGGATTGCGGGTGTTGGCGCAAGCACTGGCGGCGTTTCGGCTAATCCAGCACTGAAAGAAGCTCAAGAAGCGCTGGCGGCCCTTGGCTATAAAGAAGCTGAGGTGAACAAATTGTTAGGTGCGGTTGAGCAAGAAGATTTAGATAGTGCGGCGTTAATTAAGGCCGCATTGCAGAATGCCATGCGCCGCTAGGCGCAAGCCGATAAACTGGCGTTATCGTTAACCACATAGTCGATTTCATGGAAGCTGACCAAGCCGCAAATCGCATCATCGATATGCACGTCCAGGGCGAGGACGAAGCGGTTGATCGTGCGATCCGCCCTAAAACCTTTGCTGACTATGTGGGGCAGCCAACGGTATGCGAACAACTGCAAATCTTTGTGCAGGCGGCACGGCGTCGCGAAGATGCCTTAGATCATGTCTTGATTCATGGGCCGCCCGGTTTAGGTAAGACAACGCTGGCCTTTATTTTGGCCAATGAGATGCAGTCTAATTTGCGCCAAACCTCGGGCCCAGTATTGGAGCGCCCCGGCGATTTGGCGGCGATTCTGACCAGTTTAGAACCCAATGACGTGCTGTTTGTGGATGAAATTCATCGCCTTAGCCCGGTTGTTGAAGAAGTCCTTTATCCGGCCATGGAAGATTACCAAATCGATATCATGATTGGTGAGGGCCCCGCCGCGCGCTCTATCAAGCTCGATCTGCCACCGTTTACCCTGGTTGGTGCGACCACACGTGCCGGTGCACTAACATCGCCGCTGCGAGACCGTTTCGGCATTGTGCAACGCTTAGAGTTTTACTCGGTTGCTGACCTGTCATCCATTGTCGCCCGCTCTGGGCGCTTATTGAATTTAGATATAGCCGACGAGGGTGCCGCTGAAATTGCAGGCCGTTCCCGCGGCACGCCTCGGATTGCTAATCGCTTGCTGCGCCGTGTTCGTGACTATGCTGAGGTTAAGGCTGACGGCAATATCTCGCAGTCGGTCTCATCAGCGGCATTAGATATGCTGAATGTCGATGCTAAAGGCCTAGATCATATGGATCGCCGCCTGCTGAAAGCGCTAATGGAACGGTTTAACGGCGGCCCTGCCGGGCTTGAGAGTTTAGCCGCCGCCATTGGTGAAGAACGCGGTACTTTGGAAGATGTGATTGAACCGTATTTGATCCAACAAGGGTTTTTAACGCGCACGCCGCGAGGGCGGGTGGTGACTAATCAAGCTTGGGCGCATTTCGGTTTATCAGCACCGTCGGTGCAAAACGGATTATTTGAAGGCTAGCGGATGGAACAGAAGCGCCTAGCAATGGTCTGTGCTTGTATAGCGAGGTTGGGCTAGCCGTGTTTACTTGGCCAATTCGGGTCTATTGGGAAGATACCGATGCTGGACAAATTGTTTATCACGCCCGCTACCTCCACTTTATGGAGCGTGCGCGCAGTGAATGGTTACGCTCCATTGGTATTGAACAGGATCAAGTGCGTGACAACAGCGGCGTCGTCTTTGTGGTGACCGCGAGCCAGTTAAATTGGATCAAACCAGCGCGTTATAACGACGAGCTGCTAGTGTCAGTAGAAAATGTGCAAATAGGCAAGGCCAGCCTGAGCTTTGAACAGCGAATATGGCGCGCGGGAGAGACACCGGAAGCGGTTTTGCTGAGTGGTAACGTGCGCGCCGCGGCCGTTGATGCGGTTAGCTTGAAGCCGGTGCGGATACCAGCCGAAGTGCAACAAAAATTTATTCAAGGAGCGGCGGCATTAGGCGCGGCTGAATAGGAAGAAACATGAACCACGATATGTCGATTTTGGGGCTTATTACTGGCGCTAGCTTGCTGGTGCAGTTAGTGATGCTAATGCTGCTGTTAGCTTCAGTGGCGTCTTGGACGATTATTCTGAAAAAACGTCGCCAGCTGGCCGTGGCCCAAAAGGCGGCACAGAACTTTGAGCAGCAGTTTTGGAAAGCTGACGATCTCACGCAGTTGTACCACCAGGTCCGCGAAAGCGGTCAACAGCAGGGTTTGGCGGCAATCTTTTTGGCGGGCTTTAAAGAGTATTTGCGGGTTGCTCAGGATGAGGACAAACCGCGTCATGGTTTTGCGCCGGATGAGGCCATTACGCGCGCGATGAAAGTCCACACTACCCGCGAAATCGACAGCTTAGAAGCCGAATTGACAATGCTGGCGACGATTGGCTCCACCTCTCCCTATGTCGGCTTGTTCGGTACTGTTTGGGGCATCATGAACTCGTTCAGAGCCTTAGGCGGCGTGCAGCAGGCAACGCTGTCGATGGTTGCACCAGGTATTGCAGAAGCCTTGGTGGCTACAGCCATGGGTTTGTTTGCAGCGATTCCGGCGGTGGTGGCCTACAACGGTTTGTCTAATCGGGTAGAACGACTGGATACGCGCTATGAAACCTTTGCTGAAGAGTTGACGCAGATCTTGTTGCGCCACCTACAAGGCCCTGCAGACAAGGCGTAAGGCGGCCAGCTCGTTCGGGAATAACTTATGGCTAAGCAAAAACGTCGCGTAATGGCGGAAATGAACGTAGTGCCCTATATCGATGTGATGTTGGTGCTACTGGTGATCTTTATGATTACCGCGCCTTTGTTAACCCAGGGGGTGACGGTGGATCTGCCGAAGGCGGATGCTAAGGCCTTGGATCCGAGTGAGGCGGAAGGTCAGGAACCCCTAGTGGTGAGTGTTGATGCTGACGGCCAATTCTTTTTAAACGTCGGTGACGAGCCGGATCAACCGGTTGCGCCACAGATATTGATGGCTAGAGCTGCCGCGGTATTGCGACTAAAGCCAAATACCCCAGTAATGGTGAAAGGTGACCGTGGCGTCAACTATGGTCGTGTTGTGTCGGCGATGGCGCTACTGCAAAAGGCCGGTGCACCAAAGGTCGGTTTGATTACGGACCCGCCGCCAGCAATCCGTAACCTAGAGGCTGCGCAGTAGCATGCTCACTACCATTAAAGCTTTTTTTAGCTCGGTCGGTTTACACGTTGTGCTGCTTGGCTCGCTGTTAATTACCTTTAATTTAGATAGTGGTAAAACCGTACTGCCACCGCCTAGTAACAACCTGCCCGAGCCGGTGCTGGCCGAAGTGTTGGATGCCAATCAGGTTGAGCAGGAAGTGGCGCGTCTACAGGCCTTGGAAGATCAAAAGAAACAGGCTGAAGAAGACCGCCAGAATAAACTTAAGGCCGCCGCGGCTGAGGCTAAAAAGAAGCGCCAAGAAGAAGAAAAGCGCCTGCAAGCCTTAGAGAAAAAACGCAAAGCCGAAGCGCAGAAGGCTAAAGCGGAACGTGAAAAAGAGCAGCAGCGTTTGGCGGCCTTAGCCGAAAAGCGCAAGGCTGAAGAACGCCGCAAAGCAGAAGTTGAAAAACAACGAATTGCCGAAGAGCAACGTTTGAAAGAAGTTGCAGCTCAGAAAAAGAAAGAAGCCGAGGCCAAAGCTAAGTTGGAGGCCGAGAATAAGCGCATTGCCGAAGAGCAGGCCAAGTTAGCTGCGCAGCAAGCAGAAGCTGAGCGCAAGGCGAAAGCTGAGGAGGCGGCGCGTCAGAAGGCGGCCGCAGAACGTAAGGCTAAAGAGGAAGCCGCGGCTAAAAAGCGTGCCGAAGAGGCGCGCCGTCGAGCGGCGCTAGAAAGTGAATTGGCAGCGGCGATTGCGGCTGAAGAGAATAGTGATGAAGCAGCGCGTGACCGGGAAATCTATCGCGGCCTAATCGCGCAGGCGGTACAGCGGCAATGGATTCGTCCTGATACTGCTGAGGTGGCGGAATGCGTATTGCGCGTGACCCAGATTCCCGGTGGTGAAGTGGTGCGAGTAGAGCCGCAAACGTCTCGTTGCGGTGGCAACGCCTTGTTTCAACGCTCGGTTGTGAAAGCCGTTGAGGATGCGTCGCCGTTGCCTGCGCCGCCAAACCCTGATGTGTTTGAGCGCGAGATAGAATTTTTATTTAGGCCGCAGTAGCGTGCCTGTTTGAATAGTGAATTGCTGATTATGAAATCGTTTTTCCGAGTTGCCATCCTTGTTTTAGCCTCTTGCTGGTTGCCAGCGCAGGCTGTGCTTAAGGTTGAAATTACACAAGGTGCAGTCGGCGCTTTACCGATTGCGGTGGTGCCATTTGAGATGTTGGAGGGCGCCAGCACCGGCGATAATGACGTCGCTCGCATTATTGAAACCGACTTACAGCTCACCGGGCGCTTTAAGGCGATGGCGCGTGGCGATATGTTAGAGAAACCTAGCACGTCGGCGGCCGTGGACTATCCGAACTGGCGCATTCTCGATATGGATTTTCTGGTGGTGGGCAATATTAAGCCGGCCGGAAATGGCGGCTATATCTACCAATTTGAACTGCTGGACGTGTTTAAGCAGGAGCGCCTGTCGGCCTATAACATTCCTGTGGCTAAAGGGCAGGAGCGCGCCGGTGCGCACTACATTAGCGACCTGATTTACGAGAAAATTTTGGGTGAGCGAGGCGCATTTAATACCAATATCGCCTATGTCTCTCTTACTCAGCGTGATGGTGGCCTGCAATATGTCTTGAATGTGGCAGATATTGACGGTGCCAATCCGCGCCCAGTAACCCGTTCGGCTGAGCCATTAATGTCACCGACTTGGTCGCCAGACGGTCAGCAGCTTGCGTACGTGAGTTTTGAGAAGGGCCGCTCGGCTATTTATATTCAAGACCTGCGTACGGGGCAGCGGACTAAGGTGTCGAGCCAAGATGGCATTAACGGCGCGCCGGTATTTTCGCCAGACGGTTCCCGCATAGCTTTGACGCTTTCAAAGGGCGGCAATATTGATATTTGGCTGCACCATATTGCCAGTGGGCGCAAACAGCGCCTTACGCGTAATCCTTCGATTGATACCGAGCCGGCGTTTTCTCCGAATGGCGACAAATTGGTATTTACCTCGAACCGTGGCGGCGGTGCACAAATTTACGAAATGGATTTATCCAGCAATCGTATCCAGCGCTTAACGTTTGAAGGTAAAGAAAATCTGCGCGCGCGTTATTCGCCGGATGGCAAAAAACTCACCTTGGTTACCAATGACCGCGGTAGTTATAAAATTGCCGTATTTGATATTGCTAGCCGTAGCCAGCTGACGTTGACTGACGGTGCTTTGGATGAGTCGCCAAGCTTTTCGCCGAACGGTGCCATTATTGTCTACGCCACGCAGCGCGGAAATCGCGCGGAGTTGGCGGCGGTGTCGGTTGACGGCCAAGTGCATCAACGGCTTAGCGACTCTTTTGGTGATATTCGTGAACCTATTTGGTCACCTTTTGTAAAATAGACCTATTCTTCTATTGCTTGTACAGCTAGGAATTAACAATGAACAAGATATTACGTAACGGTTTACTGGTTTCTGGAATTGCACTGTTGGCTGCTTGTGGTGGTCAAGATGTAGTGAAAACCGATGAAAATGGTGGTTTTGACCCGGCTGCTAGCAACGGTAGTAATGGCTCTGGTGCCCAGGTGACTACGATTGAGCGTGGCCCGGCTTGGCAGGTAGACCCGTTAAATCATCCCGACTCGCCACTGCAGAGTCGTGTTATCTATTTTGCCTTTGACGACTCTAGCCTCAGTGCTGAAGGTCGCCAGTTGGTAGAGGCGCACGCTAAGTACTTGGCGGCTACGCCGTCTGAGAGTGTCGTGCTAGAAGGCCATGCCGATGAGCGTGGTACTCGTGAATACAATATTGCTTTGGGGCAACAGCGGGCAGAATCAGTGCGTCGCATGATGTTGCTTTACGGCGTGACCCCAGCTCAGATTCGTATCCTTAGCTATGGTGAAGAAAAACCGGCAGCGTTGGGTCATGACGAGCGCAGCTGGTCTTTGAACCGCCGTGTTGAATTGCGTTACTAATTGTTGTCCTAACTCATAGGCCTAACTCATAGGGCCTAACCCATAGGTGTTTATCATGCGTTTTTTCCGTTGCCTTGGTGTTGCTTCGCTAGTGCTTGGCGCTGCTGCCTGTGTGCCGTTAAATGGGCAACCGGGGCAGCCTAGCCCTACGGAAGTAAAACTTAACGAGATGAGCTCTAGGCTTGCTGATCTGGAGCGTCGTGCGCAGGGGCAAAACCAAGTGAACCTGTTTACCGACCTGCAAGAGTTGCAGGCCCGTGAACGAGAGTTACGTGGTGAGTTAGAGCGCATGAGTTTTGAGTTAACCCAGTTGCGCACCCAGCAGAAAAATCTCTATGTTGATTTGGATAGCCGTTTGCAAGCGTTGGAATCCAACGGTGCTAGCACTGGTGGCGCTTCGCCGGTAGCAACGGATAATGCCAAGCTAGCCTATGACCAGGCCTTCGGCTTATTGAAAAAAGGCCGTTATGACCAAGCCAACGTTGGCTTTACGCAGTTCTTGAAGCAATACCCGCAGCATGATTTGGCACCTAATGCCCAGTATTGGTTGGGTGAAAGTTTGTATGTGGGGCAGTCCTTTGCTAAAGCGGCTACAGCCTTTGAGGCGGTGTTGACTCAATACCCGGGCAGCAAAAAGGGCCGTGATGCGATGTTAAAGCTAGGCTATACCCGTTTGGCTCAAGGGCATAAAGACGAAGCGCGTAAGTTGCTGCAACAAGTAGTAACCGACTATGCCGGCACTACGCAGGCTAAACTCGCGCAGCAAAAGCTCGCTAGCTTCTAACTCATATGTCAGATAGTAAAGGGCGCTTGGCCGAACGTGCCGAGCGCCTGAAAATTACCGAAGTCTTTTATTCGCTACAGGGTGAGGCCTTACAAGTTGGCTTGCCGACTGTGTTTGTGCGCCTAACGGGTTGCCCGTTGCGTTGTCTTTATTGCGATACCACTTATTCATTTCATGGTGGCGATTGGCGCAGTTTTGATGAGCTAGTGGCTGAAATTAAAAGTCACGGTACGCCTCATGTTTGTGTCACAGGGGGAGAGCCTCTGGCGCAAAAGAATTGCTCCCAGTTTCTATCGCGCTTATTGGATGAAGGCCTGAGTGTTTCACTCGAGACCAGTGGCGCTATGGATATCTCGGTTACCGATCCAAGGGTGATCCGAGTGTTGGATTTAAAAACTCCAGATTCGGCTGAATGCGACAAAAACTTATGGGAAAACTTGTCGCATTTAACGCCACAGGATCAAATTAAAATCGTGCTTTGTTCGCGGGCGGACTATGACTGGGCCAAACAGCTGCTGCAGGAAAAGTCGTTAGCCGACGTCTGTACGGTATTGTTTTCGCCCAGTCACGAACAGCTTGATGCTGCTGAGCTGGCGCAATGGATTTTGGACGACAAGCTTCCAGTGCGGCTGCAAATGCAGTTACACAAATTGCTATGGGGAAATAAGCCCGGTGTGTAGTTATGCTGTCAATAAGCGCGCGGTGGTGCTGCTCTCGGGTGGCTTGGACTCTGCCACCGCCTTGGCGATGGCTAAAGCTCAGGGCTACGCCTGTTACGCCCTAAGTGTTTCTTATGGCCAGCGCCATATTGCAGAGCTAAACGCCGCCAAGCGAGTTGCCCAGCAACTGGGTGCCATTGAGCACCGGATTGTTGATGTGGATATGCGTGCCATCGGTGGCTCAGCGTTAACCGACGATATTGCTGTGCCAGAGCATGAGGCCGATGAGCCGCTTGAGAGCGGTATCCCGGTTACCTATGTGCCGGCGCGGAATACGATTATGCTCAGCGTTGCTCTGGGTTGCGCAGAGGTGCTGGGAGCGCAGGCCATTTTTGCCGGCGTTAATGCGGTTGATTACTCCGGCTACCCCGACTGTCGTCCGCAGTACATCAGTGCTTTTCAAACCATGGCTAACTTGGCAACCAAGGCCGGTGTCGAAGGTGACACGATTGCGATCGAAACGCCGCTAATTGATTTAACTAAGGCAGACATTATTCGCCAAGGCCTAGCTCTGGGTGTTGATTACGGGCAAACGGTTTCCTGTTATCAGGCCAATGCCGAAGGTAAAGCCTGCGGTCGTTGTGACTCTTGCCGTATACGGCAAGCTGGTTTTTCTGAGGCTGGTGTTGATGATCCGACTCAATACCTAGCAACGGATGAAAAAAACACTTGAGTTTTTTGCATAAATTCGTAGAATTCGCGCCTCGCTAGCATGCTGTACCAACCAGCTTGCAAGTAGTTAAGCTACAAACAGCGTTTTGGGTCGTTAGCTCAGTTGGTAGAGCAGTTGGCTTTTAACCAATTGGTCGTAGGTTCGAATCCTACACGACCCACCATTTTATAAGGGTTTCCGGCCTTCGGGCCGGAGAGCTTATCCCACAAACCGTGGTTTATCCCACGGAGTTAGTCTGCTCTCTCAGCTTTTCTCCTATATACGCGTTCTGTTACGGCAGAGCTGGTGTGGCCCATACGCTTGCGCGCTTGTTCGCTGTCTTTGCTGTCGCTAGCAACTTTTGCCCTTAGATCGTGTTCCGTAAATCTTTCTTCTAGATTGGTTTCTGCCAAAGCTTTTTTCATAAAGCGTTGCCATACACTATCGAAACCAGAGGTTGTGCCTTGCTCGTCAATATAGGGTTTGCCGTCTCTTGTGCAGAACAAAAGATTGAAGTGAGTGCGACTCCTTGGTCGAGCTTTAAGGCATAAGTCCCATGCCGTTTTTCTCTCTGGAGTCAGCGTATATAAAGTTTTTTTGCCTGTTTTAGTATTGGTCGCTTGTATGCCCTCGGGAGTCAAATCAGAGAGCTTAATGCGTAGCATGTCGCCTTTGCGCAACCCCAGAGAGAGCTTGAGCTGGATATAGGCGTATAGGAATGGAGAAGCCACCTTAAGGGCTTCTTCGACTTCTGTGTCGCTCACGTACCTGTCTCGTGGGGGATTGCTATATTTATAGTTCAATCCCCTCATTGGGTGTGCTTCGTTTTTTATAACCCCCCACTCAATCGCTTTGCTAAAAAGATGGCTTAAAACTTCTAAGTCTCTGTTGGCGCTAGTTCGTGTGTCCTTTAGCTTGTCTCGGTATTGGAAGACAAAAGTGGTCTCAAAGTTAATTGGTTGAATATTGGCAAAAACACTGTAAAGCCTGTTTAAGCTAATGATATTGCTTGTTTGAGTCTTGGGGTGCTTCAGAGGGACGACTTCCGACCTATAACGGGTCATTAAGTCGCCCATGGTTACTATGGTACTAATTGGTCCCTCAAGCTCACGCATAACGCGGGCATACTCGACCGCCGCTTCATATTGGGTTTTACCTAATTTATATTCTCTTTTCCCGTTGAATACGCTATCCACGGTGCTTTGCTCTACCCAGCGGGGTACGCGATAACGATATGCGCCGCACTTCCAGCGGACTCCTTGCGCAAATGATTTCATGACAAGCTCTCCCAGTTAGGTGAGTTTTTCCTATTGCCTCTGCTTTCAAAGATTCCAGACGTGACAACTGGTGTGCCGTCGGGTCTCCTTATGTAGGGCAGTTTCATAAAATCTAACGCACGGCGTTGGGCTGAAGCAGCCCTCTTGCCTGTTAAATCTATTAGCTCCTGCTTCGATAAAAATCGTGAATATGTTGATCCAAGTTGATCAGAAGGTTTCATGAGTCACCTCCGGTTTCACTTGAGTCTGTATTTTTTACGTGCGCTTGGCGCCACTCTACTCGCCTGTTATATATAGTTTTTTCGTATTGGTTCATGCCTCTTCCTTATTAGAGGCGCCCATACTATTGAGCGTGCAATAGTGACTCAATTAGTTTTACTAATAACGTGGGTTAGGCCTTATGCGTTGGTTAAAAATAATTGTCAAAAAGCACAGGTAATCAATATGAATGCGAATGTTGCACTGCTAGTAGCGCTAGTTCTTTCGACTTGGGGAGCAGTACTTTTGGTGGCGACGGGATTAGCTCCGCTGCCAACGTTTTTGGAGGGTATGGAGCTACCCACAACTTTAGCGGGGCTGGGTGATGCCTTAGCGATCACTGACGGAATTTTCACCACAATGGCAATTACGCTTGGGCTTATTGCTATCTTGCTACAGGGACGAGAGCTAAAGGCCAGCACCGACGCAAACGCCGAGCAAGCCAAGGCACTATGGTTGCAAATGAAACAAACACAAGAAGCCAACCGCCTTAATGCTATGACTGCAAGGCTTCAATTTTTGACTTCTGACAACGAGCGTTTAGAAAGACAAGTTGCTCGTCTACACAGCCAAATAGCGGGCCTTGGCAAGGCAGAGAATGATAGCGACGGTGGAACAAAGCGCACCGAGCTATGGGATATTTTGAAAGCCTCTGACGAAATGAGGCGGAAGCAAGTCACACAGGCCAGACACATAAGCTCAGAGATAGAGAGTGTTTTATAAAGGCCTATGGGTGACTGCGTCATATACTGTTCTGGCTGTGACCAAAGTTAAAATTAAAAGGGTTATGACCCGGTTCTTACAGCCATTTCATAAAAGCTCATGCAATGATTCTCGAAGTGCTTACTGTGCTTAATCAGCATAATTGCTAGCTCAATTATGAACCCCAATTTTTCAAAATTTTCCTTAGAGAAATCACATTTCGTATAAAAAAACACTTGGAGCTCCCTTCTCAATTCATCGGGGAATGCCGTGGTGTTAAAACGGCCCCTTGTAGGGAACTCGGGTTTAAAGCATAAGAACCTATTGTTTAAAGTGAAATTTGTGACTACAAAACCTCTTTTTTCTGGTTTGTCTAGCACGGTGTAGAAATCCCAATATATGTTGATGGCTTTATTGCACTTGGTGAGGTATTCGCGCGGGCTGTGGCTACTTACTAATTTTCTTCTTGTCATATATAACTCCTTATTGAATTGACTATTTCAGCTTATGGATCTCTCCTGCTTGACTCAATTAGTTTTACTAATAACGATATAAGTTATTGATATAGATCGTAAAATAGTTTACTGTGAGAAGTAGCAAGGAGTAATTTGGCTGGCCAAATATCCTTGCTTGCCCGTTAACGGGTGCCCTTGTGGCGCTTTGCTTACGACGGCAAGACATTAGAAGAACAACAAACATGGAGCACAGAAGAAGAGGCAGAAAAAGACTGCCCGCAGACCTTAAAAGGTCGCACCGCATAGGGTGCCGACTAACGGATTTAGAACTAAATCAACTCGACGATTTACGCGGGCATGCTGCCCGTGGCGAATACTTGCGCACCTTGGCGTTTACCGCCCAAGTGCAACATATCCCACCTGTTAATTTCAAAGCATGGTCCCAGCTCAATAAGCTGTCAGGCTTGCTTAATCAGTTGGCGCGCCGCGCCAACATTGCTGGCGTAATCGAAGATGTTGAGCGGACGCAAAACGTCTTAGCCGATACCCGCAACGCTTTAATCGGGGTGAAAGCGCAATGAAAGCCGGAGCAATAAGAGGCAACGGTTTTTACGGTGCGCTGTCGTATGTATTCGGCGACAGCAAGGGTGCTGAAATCGTCGCTGGGAATATGTCAGGCACTAACCCGCTACAGTTATCGGCAGAGTTCGGCATTAGCCGAAATAAACGCCCTTCAATCATTAAGCCAGTCAGCCACTCGTGGCTAAGACTGCCCGATAACGAAACCATCCCAGCAGAGAAGTTTTCCGAGGTGGCCAATGCCTATGTGGAGCGCATGGGGTTTAGCGACGCTCACCAATGGGTTGCCGTATCGCATAGCGACACCAACGGACAACATATTCACATCGTTGCCAGCCGTATCGGTTTAAACGGGCAGTTATGGAATGGGCGCTGGGAATACTTTTCTGCCATGCGCGTCGCTAGCGATTTAGAAAAGCAGTTCGGTTTGACGATTACAAAGACGTTTGAAGAAGCCCAACGCGACAAGAAACAAGCAACTAAAAACGAGATGGAAAAAGCGTTGCGTGAAGGGCGCGCCCCAATCCGCCAACAGCTACAACAGCTCATAGACGAGGCATTGAATGAGCCTCAATCAGTTTTCGCTTTTATAGAGCGATTAAAAGCGTCAGGAGTGATTGCCATACCTAATGTGGCAAGCACCGGACGACTCAACGGAATGGCCTTTCAACTGGAAGGCATTACGTTCAAGGGTTCCCAACTAGGGAAAGGCTACAGCTTAAAACAATTATTAGAAAAAGGAGTTAGCTATGAACAAGCCACAGAAAGCGGAGAACTTATCCGCTGCACAAACCAAATCAAAAAAGCACTTAGTCAGAACAGAAGCAGAAACTCAGAAAGTTCTGCAACAAACCTTGTTGAACATCAACGAGCAAATGACACGGGTTACAAAGCAGAGCACTCAGGCGAGCCAAAGTCTAACCAAGCAATACCAGAAGTTCAGCAAAACCCTGGACCGCAACAGGAAGCTCCAGCTTCAGATAATGCAGAAGCACGAGCTGGCGACTTTGAGAAGCACGCTGTGGACCATAACCTCAGCCTTCGTGCTGGGTATCGTCGCTGGCGTGCTCTTGATGAGCTTCTCTCCAATCAAGGAGGCGTTGTAAGCAGCATGAGTTATCAATACAAAATGAAGGAACTGCAAAAGCAGTTCGACGCTATTCAGGCTGATAAATACGAGCTAATAATCTCAAACCCAAACAACTACCAAGCACCTAAGCGTCATGTTTATTCAGAGGAGCAACTCAGCGACAAAATGGCTGGCTTAATGCAGTTGTCGAGCAAGGGTTATGTCTTGCAGATTGCCCCGCGCCGCGAGGGCTATTTTCAGTTTTGCATTGGTGATTTGTCGCAACGCCAAATCGACAAACTGGAAGCGCAAGGCTATATGCCTAGTCTGACTCAACAACTAGCCACAAATGATTTTGAGGTGGTGTTTAGTGTTCCGCTTTATGGCTTAGAACTAAGCCAAGAATCGCTGAATGATTTTGCGGAAAATTTTGCCAATCACATAGGCGGAGAAATACAACAGGGTTACCACTTGTCCGGCTTTAGGCATTACGGCAACTTCCTGACCAAGATATTGCACCTGTCGGCTCTTTGCTGTGAAAAGGCATTAGGTTTGGTGAAAAAAATGGTTGCTGATAAAGAAGCACCGCAACCCAAACCGAAAATGACAATCAGTAACAAGCTGTATCGTGAGTTGAAGCGTAGAGAGCAAGATAATAGCCGTGACTTAGGGCTTTAAGACTTGTCTTTTTTGTAGTGGCGAATAGCTTGCTTATGGAGCGCTGGCCTGCCACGCCAAAAGTAGTTGGGGTTGAAGAGCAACTCAGGCAGGCCGTCTTTATCTTTTTGTCGAATGAATAAATCGTGGCTTTGCAAATGCTTGATTGCTTTGCTGACTTGAGATCGGTCTTTCCCAATGTCTCTTGCCAGCTTAGCTATGTTTAAGCCTTGGCTGTTCTCGTAGTTGTTATCCGTGAGTAACTTACACAAGACTACGAAATCGGTCAGCGTGAGTTTTCCTTCAGCACCTAATTTAGTCAGGTATTCACAGCCGAATAGGCCAATCATATTGAAGCCTTCGTGGAAGGCTGAAGGTATCTTCTTAGGCGCAACAATGTGTTTTGCATCTAAGACTTCGCCTGTTTCTCTGTCGATTAAATCAAATTGGTTCATTTCCTTTTTTTCCTTACATAGAAGGTCAGGATATGAAGCTCACCGTGACGACTCAATTAGTTTTGCTAATAACGTGCTACCACAAGACAAGTAAATGGCTATGGAGCCTTTTCGGCAGAAGCAAAAGGCCTTTAATACGGTTAACAGGTTTGATTGCATCCGGTGTTTAGATACGTTTTATCTGTTTGCATCCAATACAAAAGGAGGGCCGATTCTATGGTAGGCTGTAGCGGGCTTTTGTGGGTAAAGCGTGTTGTAAGTAGAGCACGTGCCGTAGTGCCTTCGCACACTACAAAATAGGTTGACACTTAGTAAAGGCTTGTTACTGTGGATAAAATTTTAATCTAATTAGCTACTTGCAATTGGGCGGTAGTTTTAATTATGTAGATGCGGCCATAGATTGGTTTGTATCTAACGAAGTTGTTATTAGGCTTGACTGGCGGGAGTGTCTTAGATGTTTGACCTTAAAAAATTGATGGTTTTCCTTTGTTGTCTATTGGTTGTTGGTATATCAGGCTGCGGAAAAAAAGATTGGATCACGGATCTAAAAGAACAGAGCATTAGCAGCTTCGGAATCAAACCTATTGGTTTGGTGTTCGATGCATGGCAAAGCTGTGACGCAACTAAATGGGACGTTCTAAATGAAAGTGAAGGCTTTGCTGAGGTTAGGTACGAATGTGAAATGAGTGGCGTATCGGAGCTTGTTGATGCGCTTGTAAAGAAGCAAACCGCAATAAATGAGGCCAACAAAATTAAACTGCGGAAACTCAAGAAAGATATTCACTTCAACAAACACTTGATTAAATTTGGGGCATGCGAATCTCAATTATTAGCTGATAAGTTTGAGAATGGTTGGGTCGAGGTAAGCGCCGAAAGTGATTATATCTTTAGCGAGTTGAAAGCCTTTGTGAGCGAGAGCAACAAGTTGGCTCAAGAGATATTAATGAAGGTCGAACGGGGAGATGAGATTACTCTTGAATATGCTAAAAACACTTCCAATAGACGTAGTGAGCTGTCCAACAAGATTTACTTGCAATATTCCGCCCCTGACTTTTTTGATACGCACGCTGACGAGCCAATAGAACCACGAAACAAAATGAATCAGCCTTATACCGATACTTCCTACAAAGGTATCCAACAGAGGCTAATGGAGTGTGTAAATGAGTTTCCTCGTCCCGATGGTCAGCGCATGATCCTAGCTGATGAGGGAAGCGGATACATACCTATCAAACGCCTGTTGGATTATCAGGAGGAAGTTAAGCGTTACACGGCACTTAAAAATTATGAAGACCTTAAAAAACTCTCGGCTTATGTAATTTTTGATATGACAAATGAACGGTTTGAAGCTAACAAGGCTTATTTGCAGTTTGTCATCGCGGAGGAGGCTGTGGATTTGCCGCTTCGTGTAAGAGATATGTTGTCAGGTATTTATTCCAATGAAGATTTTGTTGACGAGCTTATTCGGGACGATAGGACTTTGCGTAAGTATGATGCGATATTCAGGTAGCTATGGTTATTGGTAAGACCTTTCGCGGTTTGATAACCCGTTTTGAGTTTGCTATCAATCTACTGGGGTGCGATTGTTAATTTGCGCTGAAAATAAGGATAAATAAGGAAGAAAATGGTCAATCCAAGTCGTGTAAATCCTAAAAACTTTCAAGTTGTAGAAGTCTTGTATGACTTGAATGGTTTTTCAGTTGCGTGGGGGCGGTATGAGCACGGAGATATTCAGCTGGCAATGCGGTGGAATGGGGAAGATGGTGACGAAGATATTGGCTACCCAAATGCTTTCGGAAATCCTATGTGGTTTATGCTTCCACCTGAGCTTTCGCTTGCTATGGGTGCGATAGCAAAACAGTACTCAGCAACATTTCCCATACGAGAAGATACGAGCCATAGATAGGAAGTGCTGGTCAGCTAATAAACGTAATAAGAGCTTATCCCACTCTATATGCCAAAGATATAAAAAACAAAGGCTTACAGTTGTGTCATTCTGAAGTTGGAGGGATAGTATAAACTTCGTATCCCATTGAATTAGATAATTTTTTTTAAAATACCGTTGTTGGCTTTTAACCAATTGGTCGTAGGTTCGAATCCTACACGACCCACCATCTTCAAAAAAACCAGCCCTCGGGCTGGTTTTTTTTTGCCTGCATATTGGTTTCGATTGTTTCGGCTAGATGGCTTTGCTGCAAAGTTGTATACGCATGTGGTTGTGCAAAAAAAAGAGGCCGCCAAATGGCGGCCTCAAGTTTTGCTGTTGACCACTGGCGTGGCCTCACTTCCTGGAGGAGACTAGAGGGAAGTGACTCGCTTGCGCGAAACAAGATAATAAAACATATACAAAAACAGTACAACATATTATTATTTAAAAATATGTTGTACATAATCCGATATTCTTTGCTGGCTTTGCCTTTGGCGGCGCTTGGGCTGCCGTTCTATCTATATGTGCCCACGTGGTTGGTAGAGCAGCGCGGCTTTGGTTTTGGCGAGGTCGCATGGTTGTTTCTGTTGGCGCGTTTTATTGATGTCTGCACCGACCTGCCGGTCGGAGTGTGGGTGGATCGGGTCGCTCGCCGTGACCGTGTTATGCAACTGGGGCTGCTGGTGCTGTTGTTGGCTGCGGCATTGTTGTTCTCGGCCTATACCCCATTCGTTGCTGCCGCGGCGATTGCACTGTTGTTTTTCGGATGGACATTGCTCGCCGTACCGTGGTTGGCGGCGCCAACAACGCGGGCGCCGCTAGAGCAGTTGAGCTGGAACGCTGGTCGAGAGGCGTTGCTGCTAGTTGGCACCATCTTAGGTTTGTTATTGCCGGCGCTGTTTGGTTTTGCTTGGTGGTTGCTGCTGTTGATGCTGCTGTTGATGGCGGTTTCGGTGTGGTTGCAGCCAAGCGTCAATGCTGCGAGTTCGCGAAATTCGGTTAAGCAGGATTTGGTAGTGCTATGGCAGGACAAGGCTGGCCTGCGCCTATGGTGGTTATGGTTGCTGAATTCGACTGCTAACGCTGTCCCGGGTGTGGTCTTGCTGGTGTTCTGTCGCGACGTGTTAGGTGCAGAGCAGTGGTTGCCGGCGCTGTTAATAGCCTACTTCTTGTCGGCTATTGCTGCGGTTCTCATCTACAAGCGTTTTGCTCCTCAGTTGGGCCTGCTGCGCCTGTGGCGAACCGCCGTGCTGGTCTCGATTTTGGCCTTTGCGCCAGTGGCCTTGCTTGGCCAGGGTGATGTGTTGTGGTTTTTGCTTTGCTGTGTGGTTACTGGCTTTTGTGCCGGTATTGATAGTGTTGCCCCAGTGACCTTGCAAACCCGATGGGTATCGCTGCGTTTGCAGGCCGGCGCGGAAAACGTCGGCGCCAGTTTTGGCTTTTGGGGTATGGCGCAGAAGCTGGCTTTGGGGTTGGCAGTAGTGGTCGCATTCGCGTTGTTTGGTGCCCTAGGGCCGTCGCCAACGGTTGCTCAAGGCGCTGCGATATTGCCTTCTAGCCTTGTCACGGCGGTATATGTTTGGGTGCCGGTGGCGCTTAAGTCCATCGTTGCCTTGTTGATGTTTTCGCCGCTCATGGTGCGGCCGTTAATGGCCTTATCTAGTTCCTCGGTTTCTACTGATGAAAACACTAAGGTGCTTCCGCATGGCTAAGCTCAGAACGTCATTACTAAGCTGTTGCATTTTCTTGCTGCTCAGTTTGCCAACCCAGGCTGCCCAGTGGGTAGATGTCGGTAGCGCCAAATATCGTTTTCTGTTTAAAACCCTAACCACCGCTTCGCTGGCAGTGCCCGCCGAGCTTGAAGTCGACGATTGGCTGTCACCCGCATATCCAAAACGTTTGCGTATTGATTACGGCATCGCAGTTTCCGCCGAGCGCTTGTCGGGTTTATTTATGGACACCATTGAGGCCAACTACGGCAAGGATCTATTAGGTCAGAGAGCCCCGATCGAAGCCTTTGTGAACGCATTTGAAGATGTGGAAAAGGGCGACCACTACCAGTTGCAGTGGACTGGGGCTGAGCTACTGCTGAGCCTTAATCGGCAACCACTGCACCGCTTAAATAACCCGCAAGTGGCAAAGATGCTGCTGTCAGTATGGATGGGCGAGCAGCCTATTAGTCTTAAACAACGCAGTTTGTTGTATGCCCACTGGCTGGCGTATCAGCAGCAGCTTGCTAGTGAAGGATAAACTCATGTTCTCAATATTCCCTGTTCGTCGTATTGCTTTGGTCGCGTTGGCCGCAACGACACTAAGCGCTTGCTTTAGTACGCGCCACGCCAGCTTTGAAGGCGCATTGCCGGCCTTTGAGCTAAGCAATTATTTTGATGGCTGCGTGGTGGGTTGGGGCGTGATCGATAACTGGCGCGGTGAGCCAGCTTCGCGATTTAAAGTGCATATCGACGGCTCCATTGATGACCGAGGCGTACTCACTCTGGATGAGCAGTTTGTCTACGACGATGCTAGCCGCTCGACGCGGGTATGGCGTATTCAGGAAACCAGTCCAAACCAATACCGCGGTACTGCCGCTGATGTGGAGGGCGAAGCCAGCGGCGAGGTGATTGGTAATACCTTGCGCTGGAAATACCGCCTACGCGTGCCGCGGGGAGGCTCAGATATTGTGCTTACCGTAGACGACTGGCTGCGATTGCAGCCAGATGGCGTGTTGCTTAATTACAGTTTGCTAAAAAAGTTTGGAATAACGGTTGGCAAAGTATCTATCGCCTTCCAGCGGCGGGATGATGAGGTCTGTGCTGAGTTGCCAAGCGCGCAAGCTTGGGCAACGGCAGCCCGTTAATGGGCTGCCGGCCGGTGATGGCGTGATACAGCGCGCCATGTAGATTGGGGTATTGAAACTCAAAGCCAGCTTTGGCTAAGCGTCTAGGGGTGACGCGTTGTGAGCAAAGTAGTAGTTGCGCCATTTCTCCAAACAGTAGCCTAATGGCGGCCGCGGGTAAGCGCAGTTTACTGGGGCGCTTGAGTACCTTGGCTATCAGGTAATGTAGCCGTTGGTGGCGTACTGCTTGCGGCGCGCAGAGGTTGTAGCTGCCTTGGCAGCGATAGTTTTCCATTAAAAAACAAAGCGCGGCGGCGGCGTCTTGTCGGTGTATCCAGCTGAACCAGTGCTGACCATTGCCAAGTTGGGCGCCCATGCAAAAACGATAGGCTGGCAGCAGGCGGCCGAGAAAGGAGCCTGATCGGGCTTCGCCTATTACCACACCTAGGCGGCTATGGACGCGGCGTATGTCCGGCCGCAGCGGTTGTAAGCATAATTCCCATTGCTGACATAGTTGGGCGGCAAAGTCGTTGCCGCAGCGACTGTCTTCATCAATCCAGGCATCGCCATGGTCGCCATACAAACCGATAGCGGAGGCGTTAATAAAGCTATGGACTTGTGGCCAGTCGCGGTTGCAGCGATTAACCAGTAGTAGCGTAGGGTCGATGCGTGAATCTATCAGTACTTGTTTGCGTTTGCTGCTCCAGCGTTTGGCGGCAATGTTTTCGCCACATAGGTTGATAACCACGGTGGGTTGATGTGGTGGTTGCTTGTGTAGGTCAAATACGGCTAATCGCGGGTGCACGGGAAAGCCAGGCTGTCGCAGTGTTTTGCTTGGGTTGCGGGTGGCGATCATCACGCTATGGCCGTGGGCTAATAACTCGCGCACTAAGGCGCGGCCTAGGTAGCCAGAGCCGCCCGCGACAACAACAGTCTCAGCTAGGCGGACTGTGTTGCGTGTTTTCTGTTGTGGCGGTTTTAAAAGATGTTTCATGCTATTTCTCAATGCCCCGCGCCGCTTGCGCGGAGCGGGTTGATTAAAAAGTGTTGGGTTTAGGCGGCTTGTTCAGCGCGCTGTCTGAGTTTGGTTTGGGCGCTAGACGGTATTTGCCGCCTGCCGCTGATAGCGGCGGGGTCAAAGGCATCGGTTAGCAGGCAGTCCTGACGGACGCGGTCGTAGTGCGACAGTTGCAAAGCCTCATCGGCGCTAATGAGGTTGGCGGCGAGGGCTTGTTTGAGTTGTATGTCAAAGTTTTCGCCGTTTAAATCGCCGCGACGCACTGCTGCCAATACGCGCAGATAAGTCGGCTCTGTCGCCAATAGGTTGCGAAAGGTATGTTCTACACGGCCTCTGGCGTCATTGCGGTTCTCGGTGATATAGGCCGGGAAGCTAACTTCGTCGCGTACCGGGGTGGCTTGCATAATGCTGTTGCCGACTCGATTGGTGAGCTCGTCGCTAGGGGCTTTGGCAAAACGTCCAAGTGGCAGACCAATGCGTTTGATAATGCGGCCAATAGCGGCCTTAGGAAAGTTGTCACAGAAAGCGATAAAGGCTTCTTGTGCCTGGAACAAGGCATGGTTAACGGCCCATTCGGCATGTTGGTCGTTAGTCTCGCCTTGTGCTTTTGCGTGCGCATGGTGGCGCAATACCGCAGTCGCGATAAAGAGCTGTGAAAGCATATCGCCTAGGCGCGCAGAGAGTAACTCTCGGCGTTTAAGGTCGCCGCCTAGTAAAGCCATGGCTAAATCGGCGGTAAAGGCGAGACTTGCGCTCAGCTGGTTAATGCGTTGATAGTGTCGCTTAAATGCTTGCTGATTAGAGAAATCAGCGGTTTTGCTAAAGCGCGCAGCGCTGATTCCTAGGCCGAAGGCGCGCACGGTTCTAGCAATGCTATAGCCGATATGGCGCCAAAATACGCGGTCAAAGTCCCGCAAGCCCTGTTTGCTGTCAGGGTTGCGAGCTGCTTCCATTTCATCGAATACATAAGGGTGGCAGCGCACCGCGCCCTGGCCAAAGATCATCAATGAACGGGTGAGAATGTTGGCGCCTTCAACAGTAATGGCAATCGGAATGGCTTGGTAAGCCGCGGCCAAATAATTGCGTGGCCCAAGTTGAATGGCGCGTCCGCCGTGAACATCCATGGCGTCATTCATCACGGTGCGCATCATTTCAGTCATATGGTATTTGGCAATGGCTGAGACCACTGGCGGTGAACATTCTTCTAAACCGCTGCAGACCATCTGGCGCATGGCCTCCAGCGTGTAGCTGAGGCCAGCGATACGCGCGGTGGCTTCTTTGACGCCTTCAAACTGGCCAATAGAAGTATTGAACTGGCGACGAATGCGGCTGTAAGCACCGGTGGTGCGGTAGCTGACTTTAGAAGCCGCTGCACCCAGCGCAGGCAGCGAAATACCGCGGCCAACCGACAGGCATTCCATGAGCATGCGCCAGCCTTTGCCAGCGTTGTCGCGGCCGCCAATAATCCAATCAATAGGGATAAATACGTCTTTGCCGTTAATGGGGCCGTTCATAAACGCGCCCGGATAATGTCGGCGGCCAATTTCTACGCCGCGATGGTTGGCAGGAATTAAAGCGCAGGTGATGTCGTAATCCACCTTGTCGCTGTCGCCCAGCAGCCCATCTGGGTCGCGCAACTTAAAGGCTAAACCAACTACTGTGGCGACTGGCGCTAGGGTAATCCAACGCTTAGCAAAGTTTAGGCGAATACCGAGTTGGCGTTTGCCGCCGTGGCTGCCCATGCATACGGTGCCAATGTCGGGAATGGCGCCCGCATCCGAGCCGGCTTCGGGGCTGGTGAGGCCAAAACAAGGAATCTCTTTACCAGCAGCTAGGCCTGGCAGCCAGCGTTGTTGCTGTTCTGGGGTGCCGTAATGCATCAGCAGTTCGCCGGGCCCTAATGAGTTAGGCACCATGACGGTAACGGCGGCGTTAATGCTTTGCGTAGCAATTTTGGTAACGATGCAGCTTTGTGCGTAAGGCGAAAAAGCTTTGCCGCCGAATTCCTTAGGGATGATCAGTGAAAAGAAACCCTTGTCGCGAATAAATTGCCACACGGTAGGGGGCAGATCGTTACGGTCATGAGTGATCTCCCACTCGTCGAGCATGGCGCAAAGCTGCTCGGTTTCGTGGTCTAAAAAGCGCTGCTCTTCTTCCGTCAGTGTTGGTGGGGTTAGCTGGCTGAAGCGCTTCCAATTGGGCTTGCCGGCAAAGAGCTCGGCTTCCCACCAGACGTCGCCAGCTTCTAGGGCTTCGCGCTCAGTGCTGCTCATGGGTGGTAGCACTGCTTTGAAGCCGTTGAATATTGGGCGGGTGATTAGTTGTTGGCGCAATGGGCGTATTAAGCAGATCGCGCTCAACAAAATCACGATTGAAACGATGGTTACGACTAAAACGCTATTCATGTCTAATCCTTGTGTAAGTATTTGCAATTAATTTACCGAGATTTTTATACAAAAATTAGACTTAGTCCAGTTTTTGTGGCAATTTATTTCAACAAACTGACGTTTTGAAATGAATATGTATATATTTTTGGGGTTTTTGGGGCTGTAAATGAAACGGAAGCCAATAAAAACCTGTGTGATTTGCAAGCGGTCTTTTAGCTGGCGCAAGAAATGGCGTCGTGACTGGGAGGCCGTTAAATATTGTTCAAAGCGTTGCCGTGGGCGGCGCTCAGCCGCGCCCAGTTGTCAGCCTTAGAGGAAAACGATGAAATTATTAGTAGTAGGTGCCGCCGGCGGCATTGGTTCGGCGCTTGTGAATGAGGCCAGAAGCGAAGGCCATCAGGTATATGCCATTAGCTCACAGCGAGAAATTGCCGGTGTGGAAACGCTGCACGCTAGCCTGTTGCAAGAGCCGCAATCGGTCGGCGATTGGTTGTCAGTAAGAAATATCGACACGGTTATTAGCTGCAGCGGCGTGTTGCATAACTCGCAGATGGAACCGGAGAAGCGTTTGGGGGAATTTGACGCTGAATATCTAGCGCAGAACTTAGCCCTGAACTGCACCGCGCATCTGTATTTGTTGCAGCAATTGGAACAAGCGATGTCGCCGCAAATAAAGCTTAAGGTGTTGGCCTTGTCGGCCATGGTGGGCTCGATTAACGACAACCGTATTGGTGGCTGGTATAGCTACCGCATGTCGAAAGCGGCCTTGAATATGGGTATAAAAAACGTTGCTATTGAATGGTCGCGTACGCGACCTAATTGGTCGGTTGCCGCGGCGCACCCGGGTACCACGGATACGGCTTTGTCGGCGCCATTCACCAAGCGACTGCCCGAGGATAGGCTGTTCAGCCCAGAACGCAGCGCGCGGCGTTTGTTAGCAGTGGCGAATGCTTTAAAAGCCGCCGATAGCGGCCGTTTGTTGCATTGGGATGGTACGGCGTTGGCCTACTAAATAGCGGCCGGGCGTGCTGCGATTGCGCCCGGCGATGTGCTCATGTCTCTCTATTGGACGGTTTGTCATTGAGGTCAACGAGGAGGCCGAGAGCTTCTTCAAGTTGCTCGCGTGTCAGGGTGTCTAAATCCCAATGATTGGTGAGTAATTGCTTTACATCGCGTCGGCGTTTTTTTTGCTGGTTAATATGGCTAGGGGCCTCGGTGCCGGGCGCGTGGTACGCCGCTGTCGACTGCCTAGTTTCGCTTTGGGACGACTCACGCTGTGCTGCCGTTTTTTGATTGGAGCGGTGTTTACGTCTAAGCCAGGGATGCATTGGAGTTACCTCTCGGCTTTGGCGGTGGTGCGTCTAACTGGCGTATATGTTCGTAGGCTTCGAGCGCGTGTTGGCGACTGCTTTTGAGGTCGATGCAGCTTTCACGCTGTTGCCAGTCGGCGCCAAGCCATTGGCTGCGATAGCTGCCGGGTTCGTCGAAACGAGCGGCCTGGGTATTTGGGTTAAAAATACGGAAGTAGGGCGCGGCATCGGCGCCGCAGCCGGCGGCCCATTGCCAGCCAAGACTGTTGCAGGCGAGATCGGCGTCAACCAAGGTGTCCCAAAACCAATGCGCGCCTTCTAGCCAATGAATGCCCATATTTTTGGTGAGTAAGCTGGCGACCACCATACGCACACGGTTATGCATCCAGCCGCTTTGCCAGAGTTGTTGCATACCGGCGTCGACTAGGCTGACGCCGGTGTTGCCTTGCTGCCACCGTTTTAGGTGCTTGGCTGCGTCTACTTGGTGAGGTAGTTCAATGGCGCTGGATGCACCACTTCGCCACCACGGCATGGCCTTGTATTTGGCGTTAAGCGGTTCTGTGGTGGTAAAGGGGAAGTGATATAGCAGGTGGTGAGCAAACTCGCGCCAGCCGATTTCTGACATAAAGTGCTTGCGGCTGTTTTCTTCGCTTTCATTGTGCGTAGGCGGTAATTGAGAAATCGCCGCCCAAATTTGCCAAGGGCTAATCTCGCCGAAATGCAGATGCGGTGATAGCTTGGAGCTGCAATCTAAACCGGGGAAATCACGATCGCGTTTGTAGCTGCTAAGACAGTCTTGCTTAAAACTTTGCAGCGCTGCCATGGCGCCAGCTTCGCCCGGTTGCCAGTGGTCGTAGAAGCTGGCATCCCAGTTGAGTGTTGGAAGCAGTTTTAGCTCGTCTAGCGTTTGGCTTTTGAGTGCTTTGCCTTCAAGTGCTACCAGCTTTGGTGCGGCTTGGATACGGGTTTCGCAGGCTTGTAAGCGTGCCAGGCAGGTTTTCCAATAGGGCGTGAATACTCTGAAGGGTTGGCCGCTTTTGTTTTCTATCTGCCACGGCTCAAACAACAGGTTGGCGTTAAAGCTTTGGCAGTGAATGCCGCTATCGCTAAGCTGGGCTTTAATACGGCTGTCGCGCTCAATAATGGCGGGTTCGTAAAGGCGGTTCCAGACCACTGAGGTGGCGCCGGTTTCCTGAATGATTTGTTGCAGTTGCTCGAAGCTATCGCCGCTGCGAATGGTGAGATTGACGCCTTGCGCCTTAAGGCTGCGTTGCAAGGCGCTGAGGCTGTGGTGGTTCCACCAGCGGCTAGCGGCGCCGGGTTGCCACGGGGCTTCTTCGTCGGGAGCGTGGATATACACCGGCACTACGCTGCCGCGTTCTGCGGCAGCTGCGAGCGCAGGGTTATGGGTTAGGCGCAGATCGCGCCGGAACCAAACAATGGTGGTACTCATTTTGCTGTCCTTTAAGCGGGTAGCTGCTCCATTAACACCGGCTCTGGACGAGCGTCGGCTTTCAGTAAGTGCAGTTGCACGAGACCGCATTTGTGCTCGGTAAATAGCGCTGCGCAGACCACTAAGTAAAACTCCCAGATGCGCGCGAACCAAGGGCTTTGGTAGCGCTGTTTCATACTGGGTAGTTTGTCTTTAAAGCGGCGGTTCCACTCCAATAAGGTGGTGGCGTAATGTGGGCCAAAATCTTCCATGTGGTAGCTGCGCATATCACCGGACTTGGCAAAGCTTTCTAGCAGCGCGCTGACTGATGGCAGGCAGCCGCCGGGGAAAATAAAGTGCTTAATAAAGTCGGTGTCGCGTTTATAGCTGTCAAAGCGGTTGTCTGGAATGGTGATGGCTTGAATCAGCGCTTGGCCGTCTGCTTTTAGGCAGCGACTAATGGTGCTGGTGTAGCTATCAAAGTATTCGTAGCCAACGGCTTCGACCATTTCTATCGACACTACGGCATCAAATTGGCCTTCTAGTTCTCGATAGTCTTGTAGCAGTAGGGTGATTTTGTCTTCCAGCTTGGCGTCTTTTATGGCTTGCTGGGCATAGCTGTGCTGCTCTTTGGAGATGGTCGTGGTGGTGACGTGAACGCCGTATTTGCGTGCCGCATGAATGGCAAAGCCGCCCCAACCCGTGCCAATTTCCAATACGGTTTGGCCGGGCTTTAGTCGTAGCTTGCGGCAGATGCGATCAATCTTTTCCAGCTGAGCGGTTTCTAGCGAGGCGTTTTCATGACTATAAACAGCCGAGCTGTACATCATGCGAGGGTCTAACCAGGCGCTAAAAAAATCATTACCTAAATCGTAATGGGCGCTGATGTTGTCTTTGGCTTGGCGTTGGCTATTCGCGTTAAGTTTGTGCAGTAAGCGATAGAGGCCACTGGTGGCCCAGCTGAACTGTCCCTGTAGTTGGTTTAGGGCATCTTCGTTGTGTAAAAAGATGCGCAGTGCTTGATATAAATCGCTACTGCTCCAGTAACCGTTGGCGTAGGCACGGCCGGCGCCAATGTCTTTTTCCAATGCCAGTAGAGCGTAAAAGCGATCATCGTGAATCTGCACGGTGGCGGCCGGTTGATCGGGTGAGCCGTTACCCGCGGTGAAATGCTGGCCGTTGGGTGTGAGGACACTGAGTGTGCCCCATTCGATATGTTCTAGCGCAGCGTTCATAGGTTGGCGTAGTTTTGCGCCTAGTCGTTTTAATAGGACTTGTTTGGCGGGCAGCAGGGAAGGTTTTGCCTGTGCTTTTGCGCTGCTGTGTGCAACTTTGTTGTTGTGCTGCTGAGGGTTAACTAGAGTGGCCATAATGGTTCCTCGTAAAGTAATGGATTGCAGTGCTGCTTAATGCGGCGCCTGCTGTGGTTTGGGGATATAGGGCACGCCATTAAGCCATAGCTTTAGGGCTTGCCAGTGGATCGCGCCAACGACCTTGGCGGTCATGGCGGGGTAGCGCCACAGCACACTGCGTAGGCGTTGTGGGGTGATCTGATGCAGCTCGAGTTGCAGAGTGGCGTCGAACTGTTTTTGTTCGCGCTTCGAGTCTTCTATCTGCTGCCAATTTTCGATGTGCACCACGAGGCGGTTGTCACTTAATTTGACGCGCCAGCGGTATTCCATGTCCATTGGCATAAATGGCGAGACATGCAGGTTTTTGTCGTTTCGATGCGTCCATGTCCAGCGATCGCGGCGATTGGTTTCGTTGTTAACCGGCATGGCGTAACAGGTTTGCTCTCGCCAGGGAATGTTGTTCACTTCTGCCAAGCAGGCTTGCAACTGCTGTTCCTGATCGAAACAAAAATACAGCGCAATCGGATTAAAGTTGTGCCCAAAATAACGGGCGTGAGCCAGCTGCAGTACTTGGCCATTAGGACGAAAGCCGAGCTGTTTTTCGACTTCGTCAAGTACCGCTTGCTTTAGTGGTATGCGCTCGTCACCCAAATAGTCAGCGCGACGATGGCTGGCGATATTGGGTTTTTCCACTGACCACCACGAGCTGGCAGATAGCGTTTCTGCAACGTGGTCCAAATCCAGCAGCGGCATAAACAACGGATAGCTAAATGCATGTTGTGTCGCGTCTGGTTGGGCGCTGCCGCGGCGGTGTCGCACGGTGCCGATGCCGAGTTTAGGCTGCATGATTGTCTGCCATTAGGCTAGAGGGCTCAGCCGCGGCGCGGTCTCGTAGGCTGAGGCCAAAGTCTTGGCATACGCGCAGACCGCTGCGGGTGCCATCTTCGTGGAAACCGTAAAACCAGTAGGCGCCGCAGAAGTGGGTGCGCTGTTCTAGGCCAGATATTTCGCGCCAGCGTGACTGCGCGGCAACACTTTTGCGGTTGTAAATGGGGTGTGCGTAGTCAATCCGGCGAATAATGCTGTCTGGATCGATATCGTCAGTTTGGTTGAGGGTGACGCAGTAGGTTTTTTTGCTTTGCAGGTTTTGCAGCACATTCATGTTGTAGGTGAGGGTGGCGCGTGGTGAGTCGCCAAGCGGCAGCTGGTAGTTCCAAGCTGCGTGTGCGTTTTTACGGCTTGGCAGTAAGCGGGTGTCGGTATGTAACGCCGCTTCATTGGCTTGGTACTCGATATCGCCCAAAACCTCGCGTTCGGTCTTGCTGGCGTCGGCCAGCAAGTCGAGAGCTTGGTCGCTGTGACAGGCGAAGATAACGTGGTCAAAGCTTTGCTTGCCGGCACTAGACTCAACAACAACTTTATTCTTATGGCGTTTGACGGCGGTCACCGGCGTATTCAGCTTTAGTTCGCCGTCAAAACTTTTTAGCAGTGCGCGGACATACTCGCGCGAGCCGCCGTTAACGACACGCCAAGTTGGGGCGTCATTAACGCCAAGTAGGCCGTGATTGCTGAGGAAGGTCGTTAGCGTCAGCATCGGGTAGTCGGTTATTTCGCCTAGTGGCGCCGACCAAACGGCAGCGGCCATTGGCAAGATGTAATAACGCGCAAAAGCCTCAGAAAATTTGTGCTGGTCTAAGAATTCACCAAGCGTCAGTTCGTTAAGCGCGTCTGGGTTTTCCTTCAGTGCTTTTTTGCATAGGGCGTCGAAGCGGAATTTGTCACGCAACATGCGTAGAAAGTCCGGGTCAATCAGGTTGCGCTTGCGGGCTACTAAGCCACGCACATGGCTGGCATATTCAAAACCGCTGCGTGGGCTGCCGGGAGGCTCGGCAACCGAAAAGCTCATGTTTGTTTCTTGGCTACCCACGCCTAACTGGTCTAGCAGCTGGATAAAGTTGGGGTAGGTACGGTTGTTAAAGACGATAAATCCGGTATCCACGGCAAGGTTCTTGCCGTTTTCTTCGACGTCGATGGTGTTGGTGTGGCCGCCAGCGTAGCTACCTGCCTCAAATACGGTGACCTTGTGTTGGCTGCTAAGAACGTAGGCGCTAACGAGGCCAGAGATACCGCTGCCAATAATGGCAATGTTTTGTGTTGTGTTCATCGTTTGTCTTACTTTGTATTTGGAATGTAAGTAACAAAACTGTGTTTTGTATAACAATACGATGATTGTAGCGCTATTAAAATATAAAAATCAAACAAAAGTTATACATTTTGTGAAAATGCCGAAGATTTTTATATTTCTAGCTGTACCAAAGCTGTTTGAAAAGGGCGTCGCGCCTAATCGCCCCGAGCTAAGCCAGTAGTTGCTTGGCTAATGCGTTGCCCGAAACCCAAGCGCCTTCAACGCGCCCGCCCGCTAGCCAGTCGCCAGCAAGCCCAATTTGTTGTTGCTGCTGGTAGATAAACGGGGCGGCGTTTTCAGTCGTGGTGCTCAAGTCATCAGCCGGTCGCGCGTACAACCATCTATGGGTATGTACGGCCTCCGGCGGATTTTGGATGCTTTGATTGCTTGAATTGGATTCAGGAAAGCAGGCGATAAAGTCGTTGATCAATTGCTGAGCAACGGCGGTGGGGTCGCTATCGACGTGCTGCGCTGACCATGCTGGGTTGGCGTGTAACGTCCATAAACCTAGCTCGGCGTTTTTGGGTGCTTTTTGTGGTGGATGCTTTGATGCGTTATTAGCGGCCCAATTGAGAATAGGGTGGTCTTTGAAGAATAGTGCCTGGTAGGGCAGCATAACTGTGGTGCGCATCACTACTGACCAGCAGGCAGCACTTTTGAATGCTTGGATTCGGTTGCTAAGTTCAGCTGCGGCCTCTGAGCAAAGTACGGAGCTTTGCTCCGGTGGTGCGGTCACGATTAGGTAGTCAGCAGTAAAGTTTTGACCTTGCTGAGTAGTTACGGACCAGCGTTTTTTATTGGCTTGGTAAGTCGGCTGGGAAACCTGTTGCTGAAAATGCAGCGCTACGTTGGCTTGCGACGCTAAGCTGGCGGCTTGATGCTTCAGCCAGCTTGACAGTCCAGCCGTTGCCACGAGGCGAACTTGTTCATCGTGCGAGGCCTGAACTTTGCCATTTTGCCAGCAGCCAATATCAGGTCGCCAATGCTGTAATTGTCCTGCTTGCAGTGCCTGTTGGGTATGGTCAATAAAGTCGGTATGGCGAGCGGTAAAGTACTGCGCGCCAAAATCAAACCATGGGCTGTCAGCTGCTTTGGTGGTGCGGCGGGTGGCGCAGCGGCCACCCGCGCTGCGGGCTTTGTCTAGAAGAGTAACTTGCCAGTTGGCATAGGCCAGCGTAGCTGCTGCGGCGAGGCCTGCGACCCCGGTGCCAATAATGATTACGCTGGACTGCTGCATGTGGCGCTAACCGGCTTCTGTGGTGCCTTCGTATTCCACCAAATGATTGAGGGCGTCTTCCATCAGGCGCCTTGCTTTGGCGGTGGTGACATGCAGCAGCATGTGCATGGCGGCATCTTGTTTGCTTTGGTTTTCGCAGTGCGCAGAATACTGTTCGAAAGCGTGCAAGCTTTTGATTAATTCAGCGAGGTGCTGTGGGCATTCGCACTTCACCACATCGGTTGCTTCGGCTAATTCGGCCAAGCGAGTTGGGCTGAAGCGACGCGACGGAATCGGTTGATAGAGAAGCTGTTGTAGCTCTTCTGGTGCTTCAATGTCGGCTAAGTTGGGCAAGCCAACGGCGGCGACACAGGCACGCGCTAGCTGTTGGCGATTGAGTGGCCCCTTGATCGCGTACGCTACAAGGTTTTCGATTTGCTCTAAGGCCTGTTTTGAGCCAAAGCTATACACTACAACAGCGGTGCGGGCGTTGCTGGCTTGGCGGGCTTGCTGCAGTTGCTGGCCAACTTCGCTGCTGAGGTAGTCACATTCAAAAATGACAACGTCGACACCGCTCTCTTGCTGTTGCACTTCATCAATGCGATCGCAATGCTGGACTATGTTCAATAGTTCATCGGCTTGGTCATCAGACTGTAAGCGGCGGCTAAGAAATTCACCGACAACCGTCACACGAATCGGTTGATCCGAGGTTTGTGGCGTAAAGCTGCTATTAGCCAGGCGTTCTTGCAGTTCTTGGTTGCTTAGGGTAGCGACGGTAGAAATCGCATTGCCAGCGTCTACGGCTTGCTTGACTAGTCCTAGCCGGTGCAAGTCCTCTTGCGAGTAAAGTCGTCCGCCGGCTTCGGTGCGTTGTGGCTCCACTAGTTGGTAGCGGCGTTCCCACATGCGAATGGTCACGGTGGGGATGCCGGTGAGCCGTGATACGGCTCCTATTTTGTATAAGTTATTCTGGCTCATTCTAAAAATTTTTATGTTGTAATGGAATTGTATAAGTATAATGCCGTCATTATATTGTACATTGACTATATTTAATAGCATTTAACTCGAGAAAGACTTCATGGTTACTCTAGAAGAAAAGCGCGTGGTGCCACGCAGCTTAGAAGACGTCTATCGCTACCTTGCCGACTTTTCCACCATCCAGCAGTGGGATCCGGGCGTATACCGCGCCAATAAGTTCACCGCTGGTGGGCCCGCGGTTGGTACCGAATACGATTTGATGTTGAATAGTGCCGGACGCCGCGTACCCATGCGTTATGTGACCGAGGCTTTAGAGCCGCCCGCGAACGGCAAAGCACAGATTGTACTCAGTGGCGAAGGCAGCAGTTTTGGTGCCTACGACGTGATTAGTTTGGCGGCGCGTGGCGACGACCAAACCGAGATTCATTACAAAGCCGACTTAACCTTTTCAGGCGGCGTTGCGCGGATGGAATCCGCTTTGCAACCGTGGCTGAATGGTGTCGGCAAAAAAGCTGTGGATGGCATGGCGACGGCACTGACTCCCGCCGCTCCCCAGCCGCTATCGGTCAAACAGCGGTTTAACTACCGCGCCATTTTGCCAGCGGCATGGTCGTTTACTGAGCGTGGTTATTGGAATATGCCCAATCGCGGTTTAAGTGAGCGCATGGACGGCAAAGTGGTGTTAATTACCGGTCCTACAGCGGGTTTGGGTTTGGCAGCCGCATGTGAAATGGCGCGTTTAGGCGCGACCTTGCTGTTGCTGGGGCGTGGCCAAGGAAAGCTGGCAGCGGCTAAGCAAAGCATCCAAGATTTTGCCGGAGTGGATGGAAGTCGGCTGCATTGTTATCAGGCTGACTTATTAGAGTTGCCTAGTATTAACGTGGTGGCGGAAAACATTGCCGAACAGTGGCCGTCAATTGACGTGGTGATCAACAATGCCGGTGCCTTGTTCGCCAAGCGCGAAACTACGGCGGATGGTTGCGAGCTCGGTTTTGCGGTGAATTTTATGGCACCTTATCTGCTAACCGAAGCGTTGTTGCCGAGGCTGACCGACGGCGCACGCGTGATCAACGTGGTCAGCGGTGGCATGTATTTGCAAGCTTTAAAGCCAAGTGACTGGCAGTTTGAAAACGAAAAGTACGATGGCAGCAAATCCTACGCCCGCGCCAAACGGGCGCTAATGGCCTATACCCAGCATTGGGCCGAGCAGCGCTCCGACTTGTGCATCAGCGCTATGCATCCGGGCTGGGCTGCTACCCCGGGCGTGGAAAAGTCCTTGCCTGGCTTTAATAAGAAAATGCAAAAACGCCTACGCGATAGCCAAATGGGTGCCGACACTATGGTTTGGTTGGCCAGTGCTTCGGCGCAGTTACCTAGCGGCAAGCTGTGGTTTGACCGTCAGCAGGTGCCGACCGAAGTCATTGCCAAAACGCGGGTGACTGAAAAACAGTGGCAGCGTTTGCAAGCCTTTGTAGCGGAGCATTGTGCGCCCCTGTTAAAATAGGCACATGCTGAATTCATTCCGCCAACGTGGCCATGCACGCAGCCTTTTGGGCGGCCGCGCATTGCGCTTGCTGTTGTTATGCGCCGCTTTATTTCAAGCCTTGCTGCCAATGGCGGCACAGGCGGCGATGCGCTCTGCGGATGTGTCTAGCCCCTATTACTGTGGCCAAATGTCGCCGCAGTTGTCGCAGCAGCTACGGGCTATGGATTTGCCGGCGGAGTTGCTGCAGCAGCTATTGCCGGCCAGCGCGATGGCCGACGGCAACGACTGTGAGCTTTGCGCGGCCGGCTTATTCGCCATTGCTAATGCAGCTGAGCTTGAAGAGCCTAAGTTTGAGCTGTTTCGCGAACAACTGGCTCTACAAGCGGTAGAGCCACAAAGCGCTTTTTTTAGCCGCTACTCAGCGCGCGCACCACCTCAATAATCAACGCTTACTTATATTTAATGGCTGCGGACAAGTCCGTGGCTTGTGCTTGATTATTTGAAGATTAAAACCAATGAAAAATGCTTTTGTTTTGGCTGGCGCTTGCGCTGCCTCTTTTACCTGTTCTGTACTTAACGCCCACGAAAATCATGCCGCACGTGCTGATAGTCATGCGCCGATTGGCGTAATGGCGGACCACATGCACAAAGAGGGCGAATGGATGTTCTCCTACCGCTACATGCATATGGCAATGGAAGGCAACCGCGACGGCGATCGCCGCTTGTCTACTGCGGAAACCCTAGCCGCTGGCCCAGGCCCGATGGGTTACATGGTGGCGCCACTGAAAATGGATATGCAAATGCATATGTTTGGCGCGATGTATGCCCCTAGTGACAAGGTCACATTGATGTTGATGGTGCCTTACCTAGAAACCGAAATGGACCATGAAACGGCGTCGGGTGGTCGCTTCATAACTAAAACTGAAGGTCTAGGCGATATTCGCGTAGCGGCTTTGTTGCCACTATATGATTACCAAGGAGGCAAGATGCACGCCACTATGGCGCTGAGCTTGCCGACGGGTTCGATTGAAGAAAAAGACCAGACGCCAGCGTCGATGGGTAACGAAGTGATCTTGCCTTACCCAATGCAGTTGGGTTCTGGTACTTATGACCTACGTCCGGCCATTACTTGGAGCAAACTCAACCAAGGTTGGTCTTGGGGCGCACAAACCACCGCAACTATTCGTCTTGGTGGCGATAACGACCGTGATTACCGCCTAGGCAATGCGCTTGATGTGCAAAGCTGGGTAGCTTGGAATCTAAGCAGTGCGATTAGTGTGTCTAGCCGTTTGCAATGGCAGTCTTGGCAGAATATCGAAGGTGCGGATCCGGCGCCTTCGGTTAACCCAATGATGGTGCCAACGGCTGATCCAGAGCGTCGCGCCGGTCGTCGCACCGATTTACACTTGGGCGTTAACTGGCTGTCTAGTGGCGGTCATCGTTTGGCGCTGGAATACGGCGTTCCAGTTCAGCAAAACCTGAACGGCCCTCAGTTGGAAGTGGATAGCACAGCAACAATTGGTTATCAGTACGCCTTCTAGAATTAAGGCTAGTTGTAAAAAGGGGCGCTACAATAGCGCCCCTTTTTTTATGTAACGCGTTATGGCTGCTGCTTACCACCGATTTTCTGTCGCACCGATGATGGATTGGACGACACGCGAGTGCCGTTACTTCCATCGCCAGTTGACGCAGCAGGCGCTGCTGTACACCGAAATGGTAACCACCGGCGCCTTGCTGTTTGGCGACGTTGAACGCCATCTGCGTTTTGATGATGCTGAGCATCCGTTAGCGCTGCAGTTGGGTGGCAGCGATCCAGCGGATTTAGCCAAGGCGACAAAATTAGCCGAGCAGTGGGGTTATGACGAAGTTAACTTGAACTGTGGCTGTCCCAGCGACCGGGTCCAAAACGGCCAGTTTGGTGCTTGCCTAATGGCGCAGCCTGAGTTGGTTAGGGATTGCATTAAGGCAATGCAAGACGCCGTGGCGATACCGGTTACGGTTAAACATCGTATCGGGATTGATGATGCTGATCGCTATGAAGATATGCTTAATTTTGTTGTTACCGTGGCTGAAAGCGGTTGTGATACGTTTATTGTGCATGCGCGTAAGGCGGTATTAGGTGGGCTTTCGCCTAAGCAAAACCGCGAAGTGCCGCCGTTAAAATACGAGTATGTGTATCGCTTAAAACGTGAGTTGCCGCAGCTCAACATTATTATTAACGGCGGCATTAAAACGCATCAAGAATGTGAGCTGCATTTGCAGCATGTTGACGGCGTCATGCTAGGGCGAGAGGCGTATCACAACCCGTGGCTAATGGCGGAAGTCGATAGCCGTTATTTTGGGCAAGCAGATCCGCTGCAAAGCCGGCAGGACGCCGTTGCCAAAATGTTGCCTTTCATTGATGCCGAGCTAGCCGCTGGCCAGCGTCTTTTTTACAGTACCCGCCATATGATGGGGCTGTTCCAAGCCCAGAATGGTGCCAAAGCTTTCAAACGGTTTCTGTCTGAAAACGCCTGGAAAGCCGATGCCGGTAGCCAGGTGCTAGCGGATGCGGCCGCTCTGGTGGGCGGCCCTGCGCGTTAATTTGCTATATTGTTTTCTAATTCGTGTTGCTTGGTAGGCTCGAGTGGTTGATAACAACTTACCGCCGTTAGCGCTTTTTCAGCAGGTCGTTGATTGCCTACCCTTGCGAATATTCTATAAAGACCGCGATTCTGTATATCTGGGCGGCAATGCGGCCTTTGTTCAAGATGCTGGCCTGAGTCACGTCGACGAGCTAATAGGCAAGACAGATTTCGAATTGGCGTGGACGCCCGAGCAAGCCGAGGCTTTTCGTCAGGATGATCAGGAGGTGATGAGCTCTGGTGAGTCGAAGCTGAATATTGAAGAGCCGCAGACGCAGGGGGATGGCGAACAGCACTGGCTGGTCACCAACAAGGTTCCATTGCGTAATGCCGATGGTGAGGTTGTCGGCGTGATGGGGACCTACAGCGATATCACCGAGCGTAAAACTGCAGAAGCACGACTCAATTTCGAGGCCACGCATGATGCCCTAACCGGGTTGGCAAACCGCCGTGCGGTTGAGCAGGAGCTTTCTTGCGCCTTAAAAACGGGCGCCGGCGCGAGTGTGATTTACATTGATCTAGATGGCTTTAAAGATGTGAATGATCTTTATGGCCACGCATTTGGTGACCAGGTGTTAATGGCGCTTAGCCAGCGTTTACAGCTGAAGGTTCCGGACAACTGGTTAGTAGCTCGTTTGGGTGGAGATGAGTTTCTTTTGCTCTGGCAGGGGCCGGAGCATGCCGCCCTAGAAAACGAATCACGGCTTGTGGCAGGTAAGTTGGTTGAGTTAATACGGCAGCCGCTAATTGTGGCTTCGCGGCCGATTAACTTGGGCGCTAGTGCTGGGGTTTATATTGCGCAACCGAATGACGACGTAGAGACCTGTCTGCGTTGTGCAGACTTGGCAATGTATCAGTCGAAAATATCGGGTCGAGGCGCGGTAACCCTCTACGACCCCGAGGCGCATTACGTGGCTGATGCGGAAATGGCGCTGCTGCGAGATATTGACGAGGGTTTGGCTGCACGCGAATTTTTGATGCATTACCAGCCGCAATTCTCAGTTTCCGGACAGTTGCTGGGCGTTGAAGCGCTGTTGCGTTGGCAGCACGACGGTGTGTTAGTGCGACCAGCTGAGTTTATTGCAGTAGCGGAGCGTGCTGAATGTATTCACGCCCTAGGACAGTTGGCCTTGGAGTTGGCTTGTCGTGACTTTGTTAAATGGCGTCGTGCGCTGGCAGCTAAGCAACAGTCAGCTTCACAGTTCGTTGCGATCAATGTCAGTCCGGCGCAGTTGTCGGCCGCCGGGTTTGTAGAGCAGGTGTTGGCAGTGGTGAAAAAATATCAGCTGCCACCTGAGCTAGTGCATCTAGAAATAACAGAGACGGTGGTGTTTGGAAATATTGAGAACACCATCGCTGTATTGCATCAGCTTCGACAGGCTGGCTTTGTGATCGTGTTGGATGATTTCGGCACTGGCTACTCGTCGCTGAATTATTTGGCGCAGCTGCCGATTGATAAGGTCAAGCTGGATCGCAGTTTTATTGCCAAGATCGATCACGATGAGCGTTATCGCCACGTGGTTAGAACCACCATTAGCATGTGTCACGATTTAGGTATGCAGGTGGTGTGTGAAGGCGTGGAAACCACCCAGCAGCTCGACGTGGTCAAGTCGCTTGGTTGCGATGAGCTGCAGGGTTTTTGCTTAGCTAAACCAATGGCGCTAGCAGACTTGCTTGATGAGTTTGCTAAGTCTAGTTAGGGCGGAAAACTGATAGCTGATTGCCAATCGGAGACACAGTGTCGCCCAGCAGGCCTTTTTCTGTCACTAAGATTTCTTCACGGCTAAACATGGGTGGTTCACCCGGTAGCACGGCGCTGGCATTTTGAAAGGTGAGCGGCAACGTGGCTTGTAGGATGTCGCCGTTGAGATCTATTTGGCCAATCATGCCGCTACCGTAATCGGCCACTAGAATATAGCTGCCATCTACTACGGTTAAATCGTCCAATATGCCCGGCCAAGTGCTTAAAGTGGCGACGGTGCCAGCACTACCATCGCTATTGATGGGGATGGTTTTTACCGAACCTAGTTGCACTTGTGACACGCTGGAATCGGTGACGTACATAGTGCCGTCAAAGTAGTCGATGCCATTGGGGAATTCGAGTCCGTCGGCGGCCCAAGTGATTTCTTCGATGACCTCAAACGGATTATTGGGATTGAGCGTGATACGGGCTATTTTGGCGTCAACCAAACCGCTGGTAGAGATGGGGCCATTTACCGCGTAGAGCTTGCCATCGGCGTCTGCGGTTAAGCCATTGGCGAGTTGGAAGCCGCTGTAGCTATGGATCGGTTCCATCACTGGAGTGTCGCTTAGTTCGCCAGCAAATAACTGGTTGCAGCCATTGGCGTAAAGCACATCGCCACGTTGTTCTATGCCGGCAAAGCCGCAGTCCATGCTCGCTAGCGGTGTGGTAATCCACTGGTCGCCGTTGCGAGTGACTTCAAAAATATTGAGATCGCTGGCAGCGAATAGTCGCCCGTCTGGGGTGAAGTGCAGATACTCTGCGCCGGGCATTTCAGCGAGTACCGTTTTGCTGCCGCAAAGGCTGTTTACGCAGAGTTCGCGTGGCTCAACATTGCCATTGTTGGTTTCGGTTTCGGGGCTGTTGTTTTCAGAGCCACAGGCGGCTAGTAGTAAAGTGGCAGCCAGTGTTAAAGCGCGCGTCATATCTCATCCATAAACTATTGTAATTATGGCGCTAGTTTAATGTTTTACGCTGGTTCTGTTGTAGAAACTGACCAGTGGAGGGGCCGCTAGCCTAATCTTTGAATTGCAGCTTTGCTAAGCGCGCGTATAAACCGCCCTCAGCGACCAACTCGTCGTGGCTGCCAGTGGCGACTACTCGGCCTTTTTCCATCACCACAATCCGATCGGCCTCGCGTACTGTCGCTAGGCGGTGCGCTATTACTAAGGTAGTACGGTTTTCGGTAAGCTCTTCAAGGGCTTGCTGAACAAGCTGTTCAGACTCGGCGTCGAGTGCGCTGGTGGCTTCATCTAGTAGCACGACTTCGGCGTTTTTAAGCATTGCGCGGGCGATGGCAATACGTTGTTTCTGACCGCCAGAGAGCCGCATGCCACGTTCGCCAAGGAAGGTGTTGTAGCCTTCTGGCTGTTGCTGAATGAAACCGTCGGCGGCGGCATGTTTGGCGGCGTGAATCACTTGCTCTTGGCTAGCGTCTTCGTCGCCATAGCGAATATTGTCGGCGGCGCTGGCAGCAAAAATAATAGGCTCTTGAGGCACTAGGCCAAGGTGGCGGCGCACCGCGGCAGGGTCGCAAGCGGTAATGGCTGTGTTGTCGAGCCGAATGCTGCCGCTTTGTGGATCATAGAAACGTAGTAGTAATTGAAAAACCGTGGTTTTGCCGGCGCCGGAAGGGCCGACTAATGCCACTGTTTCGCCGGCTTTGATATGTAAGTCAAAGTTTTCTAATACAGCAACATCCGGGCGCGACGGGTAGCTGAAGTGAATGCCATCGAAATGCACTTCGCCGCGCAGGCTACTTGGCATGGTGCTGATTTGTGTTGGCGCTTGTATAGCCGGTTCGGTATCTAGAATTTCTACCAGCCTTTCAGTGGCGCCGGCGGCGCGCTGTAGTTCGCCCCAAGTTTCACTGAGAGCGCCAACTGCGCCGGCGGTAAAGATGGCGTAGAGCAAAAACTGGCCCAGCAAGCCCGGTGTCATATTGCCGCTCATGACTGATTGAGCGCCAATCCAAAGTACCGCGACGACGGCAGCAAATACCAGCAGAATAACCAGTAGCGTCAGCACGGCGCGGGTGCGTATGCGGCGTAGGGCGGTGCTGAAAGCGGTTTCTACCGCGGTTTGGTAGCGTTTGGCCTCGTAAGCTTCGGCGGTATAGGCCTGCACGGTTTGCATGGCATTGAGTACTTCCTGTGCGAGCGAGCTGGTGTCGGCGACTGTGTCTTGGCTGGCGCGGGAAAGCGTTCTAACGCGGCGGCCGAAGATAATAATCGGCACAAGCACAACAGGTATCACTAGCAGGATGATGGCGGTCAACTTGGGACTGGTCACAAAAAGCATTGTCAGGCCACCACTAAAAGTCAGTGCATTGCGCAGCGCAATCGACAGGCTGGAGCCGATTACTGATTGAATTAAGGTGGTGTCGGTGGTGAGTCGCGACAGTACTTCGCCGGTGCGTGTGCTTTCAAAAAATACTGGGCTGAGCTTAAGAATATGTTGATAGACGGCGTTGCGAATATCGGCTACGAGACGCTCGCCAATCCATGTGACGAAGTAATAGCGGGTCGCGGTAGCGATGCCAAGCACCACGGCAAGGACTAACAGGCCGCTAAATTGCTGGTTAATTTGGCTACTGTTTTCGGCACTAAAGCCGGCGTCGATAAGGAAACGCAGTGCCACAGGGAGAGCTAGCGTGGCCGCTGCGGCAACGACTAATGCGGTGCTGGCATAGGCCAGTTGTTTTTTATACAGGCGCAAAAAAGGCCACAGCTTACGCAGTGGCCTAATGTTTTTTGCAGGCTTATTGCTCAAGCAATGGCCTTCGGTTATGCCTGCCGATAAACCGGTAGTGGGTTGTCGCTAGCGGCTTGGTAGGTTTCGCTGAAGTCGCTAAGCGACTCAATCGCTGCCTCTGCGTCACGGCCTTCGTCGACTTCAAAGGCATTGATGCCAACGCGTTGCATGTAGAACATTTGGTCGCGCAGTACGTTGCCTAGTGCGCGGATTTGGCCTTCAAAGCCAGCGCGGCGTAGGCGGGTAGCAAAGCTATAGCAGCGGCCGTCAGCAAAGGCCGGAAACTCCAAGCACACAACCTCAAGCTTATGTAACTTGGCAACGACGTTTAGCAGTTCGTCTGCGCCATTTAGGCGCGGCGCTACCGTGCCGTCGTGGGCGGCCAGCGTTTCGGCTTCTTCTAGCCAACGTGTCGCGCTTACGGAAATGTCACCGTTTGCTGGGATCGCCGCGTCGTCATCAAGATGCGTAAATGTGTTTTCGGCCAGTTGACCGTCAATGATTAAGTTCGTCATATCAGTCTCCTTAGGCTGCCTCAGGGTATACGCGAGCTTTGAATGGGGCCACGCCGGTACGGCGCACGGTGTCGACAAAGCGTTCGCCTTCCTGACGTTCTTCTAAGTAAACCTTGATTAGGTTTTCAACAACGTCAGCCATATCTTCTTGCTTAACGGCAGGGCCTAGACGTTCGCCGAGCGAGGCATCGTTACTGGCTGAGCCGCCTAGGGTGATTTGGTACCAGCTCTCGCCTTTTTTATCGACGCCCAAAATACCGATATGGCCAACGTGGTGGTGACCACAGGCGTTCATGCAGCCAGACATTTTGATTTCTAGCTCGCCGATGTCATAGAGGTAATCTAAGTCATCAAAGCGTTCATTAATGGCTTCGGCTACCGGAATAGAGTGGGCATTCGCTAGGGCGCAGAAGTCCAAGCCTGGGCAGCAAATCATATCGGCAAGGGTGCCGATATTTGGCATCGCTAATGATTGCTCACGTAGCTTGTTCCACAGCGCGAACAGGTCAGCTTGTTTAACGCAAGGTAGCACCATGTTCTGGTTGTGCGTGGTGCGGGCTTCGCCAAAGCTGTATTCATCAGCAAAGTCGGCGATCGCTTCTAGTTGATCGTCGGTCACATCGCCGGGCGGTTGGCCGTGGGCTTTCAGTGATACGTAAACCGAACGGTAACCGTCGTGTTTGGTTTCGACGGTGTTTTGTTTAACCCAGCGGGCAAAGGCTGGGTTGTCGGCTTCTTGCGCAGCAAAACTGTTGTCGCTACTGGCGTCGGCGTCCACTGGGAAAGCAGGGAAAAAGGCTTTCATACGCTCAACTTCTTGCTCGGGCAGCTTCAGGCCGGTGTCGCGGATCACTGCCCATTCGGCATCGACCATTTCGCGGAATTTGTCCAAGCCCATTTCTTTAACGGTGATTTTGATGCGGGCTTTGTATTTGTTATCGCGGCGGCCGTGTTGGTTATAAATACGCAGAATGGCTTCGCAGCAAGACAGAATGTCTTCAACTGGCACCCAGTCGTAAAGCGTTTTGCTGATGATTGGGGTACGGCCTTGGCCGCCGCCAACGTCAACTTGGAAGCCTAACTCGCCGTTTTCATTTTTCTCTAAGAATAGGGCGATGTCGTGCAGCTTAGTCGCGGCACGGTCGGTTTCAGAAGCTGAAACGGCAATCTTGAACTTACGCGGTAGGTAAGCAAACTCAGGGTGGAAGGTGCTCCACTGGCGAATGATTTCGCAGTAAGGGCGTGGGTCTACTAGTTCGTCTTTAGCAACACCTGCTAGCTGGTCGGTAGTGGTGTTACGGATGCAGTTGCCACTGGTTTGGATGGCATGCATTTGTACGCTGGCCAAGTCGGCCAAAATGTCGGGCGTACTTTCAATGGTCGGCCAGTTGTACTGGATGTTTTGGCGCGTACTGATGTGGCCGTAGCCTTTGTCGTATTTGCGGGCGATGTGACCAAGCATGCGGACTTGTTTGCTATTGAGTGTGCCGTAAGGAATGGCAACACGCAGCATTGGCGCTTGGGTTTGTACATAGAGGCCGTTTTGTAGGCGTAACGGCAAAAACTCTTCTTCGCTGAGCAAGCCAGCCTGATAACGTTCAACCTGACGGCGGTATTGCTCTACGCGCTCGTCTACGATTTTTTGGTCAACAGTATTGTATTGATACATCGCATAGCCCCATTAGGGCAAATTTATAAAAATGGGCGCGTATTCTACAGATTTGCCTTATGCATTGTGGGACTGATTTGCGCTGTCTTTATATGTTTTAGTTATATAGCGTCTTATTTTGCTGGCGTGTCCATATACGGTAGCTGTTCGCTCATAGTGGCGTAGAGTTTCTCGCGGCGCTCGGCTGTACGTGCGGCCAGTACTTGGTCAATAAACTCGGGCGTTAAATGTGGTGCAAACAGCGCCATAAAATCGTAGAAGTATTGGCGCATAAACATGTCGCTACGGAAGCCTAAGCGAGTGGTGCTGGGACTGAATAGGTGGTCGGCGGGAATGGCGACTAAGTCGCGGTCTTGGGTGGGGTCATAGGCCATATTGGCAACGATGCCAACGCCTAATCCCAAGCGCACATAGGTTTTGATTACGTCGGCATCAACCGCTGTGAGTACGATATTGGCTTCTAAGTCGTGTTGGGCAAAAGCGTCGTTGATCTTGCCGCGGCCTGTAAATCCGAGCACGTAGGTGACGATAGGGTGTTGTGCCAGCTCTTGCAGGCTTAGTTTGTCGGTTTGCGTTAAGGGGTGATCCTTGGTCACCAGTACACAGCGGTTCCAGTGATAGCAGGGCATCATCACTAGGTTCTCGAATAACTCCATGGCCTCGGTGGCGACGCAAAAATCAGCCTTGCCGCGAGAGGCCCATTCAGCAATTTGTCGTGGCGCGCCTTGGTGCATATGCAAAGTTACGGCCGGGTATTGCTGGCGGAAATTAAGAATGGTTTCTGGCAGAGCGTACCGCGCCTGGGTATGGGTGGTGGCGAGGGTAATACTGCCTTTGTCTTCGGCGCGCGCTTCAGCGGCAAAGGTTTCGATGTTGCCGGTTTGCGCTAGTACCTCGCGGGCGCGCTGCAGAATTTGCTCACCGGCGCCTGTGATGCCGGATAGATGTTTACCGCTGCGCTCAAAGATTCTTAGGCCTAGCTCATCTTCTAATAAGCGGATTTGTTTTGAGACGCCAGGTTGCGAGGTATGCAAGTGTTCGGCGGCCGTGGTGACGTTGAGGTCACGATCGGCTACTTCAACAATGTATCTGAGCTGCTGTAGTTTCATAATCTACTCGGCCTATCTCGATATAACTTTTAGTTCTTAAAGCATAGCAAATCATTCCTTTTAATTATTAAAACCCGCCGTATAGTTCGCTCAAAATTCTATGGCTTGGTTCACATGATTGCTTTTACAGTTGCCGGATTGGTAGTAGGTATTGTGGTTGGCGCTACGGGCGTTGGCGGCGGTGCCCTGATGACACCTATCCTTATCTTAGGCTTTGGTATCTCACCCGCAGTGGCGGTGGGCACCGACTTGCTGTTTGCGGCCATTACCAAGGCGTTTGGTACGGTCTTGCACCGCAATGCGGGCAATGTGAATTGGCCCGTTGTCGGCTTGCTGGCCTGTGGTTCGCTGCCTGCTTCCTTGTTAACTGTGATGTTTTTAAACCAGCAGGGCATTAGTCCAGAAATGGAAGTGCTGATGAAACAGGCGCTAGCGGGTGCTATTGGCTTTACCTCGCTAAGTGTCTTGTTTAAAGCCGGTTTGTTGCGCGTGGTTCGTAATGGCAACGGTAGTCAGCATTTAGATCGCCTGCGTTTGGTACGTAAACGTTTACGAGTGCCTTTGACGATCATGGCTGGTGCCTTCTTGGGTGTCTTGGTAACACTTTCGTCAGTAGGCGCAGGCGTTATCGGTGCCACCATCTTGTTATTGCTGTATCCGCGGATGCGGGCGATCGAGGTAGTTGGAACTGACCTTGCCCATGCCGTGCCGTTAACGGCTCTGGCTGGATTGGGCCATATGCATCTTGGTACCACCGATTTGTCGATGCTGACTTATCTGTTGATTGGCTCGCTGCCAGGTATTTGGCTGGGCTCAAAAGTGGGTATGAAACTGCCAGATCATATTCTGAAGCCTATAATGGCGGTTTTACTCTTGGTCATCGGGGTGTCGCTGCTGTTCTAGTCGCTGTTGGCGCTGGCAGGCTTGCATTGATATATGGATAACTTTCCAATTTTTTTACGCCTGCGTGGCGAGAAAGTGCTGCTTGTAGGCGGCGGCAGTGTTGCAGAACGTAAGCTACGGCTACTACTAAAGGCTGGCGCCCAGGTTAATGTGGTGGCGGCAGAACTGAATGCAGCAGTAGCCGATATGCTGCCTGATGCCCAGTGGCATATTGCCAGCGCGTATGAAACCACGCTGCTGGAGACACCGTACCGAATTGTTATTGCGGCGACGGATGACAGTGAGCTGAACCAACGTGTGGCTCACGATGCTGGGCAGCGCAACATCCCAGTCAATGTAGTCGACGACCCAGCACACTGTAGTTTTATCTTTCCCTCGATTTTGGATCGCTCGCCACTGTTGCTGGCGGTGTCGTCAGGTGGTGAAGCACCAGTGTTGGCACGCCAAACCCGCGCGCGTTTAGAAACCTTTGTGCCGGCGGCTTGGGGCGATCTAGCGCAACTCACATCGCGTTATCGCGACACCGTGAAAACGCGTTTGCCAGAAAAACTGCGGCGGCGCTTTTGGGAAGAAGTTTGCGAAGGCCCAATTGGTGAGCAGATGTTGGCCGGGAGAAAGTCAGAGGCCGAGCAAGCTTTGCTTGAGTTGCTGAATGCCTATAGCCAAGACCAGAAATACCAAAAAGGTGAAGTCTGGTTGGTGGGTGCTGGCCCGGGTGATCCTGACCTGCTGACCTTTAGAGCCTTGCGTTTAATGCAAAACTGCGACGTGGTGTTGTATGACCGCCTAGTGGCGCCTGCCATTATGGAGTTGGTACGGCGTGATGCAGATCGCATTTATGTCGGCAAAAAAGAAGCCGAGCATGTGGTGCCTCAGGACGAAATCAATCAGATGCTGATTGATCTAGCCAAAGAAGGTAAGCGTGTGCTGCGGCTTAAAGGCGGCGACCCGTTTATCTTTGGCCGCGGCGGTGAAGAGATTGATCGCCTTGCTGAGAATGACATCCCATTCCAAGTGGTGCCGGGTATTACTTCGGCTTCTGGTTGTTCGTCTTACGCTGGTATCCCGCTAACGCATCGAGACTACGCCCAGTCTTGCCAGTTTGTGACGGGCCATATGAAAGACGATGTGTTGGACTTGGAGTGGAGTGAACTCTCGCGTCCAGCGCATACGGTTGTGTTCTATATGGGACTGAATAGCCTGCCGGAAATTAGCAAGCAGCTGATGGCGCATGGAGCACCAGAGTCACGGCCAGTGGCGTTAGTGGAGCGTGGTACTACTAGTCAGCAACGCGTGGTGACCGGCACTTTGGCTGATATTGCTGAAACCGTTATTGAAGAAAACGTGAAATCACCCGCCTTGATTATTGTGGGTGACGTGGTTGAGCTGCGTGAGCGCTTGGCGTGGTTTGGTAGCTAATTTCAATTCGAGACGATTAGCAATAATCTCGGGATTTTCGGATCACTGCGTATCGTTCAAGAACTCTAAAGTAGCGTCATCAACTGAGGTTGGTAGCGTTTTATTTTTATAGAGGATTGAATGATGAAAAAGTTACTCAGCGTATTGGCAGCCAGTTTATTTGCAACGCAATTGTTTGCAGCGGGTGTGCAAGTGAGCGTCGACAGCAACGACGTTATTTTGAATGGCTATGATGCCGTCGCTTACTTCACTGAAGGCAAGCCGGTTAAAGGTACCCAAGAATACACCGCAGTTTATGACGGTGCGGTATATCGTTTTGCTAGCAAGGCCAACCGCAACCGCTTCCAAGCCAACCCGGCGGCATACGCCCCTGCTTACGGCGGCTTCTGTGCTTACGGCGCATCGCTAGGTAAGAAGTTTGCGGTTAACGGCAAAGCGTTTGAAGTTGTGAATGGCCGTCTTTATGTGAACAAAGATGAAGGCGTATACAAAGTGTGGAAAAAAGACATTCCAGGCAATGTATTAAAAGCCGAAGGTCATTGGATCACTATTGAAGACGTGGCTGCTGGCGATCTTTAAGTCCTAGTCAGTTGCAGTTAATAAAACGGCCCCGCTTGCGGGGCCGTTTTCGTTTGGCTGTCTAACTGACCTAATTCAGTGCTTATTCGGTGCCGCTATCTTGCTCGGGTTCGTCGCTGTTGGACAACAACACTCGGCTGGGTAGCAGGGCGGCAATTTCGGCTGCCGCTTCTTTAGGTACTAATACGTAGGGGTCGCGTCGCACCTCAGACTTCACAATGGTCAATTCGCCACTCGCTAGCTGCGCTGCCTGTTCTGCCGAAACTTCCAATTGTTTTAATTTGCCGGCCAAGACAAAGTTAAAACTCTGACCGTCACCGGCAACCACTAACTGCTTGCGAATGATGGCATTGACCTTGTCTTTTTTACTGACTTGTCGAGTCACCGCCGTTTCTGAGACTTCAATTTTTTGCTTGGCTGGATCGGCCGCTTTCTGTCCCCGTTGGCCTTTGCCTTTGCGCTTGCCGCCGGTTTTTTTCTTGTAACCGGCCTTGCTAGGTTTCTCTTTGGCCTTCTCTAATTGTTTTTCAGTGGCAACACCGGCTTGCACTAACTGCTCACCGAGAGCTTTTCCAAACAGACCTGACATACTCACAAGACTCTAAAAAGTAACGGGGGAACTAAAGGCGCGTAGAATACGCGCTCCTTGAAAACGGTTCCAGCATCGCGTGCCTGCAAACTTTACTCCGGCTGATATCCACCTTGCGCCTATGGAGGGCGTGGTAGATCCGCTTACCCGCGAGTTGCTAACCGCAGTGGGTGGTATCGGCCAGTGTGTGACCGAGTTTGTGCGAGTCACTAATCAGTTACTGCCACGTAAGGTGTTTTACCGTTTTGCCCCCGAACTGAAGCATGAAGGTGAGTTGCAAGGCAAAACCAAGCACGGTGTCCCAACCTTTGTGCAGCTGTTAGGTAGTGATCATGACGCCTTGGCCGCCAACGCTGCCCGAGCCGCCGAATTAGGTGCGCTGGGTGTGGATTTGAATTTTGGCTGCCCAGCTAAAACCGTCAACCGACACAACGGTGGCGCCTGCCTACTGCAATGGCCTGAGCAACTACATGGCATTGTGGCTGCGGTGCGTGCTGCGGTACCGGCAGAAATCCCTGTCACTGCCAAAATGCGTTTGGGTTATGAAGACAAAGCCTTGGCCATTGAAAATGCCCAGGCCCTAGAAGCGGGCGGTGCCGCTTGGGTCACCGTGCATGCGCGCACGAAGGTGGAAGCTTACAAACCGCCGGCCCACTGGGAATGGTTAGCCAGAGTAAACCAAGCCTTAACGGTTCCGGTGGTCGCCAATGGTGAGATCTGGACGCTGGATGATTGGCGGCGCTGTCGCGAAGTCAGTGGTTGCGAGCATTTTATGTTGGGCCGGGGTGCGATTGCCTGCCCGGATTTGCCGCGCCAAATTGAGTATGCGATGCGCGGTGAACAGCATGCGGCGATGGAATGGGCTGACGCTTTAGAGGTGGTCGCTAGTTATTACCGCAGCTCTTTGCCGCAAGTAGCGAAGCCGCATCAAGCCGTCTCGCGGATGAAGCAATGGCTCAAACAATTGCCCAGAAATTACGGTCAGGCCGAGCCCATGTTTGCTGAAATTCGCCGCCAACGTGAGCCCGATGAGGTGCTAGCAATTCTGCAGCGCTACGAAGCCGAAGCGGCTTTACCGTTGGTACCGTAAGTTTTACACATTATCTGTGGATAACTTTGTGGGCAATATTTTGAAATCTAGGTCAAAGCCCCGTGTGGCGGGCATTTGGCTAATTTGGCAAAAAAACAAACAAAAGCAATAATGTTTTATTTATCAATGGCTTAGCGTGTTTTGGCTTTTCTCTTAAGCTAAGTGATTGATTTATGGTTTGTGCTACTTTGGTGCACGCTAAGCGGTTGATAACTTTTAGATTTTTTTCACGACGAACGGTAGCAATACATTGCCTAGCGGTAACAAAAACATTCATAACCTACTTGAAATTATGGCGCGCTTGCGGGACCCCGCCGAGGGCTGCCCTTGGGACTTGCAACAAGACTTCCGCAGTATTGCGCCGTATACCATTGAAGAGGCGCATGAGGTAGCCGATGCCATTGCCCGCGACGACCTCGTCGATCTAAAAGACGAGCTCGGTGACTTGCTACTACAGGTGGTATTTCATGCGCGTATGGCGGAAGAAATAGGAGCTTTCGCGTTTGCCGATGTGGTGCAGGCGATCTGTGACAAGATGATTCGGCGGCATCCGCATGTGTTTGCCGATGCAACCGCGAATAACGAAGCCGACGTTAAAGATAATTGGGAAAAGATCAAAGCCAAGGAACGTGCCGACAAGGGCGAACAAGACCAGAGTGCCTTGGCTGGCATTAGTGGTGGATTGCCGGCCATGACGCAAGCCGTCAAGCTGGGTAAGAAAGCCTCTAAAGTCGGTTTCGACTGGCCCAACATCGACGGCGTGCTGGATAAAGTGCATGAGGAAGTTGACGAGCTAAAAGTTGAACTTGAAAGCGGTGATCGTGAGCGAGAAGAATCGGAGTTTGGTGATTTGTTGTTTGCGATGATGAACTACGCTCGCCACCGAAAAATTGATCCGGACATGGCCCTACGTGCAGCGAGTCTGAAATTTGAGCAGCGTTTCCGGCAGATGGAACAAGACGTTGATGACTTTGCCTCAAAGAATATCGACGAGCTAGAGGCCGCTTGGCAGAGAGCTAAGCACAAACTCAGTACGCAGTTGGGGGCAGAACCCGCTTCGGACGGAGCGAGCGAACTTTGAGTGTTTGTTGTGACCTGTTAGGAGGGGTCTGTCCCCGTTAGCACATGAGTCTTTCGTCCTTCCAACAAGCCATCCCGCACTGCCGCACCGAAGATGTGCCGCGGCTGCTCGGCCGCCTGCGGAAAAAAGAATCACCAGAAAGTTTGCAGTCGGCTATCCAGCAGTCATTGGCGGCGGTGCAGGCACGCTTGGATGCCTGTCCGAAGTTGGAATACCCAGTTGATTTGCCGGTAGTGCAGCGCCGCGAGGAAATTGTTGAAGCCATTCGCGACCATCAAGTGGTAGTGCTCTGTGGCGAAACCGGCTCCGGTAAAACCACCCAGTTACCCAAGCTTTGTTTAGAAGCCGGGCAAGGCATGCGAGGCCTAATCGGTCATACCCAGCCGCGCCGTTTGGCCGCGCGCAATGTGGCGCAACGTATTGCTGAAGAGCTGCATAGCGAGTTGGGTGCAGCGGTGGGTTATCAGGTGCGCTTTAATGAGCAGGTATCGGCTAGCAGTTATATCAAGCTGATGACCGACGGTATTTTGCTGGCGGAAACGCGCGACGACCGTTGGCTGAATAAATACGACACCATCATTATTGATGAGGCGCATGAGCGTAGCCTTAATATTGATTTTCTTTTGGGCTATTTGGCACAACTGCTGCCCAAGCGCAAAGACCTTAAAGTCATTATTACTTCGGCCACGATTGACCCGCAGCGTTTTGCTGACTTTTTTGAGAAGTCACTACAAACCAAAGTGCCGATGATTTTGGCAGAAGGGCGTAGTTATCCGGTCGAAACTCGTTATCGCTATGACGAGGAGGCGACTCAACCGCAGGCCATTGAAGCGGCGATTAAAGAACTATGGCAACGTGAGCCGGGCGATGTGTTGGTATTTTTGCCAGGCGAGCGTGATATCCGCGAAACTGCCAAACATCTAGAACGGGCCAGCTTAAAAAGCGCTGAAATCCTACCGCTATACGCACGGCTGTCAGCAGCGCAGCAACAGCGTATTTTTAGTCCTGGTGGTAAGCGTCGGGTGATTTTGGCCACTAACGTCGCCGAAACCTCGATTACTGTGCCCGGTATCAAGCATGTGGTGGACACCGGCGTGGCTCGCATTAGCCGATATTCGCATCGCAGCAAAGTGCAACGCCTGCCAATTGAGGCGGTTTCACAAGCCAGTGCTAATCAACGGCAAGGGCGTTGTGGTCGTACCTCGCCCGGCATCTGTATTCGTCTGTATGAAGAAGCCGACTTTATCGCGCGTCCGGAATTTACCGAGCCTGAAATTCGGCGTACCAATCTCGCCAACGTGCTGCTGCAAATGCACGATCTGCGTTTGGGCGATATTGAGGCCTTTCCGTTTTTAGATGCGCCGGATTCGCGTTTTGTACGTGACGGCCTGAAGTTGCTAGAACAACTGGGTGCTATCAACAATAAGGGTTTAACGCGTGTTGGCCGGCAGATGGCGCAACTGCCTTTAGACCCACGGCTAGCGCGAGTTTTGGTGGCGGCTGAACGTAGCCAATGTCTGCATGATGCCTTGATTGTGGTGTCCGGCCTAAGCATTCAAGATCCGCGTGAACGGCCACAGGAAAAGCAGCAGGCGGCCGATGAGGCACATGCCGCTTATAACGACGAACGTTCTGATTTCCTATCTTGGATCAAGCTTTGGCAGACCACGCGCGAGCAACGTAAAGCGCTCTCCAGTAATCAATATCAGAAGTGGTGCAAGCAACACTACTTAAGCCCTTTGCGTTTGCATGAATGGCAAGATGTACATGCGCAGCTGCTACAGCAATGCCGTGCCTTACGCTGGCAAGTGGAGCCGCGGACGTCGCTAGAGATTCCTTACGAGCGTCTGCATAAGTCCTTATTGCATGGTTTGCTCGACCGCATTGGTTTAAAAGAAGAAACCGAAGCCACTAAGAAAATCAGCAAAGGTGCCAAGGGGCCGCGGCGTAAACCGCCGGTGACTTATCAAGGCGCGCGCAATACGCATTTTTCTATTTTCCCTAGCTCGGCCTTGCAGAAGAAAAAGCCACAGTGGTTAATGGCCTGGGAAATTGTTGAAACCGCCCGGGTTTACGCCCGCTCTGTCGCCACCATCGAACCCGAATGGCTGGAACAAATCGGCCAATCGCAAATTAAACGTAGCTATTCCGATCCGCATTGGTCGCAACGCCAAGGCGAGGTTATGGCGCATGAGCAGTTAAGTTTATTTGGCATTATTTTGGCGGCTAATCGGCGCGCGCGTTATGCGCCGGTAAACCCGAAAGAAGCACGGCAGATCTTTATTCGCGAGGCCTTGGTTGCCGGTCAGTACCGTGAACACAAGGGGCGGGGCCAGTGGTCACAGCCGGCCTTTCTGAAAGCCAATCAAGCTTTGCGAGACGAGGTTGAACAAATTGAAGCCAAGGCCCGGCGGCGCGACGTCATGATTGATGAGTCAGCTTTGGAAGAGTTTTACGAACAGCGTATTCCCGAGTCTGTAGTAGACGCGAAAAGCTTTCGCGACTGGTACGGCAAGGCTGAAAAAGCTCAGCCACAGCTGCTGCTGTTCAGCCGCGAGTTATTGATTCGCGAGGGTGCGCACCTAGTTGCTGGTGAACAGTTCCCTGAACATATTGATTGCGGCGGCGTACGGTTACCGTTGCGTTATGCCTTTGAGCCGGGCCAAGACAAAGATGGCATTACCGTGGATGTGCCGGCTGAGGTTTTAAACCAGCTAGACCGTCGGCGCTTAGATTGGTTAGTACCGGGGCTGATTGAAGAAAAAGTCACGGCCATGATTCGTGCGCTGCCAAAAGCGGTGCGCCGCCAATTTGTGCCAGCGCCTGATTTTGCACGGGCAGCCATTCAGCGCATGGATTACGGACAAGGTCGTTTGACTGACGAGTTGGCCAAAGCTTTGCAAGCGATTACTGGCGCGCCAGTTAGTGCCGAGCAGTTTGAGAACTTAAGCTTAGAGCCGCATTTGTCTTTTCGTTTCCGCACCTTGGGTGACAAGAACAAAGTCTTGGGTGCTGGGCGTGATTTGGGCGACGTAAAACAAGCGCATAGCGCGGCGACTAAGGTGGCGTTTGAAAAGGCCACTGGCGGTGCTGGCAAACATCCACTAGAAAAAAGCGGTTTAACCGAGTGGAGCTTTGATGACCTACCGCAGGTGATTCGCCTAGAACGCGGCGCAGTGAGCACGCAAGCTTGGCCGGTGCTGGAAGATGGCGGTAAAGACGCCGCTATTCGCTTGGTGGATAACGAAACCAGCGCCGCGCAACTGCACCGACAAGGTGTGCGCCGATTGGCGATGATTAAAGTCAATAAGACCCTGAAATATATTGCTAAGGAATGTGGTGGTGCCGACCGCATTGCCACGCGGCTATGTGCCGCTAAGCAGCCTAATGTTTGGCAGCAAAGCACGATTCAGCAGCGCTATCAGCACTGTGCGGCCCAGTGGCCCGGATTGGTGCCAGAGTTATGTGAGGTGTTGGTTGATGAGGTGGTGCTCAAACCGGTGTTTGCCAAAGCGCCGGTTTATGGGGCGGCTGACTTCGGCCTGATGATTTACGAACATGAGCCGGATTTAGTACCTAAGGCCGTCGCTTTGTGGCGGCAGTTGGCCGATGCGGCAGATACCTTGCAACGTGTCAGAAGCCGTTTAGAAAAACTGGGCTTGAGGGCTATGCAGGCTGCGCCGGATATCCAAATGCAAACACAGGCTTTGTTTTTTCCTGGCTTTTTGGCGGCCTGGGGTTTGGAAGCCGTTGAGCAATATCCGCGTTATTTAAAGGCGCTAGAGGCACGCTTAGAGAAAATAGATAGCAATCCACAGCGAGATGCCGGTTGGCAAAATCAAGTAGGGCCTTTGTATCAGCAGTTATTTGAAAAGTTAGAGGCCGACGCTAACTTTATTAATCAAGCCGGTGTGCGTGAATACCGCTGGTTGCTGGAGGAGTTTCGGATTGGTCTATTTGCGCAGCCGCAAAAACCACGTGAAGTGGTGTCGCTGAAGCGACTCAATAAACTCTGGGAAGAATTAAAACGGTAGTAATTGGCTAAGCCTTTTGATAAAGGTGCTGAAGGCATTCTCGGCTACCCTTCGACAAGCTCAGGGCGAGCGGGAAGTTGGTTAGCAGTATTTCGCCCTTTTGTGCGACTGAGGAGCGGAGCTAAATCAAGATCGAACCTGCGGCCTGTTTGAGCGTAGCGAGTTCCGCAGGCGCTTGATTTAGCGAGCACCGCAAGGAACCGCGCAGCGGTCGCACGGCGGGTAAAGCATTTTTCGCCTGTTTTGATGCTTCAAAATAGGCTCGGCCCGCACGTGGCATTCGCCACAAACGGGAAGACTTACAAAGGCCGAAACCGCCACTAAGACATTTTTAGAATATAGAAACCCGCGTAGAGCTGCCGCTCTACGGGGTTCTTGTCTTTGGGTCTATGACTAAGCAAACGCTTTGGTACAAGGCATGTTGCCTAAGCCTGATTGCTTTTTAACATGCCGCTGACGCTATCGGCGCATTCGCGAACAAAGTCAATTTCACCTTGGTTAAAGGCTTCGTCACGTACTTTTAATGAGGTGAAGTTAACCGTGCCCCAAATTTTCCCATCCAGCATAACCGGTGCGGCAATATAGGCTTCCAGGTGTAGGGCGTCGTATAGCGGGTGGCCTTGTAAGCCGACGTTGCCTTTATAGCTGGTCATTTCAACCGCTTTGCCGCTAGCAATCACTTCTCGGCAGAGCGTGTCTTTTAGCTGAAAGGTTTCGCCCGCTTGGAAGACTTCGCTGTCTGAATCCACCGCGATAACGGTGTAGAGGTTGTCAGCAATATGGCTAACAATGCCAAGCTCTAGGCCGAGTGCTTCGCGGCCTAGGCTGAGCATTTCTTTACAGTTGTCTAGTTGTTCGGGCGTGAGCTTCATGCCCTTAGTCTAGTTGCTTTCTAACTCATTGTGCAGAGAAACAAACAAATCGGTTAATTTATGTTTTGGCGAATGCCAAATCAGCGGCACCGAGGCGTCGTGTGATTCTTTCACTACTACTGAGCTGGTGAGGCGGGTATTCAGCATTGGCTGACCTTCCTCAATTAACTCGTCAACCAAACGCTGCGGCAATTTGGCGCGTGGTTGGAATTGGTTGACGGCAATGCCTTCGATTTCCAAATCGTCGTTATGGTCTTCGCGAATTTCTTCAACCGTATCCAGCAGGTTGTAGAGGGCTTGGCGAGAGAAGTCGTCGCAGTCAAACGGAATAATGCAGCGAGTCGCAGCAATCAGTGCTGAGCGGGTAAAGAAGTGCAGAGCTGGTGGTGTATCAATATAGATACGGTCGTAATCCAGCTTGCTAAGGGCGTCGCGTAGTTTAAAAATCTTGGCGCGCGCTTCTAGCTTCACTTGTAGGTCATCTAGATCGGGGGCGGCGGCAATCAGGTCTAGGTTTTCAAATGGCGTCGCAGTTATATAGTCGGCTAGGTCAGCTTTTTTAACGCGGCTTTTTAGAATGGTTTCAAAGTAATCAGCAATGGTTTGCTCGGCAATAATGCCTTCGGAGCTAAGCAAATACTGTGAGGCGTTACATTGTGGATCTAGGTCCACCACCAAAGTTTTGAGGCCTTGGCTAGCGCTGATAGCAGCTAGGTTGCAGGTGATGGTGGATTTGCCCACGCCACCTTTTTGGTTAAAGACCACGCGACGCATGGTTGTCTCCCATTAGTTGATATATTCGGTGTAAAAAGCAGCTGCGAAGTGTAGTGAATTTCTGAAGCAGGCGGTAGCGTTTAGCTATGGCTAAAATCAAAAACGCCCGCATATAGCGGGCGTTTTCAGCGTCAGGCTAGTATTGACTAGACTTTGCTGCGATCAAAAATGGTCGCCATGGTTTGAGCAAACATAATGTCGCCTTCAACCTGTAGTTTGCCGGTCATAAACGCGGTTACGCCGTCTAGGTCGCCATTAAGAAGGTCAACCAGATCGTCGTCATCAATGGTTAGGGTGACGGTAGCGTCGTCAGAAGAGCCCTCAGCCACTTCACAAGTACCATTAGCAATGGTGGCGTACATAGGGGTAGAAATGTTGTATTGAATTACAGCATTTACATCAGCGCCTGCCTCAGCATCAAAGGCTTGTGGCATTTGCTTAATCATTTCAACTGCGCTCATGAGCGGTCTCCAGTATTGAGTTCTGAATATCTATTTAATGTGAATCAGGTTTTGGTCTGATGGCGGTCATGCTATAACGCACTGAAAGCAAAACACAACCGCCTTAGCGATATAAAACAAAAATGGATTTAAAAGACTACGCTGCTGACTCTGTAACGATTTCTGAACGCTATTTGACGATGTCAGATGGCGTCGGCTTACGTGTTTTCGATTTTGTGCCGGCCGATGATGACGTCCGCCAGCCAGTGGTGGTTTTTGTTGCCGGCTGGATTTCGCTTATTTCTGGTTGGCAAGGCTTTCTTAAGCAACTGTCGGCGACTCATCGCGTGTTGTATGTTGAATCGCGCGAGAAGTTTTCGTCGCGCGTTGACGATATTAATAGCACCGCTTTTGACCTGCCGCGTGTCACGCTGGATGTGCAAGAAGTGTTAGAGCAGGGCGTTACGCGCGGGCGGCCGTTTGTGCTATCGGGTAGCTCCTTGGGGGCAACGGCCATTATGGAATACCTGATGACGCACCAGGGGCCGCAGCCAATGGGCAATGCTTTAATTGCGCCCAACCCCGAGCTGCGTTTCCCGGCGCCTATTATGGCCATTATTCGTTTGTTTCCGCCGGCTGCTTACCCGCCTGTTAAAGCCTTTGCTAAATGGTATTTGCGTACTTTCCGTTTGGATGCGGAGAAAGAACCTGAACAGGTGGCCAAATACGAGAACACGCTCGACCAAGCTGATCCTTACAAACTCAAAAAGAATGTTTTTGCATTGATGAAATATCGCGCTTGGGGCCGCATGCATAACATTACCCAAGATTGCTTAATTATTGGCGCCTCGGCCGACAAGTTACACGGCCTAGAAAACCTAGAACGCATGATTGCAGAAATGCCTAATGCACGTTTAGAAGCTATGGAAAGTAATAAAGCTACCCATGGCGCTGGGGCAGCAGACATTGTGGTGGATTACATTCGCGGCCTAGCTTAAGGCCTGCTCAAATTTCTTTACACCGCTGGGACTCAGCATTACTAAATTGGCGGTGCTGGCATATATCCGGCCTTGCTGGCGCAGTGTGGTAATGAGATCAGCATCATCAAGCTGGTGAAACCATAAAAAATCACGGCCTTCTTGCAGTTCTGCAGTTAGGCTTTTGAAGTGTTTAAAGGCCCAGCCTTTACTTTGTTGGTGCCGCACATCCAGCTCTAGGAAGCTGGTAAAGTGACTTAACTCATCTGAATTCATGGGATCTATCATGGCCAAAATTTATGACTTCTCGGCAAAAAACATTAAAGGCGAAGACGTTGCCTTGAGTGATTATGCCGGTAATGTTTTGCTGATTGTGAATACCGCCAGCAAATGTGGTTTTACCCCACAGTATGAAGGCCTGCAAAAGATTTATGCTGACTTTAATGCCCAAGGCTTAGAGGTGCTCGGCTTTCCCTGCAACCAATTTGGTAAGCAAGAGCAGGGTGACGAGGGGCAAATTTCAGAGTTTTGTGATTTGAACTTTGGGGTCTCATTTCCAATGTTCTCCAAAATTGAAGTGAACGGTGACGGCGCACACCCGCTTTACCAGTTCCTTAAGGATGAAGCGCCGGGTGCTCTAGGCATTAAGGCAATTAAATGGAATTTCACTAAATTCTTAGTCGACAAAGAAGGCAATGTGGTCAATCGCTATGCGCCAACCACTAAGCCTGAAGACATACTCGAAGATATTAAAAAGGTACTGTGATGCAACATTGGGGTCGCAAAGTCGCTGTTGGGGTAGTGGTGGCTGGATTATTGGGATGTAGCCATGTGGGCTTGCAGGGAACGCAGTCACAGGCGCCGAGTTATTCGGAAAAGAACGGAAAAATTGTGATCGATAGCATTTGTGCCGATCACAAGGCAGGCTCAAAGGCGCAGCAACAATGTGCGCTAAAGGCCGATAACTGGCTGGATGCGCAATGCGAGAAGTATCGCGATTTGTTCACCTCTAGTGATACCGGTACCGCGCAGCGTTACAGGCATGAATATTATAAATTTTGTGACGCCGCAGCTGCATGGCAAGCGCCATAAGTACGAGTCCAATTAGTAGTTAAATAGACCTTTATGAATCAGATTTCTACGCGGCTGGGTTATGCCGGAATTTTGCTTTGGTGTATTGCCTCGCTCGCTTACGCCTTATACGTGCAGCACGTGATGGGCTTAGACCCTTGTCCGCTATGCATTTTGCAACGCATGGCCATGATGGGCATTGCAGCGGTTGCGGTTGTTGGTTTGGTATGGCCGAAAGGGCGAGCTGTGGTGTCTGTATTAATGCTGGCACCAGCTGGCTGGGGCATTGCTACCGCCGCTCGTCACGTTTGGATTCAAAACCTGCCGCCGGAAAAAGTACCGGAATGTGGCGCTGGTTTTGACTTTATGCGTGAAGCCTTTGGCCTATGGGAAGCCATTCGTGTGGCCTTTGAAGGTTCGGGTGACTGCGCCGAAGTAGACTGGAGCTTTGTCGGGCTGTCGATGCCTGCCTGGGTATTGATTATGTTTGTTGGCTTGGCCTTCGCCGGGCTGATCATTGGATTTAAGAAACAACCTTAACTTAAGCAAAAAGGATTGCACTGTGAGCTACGCCACCGCCGACCTATGTGATGACTATATTGACCAGCTACAGGTCGCTACCCCGATGTTTAAAAGCTATGGCGGCAAGTCCCGTTTTATGGGGCCGATTGCCACCCTGCGCGTGTTTGAAGATAACCAACAAGTACGTGAAATGCTGGCCTCACCTGGCGAGGGTCGCGTATTAGTGGTTGATGGTGGTGGTTCGTTACGCTGTGCCTTGGTTGGCGGTAATCTCGGCCAGCTAGGCGTTGATAACGGCTGGGCTGGCATTGTGGTCAATGGCTGTATTCGTGATGCGGTAGAAATTAATGCCCAAGCCATTGGTGTTAAAGCACTAAACACCAACCCAACCAAATCCATTAAACGCGGCGTGGGTGAAGAAAACGTTGTGGTTCGTTTCGCCGATGTCACCTTCACACCTGGCGCTTATCTGTATTCAGACGAAGACGGTATCTGCGTCTCTGACGAAAAAATCGAGCTATAAGACTTTATGCTCACCCGGCTGGAGCGTATCCAGCCGGTAATCCCCAATCGCGGCGCGAATCAGCCGTAGCGTGGGGTGCCCAACCGCTGCCGTCATACGGCGCACTTGGCGGTTTTTACCTTCCGTAATGGTTAGCTCCAACCAGCAGTCGGGAATGCTTTTTCGTTCCCGCACGGGCGGCTTGCGCTGCCAGAGGTTGGCGGGTTCGTCTATTAGCCGTACTTTAGCCGGGCGGGTAAGGCCGTCGTTTAGCTCCACGCCTTCACGTAAGGCTTTTAACGCTGCTTCATCTGGAATGCCTTCCACCTGCGCCCAATAGGTTTTCGGTTGTTTGAATTTCGGTGAGCTGATTTGAGCCTGTAGTTGACCGTTATTGGTCAATAACAACAAACCCTCGCTATCGCGATCAAGTCGACCTGCCGGATAGATATCGGGAATCTCCACGTATTTGCTCAAGTTATCTCGCCCGCTGCCGTCGTCACTAAATTGGCACAGCACATCGTAGGGTTTGTTTAACGCCACCAGTACGGTTTCCGCCGGACCAGGCCGTCGCGGTTTGTTTTGCTGGCGCTGTGCGCGTCGGTTCCTAAAGGAGTTTGCTGGGCGATTGGGCATGAGTTAGCTCAAGTCAAATTTAAAATTCTAATGGATGCAGTGCCTAGTCCAGCTCCGCCGCCACTTCAGCAATCAAACCGCGTAGCCATTGGTTGGCCGGATTGTGATGTTGCAAAGAACTCCAAGCCATTTTTAACTCGATTTCTGGTATTTCAAACGGTGGTGGCAGGATGATGACGTTGGGGTTGTCTTTTTGCAGCATGGCGGATTTGCTGGGGATGGTGATCACCAAGTCGTGCATTTCGGCCAGCTGCATGGCGGCTTGGTAGTGGCGGGTGTAGAGTCGGATTCGGCGTTTTTTCCCTAAGCGATTAAGGGCGTCGTCTACCCAGCCGAGTTGCTGGACTTGGTCGGGCTCAACGCCAACGCCGATACCCATACCGGTTTTACTCACCCAGACGTGGCTGGATTCTAAATAGCTATCAAGATTGAAGTTTTCCCGAATGGGATTGTTGGGGCTAAGCATGCAGGAGAAGCCGTCGCGCCAGATGATGCGTTGGTGGAAGGATTGCGGCAGGTCGTCAAAGCGGTTGATTACTAGGTCTACATTGCCGCCTTCTACGTCTTTATAGCTAACGTCACTGGGCGTGAGAATATCGAGGGTGATATTGGGGGCGATGCTTTGCATGCGTTGCAGTAGAGGCGGCATCAGGGTGCATTCGCTGTAGTCGCTAACGCAGAGGCGGAATACGCGGTCGGCAACGGCGGGGTCAAAGCCTTTGTCGGGTTCTACCGCGAGTTCAATGGAGGCGACGATATTACGTACCAGTGGTTGTAGTTCTTCGGCGCGTTCGGTGGGGCTCATGCCGTCTTTGGTGCGGATCAGAATGGGGTCTGAAAATAGCTCGCGCAGGCGGCGTAAACCATTGCTCATGGCGGGTTGGCTAATGCCTAAACTCTCGGCCGCTTGGGTGACGTTGCGGCTGGCGAGTAGGGCGTCTAGATAGACCAGCAGGTTGAGGTCGATGTTTTTCAGGTTCATAGCGCGGGCGCCGTTGATTGCTGTAGATGACTATTATTCATTAAATGGATAATGAACATAATAGGTATTTATTAGATTTATTTTATTCGAGTGACTAGAATACGCGCCACTCCAATGGTCTGTGTGATGCAAATCCGAGGCTTTGGAATCTCTTGTGTTTCTATCAATAAATAGGATTTGACCATGACACAGTACAGTGACGACATCGCTTCTTTGGAAGCGGTAAAGAAAGCCGCTGGCAGCCCTTGGGATGAGATTAACCCAGAATCTGCTGCTCGCATGCGCGCTCAGAACAAATTCAAAACTGGTCTAGAAATTGCCCAGTACACAGCCGACATCATGCGTCGTGATATGGCTGAGTTCGACAAAGACAAAACCAAGTACACCCAGTCTCTAGGCTGCTGGCACGGTTTTGTAGGTCAGCAAAAACTGATCTCTATTAAGAAGCACTTCGGTACTACCGAGCGTAAATACCTATACCTTTCAGGTTGGATGGTTGCTGCTCTACGTTCTGACTTCGGTCCTCTTCCTGACCAGTCTATGCACGAGAAGACTGCGGTTGCTGGCCTTGTAGAAGAGCTTTACACCTTCCTACGTCAAGCTGACGCTCGTGAGCTTGGTGGCCTATTCCGTGAGCTAGATAAAGCTCGCGAAGCTGGTGATTCTGCTAAAGAAGCTGAAATCCTAGACGCTATCGACAACCACGAAACGCACGTTGTGCCTATCGTTGCTGATATCGACGCTGGTTTTGGTAACGCTGAAGCTACCTACTTGATGGCTAAGCAAATGATCGAAGCTGGTGCTTGTGCCCTTCAGATCGAAAACCAGGTTGCTGACGAGAAGCAGTGTGGTCACCAAGACGGTAAAGTTACCGTTCCTCACGCTGACTTCCACGGCAAGCTACGTGCACTACGTTACGCTTTCCTAGAGCTAGGTATCGACAACGGTATTATCGTTGCGCGTACTGACTCTGAAGGCGCTGGCCTGACTAAAGAAATCGCTGTGGTTAACGAGCCAGGCGACCAAGGCGACGTATACAACTCTTACCTAGACGTTGAAGAAGTATCTCCAGAAGATACTGCTGAAGGCGACGTGCTTATCAGCCGTAACGGCAAGCTTGTTCGTCCTAAGCGTCTACCTTCAGGTCTATACCAGTTCCGTCAAGGTACTGGCCATGAGCGTTGCGTATTTGACTGCATCGAAGCAATCAACGCTGGCGCTGACTTGCTATGGATCGAAACTGCTGTTCCTACCGTGCACGAAATTAAGGGCATGATGGACGAAGTTCGTAAAGTACACCCAGATGCGAAGTTGGTTTACAACAACTCTCCTTCGTTCAACTGGACTTTGAACTTCCGCCAGCAAACTTACGATGCATGGGCTGCTGAAGGTAAAGACGTTTCTGCTTACGACCGCGACAACCTAATGTCTGCTGAGTACGACGACTCTGAGCTATCTGCTGCCGCTGACGCTCGCGTACGTACCTTCCAAGCTGACACTGCTCGCGAAGCGAACGTGTTCCACCACTTGATTACTCTACCGACTTATCACACTACTGCTCTGTCAGTTGATAACTTGTCTAAAGAGTACTTCGGTGACGCTGGCATGTTGGGTTATGTTGAAGGCGTTCAGCGTAAAGAGATCCGTCAAGGTATCGCTTGCGTTAAGCACCAAAACATGGCCGGTTCAGACATGGGCGACGACCACAAAGAATACTTTGCTGGTGACCGTGCTCTGAAAGCTGGTGGTGCGAAAAACACCTCTAACCAGTTCAACTAGTCTTAGCTAGTACTAAAGCGCCTTGGCTACTTGCGAGCCAAGGCTGCTTTTAAGAAAGAAGGCGGCCCCTTGCTACAAGGCGTCGCCTTTTTTCTTAAACGCACTTTATTGATTTTGAATATGACGGTTGCTGATTATGTCTGCTACTCCTAATTATCTAAAAGACGCCAAAGACCTACTCACCGAGCAGGGTTTTACCACCAGTAATGTTTGGTACCACGGCACCTCGTCGGAGCTGTTGGAGTCTATTCAAGCCAATGGCCTAAAACGCTCTGGCGACAAAGCCATAAAAGAGGCTTTGAAGAAAACTATGGCGACCATTCAACATGAGTTTGAAGAGTCGGTAGAGCCGGTTTTCTTAACCCCAAGCAAAGAGCTGGCTTACTACTGGGCCGAGCAGAAAGTGAGTGAGCGCAAACTGCGTTTGGGTAGTGAAGACAAGCCGGTGGTATTGGCAGTGACGTTGCCAGAAGAACAAAACGCCAAGGTCAAACCCGATGTAGGTGCCGCTAGCCTATTGCTGTTGCATGAGGGCGAGCGCTTTATGGTCTATCTGGCGCGTGTGTATGAAGAGAACAATGCCGGCGTGCCCGAAATTGATTTGATGAAGGCCCAGCGTATGGAATACCTAAGTGTGTTGGGTATGGCCTATCTCGATGAAGATATTGACGCTGCTCAGCTAGTGCCGGTAACAGCCTAGCTGCCAGCCCCAATATCTGACTAAGAAGCCCCGCTAATGCGGGGCTTTTTTGTTTCTGCCGCCAGCGCTAACTGGCTTTTTCTAGCTAATGTACGTATACCTATATGCGGGGTGAATTCTGCGCAATAGCAAAGAAATATAAATGCACAGCAATCTAATTAGAAAACATAACGTCATGATGGCCGCGGTGGGGTTTCTAGCGGTTTTATGGTCTAGCTTCAGCGTCGCTGCCGTTGCCAAGGAACCGACGCCGTCACAAATGCAGGCTTGGGTTCAAGAAATGAAGCAACGGTCGCGTGGGCCGTTTCAACGCATTCGTTGGTTTTGTAACGACGGCCAAGTGCTGCCGCCTGAACCATACGCCTGCCGGGAATTCGGTGGTGGCTTTCAGCATGGGCAATACAGCGCTAAAACAGAGGCGATTCGTTCGGCGGGGTACCCCATAGCTAACTTGCTAGTGCGTTTGCGGCCGGATGATGTCTTGGCCCGTGATGCGGGCACTCCGCTATTGAAAGCTCTGATTCTGGAAAACTTTTTGGTTGGTTATGACAATGGGTGGATTTTCCGGAAAGCGCAGTTTTATGGCGGTGCAGTACAGCTAGAAAATGAGCAGTATTTTGGTCAACAGATATTAGAGGCTCTAGCGGGAGAAGAGGCTTGGCTCGCACAACGTTGGTTGTTGCTGCGCGAGGCGGTGCGTTTGGTCACTCATCACGGTGCGTTCATGTCGTTGAACACGATTCGCGACCTTGCTACTAGCCTGAATGAAAAAGATGCCGGGTTTGACGCGATCCGCGCCAAAATTCATGGTCGCCCGGATGCCGCAGATGCTGAGCTAGTTAGAGAGTACGCGGCCCAGCTAGAAAGACCGAGTTTGTTTGACGACAGCCTAGCGGAAGAATATGAACGCTTAGCCACGGCTATCGATGCCGCCTATCATGCTGGCGGCGTTGCTGAGTTGCTTGGGCGCGCCGTCGCGGTTAGCCGCTCTAAGGCGATGCGGTCGGCACTAGAAAATCTTGCGAGAGCGTTGTCTGAAAATAGCACGCGGCTCGCGCAGTTCCAGTCTGCTAGTCAGGCTTTGGCGGTGATTCGTCAACATCTTAATCAGGAACCCAATGCCGGTACGCGACTGGCCTTGCTAGATGCCAGTATTGATTTGGAACGTTTAGCGTTTGTCGCTGGGCAGCAGTTGCTAGATCAGCAAAACCCGACTCGGCACGAGCAGTTGTCTTGGCTAAAGGCCTCGGCGCAGGCCTTGTATGGCACAGGTTTTGTGAATCAGTCCGAACTTGAGGAGCTGCGATATGTATTTACTCAGCTTGCTCCCAAACAGTTGCCGCTGGGTTTGTATAGGGCCGAGTTAAATCGTCTAGGTTTGGTACCCGCATGGGCAGGTCAGCGGCTGCAAATGCATTTTTCAGCGGCAGTAGACAAGTTTGCCGTGCTTGAGCCGAAGGTGAGGCAGTTTGCAACCGACCGGATGCGTGGCAGTTTGTTGTTGTTTTTTGCAGAGCTGCACAATCGCCTAATGCTTGATGCGAACGCCTTGGCCGGTGTTCGGCATGAGTTGTTCGGTCAATCTGTGGGTGGTGGGCTGCGCCGTTTAAACCCGGGCTTGGCTAGGGGAGTGCTCTACCAAGTGACGGGAGACGGTTTACCGGCGGATTATGATCCTGGCGGTATTTATGTGGTGCCAGAAACCCTCACCGAATTGCCGCCGGTAGCCGGCCTTATTACGCGTTCCGAAGGTAATGCCTTATCTCATGTACAGCTGCTAGCTCGTAACTTGGGCATACCCAATGTAGTGGTGGCTTCACAATATTTGCCCGCTTTGAAAAAGCAGCTTGGCACCCAAGTGGTTATGGCGGCTAGCCCCGCGGGCGTTGTGCAGCTACAGCAAAATGATTCCGCCTGGGATGAGGTGTTTACGCGGCGGCGAGATGACAAGCCCGACCGCTTAGTCATCGATTTGGACAAGCTTGAGTTGGAGCAAAAACAGATATTACCCCTGAGGTCCTTAAGGGCCGACCATTCTGGCCGGGTGGTGGGCCCTAAAGCGGCCAAGCTGGGGGAGTTAATGCAGCAGTTTCCCGGGCAAGTGTCGGCGGGTCTAAGTATTCCCTTTGGCCTATATAAGCAATTGCTACAGCAACCCCTACAGGCGAATGGCCCGCCAATGTACGACTGGCTACGTGGTCGTTACCAAGAGTTGGCAACGCTCAAAGAAAAAGCACCGGAGCAATATCAGGCCGAATTAAAGCAGTTGCTGCAAACGGTACGCCAGTGGTTTTTAACGGTGCCGTTGCCTGACGGTTTTGTGCAGCGGTTAAAACTTGCTATGCAGGCTGAGTTTGGCGAGGACGGTAGTTACGGGGTGTTTGTACGTAGCGATACCAATGTAGAAGATCTGCCGAATTTTTCCGGTGCTGGTTTGAATTTAACCGTGCCGCATGTGGTGGGTTTCGAAAAAACTTTACAGGCGGTGCGGCGAGTCTGGGCCTCACCATTCAGTGAACGGGCTTTTGCTTGGCGTCAGTCGTTAATGGATCGTCCCGAACATGTTTATGCCTCAGTGTTGTTGCACAAAAGTGTTGCGGCGCAAAAATCCGGTGTAATGGTGACCAAAGATATTTATTCCGGTAGCCGGGATGTGATCACGGTGGTTACCAATGAGGGCGTTGGTGGTGGTGTTGCCGGTCAGCTCGCGGAGACCCTGCATATTCCTCTCGTTGAAGGTCAGTGGCGTCGTTCTTCTACAGCCACTGCGCTAGAACAGCGGCTGCTGCTTGAGCATGGAGGCTCGTCTTTAGTGGCTACTGAGTGGCCGGGGCAGCCACTCTTGAATCAAGCCGAAGTGGAGCAGTTGAAACAGTTGGCTATCTCCATTCCTCGGCGGATGGCGGAGTTCGCGTCGCCGGAGGTGGGTGGCGCGGCGGTGGCTGATGTGGAGTTTGGTTTTGCCGACGGCCAGCTATGGTTATTTCAAATTCGCCCGTTGGTGGAAAGTAAACGAGCTAACCGCAATCGGCTATTGAATAGCCTAGATGAGGCACTTACTGCTAGCAGCGAGTTTGAGATTGATATGCAGCGGCCACTACTGCTCGGGGTAAATCATGATTAGGCAGGCTTGCGTCTTAGGTTTGCTGATAAGCGCGGTAGCGTCTGCCTATGCCTATCCAATTGATGCCTACCCGGAAACCGGTATTGCGCGATTGGAATTTTATCGTCTGGCGCAACTGGGTGAAATAAATGGCCGCCAGTTACCCGCGGGTGCCCAATTGGGTCAGGCACAAATTAAGCTGACGTATCCGGCAGTAGAGATGGATGCCGTCGGACGTATCCAGTTACCGACCCGGAATGCTGAGCTGTCTAGCGCTCTAACGGCAGCGGTGGCGGACGAAGAGCGTTCGCGTTACGGCATTGCTTTGCTTGATTTTAGCAACCCCGCGCAGCCTGTTTATGCTGAGCATCGAGGCGACTATCAACACAATATTGGTAGCGTGGGTAAGTTGGTGGCAGTGGTGGGACTTTTGCAGCAGTTGTCTGAAATCTATCCAGAGGATATTGAGGCCCGTAAAAATCTACTACGTAATACCGAAGTGGTGGCCGACACGTATTCTGTTTACGACCAGCACAAGGTGCCGATTTTTGATGTGACTAATCGGCGCTTGAGCTACCGGCGCTTGGTTGAGGGAGATCGCGGTAGCTTGTGGGAGTTTTTAGACTGGATGACCTCAGCTAGTTCCAATGGTGCTGCCAGTATGGTGATGCAGCAGGCGACCTTAATGCGTCAGTTTGGTGATGAGTACCCGCGCTTGCCGTCAGAGCATCAAGCTTGGCTGGAGCAGACCCCTTACCGCGCTGAAGGTGAGGTGACGGTAGCGATGCTAGAGCGAGGTTTGTTGGCGAACCAGCTGGATATTAAACATCTACGCCAGGGTAAATATTTCACTCGCAATGCCAAGCGCAAGGCTTGGGGGCCGCATAGTTATGGTCAACCACGAGAGCTCATACGTTTGTTGTATGCGATGGAAACCGGGCGTTTGGTGGACGCGTGGAGTAGCTTGGAATTGAAGCGCTTGTTATATCTAACCCAGAAGCGAATTCGTTACGCTTCGCACCCAGTGTTGAATGATGCCGCGGTTTATTTTAAATCCGGTTCCTTGTATGGCTGCGAGCCGGAGCCGGGCTTTGAATGCGACAAGTATCAGGGCAATCGCATCAATATTCTGGCATCTGTGGCGGTAGTGGAATATCCCGCAATAAACCCGCAACTGCGTTATGCAGTGGTAGTGTTATCCAATGTGCTGAAAAAAAATGCCGCGGTCAGTCACCAAACTTTGGCAAAACGTATTCATGCACTGGTAGAAAAAAGAAATCAGGCCTTGCAGAACAGGCCGTAAGTGCAGCTAGGGATTCGGTTGTGCAAAGGGGTAAGTGAACACAATGTCGGAGCATCATGAGTCGTTGCAACTAACGCCTAGGCCGTGGTTAAAAGCGGCACTGTTGTTCGTTAATTTCGCGCTTATCATCATGGCTTATTACATGGTGAAGGCGGCAAGCCGCTCGATGATTTTGGAAGAGGCCTCTAGTGCCATCTTGCCCTATGTTTGGATTGGTAGTGCCTTGCTGTTAATGGTGCTGGTGCCGGTTTACCAGACCATTGTGACGCGGATTCCGCGCTTTACTCTGATTCTTAGCACGTTAGCCATTATTGCGGTGCTGTTGGTGGTTTTTTGGCTGCGTTTTGAAACGCCTAGCGTCATGGTGGCGGCTACGTTCTATGTCTTTGTTGATATTTTTAGCGTGGTGTTGGTAGAGCAGTTCTGGTCGCTAACCAATAGCGTTTATCGGACGCGGCAAGCCAAGCGCTGGTATGGCTTGATTGGTAGCGGCGGGCTGGTCGGGGGCATTTTGGCCGGTGTGCTGGCGGCGCAACTGATCGCGAATACGCAAATGCAAACTCCCGATTTATTGCTGGTGTCGACTGGTTTGATTGGCTTGCTGGCATCAATCACGGTGTTCTTGGCGGTTAGTGGTTTGTTTAGCGAAGAGCAGCCGGACCAACAGGATGACAATTCACTTAGCCCGGCAACAGTGTTACGCGAAAACAACTATATGGTGCTGGTCGCCAGTATTTTGCTGCTGGCACAGTTGGCGGCGCCGTTTGTGGAATACCAGTTTATGACCTTGCTGCGAGAGGCTTATGCTGAGCAAGATCAGCGTACGGTCTATATCGCTCATATCTTTACTTGGATTAGTAGCTTTGCCTTGTTGATTAACTTGGTGATCACGCCGCTGATTCATCGGACTTTGGGGGCAATTGGTGGTTTGTTAGTGCAGCCCACTATGTTGATAGTCGGCGCCTTGGCATTTATTTGGATGCCGGTTATGAATGTGTCGGCGGCATTAAGGGTAATGGACCGCGGTCTGTCATATTCGGTTAACCGTGCTTCGCGTGAACTGCTCTATGTGCCAATTTCTACAGAGACGCTTTATCGCGCCAAAGCTTGGATTGATATGCTCGGCTATCGTCTGTTCAAAGTGTTTGGTTCGGGGGTCATTATTTTGCTCACCGAGCGTTTTGTGGAGCCGTTTACCTTGGCGCAGCTGTCGGCTGTGTTAGTGGTGGTTTGCTTGTCGTGGGCCTTGGCGGTATTGCTTACGCGAGACCGTTACCGGCAGGTATTGTCGATGGCGCTGGCGCGCGAATAATGTGTGTTTAACGCGTTTGGGTGGCGGTTAAGGTGGGGTTGTCTAACGACACATGCTCCACATGCGCAACTAGCGAAGGTTCGTGGATGAGCTTGTCAAACCCAATGATTAAGTCGGTTAACCAGTTTGAGGCGTGATTGTCGTTAGCCAGCATGACGGCAATATAGCGTTTGCCGTCACGTTCAATCACGCCGCTGTCGGAGTGATAGGTGCGCCAAGTGCCCGACTTTCTGAAGACTTCTGATTGCGGTTGGGCAGACGAGAGGCCTTTTACAAATTTATGGCGAATGGCTGGTTTGCTTAGCATCTCTTTCATTTCTTTCGAGGCTTCTTCATTTACTAAGCGGCCGGTTTCCATTAGGTAATAGAAACGCGCCACTTGCATAGCTGAAGCGCCGTGAGAAATGTTGTGAATGGGGTCGCGTTGCCAAGTGGTTTGTTTGGCATAAGGCTTACCTACCCAAAGGCCGCCGTTATGGCGAGCATCGTATAGGCCGTATTCGGGTGACCGTAGGATGTCGGCTAGTTCGCTGGGGCCTACAGCGTAATACATCTCCGTGGCCGCGCTATTGGATGAGTTGCGAATCATCCGTGTCAGAGAGTCTTTGACTTGCGGCGTCATATCTAAATTGCCCAGTTCCGCTTGCTGAAAAGCGCCGAGCATAATGGCAATTTTAGGCAGGCTGGCGGCGTACATCATGACATCGCCATTGACGCCGGCGTAACGCGGGTTTTCTAAGTCGGTGATATCTACCAAGGCGGCGGCAAAACGCTTTTCGCGAATCGCTCGGCGTAAAGCTGGATCAGAAACCAGCTCTTCTAAGCCGTGTTGTAGATAGGCATCGTGCTGGGTGCGCAGCGTGGGAAAGTGATGGTTCACTTCGCTACTAGGTGTGGCCGCCCAACCAGAAGGTGTCGCGGCGGTGGCGGATGCCATCACGACGCCGTAGTGCAGCGCCCGCTTTAATTTCTTGCGGCGACGGCCCTTTATCCGGCGTTCAGGTTTTATTGCGCCCTTGTGCATAAATCTAGTTTAGCAGATTCCCCCAGAATCGCCGGAACCCTCAATAGAGCTCGTTTAAAGAGTCTTTGTGGACAGTTACAAGTGGTGTTTATTGCCGTGCTTTGGATGGCTTAATTTCAATCTTGTAAGACACAAGCCTTCAACTAGTCTTATTAATTGAGCCACCTAATCATTACCGTATTGATGATGAAACCACTTGCCTCTAATACCGCTGAAAACCCCGATTTAAAAATCTTGCGTCAACGCTTGCTGGGTAAGTTGCGATCGCAGGCAGAGTCTACTGCCGTGGTCTCTAGCGGTTATGAATTGTTAGATGAAGTGTTACCAAGAGAGGGGTGGTGTGCCGGTGTCACCGAGTTGCTATTGGATCAGCCGTTAAACCATGAACTATCGTTGTTATTGCCGGCTTTATGCAGTTTGCAGCAGCGCGGCCATTGGGCTGCCTTGGTCAATCCCCCCGCGATTCCCTATGCTCCTGGGCTGCAATACCAAGGGGTTGATCTTGGCCGCTTGGTAGTCATTCCAAAGCAAAGCGCTGACGACGCGGCTTGGGCCTGCGAACAACTCTTGCAAGGCCAAAGCTGTGCCCTTGTGGTGGCTTGGTTCCAGCCTAAAAATGATCAGCTTTTGCGCCGTTTGCAGCTGCTAGCCAAAGCACAAAATAGCTTGTTGTTTTTGTGTCGGCCGCTGACCGCGTTACGGCAGTCATCGGTGGCCCAAGCCCGGATTGAATTGCGACCACAGCGGGCAGGCCTGGACCTGTTGATTCATAAACTGCAGGGCGAGATTCGTCGGCCTGAGCTGAATTTGTCATGGACGCAGTCCGCCCAAGAGGCGCCCAGTTATGGCGCTTAATCGCCAGTTAGAAACCCAGTTGCCGCGGCAACGGCTTACCTTGTTGCCGATGTCTGAAGAGCAGGCGCCAGCATTGTCTGAGCGGTTATGGGCGGCGGTGTGTTTGCCGAACTGGGCGCTGCAGGTGTTAACGCAAGAGGAATCGCCAGCAGTTTGTCGAGTGGAACAGCGTGGCAAAGCGATCGTACTTGCGGCCAATAGCGAGGCAGTTACGCGTGGGGTGGAGGCAGGCAATACTTTGAGTGCAGCTAGAGCCTTGGTGCCGGATTTGTTGGTTTATGACAGGCAAGCCGATCTGGAACAACAAGCGGCAGAGCTGTTGGCGCAAAAGTTGTATGGCTTTAGTTCATGGGTGCATTTGGCGCAAGCGGATATGTTGCTGTTAGAACTGAAAGGAAGCTTAAAGTTATACGGCGGTTTAGATAATTTGCTGACAGCGATAGATGCGCTGTTGAGTGAACAATGTGGGCAATATCAACTAGCGGTGGCGCCTACGCCGGCAGCGGCGATGCTGCTCGCTAGAGTGGGCGATAATCTGCCTTTGTTGCACACGCAGCACCTGGCGGGCCGGTTGGCACAGGTTCCCTTAGAAACCATGGCTGCGACTCGGCCCGATTGGTTCGCGCGCTTACAGAAACTCGGTTTGCGGCACTATGGCGAATTGTTGCGTTTGCCACGTGGCGGGCTGCAAAAACGATTTGGTGTTGAGTTAGGAAATTATCTTAGGCAGTTGACCGGTGAGCGCCCGGATTCGCCAGCGGCTTGGAAACCACCGGCTCGCTACCAACAGCAGCAGACCCTGTCCGACGAGTTCAGCCGCAGCGCAGAGCTGCTGCCTGCCTTGCTGAGCATGCTGCAGACATTGTGTGAGTGGCTACAACAGCGGTCTGCCACGGTGCAGCGTTTTCATGTCGATCTATTTGGGCATAAGCAGCGTTTGCTGGCGTTTGAGTTGGCGTTTTTGCGGCCTAGTAACCGTGTAGCAGCAATGCAAAAGTTGCTAGAGCTGCGCTTAGAGCGAGAAGTCTTGGCGGCACCTGTCGTTAGCATTGGCTTACGAGCTGAGCAGATTGTTTATCCGCGTGCGTTAACGGTAGGCCAGCAAAGTTTATGGCTAGACCAGAGCAGCCAAGATGAGAGTTGGTGGGATAGTTTAGAAACGATTCAAGCTCGTTTAGGCCGTGACTCGGTGATTGGTGTCTCAACTCAGAATGAGCATCGCCCAGAGCTGGCTTGGCAAGCAGTGTTGCCGGGAGAGGTGGCTGCAAATACGGCTACTGCAGAAAGGCCTATGTGGCTGTTGGATAAGCCGCGTCGCCTGACAAGCCATGAGCAACGGTTGTTGACCTTGCAGTCTAGGCCCGAGCGTATTGCCAGTGGTTGGTGGGATAAAGATCCGGTTTACCGAGATTATTTTGTTGCCCAAGTTGAGCAGCAAAGACTGTGGGTTTTTCGGGATGTTGCACAAGCTTCATCAGCGTGGTTTTGCCACGGCGTATTTCGCTAGCGCTTGCTTATGTACGCGGAGCTACATTGCCTTAGTAATTTCTCCTTTCAGCGTGGTGCCTCGCATCCGCAGGAGTTGGCCGAGCGTGCCTTAGCGCTGGGATATCAAGCCTTGGCGATTACCGATGAATGCTCGGTGGCCGGTGTGGTACGGGCGCATCTGGCTTTGCGTGATCATCCTCAAGGTGATCAATTGAAGCTGATTGTCGGTAGTGAGTTTTGTTTGGACGATGGCTTGCGTTTGGTATTGCTGGCGACCAATCGGCATAGTTATGGTGAGCTCTGTGCGTTAATTTCACAAGCAAGGCAGCAGTCTGAAAAGGGTGATTACTCTCTAAGTCGAGCAGATATCGAAGCAATCGACCAGCGTGACCTGCTGTGTTTATGGTTGCCGCCTAGAAATGACCTTGCTCGCAATGAGCCGCTGGTCTGGTTAAAAGGAGCTTTTGAGCAGCGGTTATGGTTAGCGGCCGAGCTGTTGGGAGAGCCGGCCGATGCTGAACATTTATATGCCTTGCAGCAGCTGTCGGAGCGTTGCTCGGTGCCGCTATTGGCGGCTGGTGATGTGCATATGCATGTGGCCGAGCGCCAGCGTATCCAAGATTTACAGGTTGCTATTGCGCATGGCAAGCCGGTTGCAGAATGTGGCAGCTTACTGTTCGCCAATGCTGAGCGACATTTACGCCCGCTGTCGCGCTTGCAAAAAATTTATCCGCCGGAATTGCTGGCCGAAACTTTGGAGTTGGCGGCGCGCTGTCACTTTTCATTGGATGAACTGCGTTACGAATATCCTCAAGAGTTGGTGCCTGCAGGGCATTCGCCAAGCAGTTGGCTGCGTTGTTTAACAGAGCAAGGTGCAGCTAAGCATTGGCCTGAAGGTGTTCCTTCAGCAGTGCAAGAGACGCTGGAAAAAGAGCTGAGCTTGATTGCAGAGCTGCGGTACGAACCTTTCTTTCTAACGGTATATGACGCCGTTAAGTTTGCCCGTTCGCGTCAGATTTTATGCCAAGGGCGAGGCTCTTCGGCTAACTCTGCAGTGTGTTTCTGTTTAGGTATTACCTCGGTTAACCCGGCCGAACAAACGTTGTTGTTTGAGCGTTTCTTGTCGAAGGAACGTAATGAACCGCCCGATATTGATGTCGATTTTGAGCATGAGCGGCGCGAAGAGGTTATCCAGTATTTATATGCAAAATACGGTCGGCACCGTGCTGCCTTGGCGGCCACGGTTATCCGTTATCGAAGCCGTTCCGCTATTCGTGATGTGGGCCGTGCCTTAGGGTTGAGCGTGGATCAAATAGATCGTTTGGCAAAGTCCATAAAATGGTGGGAAGGGCGTCAGGACTTACCAGATCGTATGCATGAACTCGGTTTTGAGCCGAACAACCCGGTTTTGCAACAGCTGAGGGAGTTGGCGGAGGAGGTTGTGGGTTTTCCTCGGCATTTGTCGCAGCACGTCGGTGGCTTTGTGATTGCACAAGATGACCTTACCCGCTTGGTGCCGGTAGAAAATGCCAGCATGGCCGAGCGCACAGTGATTCAGTGGGATAAAGATGACTTAGAAGCGCTGGGCTTGTTGAAGGTCGATGTGCTGGCCTTGGGGATGTTAACGGCGATCCGTAAATGCTTTGCCATGATTAAAGCCGCCGGCGGGCCGGAATACGATTTGGCGAATCTGCCGCGTGATCATGAGGCAACTTGGCGGATGATTCAGGCCGCCGACACCGTTGGTGTGTTTCAAATTGAGTCGCGTGCGCAAATGTCGATGCTGCCACGCCTGCGGCCGTCACGCTTTTATGACTTGGTGATTCAAGTCGCTATTGTGCGGCCGGGGCCTATTCAGGGTGACATGGTGCACCCTTATTTAGAGCGCCGCCGTAACCCCGCCGCCGTGGTTTATGAGAATGAGGCCTTAAAACCGGCTTTAAGTCGCACCTTGGGGGTACCTATATTCCAAGAGCAAGTGATGCAGTTGGCTCAGATTGCCGCTGGGTTTAGCGCCGGTGAAGCTGATCAGTTGCGTCGCGCCATGGCAGCCTGGAAACGAAAAGGCGGTTTGGAACCGTTCGCCGAGAAGTTGTTTGCTGGTATGCACGCGCGCGGGTATAGCCAAGCGTTTGCCGAGCGTATTTTTAGCCAAATTAAAGGTTTTGGTGATTATGGTTTTCCGGAATCTCATGCGGCTAGCTTTGCGCTGTTGGCTTGGGTCTCGAGCTATTTAAAGTGTTGTTACCCGGCGGCTTTTACGGCGGCGTTGTTGAATAGCCAGCCGATGGGATTTTATCGGCCATCGCAATTGATTCAGGACGCTCAACGCCACGGTGTTGAGGTATTGCCGGTGGATGTTAATCACAGCGCCTGGGATTGCGAATTGGCACTGGATAGTCAGCAAGGCTATGGCCAGCCAGGATTGAGGTTAGGGTTAAGAATGGTATCTGGCTTTCGCTCTGAAGCCGCCTTGCGGGTGGTAGCTATGCGGATGGAGGTGCCTTATACCTCGGTACAAGACTTAGCGGCTAGGGCGCGGCTGAGCCGTGCTGATTTGGAAGCGTTGGCAGCGGCAGATGCCTTAAAAGGGTTAATAGCTGGTCGTGACCATCGTTATCAAGCGTTTTGGGAGGTGGCCGGGGTTGAAGATGAGACGCCGTTAGCACCGGCTGCGACCGAACACTCAGCGCCGTTACTACGCTTGCCAGAACTAGTGGAAGAAGTATTGGCTGACTATCAAAGTACCGGGTTCAGTCTTAAGCAGCACCCATTGGGTCTGATTAGACCAGAATTGACGGCGATGCGTGTTTGCACGGCTGCGGATTTGCAGCAGCGCCGATCGGGTTCGGTAGCGCATGTGGCTGGTTTGGTTATCGGTCGGCAACGTCCGGGTACGGCAACGGGAGTAATTTTTGTCAGTCTAGAAGATGAAACCGGTATCGTGAATGTAGTGGTTTGGGCGGCCGTAGCCGAGAAACAGCGTCAAGCGTTGCTGAATTCGCAGCTACTTATGGTCAGTGGCATTGTTCAGCATGAGGAAGGTGTTCTACATCTGATAGCTGGCAAGCTGGAGGATGTGAGCCATAAGCTGGCTTGTTTGTCGGTGCCAGCGCGTAATTTTAAGTAGTCCTTAGCTAATGAGGATCGCTTTTTCTTTCGGCGCTAGGTAAAGTGCCAAGAGTTTGTTTAAGCATCGCTGCGGTGTTTTGCTGAACTTGGTTTTCGTCTGTCGAGTGGCTGGGGTAAAGAGGCTGTACGGCGGCGCTACTGTCTTTCAAATATATAAATGGCTCTTTGAATGCGTATTGAAATACTCACTTTTTTTAGGTTTATCGCGGCCTTGGTTGTGGTGGTATTTCATTTTAATAATGACTGGATAGCGACCGAAGGCTTTTGGGTCTCAGGCCCTGAGATGGTGACGTTCTTCTTCGTGCTCTCTGGCTTTGTTTTGTCTGTGTCGGCGGCGGCGTTAGATCAACCTGGTGGCTTGCTGTATTTCTATTGGTGTCGTGTTGCTCGCATTGTGCCGTTGTTTTACTTCGCAGCATTCGTTTTTGTTGCGATTAAGGCTGCCAATGGCCAGTGGGTAAGCTGGAAGCAGTTGTTGTTACATCTGTCGTTCGCGCAGGCCTGGGTGCCAGGTTATGGATTGGTGGTGAATGCGCCGGGTTGGTCCTTGTCGGCGGAGATGTTCTTTTATGCCGTATTTCCGTTGGCCTACTGGGTACTTTCAGCAAAATTGAGCCTAAAACAAGGTCTGTTTTCGGTTGTTAGTTTATGGTTGCTGAGTGTGTTGGGGTCAACTTGGCTGTTGAATTACGCTCCGCCATCCCGCGAGCTCTACCAGTTCGTTTTGTATTTCCCGCTGCTGCATCTCTGTAGCTTTTGTCTGGGTGTGTGGGCTGGCATTTTCTATCGTCAGAACCCCGACTTTATTGTTACCAAGGCGCGACACTTGTTTGCTGTAGTGTTGGTGGCGGTGCTGACTTTGGAGTGGGCGCCCGTTTGGCTCAAACTTGTGCCGCTCGCGTTGCCTAGTGCGACTAACTTGTACGCAGTGTTATTTTTGGCGGTTGTGCTCGTTGCGGCTTACTGTCGTTCGCCGTGGTTGGCGCCGCTTTCCAGTCGCATAGCAGTGTTGCTGGGTAATGCTAGCTATGGCGTTTATATTCTGCATTATCCGGTTTATTTGGTTTTCTACTACGGCCTATGGGGAGATGGTCCGGCGCCAACACGCTTGGCTTTCTTGCAGTATTTGTCAGTCTTGATCGTGGTTTCCATAGCCTTGTACATCACCTTAGAAAAACCTTCTAACAAAGTGCTAAGGCGGCTGGGTAAGGGTTTGCTGCCGTCAGCGCGAGCTGCTAAAGCGATATAGCGCGAATAACTTTCCAATACGATGTAATTCGGCGCCAAGCACGGGTATAATGCGCGCCTAATTTTGCCTGCGGACTGTATGGGGCCCGCTTTTGGCACCTTATTTTTCTGCATTTATATACACGAGATACGAGCATGAGTGACTTAAGCCACTATCGTAATATTGGTATCTTTGCCCACGTTGACGCGGGTAAGACCACTACTACCGAACGTATTCTTGCCTTGACCGGTAAGATCCACAAAATTGGTGAAGTACACGATGGTGAGTCCACCACTGACTTCATGGAGCAAGAAGCTGAGCGTGGTATTACCATTCAGTCAGCTGCGGTATCTGCGTTCTGGAAAGATCACCGTTTCAACATCATCGACACACCGGGCCACGTTGACTTTACCGTTGAGGTATACCGCTCGTTGAAAGTACTTGATGGTGGTATCGGCGTATTCTGTGGTTCTGGCGGTGTTGAACCTCAGTCAGAAACCAACTGGCGCTACGCTAACGAATCTGAAGTATCTCGTGTTATCTACGTAAACAAGTTAGACCGTTTGGGTGCAGACTTCTTCCGCGTAGTGAAGCAGGTTGAAGACGTACTAGGCGCTAACCCGCTAGTAATGGTTCTGCCTATCGGCCGCGAAGATGACTTCACCGGCGTTGTTGACCTGCTAACCCGTAAAGCTTGGGTTTGGGATGGTTCTGGCGACCCAATGAAATACGAAATTCTTGACGTGCCTGCGGATATGGAAGCAGACGTTGAGGAGTGGCGCGAGAAGTTGATCGAAACTGCGATTGAGCAAGACGACGACTTGATGGAAGCCTACCTAGAAGGCGAAGAGCCAAGCATCGACGACATTAAGCGTTGCATCCGTAAAGGTACTTTGAGCCTAGACTTCTTCCCAACTTACTGTGGTTCTTCATTCAAGAACAAAGGCGTACAGCTAGTTCTAGATGCGGTTGTAGATTACCTACCTAACCCAACTGAAGTTGACCCGCAGCCGATCGTTGATAAAGAAGGTGTTGAGACTGGCGAGAAAGCGATTGTTTCTCCAGACGAGCCTACTCGTGCCTTGGCCTTTAAGATCATGGACGACCGTTTTGGCGCCTTGACCTTCCTACGTGTTTACTCAGGCAAGCTTGAAAAAGGCATGACCCTACTAAACTCATTTACCGGCAAGAACGAGCGTATTGGCCGTATTGTGGAAATGAGTGCGGATGACCGTATTGAGCTAGATAGCGCCCAAGCGGGTGACATTGTTGCGGTATTGGGTATGAAGAACACCCAAACTGGTCACACTCTTTGTGATCCAGCTAACCCTTGTACGCTTGAGCCGATGGTATTCCCAGATCCAGTTATCTCGATGGCGATTGCGCCTAAAGATAAAGGTGCGGCTGAGAAGCTAGGTATTGCTATTGGTAAGATGGTTCAAGAAGATCCATCATTCCAAGTTGAAACTGATGAAGACAGTGGCGAAACCATCCTTAAAGGTATGGGCGAGCTACACCTCGACATTAAGATCGACATCTTGAAGCGTACCCACGGTATTGAAGTAGCGGTTGGTAAACCTCAGGTTGCTTACCGTGAAACCATCACTGCGCAAGTTGAAGACAGCTACACCCACAAGAAGCAATCTGGTGGTTCTGGTCAGTACGGTAAGATCGACTACATCATCGAGCCGGGCGAAGCCAACTCTGGTTACCAGTTCGAATCGAAAGTTGTGGGCGGTAACGTTCCTCGTGAATTCTGGCCAGCGGTTGAGAAAGGCTTTAAAGGCATGTGTGACGAAGGCGTTCTTGCCGGTTACCCATTGCTTGACCTGAAAGTGACCCTGATTGACGGTGCTTCTCACGCGGTTGACTCCTCTGCTGTAGCGTTTGAATTGGCTGCTCGTGGCGCTTACCGCCAGTCTATTGCCAAAGCTGCGCCTCAGATCATTGAGCCAATCATGAAAGTTGACGTGTTTACCCCAGAAGATCACGTAGGTGATGTGATTGGTGACTTGAACCGTCGTCGTGGCATGATTAAGTCTCAAGATGCAGGCACCACTGGTGTTCGCATCAAAGCAGATGTACCGCTTTCAGAAATGTTTGGTTACATCGGTGACCTACGTACGATGACTTCAGGTCGTGGTCAGTTCTCTATGGAGTTCTCACACTACAACCCATGTCCTAAGAACGTAGCTGACGAAGTAATCGCTGAAGCAGCTGAGCGTAAAGCCGCTAAGTAATTAGCTGCCTACGTATTAAAAAAGCCCTGCTAGCGAAAGCTAGCAGGGCTTTTTTATGCCTAAAGGAAGAGAGAAATGCGTGAGCTAAAACTGGGCCTATATCGCCATTACAAAGGCAACGAGTACGAAGTGTTTGGCACGGCTAAGCATTCAGAAAGCCTAGAAACCATGGTGCTGTATGTGCCGCGATACGGGCAGGGTGGCTATTGGGTGAGGCCCCTAGAAATGTTTTTAGAGGAGGTTGATGTCAATGGTGAACGACAGCCTCGGTTCGCCTATATAGGCGAACAAGCATAAAAAAGGCCAGCGTTATGCTGGCCTTTTCTGTTGTCGCCCTAAGGTTGTGCGGGCGGATAAGGGTCTGCGGCCGTACCCCAGCGATCAAAGTGATTTTCACTTGGATCATTCATGCTTTCTAGGCCAGGGAAGCCGTCAGGGCCGCCGCCGCCAGGTCGCCGCGCTGCTGGACGTAGTACTTGGAACGATGGCTCATTGGCCTCGCCCGCTATGGCCGTACTTGCTTCGTCAGTTTTCTCCCAGGTGCGGAGAAAGACTTCAGCAGACAAGAACAAGGCCTCTAAGGAGTCTTTATAGCTATCGCCGTCGGTTGGGTGCGCGGTCTCTAGATTCAACTCCTCTACAAAGTCAGCGGACATGCCGTAGTGGGCACTGCCATCGAGATCAATATGCCAAGTGCGGCCATGACTAGGGTTGGTGCTGACATGCGCATCGCAATCGGTCACGCCATCGCCGGCTAGGGCTGGGTCAAGTACACAGGGTTGGTCAAAGCTGACGGTGCTAGAACCGTCAAATAGCCCGCTAATCTGGCTGTCGCCAAAGAAGTCGTGACCGCCATATAGATCAAATGGGTAGTTGACCGGACGATCGATGTTCCCGCGTGAGCCAGCCTGTCCTGAGAGGCCATTGGTGTCGGTACCGTATCCTAGGCCGAAGATATTGACCCGGTGAGGCGAGCCGCTCGCCGCATCCCAGACGGGTTTGGTATTAACCACTGTATTTCTAAATCCGCGGGCGCCGCCCAAGCTTGGGAATACATGGCCGCCGTTGGCATATAGACGTTCAATTTGGTCATTGGTGGTGCCACCAAAGTTACCGTGGGTCGAGACAAATGGGTAAGGAGGATCTTGTGCCTCAGCTAGCATCAGCATCTGCGTTTTCATGCCGATCTCCATATGATCCCAGTCGATAATAAAGCCCATTTCCATCATTTTTTTGTAGACGTACAAGCCGATGGGGGTCATTAAGCGCGCGTTGCATTGACGTGCTTCTGGGTAACAAGGCAAGCTGCCACCGGGGCGGCCGTTCTGGCCGCTGTAAAGTAGTGATCTTAGTGCCTCTGGGCCTTGGCAGGCTGATAGCATCTCGGTGCCGCCGCCGCCAAAATAACCACGGAAGTCAGTGCCGCTGTCGCTGGTTTGTGGACAGTCATAGGTAGTCCAGAACTCACCAGTGCCGTCGCCAAGAGGGTTGGCTGGGTCAGGTGGGTTAAGCGCAAACGGGTCGGTTAGCAAGCCGCCAGTTACGCCAGCGGTTAGGTCAAAACCACCCACTGGAATGCCGCCGCTGTTTTCACGGTTACCTGCGTTTAGTACTAATGAGTCGAAAATACCGTTGCCGCCAAGGGCGTTATCGAACTCGTGAATACTAATAATCTGGCGAACACCGAGGTTCCAAAGGCGCTCTAGCTGGCGGTCCACATGATTATCCGCAGTGGGGTCGCCGCTCATGGTGCAAGTCCATTCGTTCTCACCGATGCTACTGCCATCTTCTTGGTAAGGCTCTTGTTGGCGAGTTGGCCGGTAAACCACTTTACAGTCTAAGAAGTTGGAAATTTCGATGCCCAGTACTACGGCTATTTTGCCGTCAGCAATCACTTCTCGAGCTTCTTCATGCCCAGTTACAATCTGGAAAAAGCCCTCACCACGGCCGCCATACATGGCGTCGATATAGTCCTGCATGGCGTATAGGGTGCCGACCTGCTTGCCGGCGTTGTTCATGGCATTGCAGTCCTGCAGTGGGTCAGGAGAAGACGGGCGTTGCAGTTCGCAGAGGGTTTCGTTGTCTACTAAGTCATTCACGACAATTCGAAGGCCAGCTTTCCAAGAGCGCTCTAGCCAGCCCCAGTAAATGGCTTCGTGAGTTAACTCGCCGCGCGCTGGCCACTGCGGGAATGTTGGGAAGCCGGTAGTGTCATGAGTTGGATTTGGGTTAGCTGGATCAATGCCGAATAGTGTGCCAACCGTGTCTAGCTGGCCATCGCTGCCGTGGAATTCATCGCAGTCATCTAATGCGTGGTGCGCGCCGAGCGGATGCGCCGTGCGGCCCCATTGCGTCATACCTAAGAAATTATTAGAACTCACGTGAACATGGGTATCGGCATGGCCGACAACAATGTCGCGCGTAACACCGGCTGCATCTGTGTACTCGATGGTGCCGCTATAGGTTTCGCCGTCGGTATTACTGGTGGCCTCTGGGAAATCAGGGCAGCCTCCGGCGAAGCTTTCGAAATAGAACTGTTGGCTATCGTCGCCGCTAGCGCCAGCAAGGGTTAGAGCGCTACCGTCTAAGGCTATTTGTGAGCTGCCATTAGCTAGGTTGAAGGCGGTATAGGGAGTATTGGGTTCCACAGTATTGAAGGCGCGATAAAGCGCTACCGTGCCAGTGCCCGGGGCGATGCCTAGTTGTCCGTCGTTTGGCTCGACATGAAACTGGGGTGCTTCTGGGTATTGGGTGTCATCGCCAGCGCCGGTCATGGTAAAGACGGCGGTTAGTTCATCGGCGTCTTCCAAGGCTGTAGCACCTAAGGCGTCGCCGGTTAGCGGGTTGCCGCTGTTACTCAGTAGTTCGCGCGCGCTGTTGTAGAAAATGTATTTGCCGAGTCCAGCAGGGCGGACCCAGAATTTGGCCGCATTTTCTGGCTCCAGGGCTGTGGCGGTGTAACCCGCGCCATCGCCTTCAACGTACATCTCGTTGTTATGTGCGTACATTACAAAGCATTGGTTGTGGTGCTGATAACGGTTCCGTGCTTCTAGGTACTTATCTACTACTATCCGCACCGTATCGCTGGCGCTGTCGCCGTTGCTGTCGGTAATGGTTAGCGTGAACTGGTAAGTGGTTTGGCGATGAATATCAGGCACCGTAAAACTTGGCGTTGCTAGCGTTGTGTCATCGAGTGTCACGTTCTCGCTACCAGCGGGTTCCACGCTGTCCAATACCCAGCTATAGCTGCTAATGCTGGCGCCGCTGCCAGGGGTGCTGGCATTGCCGTCTAGCGTTACGTCTAATGCCGGATCGCTAGGGGCAGGCTCGGCGAGGTTTTCTTGGTCAGTACCAGCGTTTGCGACAGGCGCACTAAGGTCGCCGATGACAGTGATCTCGACTTGGTCGGTGGCTGTTTGGCTGTCGTTATCGGTAACCGTGAGTTCAATCACGTAAGTAACGTTAGTGCCGGTTGTGGGTGCGACAAAGCTAGCGCCGGTTGCGGAATCGCTGTCAGCATTAGTAATGCTTAGCTCGGTGCCGCCAACTTGCTGCCATTGGTAGCGCTCTAGCGTGCCGTTGCTATCACTACTGCCGCTGCCGTTAAGGTTAACCGTGGTGCCTTCGCTAACCGGATTTTGGTCTGGCCCAGCGTTGGCTGTCGGCGGGATTAAGGTGTTGGTAATGGTGATATCAACTGTATCAGAGGCGGTATTGCCATCGTTATCGGTGACGGTAACGCGGAAGGTGTAGACGGTGTCGCTACTGACTTCAGGGGCGTCAAAGCTGGTATTTGCTGCGCTTGGGTCGTCAATAGTGATGTCGGAACCGTCGACTTGCTCCCAAACATAGCTGACTACGCTGCCGTCGTCGTCGGTTGCATTGGCGTTCAGTTCTACGCCGCTAGTGTTCTCAGGATGAGAACGGTCGCTACCGGCAGATACGGTCGGTGCAGATATATTGTTGGTAATGGTTACCGTTACGTCGTCGCTGGCGCTTGCGCCATCATCGTCGGTGACCGTTAATCGCAGCACAACATCTTCGCTGCTGCTAACGCTTGGTGCAGTGAAGCTGACGGAGTCGGTGTCGGCATTACGTAATTCGTCAATGCTAGGCCCGCTAATCTGTTGCCATAGGTAGCTAGCAATGGTGCCATCGCTGTCGGAGCCTTCTCCTAGTAGGGTGATGTCGTTGGCTTCTTCAACGGTTTGATCATCTCCGGCATTGGCGACTGGAGCGGCGTTGTTGCCGTCGTCTCGGTTGTCGGGTCCGGAGCCGCCTGTGCAAGCGGTAAATAGAATAGACAGCGCAAATAGCGTGGCGTAGCGTTGCAGCGAAGTCATGGCAGATAGCCTCCTCTGTAATCCCTGAGGGGGATTTTTTATATTATTAGTTAAATTAGTTTATGTGATTTCCTTGCTTGTTGGAACTGTTCGCTCGTTTAATTAGCTGGGCGTTCTATATCAGTAGATAGGTTGGTTAGGCACGAAGTATCCGTAAACCAAGTCCGAGGCCTAGACCCCAGGCAGCATTCAGTATTAACGCGCCGACGATTACTTTGGGATCCCAGCCGCCCGCAATCGCAAGCCCTTTAAGCGGAAAAACAACCAGTAATGCGAGTGCTGAAGGGCCTACTGCGCCGAGCACGATGCTTTTCAACCAAAACCGGCCTTGTTTAATAAGAGGCCATAAAGCGATACCCCACAGGCCGCCCCAGAAAGCTAGTGAGAGCACGGCGGGTATGCCAAAAGGTTCTGTTGAACTCATGTCCCAAGCAGCGGCGGGGACCTTGCCAGCGGCATATAGTCCTGCCCAGACGCCTTGATGGAAAATAAGCGTGGCTAGGTAGCCTGCGACAAACGGTTTAATAATTTGCGTCATCTCGATCTCCTGTTTTCGCTATGTTGACATAAAAAATAGCTAAGCCGGTCAAGGTGTTAGGCAGTAACTGTCGCTAGCGTTATGGGTGCGATGCAGGAGAATGCAGATGAGTAAACGTATACAGAACAAAAAAATTGTCATCACAGGCGCTAGTAGCGGTATTGGTGCCGAGGGCGCACGGCAGCTAGCTGCTAAGGGTGCATATGTCATTTTAGTGGCGCGCCGGGCCGATGAGCTGGCGGCGGTAGAGCAACAAATTCAGGCCGCGGGTGGCCAAGCCGAGAGCCATACTGCTGACTTGGCGAACTACGATGAGATTGATGCGCTAGCCCAGCTGCTGTTAGAGAAGCACGGCAAAATCGATGTCTTGATCAACAATGCTGGTCGTTCCATTCGTCGTTCAGTGCGCCATTCCTTAGAGCGATTCCACGATTATGAACGTTGCATGCAAATCAATTACTTTGGTTTGGTGCGGCTGACACTGAAATTATTGCCGGCCATGTTAGAGGCCGGCGACGGCCATGTTATTAATGTCACGACTTGGGCAACCTTGGTGCCAAGCCCGCGCTTTGCCGCTTATGTGGCTAGCAAGCGGGCGGTGGACGGATTTACCGAGACCCTAGATACCGAGCTGATTGGAACTGGTGTTGCTACCACCTTAGTCCATTACCCATTGGTAAAAACGCCGATGATTGCACCGACTAAGCTGTACAGCAAAATCCCCACCATGTCGGTAGAGCGGGCTGGCGGCTGGTTAGTACGCGCGGTTAGACGACGCCCTAAACGGGTTGTTAGTCCGACCATGTTCTCGGCTGGTATGGGCAGCATGGTGACACCACGCACCTCGCGTTGGATTTCACGCAAGCTGGGCATATAAGAACTAAGCCACGTTGATGTCGTCTAAATCACCACTATGGAAATCTGACTAGGGCGTGTGTGATGAGAATTGGATTGGCGGTTTTGGTATTGCTTTGGAGCGTGTTGGCGTACTCGGCCCCCAAGGCGGATTTATGGCCGTATTGGCAAACTGCGGCGGCCCAAAGCCAGGTCACGGTAGAGCATGCTCGCTGGCAGCGTTTATTGGACACCTATCTCGATGTAGAGCACGCTTCCGGTATTCATCGTTTTGATTATGCGGCAGTGACTGAGGCCGACCAATCGACTCTAGATAGCTACTTACAGGCGTTACAGAAGATTGATCCACGTCAATTAAGTCGCGCTGAGCAGCAAGCCTACTGGATTAACCTTTATAACGCGCATACCGTGCAGTTGGTGCTGCAAGCCTATCCTGTGAAGTCGATTCTAAAGGTGCAAGGCGGCATATTTGGCCGTGGGCCTTGGAATAAGAAAACCCTCAGGATTAATGGCTTGGCTCTGAGTTTGAATGATGTTGAGCATCGTATTCTTAGACCTATTTGGCAGGATCACCGTATCCATTTCGCGGTCAACTGTGCCAGCTTGGGCTGCCCTAATTTACTACCCGAGGTGTTTACTGCGGCTAACACCGAGAACCTGCTAAACCGCGCCGCTAAAGATTATCTAGCTCATTCACGTGGAGTACGCTGGCACGGCTCGACCTTGCATCTATCAAAAATTTTCGATTGGTATCAAGACGATTTTGGCCGCAACGAGAGCGAGCTGTTGCGGACGTTGGCTAGTTATTTATCGCCCGCACAGGCGAAGCGCTTAGAAACATTTTCAGGTGACGCCGAATACCACTATGATTGGGCTTTAAATCAACCCGAATAAAGCACGGCGCAGACCGTGCGGGGTATTGAGGAGAGCACAATGCGAATTTTTATTACCGGTGCCGCCAGTGGTATCGGCGCTGCGGTGGCGCGTCAAGCGCTGGCCGACGGCCATGAATTAATTGCCACCGATGCCAATGAGAAAGCACTGACAGCCCAATGGGGTGATAAGGCGCAGACCTATGCATTGGATGTGCGTGATGCGGAAGCCTGGGAGCAGGTGTTGGCGGATGCCGAAAGCAAGTCTGGCCCGATCGATGTATTAATTAATATTGCCGGCGTTTTGCGTACTGGTGCTACCGGCGAGATTGAGCCGGATGACGTCAAACTGACTATGGACGTTAACGTTAATGGTGTGATTTTTGGCACCAATGCGATGGCGAAGCGTATGCGCCCGCGGCGCGCTGGGCATATCATCAATATTGGCTCATTGGCCTCGTTGTACGCGGCACCGGGTATCACGGTCTATTCCGCTAGCAAGTATGCCGTGCGCGGGTTTAGTTTGGCTGCGGCTGCCGACCTCTTAAATGACAATGTGGCGGTAACCGTGGTCGGTCCCGGCCCAGTGAAAACGGCAATGTTGGATCAGCAGCGTGACGACCCTAATGCGGCACTCACGTTCTCCGGCGCCCGTGCACTGGCACCAGAGGAAATTGCCGAGGCTGTTTTGGGGCATGTGTTGCAGAAACGCCCCTTGGATTGTTATTTGCCGGCCGTTGACGGTTGGAAAGGCAAACTGAGTAATCTGTTCCCGAAAATGATGTTTGGCCAGATAGATAAGCTGCGCAAGAAGGGCGCTGCCAATTTCCATAGCAAGGAATATAGCTAGTGCACCTCGCCATTACCGGTATTGGTGGTTTTATTGGCCTGCGCATGGCACAACGGGCGATTGCGCTAGGGTGGTCGGTATCGGGGATGGACCTCTCTAAGGCCGCTGCAGAAAGAGCGAAAGCGCTTGGTGCCGATGTTTTTGTCGGTGATATCAATGACGGTTATGTTTTAGAGCAAACCTTTGCCGGTGCTGATGTCGTTTTCCATACTGCAGCGGTGGTAGTTGAAGATGGGCCCCGAGAGCTCTACGAACGGGTCAATAACCAAGGTACTAAGAACGCTTGCAAAGTCGCTAAAGCGATGCACGTTAAGCGTTTTATTCACCTCTCTTCAGTGATGGTGTATGGCTTTAATTATCCGCCCAATGTTACCGAGGCTGGCCCCTTTGCCGATGACGGCAACATTTACAACGAAACTAAATTAAGCAGTGAGCGCATTGCCCTGGGTTTTAATGATGAGTCGCTTGCGGTGACCGTAATCCGTCCCGGTGATGTGTATGGCCTTGGCAGCGTCCCCTGGATAGAACGGCCATTGGCGATGATTAAGGCTGGCCAAATGTTACTGCCAACCGTCGCCGGTGCCTGTGGCGTGATTAACCACGTGCATGTCGACAACTTAATCGACGGCATTCTATTGGCGATGGAAAAAGATACCGGTGCTGGAGTGTTCACGCTGACGGATGACGAAGCGACGCCAGCGGATGAATTCTTTGCCTACCACGCAGCGATGTTGGGGCGTAGAACGCCGCCTAAGCTGCCAGCCAAGTTGACCTTGCCGGTGCTCAAAGCGGCGCAGGCCGTCTTGCCCAAAATGGGTATTCAATTACCCTTTAAAGCCGATGGCATAAGATTTCTTTGTCGCGCCAATAAAGTCAGCTGCGACAAGGCCAAGCGCGAACTGGGCTACCAACCTAAAATTAACCTAGCAAGCGGCATGCAGCGGCTTGAAGAAGAATTACGAGCTGCTGGGCAGCTTTAGGAGATAACGATGTTTACCCCAATTACCGAATTTGACGGCTGCCGCAACGCTCTCGGCCAAATGGCGCGGGTTGAAGATACTCGCGCAGCGGCGCAGGCCTTTCGCGCCTCATTTGTCAGTGGCCCTAAGGTTAAGTTTTTTCAATCATTTGATTTGGTACGAGTGCCGTATCCGACCCGCTATGGTTTCCGCAACGCCTTCAGTCGCGAGCGTTGGGTCGAATTTATGATGATTACAAACCGCATCTTTGTGGTGCAGTTTGACTCCCCAGAAGGCTTAAAAACCATGTTGGTGTCGCCGTCTGATCATGAGCGCAATGGTGAAACGCCGTTCTTCCGGCGTTTGCAGGACAGCACGCCGAGTTTCGTCCAAGATTTTATTGCAACGCGTTACACCTCCGCGCCGGAAGTGGTTGCCAGCTTGGGTTTAAAACCCGAAGACATTGATTACATTACTTATGACCACCTGCATACACAGGATGTTCGCCGTTGGTTAGGTACCAATGAGGAGCCGGCGATTTTCCCGAATGCAAAATTGATTGTGCATAACCGTGAAGTGGAAAGCGCGCGTGACCTAAATCCTTATCAGCAAGACTGGTATTGCCCCAATGGCACGGTTGGTATTAGCGAAGATAAAATACTGCGCTTTGAAGGCAGCATCAGCTTGGGTGATGGCATTGCCCTAGTGCATACACCCGGGCATACCGAGGGTAACCACAGCATTGTGGTGAATACTGATGAAGGCCCTTGGGTGATATCGGAAAACGGCATTAGTGTTGATTCTTATGCGCCGAAACTATCTACTGCTGCCGGCGTGGCTAAATACGCCGAGACCATTAACACCGAGGTGATTATTAACGCCAATACCTTGGAAAACTCGATCGACCAATATATCTCGATGGTGCAAGAAGCCACCATTGCTGGCCCATCGCAACGTGATTCACGTTATCCGAATATGTTTCCGTCGTCAGAGATGAACAAATTTTGGTTGTTCCCCGGTACCAAGCCAAGCTTTGTGGTTGGCGCCGCAAAACACGGTAAAATTACGCTCACCTAAACTAAACTTTATTAAAGGACTGAACGCATGGCACAAGCCTCAGCACGACACATCTTGGTTTCAGACGAAGCCAAATGCTTAGCACTTAAATCAGAAATTGAAGGCGGTGCCGATTTTGGTGATATCGCTAAAGCCAATTCAACTTGCCCATCTGGCGCTCAAGGTGGCGATCTGGGTTCGTTCGGCCCTGGCATGATGGTGCCTGAGTTCGACAAAGTGGTTTTCTCTGCGCCAGTGAACACCGTGCAAGGCCCTGTGAAAACGCAGTTTGGTTATCACTTGCTGGAAGTAACTAGTCGTACAGACTAGTGCTTTCGCAAAGGTATAAAAAAGGCGCTGTGATTACAGCGCCTTTTTTTATGCCTGTTGTGTGTGCAGTTTAGCTGCCAATCTTGTTTTTCAGTTCGTCCACTTTCGCGGCTACTTCGCCGAGCAGTTTCTCGGCAACGCCTTTAGCGTCTTCAAGCGTATCTTTACCGATGGCAACGCCGGATTCCGCCAAGCCTTCGATGTTTTCACGGGTTTCGTTAATCTGCGACTCAATATCGCGGCGTAGTTTCTGTGCCTCTACTTTACCCTCGGCAATCTGGCCTTCAGCAATCGCTTTCAGCTCATTGGCTTTAGCTTTGTAAACGTCAAGTTGGGCAAGGAGTTGGGCTTTGTAGCTCTCTAGATTCATTATTCCTTCCTAAGGCGGTATAAAAACATACTGTGTTTTATAGCAGTGGCTGCACAAATTCAAGGTAAGCCGCCGTGACTAACTCAGGCGCCTCTACCTGTGGGTAGTGGCCGATGCTATCTAAGACTACCGTATCGGCGTTGGTGACTAGCTGTTGGTAGTACTCAACCAGGTGCCGGCCAGATACTGGGTCTTCCGGGCCGTTAATTAAGCGTACTGGCATTTGCGGTTTCACAAGGGCATTAACCCAGCGTTGTCGGTGTTGTTTGCGGTCATTCATATACCTAATTAGTAAGTGGAAAATTCGCTGCCCTTGGTTGTAGGCAATTAGCTCCCAAAAGCTTCTTAGCTCGGTTTTACTAGGCCGTGTGTTGGGGCCAAACACAGCACTAAAGCTGCGTTCAAACTGGCGTTGATTGTTAAGTGGCGACAGGAGCGGCCCAGCTGGGCTGAGCAGTAGTCGTTGAATCAGCCGTGGGCGATGCATTTCGGGGAAGACGCCGCCGTTTAAAAAACAGCTCGATAGCAGGCGGAAGTTGAGTTGCTGCTCATGCTGTCTGGCCATCAGCTCTTGCTGCACCGAAACGCCATAGTCGTGAACAAGTGCATGGCATTGTTGAATGCCTAAATGCGCTAGCAGCGCTTCTTGAATATCGGCTTGTTGGTGAATGTTGTAGTCATGCTTGCGGGGTTTAGAAGAAAAACCAAAGCCGAGCATATCGGCGGCGATCAGGCGGAATGTTTGGCTAAGCTCCGGCCACACGGGTTGCCAATCCCAAGACGCACTTGGAAAGCCATGAATAAGCAGCAAAACAGGCTTGGCGCTGTCGCCGCTATCGCGGAAAAAAATGCGATGGCCGTCGAAGTCAAAATATTGCCCCAGTTGGAGCCAGTTGGCGGTATCTGCGCCTAGCTTGATAGCGGTCATAGGGCTGAGTTCACTAAATGCGGTAGTATTCGCCAAAGTGTAAATAAATAATTCAGGCCGCACACCCCGCGCGGGTAAATGCAGGCTTAATGAGGACAGATGGAATGAGACTACGCCAACAGTTACCCGTGGTGTTACTGGCGATGATTGTCGCTGCTTGTGGAAACCAGTCACCTAAGCTGGATGAAGGTGCCGGTGGCGGCGGAGGAACTCCGGAAACGCGAGCCTGTGCAATGGGGCATTTGCAGGAAGACGATATTTTGTCGGTGCAACGTACGCCAGCTGATTTGCCGCTAGCGGACTTGTCTCACTATGAGCCGCGCAACTCCGCGCGCGATGCTTCAGCCGCGCTCAATAGTGGCGCCTGTGAAACCAATACCAGTTTCCGTTACGCCGCCGGTTTAGGTGACATTACCGGCGCAACATCCGGTTCCAGCATGGCGGGTTATGTTGATGGTGATCAAATTTCTAGCGGCTTGATTGATCGCCAGCATGCGCGGGCCTTTATTTTTCAGTCCAGTTGCGAGGGCCGCGATAGCCGCGCCGTGATTGTGCAGAATGATTTAGGGCTGATGTTTACCTCGATCCGCCAAGGTGTGCTGGATGCGCTGGCCGCTGATACTGACTTAAGCGCTTTCTATAATGCTGACAATGTCGTTCTCAATCCGTCTCACAGTCATAGTACTGCTGGCGGGCAGGCGCATCACGACGCCTATAACGTACTAACCGGTGGCCATGACGCACAAAACTTAACGGCGGCCGTCAACGGCATTATGGCGGCGATTCGTCGGGCGCATAGCAATTTGGAAAACGCCAGTTCCGGTCCGATTTTGTTTAATCAAGCGGAGCTGCTGAACGGCACCACAAACCGTTCAGTGCCGGCCTATTTGCAGAACCCTGAGGAAGACCGTCAGGCGTTTTTAGATACCGACGGTAATGAAGTGCGCACCAATCGCATGATGTCACTATTGAAGTTGCAGCGTGACGACGGTACTGAAGTGGGCATGGTGAATTGGTATGGCATTCACGTAACCTCGATTTACCAAAACAATACCCTGCTATCGAGCGACAACAAGGGTTATGCGGCACTTCGTTTTGAGCAGGACTTTGCGACCGAGCGGTTCTCGTCGACCGAGCCAGAACAATTTTTGGCTGGTTTTATGCAGGCCGATGAGGGCGACGCCTCGCCGTCTCTTTTTATCACTGATTTAAGCGAAGCAGAACTACGTGATATTGAAGGTAGTGCGTTTCGTAATCGTGCAGGTGGCCGCACAGAGCCCGAGAACGCGCTGATCTCAGGTTACAAGCAATACCGCCATGCTAAACAGCTTTACGATGAAGCTAGTGAACGACTAGTGGGCGAGGTCTCCTCAAAGTCGATCGAAATCGATTGGTCTAGCGTGCAAATTACCAATCCAGGTACCTATCCGCTTGGTTTGCAACCGCAGGGCATCGACGTTTATGAAAGCTGCAGTGGCGCCTTGGGCGTTTCTATGGCCGGTGGTGCAGAAGACGGCCGTGGCCCAACGGGTGAGGGTCAAACTTGTACTAATGTAGGCAACCTAGCTGAGATTGTGACCTTGCTAGAGGACAATTTTGCGGCCGCCCAGAATGGCGCTTTGCCACCGGGCTTATTGGTACCTGTCGGTTGTAACAACTTGGTTTATGACTTGCTCAATTACGACTGTCATGCTGAGAAGCCCATTCTGTTCCCGCTGAATTTGCCGTCGCCATTTAATCAAATCGGCAGCCTACAAACCTTGGAGCCACAAACGCTACCGATTCAGATTGTGACGCTAGGTAACTTAGCGATTATTGCGTTGCCTTGGGAGGTGACTACCAACAGTGGTCGCCGTATCCGCAATGCGGTGTTGGATGAACTGCAAGATGCTGGTATCGACTACGCGGTGATCTCGGGTTTGAGTAATGGCTTTGTGCATTACCTAACCACACGTGAAGAGTACTCGGTACAAAACTACGAAGGTGCGTCTACGGTATTTGGGGCTTGGACATTAGAGGCTGTGCAGCAGGAAATGGTGCGATTGGCTGGCCATGTGAAAGCTAATACGGCGCCTAGTAGCCCGTATCAAAATAGTGGTTATCGCAGTGAAGCCTCGTTGCTAGCTGCCAACACTGCGGCCGACGATGGCAATCCTTCGGTGCCATTCGGAACGGTTACCTTGCAGCCCTTGGAGCGTTACGAACAAGGCGATGACATCGTTACGGTGACGGCGCGGTTCGTTGGTGGCCATCCGCGGCATGACTTGAAATCAGAGAGTAGCTATTTCTTTGTTGAACAACAGCAAGCTGATGGCAGCTGGCAGGTGCTTAAGCAGGATAGCGACTGGTTCACGCGTTACCAGTATCTAATCAGCAATAACGGTGCTAATCAGTTCCAAGTTGACTGGATTTTGCCGCAGGGCATTGAAGCCGGCCGTTATCGAATACGCCATGAGGGCGTTGCCGCGAGCGGTGCTTATAGTGGCTTAACGGATGAATTTGAAATTGGTTCCTGTAACCAATAAAAGGTTTTAAAGGGCCTCCGAATGGAGGCCTTTTTTTTGAAGCTTGTTCTAGCTAAACATAAAGAACAGCTGGGCAAAGCCGGCCAACATGCCAAGGCCGGCGCCGACCGCAATCAGTATCCATTCGTCTTGTTCAAAGGCCGGGCGTAGCAAGCCTTCAAACTCTTTTGGCGTTAACGCCGCTAACCGAGTTGAAAGGGTGGCTTTGACGTCCATCACCTCTTCTAGATAACTCCCCGCATGCGCCATTAATGACCCCGCTCGTTTATGAGTGGCGGCAACTGCGGTTTCTTTCATCTTGCGGTAGTTTTTGCTGCCTAAGGCGGCGGTGACAACCGGCATGGTGATGCCAACGCTGTCATCAATGGCGCGTTTGACCTCACGCTCTAAAACCTCGTCTAGCGCTTCTGAATTGGGGCCATTAAGCACGGCGTCAGCCATGTTTTGCGGTGTCAGGATTTCGTCGGCGACGAGACTGGCGTAGGCATGGCCAACTTCCGCCTGGCGCTTAAGAAATAAGCCTTGGATTTTGACTAGGCCCACGCGAATGGGATCTTTGGGTTCAAAGATCACCTTCAGTGCAATCCAATTGGTGGCGTAGCCCACTAGTAGACCAAATAGAGGTAAGACCCAATTGGCGGGGTAGACCAAGTACAGCAGCATTTGTGGAATGCCAAATAGAAAACCAAAGTAAGCGCCGGAACGCGCTACAAACTTAAATTCGGGTTCACCAACGTCGAGGAAAATGCGGTTTAGTAGCATTTTGTCCTTCATTAGATTGGTGATCACCATATGTTTGATGTCGAGCAGGTGATCGGCGTCTTGCTGAAATTTGCGCGTGACTTCGGCGGCAATATTGGGTGCTACATCATGAGCACGTTTGATGATTTGATCTTTGGCCAACTTCGGCATGGTGTTCCACAACGTTGGGTTGTGGGTGCTGATCATGTCGTAGACAACGTCTTCAATAATGGGTTTTAGCGGTTCGCGCAGCAGGCGGGCGACTTCGTCAGGGTCGATGCGGTCAGTAATTTCGCGGGTGCTAATCAGTTTGCTAGTAATGGTGTCGACGGCGATACCAGCCATAATTTCAGCCTTGCGCGGCACAATGCCCTGCCAGCCGAAGATGGGTTTAATGCCGACAAACTCGATCGGTTTGAACATCATCTCTAACGCCATCATGTTGGTAACAAAACCAACGCCGGCGCTGATAAATGGGATAGCCGCGTAGAGCCACCATTGGTCTAAAAAATGAGCCCAGAGGTTGGGCAGGTAGTCGGCAAGCCATTCGATCATGGCTATCCCCCAAGTGTTATGAGTATTGTGTTGCTGATTATTAGTCTACGCCAGTTCGGCTTGCAAGGTTTTGGCTTCAGCTGTGGCTTTGCCGGTGCAAGCAAAGCCGGTCAGTTGTCCGTTACTAAAGTGGCGGGCGATTAGATCGCCGGCTTCGCCGTTTATCTGCCATTCGCCTTCAACCTTAGCATTCGGCGGGCAGGCGACCGTAGGGCAGCAGGGTGTTTTAACGGTGACCGGCATGGGGCCGAAGTCAATGCGGCTTGGATTGCCGAGTAAGCTTTGTGCTAGCGCTTTTACGCTGGGCAGAATGGGGGCGATAAATGGCCGCAGTTGGCCGTTGATTTCAGCACAGTCGCCAAGGGCGTAAATGTTTGGCTGGTTAGTGGCGAGCTGACTATTTACTCGAATGCCACGACCGCATTCAATGCCGCCAGTTTCGGCAAGGGTGGTGTCAACGCTAAGTCCAGCAGCCGATAGCACCAGATCAGCGGTGACAACTTCACCGTTGGCCAGCTTGGCTTGGTAGCCGTATTTGTGTGTGTTTAGCTCCGTGACATGATTGCTGTAGAACTGTTGGCAGCCAATCTGACTAAGCCCTTTTTCTAACGCTTCGCCGAGCGCGTTCGGTAATAGGGTAGCTAGCGGGTACGCGGCGGGGTCAACCAAGAGGCTAGTAATGCCTTGGCTATGGAGGTCGTTAGCAAACTCACAGCCGACTAATCCGGCGCCCATAATTAAGACTTTTTTAGCGGCTTGGCTGCGCTCTACAAAGCGCCGGTATTCGTCTAGGTCATTAACGTGTAAAACGGCATCGCTGGCGTTGCCGGCTAGCGCCAAGCGGCGGCTTTCAGCACCTGTGGCAAAGACCAATGCCGCGTATTCGATGTTTTCGCCGGTTGCTAAGCTAAGGCTTTGCGTAGCCGGGTTAATTGCGGTGACGCGTTGTTCTGGCTGTACCGAAATGTTGAGCGCTGTTTCTTGTTCGGGCCGGGTTTTCAATACCAACTGTGCTGGCGTTTTGCCCATGGCTAAAGCCTTGGAAAGATTTGGCTTGTAGTAGCTGTCGCCACTGTCGCGGGTTATCAGTGTGATGCCGGCGTTTTTATCGTGGCGGCGAATTTCGCGGGCCAAGCTATAGGCAGCATGGCCGGCTCCTAAAATAACAATAGGGGACATAGTTGGTTCTATAAATCTGCGCGTCAGACGTGGGCCGCTGACGCGATTAACGATTGATTGGGATATTAGGTACTAAGGCCCCAGGGTGAGGCGCTAGGGTGAGGCGCTAGATTTCGACCATCACGAACTCAGACTTGGCTTCACCGCAGTCAGGGCAAACCCAGTCTTCTGGTACATCTTCCCAAGCCGTTCCGGGAGCAATTCCTTCTTCCGGTAGACCGGCGGCTTCGTCATAGATCCAGCCGCATACATCACATTGCCATTTTTTCATGGGATACCTTCTAGTCAGTGTTTTGAGCCTGCGTTTTGCGGGCAGTGTGCGTGAGCTTAGTCTTCGGTTTGAAGACTTTGTAAAGTGCTAAGCAGACGGTCGCCCAAGCGTTTTTGAATGGCTCTATTTAAGGCCATTTCCGCTTCCGCGCGAATCGCCGTGTGGGCAATTGGGCGCAGCTTCCAGATCAGTTCAGAAAGTTTCTGAATATCTTCTTTCGGAGGTAGCTCGTCGCCAAAGGTATCAAAACGGGGGAAGGCCACTTCGACTAAGTTGTCGGCAGCACGTTGTACATTGCCGCGCAGTAAGCGAAGTAGCTCTAACATTTCCTCAAATGGCATACCAACCTCAATCAATCCAGCACCTGCTTCAATTAGGCTGGGAGATTCGGCTACTAACTTAAGGCCTTTCCGTTTCAACAATTTGAGTTCGACGGCTTCGTCTATTAGCTCTTTATTAATGGCGCCTAGGCCGAACATTTTTAGCAGTTCTGGCACGGAGTAGGCGCGTGGTTTTTCACTAGTGAAGGCGTGGGTAATGGCATGTTCTAAACCCAAGATATCGCCAAGTTCGCGGCCAGTCAGCCAGGCATCTAACAGCTCTTTGATATTGCCGATGGAGAATCCACGGTCTAACAAATTGTTGATGAGATGCAGGCGTGACACATGATGTTCTTTATAAACACCAAGGCGGCCGCGTTTTTCTGGCGGTGGCAACACGTCTTTGTCTTGGTAGGCACGAATATTACGCACGGTGCTACCGGTGACGTGAGCAAGTTGATCGACGGTGTATTCACCTTCGGCTAACTCTGGCGCGGCGGTGCCACGCTTACGACGGTGTTGGGTTTGATTAGCTGCCATAGAGTCATAATAACCCTGTGCCGCATTACGCTCCACAATCTTCACCTTAATTACCTCGACTACAATTACCTCGACAGCACTATTCCGACTTAGGCTGCTTTTTTCACTGGTGCTGCATAAGCGGCGGCGATCGCGTCAACCTGCTTTAGGAATTCGCGGTTGTCGTCATCCCAAGGATGAAAGCCTGGGCGGAAGTAGGTAAACAGTTCCGGGAATTTGCGACGCAAAACTCCAGGTTTCCTACCGATTAAGGAGCTGGCTGCTTTGCGCCAGTCTTTAAGATTTCCTAAGTCGCCCGCACGGCGTGATACGTCAATCCAAAAGGCAATCGCCAGCGGCCAGAACACGGCATGCGCCAGAACGTGGCCGCCTATCCGTTGCAGGTAGGCACTTGGATTGCTGTCCTTACCTACTGCTAATTGATAGACATCGTAGGCAACGCCTTTGTGTTCGGTTTCCTCCAGTGCGTGCCAGTTCCAAGCATCGGTGTATACCGGATCTGACTTATTGTCGCCTTCGGCGAATACCGTTTCCCACTGCAGTACAGAGTCGGCCAATGTTGCCGTCATATGTTCTAAGGCGCAGGTAATAGATAGCTGAAATGACGGCGGCAACACCCAGCGGCCAAACTTAAGCAGTTTGCCAACCGCGCGGTCTTTCGCCGCTGCGCCTAGCCCTTGGCGTTCCATTTCCTCGTTTAATTCTTCGTGTTCGCGACTATGCATCGCCTCTTGGCCAATAAACGCGCGGATGTCGTTTAGCAGCTCTTGGTCTTTAATCACACCTTTGTCGCGGTAGTAGCGTACCGAGTCGATAAAAAACTGCTCGCCTTCTGGAAAGAAGATCGACAACGTATTCATAAAATGGGTGATATTACGGCCGTTGTAGTGCCAGTCGTTTAGGCGCTCGTAATTAAAGTCAAACTTCAGGTTACGGCGTACCGGATTCACTCTGATTGGACTAGTCATGACTCTCTCCTAAGAAAGTGTTGGGACAGACCCAAATGGGTCTGTCCCGGATCGGGTTTAGGCAACCTTGTTGCCGATGAATTTCGAGGCTTTATCAGCGAGCGAGACCACTTTGCTGTACTGAACCGGCATGCTGCGTTGCATGGCGTCGAATACGCGGGCATCAGGCCCGATCAAAATGCGCTCTTGCTTGCGTTGAATACCTTTAATAATCGTTTTCGCGGCGGTTTGTGGCGTCGTTACCGTGACCTTGTCGAACAAGCCAGTGGCTTTTTTCTGGTCGGTAATTTGGCCTGGACCGACATAGAAGCGAGAGTTCTTAGCGATATCTGTGCGGATGCCGCCGGGGTGAATGCTGTGCACGCTGACGCCAGTGCCGGCCATTTCTGAGCGTAAGGCTTCGGTAAATCCGCGAATGGCGAATTTGCTGGCGTTATAGGCGCCTTGGGTAGGTAGTGAGAACAAACCAAACACGCTGGATACGTTGGCAACAGCGGCTTCTTTATGCTGTTTGAGTTGCGGCAAATAAGCTTTGCTGCCGTAAACCATGCCCCAGAAATTGATGTCCATCACCCACTCAAAGTCCTCGTAGCTGAGGTCTTCGATGGTCTGCGCGACGGCGACACCGGCGTTGTTGATGACAACACTAGCTGGGCCAAACCGTGCCTCGGTAGCTTCGGCATTGGCGTAAACCGCTTCGCGGTCGGCAACATCCAATAGCTGACTAAAGTGTTTACGACCGAGTGAATCGACGGTTTCTTTGAGGCCGTCTTTATTCACGTCTGATAGTGACAGCAAGGCGCCTTGTTTATCGAGTTGCTGCGCCAATGCGCGGCCGATACCTGATCCAGCGCCGGTAATGACGACTACTTGGTTTCTTAAATTCTTCATGCGTAGACCTCTCGTCTGTAATTGGCTAGCCATGCCGTTCGGTCATCAGAAGGATCTATAACCCTCTTTATCGAAACGGTTTTGACTGTAACACCAAACAATGATTACATTGATTAGTGTAACAATGTAACATGAAATTTAATTTTTGTTGTATTTGAACCGCTTTGCTGTAGCTAAATATTTGATTTATCTAACTAATTCGCAAAGCGGCAATGGCAATAATTTAATAGAGGTTAGGAAAATGAAGTCAGTAAAAGCCTTAGAAGTGGCGGTAATTGGAACCGGTTTTTCGGGTTTAGGTATGGCCATTCGTCTAAAAAAAGACGGTGTTGAGGACTTTGCAGTATTTGAAAAAGCCGCTGATGTGGGTGGTACTTGGCGTGAAAACACTTACCCAGGCTGTGCATGTGACGTGCCGTCGCATTTGTATTCGTTCTCTTTTGAACAGAACCCTGACTGGACGCGCGCTTTTGCCACCCAGCCAGAGATTCATGCCTATTTAAAAGATGTAACGCGTAAGCATGACCTGCTGCCGCATATCCGCTATGGGCATCAGTTAACAGCGGCTAGTTTTGATGATGAGCTGTGTCAGTGGAACCTGAGCTTTGCTAACGGCAATGAAGTGTTAGCGAAAAACGTAGTCTTAGGTATTGGCGGTTTGCATATTCCTCAACTGCCTAAATTCGACGGCGCCGACGATTTTACTGGTCCTGCGTTTCACTCAGCTGAGTGGAATCACGATATTGATCTCACTGGCAAAAAAGTCGCTGTTATTGGTACCGGTGCCAGTGCCATCCAAATCATTCCGGCGATCGCCGACAAGGTAGAAAAACTTTATAGCTTCCAGCGTACGGCGCCTTGGGTGATGCCAAAACCAGACCGCGAATATAGCGAACGCGAAAAAGCTCTATTTGCCAAAGTGCCGTTTGTGCAGAACCTGTCGCGCGACTTAATTTACAACCAACATGAAGTGCGTTTTGTCGCCTTCCGCTACGCCAAGCCATTGCTAAAAGGCATGGAGCTGGTGGCGCGTCACAATATCAACAAGTCGATTAAAAACCGCGTTTTGCGCCGTAAGGTAACACCGCTATTTGATATGGGTTGTAAGCGTGTATTAATTTCTAATGATTACTATCCGGCGTTGGCGAAGCCGAATGTAGATGTTGTCACCGCGCGTATCGACCAAGTCACTGAAACTGGCATCAAAGACTCTGGCGGCAAACAGTATGACGTTGACGTAATTATCTACGCAACGGGTTTTAAAACCGTAGACGCGATAGCCAATATGAATTTCAGCGGCCGTAATGGCCTCAAAATTCAGGACGCTTGGAAAGCCGGTGCTGAGAGTTATATGGGAATTCATACCGCCGGTTTCCCGAATGCCTATTTCCTTATGGGCCCGAATACCGGTCTTGGACACAACTCGATGGTGTATATGATCGAGTCGCAGATTCAGTATGTGGCCGACGCGCTGAAGCAGGCGCGTAAAAACCAATGGTCGTTAGTGGATGTAAAACCAGAAGCGCAGCGACACTTTGTGGGCCGTATTCAAGGCGCCATGAAAAGCACGGTTTGGGCATCCGGTTGCCAGAGTTGGTATCTAGACGACCAAGGCAAAAACTGGACGCTCTGGCCTGGCTTTACTTTTGCCTACCGCGCCATGACACGTCGTTTCGACCCGGCTGTGTGTGAAGTAAAAACGTCCGCTGAAAGCCCTAAAAAAACCGTGCCTATTCCTAAACGCAACCGGCTGGCTCGCCTGACGGGCAGTCTGCTGAGTGCCGCCTAATCACGGTGTAGGAGAAATGTTATGACTACGATTATTGAACATAGTGTGAGTGGCCACGGCGGCGTTAATTTAGCCGTGCGTGAATGGCCTAAAGCTGACGCGCCGACCATCGTTTTAGTGCATGGTTATCCGGATAACCAAAACGTTTGGAGCGCTGTGGCGCCGGAATTGAATACGCAGTTTCGCGTGATTAGCTACGACGTTCGTGGCGCCGGCGAGTCGGATAAACCGCGCCAGCAGCGGGCCTATAAATTGAACTGTTTGAGCGCCGACTTTCACGCTGTAATTGACCAGTTAAGTCCTGATAAGTCAGTGCATGTATTGGCACACGACTGGGGCTCGATTCAAAGCTGGGAGTCGGTGACAGAAGAGGGTGCTAAAGCACGTATCGCTTCTTATAGCTCCATCTCTGGGCCTAGTTTGGACCATATTGGTTTTTGGGCCCGAGACCAGCTGCGCCCCTCTAAGTTGCGCGCCGGTTTGTCACAACTATTGCACTCTTGGTATGTGGCGGCTTTTCATGTGCCGGTGTTGGGCGAGCTGGCTTGGCGCGGCGTAGTGGGTCGCGCATGGCCGCGTTTGTTAAAGCATGTTGAAGGTCTGCAAGCTGATAAAAATGCCACACAAACCAGCGACGGTTTACTGGGTATGAAGTTATATCGTGCCAACGTTTTACCTCAGCTGCAGAACCCACGCCGCCGTTTTACCGAGGTGCCAGTACAGCTACTCATTCCAGAAGATGATCACTTTGTCACCAAAGAAATGGCGAGGGCTTGTGTCTATTGGGCGCCAAATTGCTGGCAACGCGATTTGGTGGGTGGACACTGGTCACCGATCAGTCATGCCAAACAGGTGGCTAAGGCGGCAGCGGAGTTTGTTAGCTTTGTTGAAAAAGGTTGTAGCTCGCGCTCTACGGTTTGGAAGAAAGCCAAAGTGGCGGTCGATGACCGCGCGAAGCAGCGCCTACAAGCGGCGTCTTTCTGGGGGCCGTTTAAACAGCAAGCCACTGGCTCAACCACGCATTACGACATTACCCCGCGGCGGGTGAATTACGACTGGCAAAACACGCCGCTGGAGTGGATTCCCAAGCAGCCATTTACCAGTCATTTCGTGAATGAGATTAACCTGCTATTGCCGGCTGGTGAGTTTTGGTTCTGCCGCCTATTTAACAAGGCGATGCCGCATATTGCCGATGAAAAATTGCAGAAGGACGTAAAAGCCTTTGTGCGCCAAGAGGCTCAACACGCGCAGGCTCACAGTAGTGCCACAGAGGATTATCTACAGGCTCACGGAATCAAAACCAAACAAGTCACCAGCAAGATTGACTGGGTCTTAAAAGTGGTAGGAGCCGATCAGCCGTTTGGCTACAAGGTGCCGAAACGTCTAGAGCATCAATGGCTGGTATTACGCCTTGGCTTGGTTGCCACCATTGAGCATATGACCTGTGTGTTGGGCGAATACATTGTTGAAAACCAAATCTGGCAACAGCAGGGCGCTGACCCAACCTTGCTTGATTTGTTGAAATGGCATGGCGCAGAGGAAATCGAGCATCGCTCGGTGGCGTTTGATGTCTACCGCCATCTAGGCGGCACTTACATTTCACGCTATTACCTCAGTGCGATTGTGTTCCCGGTGATTATTGGCTTATGGGCAGATGGCGCCGCCAATATCATGGCGCAAGACCCGCGTTTTGCCGGCAAGAAACCGGGCGTTTTCCGCCCTTGGTTCTGGCGTGAATGGTCGCGTCAGGCTAAGCAAGGCAACCTACCGTCGGTTGGTTTCTTGGCCAAAAAACACCTAGCGTTTTTTAATCCTTGGTATGACCCAGTCGACGAAGGTGACACCGAAAAAGCCTTGGCTTTATTGGCTGAAAACTTGGGTTATCAAAACGCAGGGGTTAAGGCCGCCTAAAAAATCGCCTTCGGGAGGACGGCACAGCGTTGATGGTTTTACCAACCTCCATTTTCCAAAGCCGGTAAAACTACGCTGTCCAATTTTTGGGGGCCACCTAGGTGGCCCTTTTTTTGTGTTGGCGGGCTCGACTCGGTCATCGTTAGGCTTGTAATTCGCTTGCGACTGGGGTTTATTAGTAATCCCTTTTATAGATATCAAGTACGTGCTATCACATACCGTCACAGCGGCCGATAACGTCCGTCTTTGCGTTAAAGAATACGCCGCGGCTGATCGAGCAACGGTGCTATTAATTCATGGTTATCCCGATGACCAGACTGTGTGGGGTGGCGTAGTTGCCGAGTTAACAGGTCACTACCGTTTGCTGACTTACGATGTGCGTGGCACGGGCGAGTCGGATATTCCGCCGCATGTGCGTGACTACAAACATGAAAAGCTGGCAGCTGATTTTGTCGCGGTGTTAGATGCTTTAGCACCGAATCAGAAAGTCCATTTGGTGGGGCATGATTGGGGTTCGGTGCAAAGTTGGTATTTTGTTAATCAGCCTGAAATAGCTAATCGCATTGCTAGCTTTACTAGCATTTCTGGCCCCGGATTGGATTACGCAGGGCATGTGATGCGGCTGAGGTTGAGTCGTCCGACGCCGAAGAACTTGTGGGCGGCAACTAAGCAGCTGCTAATGTCTTGGTACGTGTTTTCGTTCCACATCCCGCTGCTGGGGTCTTTGCCTTGGCGTCTCGGTTGGGCGCGGCAGTGGTACAAAGTGTTGAGTTGGATGGAGGGCACAGCGGTCAAGCCACGGCCCAGCCAAAAGCGCGACGCGATCAATGGCATTCAGCTATATCGTGCCAATATTCTGCCTAGCCTATTCAAGCCGCAGCCGGTTAAGGTGGGTGTGCCTGTGCAGCTGGTAGTGCCTACCGGCGATCGGTTTTTGTCACCAAGCAGTTACGATGATTTGCCGCGTTACGTGCGCAATTTTAGCCGAGTGACCGTTGACGGCGGTCATTGGTTGCCGCTTAGCCAACCGCGATTATTGGCTAAGTTGGTCTCAGACTTTATTAGCCGGCAGTCGTAAAAGTGGTTTTATAGCTGCTGGTTAAGTTTGGCCAGTCCGCGGCTAAGAGCGGCTTCTAAGACTTTGGCTACGCCGTGGCCTAAGCCAGGCAATGAAGAGAAATTAATCTCCCAAGTCAGCTCGGAACCACTGCCTTTTTCACTAAAGCGCTGATTGCCGCGGTGGTTCATCACAGGGCCACCAAATTTGCTAATGACGTAATCAATGCGGGCATTGGGTTCTACCGCGGTAACGGTTTCTTGCACGCCAAATGGCGGCGGTCCTAAGCGGCGCACTGAACCAACGCCGTTGGCAGAATCTTTGCCGTCTTTGATACGCGTGACGGGAATACCGAAGACGCGCTTTAATTGGTTGTGATCAGATAGCACCGCGAAGACGTCAGCGACCGGCGCTTTAAAGTTTTGTGAAACAGACACAGAAAACGATTGCAGCATTAGACCTTCCAAAGTTTGGCGTTCATCAAAATAAGTAGCTTACGCGGTGCCCAAGTAGCCCACCAAGCCGTCAATTTGTTCATGATGCCGTCAACCACTGAGGTCTTCTTACCTAGCGCCTTAAGGCTGGTGTTAACCACATCTTGCGCCGTGCGTGGCGGAATCGGGAATTTGTTATTTAGGTCAGCCGTTTGGCGGAACTCGGTGGCCGTGTCACCCGGTGAAATCGACACAATATCGACGCCCGTGCCGCGTAGCTCGCCCCATAGGCTTTCACTAAAGAAACGCATAAAGGCTTTACTGGCCGAGTAGGCGGCCATATAGGGCACTGGCATTTGTCCAGCAACCGAGGCTAGCATCACAATGCCGCCGCGGCCACGGGCTTTCATGCCCGGCAGCAGTTTGTGCGCTAGCGCTACTGGTAGCTGGCAATTTAGCTGGATCATAGCTTTCTCACGGTCTAGATCGAGCTCTTCAAAACGACCATGTGTACCAACACCAGCGTTGTTAATTAGTAGGTCAACTTCAATGTTTTGCTCATTCAGCGCGGTGCCAAGATTATCGGCCGCGTCTAGCGCCGTAAGGTCTTGTGGAATGCAGGTGACACGAACGCCATGTGCTGATTGCAGTTGTGTCGCGAGCTCAACTAAAGCTTGCTCGCGACGGGCCACAATCACTAAGTCCATACCTTCGGCCGCCAGCGTTTGGGCAAAGGCCTTGCCAATGCCAGAAGAAGCGCCAGTGACCATGGCGGTTTGGCCGTAACGTTGTTTGAGTTTGAATGACATAGTTGATCCTTAAGTGGGCGTTTATTCTATCGAATGCCTCGGCAAATAATTAAGGCAATCAGGGTTAATCGGCTCGATTCGCGTTAATAGCCCTATTAAATTGAATCGAAACTCAGTTAAACTATTAAAGCTAATCCAATTATTATTATCTGCGGCGGTATGTTGAGCTGACCGTAGGGAGGAATCACGATGTCTCTAAACCGTTTTTTAACTGTCCTAACTGTGCTGATGGCAGCATCACTCTTGCCCTTTTCAGCACAGGCACGCTTGGCAGAGTTAGTAAGTGACCAAATCGCAGCAGAAGTTCAAGATTTAGTCATGAATGACTTGATAGCGATGAACCAAGAACAGTTAGAAGACGGTCAGCCTGCGCCTGACAATGATGGGCCGATCTTAGGTATGCCAACGGTCGATCAGATGCTATCGGATCGTTTTCTGAATGTTTGGATGAATCCGACCTATTGGTCGACCTGGGTACAAGAGGCCTTAATTAACGGCAACGTGCAAATTCCGTCGCCAACCGACATTGCTAAACCTGAGGCTTGGACGCCGAACGTGCATGTCGCCAACGGTGAATACATTTCGCCATTACCGGAAGCGCTGCAAGACACATCGCAACTTACCTATGAGTGGGATGGCGCGACTAAGACGGTTGAAGATTTTATGAACACCACAGAAACCGACATGGTGAATTTTGTGGTGAATGGTGCCCTGGTAGATGAGCTGTATAACAACGGCTATAGCGCCGAAGTTCGCCACCAACCTTGGTCGGTAACGAAAACGTTTATCGCCGCGACTGTGGGCATCGCTTTCGACGAGGGGCATATCGACAGTCTGCAAGATCCAATTGAGAAATATATTCCCGAGCTAGTTGGCACAGCCTGGGAAACCGTAACGGTTGAGAACATCCTGCAAATGGAGTCTGGCGTGCACTGGGACGAAGACACCCCGGTGTTGGCGCAAAACACCCAAGTAGAACAGTGGGTGCAGGTAATGCTGGATTACTACACGCAAGGGCAGTTGGGCCAAACGCGTAACGAATTTCTGAAAGCGTTGCCTAAGGTGTATGAGCAAGGCACCGAGTTTCGTTACAACAGTGGTAACACGCAAGTGTTGGCTTGGATGTTAGAGCTGATCTACGACAAACCGTATAACGAAATCATTTCCGAGAAAATTTGGATTCCAATGGGCGCACAAGGTGACGCCATGATGATTGCCGACCGTGAAGGTGGCGTCTTGGCCTCGCAAGGCCTGTACGCCCGGCTACATGATTTTTCTCGCTTCGGCGAGGTGATGCGCAATGGCGGCGTTAACTCAGATGGTCGGCGCGTGTTGCCAGACTATTGGGTGGAAGCCATGACCCAAATGACCGAGGTGTCTAATGGTCGTTATGCCTACCAAACTTGGTCGTCTACCGCGGGTGAGGGCGCTTACAAAGCCAGTGGTTTCCAAGGCCAGAAAATTACCGTGGTGCCAAAAAAGTGTATGACCGCAGTGCGGATGTCACATAGCTTTGGCCTCGATTACCGCGATGGCGATATTCAAGACCCGGATGCTTATGGCTTTAGCACCAACTTTAGTGCCGACGAGTGGGCGTCTATGGTGAAACAGGTGGCTGAGCAAATCGCTGAGTGTGACGACAGCGGCAAAGCGGTTGAAGATGGCGGTGCCGGTGGCTCTGAAGCCGCGAATGGTAATGGCGGCGGTGGTGCCGTTAATGCTATGGCGCTGTTGCTAACCTTGCTGCTGATGGTCTTCGGGCGCCGCTTGCGTGCCCGCCCGCTGTCTTAGTTAGGGCTTAATCAGCACCGCTGGCTTTGTCATAGCTGGCGACAGAACGTGGCCGATGTTGCGCATAGATGCGCTGTACCCAAGTGATCGCTGGGTGCTCGGCCCAGCGCTGTAGCCAATGCTGCAAGTTGTCCGGGCGCGGCTTTGGGATAGGAACAGGGTATTCGTTCGGAAAACAGCAAACACTTAATACCGTCGCCGCGGTGAGGTCGGCGGCGGTAAAACCGTCTCCAACCAGATAGCCATTAGCCGCGCTCAGTTCTGCGATTCTGTCCAAGCCGGCCTGCACTTTTTCTGCACTAATGGTCGCTTGCTTAGCGGTTATTTTCATATCTACGCGCATGATCAGCTTAACGGCGGCAAAACCTCGGCGGTATCGGCTGCGGGTTTTTTCCGGGTGGCCGTAGCTAAATAAATCAGCCGCAAAAGCCGGTGATTTTAATAATTCGTAAAAATAGGCGCGCCGTGCATGTGGGCCAAGTTCATCAAACTCTGCCACTAGTTTTTTGACCTGCTCAGCGTGTTCGGTTGGATACAGTGGCGTTTGTTTGCTCTGCTGGTCGGCCCATTCCACAATCGCAGTTGAATCTTTCAGTAGCTCCCCATTTGTTAGGCGTAGCACAGGGGTGCTCATTTGTCCGGCCAACTTAAGCATGGTTGGCGGGTGGAGCCCGGGGATGACTGACCGACGGCCGTGCTTAATACCCTTGGCATCTAATGCCCAGCGTGCCTTTTCCGGGAACATCGCGTAGCGAAATTGGAATAGTTCTGGAATGGCTTGTGTCATATCTATGTCCTATAGCCGCGATTAGTGAGTGGCTTGGCGGCGGTATTGCGCCGGCGTTTGGCCGCTCCAGTCTTTAAATGCCCGGCTCAGCGCACTTTGTTCTGAATAGCCTAGCAGCTGTGCGACTTCGACTAACTGTAAGCGTGAATCCTGCAGGTACTGTTGCGCCAGCTGGTGGCGTGTTTGCTGTAACAGTAGCCGAAAGTTGGTGCCCTCGTTGGCCAGCCGCCGGTGCAGCGTGCGACTAGTAATATGCATGGCTGCTGCGGTTGCCTCGGCACTGGGTTCGCCGTCACGCATTTGCTGTGTTAACTGCTGCCGCACCGTGTTACTGACGTTATGGCTGTCGGCTTGCGGCAAGCTGCGAAGTAGCTCATCGGCTTGTTTCTGCAGAATGTCGATGAGTGCAGGGTCAGCGCTACGCAGAGGCGTTTGTAAGGCTTGTGCGCGCACCGCAACACGGGTTTCCGCTTGCCCAAATAAAACCTCGCAGCCAAACCAAGCTTGGTAAGCAGCGATATCGCTGGGTGGGTCATTAATAAAGCTAACGCTAATGGGCGCGTAGTCGGGGCGGTCTGTTACATCGCGGCAGAAGTGTATAAGGGCGGCAACGGCGGTTTCATCTACCAGTGCGCCGGGGCGTCCCATCTCTTGGCCCCATACCAGCTGCAGTTGGTCACCGCTCATTTCAAGCTGCATGGGGTTAACGTCGTAGATCAGTTGGTGATAACGCTCTAGCCGCTGCAGGGCAGCCCCGAGCGTGCCGCAGGCCAACAATACATAACCCAAGACACCGAGGTGTTTAGGCGAAATAGTCTCACCGACATGCAAGCCAAGCAGGGGGTCATCTAGGGCCTGAGCAGAGCGCTCTAGCAATAACTGCCATTGCTGCACCGGAAAGCGGCCAATGCCTTGTTCGGCTACCGGCGCTGGGCCGAGTAAGTCTTCGGCATCAATACCCTGCGCGCCCAGGTAGTCATAGAGCAGCTGCACATAGGTGACGGGAACAACGCCTTGTATCGGGGTAGCCATGTCTGGAATTGTCAAAAAACAGTCCCGGACTGTCAATATTTAATTGCACTGCATGCTCAAAATGCATGCCATCAAAAAACAACGGATGGCGAGAAGCCGGGCATGTTCAACGAACTACTGAATGTACTAACCGAAATATTTGGTGCTGACATTGATTGGAAGCAAGTGATTTTAATTGGCTGCACACCGCTGTTCCTGATGGGATTTGCGATGGAGCTACATGTGCGTAAGCGCCGTGGCCCAAACCACCGCATGTGGAGCCAGTTTGATTTCAAAGAGATTGTGGCGAACTTATCTTTGGGTGGTAGCTACCAAGTCTTTGAGGTGATCGCTCACACCTTGTTTACAGGTGCAGCCGTGGCCTGGTTCTACTCCAACCGTCTATTTGATATCCCCGTAAATGCGTGGACGTTGCCGTTGATCTTCTTGGGCGTGGAGTTTTGTTACTACTGGTTCCACCGCACCAGCCACCGGGTACGTTGGTTCTGGAGCGCCCATGTGGTACATCACAGCAGTGAAGAAATGAATATGACCACCGCCATGCGTCAAAGCCTGCTGTATAGCATTACTGGCTGGTGGTTGTTCTTTATGCCGCTAGTGGTGCTGGGCGTAAATCCGGCGGTGGTGTTTGCTTTGTATGCCTGCAACTTGGCTTACCAGTTCTTTATTCACACTGAGAGTGTCGGCAAGCTGCACCCGGTGATCGAATTTATTTTTGACACACCATCGGCTCACCGTGTTCATCACGGCCGTAATGAGCAATACATCGACAAAAACTACGGCGGTATTGTGATCATTTTCGACCGCTTATTTGGTACCTATGAGCCAGAAGTAGAAGCGGTGGAATACGGCATTGTTGAACAAGTGGATTCTAAGAATGTATTAACCCTTAATTTCCACGAGTTCTTAGACATGTGGCGTGACGTGTTCACCGCTAAGGGCCTATGGGCGGGTGTAAAGCACCTGTTCATGCCGCCTGAGTGGAATCGTCGTAGTGGCATTTTTAATGCTCAAAAGTCGTCCGAGAGTGTAAATGATGCAATAAATAGTGTTTTATAGCTCATAAATTGCAATAATTTGAGTTATAAATGAACATTTTATAACTCATTATGTGGAATTGGCAGAGAAAACAGTGGCCTAACTTTATCTACGACAGCAATCTACTAATGGCGCAGGAAGCTGCGTTTATGAAGAATGCCGGGGTGATCGTGGGTAGTTATCAGCATGTTTCTGACGACCAGAAGCGTCAGTTGATGGTGAGTGTTTTACTGGACGAAGCCCTTAAAACATCGGAGATAGAGGGTGAGTTGCTCGATCGGGATAGCGTTCAGTCGTCACTGCAAAAACAGCTGGGGTTAAAACCGTTACCCTCAAGACCAAGAGTAAGTGGGCCGGAAGCAGGTGTGGCGGAAGTGATGGTGGATTTGTTCCGTAACTTTTCAGCACCGCTCAGTAAAGACATGCTGTGCAATTGGCATATTGCCTTGATGGCTAACCAATGGGGTATCGATACCATTGGTGATTACCGAAAGAGCTTAGAGCCAATTCAAGTGGTTTCTGGCGCATATGGCCGTTATAAAGTTCATTTTGAAGGCCCGCCTTCAGAGCGCGTGCCTACTGAGATGGCTGCTTTTATCGGATGGTTTAATAAGACCGCTCCACAAGGCACATCACCGATGCCGGCTCTAACTAGAGCCGCACTTGCACATTTGTATTTTGTCGCGATTCACCCGTTTGAAGATGGTAATGGGCGGATCGCGCGTGCGTTGGCGGAAAAAGCTTTGGCACAGGCGATTGGAGCACCATCGTTAACGTCATTGTCGATGGCTATTCAAAATAAGCGCACAGATTACTATTCTGCTTTAGCAGCAAATAACCGAGAATTGACCGTGCAGACTTGGCTTGAATATTTTGCTCAAGTAGCGCAAGAAGGACAGCAGCTTACATTGGCCTTAGTGAGTTTCCATTTGGCCAAGGCGAAGTTTTACCAACATTATCAGGGGCGGCTAAATACGCGCCAAGAAAAGGTTGTTGGGCGAATCTTTGCGCAGGGCCTGAAAGGCTTTGAAGGTGGTCTCAGTACGAAAAACTATATCGCCATTACGCAGGCAGCACGCGCTACGGCCACGCGTGATTTGAATGATTTGGTTGCACAAGGTGTGTTGCTTAAAGAAGGTGAGCTGAAGGGCACCCGCTACCATTTGAATTTATCTGTCTTTGGCTTTAGTTATCCTTAGTGCCGATTTGCACATCAGCGTTATAAATCTTACTCTCGAATCACGCCTTATCTAATTAGGCGGTAATAACATTAAGAGCTACAAGGCAGCTTAGCGGCCTTATGCGTTGGGAGATAAGTGATGACTGAGCAAGCTCAGCACCGCAGCGATCCGGCTCCGGGTTGGCATTGGGGCCCCGGAAAAGCCAAATTTACGGCCCGTGTTCCTTTTTTACATACTCGCCTGTTATGGCCTGAGTTTTTACAAGGCCTGTTTGTCGCTGCCGCGACCGGCCTAGCTTTGGTGCCGATTTTTGTTGGCATGTTTGGCCTGAGCTTTGAGCAGGCGGTGGCAATGTCGTTAATCCATACGACATTAATTGCTTCGGCTTCGATTGTGTTTGGCGAACCCTATGCGCCGGGCTGGATTACGCCGGCTTTGCCGCTGGCCTTAGGGTTTGTGGCCGTCACTTGGGCCGACCCGACACAGCGCTTTCAGGCCATGACCGCAATCACGTTGGATTTTGTTGCCTTGTTGGTGTTCTTTGGCATTACTGGACTCGGCGGGCGCTTGATGCGTTGGCTGCCGACGGCGTTTAAAGCTGGCTTAATTCTGGGGGCCGGTATTGCCGCCTTGAAACGGGTGTTTGTTGATGACGCGGAAAAATTTTTGCTGCAAGCCCCGGTGGCGACAACGCTGGCCTGTGCGATTTGTCTGATACTGATGTTTTCGGCACCGTTAATTCGGATGCGTGAAAATCACAAGTTCATCGCCATGCTGGCAGCCTTGGGTTTATTGCCAGGCTTTTTAGCGGCGGCGATTGTTGGCCCGCTGGTTGGTGAGGTGAACTACGAAATTCAATGGGGCTGGTTGATACCGCCGCTGGGTGAGTTATGGGACAAAGTCTCACCATTCGCGATTGGTTGGCCCGATGCGGATATGTTTATTAAAGGTGCGCCGGTGGCGTTAATTGGCTACGTACTGTTGTTTGGTGACTTGGTTACCGGCAATGCCGTGTTAGCCGAGGCGCAGGAGAAACGCCCGGACCAGCCGATAGAAATCAACACGAATCGCAGTCACCTATCGATAGCGATTCGAAATGTGGTGATGGCGATCACGGCGCCATTTTTCCCCACGCAGGGCACCTTATGGACGGGTGTGCACGTGGTCATCGCGGAACGCTGGAAGCAGGGCAAAGGTGCCGTTGAGAACCTGCATTCGGGTATCCAGAGCTATTACCTAATGGGGCTGCCGGTCCTATTTTTGGCATTGCCATTATTAACCGGCTTAAAGCCGTTAATGGGCATCGCCTTATCCTTAACGCTAGTGTTAACCGGCTTTGCTTGCTCTTATGTGGCGATGGCGATGCCTCGTGATAATACCGAGCGTGGCACGGTACTGCTAATCGCCATGGGCCTTGCCGTCTTTAGCCCTTGGGTGGGTCTTGCCATTGCCGTCGGTGCTACCTTACTGCTGACGGGCTGGAATACAGAAACGGCAGAAGACTAGCCGGCCAGTGGTGTATAAAGCCCCAAAAAAAAAACGGCCAGTTGGCCGCTTTTTTTGTTTTTGTTTTAGGGCTAGGCCGTTTCGGCAGCTAATTTTTCTAGCATTTCGGCCGGTATCTCGGGGTTATCAAAGACCAAGATGCCATCTTCGATCGGGTCTTTTAAGAGCATCTTTTGATCTTTTTTGTAGTGGTTTAGCACTCGCCAAGGGGTTTTCTTACCTTGGCGCGGCAGCATGGGCGCGCCGCGGCGTACATAGCCTGAGTTTAAGCCGTCGAGTGCGGATTGGTCTTCGACGGCGTTGCCTTCAAAGTCACGCGGCACTACCGACTGGTAACCCTTGCTGTCCATATGCTCGATGAGGCGGCAGATATAGCTGGCTGCGAGATCGGCTTTCATGGTCCACGGGGCGTTGGTGTAACCAAAAATAGCGGCAAAGTTGGGAGCGTCCTGCACCAATACGGCTTTGTAGGTTAGTACTTTGTTTTGTTGGCGTACGTGGCCGTCGACTTCAATATCAATGCCGCCCAGTAGGCGTAGGTCTAGGCCGGTGGCGCTGACCACAATGTCTGCCGGCAGCTCTTGGCCAGATTTAAGCTTAATGCCGGTTTCTGTGAAGGTTTCAATATGGTCGGTAACGATCGAACATTTGCCTTCTTTAAGGCGCTTGAATAAGTCGCCATTAGGTACCGCACAAAGTCGCTCATCCCAAGGTTGGTAGCTAGGGGTGAAGTGCTTCATTTGTTCCGGATCAACTTGGCGTTTCACACCAGCCAAGAAGAACTTACGGAAGAAATTAGGAAAGCGTTTTGAACCGTAAAACAAGCCCAGTTGAATGCGAATATTGCGCCAACGAATAATGTTAAAGGCCCAGCTGTCTGGCAGTACTTTCTTCAGCCAAATGGCTGATGGGTCTTGTGCTGGTACCGAGGCAATATAGGTCGGTGAGCGTTGCAGCATGGTGACGTGCTTGGCTTTGTCAGTCATGGCCGGTACTACGGTAACGGCGGTCGCGCCACTGCCGATGACAACAACATTTTTACCGCTGTAGTCGAGGTCTTCAGGCCAGTGTTGAGGGTGAAATAGTTTGCCCTTGAATTGGTCAACACCAGCGAAGTCGGGCATATAACCGGTGTCGTAGTTGTAATAGCCGGTGCATGGCACTAAAAAGTTGCAGCTAAACTCCAAGGCGGCTTTGGTTTGTTCGTTATGCGCTGTTAGCGTCCAGGTACTGGTTTCGCTGCTCCAGCAAGCCTTGGTAATGGTGACACCGAAATGAACCTTGTCCATTACCCCATATTCATGCGCGGTGTCTTTCATATAGGACTTAATTGACGGGCCGTCAGCCAGCACCTTGGGCTCCATCCAGGGGCGGAATTTAAAGCCAAAGGTAAACATGTCTGAGTCTGAGCGAATACCGGGGTATTTAAACAAATCCCAAGTGCCGCCGATGTCTTGGCGACGTTCCAGAATGGCATAGGACTTATTCGGTAGTTTTTTGCTGATATGGCAAGCCATACCAATACCTGACAGGCCGGCGCCAATAATTAGCACGTCGTAATGCTGTTGACTCATCTTTGTCTCCAATCGCTGGCCGATGTTTATCCGGCCTTTTTTGTTTGTCTTAGTTTCCCGCCAAGGGGGCTTGCCTGCATTGGCAAGCCTCTTGTTAGAGGCTGGCTGTGCGGCCAAGCTTTTTGTATTCCCAGTAAAACGCTAAATACGTTTTCTGTATTGGCTTTGCGCGCCATCTGATCAGCACTTGATCTGACTGAGGAAATTAAGTTGGCACGGCAGTTGCATGGTGCAGTGCACAAGATTTAGTTAGGGTTCCACCATGTCTTCTCCGCAATCTGCCCAGTTGCTGGTATGTCGCGATGCAGAGTCATTGATAGACAGCCTGCGCTTTGGTTTACGTGAAGCTGGTTACGTTTGCGAAGTGAGTAGCCAAAACCAGCTAGATGTTAGCGTGGCAATGGGTTCTAGCTCGCCAGCATTATTGGTGTTGGTATTAGATGCATTGAGCCTGTCGACGGTGCAGCAACTAAAAGAGCTAGATGCTCACTCACCTTGCCCGGTGATTCTTTGCGTACAACAGCATCAGCCAGCGTTGTTGGCTCAAGCGGTGGAAACGGGTGCCAGCACTTATGTTTTAGGCGAATGCTCAAAACAACGAGCGGCCTTATTGGCTGAGTTGGCTAGCATGCGGTTTCAGGCCCGCCAACAGCTTATTAACGATGTAGAAAATGCTAAGACCAAGCTCCGAGAACGGAAACTTGTAGAGCGAGCCAAGGGCATTTTGATGGAGAAGAAAAAGCTTTCTGAGCAGGAGGCCTATCGCGTTATGCGTCAGGCGGCGATGAACCGGGCGCAGCCATTAGTGCAAGTCGCGGCCAGCGTTATTCAGGTTTCTGAACTTTTGCACGCCTCGTAATCGGGGCAACTTAACCCACGCGCAACGGCGCGCGTATTCATTTTGATTCGGGCAAAGGCGCCCAGTGAGTTTCTGCAGCGGCGGAGGCTTTACTGGGTGCCTTTTTTGTTTGAAGCCCGGACGGATTAAAACAACAACATGCTTAAACTTAGGAGTAAGCAAGCAGTGAAAAATTTACCTATGCTCGCCGCCAGTACCGTGATGGCTACAGTGCTGATTCAACCCAGCTTTGCCGAAGAGGGAGTGGATAACCTCAGCGGCGACTTCCGCCTTCGGCTGGAAACCGTTGACCAAGATAATGCCGCCAGAGACGCCACCGCAGTCACGTTGCGTAGCCGTTTAACCTATAGCAGTGATAGCTACCACGGTTTTTCTGGCCTGCTGGAACTGGAAAACAACAGCGCATTAGTCGATGACTATAACGACACCGTAGGCGGTGGCAGTCAATATTCGGTAGTGGCTGATCCCGAATTTACGGAATTGGATCAGGCCTATATTCAATACAAAACGGATCGCTTTAGCGGCAAGCTAGGTAGGCAGGTTATTACGGCTGACAGCCATCGCTTTATTGGGCATGTGGGTTGGCGTCAAGATCGTCAGACCTTTGACGCGGTGAACCTGCGCTATCAGGCGGCCAAGTCGCTAAGCTTAAGCGCCGCTTATATCAGCAAGCGCAACCGTATTTTTGCCAACGAGAAGGACATTAAGTCTAAAGACTGGCTACTGAATGCCAAACATAAAACCGAGTATGGCCAGCTAAGTGCCTACGCTTATCTGTTACATCAGGAGGTCAGCGGCAACGACTTAAATACCTTTGGTGCTCGTTATCAGGGCAAGCGTAAAGTGGCCGATATACCGATGCATTACCGCGTTGAGTTGGCCCAGCAGCGGCAGCAAACAGCTGCTACGCACTATAAAACTGACTACTGGTCGGTCGAGGCCGGCGCTAGCATTAGTGCTATCAAAATCAGTGTGGGTATTGAAACATTGGGTTCAGACAATGGCGCGGCCGGCTTTGCAACACCTTTGGCGACGTTGCACAAGTTTAATGGTTGGACCGATCAGTTTCTGCAGACACCCGCTGAGGGCTTGGTGGACAGTTACCTAACCATGTCGGGCAAGCTTGCCGGCGGCAAGTGGCTGCTGGCTTATCACGACTTTGAAGCAGAACAGGCGACAAGCGGTGTTGATGATTTGGGTAGTGAGCTAGGCGCCTTGTATGTGCGCCCATTGGGAGGCGGGGTCACCGCTGGAATTAAATATGCAGCTTATCAAGCCGGCGATATCAAGGTAGATACCGACAAGCTATGGCTTTGGGCTGGCTATTCTTTCTAGCAGCTTGAGATAGGGCAGGCGTTAAGGCGCCTGCCCTAATTGGGGTCTGGCAGCACTAGGTCTACTTGCTCCGCATCTAATAGCTGATAGATGACACCGACTTTGTTTTGTCGATAAATTTTTAAGATGCCTTTAAGCAGAATTGGCTCCCATGAAACCGCGATAGGCTCTTTTGCCATTACCTCAACGCCACCGGCGATGCCGCCAGGGATGTGGTAAAAACAGCTGGGCGGCGAGGAGGTCAGAATGAAATGGTTTTGCTTCTCGGTGGCGTCTAGCGGCATCATAAAACCCACCAACTGCACTTCGGTTTGATGGTGCGCGGCGAGTTCGGCGGGGTAGCTAGCTTGGACGCCGCCGGCAACATGGGTGACCTCAGCTTTAATCAGCTCCTTCCAATGAAGAACACCTTCTAACGTGTTTAGTGCGGAATAACTATTAACTTCGGCACTCAGTACGTTAATGACGATTTCAAGCGTTTGTTGTTGCGCGGTTACCACAATAGTTTCTTCACGCGGTTCGCCGCTCACATCAAACGCTAGCAGCGCTTGTCCTTGGCTGTCGGTAATGGTTTTGCCACTACTGTCGCGGCCAGCGCTGACCGCTAGGCCTTGGCTGTGCTGATATTGAAGCGGCATGCCGACAATGCTGGAGCCTTGTTCATTCGCTGCGTATACCGGGATTAGCGCAAACGAGCCGACCACTAAGTCTAGAATCCAGCGGCCATTTTCGTCTAAATAGGCGTCTTCGCGAAAAACAGCTAGCTCAAAGTCGCCTTTGAGGTCGGCAAGCGCGATGACGGTGGGCGGTATGTCGAACTCGTCCGCCTCTAACAGCTCGGCTGGTGGTTCGAGTAGTAATTCTTCGGGGCTCAGTTCATTTAGGCCGTTGTCGTTGTCTGGGGCTTTTGTCTGCCCGCAAGCACTTAGCATTAGTGCAAGGCCGCAGTAGGCGAGCTTAGAGAAAAATGAATGTGGCATAGCGTTGGGAAATGAGGTGATTATTGTGTTTGGCTGAGGATGCTTGATACATCGCTGCGGTATGCCTGCCAAGCTGGCAAAGCGGCGCTGACGATTCCCAGTAGTGCTAAACCGGCGAGTAAAATCCATTCTTCTGCCAGCCAGATCCAACCACTGATGCTAATGCCGTTTGCGGCTGGTAAATAACTCGCTAGCAGCTCAACCGTTACATGGCCTGCGCCGAGGCCCAATACGGCACCGGTAATACTCAGCAGCAAGCCCTCAAATAGTAAAACCAGCATGACCTCAGCACGGGTCGCACCTAAGCAACGCATCAGCGCGAGCTCCGCGCGGCGTTCGTTGAGGGCAGCATAAAGCGCGCCAAATAAACTGAATCCAGCGGTAATCATTAAGATGATGGCAAGGCCCATCAGGCCATCTAAGCCCAGCCCAATTAGCTGCAATAGGCGGGCTAATTCAAAGGCCGGCGCTGCGGCTTGTAGTTTTGATTGGGCGTTGATGGTGCGCGGCAAAGTGACCGCCGCTAGCGGGCTTTTATATTTAATTAACATGGCCGTAATTTCACGGGCATCATGTTTATGTTCTTCGTGTTCTTCGTGTTCTTCGTGTTCTTCGTGTTCTTCGTGTTCTTCGTGTTGCCCGTGGGCTATCCAAACACTTTCGACGGCAGTCAGAATAAGCCGATCAATAACGCTACCTGTGGGCGCTAGTAAGCCAACTACGGTGTATTGATGTTGATCATGTATCTTGGCTAGCGGGCTCAGCCCATGTGCGCTAGTAAATCTGGCGCCTACTGTTAGCCCGGCTTGCTGCGCAGCGTGGCTACCAACTACTACTTCAAGTGGAGCTTGCCATTTTTGGCCTGCTGCGAGCCTGGCTTGGTACCAATCCATATATTGTGGTTCAGTACCGACAATGCGTGCGCCCTTGAAACTGTCTCCCAGTGCTAACGGCACGGCGGCTTTGACTTGATGGTGATTGGACCAAGCTTCGGCCTCGGCCAAGGCGATGTTGCCGGTAGGGATATCGGCGTGATAAACCGAAGACAGCACTAGTTGTACGGGGCTGCCTTTGGCACCTAATACTAGGTCGATACCTTTTGCGTCGCGTTCTAGGCTGCCGGTCAGCTGTTTGCCGAGTAACAGCAGCATGACGATTGAGGCTGTTGCCAGAGTTAGTAACAGCACATTTAGTGTGCTGCTAAGCGGTTTGTTAGTGAGGTTGGCAAACGCTAGTTGTGAAAGTCTCATGCGCAAGCCTCTGGCGCTGAAATGGTTAAGCTGCGATCAAGCTGTCCTTTTACCCGCGCGTCATGTGTGATCACCAGCAGCGCTGCGCCACAACGCTCTGCTTGATCTTTGAGAATGGTTAGAACCCGCCGCGCGTTGGTGTCGTCAAGGCTTGAAGTGGGTTCGTCAGCTAGCAATAGTTTGGGTTGATGAATAACCGCGCGCGCAATGGCAACACGCTGCGCCTGACCGACGCTAAGCGAGGCCGGCTTAGCGTCGGCTTTGTCGGCGATATCCAGTTCTTGCAGCAATTGCTGAATGCGGCCAGCAGGGATGGGGCAGCGGGCTAATTTTGCTGCAAGGTGCAGGTTTTGGGACACCGTGAGTGCTGACATAAGGTGTAGGCGTTGCAAGACAATGCCCATCTGCTGGCCTCTAAACTGGTCTCGTTGTGCTGGCGAAAGGCGGGCAATGTCTACTCCCACGATTTGAATGTCACCGCTGAGCGGAGTCAGGAGACCGGCGATCAGGTGCAGCAAGGTTGTTTTGCCGCTGCCGGATGGGCCCACTAAGGCACAACTTTGGCCTTTCTCGAGGTCAATGTCGGGAAACTGAAAACGTTGCTGAGAATGTGAAAAAGTGACGCTGCGTGTGGCTAACATCGAATTGCCTAGGCACTCTTAGGTGTAATGAGAAAGGTTGTTTAATCGGTTGGCAGTAGCGAGTCCGTTGACATTAGTGACAACGGCCTTGGCCAATTCTCGCGATTAGTGTTTTGACTATGCTGTCTGTAAATTAACAAATACCGCGCTGTTCTTGGAGTGTAATTATGAAACCAGAGATGTATTACATCATTAGCGTTTTTATTGTTTTTGGTTTGTTTGAGTTTGCCAAGACTGGCTTTTGGAATAAACGCGGCCAAACCTCGCGCGACGGCATTATTGAAGTAGTGACCGGCTTTACGCTGTTGCTAGTTACTCAGCCACTGGTACTGTTTTTGGGCTACCAACTGAGCAGTACGGTGGCGCCAGATTATGCTGACGCCTTAATTAATATCGGCCTGCCGCTACAGATTCTGCTGCTGTTGGTGTTAGACGACATGATGCAGTATTGGTGGCATCGTTTCTCGCATAGCTTTGCGCCTTTATACCGTCTGCACCGCGCTCACCACGATGTCAGCTATTTAAGTATTCGCGTGGTTTACCGCAACAACCTTTGGTATTACTTCTTTATGCCTAGCCTTTGGTTTGTCGGCATCTTGATTTACTTAGGACTGGGTGAAGTTTATGCCTATTACCTTGCGGTAAAAATGACCGTTATTACCGGTGCTCACAGCGATGTCCATTGGGATGAAAAGCTCTACCAAATAAAAGCCCTGCGACCTGTGATGTGGGTTTTGGAACGGGTTATTTCGACACCCTCAACCCATTCCGCTCACCACGGTTTGCACGCCAGTGATCCTAATACGCATTACAAAGGCAACTACGGCAATCTGCTGTTCTTTTGGGATGTGCTGTTTGGTACCGCCCGTATTACACGCGGTTACCCCGCTGGTTACGGCGTTGAGAATTTGCCCGACGCCAGCACCGGAGAGCTGATTGCTTGGCCGCTATGGCCAGCCAAAACCGCTAAGAAAGATACTTAGCGGCAGATAGACAGCTCGTCTATTGAATTCGCAATATGAGTTGCAAAATGCAACTCGTATTGCGACTTACGGCTGCGTCTTTTCCTAACTTGTTGATTTTTATGGTGTCGCAAATTGGTACGCAATTTGCGTTGGTGTATTGTTCATACGGTTAACTTTGCAAATTGGATGGGGATCCCATGAGTGCATTACAAGCGATAGTGATTGAGGATAATTCGCCGATCGGCGCCTTATATAGCGAAATGCTGAGGCAGATAGGCTACGAAGTGTCATTGTTTGAGTCAGGCAACTTAGGTTTGTCTGCGGTCATAGAGACGTCTCCAGATGTGCTCTTGTTAGATCTGGAGTTGCCCGATTTACACGGTTATGAAATTTTGCAACGGCTTACGGCGGCGAAAGTTGATACGCAAGTCGTAGTGATAACAGGTCACAGTTCGGTTGAAGCGGCTGTGAAGTCAATGCGGTTAGGTGCCGGTGACTTTATTGAAAAGCCTTTCAGTCAGGAACGTTTAAAAACCACCTTAGACAATCTAATGCGTAACCACCGCATGTCTCAGGAGCTCAAGGTCCTGAAAGAGCAAATTCAACGTGATGGCTACGCTGGTTTTGTGGGTAGTTCGCTGCCTATGCAGGTTGTATACAGAATTATTGATAACGCGGCTAAAAGTCGTGCAGCCGTATTTGTGACTGGAGAAAGTGGTACCGGCAAAGAGTTGTGTGCTCAGGCTATCCATGAGCGTAGCGATCGATCTGAAGGGCCGTTTATTGCAGTGAATTGTGGGGCTATTCCACGTGACTTATTTGAGAGCGAAGTATTTGGTCATGTGAAAGGCGCCTTTAGTGGTGCCACCTCGGATCGCGTTGGCGCCGCCGAGCAAGCTGACGGCGGCACACTGTTTCTAGACGAAATTGGGGAAATGGACCTTGATCAACAAGTAAAGCTACTGCGTTTTATTCAAAGTGGCCAGGTTCAGCGTGTTGGTAGTAACAAGGCAAAGCAAGTTAACGTCAGGTTTGTTTGTGCTACTAACCGTAATCCGCTTGAGCTAATTGCCAGCGGTACGTTTAGAGAAGACCTTTATTACCGGCTGAATGTAATTCCCGTTTGTTTGCCGCCGCTGCGGGAGCGAGATGATGATGTGTTACGCATTGCGTTACATATGTTGTATCAGTATTGCGAGGAGGAAAACAAACAATTTACTGGGTTCTCTGCGGAGGTGGAGCAGCTGCTTTTGGCATACCCTTGGCCAGGAAATGTCCGCCAATTGGGGAATGTGATTCATAACACCGTTTTGTTAGCGGATGGTGAGCAAGTAGAGGCTTCAATGCTGCCTGAGCCGTTGGCTAGTTATGACATTGGTTCGGTCGCTGGCCAGCCAGCATCGCACTTGATCGATGTTGCTCAGAACTCTGCTGCTGGCGATGAAGATTTGCAGCCGCTGGCTCCCTTGTGGAAGGTTGAAAAGCGGGTAATAGAAAGGGCGATAGCGCATTGCAGAGGGAATGTCGCGGTAGCCGCAGCACATTTAGGGGTCAGTGCTTCAACTATTTATCGTAAGAAAAAACAATGGGAAGAGGGGGACACTGGTGTCATCTAATAATAGTCGATGTCAGGGTGGTTGCATGAAAACGGAATTACAAAATAGCGCGTTAATGTTAATCGGATTTCAAAACGATTACTTTTCTGAGGATGGCGTCCTGCACTCCGTCATTGAGCAGGGGGTCAAAGCCGGAGCGGTTCTAGAAAACACGCTTTCGCTGCTAAAAAATAAGGGTGAGGAGTTTGGCTTGGTGGTTTCAACCCCGATTGTTTTTACACCTGACTACCAAGAATTAGTAGATCCAGTTGGGGTTCTGAAAACTATTAAAGAGTCAGGTGCTTTTCAGAAAGACAGCTTTGGTGGTGCCACGATCAATGAATTTAAGGAGTTTTCGCAGCTGATCCAAGAGGTGCCAGGAAAACAAGGCCTAAATGCCTTTTCCAACACCGGTTTATTGAAGTTGCTCAGAGATAACGATATTGACCAAGTTGTTCTTGCTGGGGTGGTTACATCGCTTTGTATTGACTCTACCGGTCGGCATGCAGTGGATAACGACTTAAAAGTGTTAGTTCTCTCAGATTGCACATCTGGGCGCAGCGAGTTTGAGCAGGCTTTCTACTGCGAGCAAATCTTCCCGCTATACGCCAATGTTCAAGTAAGTACTGATTTATAAACCATTCTCCAGAATCGGGATTTTTGCGCGTGAAAGAACAAATTCAGGTCCAAGCTAATAATCGCTTGCTCGCAGAGTTGGAGCAACGGAATCAGGCCTTCTATACGTTGGTAGAGCTATTGGGTGAAGTGGTTTTTTGTTGCGCGGAAGACGGCACTTTGGAACTACTGAATCCGGCTTGGTCGCGAGCGCTAGGTTATGCGGATGCCAGTAGTCTAGGACAGCCAATTTACGACTTTATCGAGAATGAAGATGCACGCCAGTTGCTGAGAGAACAACTGCAAACCGCCAGCCGTATCTCCGACGAAGTGGGGGTAAAAACCCAAAGTGGTCACGTCGCGTTAATGATTCTGCGCGCCCGTCGGCGCAACAATAAGTGGTATGGATCGCTTTATGACCTAAGCACTCAGCAGTTAATACTAAAGCAACGTGCGGAAAGCCAGAACCAAGTACGCAAGCTATCTCTAGTTGCTCAGCGTACAGACAACATAGTCATCATTACCGGCGCGGACGGCAAGGTTGAATGGGTTAACGACGGTTTCGTAGAGAAAACTGGTTATCAGTTGCAAGATGCTGTTGGGATTAGCCCGGGGCAGCTTCTACAGGGCCCAGATACCGCTCCAGAAGCGATTCACCATATGCGGCAATGTATTGCCGAGCAAAAATCTTTTAACGTCGAAATTATTAACTATACGCGCAGTGGAGAACCATTTTGGACTGCGATTGACTGCAGCCCGGTGTTTGATGATGCTGGGGCATTGATCAATTTTATTGCGATTGAGCGCGATATTAGTGTCCAAAAAGCGCAAGAAGAAAGCTTGCGTGAGGCCAAAGAAAATGCGGAATTGTTATCCGCGGCTAGAACGCGTTTTGTGGCTAATATGTCTCATGAGATTCGTACGCCGCTCAACTCAATTTTGGGCATGAGCAGTGTATTAGCCAATACCCAATTATCCGCGGAGCAGAGAACGTGTATTGAAACCATTGCAAATGGCGGTAATGCATTATTAGCCTTGGTCGATGACATCCTTGATTTTGCCAAGATCGAGTCGGGTCAGTTTCAATTTGAACATGTTCCATTTTCTGCCTGTTCCGTGTTCGAAGAGGCCGTCAACATTGTTGCCCCAAGTGCCCATGACAAATCGCTAAAGCTGTTTCTCAAATGCTCAGGTTTACTGCCCTCAGAACTAGTTGGAGATCCGCATAGAACTCGGCAGGTTCTGCTTAACTTACTTTCCAATGCCATTAAATTTACAGCTGAAGGGACGGTCATCATTGATGTCAGCTGGCGCCCTATAAATGGTGATAGCGGGATGCTAAAAATTAGCGTAAGCGATACCGGGATGGGAATTCCGGCCACCAGAGTAGCCACGTTGTTTGATGAGTTCTCGCAAGTCGACGCGTCTGTCACTAGGCGACATGGCGGCACGGGATTGGGCTTGGCTATCTGCCGTCAAATTTGTGAACAGAGCGGCGGTTCAATTAGCGTAGAAAGCCAACTCGGAGTGGGCAGTGTGTTTACCGTTGATATGGTAATGGGCGGCGTCTTACCTGAGGATGCTGGGCTAGACTCTTCGGCGGTTGAAATTGTAGATGGTAACGCCGCCCCCGATGTCAGCGATGTGCTAAGAGCCACGGCTAAGTTGTGCAACTTAGATTATCGCCAGGACCCAAATGCCGATGGTGACTTGCTGTGCGCGCAGGGGGATGTTTTAAAGCGCCATGATCTCGCCGCGTTACAAGGCGTATATACTCCCAGCAGAGTGGCCAAACTTATTGGCCACGACCTCCAGTTACCGTCTGCAGTTAATGATCTAGAGCCTGGCGGCTCTACACAAAAACGCGCCGAACTACGTATCCTGATCGCTGAAGACGTGCTCCCCAATCAACTCGTTTTGTGTTCGATGTTGAAACAACTTGGGATTGAGCAGGTCGTTGTGGTTGAAAATGGTGCTGAGGCAGTGGCTGAGATTCGTAAAGCACCATATGACGTGGTCTTTTTAGATATCCATATGCCCGTATTAGACGGTTTGTCTGCTGCTGCCTTGCTTACCGAAGAAGAAAAGGCCAGCCTGCAATTGGTGGCGCTTTCTGCCGATGTGGGGCCAGAAGCGCGAGAGAAAGCGAGTAAAGTTGGTGTGCATCATTGGCTGTCTAAACCGATAACGTTAGTGGAACTGGAGTCGCTTTTTTCCTCGCTGATGAGGCCAGCCCCTTATCATTAGAAGACTGTAGTCTGAGGCGTTTCGATGTCAGAAAAACAATATACAAAGCGTAGTGGCGATGATGTTATGCGGGCGATCGCAGAAGCTAGCTTGGACGCCTTAATTACGATTGATGCTAGCGGATTAGTTGTCGAATTTGGTCCTTCGGCCGAGGATATATTTGGATACAAACGTATCGACGTTCTAGGTAAAGACATTGCGGAAATTATTATTCTTCCGGCGCTAAGGCAAGCACATCATGATGGTATGAAGAAATACTTCGCCACCGGGCGGGGCCCTGTACTGAGAAAGCGTATTGAAGTGCCAGCGGTGCGTGCAGATGGCACGGAGTTTCCTGCTGAATTAACGGTAGTGCCGATTGAACTCGAAGGTAAAGAGTTCTTTACTGCCTTTGTGCGCGATATTTCAGAGCGGAAGCAAAAAGAATCAGAGCTCGAAGCTGCCAAACGTAATGCCGAATTGGCCTCAGAAGCGAAATCTCGTTTTTTGGCCCACATGAGCCATGAAATACGCTCGCCGCTAAACGTGGTTTTGGGGGCGCTTGAGTTACTCAAAGGCTCGGCCTTGGACGGCGAGCAACTGGAACAGGTTGAGCTCGCCCACCATTGGGGACTTTCCTTGTCCCAGCAACTAGCAAACGTACTGGACTTTTCTCGCATCGAATCAGATACCTTGGTGTCGAACCCTTCGGTGGTAGATTTAAGGGGGCTGCTGGAAGGACTGCATGCTGGTTGCGATAGTTTGGCTAAAGGTTCAGGGCTAACTACGGTGTTACAACTTCCTGACCGGCAGCTACCAGCCGTTTATACCGATGGTCAAATGCTTCGTCAGATTATCAGCAACCTTCTTAATAATGCTGTCGCCTATACCAAGCGCGGCGGTGTAACGCTGCAGCTTAGAGTCGATGCCCAGACGGATACGGATTTAAGTTTTTGTATAGCTGTGCAGGACACTGGGCCAGGTTTATCGGCTGACGAAATGTCGGAAGTGTTTGACGAATTTAAACGCGGTGACGGGGTGCTGGCCGGTGGCGCGGGTTTAGGCTTGGCGATTTGTAAACGCTTGGCGGCGGCGCTCGGAGGAAAGTTACAGGTGCAAAGCGTAGTAGGGGACGGCAGCTGCTTCAGTCTTGTACTTACGGCCCCTATCAGCGCTACGCAAGTTGAAACGGAACAGAAACTTGACTTAGAACTATTGCGAGATAAACGCGTACTCTTGGTTGAGGATACGGCAGCTAATCGTCAGGTAATCGGCGCGATGTTGCACAAAGCAGGGGTCGTGGTTGAATTTGCTGAGGATGGTGTCTCTGCGGTAGCGATTGCTGACCGCGTGCAGCTGGACATCATTCTTATGGATATTCGCCTGCCTAAGCTGGATGGATTACAGGCCACCGCTAAAATTCGTCAATTGACCTCGCAGAATGCGGCAATACCTATTATTGGGTTGTCAGCAAATGCATTTGAAGAGGATAGGACGGCTTGCCTCGCTGCCGGCATGAACGCCTTTATTAGCAAGCCTGTTACGTACGCGACTTTAGTGACGACCCTAACGAAATATGCCTCGCTGCCGGCAAAGGTAAATATTGAGCCTATGTCGGAAGCGTGCAGTGACGATATCAAAACGTTGGACGAAGTCGTTTTAAGGCAACTGGCTAATGAAGTCGGCAGCCCCGTTGTGGTGGCAACGGCGGGAGCTGTGCTCAAAGACTTCGAAACGCGAGGGGCTGTGCTACGCAAGGCCCTGGTAGAAGCAGATTTTGTTGTTATCGCACAGCAGGCTCACGCGATGAAGTCGGCTTGCGCCGCTTTGGGATTAAAGCGGTTAGCGACCCGGTTGGCCGATGTCGAGCTGCTTGCACGCGAGGAACGAGCGTTTGATATGCAAGCTTTTGAGGCAGAATTTGATAGTGCGGTCGGCCAGGCTAGCGCAGCACTGGCAGAGTTCTTAAAAGACTTGTCTAGCTAACGCTTGTAGACCTCGCGCCAGTAAATGATTTCTCTGCCACAAGATTGGCAAAGGCGTGTTCGTTGACGGTGCAGCGTGTTTAGGCGCTCCATAGATAAGGCGTTTTCCCACAGCGTTACCTCGTCTAATAAGCCATCGTATAGGGCTGACGTGGTAGTGCCGCTGTAACTCAGGCCAAGCGAGAAGGGCTCGTTGTTAGTGTTTAGGGGAATGGCCGAGGTGCCTAAGGTCTCAGCTATGGGGTTGTCATCTACTGTCAGTTTGAAGCTGAAGCCATCGAAGGTGGCGCGAACATGTTGCCAACTGCCAGCTGTGACTACGCCGCGAGGGTCAAAGAATAGGTTGGCTTGGTTAGTACCTATTTGCGTGCTGCGAATAAACGTCGCTAGCCCACTGGCCTGGTTGGTGACCTCGAACCGAATCACATGGTGTATTTCTGAGCTGGCTAGACCCGTTCCACCGGCAACGTCACAAAGGTTTATACCGGTTCCGCGGGTTGAGGCTTCGTCGATAACCCGCGTGCCGCCGCTATCGATGGTGCAAACTTTTTCGATCGCTAAGCGGAAGCTATCAGTGCCTTTGCCAGCAAGCGTCTGTAGCTCGGGAAACCCGGTCTCGGTTTGGGTGCCACTAAAATTAAACCATGCAGCCATGCTAATGGTGCCTTGAATGTCAAAAAGCGGATCATCGCTGACAGCGACTCCGCTTGGAGAGCTTGGGTTAAGGCTTAAACCAGCGGCCCCGCATAGGGGCGCGGGTGCTGGGAGGCCGGTAACAGTTTCCCGTGTTAGACCATTACCCACACCGTTTAGGGTGTAAGGCCCGCTATCTAGGATGGATGCATTGGCCAAGTTAATTCGGCATTGGTCTAGTTGGTAGTCTGCTACTAGTCCAAAGGATGCATAAAAAGGTCGGTTTAATGCTAATACACTGGTGAGCTCATTGACCGTAGTACGATTACCTGAGATGGCCTCACTGTCGATATAAAAACTTGCCTTGTCATTACTTGAGCTAGTACAGCGCCGGACGGTGCCGCCAGCCTGATTGGCAGTGGCTTGGTTTCCGATTGTTACCGGAGAGGTTACAGACGATGCATCACCGACCACGGTTAAATAGTCAGTATCGAGTTGTACCTCGTTACAATCTGTTGGGTAGCTGCCGGTAGGCCCGCTAATGCCGGCTTGGTTTGGTAATGCCTGAATGCCAGTAGCTAAGCCGTCACTAGCTACAAACTTTGTGGCACCGGAGCTGAATGCGATGTATCCAATATCTTCGCTGTTCGCGGCCGCGCTAGCACTGCGGTTAGTCATGACAAAAGAAGCGCTTTGAGTAGCCACATTAAGTGTGTTGGCGACCAGCCAGTCAGTTGGGTTGTTAAAACTTTGGAATCCGGTGAAAACTGCAGGAATGGTGTTATAAGGGCTCTCGAATGTGATGTTGGCCGGATTATTAAAGGCTTGATTAGTTAGCTTTCCAGCCTCCACCACCATGCCTCCGGGGAGCTCGCTGCGTCCGGGGGTTACCGCAATATAATGAAATGTTATCGGCACAGTAGGGGCTGTCACTTCAGTGACTGTGCCAAACAGCGTGTTTCTTTTTCGTTGATAGCTCGCTGTGAAACCGGTGGTAGTGATATTCGAAATACGAATGTCAGCGGCATCGTCTGGCAATAGTAGTCCTAATGACTGTTGCCTACCATCGCTGCTGCCTACCACTATCGGAGTGCTCTCAAAGATAACAGCATCAGCCGGTGGGATAGCGCTATCGGGCGGTGTTGAAAACGTCACGGTGACCGAAGACGCAGTAGGAGGGATGACTGCTTGCCCAACCAGAAGCTGAGTCTCGGCGAATGCGTTGCCGGTTAACTGTACAAGGCCGAACGCACCAATTTTGATAACGTATTTCAGATAAGTTGTTAGTTTCATCGTAAGTAGGTCAACTCAAGCAGACGGCTGCTGAAATGGCGGTGGCCCGGTTGCTCATAGGTGGCTTCGGAACGGATATAAAAAATATTGAAATTTCGTCCTGAGTCGGTGTGTTGGGTTTGTTCACAGCTCACGGCGATAGAAAAGCCAGGCGCCAATACCTCCTCTCCGCTAATGGTCGTGGGGCTATGACAGTCCGTCGTGGGCGATAGATCGATACTCGCCATGGACCAGCTCAGGCCAGCTTCGGCCGCGTAAAAGCCCTGACTGGCAAGCTGGGCTTGTAGGTAGTTGGTGTCGGTTAATGACGCTAGCCGCAACGCATGCGTAGCCACCAAACTGGCCAAGGCTAGCAGGATTAATATCCCGGGTAAGATAAAGCCTTGCTGTTTCATCGCAGGTTAACCACGTGAGTTTGTAGCACAAGGCGAATAGGACTTTTAGCTCGGGAATCGTCTTCTACCTCAACTGTTGCCACCAGTTGTGAGTATCCCTGACTTAGGTCGCGAGTTAGTAAGTCAAAAGTACAAGCGGCGACATTAGACATTATCACCGAGCTTTCACCGTCATTGGGCAGTGATAGTGAGGCCTTGGGAGTGTAGTTTTGATATCTAGTTAAGGTTCTTAAGCCCGGGTCACAACGATACTGAACAGCAGTGTCTATCAAAAATACCCGCTGAGTATCCGATGCAGCGTTGAAGCTATGGCTTAGCGCAAGCTCTATTTCATCTTCGCTCTGGCTGTTGTTACCGTTGACCGTGATAGTTTGGGGGCGCGTAATCGTGCCAATACCATTATTCTCTTCCACGCTTTGATAGAGGCTATTAGGATCCTCTGGAAAGATCATCAGTCGATGGTTATCAAGACTGGTGTTGTCTATATCGTTAAGACCTCCTGTGAGGCCAAATGAGTTGATTTGACTATTCAAACTTAGGGCGGTCGAACTGCGATCATTGCCAGCATCGTCTGAGCCGCTGCCAGCGCGGTAACGTCCGGCGTCGGCAATGCGCAGCAACTCGATTGCCTCTGCCGTGGCGCGCAAGCTGCGTGGCGCGGCCCTACGAATGTCACGTTGTAACAAACGCATACCCCATTCAACGTTTTGTACGGCTTGGGTTCTAGCTTTTAGATCCAAATAGCTATACATGCTTTGAGCGAAAAAACTGCCCATGCCCACGAAAATAAGCGCCATCAAAGCAATAGACATAAGCAGCTCAACAAGCGTGAAGCCTTGTTGTTTATCGCTCTTTTGGTAGTGCTGCATGATCGTTTAGGGCCCCAAGGTGGGAGATGACTCGTAGGCAGATAAACTAATGTCAACTAGGTCGCCTAGTTGCACTCGTACTGTTGCTTGAATCCACACCGGAAGGTTGGCGTTAATGCCACCAAGGCCACCAATTGTGATGGCGCCGCTGGCGTCGATATCGGTGCTGATTAGGTATTGTTCGAGCCCCGCAATAGGGTTGCCTAAACTGTCTACGGGGGCGCTTGGCACGGGTGAGTGGTAGTCGCAAATATTGTCGTATTCCGGGCGTGTGGCTTCCGGAGTAGGACATGCTGTACCGTCGTCAGGGTCGGAATAGTCGGCGGCTAATATGGTTTCCAACTGAGCCTCGGCAAGTAATAGCGCTTGAACCTTAACCTGTGGGTCGGCGCTATGGCTTAAGCTTTGGCTCAAGCTATGACTAATGGCTGTCATTAAGATGGTACCGAGGGCAATGGCTAGGGTTATTTCAACTAACGCTATCCCCGATTGTTGCTTGCGGTTTTTCATAGTGCCGCCGTGCCAATGTGCCCAGTAATGCCATCGATGGCGATGGTTCTGTTGTTTAACGTGAACGTAAAACTACTGGGACTTCCGGTTATATCGCTGACACTTCCGTCAGCTAAAAAAAATAATGTTTCAGAAAGCGCTAACGATGGATAAAAGCGCAGGCTTTTTTCACTGTTGTTGACGACAAAACTCAGGCCGGCTAACGGCATGTCAAAGACACTATTCTCGTTGTAACCAGTTGCGCTGCCACAAGCACTTTGTTGGTTGGCTTCAAAGGCATCGTTACTGATCGTGACCTTTACCGGACATCGAGATTGCAGGGCTACTCGCCTAGCGTGTGTGAGCGAATAAAACAGCTTGTCTCCCACCACTGTGTTGTTGAGGGCGACAGTTGGGTTTGAGTAAATTAGGCTGCCACAGATGATTGACAGCAACGCGAGCGCGATAAGTGACTCAATCAGCGTAAAACCGAACTGATGGTGAGCGTTATCGACTTTCATAAAAAGCCTCTTCCTTGGTCCTGTATGTATCTGGGGGGATACACCAGATAACGCTCTAAGTCCGCGCTGCTTAGAGGGACATAGAGGGTTACACTGCAAGGTACACATAAGGATCAAAGAAGAGGAAGAGTGGAGCCAAACAAGGTTTCTAGTAGAAACAGTGAGTCATGGTCGTGAGTGCTCAGGTAGCGGCCGTGAATACTGTTTATACAAAACATATCTGAATTTGGTGTCCGTCGAATTATTTCTGCTAGGTCAGCTGAAGCAATAAATTAGCCAAATAGTCCTAGAGAAATAATGTTTATCAATAGCTTCCTGTTTTAGCTTAGTTAGCCCCCTCCCGATTAGGGCAGAGGACTAAAGCCAAGATTAAATTTCTAGTTATTAATCACTACTTCAGGAGTTGTAGTGCTATCACCGCAACCAGAAGTTGTGACTGTGATTGTTGGTCCTACGGTCGGGCCCG
>JAUHZK010000015.1 GCA_030425645.1 Gammaproteobacteria bacterium | reverse complement strand
CTGTCGACCAGTGCGAGAGCTTCCTGTTTAAACTCAGATGAGTAGTGTTTGCGTTTGTTCATGACACATTCCTTTAGGTATCTAATAGTACCTTTTCAATGTGTCCGTTTTATCGGGGGATTACCCGAGTGCCGACCTCAGCAGCTCAACTCAACAAGGGGCAATTTGGCTCGCTATTCTCGGCCAGACGAGTGACTACGGTGCTAGATGCACTTGAGTATGCCGGGTGCATCCAGAGAAAGAAGATATCAATAGCCGGAGCAAGGCCTTGCACAGTAATTAGGGCTAGCGACTCTCTTATTCAACTACTAGGGGCAGCCCCAACCACCATGCTTAGCACAATTGACTGCAACCCAAAGACATCGCCCCCAGTCGTTATCAAGGATCCTAGCGACAAGTTCTTAAAACATTGCGACTCTCGACTGCCCACACCAGAAACCAAACTTATCCAAGACATTCGAGATCAGACCCTAGCAATCAACGCCCACATCAATAGCTTCCATCTAGATTCCCCACAGGCAATCCCCATCCTCACGCCGACCGCTGTATTTGGACATTACCCGGGAACTCTATATCGAGTCTTTAATAACGGAGGTCTCGAACATGGTGGGCGCTACTACGGTGGATTTTGGCAAGACCTTTCAGCTATAGAACGACAATCACTCAGAATCAAAGGCGAAGCCCTCACCTGCCTCGACTATGAGGCCATGGGGCTTAGATTGGCCCTAGCTCATGTTGGATCAGTTGTATCACCTCACACTGACCCATATCAACGCCTGTTGGATCAATGCCCCGCACTAAGGAGGAAAGCCGCAAAGCTTGCGATCAACGCGTGTCTAAGTAGCTACGCTCCATTGAGAGTTGCACCAAAAAGACTTAGAGAATTACTACCCAAAGGGGTTAGCTGGTCAGCGATACAAGCACTTATTGCTAGGGCTTACCCGGAACTCCACGGCCTATGGTTTAGGGGTTTTGGGCTAAAACTACAGCGGAAGGACTCAGACATCATGACTGACATCCTCCTCAACTCCATCACCACCGATCTAGCCTTGTTACCGATCCACGACGGTCTGTTGTGCCCTAGGAGTCAGGCCAAAGACGCTAAGGAGTTAATGGTTAGCTGCTATAGAAATCATGTCCATGGTCAAAGCCCCAAGATCAATACCGAATGGTGACAAGGAAAGTAATGACAACGTAAGTAAATACACTCACTAGCGAACTATATATCTAGCCCTATAAGTTGAACCTAGGGCATCCCCATAGCGACACACTTAACACCACTTGGTAGCTCACGCTCCCCACAGCAATTGAGGGATTAGCAAGCGTACGCCCCCCTTTTTTAGTCTCAACTTTGAGGAGGTATACCCGTGCCCACCCAAAGCCTAAAGCAACACCTAAAACCCTCAAAGTTTGCGCAAAAGCACCCCAAAGCCAACTGCCAGAAGCAAAAAAAACAACCAATGAAGACAACCAACAACACCACTCAAAACCACTCACGCAAGTCAGCGATTGAGCAGCACTGCAAAGACTGCATATATGACCCCGCAGAGAAAGGAAGCTGGAGACAACAAGTCGAAAATTGTCTCTTCACCAAATGCGCTCTATATCCATTCAGAGCTTTGTCCTGTAAGACAGCCGAGGCCAACAGAGCTATCAAAAAATCCAAATGTAACGACCATGATTAGCAGCTTAGTAAATTCCTTTTTAGTGACCGAGGAGCAACTAATGGACACCACGGGCTACACCCGCCGAGCCGACCTTGTACGACACCTTAACTCAGAAGGTGTTCAGTTCAGACGAGGCCAAGGAGGTTGCGTCTATACCACGGTTGACGCTATATCTTTTTACCTTCGCTCACTCAACAACCAACTGGAACCAACCTTTTCATGACTCGCCCACGCCTTCGAAAAAACACTGGACTACCACCGTATGTCTACAAGAACAAATGGCACTATTTCTACCGCCCCTACTTGGGAATGGAAAACGGCAAACGTGTATTTGGCAAAGACATTGTGCTCTGCCCACTTAACTCTTCGCGCGGCGAGGTCTGGACTGCATTCAACGAAATGGAAGCCGGAGCCAAAAGCAACACTCTTTGCTACCTCGTCAGCCAGTTCAAAAAGTCGATGGACTTTACCCAAAAGAAACCCCGCACCCAGCAAGACTACAGCGGAGACCTAGAGCGGATCATCAACACCAGAACCGCTAGTGGCCAGTCATTTGGGAGCTTTGATGCTCGAACCATTAAAACCCACACCGTGCAACGCTACGTAGAGGAGCGTTCGCGCACCGCTGGCGTGAGAGCCAATAGAGAGAAAGCAGCCTTATCTAGCTGTCTTGGCTGGGCAGCTAGGAACGGATACATACCATCCAACCCGTGCATTGGTGTCAAAGGCATAAAGGAGACGCCAAGGGACAGGTACGTTACCGACGAGGAATACCAAGCTCTATATGACGCGGCACCGTCAAACTTAAAAGTAGCAATGGAGCTAGCCTATCTGTGCCGTATGCGGAAGATCGAAACCGTTGAACTAAAGTGGCAAGCCGTAGATGACACCCATGTGTTGGTTAAGCGCAAAAAAGGCTCAAAGACCCAACTGGTCGAGAGAGGGGAACGCTTGAATAAAGCTTTAGACCTCGCCAAGTCTCTCCGTAAAAATGTAGTCTGCCATAACGTGCTACTGAACAACCGAGGGTTAGCTCTTACCGGAAGCGCGATCACCACAGCATGGGGAAAAGCTTTCAAGAAGGCATTCCCACAGGGCATGGAAAAACCGTTCACGTTTCACGACCTCAAAGCCAAGGGCGTGTCGGACTTCCAAGGCGACAAGCAGGCCGCAACCGGTGACTACTCTCCACGGATGGTTCGCACCTATGACCGTCAAATTGAGACGATAGCAGCAACCCGCTAGAGGCCATTTTTAGCAATTGTTTTGGGAGTAGTTTTGGGAGTTACCCCCTTCTCAGGGGGACTCCTAAGGCTTAAAGCCTTGTAGAATATGGGGTGGACGATGGGGCTTGAACCCACGACCGCCGGAATCACAATCCGGAGCTCTACCAACTGAGCTACGCCCACCATAGACTGGTGTGAGTACTGAGGGCGCTGTATTGGCACGCCCGGCAGGACTCGAACCTGCAACCGCCGGCTTAGAAGGCCGATGCTCTATCCGGTTGAGCTACGGGCGCATGTTCTTGAAATAGTGGTCGGGGCAGCAGGATTTGAACCTGCGACCCTCTGCTCCCAAAGCAGATGCGCTACCAGGCTGCGCCATACCCCGACTCGGGTTTGCTATTAACGCCTCAGCATTAACAGCGAGCGCGCATTTTACGGAGTCAGAGCAATTAGGTCAACGTATTTTTTGACTCAAATTGCAGCCATCAAGACCGGCTTAAATGCTTGTTTTAAAAACAAAAAAAGCGCCATAAGGCGCTTTTCTTGTGAAGCTTTCGAAAAAGCTTGAAACGTGATTAACGCTTCGAGAACTGTGGACGACGACGAGCGCCGTGCAAGCCAACTTTCTTACGTTCTACCTCACGGGCATCACGAGTAACAAAGCCTGCTTTACGCAGTGCAGGGCGTAGCTCTTCGCTCCAGTCCATTAGCGCACGGGTAATGCCGTGACGAATAGCACCGGCCTGACCAGAAGCACCACCACCGCGTACGGTTACGCTGATGTCGAACTTCTCAAGAGTCTCAGTCAACTCAAGCGGCTGACGAACAACCATGCGAGAAGTTTCACGACCAAAGTACTCATCAAGTGGAGAGCCGTTTACAACAATGTTGCCAGCGCCAGCTTTAATGAATACACGAGCGGTAGATGTCTTACGACGACCAGTACCGTAGTTTTGTTCGGTTTGAGCCATGTTATTTAACCTTGCCCTTATAGTTCAACGGCAACAGGCTGTTGCGCGGCGTGTGGATGCTCAGTACCAGCATACACTTTCAATTTAGTACGCATTGCGCGGCCAAGAGGACCACGTGGCAGCATGCCTTTAACAGCCAAGTGAATGACTTCTTCAGGCTTCTTGTCTAGCATTTCTTGCAAGTTAGCTGACTTCAAGTTACCTACGTAGCCAGTGTGGCGGTAGTACATCTTGTCGCTAAGTTTCTTGCCAGTTACCGCAATTTTTTCTGCGTTAACTACTACTACGTAATCGCCGGTATCAACGTGCGGCGTGTATTCTGGCTTATGTTTGCCACGTAGACGGGTAGCAATTTCTGCAGCCAAACGACCAAGCGTTTTGCCGTCTGCGTCTACTAGTAGCCAGTCGTGGCGTACTTCTTCGGCTTTTGCACTAAAGGTTTTCATTACAAAGGCCTCCAAGGCCGTTGAATTTTGTAGTCTGTTCAAATCGAATACATTGGCACAAGCTTGCACCAACATTAGACGACACGGCCCTTTATGGGAGCCGCTGAAATAAGGGCGCGCATCTTACTGAAACCCACCCCCCATTGCAAGCCTAAATATCGGCTTTCAAGCGTTCTAGGAATCTGGGCCTTTAACAAGGCCCAGAGCCCCGGTGCCGCGGCGTTTAGAAGCTGTAAGCAACATTCACAGACGTGAGTGTATCGGTCTTCTCTGTACCAGCCGCCACATCGGTGTTGTGACGCAGTGTATACGCCACTTTTAATGACACATTTTCTAGTAGCGGCATGCGTACCGCGGTCTCATTCTGGGCGTAAGTGTTATCAGCGCCTGTTTCAATTAACAGTTTGTTGCTGAAGTCCGCACTGGTGGCAAAGGTGTACAGATAGTTCAAGCCAAGACGAGCAATGATGTCACTTTGCTCTTCTCGCGTTTGTAGCGTTGCTTGACGAGCACCGGCACCCAGCTCCAGATCCAAGGTCTGCCGCTCTTCGCTGATCAAGCGACGACCATAGCCCAAGGTTTCTGTCCAACGCGAGCGGTAGGCACCAAAATCATCACTCTCGTAATCAACGGTGGCAAACACATAGTCACTATCAGACAGACGATATTCACTTTTTACGCCAGCTAGAAAACGCTTTGCCGTGCGCTGGTCATTTTCCTCAGATTGCTCAACGGCCACATGGAAACTTTGCGCCCAATGGTCATAGGCATGTGCCAGCTGGAATTTGGCATTTAAGTCTGAGCTGTCGGTATTACCGCTACGCGCTAAATAACCCAATTCAGCCGAACCACTGGTTTCTCCAGCAGTGGCCACTAGGCTAACGCCAGCCATTAAGAATGCGAGTACAATAGTTGTCAGGTTTTTCATTGTTTACCCCATGATAATTTTGCGCGCAGTCTACTTATGTTGCGCTGCAACATCAAGAATATGCAACGCCGTTATTCCACTCTCGACAAGCTATTTACCGAACTCAATCGCGGCCTTGCTCCCGCACTAGAGACAAACGCCGTAGCTGACCGCCCAACGCCGGCTCAGTCGCTCCCAGAGGCAACCATGTCTGATTCTGAGCGGGAACACGCCATGCGACTAATGCGGGTCAACCACGCCGGCGAGGTCGCCGCTCAAGCGCTGTATCACGGCCAAGCCGTCACCGCTAAGCTGCCCGAAGTAAGAGCTGAGATGGAGCACGCCGCCGAGGAAGAAAATGACCACTTGGCATGGTGCGAAGAACGTATTCGCGAACTCGGCGGCGAAGTCAGCGCCCTACAGCCGTTTTGGTACGCCGGTTCATTTGCCCTAGGCGCCTTGGCGGGCGCGATTGGTGACAAATGGAGTTTGGGCTTTGTGGCCGAGACCGAGAAACAAGTGGTCAAACATCTGGAAGAGCACGAAACGCAATTGCCCGCTGAAGACCAAAAGACCCGCGCCATTTTGAAACAAATGAAACAAGATGAAGCCGAACATGGAGAAAAAGCCATGCAAGCCGGCGGCGCTGAGTTGCCGGAAGTGGTTCAACTGATGATGAGCCTATCCAGCAAAGTAATGACCAAAACCGCCTACTGGTGGTAAGTCGCACGGTAAATACGCATCTTTTACGCCATGGCGGCGTTGCATTTAAGCTGCGAGTGCTCACGTATTAAATAGTCGCTGCGCGCTCGGTCTTAAACGCGCCTTGCCCTGACGCAAAATCTACGCATTTTCCAAGCGATTCATTTGAATACCGCCACCTTGAAAGTGCAATGTGAGGTGCCGCCAGATTTTCGCAATCAAGGCGCGGACGGCGCGAGGAGCGGAGTTACCAAATCGGTAATGAGCACCGCAGCGCCGGTCGCAACGCCGAGTGCGGAAGTCTGGCAAGCCGTGCTATAACGAGGGCATATTGCGGGCGTAGAATATCTCGTCCATTTCGTGTTTCAGGTTTTTAGCAATTTCGGCTTGATGCTCATCGCTATAACCATCGACCGTTTTTCCGAACACATAACGCTGCAAATCAAATTCCGACCAATGCATCTTGGTGTGGAAAATATTTTCCTGATACACATTGGTATCAATCATTTGATATTTCTGCGAGGTTTCTTCGTCCATAAAGTTTTGGATCGAGGTAATTTCATGGTCGATAAACAACTTGCTGCCATCAAGCTCACGGGTAAAACCACGTACGCGATAGTCAACGGTGACAATGTCAGAATCAAAGCTGTGAATCAGATAGTTCAACGCCTTTAGCGGCGAAATGACGCCACAGGTAGACACATCGATATCAGCACGGAAGGTAGAGATATTCTTTTCCGGGTGCGACTCTGGGTAGGTATGCACCGTGATATGGCTCTTATCTAAGTGCCCCACTACCGATTCTTTATGAATAACCAGCTCGGTGTCTTCTTCTGGAATCGGGCCGGGTTCTTCTTCCGTCGGCTCATAGTCAGCCGGATCGATCGGTTCTTCACAGATTAGGATCGTTACCGAAGCCCCTTGCGGGTCGTAATCCTGGCGCGCCACGTTAAGAATATTGGCGCCAATAATGCTGGAAACATTAGTCAGAATCTGGGTCAAACGCTCGGCATTAAACTCTTCGTCAATATATTCGATGTACTTGTCTTTCTCGGCCTTGGTTTTGGCGTAAGCGACATCGTAAATATTAAAACTGAGCGACTTCGTCAGGTTATTGAAGCCGTGCAGCTGTAATTTAGGGTTTGAATACTGAGCCATTGGCCGAACCTCAGCAGCAACGAAGTAGAACAAGAAATGGGCGTGAATTATACGCCTGATTCTGTCGCAGCAAACAACTTCTGCTGCACCGCAACAATTTGTTATTAGTTATAGCTGGGCGCTAATCGGCGGGTGATACAAAACCTGCACTTTATTGCCATCTGGGTCATAACAATAGAAGGAACGCGCGCCATCTCTATGCGTACGCGGTTGCGTCGCCATTTTGACGTCATTAGCCAGCAAGTAGTCATACCACGGGTCAACATCATCAATCGTCGGCACAAATACGCCAATATGATCCAAGGCCTGCTCACGCGCCGCGGCACGGGCTACGCCTTCCGGTACTTTATGCAGGGCTAAATTATCTTTGCCGCTACTGAGATAAACACTATTGTCATCCGGGCGCCATTCAACCTCATAACCCAACAAGGCCACATAAAACGCTTCACAGGCCGCTAGGTCATGAACGTTGAGCGCGACATGCCAGAGCCCAAGGTGTTTTGGCGGTCTTGTCATTCAACAATCTCGTGACTATGGGTAATTTCAACACTGCCACGTAGCATAAGTGACGCCGAACAATACTTTTCTGCCGACAGCTCTACCGCACGAGCAACGTGCTTAGGGTTTAGCTTCTCGCCTTTCACCAAAAAATGCACATGGATTTTGGTGAACACTTTTGGATCCGTATCGGCACGCTCGGCGCTGAGCTTAACTTCGACACCATCAACCGCTTGACGCGACTTTTTCAGAATATGCACCACGTCAACACCGGTGCAGCCGCCCAGCCCCATCAAGATCATTTCCATCGGGCGCACGCCTGTGTTGCGGCCACCCAAATCTGGCGGTCCATCTAGCACCAAGGCGTGACCACTATCAGCTTCAGCCAAAAATTGCATTCCGCCTTGCCAGCGTAAGTTTGCTTCCATTAGAAAAAGAGTTCCTTAAGTTTCTCGCCTGGCTCCGGTGCGCGCATAAAAGCTTCGCCAACCAAAAAGGCATTTACATTATGTTGGCGCATTAATGCCACATCCGCTGGCGTATGAATGCCGCTTTCAGTAACCACAATGCGATCAGACGGAATTTGCGCCAACAAGTCGATGGTGGTGTCCAAGCTGGTGGTGAAGTTACGCAAATCGCGATTATTAATGCCCACCAACGTCGCACCTAGAGGCAAGCTACGCTGCAGCTCGGCTTCGTCATGCACCTCAATCAGCACATCCATACCCAACTCAACCGCATAGCCATAGAGGTCTTGTAACTGCGCGTCGGTTAGCGCCGCCACAATTAGCAGAATGCAATCAGCACCCAAGGCTCGCGCCTCGTCTACTTGGTAGCGATCAATAATAAAATCTTTGCGGATAACCGGTAGTGCACAAGCGGCACGGGCCTGCTGCAGATAGTCGTTATGGCCCTGGAAAAAATCTTGGTCGGTCAACACCGACAAACAAGCCGCGCCACCAGCCTCATAACTTTGCGCAATTTGCTGTGGATCAAAGTCTGCTCGGATCACACCTTTAGATGGCGAGGCCTTTTTGACCTCGGCAATCACAGCGGCATCGCCAGCATCAATTCGCTGCTGCATACTGGCGACAAAACCGCGGCAAGCTGGCAAGTCTTGCGCTTGGGCGCGCATATCCGCCGCCGACACTAAGGCCTGCCCAGCAGCGATTTCTTCTACCTTACGCGCCAGAATTTTTACCAGCACGTCGGGCACATCACGCACTAAATTGAGCTCCTGACTCATGCTGCCAATTCCTGCGTCAAACTAACCAAACCAGCCAATTTCTCGGCGGCGGCGCCATTGGCCATAACTTCACGCGCCTTGGCAATACCATCCACTAAACTTTCCGCCACGCCAGCAGCGTAAATCGCGGCGCCAGCATTCAGGGCGATAATATCGGCGGCGGGGCCGGCTTCACCGGCAAAGGCCTGCTGAATCAAAGCCAGACTAGCCTCGGCGGAATCCACCACAATCGCGTCCAAGCTGCCACTAATGCCGTAGTCCGCAGGGTTTAGCGTCCACGTTGTTACTTCGCCGTCTTTCAGTTCGGAAACTTGCGTGGCGGCGGCGATAGAAATTTCATCAAGGCCATCGTCTGAGGCCACCACTAACACATGGCGGCTACCCAAAGCTTGCAGCACTTCTGCCAATGGCTGAGTCAGTGTTTGCGAAAACACACCTAACACCTGGTTCGGCGCTCCCGCCGGGTTAGTTAATGGGCCCAGCACATTAAAAATCGTACGCACGGCCATTTCTTTACGCGGGCCGATCGCATGTTTCATAGCGCCATGGTGTGCCGGCGCGAACATAAAACCGACGCCAAGCTGCTGCACACAGGTCGCCACCTGTTCCGGGCTGATAGTTAAATTGACACCAGCCGCTTCCAGCAAATCGGCACTACCGGACTTAGAAGTAATAGAACGATTTCCATGTTTAGCCACCGTTGCACCCGCTGCCGCAGCAACAAAGGCCACCGCGGTAGAAACGTTAAACAGGCCCGAGCCATCGCCACCGGTGCCGCAGGTATCCACCAAGTGTTCTTTAGGCACCTCTACGCCCGAGGCCAGCTCACGCATCACTGAAGCCGCAGCGGTAATTTCTTCGACTGTTTCGCCCTTCATACGCAGGCTGACCAGAAAACCGCCAATCTGCGCCTGGCTGGCTTCGCCAGTCATAATTTGGCGCATCACCGACGTCATTTGCTCACGGCTCAGGTTCTGACGTTCAGTCACCGCTTTTAGGGCTTGTTGAATATTCATGCTTAAAATTTAGCGTTATAAGAGGTTAAAAATTGTTGCCATTGGCCCCGGTATCGCTGGTCATCCCCGGCGACCTTCGCCACCGAGCGCCATAAGCGCTCTAGGTTGTTTTGCTGCCACTTACGCGCTGGCGACAAAAAACGCGCGCGATCAAAATCAATCACCCACACCTGCGTGTCGGCCAGCAGAATATTATGAGCATTTAAATCTGCGTGCCAAAGCCCTTTGCCATGCAGCGCCGCAACCGTTTCTGCAATCGCCTGCCACTGCGCAGGCGACAAGCTTGGCAGGCATTCAGCCATGCTTTGGCTCGCTGGCAAGGCCTCGGTGATTAAATCAGCGCGATAGATGAGTCCCTGCTTAAGCAAACGACCGCCAACGACTTTAGGCACTGGCAAACCATCATTATAAAGCGCATGAGTCACATTAATCTCTTGCACAACCCGACTTTTAGCCGCACCTAACCACAGATATTGGTCATGTAATAGCTTGCCGATCAAACCACCACGGCGATAGTGCCGTAAAAACCAATCTTGCGACTCGCGAGGAATACGGCAAGCGCTGCCACGCCCAGCAACCGGCTCGGCACCGCCGCTGGCCTGCCACGCCGCCAAATCAAAGTCAGCCAGCTGCAAGCGCTGACCCACTGCCGGGTTGGACCAAATCCACTGATTTTGATGCTGTGATAATTCAAAGCCCGGCACAAGTTGCTGCGACACTGTTAGACTTTTCCGAAGATGACTATATGAGCCGTATTGTAGTGAAGTCTGGCCTACCATTCACTGTTGCACCAAAATCACTGTGTATTTTGCGCTTATCCGCGATTGGCGACGTCTGCCACACCTTGGCAGTGGTGCGCGCGATCCAAGATCAATGGCCACAGACTCAGCTAACCTGGATTATTGGCAAACTTGAGCACAGTTTGATCGGCGACATCGCTGATATTGAGTTTTTGGTTTACGACAAAGGCCAAGAAAAGCAAAGCCTGAAACAGCTGAAGCAGCAACTAGCAGGCCGTGAGTTTGACGCGCTGCTACATATGCAGATCTCAATGCGTTCTAGCCGCATCTCGCGTCTTATCAAAAGCCCAATCAAGCTTGGCTATGACAAAGCCCGAGCCAAAGACTTCCAATGGCTATTTACCAACCAACGTATTGCCGCCGTCAGCCGGCAGCATGTGATGGATGCTTTATTTGGGTTCGCCGAAAGCATCGGCGTGCAGCGTCCGCCGAACCCACAGTTACGTTGGGATATTCCGCTGACCGAAGCTCAGCAAGCATTTGGGCAGCAACAGAATCCACAGAATAAGCCGACTCTTGTGATCAGCCCCTGCTCGTCACAACGCGCGCGCAACTTCCGCAACTGGTCAGTCGAACACTATATCGCCGCCGCTAAACACGCAGAACAACTGGGCATGGCGGTGATTGTGACTGGCGGCCCTAGCGAGCTAGAAAGAGAATACGGCAGCGCAATTGCCGAGGCCACCAACGCGACTAACTTAGTGGCTAAAACCAATTTGAAGGAGCTGTTAGCGCTATTGCAACAAGCCAGCGGCTTACTCTCACCTGACTCGGGGCCAGCACATATGGCAACCACCGTCGGCACGGCGGTGATTGGGCTTTACGCCACCTCTAACCCAGCTAGAACCGGCCCCTATCTCAGCAATGACCGCTGGGTAGTCAACTCCTACCCCAAAGCCTGCCAGCACTATCTGGGCAAATCGGTGAGCGAAATGAAATGGGGGCAGCGAGTGCGCCACCCCGAGGCAATGGACTTAATTGAGCTCGACGCGGTTTGCGAGCGAATAACGCAGCTAGCCGAGCAAGCTTAAAAGACTATCCTTAACGCGCTGTGGCGATAGCTCTTGCATGCAGTTGTGATGCTGCAGGGGGCAATCACGCTCAGCACAAGGCATACAGTCCAAATCCAGTTTTTCGATATTGACGCGATCTGAAATCGGGAACGCCAATTCCGGGCTGGTAGAGCCGTAGACCGCGACCAAGGGCCGGCCGGTAGCCGCAGTAATATGCATTAAGCCCGAGTCATTAGTAACGGCAGAATCACATGCCGCAATTACATCCACCACCGAATCTAAACTAGTTTTACCGCAGGCGTTAAATACGGTGGTATTCGCCTCAGCAACAATTTGTTCAGCCACGGCTGCATCGGCTGGTGAACCCACCACCAAAGATTGCATACCCTCTGCCGCCAACAAATCCGCCAACCGAGCGTAATGACTGGCCGGCCAGCGTTTAGCAGAGCCAAATTCAGCACCCGGCGCCATCATCACCACCGGCTTGGCACCATCACAACCCAAAGCCTGCAGCTGTTCGCGGCCCTTATCTTGCGAATGGTTTAAGTGCGGCTTCTCTATCGATGGCGCCGTGGCATTGTCGGCAACGCCCAAACTTAGAAAACGCGCTACCGTACTGAGCTTAGGCCGCTTACGCGCATCCGTTAGCATCCAGCTGCGCAGCTCACCTTTAAACCCGGTGCGAATCGGCGCCCGCGCGGCGAAGGCGATCAGTGCGGCTTTAAAGGTACGCGGCAAGACAATAATTTGGTCATATTGGCCGCGCAGTGATTTACCTAAACGCCAACGCTGCAACAAACCAAACTGCCCATGCCCTAGCGGCAACTCAATGCCCCGCCTTATCTGCGGCATTCGCGCCACAATCGGCAATGACCAACTCGGGCCCATTACGTCAATAACGGCCTCAGGGTGATTCTTCTTCAGCTCGATATACAAAGCCTGCGACAACACCATGTCGCCGACCCAAGCAGGCCCAATAACGAGAATGCGCTTACTCATTAGTCAGCTTGGTTCAACCAATCTAGATATGACTTAGTGCCCTGCTCAACGGTGTTAAATTCCACCAGACAGCCCGCCGTGCGCAAGTTAGTCAAGTCAGCCTCGGTAAAGCTCTGATAGGCACCTTTGAGCTTGTCCGGGAACGGGATGTACTCAATATCGCCCTTGCCATGCCAATCAATCACGGCATTGGCAACATCGTTAAAGGCCTGACTGCGGCCGGTGCCACAGTTAAAGATACCGCTAACCTCTGGGTTGTCTAGCAGCCATAGGTTCACAGCCACTACGTCACCCACGTAGACAAAATCGCGCAGCTGTTCGCCGTTACCGTAACCCTCAGTGCCTTCAAATAATTTGCAGCGACCATTCTCTTTGATCTGGTTATTGAAGTGATAAGCCACACTGGCCATACCACCCTTATGCTGCTCGCGCGGGCCATAAACATTAAAGTAACGTAAGCCTGCATATTGGCATTGCAGATCGGCAGACACGCGCCGCACATACTGATCAAACAACAGTTTCGAATAGCCGTAAACGTTTAGCGGCTTTTCATAGCTAGGCTCTTCGACAAAGCGCGAACTGCCACCATAGGTGGCCGCTGATGAAGCGTAGATCAAGGGAATTTTGTGATCAGAACAATAGTGCAGCAGCTCTTTCGAGTAGCTGTAGTTATTGTCCATCATGTAACGCCCATCCCACTCAGTGGTAGTTGAGCAAGCACCTTCATGAAAGATTGCCTCAATCGCTGGCAGCGTCTTGTTGGCAATGCGCTGACGGAACTCATGTAAATCCATGTAATCGCCAAGCTGCAAATCAGCGATATTTAGAAACTTATGGCCATCGCTTAAATCGTCCACAACCAATACGTCGCTGTGTCCGCGCTCATTCAAAGCCGCTACAATATTGCTACCAATAAAGCCGGCGCCACCGGTTACTACGATCAATTAATTAACTCCAAACCGTCTTAAAAAGCCCGCAGGCCCATATTTCATAATGCGTATTTCCGCCAACCAGCCATTAGCTTCGCTATTACAAAGCGAATGGCCGATCTACCTTATGTCAGTACTTGGCCTCGGATTGGCCCTCGGCTATGCCCACCACTCTACACCGTTTGTATTAGTACTGGTGTTGCTAGCGCTGCCGCAAGTAAGGCAATTTTACGCCGAAGCGATGCAACAGAAGGCGCTAAAACCGTTAGCAATAACAGCGCTATTGTTTTTCTTAGTTGCCAGCGGTCATGAATTTATCACCGCTCAAGACCAGTACGCAGGCAGTGCCGTTAAGCCGATATTATGCATGTTATTAATCATGCCGTTTTATCACCGCATACGCCACGCTGAGCAGCTGTTTGCTTACATTGTTATCGCCGGTTCGCTAACGGTTGGCTTTATTGCCGGCTATGACCGGCTAGTACTAGATCAGGGGCGTATTGGCGGCGGCCATAATGCAATCATGTTCAGCCTGATCAGCTCTATGCTTTGGTTTTGCGCCATTATCCACGTTGGCGTTATTAACAATAAGCCTCTAAAACTCGCTCTGTTACTAGCCGCCTTCGCCTGCACGCCCGCAATATTATTTTCTGGCTCCAGAACCGCTTGGCTCTATGTAGCCACCACTAGCCCCGCCGTATTGTTATGGCTCTGGTTTAAATCAGATCTGCAAACTCGAAAATGGCTCGGTATCGGCCTCTTGTTAGTCACTCCATTAGTTGGAGTTACCGCCCTTACCGATGAAGAGACCTTAGAGCGAATCACATACACCTATACCGACACAATTAACCTAATCAATGCCAAAGAGAAAGACGACGAGGCTTACGCCGCGTCCTTTGGTATTCGTGCCGGCTTAACTTATGGGGCGATGCACATCATTAAAACGTCGCCGTTAGGAGGCGGACTAGAAAGCTTTTACGCCCATATGCGTAAACAGGCCAGAGAAGGCAATGCTCACTCCTTGTATTTAAGCCAACAATTTAAGCCGCATAACCAAGTGTTACTCGCTGGCGTCATGTTCGGCTGGCCAGGTATGGCTTGCCTAGTCCTACTATGGGCGGCGATGGTAATCACACCACTTACGGCGGCCCGCAGTAGTAACACACGAGGCCAGCATTTCTATTTACTAGCGAGCTTTGTCGCCGCCAGCCTCATCTTGTTCTGCCAAACTGATACACCGATGGCCTATAACATGCCCGCCGTATGGGTATATTGGCTTTACTTTTGCCTACTTGGATTGGGGCACTCCTGCACCCAGAGCGCTACGGTTCGAGTAGCGGCATAAAAAAACGGCGCCAAGGCGCCGCTTTTTTTCTTAAGCCAAGTCGTTATTAAACGACAGCTAACCAGCTTTCATAACCCGGCAACTTGCCGTGTACTAAATCGAAATACTGGCTTTGCAGTGTTTCCGTAACCGGGCCGCGACTACCAGAGCCAATCGCACGGCGGTCACATTCACGAATAGGCGTGACTTCAGCGGCGGTGCCGGTGAAAAAGGCTTCATCGGCGATGTAAACCTCGTCACGAGTGATCAAACGCTCAACCACTTTTAGGCCATTCTTTTCTGCTAAATGCATGATGGTTTTACGGGTAATGCCGTCTAGCGCCGAGGTTGTGCAAGGCGTATGTAGAACACCATCTTTCACAAGGAAAATATTCTCGCCGCTGCCTTCGGCGACATAACCCTGGGCATCCAACAACAAGGCTTCGTCGTAGCCATGTGCCTGGGCTTCAGACAGCGCCAACATCGAGTTAATGTAATGACCATTGGCCTTAGCTCGACACATCGCCGCATTAACATGGTGACGTGTGTAGCTAGACGTGCCGATACGAATGCCTTTTTCGATACCCTCGGCACCCAAGTAACTACCCCATTCCCAAGCCGCCACCATTACGTGTACTTTTAGGTTGTCGGCACGCAGCCCCATACCTTCAGAGCCAAAAAACACCATTGGACGCAAATAGGCGCTGTCCAGGTTGTTTTCGCGTACCGCTGCTAGCTGGGCTTCATTTAGCGTGTCTTTATCAAACGGCATTGTCATACCCAGAATATGGGCGGAGTTAAATAATCTGTCAGTGTGCTCTTGCAACCGAAAGATCGCCGTACCCTGCTCAGCATGATAAGCACGCACCCCCTCAAATACACCCATGCCGTAATGCAATGTGTGTGTTAAAACATGGGTTTGCGCTTCGCGCCACGGCACCATTTGGCCATCTAACCAAATAAGACCGTCACGATCCGACATGGACATCAGCAGGACTCCTAAAGCTGTAACTAGGGAAATAAAGGACGCTATTCTAACAGCTCTTGCCAAACGGCTACGACTTGTTGGCGGAACCGGCCCAATTCATCAGCCCCAGTTGCCACATCACAACCTAGCCGCTGATGGTGCGTTGCCCCTCGCAAAGCAATATAAGCAGTGGTGAGCTGCTCCGCCTGCGCCGCAGTAAGAGCGCCCGCCTTAGTCAATACAGACAACTGCCTGACGTTGTCTGTGACGGCAAACAAACCCTCACAAACAGCAGCCTGGCTCAAAACCAGGTACTGACAAATAAACTCAATATCAACCATGCCGCCGCGACCATGCTTCAAATTAACGCGCTCAGCGTTGCTGTCATCGAGGTGCGCACGCATTTTCTCTCGCATCTCGACTACATCCTGCCGCAGGGCCACCGCGTCACGCGACGCCGACAACAGTGCCAGCCGCATACGATCAAATTCAGCCGCCAACTTGGCTGGCCCCGCTACTGCCCGCGCCCGCACCAAGGCTTGATGCTCCCAGGTCCAGGCTGACTGCTGTTGATACTTCTCGTAAGCAGTTAGCGAGGTCACCAACAAACCAGAGTTACCAGAGGGCCGCAAACGAGTATCGATCTCATAGAGTCGGCCGGAAGAAGTGTTGGCGCTCAAGAAGTGCACAAAACGTTGTCCTAAACGTTGGAAATACACCGCGTTCTCAAGAGATTTATTGCCATCTGTACCTAGCGCTTTGCCGTCGCCGTCATGCAACAAAACAATATCTAGATCAGAGCCGTAGCCCAGCTCAATTCCACCCAGCTTGCCATAACCCACGACCAGCATTTGCGCATTCACAACCGTCTCACCGCGCTGCAGTCGAGGGCGACCGGTTTTCAGCTGCATCTCCGCAGCCACCCAATCTAGCGCCAGCTGAAGTATCACCTCTGCCAATTCAGACAAATGATCACTAACTTGCATCACGGGCAAATAGCCGGCCACATCGGCAGCCGCAATCGAAAACTGCAAACCCGCCTTATACCGTCGGCACACATTCATGGCCTGCTCTAAGTCGTCACCGTCAACCTGTGATAACTGACTATCTAACAGCGCCAGTTTCTGTTGCCGATTAGGCAGCTCTTTCAGGGCCCGCTCATCCAGCACCTCGTCCAACAGATGCGGTGACGCCAATACCTGTTCAGCCATCCATGACGACCGCTCCACAAAGAACAACAACCGATCTAGTGCCTGCGGTTGCTCAGCCAACAAGGCTAGATAGGTTGTACGCCCCGCTATGCTGTCAACTAACCGGACGACGAAGGCCAGCACTTCTGTGGATGGCGACAACGCTGCCAGCCGGTGCATTAATACGCGAATATAATTTTGCGCGCGATCGCTTAGGCGACTGTAGGCAGCGCTAGTGAGCAAAGAATCGAAGGCGCTGAGCACATTGGCATCTAGATCAACCGCAGGAGCTTGCGCATCTTCTGTCGCCAACACGGCCTCAAACTGACTCCTTACAAACTGTCGGTGTTGCTGCAAACAGTCGCAGAATGCAGCATAGTCCGCAAAACCGAGCACCTCCGCCAACGCTTGACGCTCATTGTCGGTTTCTGGCAAATGATGCACCTGCTGATCACGGCGTTGCTGCAAGCGGTTCTCAACCACACGCAGGAATTCATAGGCCGCCAGTAACTGCCGCTCGGTCGTACTTGCAATCAGACCCTGCTGACTCGCTTCATACAGGGCTGTGTACAGAGAAGTCGTTTGTAAATCCTGAGTTTGCCCCGCCCGCACCAGCTGAAATGACTGCGCAATAAACTCAATCTCGCGAATCCCACCCGGGCCGAGTTTGATATTGTCATCCAAACGTTGCGCCGCGTATTGATCTTCAATCTTGCTTTTTAGATCCCGCAGGCCATGCAAGGCCGTGAAATCTAAATAACGGCGATAGATAAACGGCCGCAAACGCTCCAGAAAGGCGTCACCTGCCTCGATATCACCGGCGACAGGGCGTGCTTTGATATAAGCATACCGCTCCCAATCACGCCCCTGCGTTTCGTAGTAATTTTCAGCTTGGTCAAAATGCATCGCTAACGGCCCAGCGCCGCCATAAGGGCGCAACCGCAGATCAACCCTGAACACAAAGCCGTCGGCAGTGACGCGACTTAGACTTTGAGTGACCGCCTTAACCAGCTTGCCGTAGAACTCCTCTGCCGACAAAGCACCGGGGCCGCTGCAACAGCCAGGCTGGTCATAGAACCAAATCAGATCTATATCAGATGAGAAATTCAGCTCGCGCCCGCCCAGCTTACCCATCCCTAAACCGAAGAAGCGCAAAGGCTCTCCCTCAGCGTTGCAGCAGTCTCCATAGCGCTGCGTTAAACGAGACTGGTGATAATGCAAAGCTGCTTGCAGCGATTGCTCAGCAACCTCCGTTACCGCCAACAAGACTTTCTTAAGCGGCCAAGTGCCATCAATGTCGGCATTGGCGATTAGCGCCATCTGCGAATTTCGCCACTGCCGCAGCGCGGCCTCGAAAACCTCGGGAACGTCACCTTCAACGACAACAGGCGGCGCAAGGCTTACGCTGGGGTCATACCAACGCTCAACGAGTTCACTGAATTGCTTAGCTAGCATTTTTTTTACTGTCATTAACGCTATTGATAGTTGTCACCGCCGGGGCGGGTTATCATTAGCCTACCAAATAAGAGGACAGACAATGCTTCACCCGCAGAAACGCATCATGGTAACCGGCGGTGCCGGTTTTTTGGGTTCACACCTTTGCGAAAGACTACTAGGCGAAGGCCACGATGTACTTTGTGTAGACAACTTTTTCACCGGCAGCAAGATGAACATCGAACATTTGATGGATCATCCGCACTTCGAATGCATGCGCCATGACGTCACTTTCCCACTGTATGTAGAAGTGGATGAGATTTACAACCTGGCCTGCCCTGCGTCTCCGGTGCACTACCAATTTGACCCGGTGCAAACCACCAAAACCAGCGTTCACGGCGCGATCAACATGTTGGGATTGGCCAAGCGCGTCAAAGCCAAAATCTTCCAAGCATCAACCAGTGAAGTGTATGGCGACCCGCTAGTGCACCCACAACCAGAAGACTACTGGGGCCACGTTAATCCAACGGGCATTCGCTCTTGTTACGACGAAGGTAAACGCTGCGCTGAAACACTATTTTTCGACTACCACCGTCAGCATGACGTGAAAATCAAAGTTGGCCGTATCTTTAACACTTACGGACCACGCATGCACCCTAATGACGGCCGTGTAGTATCTAATTTTGTTGTGCAGGCCCTGCGTGGCACGCCCATTACGCTATATGGCGACGGCTCGCAGACACGTTCATTCTGTTACGTCGATGATCTGATTGAAGGCTTTGTACGCCTAATGGCAACTGGCGACGATGTCACCGGCCCGATCAACCTTGGCAACACCGGCGAATTCACTATTCGCGAACTCGCTGAGCAAGTGATCGCACTAACCGGTAGTAAATCTGAGCTGATTATGGAGCCACTGCCATCAGATGACCCAACCCAGCGTCGACCTGACATTACCCGTGCCAAAGAGGTGCTGGACTGGGAGCCGAAAGTAAAACTTGCGGAAGGCCTTAAGCCCACCATCGAATACTTTGACCGTTTGATTCACGACATGGGCGATCGGATCGCGGTATAAGCAAACCCAAAGGCCGCCAAGCAGCTTTATTCTTGGCGGTCTTTTTTTACTAGCTGACCTAGCACCTTAGACCGTTTAATTCGCCAACGCGGCATGCCACAGAGACGATAAATAGCCGACTCAAGCAGCCGCTTATACTCTTTAAACTTCAACTTAGTCCGCCAGCGCTCTGAATGCGCTTTCAGGTGGAATTGGTGCGCCCGAATCCGTTCAGCCATCACCGCCGGATGCTGGCCCTTAAACTCAGCAAAATACTGGCGCGGCTTATCCTGATAATAGTTATCTAACTCAAACTCATTGCTTAAGTCGGCAAAGTGAGCGGCCTCTTCCCGTTTTGCACGCGCCGCTTCTGCAGTTAATACACATCCGTAGCGATATTGCTCAACCCCACTGTCGATGCATTTAAGATCACGACCAACTCTGCCGTAGTCTTTAAACCGCGCAAAGGTCATCGCATCGCCTACAGAGGCCACGCCAATTCCGGTTTTGAACAAACGCACTACATACTTAAAGCGGTCTGGGTAGACCCGGAAAAAGTGCTCATAGTCGCCGTAGAAGGTTCGGCGCTCGACCAAAATACCTTCTACCTCAGCGCGATCTTGCGATTGCTCCATCAGGGCTTTTAAGGTCGGTAAATCATCCTCATGAAAGACCTCGTTACCTTGCACATACACGACCCAGTCACCCTGACACTGCAACAGTCCGAGATTGGTTTGCTGCGCCAACACGGCATAACCAGGCTCGATATTGCTCGGCCACACTGAATCAACAATCTTAATGCGGGGATCACCTATTGCTGCGACCGCTTCACGAGTGCCGTCATCAGATTCTCCAACCACAACGATGAATTCATCGCATAACGGCAGCGCCGACTTGATCGCCTCGACAAATGGGTAACCCAAGCGACAGCCGTTACGTATAAAGGTTAAACCAGATACCTGCATTGCGTTTCCTATTACTCGAATCCCTATACTACATAACAGCTAGGCCAATAGAGCAACAGCAATAAAGCCTAGGCAAAAAAAAACCGGGCATAAGCCCGGTTTTTTTGACGTTGAAAAAAAAGCTTAAGCAGCTTGTTCTTCATTCGCAACCGGGGTTGCTTCGTCAATTTCTGGCGCATCTTCTTGAGCCACAGGCTGCGGACGATCAACCAATTCTACGTATGCCATTGGTGCCTTGTCGCCAGGACGCAGACCGCACTTCAGAATGCGGATATAGCCACCTGGGCGCTCGGTGTAACGAGGACCTAGCTCATTGAATAGCTTGGCTACCGCGTCTTTGTCACGGATACGTGAGAAAGCAATACGGCGGTTAGCAACGCTGTCAGACTTAGCGCGCGTAATTAGCGGCTCAGCAACGCGACGCAGCTCTTTTGCTTTAGGTACGGTTGTTTTAATCAACTCATGCTCGATGAGTGACGCGGTCATGTTACGGAACATCGCCTTACGGTGAGACGAGTTACGATTTAGTTGACGTCCAGACTTGCGATGGCGCATGACTGTTTCCTATATATTTCTTTGCGTATAACGCGTGTTAACTAGGCTACTTAATCAGTAAAACGACTGACTAAGCGCTTTGAGCACCCGGCAGATCCGCTGGTGGCCAGTTTTCTAGGGTAGTACCCAGAGCCAAACCGCGAGCTGCCAAAGCATCTTTAATCTCAGTGAGTGACTTCTTACCTAAGTTAGGCGTTTTCAGAAGATCACTTTCAACACGTTGGATCAAATCACCAACGTACTGCACTTTCTCAGCTTTAAGACAGTTCAAAGAACGTACTGTTAGCTCAAGATCATCTACCGGCTTCAACAACTCTGGGTCGATAACGACTTGTTGTTGCTGCTGTTGACCAGGCTTGTGCTCTTGCAAATCTGCAAAAACCATTAGCTGTTCAGTCAAGATAGTAGAGGCACGGCGAATAGCCTGCTCAGGATCGATAGTAGCGTTGGTTTCAAGCTCGATAACCAGCTTATCTAAGTCAGTACGTTGCTCAAGACGAGCAGCTTCAACCGACCAAGCCACACGATCAATCGGGCTGAAAGACGCATCTAGCGCCAAACGACCAATTGGGCGACTCGCTTCTTCGTCATCTTCACGCTGAGTAGCAGGTACATAACCACGACCCATTTCAACGGTCAAAGTCATGCTTAGCTCGGTGTCACCGGTGATATTCGCGATCACCAAATCAGGGTTCATCACCTCGATATGGCCGTCGCTTTGAATATCGCCCGCGGTCACAGGGCCTGGGCCTTTCTTGCTCAACTTAACCTGAGTTTTATCAACTTCAGACAGGCTGATAGCCACTTGCTTAAGGTTCAAGATGATTTCAATTACATCTTCCTGAACGCCTTCGATGGCTGAATACTCATGGACTACGCCATCAATTTCAGCTTCAGTGATGGCTGCGCCCGGAATAGAAGACAGCAGTACACGACGCAACGCGTTGCCAAGCGTATGACCAAAACCGCGCTCTAGCGGCTCAATCATCACTTTGGCACGCGTAGCCGAAATAACCTGTACTTCAGCGATGCGTGGTTTCAAATATTCGTTGTAAGCGGTCTGCATCTATATGCCTCTTAAAATCTTTTCGCCTGAATGGCTTATGCCATTACTTCGAGTAAAGCTCTACCACAAGAGACTCATTGATCTCTGCTGGCAAATCTTCACGCTCAGGAACGCTCTTAAATACGCCCTGTAGGCCTTTAACGTCCACCTCAACCCACTCTGGCAGGCCAATTTGGGTGGCGATGTCTAAAGCACTTTGGATACGTAGTTGTTTCTTCGCTTTTTCACGAATAGAAACTTCGTCACCCGCTTTAACAACGTATGAAGGGATGTTTACGACTTTGCCGTTAACCAAAATAGACTTGTGGCTAACCAACTGACGCGCTTCAGAACGCGTAGCAGCAAAACCCATACGGTAAACAACGTTATCTAAACGCTGCTCAAGTAGTTGCAGTAGCAAAGTACCGGTAGGGCCTTTGCGACGAGCAGCTTCGCCGTAGTAGTTACGGAATTGCTTTTCTAGAACGCCGTAGATGCGACGTAGCTTCTGCTTCTCACGCAATTGAAGCGCGTAATCAGAAGGACGTGCGCGACGACCAGCACCGTGCTGACCAGGAGGCGTGTCTAACTTACATTTGGTTTCCAGTGAGCGGCCACGGCTCTTAAGCATGAGGTCTGTGCCCTCACGACGTGCCAGCTTACATTTAGGGCCGATATAACGTGCCATGTGGAATAAACTCCGAGTGAATTAGCGTCTGCTTAAACGCGACGGCGTTTAGCAGGGCGACAGCCGTTGTGCGGCAGCGGGGTTACGTCAGCAATACTGGTAATACGATAGCCAGCATTGTTCAACGAACGCACTGCAGATTCACGTCCAGGGCCAGGGCCGCGAACTTGAACGTCTAGGTTTTTCAAACCAAACTCTTTGCAGTGGGTTCCCACTTTCTCAGCTGCTACCTGAGCAGCAAATGGGGTGCTCTTACGAGAACCTTTAAAACCGCAGCCACCGGCTGAGGCCCAACCCAACATATTACCCTGACGATCAGAGATGCTTACGATGGTGTTGTTAAACGTGGCATGGATATGGGCTACGCCATCAACCACATTCTTTTTAACTTTCTTTCCGCCCTTGGAAACTGCCATGTGACTTTCCTACGACTTATTTCTTGATAGCGCGACGTGGGCCCTTACGGGTACGTGCGTTAGTTTTACTACGCTGACCACGAACAGGCAGGTTCTTACGGTGGCGTAAACCACGATAGCTACCGATGTCCATCAAGCGCTTGATGTTTAGCGTTGTTTCACGACGCAGATCGCCTTCAACAACATATTTACCAATCTCAGTACGCAAAGCTTCTTGCTCTGCTTCTGTGAGGTCACGAATTTTAGTGGTAGGTGCCACACCAGCCGCTGCACAAATGTCCGCAGAACGAGTGCGGCCAATTCCATAAATAGCAGTCAAACCAATAACTGCGTGCTTTTGTGCTGGTAGGTTTACACCGGCAATACGAGCCATGCTCTATCCCCAGGGTCCATTGTTGAAAGGCGCGCGATTTTACATGCACAACCCTTCAAAATCAAACAAAAAAAACCATTTCAGGCCATAGCAACGCTATTGCCCAAAATGCGCTCATTTATTTAGGTCAAAACAACAGCCCACAAATGAATGTGAAACTGTCTGGGTGCCTACAAAGCCGCCTTGTAAAAACGCTCTACAGCGCCTACGAGACAGTAAGTGTTATCGCCGACCAATCACTACCGAGCTAGCCCGGCAATCATTATCGACTTAGGCTTCCTTTCCACCCAAATTGGCTTTCTTCATCAAACCCTCGTACTGATTAGACATCAGATGAGATTGAAGTTGAGCCATAAAATCCATCACTACGACTACGATAATCAATAGCGATGTACCGCCGAAATAAAACGGCACGTTCCAGTAAGCCACCATAAACTCTGGCAGCAAACATACGAGAGCGATATAACCCGCTCCCCAAATAGTTAAGCGTGTCATTACACCATCTACGTAGCGAGCAGTCTGCTCACCCGGACGGATACCTGGTACAAAAGCACCAGAGCGCTTCAAGTTATCTGCGGTTTCACGCGCGTTGAACATTAACGCGGTATAGAAGAAGCAGAAAAAGATAATTAGGGCGCCATACAAGGCGGTGTACAACGGCTGGCCGGGGGCCAACGCAGTACTAATATCTTGCAACCAGCCAAGACCATTAATGTCAGCCACCCAACGCGCTAGCGTTGCTGGGAACAAGATGATGCTAGAGGCAAAGATTGGCGGAATTACACCAGCCATGTTGAGTTTCAGCGGCAAATGGCTGCTTTGTGCAGCATATTGGCGACGGCCTTGCTGACGTCGTGCGTAATTCACGGTAATACGACGTTGGCCGCGCTCCGCAAACACAACAAAGGCGATCACACCCATTGCTAGAACAAATAGCAACAGCGCAACAAAACCATTCATCTCACCCGTAGAAACCATATCTAGGGTACGGCCTAGCGCTGAGGGCAGGCCCGCAACAATACCGGCAAAGATGATCAATGAAATACCGTTGCCAATGCCGCGTTCGGTTACTTGCTCACCCAACCACATCAGGAACATGGTGCCAGTAACCAAGGTGACCGCAGCGCTAAACACAAAGCTCGGACCAGGCGTTACCGCAATGCCCTGACCTTGCAGCGCAATCGCAGCACCAACCGATTGGAAAGTCGCCAACAAAACGGTGCCGTAACGAGTGTACTGGTTAATCTTACGACGACCAGCCTCACCTTCTTTCTTCAGCTCTTCTAGTGAAGGCACGATCGCCGACATCAGCTGCATGATAATACTGGCTGAAATGTACGGCATAACACCCAAAGCAAAAATCGACAGACGCTCAAGCGCGCCGCCAGAAAACATGCCTAGGACATCAAGAATGGTACCTTGCTGCGAGTCAAAGAAAGACTGCACCGCTTGTGGATCAATGCCCGGAACAGGAATAAAAGAACCAATGCGGAAAACGACAACAGCGATTAATACAAAGAATATACGCTGACGCAGCTCAGTAAGCTTTCCGTTGCCTAGCTGTGCCGCCATGTTTTGTGCCGAATTCCCCATTACGCGTCCTTATCAGTTCTTGTTGCTGTGAAAGCGTTTATTCTTCCACGCTTCCGCCAGCGGCTTCAATAGCTGCACGTGCACCTTTGGTAACACGCAAGCCTTTGATCGCCACTTTACGACTTAGCTCACCTGAGGCAAATACTTTTGCTTCTAGGCATTGCTGAGCAATGACTTTCTCTGCTTTAAGTGCCAATAGGTCAACCGTTTCAGCAGTCATCTTGTCTAGTTCCGACAAACGTACTTCAGCCACTTTGGCTGCTTTAGCAGAACGGAACCCAACTTTAGGCAAACGTTGTTGCAAAGGCATTTGGCCACCCTCGAAACCAGCAGCAACTTTACCGCCAGAACGAGACTTAAGACCTTTATGACCGCGACCAGCGGTTTTGCCTAAGCCAGAGCCGATACCACGACCGACACGCTTGCGAGTTTGCTTAGCACCCTCTGCAGGTTTTAGCGTATTTAGACGCATGATTAGGCTTCCTCTACTTTAAGCATGTAAGACACCTTGTTAATCATTCCGCGATTTTCAGGAGTGTCTTTTACTTCAACGGTCTGGTGCATGCGGCGAATGCCGAGACCACGCACACAAGCTTGATGGTTTTTTAGGCGACCAATAGTGCTGCGCACTAGAGTTACCTTGACAGTTTTATCAGCCATGATTCTTACCTATTAGATCCTGAGCCTAGCCCAAGATCTCCTCAACGGTTTTACCACGCTTAGCTGCAATCGCTTCTGGAGAGCGTTGCGCTTGCAAACCATTAATGGTTGCGCGTACTACGTTAATTGGATTACGAGAACCGATGATCTTCGCTAGTACGTTACGTACGCCTGCAGCTTCAAGAACCGCACGCATCGCACCACCAGCAATCACACCAGTACCTTCAGAAGCCGGACGAATCACAACCTCAGTAGAACCGTGCTTACCTACAACAGCGTGCCATAAGGTGCCATCGTTAAGAGATACAGGCTCCATGCTCTTGCGAGCTTGTTCCATTGCTTTCTGGATCGCAGCAGGCACTTCACGTGCTTTACCGTAACCAAAACCTACGCGGCCTTCTCCGTCGCCAACCACAGTCAATGCGGTAAAGCTAAAGATACGACCACCTTTTACTACTTTTGCTACGCGGTTAACGCCTACCAGCTTCTCGAGCAGGCCGTCACCGTTACTGGCAGCTTCAAAATTCGCCATGATGTGTACTCCCTACTACTTAGAAGTTAAGGCCGGCTTCACGCGCGGCGTCTGCCAGTGCTTTCACACGGCCGTGATAACGAAAACCAGAGCGGTCAAATGCAACCTGCTCAACGCCCTTCTCTTTAGCGCGCTCAGCAACTAGCTTGCCTACCAACGCCGCTGCGTCAGCATTACCGGTACTTTTTACTTGGCCACGTACATCAGCTTCAACGGTAGAGGCCGCAGCCAATACTTCGTCGCCAGCGCCGGCGATAACTTGAGCGTAGATATGACGCGGTGTGCGGTGTACGCACAAACGAACGGCGCGTAGCTCGCTAATCTTAGCGCGAGCACGACGAGCACGACGTAATCGGGTACTTTTCTTGTCCATAACTTGGGTCCAGTCTTACCTGCAACAGCAGGATTATTTCTTCTTAGCTTCTTTACGCAGTACGTACTCGTCTGCGTAGCGAACACCCTTACCTTTATAAGGCTCTGGGGGACGATAAGAACGAATCTTCGCAGCCACTTGGCCAACTTGTTGTTTGTCAGCGCCGCTAACAATCACTTCAGTTTGGCTAGGGGTTTGAATTGTGATGCCCTCAGGCACAGCAAATTCAATCGGATGCGAAAAACCGAGAGATAGGTTTAGTGTTTTACCTTGCGCTTGGGCACGATAACCAACACCAATCAGTGTTAGTTTTTTCTCGAAGCCCTGAGTTACACCTTGCACCATGCCTTTTAGCAAAGAGTGCATAGTGCCGCTCATAGCAGCTGCCGCATTGCTTAGCGGCTTAACACTAATACCGTCGTCACCTTTAGAAACTTCCACAGAGTCATGAACGTTAAGTTCTAACTGACCTTTAGGACCTTTTACGGCAACATGCTGACCATTAACGGTCGCCTCGGCACCACCCGCTAGCGCGATCGGAGAACGTGCTAAACGTGGAATTTTGATTTCAGAAGTTGCATTAGCCATGTCAATTACCACACTGTGCAAATAACTTCGCCGCCAACGCCCATTTCACGGGCTTTGCGGTCACTCATCACACCATGCGACGTACTAATGATCGCCACACCCAAGCCACCAATTACGGTTGGTAGATCAGACTTTGCGCGATATAGACGACGACCAGGACGAGAACTGCGTTGAATACCTTCAATCACAGGTTGGCCATTGTGATACTTCAGCAATACGCGAAGCTCAGGCTTAGCGCCTTCACCTTCAACGACTGCGTCAGAAATAAAGCCTTCATCTTTTAGTACTGCAGCAACTGCAGACTTCAACTTAGATGCGGCCATACGAACTTCAGTTTTGCCAGACGACTGACCATTGCGAATGCGGGTCAGCATGTCGGCTACTGGGTCATTCATACTCATGTACAGATACCCTCTGCCTTAGGATTAAAGACCGGTTTGCCGGTCACAGAAATGCCCAATGCAAGCATTGGGCTTCACTTGTTGTTTGGCGCCGGAGCACCAAACGGAATTTATTACCAGCTAGACTTAGTTAAGCCAGGGATATTTCCCTTCATCGCTTCTTCACGAAGCTTAATGCGACTTAAGCCAAACTTACGGTAAACACCATGCGGGCGACCGGTTAGTTCACAGCGATTTTGCTGGCGAACCGGGCTACCGTCGCGCGGCAGTTTACTCAGTTTTTGCATGGCGTCAAACTTAGCTTCAGGATCAGCATTTACGTCGCTGATGATTTTCTTAAGTTCAGCGCGCTTTGCAGCGAACTTGGCAACTTTTTTAGTACGTTTCAGCTCGCGCTGAACCATTGAAACCTTAGCCATGCTTACGCCTCTGCCTGTTGTTTCTTAGCTTGTTTTTTGAACGGGAAACCAAAGGCAGCCAATAGCGCTTGACCTTCTTCGTCGTTCTTAGCGGTAGTAGTAATAGCAATGTCCATGCCGCGCAGCTTGTCGATTTGATCGAAATCGATTTCTGGGAACATGATTTGCTCAGTAACACCTAGGTTGTAGTTACCACGACCGTCGAATGCTTTTGGGTTTACACCGTGGAAGTCACGCACACGTGGCAAAGACACATGTACCAAACGCTCGAAAAAGTCGTACATGCGCTCTTGACGCAAGGTAACTTTGACGCCGATTGGGTAATCGTCACGGATCTTAAAGCCAGCGATAGATTTGCGTGCTTTTGTAATCACAGGCTTCTGGCCAGCGATTTTGGTCATATCAGCAACTGCGTGCTCAAGCACTTTCTTGTCGCCAATCGCCTCACCCACACCCATGTTCAGGGTGATTTTGGTGATTTTAGGCACCTGCATGCTAGAGCTGTATTTGAACTGCTCCATCAGCTTAGGCACTACCGTTTCACGGTAAAACTGTTTCAAGTTTGCCATTTGTGTATTCCCTCGTTACTTATTGCTCAACGGCATTGCCGTTGGATTTGAAGTAACGCTCTTTCTTACCGTCGGCTTCACGGTAGCCAACGCGGTCGCCTTTGCCCGTTTCAGGGTTTAGCAGCATTACATTAGAAATGTGAATTGGAGCTTCTTTCTCAATAATGCCGCCTTGTACGCCAGCATTAGGATTCGGCTTCTGGTGTTTCTTAACCAAGTTAACACCATCAACAATCACACGGTCTTCACCAGAGAAAGAAAGTACAGCGCCTTGCTGGCCTTTGCTTTTGCCGGTGGTTACGACGACTTGGTCGCCTTTACGGATGCGGTTCATGCTTGATCTCTCCTGAGGCCTAAAGCACTTCGGGCGCTAGTGAAACAATTTTCATAAATTGCTCACTACGCAGCTCACGCGTTACAGGGCCAAAAATACGTGTGCCGATTGGCTCAAGTTTGGTGTTCAACAACACAGCAGCATTACCGTCAAAACGGATCACTGAACCGTCTGGGCGACGAACGCCTTTAGCGGTACGCACAACAACGGCGCTGTACACGTCACCTTTCTTAACACGACCACGAGGAATCGCGTCTTTTACTGACACTTTAATAATGTCACCAATGCGTGCGTAGCGGCGATGAGAACCACCCAAAACCTTGATGCACTGCAAACGACGTGCGCCACTGTTGTCGGCCACATCGAGCATAGTTTGCATCTGAATCATTGCTCTATCCCTTTAAGGTTTAACTAGATCGGCGCTTATTCAGCGGCGCGTTCTACAACTTCAACCAGTCGCCAGCTTTTAGTTTTGCTGACCGGACGACCTTCGCTAATGCGAACGGTATCGCCTACGCGACCATCGTTATTTTCGTCGTGTACACGGTACTTGGTAGTACGACGAATAAATTTGCCATACAGCGGGTGCTGCTCACGGCGCTCAATAGCTACAGTCATAGACTTATCGCCCTTATCGGAAACGACGCGACCTACTAAGCTACGTTGTGTTTTTTGCTCTGCCATTATTCAGCTCTCTCTAGGCGACTATTGAGCCGCAGCCTGTTGGCTTAATACAGTTTTAACGCGGGCGATATCGCGACGCACTTGCTTAACGCGGTGCGGCTGGGCGATTTGGCCAGACGCCTGTTCCATACGTAGATTAAATTGCTCTTTACGCAATTCGATCAGCTGATCATTCAGCTCGGTAGCAGACTTGCCAGTTAAATCAGACGCTTTCATTACATCACCGTGCGGACTACGAAGGTGGTCTTCACAGGCAGCTTAGCAGCGGCCAGTGCAAACGCTTCACGAGCCAAAGACTCAGAAACACCTTCCATTTCGTACAACATGCGACCAGGTTGAATTTTGGCCGCCCAATATTCCACGTTACCTTTACCTTTACCCATCCGAACCTCTACAGGCTTGGCGGTGATTGGGGTATCCGGGAATACACGAATCCAGATTTTACCGCCACGTTTTACGTGACGAGTCATAGCACGACGCGCTGCCTCAATTTGGCGAGCGGTGAGCTTTCCACGCTCAAGCGACTTAAGGCCGTATTCACCGAAGCTTACTTTGTTGCCCGCTTGGGCTAAGCCACGGTTTTTACCTTTCTGCTGCTTGCGGAATTTGGTACGTTTTGGCTGTAGCATTTTTGCTATTCCACTAAATAGTTTTCAGATTAAGCGTTTGCAACTTCACGATCGGCGGCAAACACCTCACCTTTGAAGATCCAAACTTTGATACCGATGATGCCGTAAGTCGTTTCCGCTTCAGCAGTACCGTAGTCAATATCAGCACGTAGGGTATGCAATGGCACGCGGCCTTCGCGGTACCACTCAGCACGTGCAATTTCGGCGCCGTTCAAACGACCCGCAACACGTACTTTGATGCCACCTGCGCCTAGACGCATAGCGTTTTGCACCGCACGCTTCATAGCGCGACGGAACATCACACGTTTTTCTAGCTGCTGGGCAATACCCTCAGCAACCAGCACTGAACTCAACTCAGGCTTACGAATTTCTTCGATGTTCAACTGAACATCTTGGCCTAAACGATTACGCAGCTCGCCGCGAATACGCTCAATATCTTCACCTTTCTTACCGATAACCAAACCTGGGCGAGCGGTATGAATGGTGATGCGAACGCTACCAGCGGCACGTTCAATTTGAATACGCGCAACAGAAGCGTGAGCTAGCTTTTTCTTTAGCTCTTCACGCAGCGCCAAATCTTCATGAAGCTGGCTAGCGTAGTTCTGCTTGTCAGCGTACCAAGTAGAGTTGTACTCAGAGACGATGCCAAGGCGTAAGCCGTGTGGATGTACTTTTTGACCCATGGTCTATTCCTGCTCTTAAGCGTAGCGTGGCTTACGCCGCGCCTAATTTAAGGGTGATATGACTGGTACGCTTAACGTAGCGATCAGCACGGCCACGAGCACGTGGGCGAATACGCTTCATTAGCGGGCCTTCGTCTACAAAAACGGTAGCCACTTTCAGCTCATCAATGTCGTAACCGTAGTTATTCTCGGCATTGGCAATGGCTGAGTCCAAAATTTTGCCCATGATTTGGGCGCTCTTCTTGGCGCTAAACGCCAAAGTGTTACGAGCTTCTTCTACGCGTTGGCCGCGGATCAAGTCCGCAACTAGGCGCGCCTTTTGAGGCGAAACCCGTGCGTGTCGTAAACGTGCTACAGCTTCCATGATCTTCTATTCCAATCTAAATGCCGCTTAGCGGGATTTTTTATCCGCAACGTGGCCTTTATAAGTACGAGTTGGAGCGAATTCACCCAACTTGTGACCTACCATGTTTTCGTTAACGTACACCGGCACATGCTGGCGACCGTTATGAACCGCGATGGTTAAACCAATCATTTCTGGCAGCACGGTAGAACGGCGCGACCAAGTTTGAATTGGGCGTTTAACTTTTTGGCCCTGGGTATCCATCACCTTTTTGAAAAGGTGGCCATCAATAAATGGGCCTTTTTTCAGTGAACGTGCCACAACGTTATCCTCAAATAATTACTGACCGGACGACGACGCCGGATTACTTCGATTTCCGACGACGTACGATCAAGTGATCTGTACGCTTGTTGCTACGAGTCTTGTAGCCTTTAGTTGGTACACCCCAAGGTGATACAGGATGACGGCCACCAGAGGTACGACCTTCACCACCACCGTGCGGGTGATCAACCGGGTTCATTGCCACACCGCGAACGGTAGGACGAACGCCGCGCCAGCGAGTGGCACCAGCTTTACCCAACGATTTCAAACCGTGCTCAGAGTTGCTAACGCTACCCATGGTGGCGCGGCAATCCGCTAGCACTTTACGCATCTCACCTGAGCGAAGACGCAAGGTTACATAAGTACCTTCTTTAGCTACCAGCTGAGCTTCTGCGCCCGCGCTACGAGCCATTTGCGCGCCCTTCATAGGACGTAGCTCAATGGCGTGAATCACGCTACCCAACGGGATGTTTTGCAATGGCAAGCAGTTACCAGGCTTGATTGGAGCATCAGAACCACTACGTAGCTCATCGCCGACCTTCACACCCTTAGGTGCCAAGATGTAGCGGCGCTCGCCGTCTGCAAACAACAACAAAGCGATATGAGCCGTGCGGTTAGGATCGTATTCAATACGCTCAACCTTGGCTGGAATACCATCTTTGTTACGCTTAAAGTCGATTACGCGGTAACGGCGCTTGTGGCCACCACCATTGTGGCGCACGGTAATGCGACCTTGGTTGTTACGACCACCATTTTTGCTCAGCGGTGCAACTAACGGTGCATAAGGCTCGCCCTTGTGAAGGTCAGGTGTTTTTACCTGAACAACAAAGCGGCGACCAGCTGAGGTAGGTTTTGCTTTTTGCAGTGCCATGACTATAAGTCCGTTTCTTTCTTACGTAGCTGCTTAAACAGCCGCGCTAAAATCGATTGCATCACCCGCTTTCAAGGTAACGTAGGCTTTACGCACATCGTTACGCTTGCCGGCGCGGCGACCAAACATCTTTTGTTTGCCCTTCAAATTAAGCAAAGACACGTTAGTAACCGAAACCTTAAACAGGCTCTCTACTGCGGTTTTTACTTCAGGCTTAGTCGCATCAGCGGCAACTTCGAACACTACTTGGTTAGCCTTTTCGGTAGCCAAGGTAGACTTCTCAGTCACGATTGGACGACGAATAACGTTATATACGCGTTCTTGATTCATCATTCCCACCTTACGCCGCTAAGCGGTCTTCAATTTGCTTCAGGGCATCAGCAGTCACAACAATCTTGTCGTGACCAACCAAGCTCACAGGATCCAAAGCAGCAACATCAGTTACATCTACTTTGTACAAGTTGCGAGACGCCAACCAAAGGTTTTCATTAACTTCAGCAGTTACGATTAGGGCGTTATCCGCACCAACTTCTGCCAGCTTCGCTACCATGCCTTTGGTCTTAGGCTCGGCCAAGTCGAAAGACTCAACCACCATCAAACGCTCTTGACGTACTAGCTCAGCAAAAATGCTACGCATTGCAGCGCGATACATTTTCTTGTTGATTTTCTGGGCATAGCTACGAGGCTGCGCAGCAAAAGTAACACCACCACTGCGCCATAGCGGGCTGCGGATTGTACCTGCACGAGCACGGCCTGTGCCTTTTTGTTTCCAAGGCTTGCGACCGCCGCCACTAACAGCAGAACGGTTCTTTTGTGCCTTGGTACCAGAACGGCCAGCAGCCATATAAGCGGTAACGACTTGGTGAACCAAAGTCTCGTTAAACTCAGCGCCAAAAACCGTTTCGTTTACCGCAATGCTGTTGCCATTAACTTGTTGCAATTCCATTGTTCTATTCCTTTACCTTGGCTGACTTATGCTTTTTCAGCCGGACGAACAATTACCGTACCGCCTTTAGATCCAGGTACTGCACCCTTCACCAACAACACGTTACGTGCCTCATCAATACGCACAACGTCAAGGTTTTGCGTAGTGACTTGCTCGGCGCCCATATGGCCCGCCATTTTCTTACCTTTAAATACGCGGCCTGGAGTTTGGTTTTGACCAATTGAACCCGGCGCACGGTGAGAAATGGAGTTACCGTGGGTCGCATCTTGCATCTTAAAGTTGTGACGCTTAACGCCACCTTGGAAGCCCTTACCAATACTGGTACCGGTCACATCCACTTTCTTTGTTTCTGCAAAAATGGTGGCGTTAATTTCGCTACCATTTTCTAGCTCAGCCGCAGCTTCGCTATCAATGCGGAATTCCCACAAACCACGACCCGGCTCAACACCCGCTTTCGCGAAGTGGCCAGCTGCCGCTTTAGTTACTCGAGAAGCTTTCTTGCTGCCAGTAGTAACCTGTACAGCGGTATAGCCGTCAGTTTCTTCGGTTTTGATCTGTGTCACCAAGTTAGGCTGAACTTCAATTACCGTAACGGGTTGTGAAACACCGTCTTCGGTAAAAATTCGGGTCATGCCCAATTTGCGACCAACAACACCTAATGTCATCGTTCTATTCCTGAATATCCGGCTTAGCCGAGCTTGATTTGAACGTCAACGCCAGCCGCAAGATCGAGCTTCATTAGCGCGTCTACGGTTTTGTCGTTAGGGTCGACGATATCCATCAAACGTTTATGCGTACGCATTTCGTATTGATCACGCGCGTCTTTGTTTACGTGCGGAGAGATCAAAATAGTAAAACGCTCTTTGCGGGTAGGTAACGGGATAGGACCACGTACCTGCGCACCGGTGCGCTTAGCAGTTTCGACGATCTCGCGCGCAGAGCGATCAATCAGACGATGATCAAACGCTTTTAGACGGATGCGGATTTTTTGATTAGCAGCCATGTTTAAAACCTAAACGTATTGGTTGGCGGTAGTTATCGCGCAATGCTTAGTCGTGGATCTTGGCAACAACGCCAGCGCCCACGGTACGACCACCTTCACGGATCGCGAAACGCAGACCTTCTTCCATCGCAATCGGTGCGATTAGAGTCACGGTCATTTGTACGTTATCACCA
>JAUHZK010000014.1 GCA_030425645.1 Gammaproteobacteria bacterium | reverse complement strand
CTGTCGACCAGTGCGAGAGCTTCCTGTTTAAACTCAGATGAGTAGTGTTTGCGTTTGTTCATGACACATTCCTTTAGGTATCTAATAGTACCTTTTCAATGTGTCCGTTTTATCGGGGGATTACCCGCTCAGATGTCTACGCAATCATGGATCGCTTTCGCCGTAAATACATGAGCGACGACGGCCAACGCGTGTTGCCAAGGGTAGAAATTCCAGCCTTGGTGGAAGGCGATAACCTGACTGCGCTACGAATTCCACCGTTACTCAAAGCCTATGTCAGTTTAGGTGCAAAAATTTGTGGCGAACCCAGTTGGGATGCGGACTTTAAAGTGGCAGACGTGTTTATCTTGCTAAATGTAGATAATATGTCTACTCGTTATGTCCGTCATTTCGCCCGTACCTAATAGTCCCACTGCCGGTTTACGCATCCACGGCAATATTCGGCAGTTGTGGCGCTGGCCTTTGTTAGCCGGCCAGATTGTGAAAGGTTTGGCCTTAGTTAAGACCCTTGGGCAAGCTTCTGATGAGGTGCGAATCGCCAAGTTCCAAGCCGACTTGGTTGAGTTGATGGGCGTGCACGTACGAGTGCTTGGTAAGCCGACAGACCAGGCCGCGCTATGGGCTTGTAATCATATTTCTTGGATAGACGCGCCAATATTGGGTAGCTTTCCTAACTGCGTGCCTGTGGCTAAGCAGGAAGTGGAAGAGTGGCCGGTGATTGGCGACTTGGTGAAGTCTGGCGGTACCGTATTTATCAAGCGCGGGGCTAACCAAGCCAATACCGTGCGGGATCGTATGGCTGAGCTATTAGATGCTGGTCGAAATGTGATTGTCTACCCAGAAGGCACCACAACGGCGGGCGACCAGGTTAGCTATGTATTTCCTCGTTTATTGTCTGCCGCAACCCAAGCGGATGTGCCGATTCAACCGGTGACTATTCGTTACGGTTTGGCCGAAAACGGCGAAGACATAGCGCCGTATATCGACAACATGAAATTCTTGCCGCATTTGCGGCGGGTGTTGGCCGAAAAACAACTGCAATGCACGGTAGAGTTTCTACCGTTAATTGATAGCGCCCAACCCAGAGATCAGCTCGCCAATGAGTTGCGCCAAACGCTGGCCGAGAACTTGTCGCTTGCGGCGTCTGATAACCAGAAACAAGACATTAACCTGCGCGAATTAATTGCATTTTTGAAGGCCCGTCACGGCATTTAGCTGTATTGCGAAGTCTTGCTGGCGCTACGGTTGTTCGCTTGTGCCACCTATTTGGGTACACTCCTAGACCAATAACAATACTTGGGGACATTTATGCTGGCGCGATTGTGGAAACCGGCTGTTTTTCTGTTTGTGGCTGTGAATTTATGGCTGCTGATGTTTGGCAAAACATACGTCTATACCGCCATTTTGTATCAATCTCCTGAGATTGATGATTTGGACTTGTTTCCATATCGCACCGTTACCGCATCCTTAGGTGCCACCCAGTGGCCCAAAGCTCCCGACTATAACGAAGTGGAGTTTCCAGCGGCGCTTACTAAGGTGTTAGAGGATTTCGAAACCACCCAGTTTTTAGTCATTCAGCATGGTGAAATTAAAGCCGAGCGTTATTGGGAAGGTTATGCACCCAATGACGAAGCCCGTAGCTATAAAAACTCTAATTCCTTTTCAGCCGGTAAGTCGATTGTCTCGATATTGGTGGGCACCGCGCTTAAAGATGGTTATATCCAATCGTTAGACCAACCCGTCGCGGACTACGTGGATTCCTTTAAGTCTGCTGACAAAAGCGGCATTACCATTCGTCAAGTGCTGCAAATGGCTTCTGGCCTAAACTTCTTTGAGGCGTATAACAAACCGGTTTCAGACACTACCGAGGCTTATTACGGTAAAGACTTGGTTGGCTTGGTTGACCGACTTGGCATCGAAGAAGTGCCGGGCACTACATGGCGATACAAAAGCGGCGATACGCAGGTTTTAGCGCTAGTGGTGATGGCTGCTACCGGTAAAAGTTTGAGCGACTACGCCAGCGAAGCACTGTGGTCAAAAATTGGGGCGGTGCATGATGCTCAATGGAGTTTGGACGATGAAAACGGCGTAGAAAAGGCGTATTGCTGCTTTTACTCCAACGCGAGAGATTTCGCTCGAATTGCGCAGCTGTATATGAATGCTGGGGTTACGCCCATGGGCGAACAAATCGTGTCGCCAGAATATGTACAGCAGTCTATTGTGCCAAATGGCGTGCCAATGCCTGAGGAACGCGCACCGTCGCACTGGTACGGATACCAGTGGTGGGTGATGCAGCACGAAGGCCACCCGATATTTTACGCGCGTGGCATTTTGGGACAGTACGTGGTGGCAATACCGGATTTAGATGCCATTGTGGTACGGCTAGGCCATACACGCAGCGAAGTAAAACTGAATCATCACCCAGCTGATATATACGGCATTTTGGATGGCGTATTCGAATTGCTAAACGTGCCGCGGCCGAATGAATCGCGTGGCCCTCAAGAACAACAAGGAGCGTAAGGCGTGAAAACCTTTAACGACAGTTACCCGATAGATTATGACGTTGACACAGCCATCGGGTTAATGACAACCGAGCACTACATCACCGAGAAATACACAGCGATGGGGGCCAACCAATTACGGGTGACGGTAGTCGAAGATTCTGACGATAAATTTCATAGCCGCGTTGAGCGGGTAGTGCGTATTCGCGACAAAGCGCCGGGTTTTGCTAAAAAATTAGTGAAAGAGGAAATGACCGTTATTCACGAGGTTTGGTGGCAGAAAACCGGCGCCGAAAAGCACGGTGGGTTTAAAGGTGAGCTGCCTGGTATGAGCGGCGGCATTGAGGCTGACTTGACCATGTCTGATAGCGATGATGGCAAGGCGGTTATTAGTATTGAAGGGCGTGTAAGCGTTGGTATTCCCTTAATCGGCGGCAAGCTAGAAAGCTTTATGGCGGGAATCGCGTCCGATAAATTCCGCGAAGACATTGAAGCGACCCGAAATTATTTAAAAGCGCACGCTTAAGCATGCATAAACGCGGCAGCTGGTTTGTTCCAGCTGCCTAAGTTCTAGATTCTAAGCGCGGCCAAGTAACGGCTGTACGTTGCCGCTAAACCAGCTTCCCATAATTTGAATGCCGTTCATGCCCGGTAGTTGGCCAATCTTGTCGTCAACTTCGGTTACTAGTTTGTCGCCGTAACCTTCGCCGAAGAGGTCGGTGAACAGTCTGGCAACTTCCTCATCGGTTTTGACGCCTGCGCCGACCGGGCTCCAGAAACGTTCCAACATAAAACGCACCAGTTTTTGGTGGCTGGGGTTGGCTTCTAGGCGTTTTTTGGCGTTGTTGTAGTACCAAGAAAAATGCACGCGCTCTTGTTTCATGATGCGCTTCACAATTTCGTCGAGCACTGGGTTTTTGGTGGTGTCGCGAATGCGCTGATAGCCTGCGTGCGTAGTGAACTCTTGTACCGCGCCCCACGTCATGTACAGCGTCACAAAGCGGTCATTGAGTAAACGAGAGACCTTGCTGGTTACCCATGCCAAGAGCTTTTCTCCGAAGGTAGCGTTTCGGCGTACTTCGGCAATGCGGTTCTTCTCTAGCGGGTTGCCGCAAACGTCGAGTAATTTCGCCAGTGCTTCGCCGTGAAAATACTCTTCGTAGTTCCATGCAGACAAAAACCCAATCACACCCGGATCATCAATTGCACTGGTGTGAAGCAGGTCGCGCATGTACATGATGGTTTGGGCTTCGATGTCACTGAAGTAGGTCAGAATAAACTCTTCTTCAGCGGTAATGCCGGCTTGTTTGGCGGCATCCCAGTCGATGTCGCTGATGTCGAGTTTGCTGGAAATTTCCAGTACGCGAGAGGTTTCCATTTTTCCTTCCGTTAGAAGCTGAAGCTATCCGTAGCGGTTCGCTCTACTAATTTTGTGCTGTTTACTACTGGGCCGGTTGGCAGCCCGGTAGGCGAGCCACCATGCGGCTCTACGCTCACGGCCAAGGTGAGGCTTCCGGTTAAGTTTTTTATGCTGGCTGGCGCGCTTACCAACTGCTTGCCTTTTGCTGGCAGTAAACCCAGTGACACAGGCTTGCCGTCACCGGCAATGGCCCATAGCTCTAACACTCTTTCGTCAGTGGCTACGGAAGGGTGTACCGCAATACTGGCAATGTCGCCATTGGCATAGCGCTCAATAATGTGGTTGATCACTCCGCCACTTTCCAAGCTCGCATAGTGAGTGGGCGCTTCGCGTGATGGCACCAGCTGACCGTCAACGTAAATCGTGGTGAGGGCAGTCATGGCCATCAGCGCGAAGCCAGCTAACGCGGCAGTAAACCAGCTCAACCCCCAATTGCTGCCAAGTTTTGCTGTCGTGTTGCGGCGCTCTCCGTTTGTTTCGGTATCGTTTTCATCAGCGAGTGAAAACAAACGGGCGTAAAGGCGCTCCCAAACCTGTTTACGTGGTTCAACGGGTTCTGGATGCAATGACAATGAGAATAACCGTTGCTCCCACCAGTTAACCCAGTGGCGCAATTCGGCGTCTGTAACCATTTGTGTTTTGGCTGCCATGCGCTCTTCGCCACGAAGCTGCCCGAGCACGTATTCGGCGGCCAGTAATTCGGTATCGGAAATGCTGCTGTTAGTTTCAGTCATTTTTTAAACAACTCTTTAACGCAGCTAGGCCACGGCGCATCCAGCTTTTTACAGTACCCAGCGGCGTACCCGTGCTCTCGCTGAGCTCGGTCTGGGTATAGCCCGCAATGTAGCTTTGTAAAATCATGTCTGCGCTTTGGTCCGGTAGTTGTTCTAGGCATTTCAGTAGTTGGCGATGGTCGCCGCCTAGTTCTGGTGTTTCCCCTAAAAAAGGCGCCGCCTTTTCTAACTCTACGGCGGGGCGTTCTTTTCGGATGCAGTCAATCGCGCGGTAGCGGGCAATGGTGATAATCCAGCCAAACACGCTACCTTTACCTTCGTGATACTGGTCGGCCTTATTCCACACTTGAATAAAGGCTTCTTGTAGGCAGTCTTCGGCGCTATCGCGGTTGGGCAGTAGGCGTATCAGCGAACCCAGAACAGCGCTTGATGTTTCTTGGTATAGGGTTTGAAATGCTTGTTGATCATTCAGTGCGCAACGTGAAATAAGGTCGAGCAGCAGGGTTTGATCCGGTACGTAGTGGGCTTGGCTCACTAAATCTCCTTAACAAGCTGGTTGAGGGCTTGCTTAAATTGACGAGGCTTAAAGTTGTCCTCGTCGCTTACCGTATCAAACAACGGCGCTGAAAGTCGGCCATAACTCCGAGGCTTTAAACTTCGCAATACAAGTTGTATGCCAAACGCGGCTTGTTCTGCAGCGTTGTAATCGTCAAACCAACCTTTTTTGCCAGCAGAGGCCATCGCGTTCAATAACTCGCGTAATTGCGCTTGGCTAGGTTTAGCTTGTGTCTGTTGCGTTTGCTGCTGTTTTAGCTGAGCGATGCCGGCCTTAGCGGTTTGCTTGAGTGCTGGGACAGAGTCGGTTGAAGCCTTGTGCAGTTGGTGTAACCAATCTTTTAGGGCAGCCTTCTGGGTGGGTTGTAGCTCAGATGTCAGTAGCCAGGCCATCATCAAGTGGCTGTCGGCCAAGCGTACGGTACCCGGTGGCAGCCCACGGGTTTCTCGTGGTTTCCAGCGTTTATCACCCATTGGGTGGTGGCACGCTTGGCAGTCGAACACGGCTAGCTCAGGGAATAGGGTGTTTGGGCTTACCCAATCTGAAGCGATTAGTTCTAACCAGTTGATGGCGTTGGCATAAACACCGCTCATCCAGGTGTTCAGAGGCGCGTTATGTGGTTTGCGAGTAAGGTAATCGGCATCTACTCGATAGTGGACGGGTTGCAGTTCGGTAAAGGTTTGCAGCTCAAAACTTAACCGTGGGTGTCCTGCACCCATGATTTCATGTGTGGTGAATTTGTCGCTGTTGCCCATGTGGCATGACAAGCACAAGCTTGCGCGTGCTTCCGGGTCGGCAGTGGGGTACATACCATCGGCAATATTGTCTTGGTGGCTGCGGTTTCGCTGGGTGTGCGGTTTTAGCCAGTTTTCGGCACCACCATGACAGGACTCACAGCCAATGCCGTCGTTTTGGGTGAATTTAGGCCCGCGAGCTGACTCAGGAGGACTGCTTAAGTGACAGCCGGTACACATTTCGGACTGGTGGGGTGGTTCTTTTAGTCCTAGGTTTTGGGCAATTTTTAGGGAGTCGTTATTGCGCAGCGTTTGCATAGCGCGCGCGTGCGGGTCTTGGCGAGACCAAGTCACGTATTCGTTTTGCAATACTCTGGTTTTGTCTAGTGCCTTAACAGAGCCGTGGCAGGTACTAGAGGCACAGCTAGCGACACCCAAATGTTCCTGTTTGCTTTGGTCTGGTAGCGGTTGTGCATGCGCAGCACTGGTCAGTAAAAGCACGTAGGTAAAAGCCGCCGTTAGGCGAATTATGGTGTTCATTGCTTGGACTCCTTACGACTCGCTTCACGATCGCGTTGGTCTTGGCTGCGTTGTTCTAGTAGGCGTTTGTTGACGTCAGTTGCAGGTACGTACCAAGGCTTGCCTTCGTCATCTAGATACAGCTTTTTCATCTCTTCTTCGTTAAACGGACGAGAACCTAGGCGGCCGAATACGGCCACTTGACCACCTGTTTCATCGGCGCCACGGTCTCGCTCTAAGCCACGCGATAGCGCCAACGCTGGCGAATGGGTTTTACGCCAAGCGACGAGTTCTGGTTTCGGTTCTGGACTAAAGCCGTAGAAGTTTGGTTGAGTATCTGGCGCAGTGAGCTGGATTACTTTTAGGCCGTGCTCGCCGTCTGCTACGTAGGCAAATAAGCTGGCATTGGTGCTGGCTACCACAATGTCGCGGGCATCTTTGATAGCACCATCGGCAGTGAATTTGCGGCTCAGTACAGGCTTGTCTGGCTGAATAATATCTATCACCGCAATACCTTCCGTGCCTGCCGCTACGTAAGCATAAGTGCGGGCGAGGTGAATTCTGTGCGCGTCTTTAAGTGGGATGAGCACGTCGCTAAGTATCTGTGGTGATTCGGGGTTGGTGACGTCAACCACGCGTAGACCTTCGGCGTCTGAAACAAACAGATAGCGGAACTGCAAAGCGGTGGCGCGCGGATTGTTCATGCTCAAGACGGTTACGAGCTTGGGTTTTAGCGGCTCGTTTAGGTTGAGCACTACCACGGCTTTGTCAGTGGTGATGTAGATGTAGTACCCCGCAGTGGTGATGTGTTTCGCACCATCTAATAAGCCACCAGGGTTCCAAGTAAGTGCGCGTTTTAGTTTGTTATTGCGGAACTCGCCGTCTGCCAGTGTGTTGATGTCTGAAAGAATAAGGCCTTCTTCGGCATCGGTGATCAGCGCATAGTCATAAATAGGGTGGAACGGTTGCTCCTCGTTCTCAATGCGCATTAAGTCGCCTTGATTGCGTTCAGGCGCAATAGGCTGAGTGGTGGACAGCGATAGGCAAGTGGCGTTTTCGCTCTCTAACTGCGTGTCGTGTCCAAGCTCTGAAAACGGCGCTTTAATGATTCGCTGACTAATGCCTTTGTTGGCGATGCTGGCAACGTCATAGACGTTCATGCCTTTTTTGCCTTCGGCAGCGAATAGGTATTCGCCACGAAGCTGCAAACAACCAACGGTTTCGCCGTCATGCTGGTAAGCAGTGGTGAGTTCTTGCTGGCGGTCTTGGTGTTGTTGGTAGAAGTCGGGGTACGCGTATTTTTGCAAATAGCTGCCAATAACGGCCTGTGGTTCGTCCCACTCGGTCACTTGTACGGCACTGATACCGTCTTCTGTACCCAAGTAAGCGTGGTAGCCCAAGAAATCGTAGTAGTGCGTGCCGTGCATGAGCACTTGCGCCATGATGGCGTTGTTGTCGTTTTCTTCAGACAAGTGGCAGTCGTCGCAGCGTTTGGTTTCTTCTTTACGCGCAGTGTGAGGGAAGTGTGGATTAAAGGCTTGTGAGCTGTAACCACTGGATGCGATCGGCGGCTGCTGTACGTAAATCTTTTCCCGATTGGCGTTGGTCGACGACAACACCAATGCTGAGGTTGAACGAATTGGCGCGACTTTGTGGCCTTTTACCGTGCTGTGCTTGCCGAGCATGAAGGTTTGGTCGCGCACAACTTGCGGATTGTAAGTAGCGTAGTTGCGCGTTTCGCCGCCTTCGTAGTGGTGGCGCTCGGTTTTCCAGTTGGCCTCAATTGGTAGGTGACAGCCGCCGCACGAGGTGGTCCAACTGGTGTGGCAGCTGTAGCACTCCATCTCCTCATTGGCGTGGGCTAATTCTTTGCCTACGTATTCCCAGCCCCAATCTAAGGTTTGAGTGTTGGTAGACATTAACTTAGCTTGCGCTGCGTCTTGGTTGTACTGCGAGTGGCCTTTGCTGACGGTGTCTTTCACTAGGGATAATTCCCATTCAAGTCCGGGCGTTACTGCTGAGCGTTGAATTAGGCTGTCGCCTACCCATTCAAAACGCTTTTGCCCATCTGGATTGCGAATAAGGCTGAGGTCGGTCGTGCGGCCAGGACCTGCGGGGCCAGACGTTTTAAGATTTGGGTATTCGCTGACGGTGCCGTGGCAATCAATACAGCCAATTTCGACGGCGGCGGCCACTTCGCCATAAATATGACCATCAGAATGTGAATCTTGGGCGTAGTGGCAGTCCACGCAGTGCATGCCAACATCCAAGTGGATAGACGACATATGGACGCCTTTTTTGAACTTGTCCGGATCGTCGTTCTCAACAATGTCGTTGTCTTTGGTGAGTAGGTTGCCGTCGCGGTCGCGTTTAAAAATGGCGCGGAAATTCCAGCCGTGGCCGTGGTAGTCGGCAAACTGGGTGTCGTTGAGTTCTGGGTTTAACTCAGAAACATTTTTCAAGAATTCTAAGTCAGACCATTTGCCGCGAGCTGCTGCACCCTCCGGGTTGCGCTCGTAGGTTTCGTGCATCTCGGCAGCGGTGGGGTATTTCTGTTCTTTCGGCCACATGGAAGGGGCATCGGACTCGTAGTCCCACATGGTGTAGCCGAGATAGGTGTTAATAAACATGTTTGGCTGGTGCATGTGGCAAACGATGCACTGGCTCGACGGTATGGCACGGGTAAATTTATGTTGCAGTGGATGGCCCGGCTCGTCCTTCGGAATGGTGGGATCCACTGTAATGGTTTTGCCTTCGTGGCCGTATTGCCCGTACCAGGCCGAGTTCTTTTGGTCGCGATCATTGGCGTAAATAACGTGGCAGCCTGCACAGCCTGAATGGCGGTAGTCGCCTGGTTGGTCGTTGGTGCCCATAAACCAGCTCATCGGGTCGTTGAGTCGGGTTTTGGTCATGTTTAACACCGGTACAGAGATGCGTTGGCCGGTACCAGGGCCGCGGTTAGATTGTTTAAAGTCGGGGCGGCCTGGCTCTTCAAGGCGTTGGATTAGGCCTAGCGCGTTTGGTATCCCGGTTTCTGGAAATAGATTGGTAATGTTGCGTCCGCCGCGTTCAAACACCCGGAAGATGTCGCCGGGCTTAAGTGTTTCCCAAGCCGGTAACGGTGCAATGCGGTCGATAATATTGTGTTTTTTAGCAATCTCAGGCGAAGCGGCTGGGCGACCTTCTAGGGCAGCGGGTTGGCCATCTGGCGTATACGCTTCACCAATTATGGGCCGCTTAAATGGCAAAATGCCGTTGTTGTAAGCTGCCGCGCCCCAAAACATCGCCGCGTTGCTCATAAGGCTGCGCTCTGACGCTTTGATGATGTCTAAGTGGCAGGCTCCACAAGCTTGCCGAGCGACGCGGTAGTCTGATGGGTTAACAAAGCGAACAAATTCCGGGCTTTCTTTATTCAGTAGGGTGTACGTGCGCTCGGGATTGGCTGAAGACGGGTAGTGCCAAGCGTCTGGGTACAGAGGCTGTACGTGGGCTTGGTCTAGCGCTGCTTGGTATTCGGCAGGGTAGCTTTTGTGCGCCTTTTCTTTTTCGTGACCTGCTTTGGTGTGGTCTTCTTCAGAATGACTGCTTTTGCCATGAGAAGGTGCATCGCCAACATCGCGGCCGTTGTCGGCAAAACCTTGGGGTTTAAATATCTCGGCGTTGCCGCCGTGGCAATCGGTACAGCCTAGGTTAATGCCGTCGTTGCTGTGCATGTTGTAGGAGTCGGTCTGGCTATGGCAGCTCATGCAGCCGGTGCTTTTTATCTCGGCATCTTCTGGGTTTTGCTGGGCTGGCGCCGCTGGGTAGTGCGGGTAAGAAATGTCGCGTGGAGTGCCTAAGCCGCCGCCGGCTGCGTTTGCCGCTAGGGTGACCAGCAGTAGGCTAAGCGTGATGAGAAGAGTGTTGGCGGCTCGCATAACTAATAGGTCAGGGTTAGGTTGGCAAGAATGGAAAACGGCGCTTGTTTAGTGCCGTATAAGTCCTCAAACCCTTCGCCAGGAATGAGATAAGCCGCAGATAGGCGGCCAACAATGTTTTGCATGGCCAGCGGCCGATAAATAGCCGATACCGACAGATCAAAGCCAATGTCTGTGGCTATTTCACCTTGATTGCGGGCCGCCTCTAGCACTGTGGTGTCCGCAAACCAAAGGTGATTGAAGTTGAAGCTAATCCGCGTGGTTGGGGTGACGTCCAAATCATTGCCCACCCCAAGCAAGGTGATGCCGGGGTTGGTAAAGTTTGATTGGCCTTGTTCTTTAGACGAGCGCAGGCTGTTCAAAATGCCGTTACGGCCAGATAGCGTGACGCGGCCACCGCCAATCAGCGGCACGGTTTGGCGTATCCAATAGCTGGTATCCGCACCTGCAAATAGTGGGTTTTCAAAGATTGCGTCAAAGCCCTTGGCGTCATTGTCGAACGGGTCATCGTCGCCTGACGCGTGTAGGAACGAAAAGCGCCAACGTACCCAGTCTTGGTCAAAGCCCAGTTCGGCCGCTAAAAAGTAGGCAGAGATATCGCTGGGGTCATTGGTAAAGGTGCCTTGGCTTTCATCGCCAAACGCGTAATAAGCCGACACCGTGATATTTAGCCTGTCAAAGTGGCCGTCGCCGTTATAGCCAAGGTAGGTGACGTCATAATCGCGCGGCACCTCGACTCCCAGCGAGGCAGGGCGGGCAATAAAGCCGTTGTTGTCAAACAGGGTTTGGTCGGCTTCGCGATTTCGGTTGTGCACGAGTGACAACTGCGAAAAGTAACCCAATGAAGGCCAGTCTTGCCAGTACGCATTAATGGCAAATACGTCATCGTCTCGCAGACCTTGGCTAAGGTCGTTTAGGCCGCTGTTGGTGTCTTTTTCTATACGGCGAAACCAAGCCAAGTTGTATTGAATCTTGTTGTTGTCACGAATCCCAAAAAGGCGCACACCAAATTGCTGGTCGTTGAATAAAAAGCCTCTAAAGTCTGCGTTAAACGGCTGAATTCCAACGCGAATAGAGTCGAAATCATACCGGTCAGAAACGTTGCGAATGTGGTAGTCAACAAACGCCGCCTGCACGCCAACATGGTTGTCAGTACGGTGTGTTCCCTCGTTAGGGTCTGCCCGCGTCACCGCGCGCTCATTCGCATCTAAGATGTTGTAGTTGATGACCGGCGTCAGCCGGAATTCGTAATCGGGTGGTTTGAACGTGGTGTTGCCTTTGTAGACCACGCCTTCAAGAATCAGATTGCCGGCAATAACGGTGGTGTCGCCTTCACCAATCAAGTTTAGGTCGCCAGCGCTTTGGGTGGTGGCGTTACCTACGGGAATAGGGAAGTTACGTGGCTCGTATATGAGGTCGGCAATGCCAATTAAGTTCACAAACCAATCTTCGCCAAACACAGGCCGATCACCCTTGAGCCAGTTGTTATTGTTGTAGGGGTCTAACAGGTTTTCTGGATAGCCGAGGGCGCTGACAATACGCCAGCGGTCTGGCACCAAAATGGCGTCTGAGAGCGCCTCAATTTCGCGTTTATCGTCTTCGTTAAAGTCTGCGCAGTCGTCTTCGTCCCAGCGTAATGTGGGAACGCCTGGACGCTGTAAACTTTCAGCATTACTAGGTGCGCAGTTAGTGCTTGGCTCGGCATAAGCGCTACCGAAAATGGCTGTTAGCAAGGCGAGTCTGAGAAGTCTATTTGCCATTGCAAACGTCCTCCTCATTACTGTCGATAAACGGTGCCTGTGGGCAGTTGATGTAGCGTAAGCGCGTGCCTTGTGGCACTAGTTGATCTGCCCGAATGCCTTTCGGCGCATTGTTAATGCCACCAATGGCCTCGCCAGCGTTGTGTACTCCAAGAAAGGCGATCATGTCGTCCTGGTCAACGCCGTCACCAGAGACGCCGATGGCGCCGACTAGAGTATTGCCTTTATAAATGGGTACGGACCCCGGGAAAATTTGACTACCGTTCGCCATGCGCTTGAAATCGGGGTCAGCAGGGGCTCCAATGCCAGCGCAACCCTTAGCTGGGTCTGGACCACCTCCTAATACGAATACAACATGACCAGCTATGCCGTTAAAGGCGAGGTCTAGTTGAAATCCAGATGAAAAGACGCTCCACAGATCGTCACCTGCGCTAAACGGTTTGCTAAGAGGCCCATGCGGGTTGCCAACGATACCATCGGGGAAATACGGTCTAGATAGATTTCCTCCTGAGCGGTCTGCAAACGCGAAGGCGCCGTTCGTGAGCGCGGCTGGGTCGCCCAGAAAGTTTTGTACCGCTGTGGTGTAGTCACTCATGTCGATGGTGCGGCCTGCCGTAGCATCGGGATTTAGATATGTGACATCCGGAAGTTTGTCGATTACCGAGGCTGCAGCAGCGCTAGAAAAGAACGCTGCCGTACGCGCTTTTTGCAGTGAGACATCTAGGCCAAATATCGGCGCATCGCGCCCGCGGACTTGCCCTAGTATGGTGCCGTCAACGTCGACCACAGTAATTGACACTCTAGCTGGTGTGCCTAGCGGGCGGCGAATTTGTCCGCGAGCCCGGTTGGCAATATCCAGAGCCTGCTTTAGAAGTTCCGAGGTTTCTGCGGCCGTTAAACCGCCTGCTCCAGCGATGGGCGGGTAACGGTTGCTGTCTGTGCCATCCACTACGATAAAGCTGTTTGCTGAAACGAAGTCTGCCGCATTGGGGTCACCGGGGAAGTCTGCGGCTGTAGAGAGGCGAACTCCGGAATCGGCCTGCCCAAACGCTGTGCCGGCAAGAAAGGCGCCATTGAAATAGCCGTTTACAGAAATTGGCCCCCCTCCTGCTGGTAACGCAGGGGCAGAAGCAGGGGCGCTCACTAGGTCTCTATTGGTGGCGTCGGTAAAGCGCAGTACTTTGCCGTCAGCGGTAATACGATCTGCGCGTCGGTTGGTGGGCGCTTCAAAGCCGAAGCTGCCGGCTAGGGCGATGATTTCATCTAGATCGCTATCTCTATCGAGAATGTTTTTGTCGATACCGTAAATGCCATCGGCAATCACACCAATACCTCCGACAGGGACGCCGCTTTTGTAGAGTGGAATGCCGCCGGGGTCGGCCGACAATCCTAGCGGTGAGCGTTTGGGGCCAGTGTTGTCAGTGTCTAAAAAACGTTTGCTGAAATCTGAACAGGGCAGTTGCGAGAATTGAACCCCAAACAAAGGTCCAGCAGGTTGGTCTGTTTCTCCGGGATTAAAATGTTCTTGGACGATCTGATTCGCGGTGCGGGTGGTAAACGCATTGCCTTCGGTACTAAGAAAAGCTGCAGTGACGGCTTTAGAAATGGCGGCCATGCTGCTGGGTATAAAAGCGAGACCTTCGAGCCCTTGGTTGCTACGCGCCCCCGTATTTGAGTCTAGCGGCTCACTAGTAACCGTGGCGGTATCGTCTGCGCCATTCATTTCATACACAGCCAGCACGTTCCCCACGCGGTCTGTAACCGCGATTGTGCCGGCCGCGCTGCGGGCTTTGGCCTCTTCTACGGCTTGAGAGATGACGCGGTTTACGTCGGCTACCGATAGGAACTGCGGCGTGTCAGTAGAGCAGTGGCCGCTGCATCCGCTTTGGTCGCCACCGCCGCCGGTGCTACAGGCAGCAATGCTGGCAGAAACGATAGCGGCACCGATGAGCTGACGTAAAGCCATTATGGATGTTCCGCCTTCTCATCGTCTGGGTTTGGTAGCCAGCCGTGCTGCGGCAAATGGTAGCTATGGCAGTCAATGCATTGCGAGTCCGTCAGTTCAGAGTTGCCGGGGTTACCGTGGCAGCTGCTGCAGTTTTCTCTGGCTGGAATCAGTACGTCTGAAGCCTTGTCTGAATCATGTGCGCCGGTGTGGCAGCTTACGCAGTCGATGGATTTGTGGCCGCTGTGATCAAATTCGGCCAAATCAATCCACTGACGATTGATATGAACGGGATTGATTTGCCAGCCATTGATGAGGTCGCCACTCTCAATGGCTTGGTCGTTACGACTAACTCCGTGGCAACCAATGCAGCCGCGTTTTTCAATCAGTTCTCCAGCCAGTTGCACCAACGTGAATTCTTGTTGTTTGTATTCACGACTTTTGCCAGGTCGGAGCAGGGTTGGTTCGGCTAATTCAGGTGGCGGCGTTTCAAGCGCTGGTTTCAGTGCGTCTAAGCCTTTTTGCCCTGCGATATCACGCAGGGTGGCGGCCACGTTGCCATGGCGTACAAACAGTTCAGGTTGGTCGATATCAAAATCTAAGCGGTGACAGCTTTGGCAATGCTGTTCCATATTAATTGGCTGCATCAGCTTGCCGCCCGCTTCTGGCTGGTGGCAGTCGCTGCACTCCAATACTTTTGTATTGCCATAGTCATCACCAAAGCCTTCTGGGCGTAGGTGTACATCGTGCGGGAAGATAATGCCACTGAGCTCTGGGCCAGGATCAGAGGCTGGTTGTTGCGACCATTGCCAGTCTTTGCCAATAGCGTCCCATTTGGCCATTTTTAGGCTGATTTCCGGGTGACTGAACTCCCAGTCGGTAATGGTTTCTTGGGTGGTTGTGCCGTGTGTAAAGCTTTCGATGTTAGCGTGGCAACTTACGCAGAGTTGTTTGTCTGACGTCACCAGTTCGTTGCTGCCGTTGTGTTCTTTGTGGCAGCTTAAACAAGCGGCTTCTTGTAGTTCAGCTTGTGGGAACTCCGTGGCTGGTGCGTGCGCGCCCATTTCTTGGTGACAAGCCATACAAGCGCTGTTTTGTACTTGCTGAAACGGTGTTTGGTGGCATTGGCTACAGTCATTCGCAAAAAACTGGTGCGCAGGGTGAAAGCTACCGGTGTTCCAAAGTCTGTCAGTCGGTAAATATTCAGTGGTTGTTGGTGGTATGTCGGCGTATCGGCTGATATATGGCGCGGCAAAAAATACGGAGCCAATTAACAGCAAAAACATCCAAGACCATTTGCGTTTTGAAAAGCCGGTGTGGGCCAGTCTTGTTTTATAAAGGGGTTGAGATGGTGCTGTTAGGGTTTCGTCAACGGTGACTTCTACCGTAACACTGTCATTTGACTGGCTAACCGCAAGCTGGTGGTTGCCCAGCAAAATTTTGTCGTTCTGTTTTAGTGCCGTATCGGTAACGGTTTTGTTGTTGATCTTGACGCCAGCATCAGTCGTTGCGCGAACGCGTAGTTCGCCATTGGACAGGTACAGCTCTGCATGGCGCAAACGCACTCCCGGCCACTCAATAATAACGTTTTGCTCGTTGCTAGCGCCAAGGGTGAGGGTGTTTTGGTCTAGTGAAACTTCGCCGTCTGCGATGGTTTCATCTGCGGTTTTTCTGAATCGTTTTATCTGAAAAATCACGATGCTTACCAGTACAGAAATACCACCACAACATGTGCGGTGAGTGCGGTGATAAGTGCAATGGTTGCAGGAATATGCAGCATCAGCCAAATGTCCAACATTGCACGAATACGTATATCTTTCCGGATTCGCTCTAGTAGTTCGCTCCGACGGTTGAGTGCCTCAATGGCGGTTCGCAACGAAGCGTTAAGATTGGCGTCGTTGCTGCCCATGAGGGCTGCAAAGTGAGAAATAACCGCCCGTTGGTTGGGGTTCGCTTGTTCCTTGCCGTCGATTACTACTGTGGAAAAGTCGCGTTTTCTCAGTTGTCGGAAGGCAGAACCACCTAGCGAGGTTAATTCAATGCTGCTATCTGCGGCATCCCGCAAAGAGGTGTCTAATTTTTGCGTGGCGGTGACAACCTGTCGGTCGGCGTCTTCCAATTGCGCGAGCAGCTCAGATTGGGTTTTATTTTGCCGGTTGCTGCTGAGTTCGGTTGGGTAACGTACGTAGACCACAATGCCCCAGAAGCCGCTGACAATCACTAGGCACATTAAAACGTAGGCAAGGGTGTGTAAGTTCCAAGCGAATTGGAAGCCGGTGTGTAGGGTGCCAACGATGATTAAGGCAGAACCTAAGTAAACGTGTGCGGAAAGCCAGCCTTGTACGGTACCGCGCGGGTTTTTGTAGCTCCGCTTGCGGATGCCAAACCAAGCCAACCACACAATTAAAAGTGCACCGATGGTGCCTAGCGTGTACCCAAGCCAAGTGCCGCCATTTGCAACGGGTTGGGGCGAGTGCCACGCGTAAGCAGTGATAGAACCGACAACCAGCAGCGTGGCGAGTTTAAGCCAGCGTGCTTTTTTGTATCGAAGGGTTGATTGATGCATGGCGTGTATTCGGACGGCTCTGCATAGCTTTATTTGGTATAGGCGTAGTCAGTATGTCGAATGTGACATATGCTTTCAAACAAATTGATACGAATGTTCAATAACGATTTGTTTTTACTGAGAACCACTTAGTGCAACTAAAACGCCTCAAGGGTCTGATATTTCGGTTAGCTATTGCTATTGCTGTTACCGCTGTGTTTTTTATGCACGTCAAGGGCGAGTGGCGCTTGGAAATGGTGGCGCAGGTAGAGCGTTACCTTTACGACGCGCGCTTGCGCATGGCTTTGCCTGACGAAAAGCCACGTTCGGTGGTGATTGTTGATATTGACGAAAAAAGCATTGCCGAGCTAGGCCACTGGCCGTGGTCCCGCGACGTGCTCGCGAAGATGGTCGATAGTCTGTTTGATGATTACGGCGTGAACACGGTGGGCTTCGATATTGTGTTTGCTGAACCCTATGAGGCTTCAGCGCTCATCTTGTTAGATGACTTGGAAGGGCAGCTTGAGCTTTCCGCCCAAGAAACCACGGTATTGGCCTCGGCTCGTGAGCGCTGGAACACCGACGAAACTTTCGCAGGGTCGTTAATCGGCCGAAATGTGGTGCTGGGTTACGTATTTAAAGACCGCTTAGCGCCAGATGAGCCGGTAGGGGCGGGTATGTTGCCAGAGCCTCTATACGGCAAAGATCAACTAGGCGAGCTGGCATTGCCATTTGCCGAAGGGGCTGGATTTGTGGCCCCTTATGATATGCACATGTTTGCGGCCGAACGGGCAGGGTTTTTCAGTAACCCGAATGTGGATCGCGACGGTATTTTTCGACGTGTGCCTTTAATGCAGGCATATCAAGGAGACGTTTATAGCTCGTTGGCGCTTTCTGTGGCTCGCCTCGCGTTGGGCAGTCCTGCATTACAGTTTGTATTTGCAAACCCGGAAGGTGCACCGCTGGATGATCTGAACTTAGAAGGGTTGCAGCTAGGTGAGCGCTTTATCCCTGTCGATGGCCAGCTAAATGCTCTAGTGCCTTACCAAGGGCGGTCTGGTGCATTCCCCTACGTTTCCGTTGTGGATGTTCTAAATGGCACTGCGGATATTGAAACTTTATTTGATAGCGTGGTGCTCATTGGTACCAGTGCGCCAGGGTTATTAGATCTGCGAGCGACGCCGGTGGGGGCGAGATTTGTTGGGGTGGAGATTCACGCGAATCTTGTACACGGCATTATGAACGGCGGCCTCAAAAGTAGCCCCCAATATATGCAGGGCGTTGAACTCGTCGTGCTAATTCTGATTGCGGGCATTATTAGTTTATTGAGTTTGCTACCAGCGGCATTGGGCGTTAGCGGCTTGGTGGGGTTGGTCGTGCTGATTTTTTACGCTGGCTTATACGGCTGGCAGGCGCATGACTTGAATATTCCGGTGGCCGCCAGTATTGGTTTGGCTATCAGTTTGTTTTTGTTGCAGTTTGCGTACTCTTACGCCGTTGAATCTCGTAAAAAGCGACATTTGTCTAAGGTGTTTGGGCAATACATTCCTGAAGAGTTAGTGGCTGATCTGAATAACTCAGAGGAAGAAGTTAGTTTGGAAGGCGAAAACCGAGAGATGTCGGTGCTGTTTTCAGACGTCAGGAGCTTTACTACCATTTCAGAAGGGCTTGACCCAGTAGAACTGACACAGCTAATGAACGAGTTTCTGACCCCGATTACTCGTGTTATTCACGAAAATCGCGGCACTATCGACAAATACATGGGTGATGCGGTGATGGCTTTTTGGGGCGCGCCGTTGCATGACGACGAGCACGCCTATCACAGTGTGGTGGCCGGCTTAAAAATGATTGAAGCCCTAGACGCCTTGCAGCCCCACTTTAAAAGCAAAGGGTGGCCAGAAATTAAAATTGGGGTAGGTGCTAATTCCGGCCCTATGAATGTTGGCAACATGGGTTCTGAGTTCCGCATGGCCTACACCGTGTTAGGCGATACGGTAAATCTCGGTTCGCGTTTAGAAGGGCTCACCAAGCAATATGGCGTGCAATTTATTGTGAGTGAATACACTGCCGTTGCCGCGCCGCAGTTTGAATATCGAGAGTTAGATTCAGTACGCGTAAAAGGCAAGCAGGAGCCGGTGCGCATTTACGAGCCCGTGGCAAAAGTCGAGGACGTGTCGGCAAGCGAGCGGGAGGAACTGGCAGCGTGGGTTGAGGCGCTAGAGGCGTACCGAGCTCAAGACTGGGCGCAAGCGCGCGCCACCATCAGCCGGCTAGTGAGCGAGTTTGAAGAGCGCTTGGTTTATTCGACTTACCTTGAGCGAATAAGCGTATTTGAGGCGAACCCACCGGGACAAGACTGGGATGGTGTATTCACGCACACCAGTAAATAAGCGAGCTTAAATTGTTAAAAGCCCGTAGCTAAGCTATACATTAATGTATGGTTTACGCTGAGCATATGTTTTTTGCGTGAGAATGTTACGCATGTGGCGCATACTAATAGTGCGTTTCTTTAATGTTGACAAAATTCGGAACGAATCGATGGGGTTTACCTACAGGTGGCGGCGCATGTGGCTACGCGGGTGGCAGCAATCGCTTGCGGTTGCAGTGGCAGCTTGTTTAGCGGCGCCGGTATTTGGCAATGGCTACGCAGACTACGGCGCAGTTCTAGACAAGGCGTTTTATCTGTTAGCCAAAGGCCAGAGTCAATCGGCCTTAGATTCCCTTAACGCAGCAGAGAGCCTCTTTGCCGGCGACGCCGAATTTGAAACCCTGAGAGCCGTGTCTTATCTAGAGACTGCTGATTACGACAAGGCGCAGGTGGGTTTTAGGGCGTTGGCGCTGCAATTGCTGCCAACCGATGCGGCTGGCATAAAGGCCCGCGTTAGTAGAATTTATGATGCTCTAGCTGTTGCGCGCCAAGCAGAGGGGAGTGTTTTACCTTTGCCGCAATCCGGTTATAGCCGAATGGACAGCGGGCAACTATTAAACATTAACCTTAACCGCAAAATGCTTGGGCTGCCGTATGTTGGCGATGTGACCCAGTGGAAGGAATTTGATCACGATCAGCCTGCCTCCGCTGTTCGCAGCAAGCCAGTGCCAAAACCAAAGCCATGGGTAGATACCGCTGCGCTAAACCAATCGCAAGTGGCTCATCTCTCGGCAGCGCCTGCCTCTTTAGCTGTACTTGTTCAACAGGCCAAGGTGTTACTGGCGAACGCTCAGCCTGTGCAAGCGTTTGCACTGTTGCAGCCGCATGAGGCACAAGGTGCGGGTGACGTAAGCTTTGACTATGTATTGGGTACCGCAGCCGTAGATGCGGGTGCGGCTGACCAAGCAATCTTCATTCTTTCCCGTGTATTGAATCTGCAGCCTAACCACGGTGGCGCTCGTTTAGAGCTAGCGCGTGCCTACTACGCAAATGGTGATTACGCAGACTCTAAAGAACAGTTTGAGGCTGTATTGGCACAAAACCCGCCGCCTAAGGCTAAAGCGCTAAGCGAGCGGTACTTGGTGGCCATTCAAGATTATCTGGATAGCAAGCTACGCAGCCTGACGCCGTTTGTAGAAGGCCGCGTGGGTTATGACAGTAACGCTAATGGTGCCACCAGTGTTGAGCAGCCATTTTCGGGCATCAATGGAGTGCCTGCTGCTATCCAAGGCTTAACGCTGAATAAAGAAAGTTTGGAAACGTCTTCGCCGTTTGCCGCTTATGCAGCAGGTTTGTTGTACAGCAATCAATTTAAACCGCGTTATTTCTTGCGTGCTGGTGGTCAGTTAGAGGGTCGAAGTAATACCGATGCCAGTTTTGTAAACACATTGGCCGCCAAAGCATTTACGCGTTTTGAATATCAGCTGGGCGATAAGTTGCTTGGTGCGGGTATTGATGTCGGCCGTACCCATGTGGGTGGGGATTTCAACAACAATACCGTGGCTGCGTCGGTTTACGGCGGTACGCGCCTAGCAAGCAAGTGGACCGGGAATGCGCAATTGCGATTTGCCACGCAAAGCTACGAAAGTGACCAATCGTCAAAAGACGGTAACGACATTACCTTGGCAGCCGGTGCGACGCGTTACTGGGATGGCCCGTATCGGCTGAACGCCAGTTTCGGTGGTATTTATCAAGACGTGGATGCAGACGCCGCGATTAACAGCAAGCAAGTATATGGCGGCCAGGCCAGTCTGAACTTTGTGGCTTGGAGTTCTACTTTGTTCACGTTCTCGCTGGTTGGGTTAGAGGCGCGTTATGACGCCGCGATTGTGGGAACAGACAAACGCGTAGATCAGAGCTACTTGCTTGGCTTAGGTATGGCTAAGTTTTCGAGCTTTACACCAAATTTAAAATGGCTCTTTAACATTGATGCAACGCTGACAGACTCTACCTTGTCGCTTTACGACAGCGATGGCATTAAAGCCTCAGTAGGAGCGCGTTATGACTTCCGTTAAGTTGATGCTACCCAAGGCTTTTCTTTACGGCCTATTGCTTTGCCTCGCTAGCGCGGGCGCGTCGATTGCGCACGCTGCCGACTCCGTGGGTTCTATTTTGTTTGCGGTGCGTGGCGTCGAAATCGTGCGTGTTGATGGTAGCGTTGAGAACGGCGCGAAAGGTACTGAGCTTTACCAAGGCGATAAAGTCGTGACTGGAGAAAAGGGGCGCGCTCAAATTCAGTTTGTTGATGGCGCTCGTACGGCATTGCGCCCGTCTACCGAGTTAGTGATAGAAACTTACGCGCCTACAACTGCCAACAATGACGCGAGTCTTGTCGTTGGTGGAGGTGGTTCTGCCGTCTTGGGCCTGCTTAAAGGCGGCATGCGTGCCGTGTCAGGCAGTATTACCAAAGATAATCCAGACGCTATGAGCGTCAAAACCCCCGTCGCGACGATGGGGATTCGTGGCACCGACTTCACGGCGGTGTTGCTTCCGGGAAGGAACGGCGGGTTCGTGTTAAACGTGGCGGTACGAGACGGCATTGTGCGCATCTTTAACCAATTTGGATCCATTGATGTAAACGCTGGAGAGTACGCAAGTGCTGAATCTGGCATTGCTCCCGCGCTTCGTTTACGTCCACCTGCTGGAATTTTGGGTGGTGATGAAGATGGGGACGAAGGTGAAGGCAGTGACCAGAGTGAAGGTGAAGGGCAACAAGGTGCCGATAGTGGCAATGCCAGTAATAGCGGTAACAGCCAGTCACCAAACGAGTCTGGAGAAGGTGGCACAGAAGGCACTGGTGAGGGGAGTCAAGCTGAAAATGACGAGAGTGACAACCAAAGCAGTGGCGACAGTTTAAACAACGAGCAAAACGCGCCTATCTCTTCCGGTACGCAAACCTCTAATGAACCGCCGAGTCCGCAAAATCCGCCAGAAACCACGGCGGGCCAAAATTTAGAAACGCCTCAAGAGTTGGCATCAGACGGCCGCACCGTTTCTTTCAGTGGTATTAAAAATGATAACTTGCCAGAAATTGTTTTGGGCCAAGCTGTGAATGATGACGCTCAGGCAGTGATCGCAACAGATGGTTCCTTAAGAGAGTTTGTATCGCAGTATTCGCCATTCCAGACAGAGGGCGGAGGCCTTCAAACTACGTTAAGTATCGTGGGTGTCAGCGTTGATACAGCGCAAATTCGCAATAAGGGTGCTGATACCGCTACGGGCTTTGAATGGGGCCGGTGGGCTGAAGGTGAATTTACTGCAAACCCTGGGCCAGACGGTAATAACGAGACGGTGACTTTGTCTGGCGAAGAAAGCGTGCATTGGGTTTACGGCTTACCGGTAACGGGCGAGCCGCTAGCTAACATTACTGCATCGGCAGATTACGTATTAGTCGGAGCTACAGAGCCCACAAATGATCTTGGCAATGCTGGTGTATTAGGTACAGCGAATATGTTTGCCGACTTTACCGAGGGTTTTGTTGCGTTAGATCTGGGCCTAAATATTGATGGCGCCACTTGGCAGGCTAGCGGCACAGGTGACATTTTGAATGGTGGTGCTTTACCATTTTCGGGAAGTTTCTTAACCGGTAGCGTTACCGGGCAAGCGTGCGGACAAGTGACCTGTGAATTCGACACGGGTTTCTACAATGGAAGTTTCTCGCCAAATATTGTTGACGCCGGTGGCAACTCTGTACCGGCAGGCGCAGGGTTTACTTATGGTCTAAATGGCAGCATAGACGGCATAGAGCGAGTAGTAACGGGAGCGGCTGTCGTTGGGAATCCAACGTCTCAGCCACAACCTTAAAGGGGTTAATTAGGGGTCAATATGAACAGCAAAATTCGTTGGGCGTTGCTTGGGGTGGCGGCGCTTCTATCTGCCTGTGGCGGTGGTGGCGGAGGTGCTGAAACGCTTGATGCGTCCAGTTCAAAAGTCACTGGTCGAGTGGTTAAGGGGCCTGTTGCCCAAGCACAAGTAACCGCTGTTGCCGTTAGCCCATTTACCGCTGCTCCCGTTTCGGAAGAGATTTCACTCGGTGAAACTGGCGTGAACGGTGGGTTTAGCGGAGATTTGAGTCAGCTGCCACTGGATCGCCCAGTGCTTATCCGCAGCTTTGGTGGCAGCTTTATTGATGAGTCTGACCCCGACAGCGATGGAACGGGGCGCCGTCAAATTCAAGTCGATTCAGAAAGTGGGCTCTTTGTTTATCGGCCTCCCGGTGTAGAGAACGTTTCTCTAACTTTGCTAACCGACGCGATGAGTGTTCGGGCGTTAGAAATTGCTCAACAACAACAGATCAGTGTTGCGAATGCTTTTGATGCGGTGCGTGAGCAAGCCGTTAGTGTTTTTGGTTTTGATCCGTTAACTACTAGAGCAGTGGATCCTATTTCTCCCGGCGATGCATCTAACGATGAACGGCAGTACGCCTTAATTATTGGTAGCTTGGCGGTCGTGGCCAATGAGGTTTCAGTGCGGCTTGGCCGCGGTCAAATGGACACCGAAATTATCTCGGCGGTATTAGACGATTTAAGTGATGGGGCGGTGGATGGTCGCCGCGGTGATTCTCCAATTAGTATTGGCGGCGAACCAATGCCGGATATTGACTGGCAAGCCGCGATTCAGCGTTTTCGGAATGACAATGATGGGGCTTACAAAAATGTAGCGCCGCCACAACCCAACGAGTCCGATTGGGCAGAGGTTCCCCCACCTAGTAATGCTGCTCCAACGATCGTGCCGCTTGATACGCCGCTATTTATAGGTCAGGGGGCTTCGATCACGATTGATACCGCGCTACTGCAAGCTAGTGATGCTGAAACTGATACCACTAACCTCAAGTTCGTGTTGATTAACCCGCCTGAGCTCGGGCAGATTTCCTTTGGTGAGGTTGCCTTGGAACCAGAGCATGACCCTGTCGATTTTCTGGTTTACACAAATTTAGAGGCCGGCGCTCAAGGCTTAACGGACAATGTAACTTTTGCCGTGGTAGATGAAGATGGTGGCGCGGTCTTTGCAAATGTGTCGGTACAAATTAACCAACTTCCTGAGCCGGAAGATGATGCTACAGATATAGATGAGGATGGGGCGCTGACGCTTGGCGTGTTAGGCAACGACAGCGACCCAGACGGACAGGCACTTGAAATTGTTGGGTTAACACCCGTTAGTCAAGAAGGTAGTCAGCTGACGGTGGCCGGTCCCGGCCAAGTTCAAATTCTGCCCCCGCAAAATTTCTTTGGTGAAATTAGCTTTAACTACACGGTATCTGATGGCTTTGATGAGGCCGACGCCAATGTGCAAATAACGGTAAACCCCGTAAATGATCCTCCAATAGCCACTGATGACTTCATCACGACAGATGAAGACGTTGCCATTACGATCAGTCCACTTCTCAACGACACGGATGTTGATGATGGCGACACGTTATCAATCGTTGCCAATACGCTCACCGCACAAAACGGTAGTGCCTCACTTAATGGAACGGAAGTGACCTTCACGCCTTCTCCAGATTTTAATGGCGACGCGACGCTGACTTATGAAGTGACCGACGGAAGTGCGACGGATACGGGTGTCGTCACTGTTACTGTGAACCCATTGAATGACGCTCCTGCCGTTCAAGGCGGAATAGCAAATCAAAACGCGACGGAAGAGCAACCGTTTACATTTGCGTTCTCAGACACGACATTTTCCGACGTGGACGGCGATACGCTCAGTTATACCGCTACGGAGGTCGACAGTATGGGCCTGCCGCAATGGTTGACCTTCAACGCAGTTGCTCGGACATTTTCGGGCACGCCTGATGACCTTGATTTGCCCAGTGCTGATATCCAAGTTACTGCGGACGACGGTAATGGAGGGAGTGCCTCGACAGTATTCACCATTTCTATTGCTCCGGTGAATGACGCGCCAGAGATTAGCGCTCAACAACCGTTATCGACAAACGAAGACACAACACTCAGCCTCTCGTTAGCCAATTTCACTGCGAGTGATGCAGAGGGCGACAATTTAAGCTTAGTCGTGCTGGAGGGTGATAACTACGGTTTTAATGGCAACGACGTTACGCCTGCTGCTGACTTTAACGGTGTTTTAACCGTGCCGGTGGTGGTTAACGACGGCCAAATAGACAGTGCAGTGTTTAATGCCAGCGTTACGGTTAACCCTATAAATGATGCACCTGAAATTACCGCACAGCAGCCGCTGAGCACCGACGAGGACACCGCTCTTACGCTGTCTCTTGCTGATTTTACGACCAGTGATATAGAGAACGATGCCTTGAGCCTGCAGGTGCTTGAGGGCGACAACTACAGCTTTAACGGGAATCAAATTACGCCTTCGGCAGACTTTAATGGAACCTTGACTGTTCCTGTGGTGGTGAATGACGGGCAGGTAGATAGCGCTATATTTAATGCCGCGGTAACAGTAGATGCGGTTAATGACGCTCCGCAAATTACTGCGCAGCAAGCCTTGGCTACGGACGAAGACACGCCGTTGACTCTATCGTTAACGAACTTCACCACAAATGACGTTGAGGGCGACCCGCTAACGTTGGTTGTTCAGGCAGGAAATGATTACAGCGTTAGCGCCAATCAAATCACGCCAGCTCTTGATTTCAATGGGATGCTAACGGTACCTGTGCTAGTAAACGACGGCCAAGTCGACAGTGCGGTGTTTAACGCTAGCGTTACGGTTAGCCCCATCAATGATGCACCTGAAATTACCGCACAGCAGCCGCTGAGCACCAACGAGGACACCGCTCTTACGCTGTCTCTTGCTGATTTTACGACCAGTGATGTAGAGAACGATACCTTGAGCCTGCAGGTGCTTGAGGGTGACAACTACAGCTTTACCGGGAATCAAATTACGCCTTCGCCAGACTTTAATGGCACGTTAACCGTTCCTGTGGTGGTGAATGACGGCCAGACTGACAGCGAAGTATTTAATGCTAGCGTTACCGTCAACGCGGTGAATGACGCGCCTACCTTGGATGCCATCGGAGATCCCGCTGCAATTGACGAAGACGCGGCGGAGCAAACCATCAGTCTTAGTGGTATTAGCGCAGGGGGAGGCGAATCTCAAACGCTAACAGTCACAGCGGTTAGCGACAACACGGCGCTAATTCCTAACCCAGCCGTTACGTATACAAGCCCGCAAACATCAGGAAGTTTGAGTTTTACACCGGTTGCGGACCAAAACGGAGTGGCCGTCATTACGGTCACGGTGGATGACGGCGGGGCAACCGATAACACCGTGGTTAGTACCTTTACGGTGACAGTGAATGCGGTTAACGACACTCCAACGTTAGACGCAATTAGTAACCCGGCTGCCATTGATGAAGACGCTGGCGAGCAAACTGTTGGCTTAACTGGGATGACAGCCGGTGGCAGCGAATCGCAAACGTTGGTGGTGACGGCTACAAGCGACAATACTGCATTAATCGCAACTGTGTCTGTTACTTACACCAGTCCTGATACGACAGGGTCAGTGAGGTTTACTCCCGTTCCAGACCAAGACGGCACGGCGGTAATCACCGTGACGGTAAATGACGGGGGTGAAGTGAATAACCTCGTGAGCCGAACATTTACAGTGACGGTTAACTCGGTGTTAGATGAAACCGTATTTGTTAGCCCAACGGGCAGTGATACGCCAAGCTGTGGTTTTGATATTGCATCAGCGTGTTTATCCATTCGACAAGGGGTTACACAAGCGTCGCTTGAGTCTCAGCAGCATGCCAACGCTGAGGTGCTAGTGTTGGTTGAGGGTGGCACTTATAGTGTTGACGGTGGCGATGATGCCAGTGCTGTTATTCTTCAGCCTAATGTGTCGATTTCGGGCGGCTGGGATTCAGCTTTTGCACTCCAGGATGTGCAATCAAATGCCACGATTTTAGAATCGATAGGTACTGGCGATGGCGTATTTCCGGCCGTTCCTGCACCTTTGCGATGCCCATCAAATATCACCGACATCACATTCGTGGAGGGCCTCAGAGTATTAGGCTCTACAGCGCAGAGTGAAACCGGTACAGCAGCCGCCCTGAGGCTAGAAGGTTCTTGTGCGGCCAACTTCCATAAGAATATCTTTAACGCGCGAGGCGGCATTACCCAAGACAGCATGGCGGTGTTGGTGGGTGACGGCGGTAACGGCCCACACCCGGCAGCAATATTTACCAATAACCTAATATACGGTGGTAGTGCTGGTGGGCTAGCGGCTGCGGTGTATGCCAATGGGAGCCATGGCACGGCATTCAATGGCAACTACATTGAAGGAGGCATCTCGTCTGGCTTGCAAGGCCATGCGTTGCTGCTATCTGCAGGCTCAGATTCGGCATCTTCACCTGGCGCTAATGAAGTCATTAGTGTTGAAAATAATGTTATTGCTGCCCGTGACGATGTAGTACGAGTAGGGGATTCGGGTGCCGCCAAAGCAGCAATCGTGAACAATACGATCTATGGCCAAGACCAAGCGGTGGTTGCTGGTCATCCTAATGCGGAAGCGGATCTATTTAATAACCTTATTGTTACCGGCACCCTGCAGACGCCGGGAGTTGTTTGCATTAACAAGGATAACAATACGGCTGCTTGGCAGCTTGAGCATAACGCCGCCTCTAACTGCGCCACAGAATTTACAGAAGCGCAGGGTGGTGGAGCGGTAGAGGTTAATAATACGACCTTGGCCTTGGCTGAAGAGCTTGTGTTTGCCGACGGCTTACAGATTGATTACGCGCAAAGCATTGGTTTATTTGATGTACAAAATAATGGGGCAGACCTTGTTTTGTTACAGGAGTTTGACCTCGACCCAATCAGCAGTTGCGTCGCGTTGATGGGTGGTTTAGGTACCCCAGCACCTAGTGATGACATTTTCGGGAATGAGAGGTTACGCGTGCACCATGGCGAATGCGTATTCGGTGACCTTGCTGCCACGTTTGGAGATGGTATTACCATCGGCGCAGTGGAATACGAGCGTGCAGCGCGTTATGTGTCTGCCGCAGGTAATGACTCTGAAGTGGACTGTACGGTTAGAACAGCGCCATGCGCTACGCTAGGGAGAGCCTTATCAGAAGCGCAAGAAGACGATGAGATTAGAGTGGCTGTTGGTAGTTACCAAGCCTCAGCCGGTAGTAACGAGACGTTTCCGGCGCGTATTACTAAAGTATTGAATGTAATTGGTGGCTACAACGCTAATTTTGAAGAAGTACCAGTTTGCGAGCCTGGATTGTGTAACACGCAAATTGATTTGTTAGATGCGGCTACAGGGGACGACCGTCAAACGACATTGCTCTGTGATGGTACTAACTTTGGTCAGTCAGAAAACCTCGTCTTGATTGCAGGTTTGGCCTTAGCTGCGGACGATACGACCGATGCAGATGATGTGACCCGTGCGTTGGTGTTGCGTGAGCGCTGCGACGCAATTGTTACGAGTAATTTGATTTCGGGTGGCAACGGTGGTGTGAACGGTTCGCAAATGAGCGAGGGCATTCAAATTGGTGCTGCCGGCGGTTTGGAGACTTTCCCTACTATTGTTGGTAACTCTATTTCCGGTGGTGCTGGCAGCACCACTGTGACCTATGGCATTAGTGTGTTGCCCGGGCATTCCCCCTTTATCCAAAATAATGAAATCGTTGGAAATACCGATACGGACCCAGCAGCGCCAAATGCAACCCAATCTCGGGCAGTAATGCTGGGATCGGAAGGGGCCGGCGCGACGGGCCAAGGTGGGTTTGGCATAACCGTATTAGATGGTAACTACTTAGATGGTGGTTTGGCTGAGAACAATACCAAGGCGCTATTCCTAAATGGTTACGGTGAGACACAGGTGTTTCGCAATGAGCTGTACGGCGGCGTTGCTGTGGCTTCAGACGGCGACACAATGGGGCTTTCTGCTCTGACCGACAACTCAGTCTCAATTTTCAACAACCTTATTCACGGCGGCATCGCCACTGCCTTGGATGGCGGATTTGCTCATGGGGTGCGATTGGCAACCTTGGCAACTAATGCTGGGGAAATGCGAGTGATCAACAATACGATTTGGTCGGGTTACCCCGGAGACCAAGGTAGTGGCAGCGCAATGGGTTTGGTGTATACCAACCTGAACGGTTTCCAGGCGAGCGTGTTTGATGCAACAAACAATATTATCGGTGCTGCTGTAGCGGGGCAGAGTGTTGATAGCGTTTGTATTACTGAAGAAGTGGAAATCAATCCTTCGGCGATCAATAACAATGATCTGTATGGGTGCTCTACTTTGTATAGAGATATCGTAGAAGGTACGCCAGCGGACTATATTTCCCTCTCTGAGCTGCATGCATCGGGGAATAATGCGGCTGATAATGTCTCAGTTGACCCTCTGTTTGCGGACTTTGATGGTCCGGACAACGACCCAGCAACGCCAGACGGCGACTTAACGTTAACGGCTTTCAGTCCGTGTGGAGTGGTAGCTGGGGGTTCGTCATCCGTGGCTAGCCAGGAGCCGTTTGTGAGTGACGATTTTGAACTCGTGCTTAGGACGCCAGACCAAGGCAACCCTGGTTTCGGTTTTTCAATGGGAGCCTACGAGCTAGACGATCCTCGGTGCGACTCTGGCCAGGCTAATCCTTAGCTATCAATATCCGCAATCAATTCTGATAGTTGCTCTGGCCCTAGGCGCATTGCCGCGCCCGTGGGGCAGGCGCGAACACAGGCTGGGCCGCCTTTGTTGTCTACGCATTGGTCGCACTTAACCGCTTTCTTAACCACATCTTTGGGTGATTTGAAGCTAGGGTCTTGGCCCGGCCCTGGACCTCGCCCGAAGAGCAGCCACTGCCATAAAGAGGGCTTTTTAGGTGGTTTGGCGGCGAGTTGGATAACACCGTAAGGGCAGTTGCGAACGCAGTTGCCGCAGCCAATACAGCTGTCTTTGATGTATACCTCGCCGTTGTCAGCACGACTGATGGCGTCGGGTGGGCATTCCTTCATGCAGTGCGGGTTTTCGCAGTGGCGGCAAGAGGTAGGCAGATGTAAGTATGCGAAGCTCATGCCGGCTTCGCGGTCTAATCTGGAAATTCCATCGTGAGTGTCCGCGCAGGCTTTTTCGCAGTTGTCACAGCCAACGCAAAGTTTTTCATCGATCACCAGCGCGTTGGTCGCTTCGCCCAAGCCTTGTTCCATCATAAAAGACAGCACCGCGCCATTCTTCGGCTTGGCCTCCATGCGGGTGTCGTTATTCATGCGCGACTGCAGGGTGCCGCGGACTTCATTACGAATGCTTGGCTCCAGCTCCATTAGCTGGTTAAAGGCCTCGGCGCTTAGCTCAATAGTTTCGGAAGCGACATTGGCGGTAATAGTGGCCGGCTGATTGCTACCAGAAAGTGCTGCGGCCTCCCCAATGTACTGTCCGGCTGACAGGTAGCCAATGACGGTTTCGGCGTTTGCTATGTGCCTTGATAATCGCACTGAGCCCTTGCGAATGAGGTGAAAGCTTTGGTTTTCATCGCCCTCGCTAACGATGTTATCGCCCGGCTTATAGCTATTTAGCGTTGCCGCCGCAGCAATTGGTTGTAGCTCCGGAATACTGCGGTTGGGTGCAAATCGCGTTTGAATGGTGCGGATAATAAACGTCTCATCGAGCACGCGTTTCACCGTATCGTCTGAGGCGATCAGTTTGTTCATTGTTCGCCGTGGCGTTTCAATGAGGACACAATCCTTACCCGCCACAATAGTGGCGGTGCGCCGCCGGCCAGAGAGTAGGCCCATTTCACCAAAGAATGCGCCTTGAGGAATCGTGATGCGATGCTTGCCGGCTTCGTCTAGCAGCACATCTACCGTGCCGTTAGCAATGGTATAAAAGGTGTTGGTGTAGTCACCTTTTTTAAATACGATTTCGTCGGCAGCCGGGTTGTGGATAGTGCTGTCTAGCACCACCTCGCGAAACATTAACGCGTTGACCTCAGTGAATACGCGCAAGCGTTCTTGGAAGAGGCTAAGGGTTTCGTCTACGTCTAAGCCAAAGGGCAGGCCAGCCAGCTTTTCTTCCAACAATGGGTGGTCGGCCGGCTTGATTTCGTTGCCGAGGATGTACTCAACCACCTCGTAGCCTTGGTTCATGGCTTGTTTAATCAGCGGGTAACCGCCCAATGCGCCAATCACATAAAGGCCGGCGACGTTGCTTTCGTATTGAGCGCTTAGCTCGGGCAGGGCACCGGGGCTGTCGTTGGGGAATTCAATGCCACAGCTTTCAACAAACCTGCGCGGAGGAATAGCGCCCAATCGGGCAATAATCCTGTCAGCAGGTATGGTGAGCTCGCCCGTATCAGTCTTTAGCATCACGTTCATTGGCGTTTTTGCATCTGGCGTCAGCGTGATTTCACCAACGTTGGCGCTGTATACAATTTCAACGATGCCGTCTTCGGCTGACTTGAGAATAAGGTCGATATTGCCTTGTTTGGCGCGGGCGAATTCGTCCCGCCGGTTAACTATGTAAACCTTGTTACGGTTTTTCGGGTTTGCCAAACCAACGGCGTTTTCAATGGCGGCGTCACCGGCGCCAATGACCAGAATAGTTTCGTCTTTGTATTCGTTGGGGTCGTCTAGCTGGTACTGAACGCGCTCAAAATCATCATTTTCGACACCCACTTTGCGCGGATTACCTTGCAGGCCAATGCCCATGATGATGTTTTCGGCGTTAACGGTTTTACCGCTTTTGAGTTCAATCGAAAAGTTGCCTTGTTCGCCAGTAATGCCGACTACTTCGGCGTTGTATTCAATATTAACTTTGAGTGTTTTGAGGCTGTTCTCCCAAGAGTCGAGAATGTCTTCGCGTTTCCCTACATCAAATTCAAACGGGCTGCGCAGCGGCAAAATGCCAGGTTCCGCCATTACGTGTTTACCTTTTTGGTATTTTTGAATGGTGTCTGCGTGTTTGGCTTTGGCTTCTAACAATACGTGTTTTAGGCCTAGCTCAGCGGCATGGCCCGCGGCGCTTAGTCCGCCGGGGCCTGAGCCGATAACCGCTATTTGATATTTGCTCATAAGTCTTGAAAAAAGGGTTTCTAGATAAGGGTTACAGCACGCCGTAGGCAAGCATGGCGTCGGCCACTTTTATAAACCCTGCAATGTTTGCGCCATTTAGATAGTTTACGTGGCCGTCTGCAGTGCCGTGTTCTACACATTGAGCGTGAATGCCCGACATGATTTCACGTAATCGGTTATCCAGCTCGTCACGTGTCCAGCTCAGGCGCATGCTGTTTTGGGTCATTTCCAGCCCTGACACGGCAACGCCGCCAGCGTTCGCTGCTTTAGACGGCGCATAAAGAATTTTGGCATCTAAGAACTTGTTAATGCCGTCTGGCACCGTGGGCATGTTAGCGCCTTCAGAAACCGCCATGCAGCCGTTGTCCAGTAAGGTTTGGGCTTCTTCTGCCGAGATTTCATTTTGAGTGGCGCAGGGCAGGGCGACATCACAAGGCACGGCCCAAGGGCGTAGGCCTTCGTGGTAATGCGCGTTGGGATATTGTTTGACGTACTCGCTGATGCGCGCACGCTTGACGTTTTTTAGCTCTTGTATGTGTGCGAGCCTTTCTGCGTCAATACCATCCGGGTCGTGAATGAACCCACCTGAGTCGGAAAGGGTGAGTACTTTGCCGCCAAGTTGGGTGAACTTTTCAGCCGCATATTGGGCGACGTTGCCCGAGCCAGAAACGCAGGCAGTTTTGCCTTCAACGTCTTGGCCTGCGTGTTTCAGCATGTCTTGCAGCATGTAGACCGCGCCGTAGCCGGTAGCCTCGGTACGAATGAGCGAACCACCAAATGCCAATCCTTTGCCGGTCAGAACGCCGGTAAATTCGTTTGAGAGGCGCTTGTGTTGCCCAAACATGTAAGACACCTCGCGGGCGCCCACGCCAATGTCGCCAGCCGGTACGTCGGTTTGGTGGCCGATGTGTCTAGACAGCTCGGTCATAAACGCTTGGCAAAAACGCATCACTTCGCGGTCTGATTTTCCTTTCGGGTTAAAGTCTGCGCCGCCCTTGGCTGAGCCCATTGGCAAGCTGGTTAAGCTGTTTTTAAAGGTTTGCTCAAAGGCCAAAAATTTAAAGGTAGAGAGCGTGACGTCTTTGTGGAAACGTAGCCCGCCTTTGTATGGGCCAATGGCGTTGCTGTGCTGAATGCGGTAGCCGCGATTGACGCGCACATTGCCGTTATCGTCTTCCCAAGAAACACGAAAGATAATGATTCGGTCTGGCTCGGTTAGTCGCTCCAGAATTTGTGCGTCTTGGTAAATGGGTTTGTCGATGATGTAAGGAATAATGGTTTGCGCTACCTCGCCAACCGCTTGGTGGTATTCCTCTTCACCGGGGTTTCGCCGTGCTAGCCCCTCCATAAATTGCTGGTAATGTTCTGCAGCTTGTCCTGTGAGTGCTAATGTCATGGCGATGTCTCCCGCGCGTTAGCTAAGTGTCACTATCCAAATAACCCACCACGCAAGCTTGCTGCCTAGGTGGAGAAACTGGTCAGTATGAAAGCCAAAACGATCGGCGCTTTTGGCATGGTCAATGAGGGCGTGAACCACCGTTTCAGCTATCGCGAGCCAAATATTTTGTAGGATTAGAAAGACCATCAGCCCATGAATCAGGCTGTGCGCCGCCAAGATGTGAATCCAAACCAAATCACCGCGTTTGGTAACGCTGTCTTTGAATTGCATTTGCTGACTTTTGAAGCGCGCGACAAACTCGGTTTGGAGACCAAAGTCTGCCAGTGCATGACCAGCAAGTAATAGGAATAGCGCTTCTAAGGCGGTATGGCTAAAGTCCATTTATATTGGATTCTTGGCTGCGTTTTTATGTCTAAGCAAACATGGACTATGTATCCAGTAAATGCAAATAGTTAAGGCATTAACTTTTGTTGGGTACAGAAACAACAAACCCCGCAGTAGCGGGGTTTGCAGTACAGAAATAGGTTTACCTATCGGAGCGCTTGTCGCGTTTGTTCAAGCTCATCAAACATGGTTTGAGGCACGCGGCCGCCACGCTCATAAGACTAAGTGGTTAGTTGTAACTAATCATTTTTAATCGGTCTTATTAGTCCCTACGTCCCGCCATTCAAGCGTTTCAGCTTGTTAGCTAATTTCCTTTAGCGACGTTTTATCCCAATTTATACGATTTGGCTTTGTCATTAGTGCGAAGCGCGATTCTAATCTTTTGACCGTCGGGCATGCTCAGTGGTCAAAAAATTCTATCGCCAAACTCCAGTCGACAAATGTCCATTTGCGGGAATCAACGGAAGAGTGATCCTGCTGTTTTAAATCTAGATTGGATGGAGATAAAACATGCTCAAATATGTATTTTACGCCCTAGTTGCGTCTGCGATTTCTGCTTGCGGTGGCGGCGGTGGCGGCGGTGGCGGCGGAAGCACCGGTGGTTCTGGTGGTGGCTCGGGTGGTGGGACCCCTCCTCCTCCTCCTCCGGCCCCAGTTGTTAATAAGCTAGGCGGTGAAGTCGCTATTGCCACGGGCTTTAACGGCGCCTATACGACGGGTTCGTATTTTAGTGATGCCGGCGGCATGTCAGAGCCAAAAGAAGTTGGTACTTACACTATCTCTAAAGGCCATCTAATTGAGTTGTCAGGCCTATCTCGAGACGGAAACGACATTACCTATGATGTAAAGTCAATGCGCGCTGAATTGGCTGATGGTGATTTTGTTGAGTTTGGAATTCTGCCAACGGGCGATGGAGCATCGTTGCGTATCCTGGTGTTTGGTAGTGATGGATTTATTCGCGATAATCAGCGAATTGATGGCAGCCAAACTACTTACCGTTACACACATAGCGGCGGTGGTGAGACCTTGGTTTTTGATTTGCAACCAGTAGGCACTTTGGGCGCGGAAGTCGCCTTCCGAGCTGGTCATACAGTGCCGGTTCCCGCCAGCAACCAAACGGTTTCAAAAAGCAACAGCCAAAATTCAATCAAGACAGAGCCAAAGCAAGACATCGAGTTTACCGCAGTTGCCCGTGACCCTAATGGCGGTTGGGTTGGGTTGACCTTTATTCCAGAAGGATTCACCGACAGCGATCAAAACGCCAATTACATTGAAGTGCCAGTTGAGTTATTCCAAAACCTTCTGGCCAGTTATGGTGAACCAATCACCGTAGGCGATTACGCTCACCGTGCGATCTCCGAGGCGTTGGTGAAATGGGCAAATGATGTGGAGTTCGGCTTTGTAGACCTCACCGCGTCATTTAACGATGTTTCCACACAAGCGCTCACCGGGGTTAATGACCCTGAAGCAGATAAACAGGACTACCTAGATTCCAGCAATCTTGATTTCCAAACGGCTTGGACGACATCAACAGGCGTTGGCGCTAAAGTTTGCGTGATTGATACAGGTGGAGATTTTAATCATGAAGACATGGTTGGCCGCTTGGCTTCTCAGTGGAATGTGGTGAATGACTCTACAGAGTTAGATACTAATCAAAGCCGTTTCCACGGCCTATCAGTGGCTAGCGTAGTCGGTGCTGGTACCAATAATAATACCGGCATGGCCGGTGCTGCGTTTGGTGCTGAATTGCATTTTGTTCAAGCCGTGGGGCTTCTAGGCGAACATATATACGAGGCCATTGAGCGCTGTATCGACGTGGTTCAAGCCGACGTTATTAACATGTCGTTTGTCTCAGGCAGCTCATCGCAAAGTACGGCTCGAAGCTACCCGGCATCGATTGTGGCCAAGCTAGAGTCTTTTATTGATAACGGCGGGTTTGTTGTGCAGGGGGCCGGTAATGACAATGAGGCTCGCCACGATATGCCAATTACTCGAAAGGCGGGCTATCTAACGGTGGGTGCTGTGACTGCGGCCGGTGTTGCGACGAATTACACCGCGCGAGGCCCTGCTGTAGACCTCAGTACCTTTGGTGGTGCAGCCACCAGCGACGTTAACGACCGTATTCTGACTGCCCATAATGGGGATACCTATGTAGCGCGCAGCGGCACTAGCTATTCAGCGCCATTGGTGGCGAGTTTGGTCGCGCTGATGAAAGAAGAATATCCGACCATGAATGGCCGAGAGTTCGAACGTGCATTACATGAGGGGCTGTTTAACGATGAGCCTCAAGTGGGAGGGCTTGGCGCTACTGCGCTAAAAGTGGATACAGCGGTAGGTGTGGCGGCGAGCATGGCCGCAACCCCGTTCCGTTTAACGGCTGACCAATATCAATACCGCCATAGCGGCACAGGTGACTTCGTGGTGACCGTGCATTTGGATAATGCAAGCACTGCCACTGAACAGCTAACCGTAGCAACCACCGGTGACACACTCGAATTCGTTCAGGTAGAAAACATTACCGCGTCGACCTTTGATGCACGTTTTCGACCTAAAGCAGAATTGGCCTTAGATTTTGGCACCAATGAAATTACTTTCACCCTGCCAGATGACAGCCTAACCATGGACGTTCTGCACAGTGGCGCGATTGCTGATATAAGCAACAGTGCAGCCTCTTACGTTGGCGTACTGAAGCTTGTTGGTGTCAACGGTAGTAATAACAATCAAAGCGTACTGAAAGTCTTTGACTACGATGACGTTAAATCTGGCGAACTGACGAAGGTGACATTTACTAACGTCGATGCAGATGAAGCGATCACCAGTGTCTTTGTAGCTATTGACCTGAATAACAACGGTACTTTCTGCGAAAGCTTTGAGTATTGTTCTGCTACCGCTTCTGTGAATGGTGACATAGCTACTCTTCGCTTTACTGTGGGGAACCGATAATGGAAATCTTGTTAACTATATTTGTGCTCGGTTTTGTTGGTTGGGCGTTACTTAAAGTAGTGAGCGACGTCAGACAGCGCTCTAGGGACATTGCTCACTGGAAACGGGCATTGATCGATAACTTGGCACCAGATAAGAACGAGCCAAGCGTTTGCCCGAATAAAGGCGTGTCTGTGGAATTTTTTGAGGCAGCAATACGCTTGGGTAAGTTGCTTGGAAATAGCGGTTGGAACCCGACTAACAACGAACAGTCCTTTTTTGAAAAACACATTAAAAACCCAGATTTGCTTGAATTTTTAAAGCAGGTCAACAAAGAATTAACAACCGAGCTAGATTCAGACGAGGTGCGTAAGTGGATTCTGGTTGTATCCTGGGTGGTGGCAAACAACTGGACTGGTGCGGGCTACCGCTTCATTTTTTTACGTGCTGGATTGAGTGGTCTTTTGGGGGTGCACAAAAGCGCCTCTGATGGAATTTTAGTGTTTCAAGGCGATCGGTTTTCGCTGTTTGGGCTGGAGTCTGTTCAAAGCGAAGACATTGAGTGTATTCAGTTCAAAAGGTCGCCTCTAAAGTTGAGGTTGGTGTCTCAAGACGACTCGAACTTATACTCAACCCTCGAAGGGCTCCGGTATGAGGAGGGCGACTCATATTCAGTTGAATTATCAATGGCCTTAGATAAAACCGAACGCTCAAATGGGTATGTTGAGAAAGACGCATCTCTCGTGAGGCGTCACGCCAACGAGGTTTCTGCTTGGATTACTGAGCTTGCTACTGAATGATTTGTGATGCTGGCATGGATGGCAGAACGAAGACTACGTATTTCTAATAGGCTAAGCGTGATCATTAGTTGTTGTGCGCGCGGGAGCATAAGCCGGGACAGAATCAGAGCATAAAGTAAGAATTGGCAGACTGTTGAAAGGGCCTAGAAAACCTAGGCGTTCCAAGAGCCTGATTTTCATGATGTTAATTGTTGATTATGGTTTGTGTTTAGTGAAATATGCTTCATAAGCAGACACAGGTCATGTTGTGCTTATTTGACCTTTTATCGAATCACACTTTAAGGAACGAGGATGACCAAAATAATAAAATTAGCCGTAACGATTATTTTTTCGACGACTATATCTGCGTGTGCAGTTCTTCAGACTGCTCCGCCGAGCGAAAGCAGTATCACGGCATCGCCGTTCGTAGTTAAGGTACCTAAAACGTTAGAAAATAATTCAGGAATGTTTAAGGGCGTTTCATTGGGCGACTTCGAGAATCGTTCTAGGGCTAGTAGTGTGCACACATTCTATTCAGTTAACTTCATTGTTGATGAGCCTAAGTCCGAACTAGAAACTCGAGCCTGTCGGGGGGATTATCACCCGAGCACTTCAACTCGATATAAGTCTTGCGTCAGTTACTACTCTACAGTTTCCGTTGAGGAGCTATCGGATCATTATTTGATCGAGATCTCTCCGTATAAAAGAAGAGCTGTACAAGGTAAAAACGCGCTGTTCTTGCCTATTAAGTTACCAATGGTTGATGTACCACAGCTATACAAGTGGATGTCGAACCAATACGTTGAAAAGAAAGGCTATTTGCAATACAGGGTTGGAATTGAGCGAAAATTAGTCTAATAGACCATCTTCCGACATATTCACCAAGGTTGGAATGTGTGCGCCATATTCGACAACAGTTTTCTTCTGCTTGGTTGGAGTC
>JAUHZK010000013.1 GCA_030425645.1 Gammaproteobacteria bacterium | reverse complement strand
TTAACGGCTATTTGCATTTGAGGGTGGGAATTAAGTAAAACTTAATCTAACAGCCCATCTTCTGCCATCTTCACCAAGGTTGGAATGTGTGCCCCATACTCGACAACAGTTTTCTTCTGCTTGGTTGGAGTTGTCTGAAAAGCCAGCGTTTTGTTAAACGCAAACCTGCCTATTGTTGCGTGTTCAACCTCTTCCGGCAGGATGGGCTCGACAGTAACCTTTGAACCAATTTGGCGCGCAAGCTTCCCATAAAGGATCTTCGCTCTAATTACTTCATAGCTATAGCCACGGCCCATTCGGTTTGCCACTTTTGCCACTCCATTCATCGCTTCGGTATACCCATTGGTAAGACTAATAGGTGCGTCCCAGTATGCAAATATATCGTCGTAATGGTTGTGGATTGTTTTAACTAAACTCGCAAAACCTTTCATCTCACTAGGAACGGCGGCTTTCCAGTTATCGAACGCTTGCTGTGCAGCCTCTTTGGTTTTGCAGTCATAGATGCGGTAGAAAGCTTCCTTCAAATCATAAGCTTGCCCTAGTGCCGGGAGCTTAGACCTGACGACTGATAACTCATAAGTTTCTGCTGGTGAAAGCTCACTGGGCCGCTTCAACACCATCCAGCGAAGTGATTTTTTTACATGAAGCCTGTCTTTTTTAGTGAGCAGGCTTTGATAGCGCTTACGTTCCACTTCTAGCGCCTCAGATGCCATTTTCACCACATGGAACTTGTCTATAACAAGCTTTGCATTGGGGAGGTATTCAGTGAATGATCGCTTGAACGGACGCCACATGTCCGTACATATCCATTCCACCTTTTCCTTGTCAGGAAGGTTGGCAAAATAAGGTTTCAGGTGATCTTGAGTGCGATGCTGGAGCATGTCGTACATCGTGTGGGTGCCCAAGTTGGTTATGACACATCGATAATCACCAGCAAGCATGACCTCATCAATACCCATGAAGGTAGGCGTTTCAAAGCGTACGTTCACCTCTATGTGACCAATAAAGTCTGTTGCAACCCCTTTAATTGTGTTGACTGCCAAACCAGTATCTTCAGCAAGCGAAGAGAAAGTTTTTGATAGGCAGCGTTCATTCAAAGATTCGATTAGGCGCTTTGTTGCATTGCGTTTTTCATCAAGGAAAGGCAATTCTGGAACGTGCAGGGTTTTGCACTCTCTACAGCGGTATCGCTGCCGACTAATTTCTATTTTAGTGGGTTGCATTTGCATGGGCGTATCTGCAAACACATTGGTTCGCCTGCCATGCTTGTGCATTGGTTTGTCGCACTGCGGACACTTTGGAATATTGCTGTCGAGCGTATTGGCTTTAATGACCAGCTCTCCATCCACTTGCTCAATGTCTACGGGAGTAATGCCCGGCAGGTTTAACAAATCAATCATTAAGGCCATCCACGTCTACACGCTTGCCCGCCTTAATCAGCTCGTACACCAAATCGGTAAAACCGTTGAGCGACTGTTGGTCGTCTTGGAGTAGCAGCTTAGCTAAGCCCTGATGAGACCCAAACGCTCTTACTACTGCTTGCTGAACCGCATCCGGCAGGTCGCCGTGCATGGCTTGTTCGCGAGTGTTGTTCTCAACTTGAGCCATTACCACGTCACTTTCGCTAGCAATGCTGGCGACCTGATTCGCAAAAGCAGCTTGGTCTTTCAGTGGTGCTACGTCGCCAAATATTGAGTTCAGACGGTTGATGATTTCTGAAAGCTTTTGTTTTTCTCGGTCTCGGCCTTCACCCCCTGGCGGCTCTTCAGGTTTTAGGGTTTCGCCGTCAGGGGTTTCGCCTTCATCTTGCTCTGATTTAATTTCAAAGCCCGTTAGTGCCAAACCTCGTAAATCGACCTGCTCAGGTGCGACGCCATCTAATCGCTTGCTAAGTAGCTTGGCGAAGGCCGCAAAGTTTTCTAGTTCTGGATCACCAAAATCAATGAGCTGGGCGCAATACGCATAGGCGTTTGAAAAGCGAGTTAAACGCTTCTTAAACAGCATCAACTGTTCACGCTGCTGGGTAAATTCGCTGCGTTGGTGTTCGGCTGACTGCATGCCCGCTTCATCACCTTTCGCTTCGGCATGTGCAACGGCTTGCTCCCAACGCTCAATGCTTTCGCGCAACAACTTTAGGCGACCATTGAATATATCCGTTGGACGCTGAGTCGCGGCATACAACGCTTTATGCGTTTGGGCACCACCTGTTACATCACGAATGGTCTTGAATCGTGCTTCGCGGAACGAGTCAAGATCAGCCGCTTCGTAAATGTCACAGGCATCCAATTCCTGCTTGATGTCATATACGATATTGGGATCTTGAACGTCCTCAATCTCAGCACCGGCGTCATAACGCGCAAATGCTTCCCGAATCACCTCTGGGTCGTTCACAAAATCAATCACATAAGTTTTGTCTTTGCCTGCGCAGACACGATTTAGGCGAGACAGTGTTTGGACGATTTCTACAGCATTGGCAATTTTCTTATCGAGATACATTGCCACTAACTTAGGTTGGTCAAACCCTGTCTGGAACTTGTTGGCGACCAACATTAACCGGTACTCAGGGCGGTCAAATACATGGCGTAAATCGGCCCCACCAGCACCGGTGTTCATATTGCTTTCAGTGAACTCGGCATCTTCTGGCGCAGCTAATGGGTCGTCTTGAATATTGGTGTCGCCTGGGTGGTTAGCTTTGCTTCCACTGACAGAGCCAGAGAAAGCCACCAGCGCCTTAATGCCCTCGTATTGCGGGTGCTGCTCAATATATTGATCGAAGGCTAACTTATATCGAACGGCAGCTGCGCGTGAGCTAGTCACTACCATCGCCTTAGCCTCGCCATTAAGTAGCTGAGCCACGTTCGCGTTGAAGTGCTCCATGATGAACTGCACCTTTTGCGTCACGTTCGTTGGATGCAATGTCATCCACTGTGCGAGCGCCTTGCGGGCTTGCTTGGAGTCAACGCGTTTGTCGGCTTCTACCTCTTCTGAGAGCTTGTAAGCGGCCTTGTACGGCGTGTAATTCTGTAAAACATCCAAGATAAACCCCTCATCAATCGCTTGGCGCATGGGGTAAATATGGAAAGACTCGGGCAGGTTGTCTTTAGACGCTTCTTGATTCGGGTCAGCAGGTCGGCCGAACAACATCATCGTTGAATGCTTGGGCGTTGCTGTAAATGCGAAATAACTCACATTGTTTGAACGCTGACGAGATTGTTGGACTTTCTCAAGTAGTTCTTCAACCGTTAGCTTCTCCAGCTCATCTTTATCTTGTAAAGAAAGCGTGGCCTGCAATTTTGACGCCGTTGCACCGGTTTGTGAGGCGTGCGCCTCGTCAATAATCACGGCAAAGTTAGAGCCAGCAAGCGACTTCTCAGTAAGGATGGCTTCCATTGCATATGGAAACGTCTGAATTGTCACCACAATAATCGGCACGCCAGAGGACAGCGCTTCCGCCAGTTGCGTACTTTTAGACTTTGATGACTTCTGGCGATCAATGGCGGCGATCACACCCATTTGGTGGTCAATTTGCTTCACCGCGTCTTGTAGTTGGCTGTCCAGCACATTGCGGTCAGTTACGATAATCACGCTATTAAAGACTGACTCGCCATTGTCCTTGCGTAGCCGAATCAGATCATGAGCCGTCCACGCAATTGAGCTGGTTTTGCCGGAACCCGCACTATGTTCACACAAATAGGTCATACCAGGGCCGTTAGCCTTAGCATCGGTAATCATTTTGTTAACCGCTTCCCATTGGTGGAAACGTGGGAATATCAACGTCTCCTTGGTGCTCCAGTTGCCTTGTGCGTCAACTTTGTCCTTTTTCTCGACGTAGACAAAGCTATGGAAAATACGCAGCCAAGCATCAGGCTGGCAAACCCGCTCCCAGAAATAAGCTACAGGGTATTCGCCGTCATCACGCGCTGCGTTGCCTGCACGGCCATCTTTACCTTGGTTAAACGGCAGAAAGTAGGTGTTGTGGCCTTGTAGGTGTGTCGTCATCTGGATCTCAGAGTCAGACATGGCAAAGTGAACGACCGCGCCTCGCTTAAAGGTCAACAGCGGCTCTTTACGCTTGGTCGCAATATCAATCGGCAGTCGGTCACAGCGGTACTGTTCCATTGCATCTTCAACGGACTGCGTAAAGTCGGTTTTTAGCTCAATGGTGGCAACTGGAATACCATTGATAAACAACCCTAGATCTATAGCCCAATTATGGGCGGGGTTGTATTTAAGCTGACGTACCACGCGCAAACGGTTCGCTTGGTAACGCGCAATGACGTCCTGATTTCGTCCGTCCTCTGGCGCAGCTTCGCTCATTTCGATTAAGCCGCAACCGGCGACTTCAAATCCTTGTCGCAGGACTTGTACGGTTCCTACAGAGTCCAGCTTGGAAGCCAAACGCTTTAGAACTGTCTCGCGAGCCGCATCACCCAAGCGGGCTTCTAGCTTCTCCCACTTTGCAGGCTGAGTGGTTTGAATCCAGGCTAATACGTCTTCTTCAAAAAGGGCTCGCTCGGTGTCAAAGCCTTCGGTTTTACCCTCAAGCCAACCTTGTTCAACCAGCTTTTGGACAACATACACCTCTAAGTTAATTTCGTGATGGGCTTGGCTCATGCGGCATCCCTCAAATCAATTTGGCCAGTAACGGCTGCGGTTATTAGGGCAGAGCGACGCTCTTGTAAAAGGTTGATGCTTTTTTGGGTTACATCGGACAACCTCTCAATACGCTCGATCCGTTTTTTTAACTGGGCAAGTAGCTCTTTGGCCTCATCAGGCGGCGGCATCGGTAACGCAATCCCCCCAACATGTTCCCAGTCTGCTCTGGGCATTTTTGCTCCCTCGCAGCCGGCTTCTATCTGTTTAGTCAACGGGATAGTTAGGAACCATTGGTGCAAAAGCTCACTTTGCACCTGATTCTCGGCTCTAAGAATCAAAAACTCCGTACTGCAATAACCATCAGTATCAACTGAGACTGATTTCATCAGATAAGGGCGTAGCTTGCCGTAAAGCACATCGCCTTTATTGAAAACACCAACCGTTGAATCGTCCTGCTGTCTTCCTTTTTTTGCAGTTTCAATTTGCTTTCCGGTTCCAGACTCGACATTTTCAAGCCCAAGGTAAGGCCTGCCTTCATCAATTGTTGTTGCCCTTTTGGTTACCAAGTTGCATAAAAACTTAATCTTCTTTACCCCCCAATGCTCCGGCACCTCACCCAGCCATTCAACACCGGAATCTTTCATTTTCACATTGGGGTCTAAACCCTTAGTAACTGCCTGTGTAATCAACGCTTGGCGTTTTTCTTTCAGCAGTTCAATAAAGCGGGTTTTCTTTTCTATTAGGGCGTCTATGCGGGTGGTTTCTCTATGAGCTCGTCTCGCAATTGCTTGCTGCTCTGGAATCGTTGGAACCGCAATCTTGATTTTGCGAAGAATATCCCAGCCAATTGTGCAGCGGTGGGCAAGTATTCCCACTCCATAGGATTGCGCGTAGCTTTGGTAAGAGGGGTTCGACAAAATCAAATCAAGGTATTGATGGTCTATTTTCTCGGGCCGATGGTTCAGTACAACATATACGGGACTACAAACCCCTTGATGATTAGAAACGCCATATGAGCCGATAGAATAGTTCATGCTATTGATGACATATTGCCTGGGCTAACGAGTTTGCATTTAGCCAAATCATCCGGCTTTTTATTGCCGACATCACCCTTTTCTGCATATGGGATTACACCTCGCCCTGCGACGAGCGACAAGTAATCTTGGCAAGCAGCGTTAGTATTTTTAGCTCGACTCTCCGTCATTAGCGCTAAGCCAGGTAGAATCGCCCAATGCTGAGGAGCCTTACCTAGCCACTCGACCCCCGTTTCAACCCGTGTCGGATATGATTTGAAAGTGCTCATTCCGTCACCTCTGCCAACAAGGCGGCAATATCGGCTTCTACTTGCTTCAGCTCAGCGTCAATCTCTTCTAACGGGCGCGGAGGCTCGTATTTATAAAAGTAGCGGTTAAAGTTAATCTCATAGCCAACCTTGCCCACCTCACCATCACCTAAATGGCTGTCATCGGTAAAGCTTTCATCAATCCAAGCGTCCGGCACATGAGGCAACACTTCGCGGGTGAAGTAGTCTTGAATTGACTCGCTAAGCGGTACGTTCTCGTAGTCGGTAAGGTCTTTGTCTGCAACCAGCTCACCTTTGCTGTTACGAACAGGCACACCATCCGCATCATTAACGCCAAATGATTTAGTCAATGCGGTTATTAAGGCTTTCGGCACCTTGCCGATAGCCGCATTCTGCTGTGGTGCGGAGACCTGCTGTTCCTCTGCCCAGCGGTAAGGGAGGGTCTCGCCCTTATGTTGCTCAAAATAGGTATTCCACGCTGCTTGCTGCTCTGGCGTGAGCTTTAGCCACTGCTTCTCTGCGTAGAGTTTTTCTAGGCTCTCGTCAGTGATCTTTAAGACCATACGCAGGGGGCGCAGCACTTTAATACGTCGGTAGCCAAAGTCTTTGTAGTCCATGATGCGAACAATGTCGCTTGGCTCAAAGCTGTCGTAAATTTTTAAGATGTCATCAATCTGGTCATCAGAAATACGGCGGCGCTTGTTACCTTCGTTTTTAATGGACTCCCAAAAGCCTGTTGCATTAATGAGCTGCACCTTGCCTTTGCGTGACTCAGGCTTATTGTTTGTTAGTAGCCAGATGTAGGTGCCAATGCCGGTGCGGAAGAAGATTTCAGTAGGTAAGGCAACGATGGCGTCCACATAGTCGTTTTGCAGCAACCAGCGACGGATTTCAGATTCACCAGAACCAGCACCCCCATTAAATAAAGGTGAACCTGATAACACGATAGCGCCACGGCCGCCGCCGTTTTCAACACGCTCCAACTTGCTGACCAAGTTCAACAGAAACAGCATCGAGCCATCGCTAATGCGAGGTAGACCAGCACCAAAACGACCCGCAAGTTTTTTGTCTTTATGCTCGGCATTAACAACGCTGGCATCCTTCTCCCATTTTTTACCGAAGGGCGGGTTTGACAGTTGGTAGTGGAAGCGCTTATCAGATAACTGGTCATTGCCTAGCGTGCTGCCCAGCTTGATGTTCTTGGTTTCAAACCCTTGAATCATCATATTAGTGAGGGCAACAGCATGTGTTTCGGGTTCAAGCTCTTGGCCGAACGGCACAAGCTTGGGCGGCACTTTGTAGCGGCTTTCTAGCTCTCGCACATAGGAGATTGCGTCAGACAAGAAGCCTGCCGTACCGCAGGTTTGGTCATAGATAGTGCGGATGATGCCTGGCTGTTGCTCAAATAACTCTGTATCGCTATGCAATACTAGTGCAGTGGCTAGCCGTACAACATCACGAGGCGTCATGAAGTCTTCCGCCGCTTCATTCACCTCAGCACCAAACTTACGGATCAAATGCTCGTAAATATTCGACATCACACGATCAGGAACGACATCGGGGTGCAAATCAGTCTTACTGAAGTTCTGGCAGATTTTATAAAGAACGCCAGCTCGATCCATTTTCAAGATTGTGTTGGCAAAATCAAACTGCTCGAAGATCACGCGAGCATTTTCTGAGAACTGGGCGATATAGTCCTCAAGGTTCTGTCGAGTTTTAGTCGAACCCAGAGTGCCCAAAGTGTAAGCACTGGTGTTGTAGAAGGAGTGCCCAGAAAGAGGCGTGAGCATCAGGTCTAGATTGAGGCCGGAATCTTTGTGCTCTATGTAAGCCTTAGTGACATCATCACGGGTCGGTTCTAGTACACACTCAAGTCTGCGCAGCAACGTGAACGGCAGAATGATTTTGCCGAAGTCTGTGTGCTTGAAGTCGCCCCATAAGTCTTCAGCGTTTTTCCAGATAAATGAGGCAAGTGTGCTGCCGTGATTGTTTTCGGCCATTTAGTAAGTCTCCAACCTTGAAATGCAAGTTACAGACTAACACTTAAAAACCACCTTGCAACCCTGAAATGCAAATTACGGGCTTTTTTTGGAGTTTCAGCAAAGTTACGATGCAACCTTCAAATGCAAATAGCCAAACAAACAAATACTACGCGAAGTGCGGCAGGAGCTAGAGCAGCTGCTTAAGCAAATAAAGTCGTAGTCGGCTGGGTTGGGCCGGGCTGAGATTTCAGCTAAAGAATTAAAAACAAAAAGGCCGTGCAAAAGCACGGCCTTTTTTTATTGGTCGGAGCGAGAGGATTCGAACCTCCGACCCCCACAACCCCATTGTGGTGCGCTACCAGGCTGCGCTACGCTCCGAAGGCGGGGCATGTTACCGAAAGCGCCGCAGCGAAACAATGCGCCGGGGCGGGTTTATTAGGGCAAAACCTTTTTAAACGGTTTGACGCTAACAGCGGCATATACACCGGCGCTGATATAGGGGTCAGCGTCGGCCCATTCTTGGGCGGCTTCAAGCGAGTCAAATTCCGCAATCACAACGCTGCCGGTAAAGCCGGCTTCCCCCGGATCGTTGCTATCAATAGCAGGCGATGGCCCAGCCACTAGCAGTCGGCCTTCATTTTTAAGAGCCTCTAGACGGGCTAGGTGAGCAGGACGTGCTTGCTTGCGCAGTGGAAGGCTGTTTTCAACATCTTCAGAAACAATGGAATAGTACATATCGATCGCCGTGTTATTGCGGTTGATTAAGGATGTCTTCAAAGCGAAGACCGGTGCATTTCTCAATGCCTTTGAACAGGTAGAACAAAGACACCATCATCACAATGGTGCTGGGTAGGGCAATGACTGGAAAGCTAAGTGCTGTCATTTTGCCTAGTTCTTCGGTATAGGCCGTGGTGCCGGGTGTGCTAACCACAATCCACTTGGCCAAGATGTAATTGAGCGTAGACGAGAGAAAGAAAGAGCTAGCGACCAAATAGCTGGTGGTTTTTAGGCGCGCTTCTAATTGCGCGGTGGTGCCACGCTCTTGTGTTACCTGGGTGATTTTCTCGACGTTGATAATTTGCTCGTTAAACAGCAGCTTACGAACCAAGGGGTAGGGCGTGTAATGCGAAATTAAAACGGCTAAACCAATGATGCCGGGAATGGCGGCTTCTTTAATGGCAATGTATTTGGGGTCGAGCTCGAGCAGGCTAATGCCGCCGGTGAGAAAGATGCTGATAACGCCAAGTATCGAGAAAATATTGGCTTCGCGGGTTTTGTGGAAATCGTAAGCGCCGTAAGCGATCGGGAATGCTAACGCGACCACGATGGCCCATTGTGGGCCTAAGTGCTCGGCGCCGCTCAGCTTGGTCAAAATGACGGTAGGAATGATGATGTTTAAGCCTAGATTGGCAAGCAGGCTACCGTGGGATTGAGTTTGGGCCATGATCTGTTCTGTTATTGGTAATAGTGGCGTTTTAAAGCGCTTAAATAATGGCAGCTCGAGCTGGGTGGGCGCTCACTATACTGGTATCGTATTGGCTGACCAATACACAATAAATACTAAGTGCCGTCAGGCTTTAAGGCGGGCTTCAGGATAGGCTTTAGGAGATGCATACGTGAGTCAGTTTTTTTCCATTCACCCAGACAATCCGCAGGCGCGTTTAGTCACGCAAGCGGTAGAAATTTTGCGTAAGGGTGGGGTGATTGCGTATCCAACAGACTCTTGTTACGCCTTGGGTTGCCAACTAGGCAATAAAGATGCGGTTGAGCGCATTACCCGAATCCGTGGTTTTGACGGCAAACACAACTACACCTTGGTCTGCGCAGACTTTTCGGAGTTGGCGACTTACGCCAAGGTGGATAACCAGCAGTTTCGTTTGTTGAAGCAGCTGACTCCGGGGCCTTATACGTTTATTTTGCCGGCGACTCGCGAGGTGCCGAGACGTTTGCAGCAGGCTAAGCGGAAAACCATTGGCTTACGAGTGCCAGATAATGCGATTGCCAAGGCGTTGGTGCAGGAAATGGGTGAGCCGATTATGAGCGCCAGCTTGATGTTGCCGTCGGACGAGCAGCCTCTGTTTGATGCATGGGAAATTCGCGAACGCTTAGAGCATCATGTTGATTTGGTGATTGAAGGTGGCTATTGCGGCCTTGAGCCGACTACCGTGGTTGATCTGAGTGATGACAACGTTGAGGTGATTCGTAAAGGTCTGGGCGATACCAGCTTATTTGAATAACGCTAAGCCGCACTCATTCGGCGTGGGCGTGGTATTCTGTCGCTCTCTACTTAGGTATAAAAACAGCTTCAGGAGTCACAGTGACGACAACCCTCGAGCCCGGCTCGCGGATTCTTTCCGGCATGCGGCCAACTGGCCGAATTCACCTCGGCCATTATCACGGCGTTCTTAAAAACTGGATTAATTTACAGCACGAGCACGAATGCTTTTTCTTCGTGGCCGATTGGCATGCGTTAACCACGCATTACGAAGATCCACGTGACTTGCAAACGCATATTCGTGAAATGGTGGTTGACTGGTTGGCAGCGGGTATTGATCCCGGTCGTGCTTGCCTGTTTGTGCAGTCACAAGTGCCAGAGCACGCCGAGCTGCATTTGTTACTGTCGATGATGACGCCAAACGGTTGGCTAGAACGTGTGCCGTCTTATAAAGACCAGCAAGCCAAGCTAAAAGAAAAAGATTTATCGACTTACGGTTTCCTCGGTTACCCATTGCTGCAAAGCGCCGATATTTTGCTCTACAAAGCGGATGCGGTTCCTGTGGGTGAAGACCAAGTTGCTCACGTTGAGCTGACCCGTGAGGTCGCGCGTCGCTTCAACTTCCTTTACGGTCGTGAGCCGGGCTTTGAGGAAAAGGCTGAAGCCGCGGTCGACAAAATGGGTAAGAAAAACGCCAAGTTGTACCGCAACCAGCGTAAAGCTTGGCAAGAGCAGGGCGACGAAGGCGCCTTGGATATTGCGAAAGCCTTGGTGGAAAACCAGCAGAATTTAACGCTAGCGGATAAAGACCGTCTGCTGGGTTATCTAGAAGGCGGTGGCCGTATTATTTTGGTTGAGCCAGAAGCGGCGCTCACCGAAGCGGCGAAAATGCCGGGCTTAGATGGCCAGAAAATGTCCAAGTCTTACGGTAATACTATTTCTTTGCGTGACACCACCGAGGAAGTTGAGCAGAAGGTACGCCGTATGCCGACTGACCCAGCGCGGGTGCGTCGTGATGATCCGGGTACGCCTGAGAAATGCCCAGTTTGGGAACTGCATAAAGTTTACAGCGACGAAGAACGCCAAGAATGGGTTCAGAAAGGCTGCACCTCAGCGGGCATTGGCTGCATTGACTGCAAGATGCCAGTGATCGAGGCCATGGAAAAAGAGTTGGCGCCAATGCGTCAGCGGGCGCAAGAATTTGATGCGCAGCCTGATTTGGTTCAAAGCATTATTGAAGAAGGTAATGAGCGTGCGCGCGAGCAAGCGCGTGATACCTTGCGTGAAGTGCGTGCCGTGATGGGGCTTGTGTAAGTAAGCATGGCTGATACACCCGTAGAAACAGTCGAGACAGAAGCACTGGCGACCGAAGCGTTGCCGGCTGCGGTGCTGGCTAAAGTGGGTGGTGAGCCGTTTACGGATACCCCGAAAGACCTTTACATTCCGCCTGACGCGCTGGAGATTTTCTTAGAGGCCTTTGAAGGGCCGCTGGATCTGCTGCTGTATCTGATTCGGCGGCAAAATCTCGACATTCTTGATATTCCAGTCGCGCTGATTACTCGTCAGTACATGGACTACATTGCCATGATGAGCGATATGCGCTTTGAGTTGGCAGCGGAATATATGTTGATGGCGGCGATGTTGGCGGAAATTAAGTCGCGTATGTTGCTGCCGCGGGCGCAAACTGAAGAAGACGAAGAGGGCGATCCACGGGCTGAGCTTGTACGCCGTCTGCAAGAGTACGAACGCTTTAAGAAAGCAGCGATGGATGTTGATGCGTTGCCGCGCATGAACCGCGAAATCCATAAGGCCAGTGCGCAGCCACCAGAGTTGCCGCGAGAAACGCCGTTACCGGATTTGGACCTAAAAGAGTTGTTGATGGCTTTTCGCGACGTATTGCAACGCGCGGAAATGTTTACCAGTCACCAAGTTGAAGCCGAAACGCTATCCCTACGTGAGCGTATGAGTCGCGTATTGCTGGCGTTGCAGGCCGACGAATTTATCGATTTCCACAGCCTATTCGATGTTGAAGAAGGACGCATGGGCGTGGTGGTGTCGTTCTTGGCCATTATGGAATTGGTGAAAGAGTCGCTGATTACCATTGTGCAAAATGAAGTTTATGGCTCGCTATATGTAAAAGCGGGCTCCGTTGCCGCGCCCGAGGCGGTTGGCGACGAGCAGGAGCAATTAGATGTCTAATACTGACAATACTGAAGACACAGAAAACAAAGCTGTAGCAGCGGAAGAGGAAGTGCTGGCGAGCCCGGACGCGCCGAATCTAATTCCTAGTGCCTTCGTTACCGGCGAGCTGGCCTTGGCCGATATTCTTGAGGCAGCACTGATGGCCGCTGGCGAGCCTCTATCAGTCGAGCAGCTCTGTGCCTTATTTGCCAGTAATGAGCGCCCGCATGGTCGTGATGTGCGCAAGTGCTTACAAGAAATGGCGGCGGCTAAAGAAGGTTCTGCGCTAGAGCTAAAAGAAGTTGCTAGTGGCTGGCGTTTCCAGGTGCCTGAAGTGTATGCGCCTTGGGTAAAACGTTTGTTTGCTGAGAAACCACAGCGTTACTCGCGGGCCCTATTGGAAACCTTGGCGATTATTGGTTACCGCCAACCGGTTACACGCGGTGAAATCGAAGAGATTCGTGGTGTCGCTGTTAGCACCAATATTATGCGTACCTTGCAGGAGCGTGAGTGGATTCGCGTGCTTGGCCATAAAGAGTTGCCGGGCCGCCCGGCCATGTACGGTACGACCCGTGAGTTCTTGGATTACTTTAATTTAAAGTCCTTGGACGAGTTGCCGTCACTCGCTGAGCTTCAGGATCTGGACAAAATTAATGTAGACCTTGATTTGCCACACCCAGATCAAGCCCACAGCGATGACGCTGAGCCAGCGCCGGTAGCGGCGGTTGAAGTAGCTGCAGATGCTGAAGAGCAGCCGCAAGCCACTGCGGAAATGGACTTGGAGCAAGATGCCGAGCTGGAAAACGCTGATCTGCTGGTTGCGGATAGCTCGGATAGTGTTCACTAATGGCTGAACGTATTCAAAAAGTATTGGCACGCTGTGGTGTTGGTTCGCGACGTGAGGTTGAGCGCTGGATTGCTGAAGGTCGCCTGACGGTTAATAAAAAGCCCGCCAAGCTCGGCCAGGCCGTCAATGGCGGTGAACGTATTGCCTTAGACGGCAAAACCATCGACTGGACGCCTGAGCAACCTATTCCAAGAGTGTTGGCGTACCACAAGCCGGAAGGTGAGGTGGTCAGTCAGTTTGACCCAGAGTCACGTCCGACAGTGTTCGCTAGCTTACCGCCGTTATTGAGCGGTCGCTGGATCGCAATTGGTCGCCTCGATATCAATACCAGTGGTTTGTTGCTATTTACCAATCACGGTGAATTGGCGCAGCGCCTAATGCATCCGTCGGGCGAGTTTGAGCGCGTGTATGCGGCGCGGGTGTTCGGCGATTTTGATGAGCAAGAAGCCATCAGCCAGCTGACCAAAGGGGTTGAGCTAGAAGATGGCCCGGCGAAATTCGACAAGGTTGTATTGAAGGGCGGCGATGGTGCTAATCGCTGGTTTGATTGCACCATCAAAGAAGGCCGTTTTCGTGAAGTGCGTCGGCTTTGGCAGGCTGTAGGTGGTGAAGTCAGCCGTCTAACGCGTATTCGTTATGCCGAAATTGGTCTGCCTCGGAATTTGTCGCGCGGTATGTTTGTTGATTTAACGCCGAATCAACTGAACCAGCTAATGCGTGCCTGTGGTTTGCCTGAAGTTGACCGTGATGATTCGATGCAAGTGGCCACGCAGCGCTTTAAAAAGCCGCAGCGCTTGTCCGATCTAAAAGTTGGCAAGAAGGCGCTGGGTAATCCTAAGTACGGCAAACGTACGCCTAAGCGCACTAAGCAGCGCCGTTAAGGTTTTGCTCTAAGTGCTGGCTGGGGGGGTTACTGCCAGCTCTCGCTTAGACTGTCGAATAGCGTCTGTGCAGAGTCTTCTGCTTTAGCTAGTTCGCTTTCATTCTGCGATGGAAAAGCTTGGCGACGGCCAGGCGTTAGCGTCGCCGGTAGGGCAACGCCTGCTACAGAGAAATGACTGCCTTCTAACTCGTTCTTTAGCTGCTCGGCAAAGCAACGCAGCGCGGCTTTGCTGGTGCCATAGGCACCCCAGTAGGGTTGGCCTTGATCTGCATTGGGGTCCAAGGCAAAACGAATTACCGGCTGCGATGCTTGGCGCAATAGCGGCATTAGGCTTTGTGTTAGTAGCATTGGGAATTGCGCGTTGACGTGGTTCACTCGTAGCCACAAGTCTGCTCGATAGCTTTCTAGTGGTGCGTGAGTGCCGGGAGTGGCAGCGCAATGGACGAGGGCATCTATGCGTCCAAACTCTTGCTCAATGGCGGCCTTAACGGTGTCTAGGTCTTCACCTTTTACGCCTTCGAAATTCATCGGAAGTAACACTGGAGCTGGGCCGTTGACGTCAGCCGCGGCTTTGCGCAGGTTGGTTTCCAGACTTTCTAAGCGAGGCAGTGCGCGGCCAGTGATGATTAATTGTGCGCCGGCGGCGGCAAGTTTTAGGCTCAACTCTCTACCAATGCCGCTGCTGGCACCAGTCACAAGGATGATTTTGTTTTGAAGAGCGCCTGGTTTGGCGTTTGAGCTGTCGATTGGCATGCCGGCTAACACTGTGTTCCGTTAAATGAAGGCGCGCAGTGTACCGGCTGTTCTGCCGTCAGGCGAGTATTCCGGTGCGGTTTAGCCGCGACCTTCTTTGGCGGCCTTTTCTAAGCGTCTCACTTCTTCAAGTTTTTGCTTCAAACGGTCGCGCTCAGCGTCGTTGAATTCGGTGCTAGCAATGGCGGCTTTTAGTTGCCGTCCCGCATGGTCGCCGTCGCCGTTATAGAGCCAATAATTAGCCTTATAGATATGCGCATCCACTAACTGGTTTTGGTCGGCCGAGGCGCGTGCTAGCAGGTCATTGATTTCCGGGTTTTTCGGACGTTTTTCGTAGATCGACAAGAGGGCGTCTTTGGCAAGTTTGGGTTGCTTGAGCTGCAACAGTGCTTCGCCGTATCGATATAGGAAAAGGCTATTGTCGGCGAACAGGGCCTCTGAGCGTTGCCATTGCGCGCTGGCTTGCTGTTGTTGATTGCCGCGTTGTAGGGCGCGAGCGTAGGCTAGATGGAATAGTAGGTTGCTACTGTCCGCTTCCAGTAATGCTTTAAAGCCAGCGATGGCGCGCTCGTGGTTGCCGTTGAGACTGGCTGATAAGGCTTGCCCATAGAGGATGCCGGGGTTGCTTTTGGCTGAGACGAGCTGTTTTGGGTAAAAGGCTTCGGGAGACTCTCTTGAGGGCGTAGTCAGCACTCTGGCGCGTTCACGGATAATTTCGAATAGGCCAGATGTTTTTGGATTGGTCACTGGGTAGGCTGCAGCCCGTTCTTTGGCTTCTGCAATCCGTGTCGCCGTGAGTGGGTGAGTCTGCAAGATGCCGGCGAAAGTATTGTCGTAATTCGCTCGCAGCTTGTAGAGCCGATTAAAAAATGCGGCCATCCCGGTGGGGTCAATCCCAGCTTGCGCTAAGAGAGGTACGGCCAAACGGTCAGCTTCGTGCTCATGCGCACGGGTGTAATTAACGCGGCGCTCTAAGCCGCTGGCTAAGCCGGTACCAATAGCTGCTTGGGTAATGTCAGGGTCGCCACCACCGAGCAAAAGGGCAGCGATGACGAGGGCAGTTGTCGCCGCCGACCAAGGCCGTTCTTTTTCTAAGAGACGAGCAATATGCTGTTGGGTCACGTGGATAATTTCGTGGCCCATAACGCCGGCAAGCTCGTGTTCCGATTCGGCCGCGGTCATAAGCCCGGTGTGCATGCCTATGTAGCCGCCTGGCATGGCGAAGGCGTTAACCACATTGCTGGCTACTGGGAAGAATTTAAAGCTGCCAAGAGGTAGGCCGGTGCCAGTAGCAATGCGTTCTCCTAGCGCTTGTAGGTAGGCGCTGACTTCGGGGTCGTCGAGTACGATGCCGCGATTTTTTAGAGTTAACCAAGCGCGGTGACCGTAGGCGCTTTGTTCATTATGGGAAAACCCGCGAGTTGCCGATTCGCCCATATCTGGTAGTTCTATATCTCCGATACCATTCGCGCTTGCTGGCGTTATAAACAGGCAAGCGATAGCCGCTGTAGAAAGCAGGAGTCGGCGAATAATTAGCGCGGTTTTGCGGCTCGCATTGATCATGCAATTGACCCTAGAATAATGCCGTGTTCGACTAGTGATGAGCGTTACAGTTCCAGCTGTTTTGGGTTTCTAACCTAGGAACTGAATAAAGATTGCCTAATCTTAGACCTCGGTACTCGGTACTATACCGCTAAGCACGAAGAAGTTGGCCGCTGTAGCGGCTTAGTTAATTGCATCGATACGGCGCATTATGAATATCGTTAAAGATTGGTTCGAACGTTACTTTTCTGATCCTCAAGTCATTATTTTGGCGCTGTTGTTGGCGTCAATCTTTGCTGGCTTAATGCTATTTGGCGGTATTTTGGCGCCGGTGTTGGCGTCGGTGGTGATGGCCTACTTACTCGAAGCGCCGGTTACTAAGATGGAACGCTGGGGGCTGCCGAGGCTGATAGCGGCGTCTGTGGTTTATGTGGTCTTTGTGATTCTGTGTTTGTTGTTTGTTTTTGTGCTGATCCCCGAGTTGTCACGTCAGGTCACGGGTTTGCTGCAGACTGCGCCAGATATGGTGGTGCAGGGGCAGTCGCTGCTGTTGAGTCTGCCGGAGCGTTATCCAGAGGCATTTACGGAAGCGCAGGTGCAGGATTGGATTGCCAAATTAGGCGCTGAGATACAGCAATGGTTGCAGGCGCTGGCGTCTAGTTGGGTGAAAGTAGGTGTAGGGGCAACCTACGCCATGATTTATATGGTGTTAATTCCGTTTCTTGTGTTCTTTATGTTGAAAGACAAGGACGTGATTGTGCGCTGGTTTCAGGGTTTCTTGCCGGATGACTACAGCCTAGTGCGTGAAGTCTGGGCCGACGTTGATAAACAAGTAGGTAACTACGTGCGTGGCAAGGCCATCGAGATTCTGGTGATTGGTTCGATTAGCTGCGTAACGTTTATCGCGCTCGGCTTAAATTACGCGATGTTGCTCGGTGTGTTGGTGGGCTTGTCGGTGTTGGTGCCTTATGTGGGCGCAACCGTGGTGACCTTACCGGTATTGGCGGTAGCTTATTTGCAATGGGGTGCCACCAGTGACTTTATGTGGGTGTTTGCAAGTTACGCCATCATTCAAGCTTTCGATGGTAACTTATTGGTTCCATTGCTGTTTTCTGAGGTTGTAGACCTGCACCCGATCGCCATTATCGTGGCTGTGTTGTTCTTTGGTGGTATTTGGGGCTTTTGGGGTGTGTTCTTTGCGATCCCGCTGGCGACCTTGGTGCAGGCGGTGTTAAAGGCTTGGCCCAATAAAGAAAGCCGCCAATCATTAGCGGCGGCTTCCTAATCCGGTTGCGTAGCGCTGAGGGCTACGCTGACGCTAGATTACTAAAGGTTTTGCGAGGCGTAGTCGGCCAGTCGCGAGCGTTCACCTTGAACTAGCGTTACATGGCCGGCATGGCTCCAGTTTTTAAAGCGTTCTACCACGTAGGTTAGGCCTGACGTAGTTTCGGTCAGATAGGGCGTGTCGATCTGCGCCAAGTTGCCGAGGCAAACGATCTTAGAGTTCGGCCCAATGCGCGTGATGAGCGCCTTCATTTGTTTTGGCGTTAGGTTTTGGGCTTCGTCAATGATCACGTAGCGATTGAAAAACGTACGGCCACGCATAAAGTTGAGTGAACGGATCTTGATCTTGTTCATTAAGAAGTCTTTGCTGGCACCGCTGGCCCAGCTATTGCTACCGCCTTGGCCCTGTTCTGATGCCCCGAGTACTTCTAGGTTATCCATCAAAGCGCCCATCCACGGCGTCATTTTTTCCTCTTCGGTGCCAGGTAGGAAGCCAATATCTTCGCCGAGTGGCACGGTGACTCGCGTCATAATGATTTCGGTAAAAGGCTGTTGTTGGCCAGGTCGCGGGTCAAAGGTTTGCGACAAGCCCGCCGCTAGCGCTAGCAGGGTTTTGCCGGTGCCTGCTGCGCCGCAGAGGGTAACGATGTCGATATTTGGGTCCATCAACATGTTCATGGCAAAGTTTTGCGCGCGGTTGCGTGCGGCCACGCCCCACACCGCATTACCTTCGCGGCGGTAGTTCAGTAGCTTGTTTGGTAGCAGGCTGTCTTCGACGGAGTTTTCGTCAAGCTGCAGTATGTATTCCTGTCGTGATGGGGCGCTTTCGCCGCTGGCTTCATGCCAAACACATTGGTTGGCATAGATGTCGCCCTTGTAAGCGGCCTCTCTAGCGACCTCAATGGCTTTCTTGGGATCTTCCTCCAGCGCGGCAGTGAAGTTGGCGAAGGCTTCGTCTTCTAGGCTGAGCGCGCCGCTATAAAGCAGCTGAAGATCATCAATCTCGTGTGCATCGTGAATATAGTCTTCGGCCTGTAAACCAATGGCTGCGGCTTTGATGCGTAAGTTGATGTCTTTAGAGACTAAGACCACGGGGCGGTCTTCCGCAGTTTTTAAGTGCAATGCTGCGGCAAGAATTGAGTTGTCTGCCTTGCCGGTAACGAGGCTGTCGGGCAGTGCGACGTCGACCGACTCCGTTTGTAGATAAAGATTGCCAGGCTTTTTGGCGTCGCCGTCGGCATTAATGGTCTCTCCGAGCGGAATGCCTTGGCTGATTTCTTTGCCGGTGCGGCCTTTAAGAAGGGTGTCGATAATGCGGCTAACTTGGCGCACATTTCTGGCTGTTTCGGCCATGCCTTTTTTATGGGCGTCGAGCTCTTCGAGCACAATCATGGGGATGTAGAGGTCGTGCCGCCCAAAGCGTTGAATAGCATTGGGGTCATGCATGAGGACGTTGGTATCTAGTACAAATAGCTTCTTTTTGCGTGGCGGCACGATGTCTCCTCGTTACCTAGTGATTGCTCTGCTTAAAGGGCCTGTGCGGCTTCTAATACTTTTTCAACGTGACCTTTAACGCGGATATTGCGCCATTCTTGTTGTAGTTCACCGTTACTGTTAATTAAAAACGTGCTGCGCACAATGCCCATATATTCACGGCCATAGTTTTTCTTTAGCTGCCAAACGCCAAAGATCTCGGCGAGGACTTTGTCTGGATCGCTAATCAGCTCAAATGGAAAGCTTTGCTTAGCCTTAAAGTTTTCATGGCTGCGCAGGCTATCGGGCGAGACGCCGTAGACAACGGTATTAGCAGAGTCAAAGTCGACAATATTGTCGCGAAAGTCTTGGCCTTCGGTGGTGCAGCCCGGAGTGCTGTCCTTGGGGTAAAAGTAAATGACGGTGTTGTGGCCTTTCAGGCTATCTGCAGTGATGGTTTGTTCGCTGGTGGCTTCTAGTTCGAAGGCCGGAACGGTTTGTCCTATTTGGACGTTAGACATGATTAATAGCTCCTGTATGTTGCCGTCAATATTACGCATAGCGAGTGTTAAAGCGCAATTACAGTAAGTTTGCGGCTTGCTTTGCTTGTCGCTAGGTTAAGGCCCAAGTATCATGCCGATCCTAAGGCTTTAAGCCCTTTCTTTGATTTCCGGAGCAAGAATGATTCGCGGCAGTATTGTGGCGCTGGCAACCCCCATGTTTGACGATGGGGCGGTTGATTTTGAAGCGCTGTCGAACTTAATTGAAATGCATGTTGAGGCAGGCACCAATGCCATTGTTGCCGTTGGCACAACAGGTGAGTCGGCTACGCTAGACAATGAAGAACATATTCGCGTTGTGCGCTTTGTGGTTGAGCAAGCCGCGGGGCGTATTGCGGTGATTGGCGGAACTGGTGCTAATAGCACTCGTGAAGCGATTGAGTTAACAGCCGCCGCCAAAGACGCAGGCGTTGACGCTTGTCTGTTGGTTAGCCCTTACTACAACAAACCTACTCAAGAAGGTTTGTATCTGCACCACAAGGCAGTGGCTGAGGCTGTTGCTGTGCCGCAAATGCTTTACAACGTACCGGGTCGAACTGCTGTTGATATGGCAGAAGACACGGTGGATCGCCTAGCTGATCTTGAGCATATTGTGGCGATTAAAGATGCCACAGGCGATATTCCGCGGGGCCGTGATCTGATTGCACGCGTTAGTGATCGCATTGACGTGCTCAGTGGCGATGATGAAACCTTTGTTGATCTGATGTTGGCTGGTGCGAAAGGTAATATTTCAGTTACCGCTAATGTGGCTCCGGCGCAGATGCGCGCGGTATGTGATGCCGCGCTCGCCGGTGATGCTGCCGAGGCGCAGCGCATTAATCAGTCAATTGCACATTTGCACCAGCAGCTGTTCTGCGAATCAAACCCAATTCCGGTGAAATGGGCGCTGCATGAAATGGGCAAAATGGGCAGCGGTATTCGCTTGCCATTAACTCCGCTATCAGAATCATTGCGGGGCACTCTGCGTGATGGGTTGAACCAAGCAGGCCTGCTATAGGACTAAGTACGGATTCAACGTACTCAATAACGAGAGAGACCATGACCTTACGCTTTTTATTTCGCAGCCTGATAATCGCTTTGGTGTGCCTGATGGCTGCCGCCTGTGTCAGTCGTAGTCATATACGGGGCTGTGAACTTGAGCACCCATACCACGACGCACAGGTGCCGGCAGAGTTGGTGGTGCCGAGTGACTTGCAGCGTCCTCAAACGAAGGCCACGTTCCATGTGCCTGAGTCGCAGCATTTGGCGTCTAAGCCAGATGACTTGGTGACTGCAGCCGATGTTGAAACGCTGGATAAAGAAAGCCTAGCAACCAAGCGTTGCATTATGTCGCCTCCTAAACTGCAAGCCGCGCCCGACGCGCCTGCTGCTTAACGCAGTCACTCTCTGGTGAGTAGCAGTTTATTTAGCCAAGGCGTTTTTAATACGCAGCGTAGCCAGCAGGCATTAGAGGCGAGGGTGGAACAACCGGCTGTTGCCTCGATTGCTGCTTTTACTAAGACCCAGCGCGAAGGGGTGGGCTTCACATCGCAACGCGCGCGGGATCAGTTATGTGATTTGCTACGCGCGAGCGGCATTCGCGATGAGCAAGTACTCAAAGTCATTGCCAATACGCCGCGTCACCTGTTTGTGGACGAGGCCTTGTGGCCGCACGCTTACCAGAACCGAACCTTGCCCATTGGTCATGCGCAGACGATTTCGCAGCCCTGGGTAGTGGCGCGTATGACTGAGTTACTACTAGCCAAAGGCGTGCCGCAAAAAGTATTAGAAGTTGGCACTGGCTGCGGTTATCAAACGGCCGTGCTTAGTGCCTTGGTGCCAGAACTGCACTCGGCTGAGCGAATTGCTGAATTGCAGCAACGTGCGGCGCGTGTGTTGGCTCGACTGGGAAATGTGAAGCCTCAATTTAGCCTTTCAGACGGCAGCTGGGGCTTAAGCGAGCAAGCACCGTTTGACGGAATATTGGTGACTGCTGCGCCAGTGGAAGTACCTGAGGCCTTGTTGGATCAATTAGCCATCGGTGGGCGCTTGGTTATTCCGGCGGGCCCGGATGGCGCGCAGCGTTTGCAAGTATTCGATCGCCTTGGCGAGCACGATTATGAACAACAGTACCTTGATGAGGTGGCGTTTGTGCCGCTGCGCTCAGGTGTGGTGACGGGATAAGGTAGGGCGCAGATGTTTCGAAAACTGTATGACTTTTGTATTCGGGCTTCTCGCCACAAGCATGCAGACCGTTATTTAATTGGTGTGTCGGTAGCAGAAGCTTCCTTCTTTCCAATCCCGGTTGATGTAATGCTGGCGCCAATGGTGATGGCTGAGCGCGAACGCGCTTGGTATTTAGCGGTGATTACCACCGTGGCATCGGTGATTGGCGGTTTGATTGGCTATTTTATCGGTAGCTTTTTCTTCGACAATATTTCCGCTTGGTTAGAGCAGTCTCATTATTGGTCGGGTTACCAAACCGCGGTGCAGTGGTTTGCCGATTATGGTTTTTGGGCCATGTTATTGGCCGGTTTTTCACCGATCCCGTTTAAGGTTTTCACCATTGCCGCCGGTACGGTCAGCATGCCGTTGCTGCCTTTTTTGATTGCTTGCATTGTTGGTCGTGGCGCTCGTTATGGCTTGGTGGCGGGCTTGGTTAAATGGGCTGGCCCCTCTATTGAAGAGCATCTACTCGAATACATTGATCGTATTGGTTGGGGCTTTGTGGTGCTGAGTATTATCGCCTGGCTCATCCTGCGGTAAAGCATGGCAGGCTGGCTACGCATACCGTTGCTGCTAGCGCTCTTGCTAGCCCTCTTGGGGGGAGCGGCCTGTTCGACGCAGAGCTTGTTGAGTTGGGAGGCATCAGACCGTACCCGGCCACACTATAAGGTTCAGTGGGGCGATACCCTGTATTCGATTGCTTGGGGTGTAGGCACTGACTTTCAGCGACTGGCAGTGGTGAATGATCTGCACCCTCCGTATCCCATCTTTCCTGGGCAAATACTCCGTTTGCCTAACGGTGTGGATGTGTCTGCCGTGCCGCGACGCGCCAAGGTTCCGGCAACAACACCAGTTCAATCTTCCTCAAATCGACCGGCTGTAGCAAAGCCGCCGGTGGTTGCGTCTCGCCCTCCGGCCACCCAGCCGGTGCCCTCGTCGGTGCCGGCAAAGAGCCCTGCAAAACGCCCGGCAAAAGCGCCAGAAAGGCATGACGTAAGTGATGTTGCGGTGCCTAATTTGGGGCGTTGGAAATGGCCGCATCACGGTGCGATCTTAAAGAACTGGGGTGCCCGTAAACATCAGAAATCCGGGCTCGATATTGCCGCCAAACCCGGCGGTGCGGTGACGGCTTCTGCTGCTGGAGTTGTGGTGTATAGTGGTGGAGGTTTGGCGCGCTATGGACAGCTAATTATCGTCAAACATAGCGAGGAACTGCTGAGTGCCTATGCGTACAACCAGTCGTTGCTTGTGAAAAAAGGACAGCGTATCCGGGCAGGGGAAAAAATTGCCTTGTCGGGGCGTAGCCCAGATGGAGTCGGGGCTGTGCATTTTGAGATCCGTCGGCGCGGTAAGCCTGTAGATGCGTTGCAGTATTTGAAAAAGCGGAGTGGCTAAAGTTAGTCCTTGAGCGTCTCTGCTTAATTACAAAATGGGGACGCTGTGATGGCGGCAAAAAAAGACAAAAGCTCATCAGTTGATGAGCCTAAGCAGTCAATCTTAGGTGGTGAGGTTGTCACCGTAGATACCACGGCTGCTGATGCTGGCGAGGCCTCTGTTGAGCGTAAAGAGGCTAGTGATGCAGATCTGGATGCGACACGTATGTATCTCAGTGAAATTGGCGTCTCAAGCCTGTTAACGGCAGAAGAAGAAGTTAAGTACGCGCGCGAGGCCTTGAAGGGGAATCAGGCTAGTCGCGACAAAATGATTGAATCCAACCTACGCTTGGTCGTCAAAATCGCGCGCCGCTACATCGGCCGTGGATTGCCTTTATTGGATTTGGTCGAAGAGGGTAATTTGGGCTTAATCCACGCCGTGGAAAAATTCGACCCCGAGCGTGGTTTTCGTTTTTCAACTTATGCGACTTGGTGGATTCGTCAGACCATTGAGCGGGCATTGATGAATCAAACGCGCACCATTCGTTTACCTATTCATATCATTAAAGAAGTGAATGCCTGCTTGCGCGCCCAACGCGAGTTGGCGCAGGTGTTAGACCGCAGCCCAACGATGGATGAGATCGCGCAAGAAGTAGATAAGACGGTCGATGAAGTCTCCAATTATCTGCGAATTTGCGAGCGTACCAGCAGTATGGATCGAACCTTCGGTGATAGCTCTTACAGCTTGGCTGACGCTATTGCCGATGAAAATGCTGAGTCGCCAGATGATAGTTTGCAAAGCGACAACGTGCACGACGTATTGGAGCATTGGCTGGGTATGCTGAATGCGAAACAGCGTCTTGTGCTGGAAAAACGCTTTGGTTTGCATGGTTATGACAAGGCGACCTTGGAAGAGGTGGGTAAAGAGATTGGCGTTACTCGGGAGCGAGTGCGGCAAATTCAGGTCGACGCCTTGTCACGCTTAAGAACCATGTTGGCGCGGGAAGGTATCGCCGAGGATGTGTTGTTCGACAGTTAGATGTTCGGTTGGGGCAGTTTTATAGCCCTTGTTCGAGCCGGTTTTGGCGCTATTTTGCTTATCTCCGTGTTATTATTGCGCGCTTAATTTGCTGATAAAGCAGTGCTGTAATACAGCCGAATAAACCTTAGTACTAACTATTCCCAAAGAGATTCAGGTCTTGCAAGCCGATTTCCCGCGCATTAAGCGGTTACCACCGTACGTATTTAATATTGTTGGCGAGCTGAAGCAGGCCGCGCGAGCGCGTGGTGAAGACATTATTGACTTCGGCATGGGTAACCCGGACCAGCCGACTCCCAAGCATATTGTCGATAAGCTGGTAGAAACGGCGCAGCGTGGCGACACCCATCGCTACTCTATGTCGCGCGGTATTCCGCGTTTACGTAAGGCGATTGCCGATTGGTATCAGCGCCGCTTTGAAGTCGATATTGATCCCGAATCTGAAGCCATCGTTACCATCGGCTCTAAAGAAGGCTTGGCGCATTTGGCGTTAGCAATGGTAGAGCCGGGCGATTCGGTACTGGTTCCGAATCCTGCTTACCCAATTCACCCTTGGGGTTTTGTGATCGCAGGCGCGGATATTCGTCATGTGCCTGTTGTGCCGGGCGGTGATTTCTTTGCTGAATGCGAAAGCGCCATTAAAAACGCTTGGCCGAAACCGAAGTTGTTGGTGTTGAGCTTTCCGTCGAATCCAACCGGCGAGTGTGTTGAGCTAGAGTTCTTTGAGAAAGTGGTCGCGCTGGCCAAAGAGCACGGTATTTGGGTGATCCATGACTTGGCCTACGCCGACATCTGTTTTGATGGCTACAAAGCGCCGTCGATTCTGCAGGTTGAAGGCGCCAAAGATATTGCGGTTGAGTCCTACAGCCTGTCTAAAAGCTACAACATGCCCGGTTGGCGTGTTGGCTTTATGTGTGGCAACCCTGAACTGGTTTCTGTATTGGCGCGAATGAAATCTTATCTGGATTACGGCATGTTTACGCCGATCCAAGTGGCGGCCATCGCTGCCCTAGAAGGCCCGCAAGACTGTGTTGAAGAAATCTGCGAGATGTATCGCCAGCGCCGTAATGTCTTGTGCGAAGGCTTAACGGCGGCGGGTTGGCCGGTTGATAAGCCAAAAGCCAGCATGTTTGTCTGGGCCAAAATTCCCGAGCAGTTCCGTGAGATGGGCTCCTTGGAATTTTCAAAGAAATTATTGGATGAAGCCAAAGTGGCAGTATCACCCGGCATCGGCTTTGGTGAATACGGCGACGAATATGTACGTTTTGGCTTAATTGAAAACGAACACCGTACCCGTCAGGCCGTACGCGGTATTCGACGCATGATGCGCGATGCCGGTATCCAAGCCGACGTGGCTAGCGAGTAAGGGTTAGAAATGACAGAGAAGACCGTACGCCTAGGCGTACTAGGCCTTGGTACCGTTGGTGCCGGCACCATCAAACTACTGCAGGACAACGCTGACAGCATTGCCGCCAAAACCGGTGCTCGTTTTGAAGTGGTGGCGGCTTCGGCTCGGGATATTACTAAGGCGCGGGACTGTGACTTAACTGGCGTGGCACTAACTACCGACCCGTTTGTGGTGGTGAATGCCGACGTTGATGTGGTGGTTGAGCTGATTGGTGGCTATGACCTAGCGCGAGAGCTGGCCTTGGCGACCATTAAGCAAGGCAAGCATTTTGTGACCGCCAATAAGGCGCTCATTGCTAAGCACGGCAACGAGCTATTTGCGGAAGCTGAGAAAACCAACGCCTTGGTGGCTTATGAGGCCTCGGTTGCAGGTGGTATCCCGGTAATCAAAGCCTTGCGCGAAGGCCTTGCCGGTAATGAAATCAGTCAGTTAGCGGGCATTATTAATGGCACAACTAACTTTATTTTGACTGAAATGCGCGACAAAGGTCGTGACTTCGCTGACGTTTTGGCCGAAGCGCAGGCGCTGGGTTATGCCGAAGCGGATCCAACATTTGACGTGGGTGGCATTGATGCGGCCCATAAGCTGGTTATTTTGACCTCGCTAGCATTCGGTATTCCGCTGAATTTTGATGGCGCCTACATCGAAGGCATTGAAGAAATCACCACTGAAGATGTCAATCTGGCTGGTGAGCTCGGTTTTAAACTCAAGCATTTAGGCATTGCCCGGCAAACTGAAGCCGGTGTAGAAATGCGCGTGCACCCCGCATTGGTTCCGGAAAGCCATCTGATTGCTAAAGTCGACGGCGTTATGAACGCTGTATTGGTCAATGGCAACTTTGTTGGCGAAACCTTGTACTACGGCCCAGGTGCCGGCGCTGGCCCTACGGCTTCCGCGGTGGTCGCGGATATCTTGGATGTGGCGCGCCAATTAGGTTCAGCCAAAGAAAACACCATTGCTAACAGCGGCTATGCAGCGGGCTTAAGCAATACCGCGGCAGTGCTGCCGGCGGATGCCTTTAACTGCGAGTACTACCTCAAGCTATCTGTTCAAGACCAGTCAGGTGCGCTTGCTCAGGTAACCAGCGCTTTGGCAGACGCTAGCGTGAGCATCGACGCCGTTGTGCAACATGAGCCAAAAGGCGACAGCGCGTGCGCGACCTTGGCGCTTATTACTCACGAAGTGAATGAAGCCCAATTAAACACAGCTATCCAAGCGCTTGAAGGCTTGGAAATCGTTGCTGGCAACGTTACGCGCATGCGTGTTGCTCGCTTCTAAACCCTACATTTTATTTGATCAGCGATATGACTCACTACACAGGTCTAATTAACAACTACCGTTCACGTTTACCGATTGCCGATGGCGTTGAAGCTATTGAGCTAGGTGAGGGCCAAACGCCGCTGATTAAGCTGCGTAATATTCCTAGCAAGCTCGGTATTGATGCCGAGATCTACGTGAAATTTGAAGGCCTTAATATTACCGGCTCATTCAAAGATCGCGGTATGACCATGGCCGTTACCGCGGCGGTTGCCGACGGCGCTAAGGCCATTATTTGTGCGTCGACTGGCAACACCAGTGCAGCGGCGGCGGCTTATGCGGCCCGTGCTGGCATTAAAGCGTTTGTGTTGATTCCAGAAGGCAAAATTGCCATGGGTAAATTGGCGCAAGCGATGATTCATGGCTGCGAAATTATCCAAATTGAAGGCAACTTCGATGACGGTATGCGCTTGGTGAAAGAGGTTGCGGAGCACGCGCCGGTCACTATCGTGAACTCAATTAACCCATATCGCCTACAAGGCCAGAAAACCGCGGCTTTCGAAGTGGTAGACGAGCTCGGCGATGCGCCAGATTATCACTGCCTGCCAGTTGGTAACGCGGGCAATATCAGCGGCTATTGGTTGGGGTACAGCGAATATGCGGGTACCAGCGCTGAAGACTCTTTCGTAATTAACCACTTTAAAGAAATGGAATACGACCGTAGCGCCAAGGGCACCAAAACACCGACCATGGTTGGCTATCAGGCTGCTGGTGCAGCGCCATTTGCCCACGGTGAGATGGTAGATAACCCAGAGACTGTCGCTACTGCTATCCGTATCGGCCACCCACAAAGTTGGGATTTGGCACATGCGGTAGAGAAAGAGTCGGGCGGTTGGTTTGATGCGCTGAGTGATGAAGAAATTTTGGCCGCGCAAAAGCTGTTGGCACAGTCTGAAGGTGTTTTCTGCGAGCCAGCGTCAGCGACTTCATTAGCCGGTGCTTTGCGTGATCTGAAAAACGGCCGTATTCCACAAGGCAGCCGCATCGTCTGCACCTTAACCGGTAATGGTTTGAAAGACCCCGATACAGCGATGGCGCAATGTTCAGATACGCCAATCACTACCGTGCCTGCAACCTTAGACGCGGTTAAAGCTGCCATTATTGGCTAGCCAAGGTTAGTGGACTGGGTGGCTAATAAGCCAACACCGCAAGTCGAAAACAGGCCGCTAAATCAGGCGGCCTATCAAGCATTATTAGAGCAGGGCGCGCCAGAGCTATTGGCGCGTATCGCCGCTGGACGCGTAGGTGAGGAAATTCCAAACGAGGAAATTCCCGACCTATTGCAGCCGCGCCTGAGCCATATTCCTCATCCGCAACAGTTGGCCGACTGCGACAAGGCCGTAGCAGCATTGGTTGATGCCATTGAGCAGGGCCTACGGATTGGCATTCTTACCGACTACGATGTTGATGGTATTACCTCGCACGCCATTCTTTGGCATAGCTTGGTGACGCATTTTCAGGTTCCAGCGGAAAATATTGTTAGCCTAATCGGGCATCGTCTAGAAGACGGTTATGGTATTAGTGATGGTCTGGTAGACCATATCCTCAAGGCGCCACCGGAACAGCGCCCGCAGGTCATTATCAGTGCCGATTGCGGCTCCTCTGACGAGCCTCGTATTGCACGCTTGTTGGCCGAAGGTATCCGTTTGGTGGTGACTGATCATCACGCGATTCCTGATACGGGTATTCCGCAATCGGCGATCGCGGTGTTAAACCCCACTCGTGAAGACTGCCAATACCCAGACGCAACCATCGCGGGTTGTTTTGTGGCTTGGCTGTTGATGTCGGCGTTAAGAGCCGAGCTAATGGCCCGTGAATCCATTCCGGCAGATACACCTAAGCTGATTGAGCTGTTAGATTTTTGTGCGCTCGGCACGGTTGCCGACGCTGTGTCCCTTGCGAGCCCCATTAATCGCGCAGTGGTGAATGCCGGTTTGGCGCAGATAAACAAACAACTGCGGCCCGCTTGGCGCGCCTTGGTTGAGCTATTAGAAAAGCCACAAACAGCGGCGGCATTTGATATTGATGACTTAGGTTTCCAAATTGGCCCCAGAATCAATGCCCGTGGCCGCATGTCAGATCCGCATGCCGCTAGGCGGTTTTTATTGGCGGCGGAAAATATCGACGCCATGGATGCGCTGCTGACCTTGGATCGCGATAACCAAGATCGGCGCAAGGTCGAGCGCGCGATGTTGCGCGATATTCTCGCCGATTTAAGCAACTACGAATCCAGCCATAGCGTGGTAGCCTTTGGTGATGATTTTCACCCCGGCGTGCAGGGCATTGTGGCCTCGCGTTTGGTAGACCGCAGCGGTAAACCGGCGGTGGTGTTAAGTCCTAACAAGAATCCTGAGCACGTCACAGGTTCGATGCGCACAGTGCTGGGCATTCACGCGCGAGAAGTGCTACAGCGCGTGGCGGACAACTGGCCGCAGGTGATGGTGAAATTTGGTGGGCATGCAGGCGCTGCCGGCCTCACTATCCAGCGGCAACAGTTAGATGTTTTCACTCAGGCTTTTAACCAGACTGTGCATGCCCTTTACGGTGAGCAATCTCCACGCCCAGTATTGCTTTGTGATGGTGAGTTACAGGCTGAGCAGCTGAGTCTGGAGCAGTGGCGGCAGTTGCATCAATTACGCCCTTACGGCAGAGGCTGGGAAAAACCGTTGTTTAATGGCGTCGCCAGTTTGGCCGATTGCCGTGTGATTGGTAGTACGCAAACGCATTTGTCACTCAATCTAAATATCGCCGGCCAAGCCCTGCGCGCGGTTTGGTTTAATGCCCTCGATAACGCCGGCGACATTGCGCCAGTGCAGGCCGGTCAGCAAATACGGTTGGTCTATGAGTTGGCCGAGAACAGCTATAACGGCCGTACCAGTTTACAGTTGATGGTGCGTTATGCAGAGCCGAACGCGGCTTAATCAACACCTAATGTTTGGTAGCCGCCGCCTTGGCGGTTTGTTGTTGCTACTGTGTTTGTCGGCCTGCAGCACCGTGCCGCCGATGAACAAACCAAGCGCCGAGGTTTATTCCCCTAAGTGCCAGTCGCTACTGGCGCGATTAGAATTTCATATCCACAAGGCCGATGTTCGCGATGCGCAATATGCAGTGATCGAAGGTCTGCCGCTATTCCGTGTCGACCGCTTACTGGAAGAACGCAAAACCGCGGCGACGACGTCGTCGACGCGTGAACACTGGTGGCAGCGGGCGGCAGACTACGGCATCAGTAGTTATTTGATTGAGCTGGCCAATCTGCCAGCTCGCCGCCAGGCAAGCCTGCCTGCCGCTGCGGCGTTAGAGCAACAGTTGCAGGTCTGTGCCAGTAGGGCGATGCCCGCTTTGCTAGGTGATCAGGCTTGGCAGTATTGGAGCGCAAAGGCGGTGGTGCCGAGTGAATACTTTGCGGGGCGCCGGGCTTTAGGGCTTTACCCCTTAACCAATCTCGCCATGCGATCTGGTATTGCTGATTGGCAGGCGCAGACGCGAGAGTTGTTTGAGCAAACCTCGGCGCAGCTAGCTACGGATTCTGATCGTTATCAGCTATGGGTGCCGGCAGCCGAGGTCGGCGCGGTCGGTGAAATTGCTCACGACGAGCTAGGCTTGCCCGTGCCTAGCGATCAGCAATGGCAAAACTTGGCGGCGGCATTTGCGCCGCAATGGGTGCTGCCGGCCGGCGCTGACTATGACCAACCGGGCAAGCCTTTGGCGGGCGGAGGCTTTGAAGCTGCGCCGTTGGTGTACTGGCAAGCGGGTATTGGCAAAGTGCATGGGCAGTTTTTGCCGCAGATTAGTTACGTAATGTGGTTTTCTGAGCGGCCGTCGACCGGTGCTCTCGATATTCTGGCGGGTAAGTTAGATGGGGTTGTCTGGCGCGTTACCTTAAGCCCTACGGCGAACGGTGAGTGGCAGCCGCTAATCTACGACAGCATTCATGCCTGTGGTTGCTATCACCTGTTCTTTCCAACGCCACGGCTATCGCATTGTGCGGTGGATCAAGAGCGTGAATCTGCCTTTGTGCCGCAACTGGCACCGCATTCGCCGTTTGCGGTTTGGCTGCAATCCGCTACGCATTACATTGAGGGGCTGCACCCGGCGCCGTTAGATGCTGAAGTGAATCGCTATCAGCTGCGTCCCTTGGATGAATTACGGTATGCGCGCCTTAATCAAGCGGGCGAAACTCAGCGTCTTTATAACTCGCACGGTCGTGTTGCCGAATCTGCACGTTTGGAGCGTTTTTTGTTGTGGACCTCTGGTTTAGTCAGTCCGGGCGCGATGCGGCAGTGGGGTAGTCATGCTACGGCTTTCTCGGGCGAGCGCTATTTCGACGAGCCGGGGCTGTTTGACAAAGAGTTCTGCAAAACCGATCCTGAACCCTAGCTAGTGAGCGTTTGCTTGTCGTAGTGTTATTTAGCGTACACGTGTACACTAATGCTTCAGTTACTGCTTTGTACTCACCGTGAGGTAGGGATGTCGAATCTAAAAACGCCAGCTATCGGCCCATTGGTGCCGCGTCGAGGTAATCGTGTTAGCCGCTGGTTAGGCCGCTGGATGATGGTTCGTAAAGGCTGGGAGTTTCATGGCGAAGTGCCTGATATGCCCCGCGCTGTAGTAATTGCGGCGCCGCATACCTCTAACTGGGATGGCTATTACGCGATTGGCACCATGATGGCGCTGAGCTTGCGCCTTAGCATCATGGCCAAAGACAGCCTCTTTAAGTGGTATATCTCTTGGTTCTTCAAGTGGATTGGCTTCCTTAAGGTGAATCGCGATGCCCCGGGGGGGTTCGTTGAGAAATGTGCAGCGACCTTGAAAGACTCCAAGGGCCTATGGATGGTGATGGCTCCAGAAGGTACCCGTACCAATGCCAAGAAGTGGAAGTCAGGCTTTCACCGTATTGCGCAGCTGTCAGGAGCGCCGATCTTGCCAATTTCCATTGACTATCAGCGTAAGCGAGTAGTGTTTGGTGAGCCTAAAGTGGCTAGCGACAATTACGCACAAGATCTAGATGAGTTGTTAGATTTCTTCGCTGAGTGCGGCCCGCATTCACCGGAGTTGTTGTCTGTGCCATTGGCAGAACGGATGGCGGCCCGCGAAAAAGCCTAAGATGTCCATCTAGTGGGTCCATGGGCGGCCCCGTCACCTCGCGCTTTCTGTGCTGTTGGTGGTTTGTTTTGCTAGCAAAGCCGTGTATGATGCGCGCCGTCGAGTGTAGCTATTAAGCTCACTATAGCGGTGTTCCGGTCGGGATCGGTCACCATACTGGCATTATTTTGGAGTATTAACCCATGCGTGAAGGCATTCACCCAGGCTACCGTGCGGTAGCGTTCCACGATACATCGTGCGACCACACATTTATCATCAACTCGACCGCGCCTAGCGACAAAACTACCGAGATTGACGGTGTTGAGTACCCACTAGTAAACATTGATACCTCTAGTGCGTCACACCCGTTCTACACCGGTAAAGAGCGTATCGTTACCGCTGAAGGTCGTGTTGCTAAGTTCAACCGTCGGTTCAACCGCGGCTAGATTTAGCCTTGTTGCTCTGCGGAGCAATACACAAAAAAGCGAGCTGCAGATTAAGTCTGGGCTCGCTTTTTTTATGCCTAATTTTTGCGGCATTTACGCCCGCGCTGCGGCGTTTCCCGCTACCATTTGGTCATGACAGATAAAACATTAAAAATTGCCATTGTCGCTGGCGAAGCTTCCGGCGACATCCTTGGCGGCGGCTTAGCTCGTGCGCTCAATGCGAAGCATCCGAATGTTGAAATTCGCGGTGTCGCTGGCCCGGAAATGCGAGCGGCAGGGGTGCAAGCGTTGGCGGATATTGAAGAGCTAGCGGTATTCGGTATTTTTGAGGTGTTAAAGCACCTGCCACGCTTGCTTAAATTGCGTAAGCGCCTAAAAGCCGAGCTGTTGGATTGGCGGCCCGATGTAATGATTGGCATTGATGCGCCGGACTTCAATCTAGGTTTGGAAACCTACTTACGCGAGCAAGGTATTAAAACGGTGCATTACGTCAGCCCAACGGTATGGGCATGGCGTGAAAAGCGGGTTGAGAAAGTGGCCAAGGCGGTTGACCACGTACTTTGCCTGTTTCCATTTGAGGTCGACTTTTACGCCAAACATAACGTTGCTGCTAGCTGTGTCGGCCATACCTTGGCGGATCAGGTGCCGGAACGAGTTGATCGTCCCGCCGCACGGCGAGATTTGGGTTTGCCATTAGATGGGACCTTGGTGGCTTTGCTGCCGGGTAGTCGCGCCGGTGAAGTAAAACGCCTCGGCGAGTTGTTTGTGGCCACAGCAAAGTGGTTGCTGCAGCGCCGACCAGAGCTGCAGTTTGCCGTGCCTTGTAATAATGATCGCAATAAAGCTGGTATGCAGGCCCATATTGCTGAAGCTGGGCTAGAGCAAAAGATTACTTTGATTGATGGGCGCTCTAGAGAAGTTATGGCGGCGTCTGATGCGATCTTGCTGGCGTCCGGTACCGCGGCATTGGAAGGGTTGTTGGTTAAACGCCCGATGGTAGTGGCTTATAAGATTTCGCCATTAACGTATTGGTTGGTGATGTTCTTCAAATTAATGAAGATCGACCAGTTCTCGCTACCCAATCTACTGGCTGGCCGGGATACCATTCCTGAGCTGATGCAAGACGATGCTGAAGTAGAGAAGATGGGGCAGGCGGTGTTGGACTGGTTAGAGCAGCCAGAGCAATGCGAGCGCTTACTGGTTAAGTTTGATGCCGTACATAAAGATCTAAAGCGCAACGCCAGCGACGTTGCCGCCGATGAGGTGTTAAAGTTGGCGGGGGTTTAAGAGATAGGGGTTCTGTATGTCGTGGTTTGATTCACGTCAAAAACTTGGCGGCTTATTGCTGCTGACTTTGCTAATGCTGGCAACAGCACTGCCTTGGGTCGCGGGTCAACTCATTGCTTGGAAAGTGGAGCGTCAGCTCGCGTTATTGGACGAGCACCCCGCGCTTAGTTTGATCGAAAGTGAATGGCATAGCGGTTATGGCAGTAGTCGCGGTCATGCAGTGGTGGCCGAGCGAGTTGGCTGTGGCGTTAGAGCCTGTGCAGAAGTCCGGGTTGATTTTGCCGCTTCGCATCTTGCTTCGTCACCGCTGGGTTGGGGCCGCGTAGTGGCTACGGCAGACCTAAACTCGATTGTGAATTACCAATTAAACCCGCCGGTGGCACCGTTGAATTTGGCGGCGAATGTCGGCGTGTTGGGTAATTCAGACTTGCACGTCAGTATGTCACCATCATGGCATCAGCTAGAAGATGCCTCGGCGGAGGCGTTGGCTTTTTCCGGTATTGACGCGTCTTTTGAAGCGTTTGATTACGCGCAGCAATGGCGTGGCGATGTCACCGCCAGTTTTACCTTGTTGACCGAGTCGGCCAGTGCTGAGCAAAAGCAGCGTATGGGCGCCGTTATGCAATCTTTAGGCACTCGCAATGCTATCGGTGCTGAACGCATGGGTTCGGTGATTGTGCGCGTGGTTGTGCTGCTGAAAGAGCTATCAACGGCGATATTGGTTTGGCACGACAAAACACCGAGCTGGCAGACTAATAATCGCGAACTGGCTGGTTTAGATGCGACGCCACTATTAAAACCCGCAGCCACAGCCAACACTAAGCATAAGCCGCTTACTTTGGAGTTGGCGCCAGATGAAGTGGTGGGTTTGGCTGCAGCGCAGGGACAGTCTTTGGCTTTACAGTTGCCTAGTTTCGAGGCCTGGCATGGCGATATGCCGATGCCGCCAGTGGTGCAGCGCCTTGGCCCGGCTACCTACGAGCAAGAACCGGATTTAGATGTTTGGCAGTTACAGCTGCAATTCAGCGGCGACACGGTAACGCTGAATGGCTTAGCGTTGTGGCAAGCGAACGAGCTTGATAGGTAGTGCTCCTGTCGCCTTCATTTGGTTAACGAGTAACGGTAGTTATGCAGCAAGTTGGTTTGGATTTTTTTGTAGAAACCCAGCAGTTGGTAGCGGGTGTTGATGAGGCCGGCCGTGGGCCATTGGCTGGGCCGGTGGTATGTGGCGCCGTTATTCTCGATCCGGAGCAGCCAATCAATGGTCTGAATGACAGTAAAAAACTGACCGAAAAACGCCGCGAAGCCCTGTTCGATGAGATTAAGGCGAAAGCCAAAGCTTGGGCGATTGATGAAAAAAGCCCGGCAGAAATTGATGAGCTCAATATTCTTCAAGCCAGTTTAAAGGGCATGGCGGACGCGGTGGCAGCGTTGCCAATACAGCCTGACCATGTGCGAGTCGACGGCAACCAGTGTCCTAAAGTGCCGATGACGGTTGAAGCCATTGTGGGTGGTGACGCCTCGGATGCAGCCATTGCTGCCGCTTCAATCCTCGCTAAAGTGCACCGCGATCGGCTACTGGTGGCTCTGCACGAGCAACATCCCGAATATGGCTTTGCGAAACATAAGGGTTATCCCACCAAGCAACATATGCAGGCCTTGGCTGAGTTTGGCGTTCTGGACTGTCATCGGCGCAGCTATGCGCCGGTGCGTAAAGCGTTGCAAAAACAAACTTAAGCGGTTAGCGCGCAGCAATTAGCCGCTATGGGCTATGCCTACGGCGCTAAAGCGAATAAAGTACAACAACAAAACAATACCTTAGAGCTCTGGGAGGGCATATGGCAGGTCGCGACACGCAATGGCATAACCAAATAGAACAAACCGTAGACGCCATTATTGATTACATCGGTAAAGACATTCGCCTAGGTATGCCGCTAGGCATGGGCAAACCTGCTCAGCTAGTGAATGCCATTTACGACCGCGCCAAGGCTGATCCTGAAATTCAGCTCACCATCATCACTGCGTTAACGCTAGAAAAACCCAAAGAAAAAGAGCCGTTACGCAAAGCCTTTACCGATCCTATTTTTGACCGCGTTTACGGTGACTGCGCCGAATGCCAATACGCGCTAGACGTGACCGCTGGCAAACTCCCAGACAATGTTCGCGTTAAAGAATTTTTCTTTAAACCGGGTAGCCGCCTACGCAACAAACCGGCGCAGATTGATTACATCAGCTCCAACTACACGCACGCAGCGCGAGACGTATTTGCCAACGGCTGTAACGTTGCAATGCAGATTGTGACCACGCGTACGGATGAGAACGGCAATAAGCTGATTAGCATGAGCTGTAACCCAGACACGGGCCCAGAGCTAACCGTGATGCTGGATGAAGCCAAAGCGAATGGCGAGAAAAACATGACCATTGGCGTGGTCAATGAGCAGCTGCCGTATATGTATAACGACGCTGAAGTCACGCCAGACGAATACGACATTATTCTGGAAAACCCGGCGCTCAACACCAAGCTGTTTAGCACGCCTAAGCTGCTGCCAGTGACTACACCGGATTATATGATCGGCCTTAACGCCTCAGCCCTAGTGCCTGACGGCGGCACCTTGCAGATTGGTATTGGTGCCTTGGGTGACGCTATTGTTTATGGTCTCATTCAACGCCAGCAAGACAATGCGCTGTACAACAGCTTGCTAGAAAAAACCGGCATCGCCAGCAAGTCAGCCGAGATTATTAAAGAAATTGGCGGCACCGATACCTTCCAAAAAGGCCTATACGGCGCCACTGAGATGTTTGTTGAGGGCTTTTTGCACCTCTACAAAGCCGGTATTTTGAAGCGTGAAGTTTATGACTTCTGGGCGCTACAAGCGTTGATTAACCGTGATCTACTAGATCCGGAAAACATTACGCCTGACGCCTTTGCCGAGCTAGAAAACCTTGGTGTACGCGTTATTCGTACCAAAGACTTCGAGGTGCTGCAGTACCACGGCTTCTTTAACGACGAGTGTAGCTATGACGCCGGCTATATTGTTGCGCCGGACGGTACTCGCGTCATCGCAAACGTTGCTGATCCAGATTCGCGTAAGGTGCTGGGTGAGCAATGTCTTGGCAAAAAACTGCGTAACGGCACTGTGCTACATGGCGGCTTCTTTATGGGCTCCAATGACTTTTACGATGATCTTCGTGCATTGCCTGAAGAAGAAAATCGCAAAATTTGCATGACTACCGTGCAAAAGGTTAACCAGCTAGACGCCAACCCTCGCTTATATAAAGCTCAGCGTAAAAACGCCCGCTTTATCAATACCGGCATTATTGCCACCATGAGTGGTGCTATTGCTTCGGATGGCTTAGAAAGTAACCAAGTAGTGTCTGGCGTAGGCGGGCAGTACAACTTTGTCGCCATGGCGCACCACCTGCTAACGGGGCGCAGTATCTTGATGATCCGTTCTGTCCGTGAAAAAGACGGCAACGCTACTTCAAACATTATGTGGAAATACGGTCACTGCACCATTCCACGTCATCTACGCGATATTGTGATTACCGAATATGGTATTGCTGTGCTGCGTTCTAAAACCGACGCTGAAGTAATGAAAGCGCTGCTGAATGTAATGGATAGCCGCTTCCAGCAATCGATGCTGCAAACCGCTAAAGAGGCCGGCAAAATTGAGCAGGATTACGAAATCCCAGCTCAATACACCAACAACACCCCAGAGCGCCTAGAGCAAGACCTTGCCGAAGCGCGTAAGAATGACCTATTCGGCCCATTCCCATTCGGCGTAGACCTAGAAGGCGACGAGCTTCAACTCGCCAAAGCCCTAAAAGGCCTAGCCGCACGTAAAGACGACGGCAAACTAAAAACGCTCTGGGAAGCTTTCAAAGTCAAAAATATCCCAGCCGAAGCCCAGCCGTGGCTAGAGCGTATGCAGCTCACAAACCCGCAAAACTTCCAAGAGAAAGTGATTCAGAAGTTGTTTGTGAAAGAGTTGCAGAACGCCAAGGTGATTTCTGTATAGCTCGCCATATGGAGGGTTATAAGGAGCTTTTCCATATAATTAGCGTTATGTGACTAGAGAAGAGGAAATGAAATGGCGTTAACAAACGCATATACAGAGGCATACGGAAAGCTTGGTGACTTCTTTTCGGCTCTTCGTGATGGGCAGGCACCACCATTGTTTACGCATCAGGTCCTCCAAGACCTTGGATTCAAATCAACGAAGCAACGTGCTTTTATTCCGTTACTTAAAGCTCTCGGGTTTCTAAGCCCAGATGGGAAACCTACGGAGCGCTACAAAGAATACCGTGCCCACGCACAGTCGAAAAAAGTCATGGCGGACGCGCTCCGGGAAGCGTACTCCGACATATTCCTAATAAAGGAGCATCCGACTGCTGGGGATCAAGCTGCAATAGAAGGAAAGTTCAAGAGCTATCACAACTGCAGTGATAACGTTGCTGTGAACATGCGTCGAACTTTCTTCGCTCTCCTCGAGCTTGCAGACCTCAGTGCAAAAGCAACTACAAAGCCGGAGCAGCAACATGCGGAAGTGCATGTTGATACAACCCGGAGTGAGCCTGGCAATCCGCCCCCGCGGAGCGCTGCATCACCAACTTTGCACTACAACATTCAAGTTCATTTGCCAGCGACAAAGGATATTGAAGTCTATAACGCGATCTTCAAATCTTTGAAGGAGCATCTGTTTTGAAACATATGCCGCTTCGAGATTTCCTCTTCCGGGGCCTTTTGTTCGAGGCGGAGGCGACGTCGTTCCAGCAAGCTGGCATCAAGGTTGGAGCTGATCAAGCTGAAACGGAGGAGAAGTTGCTGGCAGAGGCCTTATCTCCTTTTCCAGTAGGTTTACGAAACAATGCCCTCGAGATGGCTAGGTTGTACGCGGTTTTATTTTCGTTTGAGAATCACGTCCGGGATTTCATCCGTGAAACCCTTTCCGAGCAAGATGGTTCTGATTGGGTCAGCAGGCTTCCTCAAAAGATTCAGCAGCATGCAAATTCTCGACAAGAAGGGGCGATGAAGGATTCGTGGCTAGAAGGGGCAAAAACGGACTTGTTGGGGTTTCTTGAGTTTGGTCATCTCGCCCAAATTATCCTGAATAAGTGGGAGTTTTTTGAGTCGGTGATTCCGTCACAGCACTGGCTAAAGCAAAGGATGGATGAGTTGGAAAAGTCTCGAAACTTCATAGCTCATAACCGTATGCTGCTACCAAGTGAATTTCAGCGTATGTATATGTACATAGCTGACTGGAATCGTGTTGTTGGCCTGTAAGTCATATCAGTTAAACGGGGCAGAGCCCTTTAACTGAGCTCTTTAACTCCAACAAAATTTAGTTGATTAGAACAAAGCCGCTTCCATCGAAGCGGCTTTTCTATTGGCGCCCTAAAACACCCCATTGTCGTTTCTAATCTTGCCGCCGTTGAATAGCGAGAACAGGCGCATGCCGGTGTCCAGCGCTTGAATTGCATCCCAATGCTCTACGATCTTTCCGTCCTCTATTCGCCAGGTGTCGATGATGTTCATGCCTTTTTGATCGTTGCCACGGTCGGCTTGTTTTAAGGTGGCGTGGGAATGGAAGGTAACGAAATCACCGTCGGCGTGGATATGTTTAACGTCGTAAGAGTATTCAGGAAAATCTTGAACAAACTCTTCTAAGAAGCCGACTAGACCCTCAATGCCGTCAGGTAGGTTGCGGTTGTGTTGTACGTAGGCATCGTTGTTGTACTGCGCTAGTACCTGTTCAAAGTCGTGGTTGTTCATTACGTTTTGTACAAAGCCAGCGACCAGTTTTACGTTGGCTTGCTCTTGTGTTGACCAGTTGCCTTTTTGCAGGGCGCTAAAGTTAATGACTGGTTTGGGGGCGGCAGTATTAATAGGTTCGTTAGAGCAGGCGACTAAAAATACCGCGATTAATGCGAGTTTCCACATGGTTTTTTCCTCTTAGATGACGTGTTGTTTTGTCAAAAAAACAAGTTAATGCTTGCCTTTGTGTGAATGGTATATAAAAGTAACTAACACAACAATTAGGCACTTAAAGCTGCCTAGGTTACTTATCGGTAACCCATGTGGGATTGATAAATATCAGTTTTGGAGGCACAGCCATGCAAACTAACCAGCACAGCGGCAAACGCGTTTTTAGTAATAACGCTGAGTGCCCGATTCGAAACGTGGTGGCACAGATTGGCGACAAATGGTCGGTTTTAATTCTGTTTGCTCTGGTGGACGGCGAGGAGCGCTTCAATGCACTAAAAAAACGCATTGAGGGTATTTCCCAGCGCATGTTGACGCAGACCCTGCGGAATCTTGAGCGCGAGGGTTTTGTAAGCAGAACGGCTTACCCTGAAGTACCGGTGAGAGTGGAGTACGCGCTAACAGAGATGGGGCGGGATCTAGTAAAACCGCTCTATGGGCTGGTATCTTGGGCGGACGACCACCATGATCGTATTAACGATGCGCGCACAGCGTATGACCAAGCTCAGGTTTAGCGGGTCAGGATCCTTTAATTAATGAATAAGGGTAAAGATGGCAGGTGAAATTCTTGGCGAGGCGGTAGCGGGGTTATTAAAGCCGCTGTTTCGTTTTATCTTTGAAGAAGTCATTCTTCATTTTCTATTTGAGATATTGGTGCAGGGCGCGGGTTATTACTTGTGTCGGCCGTTTAATAAAGATGTAAAGCCTGATGGTTTTCTGGTTATTACGGTGGGCTTTGCGTTTTGG
>JAUHZK010000006.1 GCA_030425645.1 Gammaproteobacteria bacterium | reverse complement strand
GTTTGTTTTTGCTCAGCTCGGTTTTTGAGTGCTCACCGCTCAATTTTTGTTTAGCACCGGCGATGGTAAAACCTTGCTCGTGTAAGAGCTCGCGAATCTGTCTAATTAAGAAGATATCTTGGCGCTGGTAGTAACGACGGTTACCCGCCCGCTTGACCGGCGACAACTGCTTAAATTCGCTTTCCCAATAACGCAGCACATGCGGTTTAGCACCACAGAGTTCTGCGGCTTCAGAAATAGTGAAATAGCGCTTATCAGGAACCACGCTATCGTTGGCCTCACCAACTTCCGCAGTTACTGTTTTGGCAGCATCATCTGCAACAGCTTCTGGTTGTGCACTAGACGCAGACAGCTCCGTCTTCTGAGGCGCTGGCGCTTTTTCAGCTTCTGACTTCTCAGCTACAGGCTTTGGGGTCGACTTTGAGGCCACGGGCTTCTCTGGCGCTGCGGCTATCGCATCACCAAACAAATCGAGGTCTTGTGGATTGTTACTCGTCACCGCGATAAGCGTCGATGCGAGCTTTTAGCTTTTGGCCGGGGCGAAAGGTCACCACCCGACGCGCAGACACCGGAATTTCTTCGCCGGTTTTTGGGTTACGACCGGGACGTTCGCTTTTGTCACGCAAAGAAAAGTTGCCAAAGCCTGACAACTTAACATTGCGTCCGTCTTCCAAGGCAGAGCGCACTTCTTCGAAGAACTGCTCAACCAAGTCTTTAGCTTCGCGCTTGTTTAAACCCAAGCGCTCATATAGCTCTTCAGCAAGACTTGCCTTAGTGACTGTTTTTGTTTCTGTAGGCACTGTATTTCGCCCTTTAGTCCCGCACGGTGGCCCCAATTTCAGTTAGGGCGGCAATCACTTTCGTTACCGTCGCCTCAACCTTTTCGTCGACCAGTGTGGCATTTTTATCCTGTAAAACAAAGGCTAAGGCCACACTCTTGAAGCCTGAGTCTATGCCTTCACCGGTATAAACGTCAAACACCCAGCTGTTTGCTAACAAATCACCACAGGCGTTTGCCACTGCCGCTTGCAAGCTGGCGGCACTAGTAGACTGCGGCACGACCACTGCCAAATCACGACGAACCTCAGGGAAACGCGGCACTTCAGTAAAGCTAGGCACCCGACGCAGCGCTTCTAAACGGTCTAGATCAAACTCAAATACCACTGGCGCTTTTTTCAGTTTGCAGGCTTTTAGCAGCGACGGATGCAAGACGCCGACAAAACCTACGGTTTCGCCGTTGGCCAATACTTCCGCCGACTGGCCGGGGTGCAATAAATGCACATTGGCGGCACGCCATTCAATATCGGCATCTAGCAGGCCTAATAAACCAGCCAAGTCGGCTTTGATATCGTAGAAATCTACCGCACGCGCTTCCGCTGTCCATTGCTCTTCTTGAGCCAAACCCCAAGCGGCACCCGCCAAAGTGCGACGCTGCTGAAGTCCACCATCGCGCTCCACAAAACGCAGGCCTGTTTCAAATAGGCGCACACGCGCGGCTTGACGGTTGGCATTGTGGGCGACCGTGCGCAACAAACCCGGTAGCAAGCTGACACGCATGGCAGCCATATCAGCCGAAATTGGGTTCGCCAACATCTTGGCGTTTTCGTCAGGGAATAAGGCTGATTGAAACTCTGGCTCAACAAAGCTCCAAGTCACCGCTTCAAAGTAGTCACGCGTCACTAGATGGTCACGCAAGTCGCTGTCTTTAAGTTGATTTTCTGGCGCTTCGGCCGCTAGCGAGGCCGCAAAACCTTCGGCCGCCGGGATATTGTCATAACCAACAATACGGGCAATTTCTTCGATTAAATCGACTTCCAAAGTGATGTCGTAACGCGCCTGCGGCGGCAACACCGACCAGCCATTTTCAGTCGCTGTGACGGTCATGCCCAAACGCTGCAAGGACTCTTCAACCACATCGTCAGACACAGCCAAACCAAGTACTTGCTCAACGCGGTTGCGACGCAAGGTGATCGCATCACGGGCTTGCAACTGCCCTTGCACCTGCACAGGACCAGCCTTGCCACCAGCGTATTCAAGAATCAAGGCCGTCGCTCGTTCAATCGCCTGCGTTTGCAAACCTGGCTCAACACCGCGCTCAAAGCGATGTGAAGAATCGGTATGCAAACCAAAACGGCGCGCACGGCCAGCAATGGTAATCGGGTTAAAGCAAGCGGACTCGAGGAAGATATTAACGGTGTCGTCAGTGACACCGGTATTGGCACCGCCCATTACGCCGGCCAAGGCCAAGGGGCCGCTATTATCAGCGATCACTAAACACTCTGAATCGAGCTTAATTTCGCTGTCATCCAACAAGGTTAGCTGCTCACCAGTATTGGCACGACGCACCTGAATTTGACCGTCTAACTTAGCCAGATCAAAGGCATGCATTGGCTGACCGAGTTCCAGCAACACGTAGTTGGTCACATCAACAAACAAACCCAGCGAACGAATGCCCGAACGACGTAGCCGCTCCTGCATCCACAATGGTGACTCTGCTTGCGGGTTAACGCCCTCAATCACACGGCCGACATAGATAGGACAATCACTGGCATCGTCTACCACGACATCAAAGCTAGCTTGTGAAGCCGCGTCTATAGCCGCCATCGCCGGTGCGGTGACATCGGTTTGCGTCAGCACGCCGGTTTCACGGGCCAAACCAGCGATACCAAGGCAATCACCACGGTTAGGGGTCAAATCTACTTCAATAACGCTGTCGTTTAGCGCCAAGAAATCACGCACGTCGTCGCCTACTGGCGCGTCTGCAGGGAACTCCCAGAGACCATCGGCCGACTCAGCCATGCCAAGCTCAGGCGCAGCACAGAGCATGCCGAACGATTCCACACCACGGAGTTTGGCTTTTTTAATCTTAAAGCTGCCGTCGGCCGTCGGCAGCACTGCGCCAACGGTTGCTAAAGGCACTTTAATGCCGGTACGCGCGTTAGCGGCACCGCAAACAATTTGTACAGTTTCATCACCCTTATTCACCTGACAAATGCGTAGCTTGTCGGCATCCGGGTGCGGCTCACAGCCGGTAATTTCTGCCACCACAACGCCAGAAAATTCAGGCGCTGCTGGCTCAACGGCATCAACTTCCAAGCCAGCCATTGTTAATTTGGCAACTAGCTCATCCGTTGAACAAGCCGGGTTAACCCATTCACGTAACCAAGATTCAGAAAAACGCATTAGAGAACCTCCGGTTAAGAAAACTGTTTAAGGAAACGAAGATCGTTCTCAAAGAACAACCGCAAATCATTGACGCCGTAGCGCAGCATTGCCAAGCGCTCAACCCCCATACCAAAGGCATAGCCCATCCACTCTTCTGGGTCTAAGCCTGCCGAGGTCAGCACTTTGGGGTGCACCATGCCGCAGCCCAACACCTCTAACCAGCCGGTATGACTACACACGCGACAGCCTTCACCTGAACACATCACACATTCAATATCGGCTTCTGCTGAAGGCTCGGTAAACGGAAAGTAAGACGGGCGGAAGCGAACTTTAAGATCGTCTTTTTCAAAGAAACGACGCAGGAAGCTATGCAACATGCCTTTTAGGTCGGCAAAGCTGACCTGCTTATCAACCACCAAACCTTCGACCTGGTGGAACATCGGTGTATGGGTAACATCGGAATCACAGCGATACACACGGCCCGGCGCAATAATACGAAACGGCGGCTCGCCCTGCTCCATCACCCGAATTTGCACGGGTGAAGTATGCGTACGCAATAAAGTGCTGGCGTCAAAATAGAAAGTGTCGTGCATGGCACGCGCTGGATGGTGCCCCGGAATATTGAGGGCTTCGAAGTTGTGATAGTCATCTTCGATTTCTGGCCCTTCGGCGACTTCAAAACCCGCTGCACTCAGCATGGTGGTAATGCGCTCTAAAGTGCGCGTCACCGGATGGCGACCACCACGGCCACCGTTACGACCCGGCAAGGTCACATCAATACGCTCAGCTTCCAGCTTGGCCTGCAAGGCTGCCGTCTCTAGGGCTTCTTTTTTCTGCTGAATCGCTTGTTGAACGGCTTGTTTACCCTGGTTGATTGCAGCGCCGGTGGTTTGGCGCTCTTCTGGGCTCATTTGGCCAAGGGTTTTTAATAGCGCCGTAATCTGGCCCTTTTTACCCAACCAATGAACACGCAAATCTTCTAGGGCTTGAATATCAGCAGCTGCGTCAACAGCGGCCAATGCCTGCGTTTGTAGTGACTGAATGTCGCTCATGTCGATGTATTCACTTCGTACTGAGAAATAAACAAAAAAGGGAAAGGCCTAAAGACCTTTCCCTTTATTTTTAAGCATTAACGTTAGCACCTAAAAACAGGCGCAAAAGTTTGCTTATGCTGCGAGGGCGGCCTTGGCTTTTTCAGTCAAGGCAGTAAAAGCAGCTTTGTCATGTACTGCGATATCAGCTAGTACCTTACGGTCTAGGTCGATCTCGGCAGCTTTCAAGCCAGCAATAAAGCGGCTGTAAGTAATTTCGTTAGCGCGGGCTGCCGCATTAATACGGGCAATCCAAAGCTGACGGAACTGACGCTTACGCTGACGACGGTCACGGTATGCGTATTGACCCGCTTTAGTAACCGCCTGCGTAGCAACGCGATAAACCTTACTACGGGCACCGTAGTAACCTTTCGCTTTCTTTAGAACTTTCTTGTGGCTGGCTCGCGCCTGCACACCACGTTTTACTCGTGCCATTTCTTAATATCCTTCTACAAGTGCCGCGAACGGCTTAACCATTCGGCAACATGCGATCTAGCTTAGCGGTATCGCTGTCGGCAACCATGCCGGGGCGACGCAACTGGCGCTTAGATTTAGCAGTCATTTTAGTAAGGATGTGGCTACGAAAAGCTGAACGCTTTTTATATTTGCCGCTAGCAGTTTTCTTAAAACGCTTAGCCGCACCACGATGAGTTTTCATCTTAGGCATGGTTACACTCCAATTTTCATTTAAAAACGCCCTCGCCTAGGCGGGGCTTTGGCCTTATGGCCACCTCGGTGACGGTTTGTGTGTGCACCGCTTCCCAGAGGTTTACAACGCTAAGCGCTGTAAATTCTTTAGTAGAACTACTTCTTCTTGCTAACCGGCGCAATGATCATCGACATTTGTCGACCTTCCATTGACGGGCGCTGTTCTACATTTCCGTATTCTTCCAAGTCGGCTTCCACGCGCTTCAGCAAATCCATGCCTAGCTCTTGGTGCGCCATTTCACGGCCGCGGAAGCGAATCGTGATCTTGGTTTTGTCGCCTATTTCCAAGAACTCGCGCAACTTGCGTAACTTGGTGTTGTAGTCGCCAATATCGGTACCCGGGCGGAATTTAATTTCCTTCAACTGGGTACGCTTGGTTTTCTTACGTGCGTTTTGATCCGCTTTTTGCTTATCAAACACAAACTTGCCGAAGTCCATAATCTTACAGACTGGCGGCTCCGCCATTGGGGACACTTCTACCAAATCCAAGCTAACGGCTTTGGCTTTCGCCATCGCTTCTTCGGTGCTAATCACACCAATGTTTTCGCCAGTTTCGTCGATCAAACGAACTTCTGACACTCGAATTTCATTGTTGCGCCTTACGCGCTTATCGGTAGCGATATCGCAGTCCTCCCAACGGACCCTAAACGGTATTCTGGTAGGCGCGATTGGATTTGAACCAACGACCCCCACCATGTCAAGGTGGTGCTCTAACCAACTGAGCTACGCGCCTGCTTCGCGGTGTTTTCCCACGGCAAAAGCCGCGGCAATGCCGCAAGGGCGCGTACTTTACTTAAAGCGTCTCGCTCAAGCAACAAAAAAACAGTGTTAAATCCACTGTTTATAAGCTTTTAGCGATATTTTCCGCCATAAGCTGCAAATTTACCGCCAAGCCGCCACACAATCCGCAATCAAAGCCGGACCTTGGTAGATAAAACCACTATAAACCTGCACTAAATTAGCACCGGCGGCACGCTTCTCTGCGGCATCGGCGGTTGAGGCCACACCACCGACGGCAATAATCGGATAGTCAGGCCCCAAAGCTTCTCTCAACAATCGCACTACTTCGGTGGAACGACTGAGTACCGGCGCTCCCGACAGGCCACCGGCCTCATCAGCATATTGATGGCCAGCAACCGCTTCCCGCGACAGCGTGGTATTGGTGGCGATCACGCCGTCAATGCCAGTGCGTTGCAGGCGCTCCGCCACATCGGCGACCTCTTCATCCGTTAAGTCAGGTGCAATTTTTACCAACACCGGCACGTAGCGACCATGCTCACCTTCTAGTTTGGCCTGCTCAGCTTTAAGCGCCACTAATAGCTCATCCATCGCCGCACCATGCTGCAGATCGCGCAAACCTGGAGTGTTTGGTGATGACAGGTTGACCGTCACGTAATCGGCAACCGCATACACCTTACGCAAACAAATTAGGTAATCGTCATTGGCGTTTTCATTCGGCGTATCTTTATTTTTGCCGATATTAATACCCAACACACCACGCAGTTTGCCGCTCTGTTTGGCTTTTTTAGCACGCTCAACTAGAGCATCCACACCATGATTATTAAAGCCCATGCGATTAATGATGGCTTGGTGCTCTGGCAGGCGGAACAAACGTGGTTTTTCGTTGCCGGGCTGTGGTCGCGGCGTCACTGTGCCGATCTCAACAAAGCCAAAGCCCATGGCATCAAAGGCCTGAATGCACTCGCCATTTTTGTCCAAACCTGCGGCCAAGCCGACCGGGTTTGGGAAAGTTAGCCCAAAAACTTCGACTGGCTGATCCGCCACACAAGGATTAAACAGCGCTTTTACCAGCGGCCGCGGCATGGTTTTAAACTGCGTTATCGACAGCTCATGCGCCGTTTCTGCATCTAATTTGAACAAGGCGCTACGCGCCACCGGGTACATCCAGTTAATAGACAAAATAATGTTTCCGTTAAGGCTGGCGGATCTAGCCAGCAATTTTTATATGGTCGATACCGAGGCCACGGCGGCGAATTTTAACCAGTTCATCGCGCACACGGGCGGCTTCTTCAAACTCTAACGCTTTAGAGTGCTTGGTCATCTGCTTCTCAAGCTTCTTCACTTCGCGCATCAGCTCGGCCGGTGACATGGCTTCATATTTGGCCTGCTCTTCTGCCGCCTCCAAATACTGACCTTGCGTGGTTTTCTCGTAGCCGGTTTCCATCACATCACGCACTGCCCGCTTAACCGATTTCGGCGTAATGCCGTTGGCTTGGTTATAAGCAATTTGTTTTTCACGGCGGCGTTCGGTTTCATCCATCGCACGCTGCATAGAACCCGTAATTTTATCGGCGTAGAGAATCGCCTTACCTTCAACATTACGCGCCGCACGACCGATGGTTTGAATCAACGAGGTTTCAGAACGCAGAAAACCTTCCTTATCCGCATCCAGAATCGCCACCAAAGAAACCTCAGGCAAATCAAGACCTTCTCGCAGCAAGTTAATGCCAACCAGTACATCAAAAACACCTAAGCGAAGGTCACGCAGAATCTCCACTCGCTCAACCGTATCGATATCTGAGTGCAAATAACGTACGCGCACGCCGTTGTCGTCTAAGAACGCCGTTAGGTCTTCAGACATACGCTTGGTTAAGGTGGTGATTAAAATTCGATCACCCTTGGTGACGCGCTCGCGAATTTCCGACAAGACATCATCAACTTGCGATTCAGCTGGGCGCACCTCCACAACCGGGTCAATCAAACCCGTTGGACGCACCACCTGCTCCACTACGTTATCTGCTTTGCCATCTTCGTATTTGCTCGGGGTCGCCGAGACAAACACGGTTTGCGGCGAGAGCTTTTCGAACTCATCGAATTTCAGCGGCCGATTATCGAGCGCAGACGGCAGCCGAAAGCCATATTCCACCAAGTTTTCTTTGCGCGAACGATCACCCTTATACATCGCCCCCAGCTGCGGCGCAGTCACATGCGACTCATCGATAAACAACAAGGCATTGTCGGGCAAATAATCAAACAAACACGGCGGCGGCTCACCTGGCGCACGGCCTGATAGGTAGCGCGAATAGTTTTCGATGCCATTGCAATAACCGAGCTCGCGCATCATCTCTAAATCATAAAGCGTGCGCTGCTCAATGCGCTGGGCCTCGACCAGTTTATTCAGCTCTTTTAAATGCTTAACCCGGTCGACCAGCTCCACCTTGATTTGGTCATAGGCTTCTAAAAGCTTTTCCCGCGGCGTCACGTAATGCGACTTCGGATACACCGTATAACGCGACAACTTACGCAATATATGCCCCGTCAGCGGGTCGAATACGACAATGCTTTCCACTTCATCGTCAAACAGCTCCACCCGAACGGCCTCGGTTTCCGATTCCGCCGGATAAATATCAATCACATCGCCACGCACACGATAAGTACCCCGGAAAAACTCAATCTCATTCCGCGTGTATTGCATATCCGTTAGGCGTTTCAGGATATCGCGCTGGCTAATTTCTTCGCCGCGACTTAGGTGCAAGATCATGCCCAAATAGGACTTCGGGTCACCCAAGCCGTAAATCGCTGACACGGTGGCAACAATAATGGTGTCGGAACGCTCTAGTAAGGCTTTGGTGGCTGACAGCCGCATCTGCTCAATATGCTCGTTAACCGAGGCATCTTTTTCAATAAAGGTATCTGACGACGGTACATAAGCTTCTGGCTGATAGTAGTCGTAGTAAGAAACAAAATACTCAACAGCGTTATTGGGAAAGAAATCCCGCATCTCACCATATAGCTGCGCCGCCAGCGTTTTGTTATGCGCAAGAATCAGCGTCGGCCGCCCGGTATTGGCAATCACATTGGCCATAGTGAAGGTTTTGCCCGAGCCGGTTACGCCCAGCAATGTCTGACAAGCGAGGCCGCTATCCAAACCATCTAACAAGCCCGCAATCGCCGTTGGCTGGTCGCCCGACGGCTGATATTCGGTTTGTAGCTGAAATGACTGTTTTTCCACGCTTTTATGCCCTTGCCTTACTGGCTATAACTGCTGAGTTTTTATACACTACGCGCCCTATTTCTGGGCGCTTATTTACATAATCAAGCGCCCTGTCCTAGAGCACTATCAGGATTGAACATTCTATGAACCTGTCTGATCGCGTTAATCGCATCAAACCATCGCCAACGCTTGCGGTTACCGCTCGCGCCGCCGAACTACGCGCCGCTGGCCGCGACATTATCGGCCTAGGTGCCGGCGAGCCGGATTTCGACACCCCTGCGCACATTAAACAAGCGGCGGTTGAAGCCTTAAATAACGGCTTTACCAAATACACCGCCGTTGACGGCACCGCGAGTCTTAAGCAGGCCATTATAGAAAAGTTCAAGCAAGATAATGGCCATGAATACGCGGCCGACCAAATTTTGGTGTCTTGTGGCGGCAAACAAAGCTTCTTTAACCTCGCCCTCGCCCTACTTAACGACGGCGACGAAGCTATTATTCCAGCGCCTTACTGGGTGTCTTACCCAGATATGGTTTTAGTGGCCGGTGGCAAACCCGTCGTGGTTGAAACTGATATGGCCAGCGGCTTTAAGCTAACCCCTGCTCAACTCGAAGCAGCGATTACGCCGAAAACCAAGTTGCTGGCGATCAACAGCCCATCGAACCCGTCTGGCAAGGCCTACACCCGTGCCGAACTAGAAGCCTTAGGCGAAGTGCTACGCAAGCACCCACAAGTGATGATTGCCACTGACGATATGTACGAACATATCTGGTGGGCTGACGAGCCATTTGTGAACATCCTAATGGCCTGCCCTGATCTATACGATCGCACCATCGTCTTAAACGGCGTATCTAAGGCCTACAGCATGACTGGCTGGCGCATTGGCTATGCAGGCGGACCCGCTTGGCTGATTAAAGCCATGAAGAAAGTGCAATCGCAAAGTACGTCTAACCCAACCTCGATTTCGCAGTACGCCGCTGAAGCCGCTATTAAAGGCGACCAGCAGTGCGTAAAAGATATGCTCAAGGCATTTAAAGAGCGCCACGACTACGTAGTCGCCGCGCTGAATGCCATTCCGGGCGTTGAGTGCATTGAATCGGACGGCACCTTCTACGCCTTCCCGTCTTTCCATCAAATCATCGACCGCCTAGATGGCGTTGAAGACGACCTGCAACTGGGTGAATATTTGATCGAAAATGCTGGCGTTGCCCTAGTGCCTGGCTCGGCATTTGGCACACCCGGTCATATGCGTTTGTCGTTTGCGACCAGCATGGAAAACCTCGAAAACGCGATCCAACGCATCGCCGAGACCGTTGCTGAATAGCCGCGATTAAATTAATCGTAAAAAAAGTGAAAAAAGGCTGCTTGCGGCCTTGCCACACAAGGCGCGTTTCCCTAAGATACGCGCCGCGCTAAGGGCTTAAAGCTCAAGCGCAATTCCCTGGTAGCTCAGTTGGTAGAGCGGGTGACTGTTAATCACTAGGTCGGCGGTTCGAGCCCGTCCCGGGGAGCCATTATTTAGAAAGCCCAGCAATATGCTGGGCTTTTTTTATGCCTGAATTTTATTCCTGCATAAAAAATGCCCGCGTAATGCGGGCATTTTTGTAGCACCGTCAGCCAGTCTTAATAATCAAACTGGCGCGTAATAAACTTCGGTAACTTCTTAGCAAAGTTAGCCTTTGTCACAATTCGCTGATTCTTACCTGCTAAGACTTTTGCTTGAATAATGCTCTCGGTGCCTAGCGCACTACTCTCGCTGGCATTCCATGTTTTATGGAACAGTGCTTTTGCCGCCGACACACCGTCTGGTGAACGAGTTTTAATCGCCGCCACCAATGCCTCAGCATCTTTTAGCGGATCTTCTGACACGCCTGTCACCAAACCGAGCGTCATTGCCTCATTACCCTTGAAAATACGCCCTGTCATGGTCAACTCTTTTGCCACATCCATCGTGGTCAACTCGCGCAGTGGAATGGTGCCGGTCATATCCGGAATCATGCCCCACTTAATTTCCATAATCGAAAATTCGCAATCTGGCGTGGTGAAACGAAAATCAGCAGCCAAAGCAATTTGAATACCACCACCAAAACAGTGGCCACGGGTCACGGCAATGACCGGTACTGGCAACTTACGCCAGCACCACGCCACTTCTTGCACCAAGTTTGTAGTTCCGGGACGCGGCTTAAGGAATGCGGCGGCCAGTTTGGCCGGCATCTTAGACCAGCTAGCAAAATCCAAACCTGCACAAAACGCTTTACCTTCACCCTGCAAGATCACCGCACGAATACTGCGATCTTTCTTAATTTTCTTGGCGGTCGCCACCATCGCCAACATCATCTCGCGATCAAGGCCGTTGTATTTGTCTGGACGGTTAAAGGTGACGTAAGCAACATCGTCTCGGATATCGAGCAAAACGCGATCTGACATGGTGGTTCCTATCTAATTAGTATTGGGATCAATAGTCCGCATTCTAAAACAGCCTAGCCACTCAGCCATAGCGGCAGCGCCAGTTAGCTCACGCGCAATAGCCAGTAGCGACAAGGCAAGGGCTATGTTCTCGATATACAATGCCCGCATGACTTCAAGCCCCTTCTCTTTTACTGACGGCGCCTACTGGCAGCGACTCAAAAAAGGTCAGCACGAACGCCTAGTAAAGCTATGCAAACCGGCACGCCATTCAGCGGTGCTCGATATGACCGCCGGCTTGCTACAGGACAGCCTAATACTGGCTCGCTGCGGTTATCAGGTCACCGCGCTTGAGCATAACGAAGCACTTTATAAGATCGCCCAGAACGCCTTAGCGCGCTTTACCGAAGAGACCGGCTTCCAAGACACCTCGGCTCGCATTCAGCACCTATTAACGGAGGCGACCGAATGGATGGCTGATCGGCACTACGACGTGGTCTATCTGGACCCGATGTTTCCCGAACGCGAGAAGTCAGCGGCGGTCACCAAGGAGGCCCAACTGCTGCAACGACATGAACGCCCCGCAGAGGCCAGCGAGGAGCAGCTGCTGCTTAAACAGGCCTTAGCCATTGCCAGCAAGCGCGTTATTGTTAAACGCCCACTACATGCGCCCTTTCTAGCGGAGCAAAAACCCAGCTTCTCGGACAAGGGCAAAGCCATTCGTTACGACATCTATTTAACGCCGGCATAAAAAAACCGGGCCAAGCCCGGTTTTTTATGAGTTCATCCAGCTAAACGCTAGTCTAGAAACTCAATATGGCCATTCATATGCGGCTTAGCACCTTTGCTGTCCATCACACGCATTGAGATAGCCTCATTGCTATTGCTGTACTGCAACTGCACCTTGGCTGGCATAAAGATTGGCAGTTTAAATTCAACGTCGTAGCGGAATTTGCGTGGCAACTGAGAATCCAAAATGGCAGCTGACTTAGCTAGCGTCCACATGCCGTGAATAATCGCCTTCTTAAAGCCAAAAGCTTTCGCGGTCGCGTCAAATAGGTGAATCGGGTTCACGTCACCAGCAACCGCGCCGTACTTACGGCCTGTACCGGCAGGGATAGAGATCTTGCTGCTCATTTTTAATGGAGCCAGCTTGGCCGGTGCTTTCTTACCGCCCTTCTTAGCGCCACTCTTCTTGCGTGACAGATTGGTGCTGACGCTATCCCAAACAAGTTCGTCGCCGACATGCACTTGGCTGATGATGTCGAACTCAATGCCGAGCGCTGTTTCACGATGACCGTCAATCTTAACGGTGATGTTGAGCTTCTCTGTGGCCAATACTGGGCGGTGCTGGGTCATGCTGTTGCGAATATGCACCAAACCTAATAACTGCAGCGGAAACTGCTCAGAAGTCAAAAGAGCCATATGCAATGGCGCCGCATAAATGTGCAGGAACGGCGCTGGCACAGTTTTGCCACCTGGGAAGCCACAGACCTTGCGGTAGCGTTGCAGCTTATTCAAATCAATCGGCAAGTTTTTAACCGACGCTGTTACCGGCGGAATGGTCTTACCTTCTTTTAAGCCGGTTTTTTTCGCCGTTGCCGCTTTCACAAAAGTCGGCAAGGTAGAAGGCAATTTATTGAATTCTAGAACTGTGGCTTTAGCCATCTTTAGATAACCTATGTTTAAGAGTTGCCAAACGCCTCGCTACGCAGCTGGCGCAATTAATACGGCGTGCATTTTGTTGCCTATAGACTCACAAAGCAACTGCACAACGCGCCACCCAAGCTCGGCGTTAAAGCGAACTACGCCGCCTCCGGCGAGTTATCTAAGGCTGGTCGACGCATTCCTAGATGGCCATAGAGTTTCTCGCCCAGCACCAACATGCATGGCGTCACCAACAAGGTCAGCGCGGTAGCAAATAACAAACCACCAGCCAATGCCGTTGCCAGTTGTGACCAGTACTGAGTCGAGGGCGCGCCGAAGCTGACCGCGCGGTTGATCAAATCAACATTCATTTGCAGCACCATGGGCGTTAAACCCAATACCGTTGTTGCCGTGGTCAGCAGCACTGGGCGGAAACGTTGTGCGCCGCTCTCAATCACCGCGTCGAGCACGCTCAGCCCATTCCTACGCAGCTCGTTGTAAGCGTCAATCAAGACAATATTGTTGTTAACTACCACACCGGCCAAGGCGATCACACCAATACCACTCATCACCACGCCAAACGGTTTCCCGGCCAACGCTAAACCTAGCATTACGCCACCAGTCGAAAACACCACTGCCGACATCACCACAAAGGACTGATAAAAGCTGTTGAATTGCGTTAACAAGATCGCCGCCATCAGCACGATGGCAAACACAAAGGCCTTGCTCAAAAATGCCATTGATTCTTGCAGGTCTTCATTTTCGCCTTTAAACCGCACCTCAACCATTTCGCCGTTTTCAAGCTGCAGCGGCCGTTCCTGAATAGAGGCAGCAAGCTGCTTCAGCAATTGGTCCGGCAATAAGTCTTCGGCGACCTCCGACTCTACCGTTACTACTCGGCTCGAGTCGGCGCGCTCAATGGTAGAAACTCGCGGCGCTACCTGCCGCTCAACAAAATAGCCCAACGACATCTGGCCGTTGGCCGTACTTACCCGCAGCTGATCCAAAGCCTCAATATCACGCGCCTGTCGAGGCAAACGCGCACGAATATCAAGTTCGTCATCTAAATCATCGGGCCGGTATTCACCCAGCTTGATGCCCTGGGTAAGCAATTGCACGTTTTGGCCAACAGTGGCGATATCGACTCCATAACGCGCCGCTTCTGCGCGATCGACAATCAACTGCCATTCCACGCCCGGTGGCGGCCGCGAATCCACCACATCAACAAAGCCACCAATCTCGTCCATGCGCGCCAACAACAAATCGGTACCGTTAGATAACTCGGCCGGCGTTGCCGCCAAAATCTGCACACTGATCGGTTTGCCTGTGGCGGGCCCTTCTTCAGATTTCTCTATCTTCACATCGAGGCCGACTACATCGGCCACCAACCCACGAATCTCATCGATAATCCGATCAGCAGGACGCCGTGCATCCCAGTCTTCTAGTTCTAACTGCAAAACACCAATGGTGCCAGCACTGTTGTTATCAAACCGATCCGCGATCCGGGTAAATACATTCTTTACGCCCTCAATCTCGAGTAGCTCAGTTTCTACCTGACGCACCAAACGATGCTTTTCTTGAATGGCGAAATCACCCGGGCTACGGACTTCGACCGACAACCGTTGCGGCTCCACTTCGGGGAAAAACTCTAAGCCGTTACCCGACGCCCCAAACACGAAATAAGCCGCGACCATAAATACACCAGCGCCTATCACCACCGAACCCGAGCGTGGCAATAACAGCTGCAGCAACCGCCTATAACCTGCACTTTGCGACTCTTTAGCGTCGACTCGATTTTCCGGCGCCAGGGGCTTACGGAAAAACAAAGCCCCCATATTGGGCACAAACACCAAGGCAATCAGCAACGAAGCGCCAAGTACTGAAATCAAGGTAATGGGCATATAGCGCATAAATTCGCCCATGATTCCCGGCCAAGCCAGCAAGGGGAAAAACGCTGCCAGCGTTGTCATGGTTGAGGCAATAATTGGCCACGCCATTCGGGTACTTGCTTTAAGAAACGCCCGCCGTGGCTGCTCGCCTTGTTGCAGGTATTTATAGGCCATTTCCACTACCACAATGGCCCCGTCCACCAACAAGCCCAAAGCGAGAATTAAGGAAAACAGCACCACCATATTGATCGACAAGCCCATGGCGCCGATAGCCATAATGCCCAGCAGGAAGGAACTGGGAATAGCGATCCCGACCAGTAGCCCAGGCCGGATACCCAGAGCGCCAATCACCACAATCATCACCAACAAAATACCGCTGATTACATTGTTCTGTAGGTCACCTAACATGTCGCGGATTTCATTGGACTGGTCGCCGGTAAGTCGCAACTTGACGCCTTCGGGAAGCTGACCCTTAGCCGCCTCGACAATCGTTTTAACGCCTTCGACGGTCTCAATCACGTTGGTGCCACTGCGTTTTTTCACCTGCAATGACAGCGATGGCTGGCCCTGCAGCTGGGCAATATCGCTTGGCTCTTGGTAGACTCGCCGCACTGTAGCCACGTCTTTTAAGGTAATTACGTCGCCGTCGACTGCCTTAATACCGACATTCAGCAGTTTCTCTAGGTCATCAATAACGCCCGGCACTTTAATCGGAAATTTGGCGCTGCCTTCGGTCATGGTGCCGGCCGCCACTAATTGGTTATTACGTGCGATTAAGCCGCCGACTTCTTCCAGCGACAATTGGTAATGATCCATCAATACCGGATCAATAATGACCTCAATCATTTCGCCGCGCTTGCCCGACAATTCCGCCTCTAATACGTTCGGCAGCGCTTCAATAGCGTCTTGCAAACGCTCAGCGGTATGGATCAGAACGGCTTCCGCGGCATCGCCGAACACGTTCAGCACAATCACCGGAAACTCTGACAAGTTCACCTCATGAATCGACGGTTCATGTGTTGCATCAGGTAAATCCGCTTTCGCTTTATCCACCCCATCACGCACATCATCCAATGCCTGATCGGCGTCAAAACCGGCGGTAAACTCCAAGGTCACAGACGCGTGACCTTGGCTAGCAACGGCGGTAATTTCCTTAACGCCATCAATACTCTTTAGCTGCTTTTCAAGCGGCTTAACAATCAGGCGCTCGGCATCTTCCGGGGAAATGCCGTCATGCGACGCTGAAACATAAATGAATGGAATGGCGATATCCGGCGATGACTCTTTCGGGATCGTGACATACAAGCCGGTGCCAGCCACCAAGATCGTCAGCAGCAAGACCATTACGGTACGTGGGCGCGTGAAACTCGCGCGAATTAACGACAACATACGCTGCCCCTACTCTGCCGATGCTTGATTACGCACGGAAACCTCGGCGCCAGTACGTACCAAACCTTGCCCGGCTACGATGAGATCAAACTGCTCGGGCAAACCCGTAAGCCAAACGTCTCCCGCCTCAGAACGCAAAAACTCGGCGGCGTAAAACACCACGGTATTGCTTTCATCCACTGCGCGAACGCCCATATCACCGCCGCTATTGAGCCACAACAACGAGGCCGCCAAGCGGTGGGCTTTGACTTGCTGTAATGGAATACGTATCTCAACTGGTTGCCCAATCACCAAACCCGCCAGGTCATTTTCAGACGGCACAATTTCGGCCTCAACTCGGTATAAGCGTGAGCGGCTATCTGGCTCAGAAGCAACAAAGGTGACGTTGGCCTCGTATACCTTTCCAGCTCGCGTTTGCAACTCAAGCTTAGTATTCAGCGCCAGCTCAGCCGCGACATCAGCCATAACCGAAACTACCGCTAGCAGACTGTCTTTTTGCACCAACCGCACACCGCGGTCACCGGCGCGTACGTAATCCCCCAACTCCATATCAACGGCTTCAATTACGCCAGCAAATGGCGCGCTTAAGGTAAGTTCACGCACCGCCACTTTGGCCGCCTCTAAGTCTGCTTTGGCTTGCTCCAATGCTGACTTGCTTTCAGCCAAGCGCAGTGGTGTTGTCAGGCCTTTATTAAATAGCTTTTTGGTGGACTGATATTGCAACTCTGCCTGCGCCAGCTGCGCCTCGGCCAGCGCCCGCTGTTGCGGAATATGTTTTGGACTAAGTCCAATTAAGGCCGCACCAGCTACAACTTCATCGCCTTCAGTTACATTCAGCTCAACCACCCGGCCCTCTTGGGCCGCGAGCACATCCACCGCACGACGCGTTTCTACCGTGCCCGAGCCGTCAAAACGCCGCCAGGTGCTTTGCGCAAAACGTGACTCTACCGCCACTTGCGGCAACAGATGCACATCGCTGGCGGCAGTACTATCTATCTTCGCGTCGCTATTATTGAGCGCGCCACTCATGACCCAAACCACCGCAGAAATAGCGATTAAGCTGGCCACAATCACTGAGCGCCGTTGGTAAATCTTATTAAGCATGATTGCCACCTGTTTTCTCCAAAGCGACCCGTGTCGACTCTATGGCCGTGTGATAGAACCCTTCTAAAGCGTCTAAGCGTTCCAACGCTGCCGTTGGTAACTCCGTTTCTGGCGCATCTACTAGCTGTTTAATATTGTTAATACTGCTTTCCATACGCTCGATATACCCCTTCAGCAGTCGCTGATAAGGCTGCACCGCCAGCACGTAATAATCCTGACGGCTACCCGGCTTCTGGTAACGCTCCAGGATGCCTAAATCCCTTAATAAGCGCGTATTGGTGCTAGCACTGCCACGGCTTATTCCAAGGTTGTCAGCGATTTCTGAAAAGCTGAACGGCCCGCCGTTAATGACAAAGTAGGCCATGATTCGGCCAGAAATCCGAGGCAAGCCATCCGCCTCAGCATGGTTTGCCATCTGCTCTATAAAACGTTCTATCGAGTCCATCTGTAAAACTGTCTTTGCTAGTTCAGCGGCAATTTATCATTATTTACAGCGTTCAGTACACACTGAACGAATAAAACATAGACAATGAAAAAGGCGATTGATTCCCCAATCGCCTTTTTCCGGTTACGCCCTGCTTTTTAGCCTCGCGTTTTTTGTCTCTAAACACCGTTGCTCGCTGGTGTTGGCGAGCATGTTTAGCAACAAGATTCCTTGTCTTTTGCTGTTTCATACTCTTTTTTCCCTAACAGTAAAAACAAAAAAGCGCTGCCAAATGGCAACGCTTTGATGTAATGGTGCGGGAGGCCGGACTTGAACCGGCACGACCGTGAAGTCGACAGATTTTAAGTCTGTTGTGTCTACCAATTCCACCACACCCGCAGTGGGCGCGCATAATGCCATAGACCGCTACGGCGTTGGAATAGATATTAGGTGAAATTTACATATTTCTTCGATATTGGCCACCAACGAGGAACAAGGCATCGGTGATTTGCCCCAAAGAGCAATGGCGCACGGCTTTCATCAGGCCTGCAAAGATATTCTCGCCTTGTAAGCAAGTACGCTGCAGCTCAGCTAAAGCAGCGGCGGTTTGGTCTTTATTTTTGTCGTGAAAGGCTTCTAGGTTAGCAATCTGTTGGTCACGAACCGTTTCGCTAGACCGCACCAATGGAATTGTTTCTGGTGCTTGCTCTGGCTCATCAGCCAAAAATGCATTAACACCGACAATAGGCAAATCACCAGAATGTTTTAAGTGTTCATAATGCATCGACTCGTCTTGAATCTTACCCCGCTGATAGCCGGTTTCCATCGCCCCAAGCACACCACCACGCTGGCTAATTCGCTCGAACTCGCATAACACTGCCTCTTCCACCAAGTCGGTCAACTCTTCAATAAAGAAAGAACCTTGATTGGGGTTTTCACATTTAGCAACGCCCCACTCATGGTTAATGATCTGCTGAATAGCCAAGGCTCGGCGCACCGACTCCTCGGTTGGCGTAGTCACAGCTTCATCGTAGGCGTTGGTATGCAGGCTATTACAGTTGTCGTAAACCGCGATCAAGGCCTGCAAAGTGGTGCGGATATCATTAAAGGCGATCTCCTGTGCGTGCAAGGAGCGACCTGAAGTTTGAATATGGTATTTGAGCTTCTGACTACGCGCGTTGGCGCCGTAGCGGTCTCGCATGGCCACCGCCCAAATCCGCCTTGCCACCCGGCCTAGCACCGAGTATTCCGGGTCCATGCCATTGGAAAAGAAGAAAGATAAATTCGGTGCAAAGTCATCGATGGCCATGCCGCGTGCCAGATAAGCCTCTACAAAGGTAAAGCCATTGGCCAAGGTAAAGGCTAGCTGACTTATAGGGTTCGCGCCGGCTTCAGCGATGTGATAGCCAGAAATCGACACCGAATAGAAATTACGCACTTCTTTTTCAATAAAGTACTGCTGCATATCGCCCATGCAACGCAGCGAAAACTCGGTGGAGAAGATGCAGGTATTTTGGCCTTGGTCTTCTTTCAAGATGTCGGCCTGTACCGTACCTCGGACCGTTTTTAAGGTGCGGTCGGCTAACTCTTGCCGCTCAAGTTCTGTTGGCTGGCGGCCTTCGGCGGCCACGAACTTATCTAGCTGTTGGTCGATCGCCGCATTAAAGAACATTGCCAAAATAGTCGGCGCAGGGCCATTAATGGTCATGGATACTGAAGTTGACGGATCACAGAGATCAAAACCGTCATACAGGGCTTTCATGTCATCTAGCGTGGCGATGGAAACGCCTGAGTTACCCACCTTGCCGTAAATATCCGGGCGCTTATCCGGGTTACGGCCATATAGCGTGACCGAGTCAAAGGCGGTGCTCAGCCGCTTCGCTTCCATCCCTTCTGACAGGTACTTAAATCTGGCATTGGTTTGCTGTGGCCCACCCTCGCCTGCAAACATACGCGTAGGGTCTTCATTGTCGCGTTTTAAATCGAAGACACCGCCGGTATAGGGAAAATGGCCCGGCAAATGCTCTTTGCGCAACCACTGCAGCAAGTCGCCGTGGCTGCGATAGCGCGGCAAACTGATACGGGAGATAGCCGTACCGGACAAACTCTGCTTCTTTAAGACACGCGTAATTTGCTTGCCGCGAATCTCGGTATGTAACTCTTCTGCCTGATATTGCTCGGCCAACGCAGGCCAGTCAGCCAGCAGTGCTGCCGAGCCGGACAACAATTTCGCTTCACGCTCGGCTACCGCTTGTTCTACATCACAGCCCGCCAACTCTGCCGCCGCTTGCAACTGCTGCAGTTGTTCTGCCACCTGCGCCTGTTGTGCCGTTTGTGCGTGGTAATCACGCACGCTGTCAACCACATCAGCCAAATAGCGCTGCTTATCTGCCGGAATCAGTGCCGAAGCACCACTGGAATGTTTCGCCGCTGGGGCATCTAGATTTGTGCCATTGGCAGCCAAACCGGCGTCGAGCAAACGCTGTTTCAATTCTTGGTAAAGCGCGGTGACGCCAACGTCATTAAATTGCGCCGCAATAGTACCGAATACCGGCATGGCTTCTGGTCCGCTTTCAAACGCGGCCTGGTTTCGCTGCATTTGTTTGCAGACATCGCGCAGCGCGTCTTCGGCACCACGGCGGTCAAACTTATTAATCGCGACTACGTCGGCAAAATCGAGCATGTCGATTTTTTCTAACTGTGTCGCCGCACCAAATTCTGGGGTCATCACATACAGTGCAACGTCAGACAGCTCCGACACCGCCGCATCGCCCTGGCCAATACCGGCTGTCTCAACCAACACCAAATCAAACCCGGCGGCAGCGCAGGCTCTGATCGCGGCTGGAACGGCCTCAGATAGCTCGACACCGCCCTTACGCGTCGCTAATGAGCGCATATATATATTGGGGTGACGATTGGCGTTCATACGAATACGGTCGCCCAACAAAGCACCGCCGGTTTTGCGGCGCGAAGGATCTACCGCCAACAAGGCGATTTTGAGTGCGTCTTGCTGATCAATACGAAAACGCCGAATTAGCTCATCCGTTAATGACGACTTACCCGCACCGCCGGTACCGGTAATACCTAACACCGGCACCTTCTGCGGCACCGGAATTTCCTCGGCTTGCACCTGCCCCAGCTCCACCAAGCTAATAAGCCGAGCTAAGGCAATACGGCTGTCGGCTAGCTTAGGCAGCAACTCAGCCACCTCGCCTAATTGCGCTAGTGAAGCACGACTGATCATGTCGTCAATCATGCCGACAAGACCCATTTGCTGGCCGTCTTGCGGCGAATAAATACGAGCCATGCCATAGTTGTGCAAGTGCTCTATTTCCTCTTGCACAATCACCCCGCCACCACCGGCAAACACTTGAATGTGGCCAGCGCCTCGCTCACGCAGTTGATCAATCATGTAAGTAAAGAACTCCACATGACCACCTTGGTAAGAACTCACAGCAATACCGTGGGCGTCCTCCTCAATGGCAGCGGTGACTATTTCATCTACTGAGCGATCGTGGCCCAGATGCACCACTTCCACGCCCTGCTGCACAAGCAGCCGGCGAATAATGTTAATCGCAGCGTCGTGGCCATCAAAAAGCGAGGCCGCGGTGACAAAACGCAAGAGGTTCGACATGTATCTATTCTTATTAAAATCTCCGACACGCAGTGTGCATACCAAGCGTTTGCTTGGCAAGCTAGCGACACATTGTCGAAGTTTTAGACAACCCGACGCTTATTTAGATTTATTTCTAAAAAATTCATCAAAACCTATTGACGGCAAAAGCTAAATCTCTAGAATACGCGGCCGTTGCTGAGGCAGTTATCGCCCAGACAACAGTGCGGGAATAGCTCAGTTGGTAGAGCGCAACCTTGCCAAGGTTGAGGTCGCCGGTTCGAACCCGGTTTCCCGCTCCAGATTTTAATCCCCAGCTCTTGCTGGGGATTTTCATTTTCGGCATTGCCGAACAGCCAAGGGCACTATAAAGTGCTCTCTCCGAGGCCAGGTGGCGGAGTGGCTACGCAGAGGACTGCAACTCCTTGTACGCAGGTTCGATTCCTGTCCTGGCCTCCATTATTTTCTAGGATTGAGTTATCTCAACTCTATTCATCTAAAACACCACTCCAGCGTTTTGGAATCGAACCCAGTTTCGATGACTAGCTTCGGTCTTAATCTACCCGCCTGTGTTTTTTAATAGAGCCTTAGACTTCATTATTTCTAACGGCTAAGCTGCGCAATATGATCTCTTTACTTATTGCCTTCTTCTTAGTCTCCGTAGTGTTCTCCTTCCTCTGCTCAATGTGGGAGGCAGCACTGCTGAGTATTACGCCGGCTTATGCCGAAATTAAAAACCAAGAAGGTTCGGCAATGGGTAAACACCTTGCCGAATTTAAAGCCAATATTGACCGCCCCTTAGCCGCCATTCTCACGCTTAACACCATTGCCCATACCGTGGGCGCCATCGGCGTCGGCGCGCAAGCGTCGTTGATATGGGGCGAGGCTAACCCGCTGATTACCGGCTTACTGGTACCCGTTATCGTTACCTTGGCCATTCTGCTGCTCTCTGAAATTATTCCAAAAACACTAGGCGCCACTTATTGGAAAGAACTGGCTGGTTTTACTGTCAGCTCACTGCGTTTAGTCATCTTTCTACTCGCACCGCTGGTATGGCTCTGTCAAAAACTCACCGGCCTGCTGAAGCGCGATACCGAAGGCAGTATTTTTTCTCGTTCTGACTTTATGGCGTTGGCTGAAATCGGTGCCCGCGAAGGTGTGATCGAAGAGCACGAATCGGACATGATCGCCAACTTAATGCGATTTGAGACCGTGCAAGTTAATGACATCATGACGCCACGCACCGTTGTCGCCGCCGCACCTCAAGAACTACTTATTGAAGACTTTGTGAACAGCCAAGAAAGCCTTAGGTTTTCACGGCTGCCAACCTATCAAAACGAATCCAAAGATGACATTACCGGCTACGTCCTAAAAGACGACCTACTCGCCGCCATGCTAAATAACCAAGGCACGCAAACTATCAGCAGCCTACGGCGCGAAATCATGGTCGTTGGCGAAGGCTTTCCGCTACTGGAGCTATTTAATCGCCTAGTCGAACGCAAAGAACATATCGCCCTCGTGGTAGACGAATTCGGCGGCATGGCCGGCATTGTAACTATGGAAGATGTTATTGAGACTCTACTGGGACGTGAAATTCTAGATGAGTCTGATTGCGAGGCTGATATGCGCGTACAAGCTCGCCAAGCTTGGGAAACCAGAGCCAAAGCACAAGGGCTAGTTGAGGAACCCTACTCCGAGCCAGAACTAGAAAACCTCACTGATGAGAACATCCAGCAGCCAGAAGCTGAGAAATAGTTGCTTAGTTACGATTAATCTTCTTTCAATCTCGGTCAAGCGGCTTTAGGTAAGCCAACATCGACCATAAAGTCAGAATGGCAGCAGTCTAAAGCTGCCTAAAAGCCGATGGGATATCTTGGAAAAACCAGTAACGCCCTTCACTATGCCCCCTTTAACTTGCGGTTTAAATTAACAGCCCTGTTAGGGTTTCCCTACTCGGAACCGATACGGTTCGATAGGCCGTAGCGAGGCTGCGTGAAGCCCGTCCTAGCCTCCACTCTCCGCTTCTTCTCTAGTGTTGTCCTCAAAAGCAAGCAAACACTACTTCACTCTACTAGCAGCCAACTTCAAATTGGTCTGTATAAGCCACTTATTAATTCTATGTACGACTCTAAAGTTAGCGGGCCCGTTTTTTCGTCCTACTAACTCAACAATTCTAGCCTGCCCGTTTTGAAAACTTAAGGCTAGCGTTGCTGGCTTTTCACCGTTTAGGTGAAAAAAATGAATTTCGCCTAATTCCACTGAATGTTTGAAACTGTAGGCACAATTCCGCATCTTTGCTGATTCCAAAGCCAAACGATGTTCTGTACTTATATGCTCCAACCCATCGAACAAATCTAGTCCATTCGGTAAAACGCTGATCGTTCGTCTAGAGTGGCCGCGAAGATATAGTCTTTCACTATGCATTATTATTTCTGGCACAGAACGGTAAATCGGCATACGTCGGCTGCCACAACAACTGTGATTCACTTTAGCCATCCGTATTAGATCTTCGAGTTGCTCGTACTCCGCCTTAGCTAAGTCGATCAACAGACTGTTTGACACCCAGTTTTGCTGCTTTTGCAACGTCAACCACTCGAGCAACGGGTATTGCAGCTTCGGCAAATGGTTCAGAATCAAAGGCCTTTCTTCGGCTCTGAGGGTCTCTATAATCTTTTGTGCATTTGAGGGAGTGGCGTCCAGTAGCGGTACTGACGCTAGCAAACGCGCGGACGATTTAGGGCTAGGCATATCAAGCCACCGCACTAATGCCATAACGGGTGACTTGGCTGCCATAATTCTATTTAACGGCAAACTAGATCCGCCCAACAGTTTCCGTATAGATTGGTTTTTAACCGCCAGCAGCCACATTACGAAAGGAGCCCGCCCGATTAGCTCCGCTGCAGCGACCCCATGATTGGCTAAAAACTCCAGCGCATCATCTTGATCCGACCACCAAAAACATGTTCTAAAAGCAACCTCGTGCGGAAGACTTTTTATCCATAGCTTGTATCGTGGATCATTTTCCTCACGAATATCCAATGGTAATTCTGGCCACATACGTATCTCGCAATAGCGCTTTGGACACATTCCTACCTGTGCTTTTTCTTCGGCACAAGAGCTATCTGTATCTTCAGACGCACAATCCGACGCACACTTATAACTAGTCATACGATTCTCCTAAGTTAATCGCAAAGCAGTTTTAGCCACGGCCGCGTCAACTGATGTCGCTGCATCCCCACATATATAGCCACGGTTCCACGTCAGTATCTGTCGTAAGGCAGTCATAAAGTTAGCTCGCAACGCCAATAACTTCTGGGCCGATGAAAAAGTTATGAGCTATCTTTTTGAAGCTAAATCACCGAACACGCATATTTCTTGGATTCCCAAACAAACCCGTGCTTTTGACGACAACAATCGCGACTGGATTTGCGAACACCTGCCGCGTTTACTTGAAATTAACGCGGCACTCAATCAAGCCCAGTGCGAATGCGACAAGGCATTCAACAAATCACTTCAAGATGCTGGCCTGCGAATACAAGACCCACTGGACTGGATACACAGCGCCAATATAGACGCCACGCTAAACATTCATATTGGACCCAGCGACACTGAATACCGCGCGGCGTCAGAAAACCTACTATTTAGCTATTCAAAATCCTACTCTCTCGACGGTGCCAATGGCGATCGTGAAGCTGTACGCAAACTCATTTCAGAGGAGAAAGCCCAGTCAGACTTAGATAAGCAGCACATCCAACAATGGTTTGAAGAGCTGTATGACTCCCCCGACATTCCCGAAGCATTTCGCAAATTGAGCGTTAGCCGACCATTTTTCGAGTTGCTTGGCAAAGAAGGCATGCACGGATACCGCTATATCAATCAAATGCTACGCATTCATTCTTTTTCGATTGATATTCGGGTTGATTTGCAAGGCGAACTATTTGCGGAAGGCTAAAGGCGCACAGCCAGTCCAACCCGACACCAACCCAACCAAACAAAACGCGAACTATGTTTTTCAATTTTTATTGGCGTCGCCGACCTCCGTTCTCATATTCAAACGAGTCTGAGCAGGCGCAAACAGTAGATGTGATCGCTAACGCGCCTTACGCCGAACTAGCCAGCCTAGACGTGCCTGCTAGGCAGCGCATCATTACTACCATTGAGATTATTCATACCCGCCAGCAGCAGTATCTAAATGAGTTTCCGAGGCAGCTAAAGCAGCTTTGCGAACATCACCACGACGCTGGTGAAAGACAAATTACGTGGCAGCTAACCGCTTGGTTGGCCGAATCCGACCCGCACTACAACGATGAACAGGACAACGTTATTGCCAACAGCTATGACTGCTGGCGTATCGGCAAGCCATCATCATTTGAACAAGAAATACAGCGCTGGCAAGCGGAAAAAACCCACAACGACCGAGTCCTAAACAGCGAGCTTGATTGTTTGCAGTATGAGAACAGGCTACCCAAATGGCTACCTGTGAAAAAACTAAGCCAACCGGCTCTACAGCTGCTTTACCCTAGGCGGCAGCACTTGGCGCCCTACCACCCATTTGGCGCCGCAAATCTGTTGCGCATCGACCAGGTCAGCCTAGAAATTACGCCCTCTTTTCGTTTCAAGCCTGTAATTTCGCTTTAAGTAAATTTTCCCAACAGCAACTCCGGCAGCGCAACAACCAAACAATTGCCAGCAATCTCGCCGCCAAATAGAATCAGCGCGAAACTACTATCGCAAAGCCGGTATGAAATACTCAGAACTCAAAGAGTATCAACGCTCGAATAGAGACACGTTCCCCGACGCCTTAGGCCTGCGTTCGCATCGGGCATTAAGCTGGCTGCAGAAAGCAGAAGCCAGCCAAGGAGACGAAGACGCGCAATACATTTTCCTATGGATAGCCTTCAACGCCGCCTATGCAAATGACTTGGCGAGCTTCCAGCGACCATCCGAAAGCCACGCCTTGCAAGACTTTCTGCGAAAAATTTGTGAACTGGATACCGACAACCGAATCGCCAACCTGATTTGGCAAGAATACAGCGATAAATACCGCATTTTGTTAGACAACAAATTTGTGTTTCAGCCATTCTGGGATTACCACAACGGCCTGTGCACGGAGTCAGAATGGCAACAGCGCTTTAGCAAACACCGTAGCGCCGCAAACCAAGCGCTGGCCCAGCAAGATACGGCCAAGTTTTTGGGTATCTTATTTGTACCGCTATATACCCTACGTAACCAACTGGTACACGGCGGCGCTACCTGCGCTGGAGCGGTCAATAGAGAGCAGCTAAAACTAGGATGCCAAATACTGAGCCAGCTGGTACCGCTGATAATTGAAATGATGATGCGCAACCCCGGCACCTTATGGGGCGACGCCTACTATCCAGTAGTTTAGGACGCCGCCGCTAATGCAGCGTTATTTAGCAACTTTGCCAAACGTTGGTACGCAGGGCACCCGAAGTACATCATTCTCAATTGCTCCCTAGTGAATAACTTTTGAAGTAAACGTAGCCGATGCCGATTTACATCCACTAGGCTGCGGTATCGCGGCCTCGCGTGCGGCCGGCTTAATAGGAAATTTTCGTAAACGGCTAGCCTATAGGCCTCTGCTTCGTGCGCGGTCAAATCAAAAAGCTCAACTAATAAGCTATCAGTAACCAATCCCTCTTGTTGAATTTCAAACCAGCCATCTAGAATGCCTAAGCGCCCTATATCATTTCCGGGTATAGCTGCTGCTAAAGGTCGTAGCTCACCTACTTTGGCCATACTAATTATTTCAGCGCCCGACGATTGGCCCAAATGCCAGACTGGAAAATGACGTAATATTTCCGCGGCTAGCGCATACCTTGGGAACGACAAAAACTTAAGAACGGCGACATCGGGCTTAACGCCCAGCAAGGCCTTCTTTAACTCACTTAACCAGCATGTTAGTCCCTTTTTCGGCTCACTAAATTTCTCTTCCAGCACCATGGCTAAAATCCAGAACACCGGTGGAGATCGCAAGCTTAAAGCCGCTCCTTGCTCGCCGAGCAACTGAATACAAAAATTCAATTGCGGAAAATGCAAAGGATGTTGCTCCCAAAACTGTTGGCAGCAGAGAAGCCCCAGCGACCTACTTTCTTTTTCCACGCCTAATTTTTGCGGCAACCCAATCCCTCCTATCAAGTAGCCTCCCAAGTTTTCAATAGGTGACGCAGGCTATAAGCGTAGTAGCACCTAGCGACAATAACCGTCGTTAAGAAATAGTGCGCCATTTGCTGATCCAGGAAGATACCTAGCCGTTAACCAGCATCAGGACCACGACAAAACACATCACATTGATAGGCAACGACAAATCACAACGAAAGGTCCCAAACGATTGCCAAGCCCAAAAGGCACGACATCTCCAAAGTGCGACTGTAATAGTCGCTAGGCGCATTCAAGGTACCCACTCCAACCTTAAGGAGTGAACAATGAAAAAATTTTTGAAGTGGTCGGCTCTGACCTTCGTAACCGTGATGGTTTTTACGGCGTTAACTATGCCCAGCCCACCGCCGCCGGCACCACCAAGCCAAGAAGAATACGCTGCAGCTACAAAGCTAAATTATCGCAAAGCCCTAGCTGAACAATATAAAAAAGGCGATTTACTATTCACGGATGGCGAAATTACGACCCGCCTAGATGGCAAACACTTTGTACTAGATACTCTTCCGTTTCCGGGTCTAAGCGGTAACAAAGTCTTAGTGTTAACTTTTAACGAACCGCAAGGCTTTATCGCAGGAGACCAAGTAACCGTCAAAGCCCGATTCTGGGGCTACCGAACACTTAAAAACGCTTTGGGCGGTAAAAAGAAAGTGCCGGATTTATTAGTTGATTACGCCGAATAATGCGGAAGCTGTGGCCGGCGTCAATCGTCGACCACAGCTTATGTCAAGCTAAGTAGAACTTAAGATGCTTTCAAGCTCTAAAGTAAGTTTCGCGATTGTATCTTCTAAAAATTCCGCTCTAGGCCAAACATCGGAAGTTTCAAAATCTGTTTCCCGATCCAATGTCCATCTAAGGTTGGTTTTAGCACGGCTTTTAAACAACTGCGTTGGAATTTTGCTAAGCCTTTCAACGTACCTATCACGACAACATTCCATGTCCAAACAAAAGTAAATCTGATATTTATACATGAAAGTGTTTACTTCGTTACTGTCGCCAGACTCGCGCGTCTTTTTGTAAAGCTGAATTTTAACGGGCCAATCTTCAGAATCACCAAAGCGTCGCCATTGCGTCAGACGCAAGTCTAGGAAATCTTCGTGAGGATCCACTTCCAGCCCTGGATACAGCTTTTGAAGCTCTAATCCCAATACGTAGGCTCCAGAGTAGCTTTCTAGCTCTTCTATTAAAAAGCGGTTGCGGTACAAGTGAGTGAGTAACGCTCTATCCTGGGGAGGAGCAGCCAGTATGCAAGGCATGCCTGATTGATGCCGCCCACGCTTATTTGAATTAATATCCCTTAAAACTCCCGCGGCAAGCTGCATATCATTAAAAAAGTTTTGTTCAACGAGTTTGGGCGCCACATTGTCCACATTTGGATACCAAGCCGATAACTCCCCGTCATCGGCACAATAACCAATATAATCGGCCAGAAATTTCTGCTGTTCGCGATGAACTCGACCAGATTCGATCTCAGGCGCCAACATTACCCAAAGCCACTCATAACTGAGAGAGATCCAGTTTTTTGGCTCATCTAGCGGCTCAGCAAGCCAACGATCAAGATAGACTCTTAACACCTTATCGGCATTAATATCGCTATTAGGAATTAACTCCTGCTCAATCCACTCACTGTAGCCTTCGAGTTGATTGTGCATTAGCTTGGCACCGTATTTCACTTCGATGACTATCGCCCAATCACCTTCAACACCATAAACAACAAGATCTACCCGCCCTCCTTTGTGCGTAGGCTGCTCGCAAACCACCTGCACCCCCTGGGCGGTTTGCAACAAAGCGGCCAATGATAACGACTTAAAGAAAGTAGCACTTTCATTAGCCGACTTAGCTGCGCTATACAATGCAGCCAAACACTTTGTTCCCAAACCATGAGTTTCAGTCGGATCTAACAACCACGCTAATATCCGACAATGGTCAGTTTCAGTTGGCGTATTCAACTCAAACGAATTGGCGAACTGGTTATTCGCCTCAAGCGACTGAAATTCGGGGCTTGAAAAAAGCGCTTCCAAACTTTTTCTATCGTTGCTGCTCAGTTTCAACCGGTTTTCATTGGCATGAGACATACTCGCTCCTTTCTTTGTTATAGCTTTTAAATAAATGGATGACTGCTTAGGGTCGTTTAGCTATGAATTCACCAACTCAACAAAAAGCTCGTAAGGCTCATCATCCCCTTCATCAAGCCACGACCCTTCTACTTCCCAGCTACCTTCGACGTCGGAAATGACGGCAGTGATAACGGCTCCAACAGTTTCCTCTTCGTCCGCATCAAGATAACGAAACTCTCCTTTACCTGATAACTCGCACCCTTTTCTGACCAAAGAGCAGTTCCCGACAAAGGGATCCCCCTCATCATGACCGGAGAACTCCAGAGCTACTCGATTTTCCGAAACGACTTGGCTAGTAACGGTTGCTACGTATTCGGTGATTTCCCCGTTATCGTTGCAAGTCAACGAAAAGTTTTTGGTCATTTGATTCACCTTCATTCCTTTGTTTTTTTAATCTTCACCGTAGTAGCTGTGCATATCAGCTATTTCTTGAGCTATTTCTTGACGCAGTTCAGCTGGAGCTATCACCTCGACATTGCTGCCAAAACCTAGCAACCACCAACGGAACTCTTGGTTGTTTTTCACTGTGGCCGTCAATACACAATCACCACCATCTGGATCAAATTCTATTTGCTGATCGTCAGACAAGGGGCGCTCAAACAAATGCTTACCAACATAATCCGTAAAGGCGAGCTCTACATAAATAGTTTCAGCCTTTTGCTCCATAGTTGGGTAGCTAAACTCACGCTGGACATAGTTTTGAAACTCGGAAAGTCGTAATGGCTCGTAAGGCATTGGTAATGTGCGGGCGCTTAATGTCCTGTGCAGTGCAAACTGACGCAGCTTATCGGGTTGCTTTTCCGTACTAGCCACTAAGTACAACACGCCCTCCCGGTTAACAATACCTGCAGCCATTAGCTGATATTTTTTAGCGCTATTGGCTTCACGTGGGACATGCTCGATTTCTACTAGATGTTTATCAGCTAATGCTTGATAGATAACATTTAATACCAATGCATCTACATCTGGTGCCTTTAGCGTTGGACCTCTAGTGACCGAGATAACTCGATTAGAAATCACCTGAAATTCCTTCCGGTTCGGGCTATCAAGTACATTTTTTGCATGCTTAACCCAAGGGTCTAATCGCTCAACGAACTTAGGCGCCAACAAGCCTTCTAAATACGGTAGCGCTAGTACCATGGCCAAAGCCGCGGTTGGCGTCAGCACGATCAAGCTGTCGTCGACTGCGCCTTTTTCACGCCACCAATAGTTGCTGCCGTTTTCTACTTCACACTCAACGGTAAAGACAGCGCCCAAACGCTCGAGGTCACGTTCTACCGTTCGTTTACTACATTCGTATCCTTCCCGCGCCAATAGCTCAGCCAAATTGCGTGTAGATGCCTTACGAGGAAAGGTCGGTATAGACCGCAGAAGCTCCCATTGCCTGTACAGCGTTTCTGTTGTCTTCGCCATTATTGCGCCTCCCCGTTGTTGCTGCCCAAGCTATGTGACCGAGGTCCAGACCAATATACATTCTCGAAAGGAGTGGTCAAATCAGTCTCTACGATCATCGTAAAACACCACGTGCAACGATCTTTCAAGGAGTCTGCAATGGACGCCCGCCAGCTATCGAGTACGTCATTTATATTCATTTGAGGAGATACCGTTAGTATCGCGAGCAAGCTACTCGCAGTATTCAAATCATTGTCAGGAACTGTTGTTTTTCCCTCCTGCAAGTACCCCGCGTGAGCCATAAACTTACTCGAAAGTTCGAAAACCTCCTTGATAAGAGTGGAATCTAGGCCAATTAACTTGGGAGCCAAAAACAAATCGAGCAAGCCCTTGGCAATACCCATCGTAGGTACATCCGCGCCTTTAGTGTGAATACTGATCTCTCCAGGTTTTACTTGGCATAAATCTTCTTTGTCGAGGATACGAAAAGACATACCGTGTAATTCCATACTAATCATGCTGAACCACCTCAATTCGATATTCTCTCAACCGCCCTTTAGCGAGCGACGGCTCTCTCATAACCAACGGGACCAACTTTTGAAACCCGTGCTCAACCAAAGAGCGCTGCCACTCTTCTATTTGGCTAAGCGACACATCTTCTGAAACATACAACAAGCACACCGCACTAGTTGCGCCACGAGGGCTGGGTTCGCTAGTGAAATACGGGGTAAGAATATGGTGCTCCATATAGCCAACACTATAAGGCTGAAACACCACATCCAAAGGACATTCATCAGTAAATAAAAAGTTCTGAGTTAGCGTGATACCCACCAACGCTTTCGATGCATCAGCAATCCTTATGCTGGGTTCAACCACCAGATAGCGTGTGCGCGCTCCATGCTCTTCTACTGCGCCAGGCGCCTGCGGCAAATATTGGCAGGCAAGCCGGTGTGGCTGCTCTGGCGGGCACTCATAGCCCAGCACCCACTGTGTGTGACCAATTTGAATTTTCATATGTCTTGCTCCATACGAACAAGACTATGCAAAGGTGCGTCAATTACTGACGCAGGCTGAATTATTCTTTTAGTTCAGGCCAGGCGGCCTTTAGGTAAGACAGCATTGACCAGAGAGTCAAGCCTGCAGCGATATATAAAGCGACGAAACCGATCTCATAAGTTGGGATGAACCATATATTCACTTCCAGCATAAGCGCGACAATGGCTGTCATCTGAGCAATGGTTTTGAGTTTGCCGACGATAGAGACGGCAACGGTGGCGCGCTTGCCGAGTTCTGCCATCCATTCACGTAGTGCGGAGATGGTAATTTCGCGGCCAATAATAATGCCGACAGGCACGCCCACGGCCACACGCGGGTCTGACTGCAAGATAAGCAGCAAGGCGATAGCAACAGCCAGTTTGTCGGCAACCGGATCTAAAAAAGCACCGAACTTCGACATTTGATTCCATTTGCGGGCTAGGTAGCCGTCTAGCGCATCGGTAATGGCAGTGATTAAAAACAAAAATGCGGCCACTTGGCGGGCGTAGGGAAAGTCCATATAGAACACAATCGCAATAACGGGAATAAGGATGACCCGTAGGGAGGTGAGCATGTTTGGAATGTTCATCATCATGATTGTTTTCAACTATGGTTTAACTGTGAAAGTGGTCGTGAATTTGTTCGGCAAGCTTACGCGATATTCCATCAACCTTGCACAAATCATCAACCCCGGCTTTGGATACTTCGCGTTTACCACCAAAGTGCAGCACTAAGGCTTGGCGCCGTTTCGGCCCCAGCCCCGGAATATCTTCTAAACCAGAGCGTTTGCGCTTTTTGTCGCGCTGTTGCCGATGCCCGGTAATAGCAAAGCGGTGAGCTTCATCACGAATTTGCTGTATTAAATGCAGTGCCGGCGAATGATCCGGCAATAACAGCGGCGGACTTTCCGCATCCAGAATTAATTGTTCTAAACCGGGCCGACGGGTAACGCCCTTCGCCACCCCTACCGTCATCGGTGCAGTAACGCCCAATGTCGCCAAGACATCATTGGCTCTGTTGAGCTGGCCTTTGCCGCCATCAATCAGTATTAGATCAGGCAAGGGCGCGCCCTCTTTCTTTAGGCGGCTATAACGTCGCTCAACCGCCTGACCGATCGCGGCATAATCATCACCGGCGGTTATATCGCGAATATTAAAACGCCGGTAATCGCTGCGTGCGGCGCCGTTTTGGTCAAACACCACACAACTGGCAACAGTGCCTTCACCCTGACTGTGACTAATATCAAAACACTCAATCCGTTCCGGCAAGCGCGGCAACTCTAAGGCTTCTTGCAGCAGCGCCAGCTTTTTGCGCATATCGCTATCCATCGCCAAACGCTGCTCAAGCGCCTGCGTTGCCGTGAGCTGCGCCATATCCAACCACTTTGCCCGCGTGCCACGCACCCGGGTTTTAAACTGCACTTTTTTAGCGGCTTGGTCGGATAAATCCTGTTGTAGTTCTTCGGCCTCATCAGGCGTCACCGTCAGGATCAACTCAGACGGCACACGCTTGCCGGGGTAATAACGACAAATAAACTCGGCGATAATTTCTTCATCGCTAGCTTCACGCGCACCTTGCGGGAAATAACTACGGTGCCCGAGTTGGCGGCCAGCGCGTACAAACCACACCGCTACACAAACCATGGAGCTAGAACGCGCGAGCACGATGACATCGGCATCACCGCCCTGCCCATCAACGTTTTGCTCCTGCTCAATTTTGCGCAAGCCCTGTACGGTATCGCGCAGGCTGGCGGCCTTTTCAAACTCCAGGGCTTCAGCCGCGGCATTCATGCGCTCGGCCAGCGCTTCGATAACCTCGCTGTTGCGGCCTTCCAAGAAACGCAGCGTGTGCTGCACATCTTGCTGGTAGTCGCCGTTTTCTACGCGGCCAACACAGGGGCCGGAGCAGCGCTGAATTTGATACTGCAAACAGGGCCGCGAACGATTGCGGAAAAACGATTCTTCGCAGTCGCGAATACGGAAGGTTTTCTGAATAAAGGTGACTGCATCACGCGCGGCTTTAGCGTTGGGATATGGGCCAAAATAACGGCCCGGCGCTTTCTGACTGCCGCGGTGCCCATTTCCACGAACTCGGGCAACCTTAGGCCACTCAGCGTCCGTGGTGATATGGATATAGGGATAACCCTTGTCGTCGCGCAACATAATGTTGTACGGCGGCCGGTACTGCTTAATGAGGTTATTCTCAAGAATCAGCGCTTCAACTTCGGTATGCACCAAGTTGACTTCAATATGCTGCAAAAAAGACAGCATGCGCTCGGTTTTCGGCGACTGTTCCGAGCGATTGAAATAAGAACCGACACGGCGCTTTAAGTTACGCGCCTTACCCACATACAAAACATGCCCATCTTTGCCGTGATGGCGACCGTACATTACGTACACGCCGGGGCCGCTAGTTAGATTGGCAACAAAACGGCGTGGATCAAAATCTGGCGGCGCAGTTTTTTCGGTCATTTAGTAGTCTGGACACTTAAAGCAGAACGACGAACATTGTACACTTCGCCCTAATCTTAATAAGCCATACAAAGCGTTACGTTTATGTTCCATCGTCGTTTTTTCTGGGTCTTTAACAACCTGATGATTCTTCTCGTGCATTTGGTCGGTGGCGCTATCTTTTTCAGTGGCGCAAGGCCATGGACTGACCCTATCGTTTTAGTCTGGCTTGCTTTGATTGCGATTCACGCACTGGAGATTCCAGTAGCCTTCTCTGCCACACAAGAGCGACCACAGCCTTTGGCAAAGACGGTGTTTATGACGCTGATCTTTGGCTTTACTTGGTGGCTACCGGTACGCCTTGGCATTTACGGCGACGATCCAGACGCGCAATAAGCGGCCTCAAATTCATTACCAATAAAAAACCGGCTATCAAGGCCGGTTTTTTTATATCGATGACTTACTCGCCGTCTCTAAATTTACCGATACCGACACTTTTAAAATAACGGCGTATATCGGCTATGCCTTTTTTAACGTCATCATGGGTTTCAAAGCGATCGCCAATACCCAAAATACGGCGTGAAAAATCAAAGTAAATAGTTTGAATCGGCACATTGGCGGCGTGAGCGATATGCCAAAAACCGCTTTTCCAGTGGTCCACATGTTTACGCGTGCCCTCAGGCGACATACCTAACCACATGGTGTCTCGCGCATTAAACTGCTGAACCACTTGACCAACCATATCGTGCTGCTCACTGCGTTCGACAGGAATGCCACCCCAGCCACGAAAAATTTTGTCTGCCGGGCCGACAAAGATGCTGTGCTTGCCTAGCCAATTAGCCTCTAAGCGCAGGGCCATTTTCGCGGCCATGCCGATCACAAAGTCCCAGTTACTGGTATGCGGCGCCACAATTAGAACTAGCTTTTTGTCTTTGGGTAGCTGGCCTTGAATAGTCCAGCCCTTTAGGCGCAGCACAACACGCCCTAACCAGGCCCAGAAAAAACTTCTGTTCCGTGGCATGCTCTCCGGTATTGCCGGTAGCAACATGATCTCTCCTCAGGTGTTTTATTTTTGCCTGCTTAATTTACCTCAGCGATCAAATAAGCCCTTGGCCGCAGCGCCAAAATCAGGGTAAATCAACACTAATTTGTGGCAGGTCTTTATTTCTAACCGGCGGCGGCACCTCGGCGGCATAACCAATCATTAATAAGCCCACTACTCGCTCACAGTTTGCGTCAAACCAACACAACTCTGGCAGTTCTTTGGTGCGAGTCACATCGCCGGTGGTCCACTTACAACCGACACCATCGGCCCACAGCGACAACTGTAAGTTTTGAATAGCACAGGCGGTGGCCAAATAATCTTCTTGGTCCTTGAGCGCATCTTCGCTGCGGTCACTAGTGACTAATATCCAAACTGGCACAGCCGCCCATTTGGCCGCCTTTGCCGCGGCGGCCTCTTCGCCCTTTTTAGCTTTTACCAACTCGGTATTTAACTGCACCACCTGCGCTGCAGTCTCCGGCCCTAGGCGATAAAAATGCCAAGGCTCAGTAAAGCGATGATTTGGCGCCCAGCGCGCGGCCTCAATGGCGCGGTTAATAATTTCGCTATCTGGCACATCAGGCTTAAATTGGCTAATCGTGCGGCGCTCAAGTAAAGCGGTGTGTAGGTCCATTCAGCGATGCTCCGGTGTAGACTAAGCGAATAATAAATGAGGACACTATGATAACGGCACAGCAGATACTTCGCGTGGTTGAACCTTGGGTTTTTGCGCGGCGCAAACTTGGCTTTACCGTACTCATGCTGCTGACCGCTGTCTTCGGTTGGCAAGCGCTGCAAATCAAACCCGATGCCGGTTTTGATAAACAACTGCCGCTCGATCACCCATGGATCGAAAATTTCCAAGAGTTTCGTGATGACTTTGGCGGCGCCAATCAGCTACTCGTCGCGGTAGTCGCGAAAGACGGCCAAGACATTTATAACGAAGCTTTTCTCAACACCCTACGGCAAGTGCATGACGCAGTGTTTTTCCTACCCGGTGTTGATCGCTCCCGCGTTAAATCGCTATTTTCAGCCGACACTCGCTATACCGAGATTATTGAGGGTGGTTTTTCCAGCGGCCGGGTTATTCCGGCCGATTACCAGCCGAATGAGGAAAACTTTGAAGTGGTAAAAACCAATGTCGGCCTCGCTAATTTAGTTGGCCGTATGGTCTCGGTCGACCATAGCGGCAGCCTAATTACCGCTGAGCTGCTCGACACACATCCGACCACAGGTGAAAAGCTCGACTACGTCGATATGGCCCATAAACTGGAAGCTGATGTTCGCCAAGCGTTTGAGACCGACAACATAGGCATCCATATCGTTGGTTTTGCCAAAGTGGTCGGCGACATCACCGATGCGACCTTAGAAGTGATCGGATTTTTTGTGATCGCCCTTATCATGACCGCGCTACTGCTGTGGGGCTATTGCGGCTCATTTAAATTGGCGCTGTTGCCGCTCTCTTGTTCGGTAGTCGCCGTTGTCTGGGAATTTGGCTTATTACAAATGGCCGGTTTTGGGCTCGACCCCTTTGCCATTTTAGTGCCGTTTTTAGTGCTCTCCGTTGGTGTTAGTCACGGTATCCAGTTCGTAAATAGCTGGTCGCAGTCGGTGGCCGAAAGCGGCCTAAGCGCCTACGACGCATCACTAGAAGCCTTCCGTAAACTGGCTATTCCCGGCACCTCGGCATTGATAACCGATGTGATAGGTTTTGCCACTATCTATTTGATTAATATAGATATTATTCAAGAAATGGCGATTAACGCCGCCTTCGGTGTGGCCGCCATTATCGTTACCAACAAGGTAATGATGCCTATCTTGCTCAGCTGGGTTCATATCAGCGATAACGAGAAATTTAGTCATCGCCTAGAGAAACGCGAAGCTATCGCCAATCGCCTCTGGGCCGTCATCGCCAAGATTTCCCGCCCTAAACCCGCTGCCGTCGCCATTGTACTGGCGATGTTTTGCCTGGCTTGGGGACTCTGGAAAGGCCAAGACTTACAAATTGGTGACAGCCAAACCGGCGTGCCGGAATTACGCCCAGACAGCCGCTATAACCAAGACAGCGCCGTTATCGCGGAACGTTTTGGGCTGGGACAGGACTTGTTACGCGTTATCTTCGAAACCGAAGTCGACGGCTGCGTGAACTACCAAGTCGTCAAAGCCATTGAAGACTTTAGCTGGCAAATGCGTAATCACGAGGCAGTACAGTTTGTGATTTCCCTACCGCAGGTGATGGTTTGGGCCAATGTCGGTTGGAATGAAGGCGACCCACGTTTTCATACCCTACCGAATGACTCACAGCTGCTAGCTCGTAATAGCCGTATTGTGCCGACGTCTGCGGGACTCAATAACGCCGATTGTTCGCTGATGCCAGTCAATATATTTCTTAAAGATCATCGCGCCGCCACCATTCAGTCGGTAATCAACGCTACCCATGCTTGGCAAGCGGAGCAACCCGACATGGCCGCCCTGCCGTTACAGCTGCACCTTGCCGCTGGCAACGTTGGCATTATGGCGGCCACTAATGAAGTGATTGCGGCTGAGGAAAAACCCATTCTCGTGTGGGTTTACGCCGCCATTATTTTGATGTGCTGGCTCAGCTTCCGAAACTTTGCTGGGGTTGCCAGCGTCATACTGCCGTTATCACTGGTATCGCTCATGGCTTATGGCTTGATGGCCGTGCTCGGCATCGGACTGAAAGTCGCCACCCTGCCCGTAGCCGCCTTAGCGGTGGGCATTGGCGTCGATTACGGTATTTATATTTACGACAGCCTGCACCAGCATTTAAAACGCGGCGAAGATTTTGAAACGGCTTATTTCCATACCCTGCAATCAACCGGCAAAGCGGTGATTTTCACTGGTCTAACCCTGGGTTTATCAGTATGCACGTGGTTGTTATCGAAGCTGCAGTTCCAAGCCGATATGGGCATCTTGCTGGTGTTTATGTTTGTCGCCAATATGTTTGGCGCAATCTTCTTGCTTCCTGCTATCGCTCGCGTAATCTACGCGCTCGGCAATAAGAAAACAGCTTGATTTGTCATTCTGGAAAGTGCGCAGCACTTATCCGGAATCTCCTCCTAGTAAAGAGATCCTGAATAAATGCAGTGCATTTTTCAGGATGACGATATGTAGAACTAAAAAAGAGAGACTATGTTTCGTTCATTTTTTCCGAACCCAAAGTGGTTCTTCTCGTCTGCGGCCCTATGGGCAGCAATCTGTATCTTCGTTTGGTACAGCTTTAACGAATCCATCGGCGCCGCTATCGGCCTAGATCTAACTCCGCAACCACCGGTAGTAGGCCTCGGCTTTTTTATTACCGATGACTTCTTACTGTTCTATTTATATTACTTCGTCGCCTGCGCGCTGTTTTCAGCCTTCTGGTTTACGGTTTCGCCGCACCGCTGGCAGTGGTGGTCCGTAGTAGGCTCACAGCTGATTTTGTTTGCTACCTACTACTCGGTGCAGGTGTCGGTCGCCTTGCTGCAATGGCGCCGCCCTATGTTCGACATGATCCAAGGCGTATTGGGCACTACTGACCCAGAAACGCAAAAGGTCATCACCCCAGATAGAAGCGCCGAAGAAGTCAGCCAACTAAATGTTGAGCTACTCGATCTCGCGTTAATTTTTGTCGAGATCGCCTCGGTAGCAATTGTTGTCGCGGTAATGGTGCGATTCTTCTCTAGTCATTATGTGTTCCGCTGGCGTACGGCCATGAACGATTACTACACCAGCAAATGGTCGCAGGTCCGGCATATCGAAGGTGCCTCGCAGCGTATTCAAGAAGACACCATGCGTTTTGCCGATATCGTTGAAAACCTGGGTGTGTCCTTTATTGATGCCATCATGACCCTGTTTGCCTTTTTGCCAGTGCTTTGGGGCCTCTCGATCTACGTACCGACGCTACCGATTGTGGGCGAAATACCACAGGCCTTATTCTTCGCTGCGCTGGCTTGGGCCATTTTTGGCACCGTGCTACTGGCCGTGGTGGGAATTAAATTACCGGGGCTGTATTTCAAAAACCAACGCGTAGAAGCGGCTTACCGTAAAGAGCTGGTCTACGGCGAGGATTACGAAGATCGCGCCCAACCACCAACACTGAAAGAGCTTTTTGCCAATGTTCGCAAGAACTACTTCAAGCTCTATTTCCACTATATGTACTTTAATGTCGCTCGTTATCTCTACCTGCAAACCGACAATGTCCTAGTTTTACTGCTACTGATACCGGCCTTTGCTCTCGGCAGCATTACCTTTGGTATTTTCCAGCAGATTGCCTCAGCCTTTGGCCAAGTGAGCAGCTCCTTCCAATACCTAGTGAATTCTTGGAGCACGATTGTCGAGCTACTATCTATTCATAAACGTCTGAAAGCGTTTGAGAAAGGCATTAAAGGCGAAGAAATTATTGAAGCCTACGCGCCGGACTAAGTCATGAAACTAACCGCTGAAAAATTTAACGCGATGGTAGCCAAGTACTGGCCCGATAACCGCTTTAGCGTTACCGACATTAGCGAACACGGCGCCGTGGTCTCGCTAACACCCAGCGAAGCCGCTATCCGCCCTGGCGGCTTTATTAGCGGGCCGGTACAGTTTGCAGCGGCGGATATGGCTTTATGGGTATTAGCCTCTGCTAGCCGTGATCGTCCTGAGCCGATGGCAATGACTTCCGATTTATCTATTCGCTATCTACGCCCTGCGGCCGGCGAACGGTTATATGCCAAAGCCGTCAGCCATAAAGCCAGCGGCCGCACGGTCATTGGTAGCGTTGACATTTGGACAGACGACAACGAAGACCAACCCTGCGCGATTGCTCAGGGTACTTATGTTTTGCCGGCCGAATAAGTAACCAATATGCTTCGACAAGCTCAGCATGAACGGAAACCCCGTTAGTCCTGAGCCTGTCGCAGGACGGATTAACTGGAGCTAACTAGAAAACGCCCCGTGCGCTAAGAAGTGTCCAACTTCTTTCAGCACGGCTTTTTTACGCATAATAAACGGATGCGTGGCGTGCATGATTTTGAAAGCTTTCATCCCTTCTAGCTTGGCGCTTTCAACCGTTACTTTGCCGTCGTCATCGCCCGGCAGCATGGTCGATAAAATCCAGTTGATAGAACGATCACCCGTAATCACACCGACTTCAAAGGTCGCTTTGCCGAGTGTATTCGGTTTGCTATTAGCGTCAGTTCCTAACTGCGAACCCGCAGAACCGTTAAGCCACTGAAACGGTTTCCAGCCTTTTAGCTTATCCACCACTTCACTGCCCTTATTCGGCGGGCTTAACATCACTACACGGTTAATCGTAAAGTCGGCGGTTTCTTGCTCTGCCAAGCGTTGTGCAATTTGGCGCGTGAGAATACCGCCCATTGAATGCGTTACAAAGTGCAATGAGCTGACATCGCCCTTACAAGCATTAATCGCCGGCAGCACATAACCATCAACCAGCGTCTCGATATCATGTTCGGTTGAGGGGTAGTCGATATTACAGACGGCATAACCCCTGCCCTCTAAAAACGCCTGCATTTTGTTCATAGACGAGGACGAACGCGCCAAACCATGCAAGAGCACTACCGTTTCGCTCACTTCAAGTTTTTTCACTTCAGGCGGCTCCGTAGCGGCGAACGCGGGCGCTGTTAACAACATCGCCCAACAACACAACAGACTTAAAATCTGTCGATGGCACCGCACTAGTCACGGCCTTGCGTCATTCGCATAAACAGATACAGCGCAAAGCCAAAGGCCACACCTGGCACCGCGCCTAGCAGCAGTGCTAACCAGCCATGTTGAACCTTATACACCGTGCGTTCGTAAATAACCCAGCAGGCCAAAATCGCCCAGCACATAAACACGTCAGTTGAATACGCGGCGGCATAAGGGTTTACAAACCCCGCTGCGAAAGCACCAATAATGTCGCCATCGGCAATCGTGGCGGGCACTGCCACCACAAAAAATACCGCTAAAAAAACGGCAGCAAAAAAGCTGATGCCAAACAGTAGCTTTTTCTGAGCGAAGCTAATTTTTGCTTTAGACATATCTCTACTCCTAAGCCATTAAACGCAGCGCGAAACAGCCCCACATCACAAACAACAAAATGGTGCTTAAGGCATACACCAGAAAACGATGCATCACGCGGTTGTAAGTAATATGGATAAAGCTATGCGCCGCACGTAGGCCGACATAAATCCACGCCATACACACTAAGGCTGGCGTGGTTAGGCCGCTAATGGCAACAAAACCGCAGAGCACGTAAAACAATACCGGCATCTCAAACAGGTTTTTAAAATTGTCTGAGGCGTTAATGTTTTCGAGGCTGTCTTTAACGTTATTCGGACCTTTAAAGTCCTCAGTATCAATACCCTTGGCTTTCATTTCGCCAATGCGGTTTACATAGAGCATCACCCATACCACCGCAATCACGGCGGTCATAGCTACGGTGGGCATCAAAATATCTGCATGCATGTTTTGTCTCCTGAATTATTTAGGTACGGCAGTAAACCTAGCGCAGCTTGCCGCGTTATATCTCTCAAAGCGCTTTTATTTTTTGGCAACTGTTAGATTGATAAGGATTACACCATGAAAAAGCTAATTATTGCGACTTGCGCAGCCAGCTTATTTAGCACCGCTACCCTAGCGGCCCCGAAGCATGTGCACAAACACCAGCGCCATCACGCTGCCCATCAGCACAGTAAAAATGATTTTCACCGCGACCTGTTTCACTTGGCGCTATTCGCCGGTGCCGTATTAGCGATTGATGCCGCACTAGATGACGATGGCAAACATGACCATTACAAACCCAACAAACCGCATCGCCCACACCAGCATGGCCCACACCAACACGGCGACTACGCAGCTGGACCACGGCCACAGGCCATGAGCATTAATGCACGGCAGGAGCGCCAAGCCAAACGTATTCGTCAAGGCGTCAGATCAGGCGAGCTGGTTCCGAAAGAAGCCAAACGACTACGCAAACAGCAACGCAATATCGCCCGCATGGAAAGCAACTTCCGAGCTGACGGCAAGTTCAATAAAAAAGAACGCGCCATCATTCAGGCTAAGCTAGATAAGGCCAGCGAGCGCATTTATGCGCTGAAACATAATGACCGCTATCGCTACTAAGCTGTTATCTATCATCACCATAAAGCCCTGCGAAACAATGCTCCGCAGGGCTTTATTTTGGAAAATACTTTAGTTGGGGTTTCGGCCCTAGAATCATTCCACGTTTGTGTTCACCTGTTCCCGCAGGCCGAGTCTATTTTTGAAGCATCAAAAATAGACGAAAAAATGCTTTACCCACCGTGCGGCCGCTACGCGGTTCCTTGCGCTACTCACAAAATTGAGCGCCTGCGGAACTCGCTACGCTCAAACAGGCCGCAGGCTCAATCTCAATTTAGCTCCGTTGCTCAGCCGCACAGAGGGCGAAACACCGCTAATCACCTCTCCGCTCACCCTGAGCTTGTCGAAGGGCAGCCTAGAAAGCCGTCAATACCATTTCTAGGAGCCGTGCTTTTTATTGCAGATAACTGGGCACCGGCTGCCCCGGTAAGTAGGCTTTAGGGTTCGAGCTTTTATACACCCCGATGCGGCAATCGCCTAAATCAGCCGCCAGCACATTGATACTGGCCCGCAATTCATCGCTTACTTCATCAATCGCAAAAAACATATTGCGTTGATAAGTTAGCGGATTGGGATCCGTTGGCTTCGGTCGCGGCATTAAATCCAACGCCAAGTACTGCGAGATGCTTAGCAACGGCTCAGCGCCTAGCGGTTTCAACATGGTTTCCGCTTGCTTAAACGCCGCCTTCGGCGCTTGGCTATTAAAGTGCAGCACCAGCAACTTGCGCTTGCGGTGCAGGTTATCTCCATGACCGCTAACACCCTCACTAAAAGCGCCTTCAAAGCGCTCAACGGCCTTTTCACGAATCTTATTAATCGCCGCGTAATACGGGTTCGCAATCATGCGAATAAAGTGTTTATGGCTGGGGTAACGCACCACCAAAATACTTTGGCATTGCGTCTCACCATGCAGCATCTCGCTTGGATAGCCAGACCACTCGACATTGCCACCGGCCAGTTTCAGTACGGGCAGTACGGCAACGCCATACCAACGGTAGGCTTTAAAGTCGCTGTATTTAAGAATATTGAGCACGTACATCGGCTCAGCAGATGGCAGCCTGAGTAGCTCTTTAATACGGCCCATACCGTATTTTTTCTTGGCCATTGGTGTCTCCCGATTTTATTATGGAAATGCTTTTGCATAATGTGCGGCAATCACCCACGCAGCACATTGACCATGCAGCCACCCCGATGGAGTTTTAACGCATGAATGCCTTAGCCAAAGTTCTTATTTTCAAAATCAGCGCTACCGTATTCGTTTGGTGTGTGCCGTTACTGCTATTCCCCGCTTCCGTTATCAATGCAATTGGTTTCCCTGAGCAGGAAACCTATCAATGGGTACGCATGTTGGGTTGGGCTTATTTAGCGCTCTGTGTCGACTATAGCTTTGCGCTTAAAGCCGCTTTAGCAGGTAAGCGCGCCATGGCACCCATTTACGCTGGCATTGTTAGCAACGGCGGCGCTTGCCTATATTTGGTTTATTACGGTGCTACAGGCACTTGGGATGGCTGGGCCATTTCTATGCACGTAATCGGCTGGGGTTCAGCCGTGGCCACGGCATTGATTACCGCAGGCTTGGTGATATTTGGTGTGTATGGCGAAGGCGAGAAAGTTTAACCGTAATGCGCTAATTCTTCCCGAAGCACTTCGCGCAATACTGCTTCATCTAAAGGCCTACGAGTTAACGCCTCTTTGAGCGTTTGGTTAATCAAAGTTTGATAACCCAAGCCTTTTTCACTTGCTTGCTCTCGAAATGCTAGAAGCACATCGTTATCCAGCATCATGGTAATGCGAGTTTTATTCGCGCCTTCTTTTTGTAGTTTGGCTAAGTGCGGAACGTCTTTCGCCCGCTTCGCATCTGAAAAATCGTATTCGTCACGCATAGTATTTGGCCTCCGCTTTTGTGGCCTTTCTTGCCGAAATAATTCTGATTGTGTCTTCATGGCGAACGGTATGAACGACTAGTAACAACCTCGCGTTGCCGCTCATACCCAAAGTTAACCAGCGCTGTTCGCCAACGCTATCGTCATCTTCTCTAACTAGCGCCATTGGGTCATAAAGCACTGTTGCTGCTTCTTCAAAGCTAACACCATGCTTTTTAAAGTTTGAAGCTGCTTTGCTAGAGTCGAATTCAATTAACATCACCAAAGTATATGCATATTAAATATGCATATCCAGAAATATTAATTGGGCGCAAAACCCTCGTAATGAGGCACGCCATCACTTTCAGATAACGACCACCAGTTAGCTTTACTAGCGGTAAAGGCGTGGAAAGCAATTTTTACCGGCAAGTCGCCTTTAATCAGGCCAGCACGCACGCGCACCACACCGGGTAAGGAAACCTTTTTACTGATAATCGGCGAGCCGCACACACTACAAAACACTCTCACCTTGCCGGGTGAAGACTCGTATTCTTTTAGCAACTCTTGGCCTTGGGTGATACGAAAGTTTTCTTCCAATACCGGGATATTGGTGGCAAATGGCGTGCCTTGAGCTTTACGACATTGAGAACAATGGCAAACCTGTATAGCCGACAGCTCACCGTGCAGCTCGTATTTCACGCTGCCACATAAACATTCGACCTTTCTCACCAATACCCTCCTAAAAAGAAAGCCCTGTAGGTAAATCCTAACAGGGCTTAATTTCGTGGAGGAGAAAACTGATTTCTAAGACGCGATATCCAAAACCATCTTATTCAGCTTCTGCACAAAGCTGCCTGGGTCATCTAACTTACCGCCTTCGGCGAGGATAGCTTGGTCTAGCACAATGCTGGCCCAGTCATTAAAGCGCTCACCTTCGGCTTCGCCGTCGAGCTTTTTGACTAGCGGATGCGTTGGGTTAATTTCTAGCGTTGGTTTGTCGTCTGGCGCGGCTTGGCCGGCTTCTTTCAGCATACGCGCTAGGTTGGCGCTCATGCCGAACTGGTCAGCGACAATACAAGCTGGGCTTTCAGTTAAGCGGTGCGTGACTTTGACCTCTTTTACTCGGCCATCAAGTGATTTTTGAATCCGCTCAACAAGCTCTTTCGCGCCCTTCTCGGTTTCTTCTTTGGCTTTTTTCTCTTCTTCGGTCTCGGTGTCACCCAAATCTAAATCACCTTTGGCGACTGAGGTGAGTTGCTTGCCGTCGAATTCATGCAGGTGCGATACCAGCCATTCGTCTACGCGATCACTCAACAGCAGCACTTCGATTTCTTTTTTCTTCAGAATCTCTAGGTGCGGGCTGTTCTTAGCGGCGGCATAGCTGTCGGCGGTGATGTAGTAAATCTTGTCTTGGCCGTCTTTCATGCGCTCAATGTATTGAGCCAATGAAACGGTTTGCGCTTCGCCTTCACTCTGAGTGGTGGCAAAACGCAGCAACTTAGCGATAGCTTCTTTGTTGCCGTGGTCTTCGCCCGGACCTTCTTTTAGCACGGCACCGAATTGATCCCAGAACTGCTGGTATTGCTCTGGCTCTTTGTCAGCCATTTTCTGCAGCGTGCTCAGAATCTTTTTGGTTGATCCACTCTTGATGGTGTCGATAACCTTGTTGCCTTGCAAAATCTCACGTGAGACGTTGAGCGGCAGGTCGGCGCTGTCCACTACGCCGCGAATAAAGCGTAGGTATTTCGGCATCAGCTTTTCGCTGTCTTCCATAATGAATACGCGCTGCACAAACAGTTTGATGCCGTTGGTGCTGTCTCGGTCATAGAGATCGAATGGCGCTTTTTCTGGAATGTAGAACAGTGTGGTGTATTCCAGCGTGCCTTCTACGCGGTTGTGCAGCCATGTCATTGGCTCGCCGTAGTCATGCGATACGTGCTTATAGAATTCTTTGTATTCGTCTTCTTTAATATCGCTCTTAGCGCGCGTCCAGAGCGGCGCGCCCTTGTTAACTTTTTCCCACTCTGGGGCTTTCTTCTCCGGCACATTACCGTCTTCGTCCGCTTCTGGTTCTGGGACGTATTCGAGCATGTAGATTGGAAAGGCAATGTGGTCTGAGTATTTGTGGATCAGGCCGTTTAGACGCCAGCGGTCTAGAAACTCGTCCTCGCCTTCACGCAGGTGCAACACAATCTCGGTGCCGCGTTTTTCTTGCTCAACTTCTTCTAGCGTGAAGTCACCCTCACCCGCCGATTCCCAGCGAATAGCGGTCGGCTCGCCCGCTTTACGCGTAGTGAGCGTGACTTTGTCGGCAATGATGAATGAGGAATAAAAGCCCACACCAAACTGACCAATCAAGGCCGAGTCTTTTTTCTGGTCGCCGGTCATGTTTTCCATAAAGGCTTTAGTACCGGAACGGGCGATGGTGCCGATGTTGGCAATCACTTCCTCACGGTTCATACCGATGCCGTTATCGGTCAGGGTAATGGTGCCGGCGTCTTTGTCGAAGTCGATATGGATTTTGAGGTCGCTGTCACCTTCGTACAGCGCGTCGTTCTGCACGGCTTCAAAACGCAGCTTGTCGCAGGCGTCTGAAGCGTTAGAAATCAATTCACGTAGGAAGATTTCCTTGTTGGAGTACAAGGAGTGAATCATCAGGTGAAGCATTTGCTTCACTTCGGTTTGAAAGCCTAGGGTTTCTTTACCAGCAGCGTTATTGGTCGCAGTTTCCGTCATTGTCTGTCGTCTTCAAAAAAGTAAGCGAAAAGTTAATGCCTACTTTTTGGGGGCGACTGATTTGGTTTCAAGCCCTAAAGTTGGGCTTTTAGACGTTGAATATTGGTTCTTAACACCGCGCGCTCGGTGCGGTCCTGCGAGCGGTCTAATAAGCGCTGATACACATTGACGGCATCTTGTAACAAACCGCCGGCTTTCAGGGCATCTGCGGCCTGACGGCGCGCACTCACACCCCAAGGGTCCCAGCTATTGTCTTTTTCACCTGCCGACAGCAAATAATGCTCGGCGGCTAAGCTGTAGTTCTCATCGGCTTTGGCCGCATCTGCAAGCCAATAATGAATTTCACGGCGTTGCCGCTGGTCAATGTCACTACTTAATAAACGCTGAAATAAAGCGATAGCGGCTTTATTCTCGCCTACCGCTTGAACGTCAAAAACAGCTTGTAGAAAACGATCCAGCTGCGGAGCGCCCCCATAGTTTCCATCCAACAAACTATGCAGCACCAGAACGCCCTGCTCGGCCTTCGCGGCGAGCACCAGTACCCGCGCACGGCGCAACTGCCATTCCACCGCTGAAACCTCTGTTGGTGCCGCATCTAGCTGCTGCATAAGCTCGGCTGCTAATGGAATATCGCCGGCTTCCAAGGCTAACTCAGCAATCTGGTATCGCAGTGCTGGTGACAACGCTGCCTCGTCAACGTAATCATTATTCAGCAGCCATCGCGGCAGCAGCTGTCGACGCACATTAGCATCTGGCTCTACCTCGATTATGCGCCCTAGCAAATCTGCTTTTTGTTCTGCCGACTCGCTGCGCCGATACAGTTCCACCATTACTGCCTGCTGTTGAGGGGCACTTAAGCCCGAAAGGCTCAAGTTTTGCGCTACGGCGCCGATGGGCTGCCCTTCAAAGCGGCGCTGCAATAGCATCACCCCTATGGTCTCAAGATAGAACCAGCTCAGTGATTCATCCATCGACAACAGCGACTCCGAGTACGGCAATTCTGGCGCCGTAATCATGGCTTGTTTAATGGCTTCTATACCGTTTTCAAACAGGCCCTCGCTACGCGCCGCTTCCGCCGCCAATACCCAAGCGCTCTTACGAGCAGGCAGACCTAGGCTTTTATCCTGCGCCATTTCTAGCGCTCGTTTATAGACCTCTGCTGCGGTCATTCTGTTGGTATGCAGCAACGACAGTAAACGCACGTGTTGAACTTGCGGATGCTCGTCGTCTTTCAGTAAATCGGCGGCAATCCCAAACTCTCTCGATTCTAAAAACAGTCGCGCCCGACTGCGCTTTAGTTCCTGATTAAAGCGTGGCTTGTATTGCCAAGGCCAGCGTTGAATTCCTGGGCGCAAAGCCGCTACATCTGATTCAATCTGATAGTCGTTTTCATAACGCGCCAAAGTGTCGGCTGCCAAATCGAATTGCGCGGCCAAAACCCGCGCCTCCACCAGCTGCCGCCGCCAATTCGCTATCGCATCCAGCACCTCTGGGTCATAACTATTGGCATTATTCCACAGGGCTTTGCGAATGGCAGTCATCGCTTTTACCGGGTCACCCGCTTCCAGAAAAGCTTCGATTTGCTGATTTTGTAACCAGCGCCGATTAGACCCTTCGACACTCGCCTCAATGTCAGCGGCCAGCAGACTCGACAGCTCGCGGTACAAACCGCGTGTTTTCATTACCGCGACCTGCTTGCGCTTTAGGGTAAGCCAAGCTTGGCTATCTACCGCCAATCCGAGCAAACTCTGCTCGAGTTTTTGCAGGGCAAGGTCATTAGCACCGGCCCGCGCCAGCTGCTCAGCAACAGCATTGGCCTGAGCTAGGCTGCTAACAAAACAAAACAAGGCAAATAGAAATACGCGCAACACGGCAAAACTCTTTCAAGGTAAGGCATCATTGTAACCAGTGCGGCTCATAAAATACCGCCTAAAACCGACCTTAACCTCTCATTTTGGCAAGCGAATGTCTGACTTCCAGCTAGTGATATATGCAAAAAACCCGCTCATAGGCAAAGTCAAAACACGGTTAGCAAGAGGCTGTAATCGACGCTTTGCAACGCGCGCCTACCTCACCCTGCTACATGAAACCGTGGCCGCCCTTGCTACGGTTGCAAATGTCACCATTGCCGTTAGCCCCAATACCCGAAACGGCAGTATTCTTGCACTCTGCCGGCACTACCCTGTAACGCTTAGGCGACAACCCAATGGCGATTTAGGGCAGCGTATGGCGCGCTCAATACGCCTAGGCCTCAAGCATTCCGGGGCGGTCGCTATTGTCGGCACGGATTGCCCAGAACTGAATGCCGACGCCATTCAGCGCGTTAAGCAACAGCTAACGACACACCGCAGCAGCTTGATACCCGCAGACGACGGTGGATACGTTCTGGTCGGCTGCCGCGATTACCAACCGCTACTGTTTCAACAGGTGCGCTGGAGCAGCAGCCAAGTCATGAAACAAACCCAGCGGCAGGCACGCCGGTTGCGACAACGCTTGCCAGACAACCCCGCCATGACCGATATTGACCACCTTGCTTCATGGCACCACGCCCGCCGCCGCAATCTTGTTGGCCCGCTATGGCGCCGTAAACGAATGCCTAGTGCTCCTTAGCCGCCCCGCAGGAGAGATAATTGAGTGTATTAATTTATATCGCTATCCCACTGTTTTTCATAACAATTGTGTTGGAGTATTTTTATCTCAGGCAGCGTCACGGCTTTCTGGGCTACGAGACCAAAGATACCGCAGCAAGCCTGTCGATGGGCATTGGCAACGTCATCATCGGCGCCGCCAGCAAGAGCCTAATTGTTGGCCTTAACTTTTGGCTTTACGAGCACTACGCACTGTTCGCCGATTTTTTGAGCAGCCACTTTTGGTGGACATGGCTACTGCTGTTTTTTGCTGACGACTTTTGCTACTACTGCTTCCATCGCTTTGGCCACCGCACCCGCGTCGGCTGGGCTGCCCATGTCAATCATCACTCCAGCCAACACTACAACCTGTCTACGGCGCTACGCCAAAGCTGGACGACGCCGCTATTCCATTGGATGTTCTATTTGCCGTTACCCATTTTAGGGTTCCACCCCTTAGCCATACTGACCATGCAAGCGCTATCACTGCTCTACCAGTACTGGATTCATACCGAAACCGTCGGCCATATGGGCTGGTTTGAAAGGTTTTTCAACACGCCTAGCCACCACCGCGTTCACCACGGTTCAAATGAGCAATACCTAGACAAAAACTACGGTGGCTTTCTGATTATTTATGACAAGCTATTTGGCAGCTTTGCGGCCGAAGAAGAAAAGGTGAAATACGGCCTCACTACTAATATCACCACCTTCAACCCTTTTAAAATAGCGGTGCATGAGTGGCTAAATCTATGGCGTGAAATGCGGCATTCCAGCAGCATTTGGCAAGCGCTTAAAAGGCCCTGGAAACCTCCCGGCTGGGAGCCGACTGAGCAGAAACCCTATTACAGCGAATAAATTGCTGCCATAGCAGCTACAGGCTCGCTAAATGAGCTAGCCCGCAAAGCAATATAGCGCCATAACAAAGGAGCACGTTATGAGCTATATCCGCACACATCAATTTGCCAACACCCTGTTTGCCATTTTATTGGGCTTGCCGTTTGTATTAGGCGTGTTTTCCAATGCACGGCCAGCAATGCCTAACGACGCCTGGGCGCCGCAAGCAGAACAACCGGTACAAACCCACACGCAACAGGCTCTGTTTAGCCATATCGATCTACACGCCAAACCACAGGCATAAAAAAAGCCGCGACTGGCGCGGCTTTTTTAAAACATCAAGGCTCTACCTTAAGGCGCCAAGTAACGCGTTAACAGCTCACGTACTTCTTTTACGATGTCATCGACCAGAGCAGCCCAATCAGGCTTATCCCAACCATCAAAATCTGTCCACGCAAGGCGTAGCAGCACCGCGCCAACTAGAAAGCCACCAAAATGTTTACGGTCAATACCGTCGCGGATTTCGCCTTCTTTGATACCTAGCTGAATCAATGCATCAAGCTTCTCTAGCATTTCTTCAACAGCTTCAGCGCCACTATCGAAGCGGTGAAACGCCGCTTCTTGGCTATTACCACTAGCAAACTGCTGCAGCATCAAACGTGTATGCGCCGGGTTGCTACCCATAAAGCGAGTAAATTCCTCAGCAACCTGCAATAGCGTCTCAACTGGCGTGGTAACCGGCGCATTAGCAATCGCCCGAGTAGCGCCATCTAGAATACGGTTAAATACGGCTTCAGTCAGTGCCGCAGTGCCCTTAAAGTGCGAGAAGATCGAAGGCGGACGAATGCCCACACGATCAGCTACTTCCTGTAGCGTAAAACCGTCTGGACCTTTCGTTGCAATAACGAACTCGGCCTCATCTAAAATTTGCTCTCGAGTGTTACTTTTGCCGGGACGCCGGCCTCTAGGACGATGATCGTCGTTTACTACACTGCTACGTACGCGATTTCTCACTATTACACCTACTAAACTGCTAAATTACTAACCAGTTATGAACTTAAGTTCATTTCTTGCGCGCTAGACTAGCAAGATTAGTCTAAAAATGCCAGATTGCTCGCATTAGTTTTAGTTTAATTGAGCACTACCAAACCAATCTAAACTCCGCTGCAATCGTCCGCGGCAAGTCTTGACGCGAGAAATGATCACCCTCTAATAAAGGCACGTCAGCGGCCTCTAGGTACACCACCTCATTAGTAAGGTTGCGGCCGTGAATGGTAAAGAACCAATCATCATCCCGCCCCGCTACGCCGATCTTGGCGTTAATTTGGGTGGTGGATTCCTGCAGATCAAGCGGGTCATTATCCAAATTCAAAAATGTTTCAGACTGGTACAAGAAATTTACGCCGGTTAGCAGGCGCCAGCTAACGTTAGGTATCGCAAAACCGTAATCCAAGCCCAGACTACCGTTCCATTCAGGCGCACGTGTCAAGGGCTGTCCAGACAGGTCCTGGAAGCACTGAGAGTCGGTTGGATCCGGCGTGGAGTCGTTCGGCTCGCTACGTTCCAGCGGGTTTGGCCCAGCCTCACCATCACCATCTGCCCAACAAGGGCCGTCAGGGTAGGAAACGTATTTAGCGTCGGTATAGCCGCCAGAGAAAGTCAGCATGGCGTTTTCAAATGGCAACCACATACCATCAAACTCAAACCCTCGAGTTCTGGCTGTAGCCGCATTGCCCACCACAAACTGGGTGCCATTAAAAATGGTTACCTGCAGGTTGTTGAAATCGGTACTAAACAAACCAACGTTGAGCGTCATGGCACCATCAAGCAATCGCATCTTGCTGCCTAGCTCATAAGTCGTCGCCTCTTCTGGCTCAAACTGCACATTACTAGCCGTTGGCGCTTGCGCATTAAAACCGCCGGATTTAAATCCTTCAGCGTAAGTAGCGTAAATATTAATGTCGTCGTTGAAGTCAAACTTGGTGCTAAATTTGGGCGAGAAATCCGTTTCCGTGCGGCTATCGACAATGTCGTACTCCTCCTCACCTAGAATCTGACTGAATAGGAGGCCGGTATTGTCGAACGACAAGCTCATATTCACATCTTTGGTTTCCTCGCCATAACGCAAGCCGCCGATTAACGACCAGCGATCAGTGACATACCATGTCGCCTGACCAAAACCGGCCCAAGCCGTTGCCGTTTGGTCAAATGACTTACGCGACGCGTCGTCGATCACAGGGCCGGTAAAGGTACCGACAATGCCACCTAAAGGCCCACTTAAAATACCGGATGCCGCGGCCGGCGCTCCAAATGCCGGCCCCAAAAAGATTGGCGCGCCTTCAGCATAAGACTCAATACTGTTGTTCACCTGAAAACGGCTACGGAAGTAATACAAACCGGCCACGTACTCGACATCACCCGGCGGCGAGGTCAAGCGCAGTTCTTGTGAAAATTGCTCATAAGTATCGAGGTAACCGAGAAACAGAAAACGGTGTGCGGAAAAGTCCGCATCTACATCCTGACGCACATCCATACCCGCCATGCCGGTAATCGCGGTTAAGTTGTAATCACCAATATCCCAACTCAAATTCAGGGTTTGGCCATCAATCTCACGCTCGCCGCCAGAACGCTCATCATCAGTACTGGCCCGAAAATTAGTCCCATCGGCCTCAGCTTCCGGGTCGGCGGCCTGATAAACCTCCAAATGGTCGCCAACCACATGGCTAATTTGATAGCCGTCACCCCGCTGCGAGACCTCATTGACGTCAACACCTAAGGTTGCTGAAAAATTATCAGTCGGCTCCCATAGCAGTTTAGCTCGAGCCATTTGGTTGTTCAGATCCGCGTGGTATTCGTTGACTGCGGTGTTGTAGATATAGCCGTCTCGGCTTTCATCTTGAAACGCCAATCGCCAGGAAAGCGTGTCGCTAAGCGGGCCTGTTATCGCGCCCCGATAACGCTGATGATTAAAGTCACCACGCATCGCATCTACGTCACCATGAAATTCATTTTCGGGCTGGCCTGTGGCGATATTCAAGGCGCCAGCAATGGTATTTTTACCAAACAAGGTTCCTTGCGGGCCTCGCAATACCTCAATGCGCGCCATATCCAATGTGCCACCGAGCATAAAGTCACCACGGCCGTAATACACACCATCAATTACCAAGCCAACCGACTGCTCAAAACCACGGTTCTCGCCGGTACCCAGACCGCGAATATTGATAAAGGTAGAATTTGGGGTGACTTGGAATTTGACGTTAGGCGTATACAACGACAAGTCATTCATATTGGCGATGTTATTGGTCTTTAACGCTTCGCCGTCTAACGCAGACACCGAAATTGGCACGTCACGGATGTTTTCAGCACGTTTTTGTGAGGTCACGATGACCTCTTCAATCACCGCACGCTGGCTGCGTGTCGCATTACTAGCTGGCTTACTATCGCTATCCGAAGATGAACTAGCTAGCTCCTCACTCTCTTCACCGACAGCTGTTGTCTCCGCAGCAGCAGGTTCCACATCGTCTGCTGCAGACTGCTCAGAACTAACCTCTGCAGCCTCTTCGGTAAACAGAAAATCAAACTCGTCTTCCGCCAAAGCCAATGAGCTTGCGCCGACGCCAAGCATTATCAACCCCATATAACGAGAGCAAAAACGCATTTGCGAACCTCCAAACCAGATATAGAACCGGCATATTCCATGCCAGTCATTTTTATAATTAGGGTCACATCCTAGCGCATCGACAGGCGCTTAGAACAGTGGCTTTTGTTACAACGTATCAATCAAACTATCGGGCAGCTGTTGGCTATTAAACCCTTCAGCCAACGGCGCCAGCGGCATCGAATTTAAGGTGTGCCAATACATGATGGGGCCATCACTTCTATCTGCCAACACAGCAGCGAAGCACTTAGCGGTATAGGTAGGGTCTAGTGGCAGCTCTGTTGTCTCGGAAAACAATTCTGCAGCAGCCTCGGCGGCAGCATATTGATGCCCATAACCGTCGCCATACCAATCATCGGAAACGTGCGGCGATGGAACCGGCACGGTCCACTCTGCCCCTTGGCGCTGCAACCAGCGCACCGTTTTTTGCATTAACGCTCTAACCGATTTAACCGTGCAACTATCAAATGGGCCAACCTTCGCGGGCCCCACACGCACGCCTATTACCTGCGTCGGCAGCCCCGCCAAAGCGATGCCTAAAGTTAAGCCCGCCAAGGTCGCGTTAGAACTCGCAGGACAGTAAATACGTTCTGGCGGCTCGCAAGCACCGGCATCAACCTGCTGTTTTAGCTCTAAGGCCGCATTAATAAAAGCCAGCACCCCAAGCACATTGGAACCACCGGCAAACAGAAAATAATTGCGCCGTTGCAAACGCCCTGGATGCAAATAGAAACGGCGCAAGGTATTTGCCAAGCTGCCGCAGTGCTTGAGTTCAGCACCTTGTGCCGCCAACATGCGAATATTATCTTGCACGGCCTCTGTGACAGGCTGATCAAACAGCAGCACTTCACATTGCAGCCCAATTTGCCGGCAAAACACCGCGGTGGCCAAGCCATGATGAGTACCGGTCGCGCCAAACGTCACCACGCGCCTAGCCCCGGCACGCTGAGCTTGCGGCAAAATCAATTCCAACTTACGCACCTTATTGCCGCCATAGCTGGAATGCGTCAGGTCATCCCTTTTCACATAGATGGCCTTACCGCTAAACGAATGCAGCTCAACCGGCGTCGGCAAGTGAGCAAAACCAGCGTTGGCAACCGCGCTCTCCAATTCAGGAAAGGACTGAAACAACGGCCGCATTATTTGTTCACCTTGATTGGATTGGGCTGAATCAACCAGCCCTTCATACTGATCGCGGCTCGATGAACACTAGCCGCATCTCCACTCACTAACGGATGCCAATCTTCTAGTAGCTTACCCTCAGCCAAACGCCGATAGGCGCAACTTGGCGGCAGCCATTCTCGGTGCTGCGGGTCGGTCAAAAACTCCGGCGTTAGCTTGATACATCCAGATACATACTGCTGCCGCGTTTCGTAAGCTCGGCAACGACAGTTTTTAATATTCAGCAGTCCACAGGCTTCGTTGCTAAAAACCACCTCGCCGGTATCTTCATCCTCAAGCTTTTCCACGCAGCAACGGGCACAACCGTCGCATAATGACTCCCACTCAGCGTCATTCATTTCGTTTAAAGTTTTAGTTTGCCAAAATGGCTCAGACATACCTGCCACACACCGAGTAAATTGATGAAGTTAAGAGAACAGCATAAAACCTTTGGCGGCTATACGGAATTCTGGAGCCATGATTCAGAAGTATGCCAAGCGCCAATGAACTTTGCCGTCTACCGCCCACCGCAGGCAGAGAAAGGGCCCGTGCCTATTCTCTACTATCTATCTGGCCTAACCTGCTCGGAAGAAAATTTCATTCTTAAAGCCGGCGCGCAGCGTATTGCCGCTGAGCTGGGGTTGTTTTTAGTTGTTAACGACACCTCACCACGAGGCGTAATTAAAGGCGAAAACGACAGTGACTACTTGGGCGCAGGTGCTGGATATTATGTCGATGCCACCGAGCAGCCTTGGGCCAAACACTACCAAATGTATAGCTATGTCACGCAAGAGCTACCGGCTTTAATACAACAACACTTCCCGGTAGACGCTAGCCGCGAAAGCATCATGGGCCACTCTATGGGCGGCCACGGTGCGCTAACGGTGTATCTAAAAAACCAGCAACGCTATCGCTCTGTTTCGGCCATGGCTCCTATTAGCGCACCAACATTGCGTTATGACGACGGCGGCGGTTTCCCGGCCTACCTAGGGGCAGACAAAACCGCCTGGGAAGATTACGACGCGCATCTGCTGGTTGAAAAACTGGGCAGCGAAAAGCCAATTTTGTTTTGTCAGGGCGCTGACGATGAGCTGATTGAATTTTTGATGCCGAATCAGTTCTTAGCCGCAGCAGAGCGCGCGTCGGCCACAGTGGATTACCGCCTACGACCCGGTTATGGCCACAACTACTTCTACGTTCAAAGCTTTATAGAAGAACATTTACGCTGGCACGCAGCCGCGTTGTTGGCCTAGGGGGAACCCTTTAAGCGGCGCTGCAGCCATGATGTTTTCCCTATTTGCGACTACATTTAGGGGATGGCTAAAGTCTTAAAAATTGTTGGAAACGATAGGCCACCAGCGGTTTCACTGCAGGTGATGCAACGTGTCTTGCAGTCTCAACAGGCCCGCGCCAACGAATTACTAAACGCAAACCAGCGCACACATCGCAAGCGTTTAAAGCAACTTCATCAAGCGTTAAAGAAACATCAGGCCGCACTCACCCAAGCTGTTCATGATGATATTAAAGCCCATTCTGCCGAGGTCGCGGTGGTTGAATGGGGGCCCATTTTTAAAGCGCTTAAACAAGCTAAACAACAAACAGCCACATGGCATCGCCCGTCACGGCTACAACGCTGGTTTCAACCGGCAGAAACCGTACGCCAACTTAGCAAAGGCACCAGCTTAATCATCACTGCGTGGCAGCAGCCACTGGCACAGCCGCTGATACATTGCATCGCGTCTATTGCCGCTGGCAACACGGTTACGCTAAAGCCCTCACATAAGTCCCCTGCTGTCGCCAAAGCGCTGGCCAATATGGCCGAAAGCGAGCTGGACCCAGCCGATTTTGCGGTCTTTTTGGGCGACGCCCGCATCGCCCAAGGCTTACTCTCGCTGCACTTTGACTACAACTATGTCTGTGGTAACGCGACTTCTCTCAGACACATTCAAGGCCAATGGCGCAACGAGCCCGAAAAACTTCAGTTACAGGCATTGCGGCCGACGATTGGTGTCGTCGACACTTCTGCAGATCCGGAGCAAGCCGCCAAACAAATTGCTTGGTCTCGCTACCGCTATAGCGGCCAAACCGAGAGCGGCCCACATGTCTTACTAGTGCACGAAGGTATTCGCCACCGCTTTGTGAACGAGCTTAAAAAGGCCGGAGAAAACCTCTACGGCCAAACCCTGGGACGTCAACGCTACAACAAAGCCTATGCGCGCATGCGTGACAACGAACAGTTTGAACAAATCCGCAATCTGTTTATTGAAGCACGGGACCACGGCGCCACCGACACCATTGGCGGGCACTTCTTTCAACGCGATTTTTTTATTAGCCCTTCTGTATTAATTGACGTTTTGGACAGCGCTAAAATAGTCAGCAATGCCAGTAGCGGCCCCCTGCTACCACTCTTGGTTTATGACCAACCGCAACGCTTACAAGAGCTATTAACGCAAATTGGGCACGTCAACGTAATCAACCTATACACCCGCAACCCAGACACTTTGCTGGCACAGCTGGGCAACTACTGTGATTCGGTATTGCTGAACCCATCTGAGGCACAAACGGGTAATAATCTCATCGCCGATATGCCAACACTGCTAGCCCGCTTTAGCATCAAACAGCCCGTGCAGTTACGCCGGACTTTGTGGTTTGATGGCTTAAGACCACCTTGGCAAGAAAATAAAATGCGCTGGCTGCAGCGCTGGTTGCAACGGCTTAGCCGTTAGCTACATCTACATGGTGTGAGTTCGACGATTACTATCAACACCCGCGAGTAAGGTTTCAATTTTGGTGCGTGCGTTACCCTCATCTTCAGCGGAGAATTGCACACCAATGCCCGCAGCCCGCTTTCCTGACGCGCCACGCGGCGTAATCCAAACCACCTGACCAGTGACCGTCAGTTTCTCAGCGCCATTCATCAAATCCAGCGACAGCAACACTTGCTCGTGGAAACGATGCTGACCACGTGAGGCAAAAAATAAGCCACCCTGTTTTACCCACGGCATATATGCCGCATGCAAGGTCGCCTTGTCTGGAATAGACAAGTTCACAACATGTGGTGCTTTAAACTCATTTTTCATCGCTTAACCATACCCTCTAGTGAGCTGTATCACTAACTCGCGAGTGAATATGGGCTGTCGGAAGCAGCCAAATCTGGCTGTAAGCGACGCAGCCACGGCAATAACGCCGCCTGCAGGCTTAAATCTGTGTTCACGTTACCCCTCACCCCTCGGCGAATATGACCCACCTTTAGAAGATAGCTCACAACATCCCCAGCCGCCACATGTGGTGCTAAACGGTCTAACAAGACTGATGCACGGCGGTTTTCATAGAAATTGACATTCAACTTCTGTGCACACTTTAACAGATCAAGTGCAAAGCCTTGCAACCAGCGTAAATGCGCGTCGCTGTCAGCGGATAATGCTAGCCACTGATCAGCGCAGCTAACCACATCAATTTGGTTATTAATCAGCTGTTCTAATAACGCCAATCGCTCGGCAGCTTGGCCCAGCCTATCGTCATCACCCTCATCAGCTTCAGACAAGGCCTGCAAAACCCTCAGCGGCGAGCCGCCACTTAGCGCCAGCCAATCTTGTAATTGCTCTGCAGTTAAGTCGGCCACGGCGGCTTGCTGCGAAAGCCAACTGATCGCATCAGCTTTGCTAGGCAGTGACAACTTCAACTGTTGGCAGCGTGAGCGAATGGTTGGCAACAAGCGCTGCGTTTCATCAACGATCAGAATAAACAACACCTGCTGCGGCGGTTCTTCCAAAATCTTTAGCAAGGCATTAGCGGCACCTCGGCTCAGCCGGTCGGCCGGATCCAGCCAAACCACACGCCAACCCTGTAGTTGCGACGTCAGCGTGACGCGTGACGCCAGATCACGAATCTGGGCAACCGAAATTTCTTTTTTCTTTTCTTCCAAACCCACTGTAAAGAAATCCGGATGCGTACCGGCTTTATACAAGGTTTGCGCCTGCGTATCGCCCGCGAACAAGGCTTGGCATAACTGATCTGCCAAGTGCCGCTTACCAGTGCCCTGCTCTCCGCTAATCAATAACGCGTGCGGCAAACGCCCAGCTTGCTGAACATTAGCCCACCAAGCGTTTATCGTCTGCTGCCACGGGTATAACGACAAGCTTTGCATGCTAGCTTTGATCCCACTGATGGACAAAACCGGCGACGGTTGCGGCCACGGCTTGACTCACCGCTTCCAAAGGCATGCTGGCATCAATGACAGCGTAGCGCTCAGGGTGAGCTTTAGCACGGTCTAAATAAACCTGTCTGGCACGATGAAAGAAGTCTAACGACTCCTGCTCAAAACGATCCACCGGGCCACGGTTTTTCGCTCGCGTCAGTGCTAGTTCTGGCTCAGCATCCAAAATAATTACCAAATCAGGCCGTAGCTCGGCTTGCACCCACTTTTCCAACACCGCGATGCGAGCTACGCCCAATTGGCGGCCAGCACCTTGATAGGCGTAACTGGCGTCAGTAAAACGGTCACATAAAACCCAGTCGCCACGATTCAGCGCTGGGCGAATTTTTTCATGCAAGTGATTGGCTCGGGCGGCAAACATTAATAGCGTTTCTGCTTCTAATGACAAAGGTGCACCGTCTTTATCCAACAGCACCGAGCGCAAGGCTTCGCCGGCTGCCGTACCGCCGGGTTCGCGGGTACAGACAAGCGATTTGGCCGCATCTTTTAAAGCCTGCTCGGCGACTGCCATCTGCGTGGTTTTGCCGACGCCTTCAATGCCTTCTAAAACAATAAAGGCACCGCGCTCGGTGTCGTGACGAGTGCCGTCGTTGGCTTCGTGGTTATGTTCTGTCATCGCTTTAGTTGGTATTTGCGCACGGCGCGATTATGTTCTTCTAAAGTGGCGGAAAAATAATGGCCGCCATCTCCGGTGGCAACAAAATAAAGTGCCTTACCGTCGGCTGGATGCAGCGTAGCATGAATGGCCGCAGCACCCGGCAACGCGATAGGCGTCGGCGGCAATGCCTTAATTACATAGGTGTTGTAAGGCGTGGCTTCGAGAATATCTCGGCGTCGAATATTGCCTTTATAGCGATCACCCATGCCATAAATAATGGTGGGATCAGTTTGCAGCTTCATGCCCTTTTGTAAGCGCCGTACAAAAACACCAGCAATCTCCGCTCGCTCGCTAGCAAGGCCGGTCTCTTTTTCAATAATCGAGGCCATAATCAGGGCCTCGTAAGGGTTTTTATAGGGCAGGCCTTCGGCTTTATTTTGCCATTCATTCTGCAGTGTCGTTTGCAGGCGGTTATAGGCCTGTTTTAGCAAAGATAAATCGCTGGCACCGCGAGTATAAAAATAGGTATCAGGGAAAAACTGGCCTTCTGGGTGCTGCCCTTCTGCACCCAGCGCAGACATAATTTCGGCATCACTCCAAGCTTGCGTCTTCTGCTCCAAGCCAGGGGCGGCCGCTAACGCAGCCCGAAAATGACTGAACCGCTGACCTTCAACTACCGTTAGCGGATGCTGGATAACATCGCCATTCACAATCCGCTGCAGCAGGCTGTCTACGGTGTCGGTTGCGGCTAATAAAAACTCCCCAGCATGTAGCTGGCTAGCTTGGCCTTTAAGGCGATACCAGTAACGTAAGACCTCTGCATCTTGAATCCAACCACGCTGTTGGAAATCTCTTGCAACACGCCCGATATGACTGCCCGCCGGCACTAGGTAAAACGTCTCATCGCTTTGCAACGGCTGTTCATAGAACTGTTTAATCTGCGGGGCCAACCAAAATAACGCCGCCACGGCGGCAGCAATGGCGACCGTAAACAGCACCGACAAAACCGATAGGGCACGCCTAATAGTCATTAAGAATCCTTGGCAGACGCCATTGCTGGCGCCAACGTTGCTAACATTTCTGATGTTAATGGATGCAGGCTTTTAGCCACACCCTCCAACTCCGCCACCGGCCAGAGTCCAATAATGGCATTACACATCAATAATTGCTCGGCCTCAGCCACCTGTTCAACCGTCAGACGCTGCTCAGTTACCGTATGCCCTTTGCCCAACAACCAGTTGATTAGCTGCTGCCGCATAGTGCCAGCAACACCACAACGATCTAGTGTTGGCGTAAACCACTCACCATCACGACAAATAAACAGATTGCTAGCGGTTCCCTCGACTACGTAGCCTTCGGTGTCGCACATTAGGCCTTCTTGATAGTCCTGCTGCCATTCTCGGCGCGCCAAGACCTGCTCTAAGCGATTACTATGTTTGAGCCCAGCCAAAGCCGGTTGTATGGCTAAACGCTGCTGACACCACCGTAGGCGAATGCCCTGCTGCCAAAATACTGGATTTAAGGCCACTGGCCGAATATTCAGATATACATTGGCTGGCAAGGTTTCAGGGGCGGCATAACCGCCAACGGTATCGCCCCGGGTGATCTGCAACTTTAGCGCTGCCACCGCAGGCCAGCTTGCATCCTCGTCCGGCAAACTTGGTTTCGCCAGAGACTGGCAACGTCGCTCCAAGATACGTCTGGAAGGCAAACGAATGCCAAGCACTTCGGCTCCGCGTTTTAGGCGCTGCCAATGCAAATCAAACTGCTGTACTTCGCCGTATTCGACACGAATGGTTTCAAACAAACCATCGCCAAACTGGAAACCGCGATCAAACAGCGACGGAGTACTCATGATGCCGATACCTCAAAGGCACGCAAAACACTATTCGCCTTTGCCCGCGTTTCTTGTAACTCATGTTGTGCATTGGAATCGGCAACAATGCCGGCCCCGGCGCGTAACGTCAGTGTTTCTGGCGAATTCTCGGCACGCACCAGGCTGCGGATAACGATATTGAGATCGAGCTGACCATCTAAACCCAAATAGCCGACGGCGCCGGTATATGCCCCACGAGCACACTGCTCTAGCTCGGCAATAATTTGCATGCAGCGCACCTTCGGGCAACCAGTAATCGTGCCGCCCGGAAATACCGCCGCGATAACCTCTCCTACCGTGGCGTCGGCACGTTTTTTACCCCGCACATTGGAAACAATATGATGCACGTGAGCAAAGCTTTCGATACTCATTAGCTCATTTACTTCAATGCTGCCCGGTCTACAAACACGTCCTAAATCATTGCGTTCAAGGTCAATCAACATCAGATGCTCAGCGTTTTCCTTAGGGCTTTGCTGCAGCTCTTGTAGATAACGCTGGTCCTTGCTCTGATCCTGCAACCTTGGCCGCGTTCCTGCAATCGGACGGGTATTTACCCAAGGCTCATCATTCGCAGCCGCTTCTATCGCGACGAGCCTTTCGGGAGAGCTAGAAATCAGTTCAAAACCGTCCCCAGCGGTCGCCGAATGCACGCTTAACCAAGCTGAAAATGGTGCTGGGTTTTTTTCGATCAACTGGCGGTAAATCGCATCCGAAGGCAACTCAGGCGAGGTTTTTAGACGCCAAGCGCGAGATAAGTTGACCTGAAAAACGTCCCCATCACGAATGTACTCAAGGCTGCGCTCTACGCCAGCAACAAATTGCTCGGGAGCGTCCTCCTCAACCCCATCTAATACCACCGACACTCTGTCGCCGGCACATGCCCGCAAATCAGTCCGTATCCGCTCAAAGCAATGCCGTTGCTGCTGCTCTAAGCAGCACCAAGCCTGCTGAGTGACATGATTAAACAATAAAGCACCACGTACCCGCCTGGCTTGAGCGGTAATACCTTGCGCATAGTTTGCCAAAGCTTCTTTCAACACCGGCTCTACTTCGGCGGCTAGTTCATAGCCCAAATAAAGCTGCCAGCCGCTCGCAAAAGGCAAGTACGTCTGCGTCTCAGAACAATAAGGTTGCTTTACAGCACTAGCGGCAGCGGCATCAAGGCGCTGTAAGAAGGTCTCTGTGAAATCATCCTCAGCCAACAAGTCAATTTGCTGGTCATTATCGGGGGCCAATAGTAGTAACGACCACTGCGCACTGCTGCTGGCCTGGCTAGCGGTAGCCAGCATTTCCGCTGCAGCAGCGCTGTGAAGTAAACCACAATAGAAGTCGGCCGCTAAACCTCGGAGCGCGACAAAACTGCCGGCGTCGACAGCTTCCTCAGCCGCAAAGGCGTGAATAAACCAAGGCGAATCAGTTACGTGCATTGGCGACTGGCCAATAAGTGCTACGGAGCCGTTTTAAAAATCAAACTACCGTTAGTGCCGCCAAAACCAAATGAGTTACTTAGCATGGCCTTAATAGGCATCTTTCGCGCCTGATGCGGCACGTAATCAAGATCGCAATCAGGATCAGGGTTGTCCAAGTTTAAGGTTGGCGGTGCCACTTGGTCGCGCAGCGCGAGAATGCCGAAAATAGCCTCAACACCACCCGCGGCACCCAACAGGTGACCAGTCGCCGACTTAGTTGAGCTCACGGGAATCTTGGTGTCCGCCCCAAATACGGCTTTTACCGCCTCAGTCTCGGCTAAATCACCGGCCGGCGTCGAGGTGCCATGTGCATTGATGTAGTCAATCTCAGCTGGCTCCATACCTGCGTCACGCAACGCATTTTGCATACAGTTGCGCGCGCCAGCCCCACCGGCAGCTGGCTGCGTCACATGGTGCGCGTCGCCAGACATACCGAAACCAGCATACTCGGCGTAAATTTTGGCACCACGTGCTTTAGCGTGTTCATACTCTTCAAGCACGATAACGCCGGCACCCTCGCCCATAACAAAGCCATCACGTTCGGCGTCCCACGGGCGGCTAGCGCCTTGTGGGTCGTCGTTGCGAGTAGACAAAGCCTTGGCTGAGTTAAAACCACCCATCGCCGACGGCACAATCGTGCTTTCAGCGCCACCGGCAATCATGACATCGGCATCACCATGAATAATGCTGCGTGCCGCCAAACCAATATTATGGGCACCTGTGGTACAGGCTGTAACCACACATAGGTTTGGACCACGCGCGCCCGACATAATCGAATACTGGCCAGCGACCATATTCACAATGGTGCTCGGAATATAAAACGGAGAAATGCGGCGCGGGCCACGGTTAAACATGGTTTCTAGATTGCTTTCAATCAGTTCCATGCCGCCAATACCAGAGCCAATTGCAACGCCAATGCGGTCGGCATTATCGTCGTTAATCTCTAAGCCTGCGTCTTGCTGCGCGTCCATCGCGGCAGCAACGCCATAGTGCACAAAGGTGCCAAACTTACGAGCTTCTTTTTTACTGAAATACTTTTCTACATCGAAGTCTTTAACTTCGCCGGCAATATGCGAATTCAGATCACTGGTATCGAAGCGGGTTACCTTATCGACGCCACTTTTGCCTTGTAAAATGTTGTCCCAAGCGCCCTCTACCGTATTCCCTACGGGTGACACAATGCCCATACCGGTGACAACAACTCGACGCATTTCAGCTCCAAACAAATTCAGTAAGTTCGTTAGCCATCATACCTTTGGCTAGCGTTAAATAGCTAAAACCCGCATTAAGAAACAACCAAAAAAGTGAGTCTCAATGCGGGTTTTAGGTCGCTGTGACTAGGCATCACAGCCAATAAAAAGCAGTAGCTTAGCCTTGCTGCTCTTTAACGTAGTCGATCGCTTCTTGAATGCTGGTGATTTTCTCAGCTACTTCATCAGGAATCTCTACTTCGAATTCTTCTTCTAGAGCCATTACTAGCTCTACAGTGTCCAGCGAGTCGGCGCCTAAATCATCAACGAATGAAGCATTCGCGGTCGCTTGTTCTTCACTTACTTCCAACTGCTCCATCACGATTTTCGTGACGCGTTCTTCAATGCTGTTGCTCATTTTCCTAGTCCTTCTTAATGGATCACCCAGTTCTGGGCGGGGCTTATTGTAATCAAAGTTATGACAAAACCAAGTCAGAATGATGACAGCAACATTTTAGTCGCTGTCATTACTGCTTAACACATGTACATACCACCGTTTACATGCAATGTTTCGCCGGTAATGTATGCAGCCGCATCTGACGCTAAAAAGCAGACAGCATGCGCAATATCGGCAGGCTCGCCTAAACGAGCCAAGGGAATATCCGCGGCCATTTTATCTCGCTGTTCGTCGGTTAATGCGTCCGTCATATCGGTAGCAATAAAACCTGGGGCTACCGCATTCACAGTAATACCGCGCGAGCCGAGCTCTTGCGCCAAGGAACGTGTCATTCCTAAAACACCGGCTTTGCTAGCCGAATAGTTGGCCTGACCGGGATTACCACTACTACCGACAACGGAGCCGATATTAATCACGCGACCATAACGGGCTTTCATCATGCCGCGCAAACAACTCTTAATTACCGAGAAACTACCTTTCAAATTAGTGTTTAAGACCGCGTCCCAGTCATCTAAGTTCATCCGCATGGCTAGATTATCGCGGGTAATACCGGCGTTATTCACCACAATGCTTGGCGTACCTACCTCGGCAATCAGCCCTTTTAGCGTCGCCTCAGCATTTTCTAAGTCATCTAGTTGCAGCACCACGCCACGGTGTTCTGCCGCGCTAACACCCTGCAGGCGCTCCCCAATCGCGGCCGCTCCAGCCTCACTGGTAGCCGTACCAATGACGGTTGCACCTGCCGCCGCAAGACCGTCAGCAATGGCTGCGCCAATACCACGACTAGCGCCGGTTACTAGAGCAAGCTTTCCTTGCAAATCAATATTCATTATTCAGTTCCTAGGCAGTCAAGGCTGCCTCTAGTTTGTCGGCCGTCGCCGTACCCGCTTGCGGCCAATCTTTCTTAATACGTTTATTTAAACCTTGCAGCACGGCCCCAGGGCCGAACTCAACCGCCGACTGAGCGCCTTCTGCAATCGCATACTGCATACTTTGTACCCAACGTACCGGGCTATAAAGCTGTTGCAGCAAAGCGGTCTCAATATCGCCGATATCAGTCGCCACATTGGCGCTTACATTATGAATAACCGGCACCGCTGGCGCTTGCAACGCCACCGCACGTAGCTGCTCAGCAAAAGTATCCGCCGCTTCCTGCATCAGCGCGCAATGGCTGGGCACACTCACTGCTAGCGGTTTTACCATGCGGGCGCCGTGCGATTTACCTTCGGCCACGGCACGATCAACCGCCGCTTTGTGCCCAGCAACAACCACTTGCCCCGGACTATTAAAGTTAACCGGCGCTAGCACATCATCTTCTGCCAGCGCATCACATAAGGCTTGCACCCCATCGTCATCCAAGCCGATTACGGCAGCCATAGCACCGACACCCGCCGGCACCGCATTTTGCATACAGCGACCACGCGCATTAACTAAGCGTACCGCTGCCGCCAACTCGAGCGCACCGGCGCAAGTTAGCGCGCTATATTCGCCCAAGCTATGCCCGGCCATCCATTTGGGTGCGGCACCGCCGCGCGCCAACCATAGCCGGTAAAGCGCAACCGAAGCGGTTAGTAGCGCTGGCTGTGTAAATTCAGTTTGGCTAAGACGGGCCTCGTCGTTTTGACTTAGATCCCACAGATCCAAACCCAAAGCCTCACTGGCCTCAGTAAAACAATCTTGAACAGAGGCCTCGTTAGCGTAATCCGCCAACATGCCTAGAGACTGGGAACCTTGCCCCGGAAATACCGCTATAAAGCTCATAAAAAGGTCGACACAATGCTGTAGAAAATTAGCGGCGTACTCTATCCCACAGCTGAGCGCCTGCAAACTGTAATAACAGCAAAACAAGCATGGCTAATGCGCCAACTTGATGCGATACATAGGCGATTGGACCACCAATCCATTGCATCTCGATTGCCGCAGCCGGATTTTGTGGCTCCCAGTAGAGCTTGGCGGCAAGACCTAGCAACAATAACCCAGCAAATACTTTTTGCTGCGGCCAAACCCTCACTGCCCCAAGCAAAAACCAGCCATGCAAGACTCCAGACAGGCCGACATACCAGTCAAGCTCAGACCCTGCTAGCAAAATACCGGTCAACGGCAAGCTAGCAAACATTAAAAACCCATCAATGCGACGCCAGTCGGCCACAAATATTAGCCAGATCAACAAGCAGGCCAATAGGTTCAAGAGCCCATGTATAAAACCTAGGTGAACAAAATGCCCCGTCCACAGTCTCCAGTACTGCCCACTGAGCGCATCAGATTGCCAACGTAAGGCATCAACCGCGTTCGGCGCGATGGTTTGACACAACAAGGTCAGCGCCACCATAGCCATCACTGCCAGCATCCAAATCCCTGCTGGTTGGACCAAATTGGCTTTAATTTTGGCTGCGCGGCTCAGTTTCATTCCGGTATATTAACCGCCAGCTACAAACATCGTGGATTAGGTTAGAGAAAAATCACCTAATCACACCGCGCCACCTAAATAAGGAGACATCTATGCGCCGACAACGCCCTAGCCGTAAACAAGCTGGTTTCACCCTAATCGAAGTCATGATTGTGGTCGTTATTTTGGGAATTTTGGCGGCCGCTGTTGTGCCTAACTTGACCGGCAGAGCTGGCGAAGCGCGCACCATCAAAGCTAAAAGCGATGTTCGCACCCTAGCGGGAGCCTTAAACAACTACAAACTCGATAACTTTCGTTTTCCTAGCACCGAGCAAGGCCTAGAGGCCCTAGCAAGCAAACCTAGCGGCGAACCTGAACCGAAAAATTGGCGTAAAGGCGGTTATGTCAGCAATTTACCCAATGACCCTTGGGGCAATCCTTACCAATACCTAAGCCCCGGCGAAAACGGACCTTTTGATATCTGGACCTACGGCGCTGACGGCGTTGAAGGCGGCGAAGACGAAAACCAAGACGTAACTAGCTGGGATAAAAACTAGTCAGCACCGTCATGCGCTATTCGATAGCCAATAACAGACGGCTATGTTCTCAATCGCCGCAGCAAGGCTTTACCTTGCTCGAAATTCTGATCGTGGTCATTGTGGTTGGCGTTATTGCTACCTTGACCACATTGAGTATCCAAGGCGAAGACCCCGCACAGAAAGTTGAACGAGAAACGCGCAAACTGGCTGCTCAAATTTCATTACTTCAAGATGAGGCCTTGGTGCAGTCGCGCGAGTTTGGCATAGCGTTGTGGCAAAACGGCTACCGCTTTTGGAGCTGGAGCCCTGACAGCGGCTGGCTACCGCTGGTAGGCGACGACAACTTTAAAGCACACCTAACCATAGACGATCTAGAAATCAGCTTGTCACTACTAGGTCAGCCCGTCGCCCTAGAGCAGGTTCCCGCTAATGGCTTCCCAACCGTCAAACCGGCTGCGGCCGACAACAGCAGCGGCACAACACCAACAGCGCCGGACTTTCGCCTAAACCTACCGCCGATCGTGTTGTTTTCTAGCGGCGAAGCCAGTGCTTTCGAAGCGACCCTAGCCCACCCTGAAAGCCAGTTACGGTGGTCTATTAATGGCGACATTGTTGGCACCTTAAAAATAGCCAGCGAGGTGGTTCAATGAAACACCCGGCGACAAAAACACGCGGCTTTACGCTGCTAGAAATTTTGGTTGCGTTGGTCTTTATTGCCCTGCCGTTGTCGGCCATTGTGCAAACAACCAGTAATTACACTTATGACGCTGCCCACCTGAAAGAGAAAACCATTGCTCATTGGGTTGCCATGAATAAGCTCAGCGAGATCCAGGTCACCAAACAGTGGCCAAACACCGGCAGCAGCAACGGCGAAACCTTTATGGTCGGCCAACTATGGCGTTGGGAATACACGGTTAACAACACCCCTGAAAGCACGATGCGTCGCATAGACATTGATGTCTACGCACCTAGTAGCGAAGACACAAGCCTGACATCGCTAACTGGCTATATAGGCAAACCCTAATGCTGGCGAACAAAGAAAACGGTTTCACCCTAATCGAGCTGTTGGTATCGCTCGCGATTTTTGCCGTTATTTCGGTGATGGCCTACGGCGGGCTCGACTACGTTCTTAACACCGACCGCAGCACCAGCACCCAGATGAACCGACTCAGCAGCCTGCAAAAGTCGATGTTGCTGCTGCAAGCGGACGTTGAGCAAATGCGCCCGCGCCCTATCCGCGACCTCTACGGCACCTCACAAGGCGCCATGATTAGCATTGCCGACGAACCCTACCGGCTACTTGAGTGGACTCGTGGCGGCGGTCAAACCTACCTAAAAACACAAGGCAGCAGCCTGATGCGGGTGGCCTACGGTGTCCGCGATAACAAACTCGTTCGTTTTCAGTGGCCGGTACTGGACCAGGCCCCGGATAGCGAACCGTTTGTGTCCGAAATTTTAGAGAACGTCGCACGCCTGCAATTTCGCTTTCTCGATAGCAGCCTCGAATGGCATAACCAATGGCCGCCACTCAACCTCAATAGCGGTACAGCGGCTAGCCCCACACTACTCCCCAATGCGGTTGAGGTAACGCTAGAGTTACAAGACTGGGGCGAAGTGAAACGCCTGTTTCACGGAATATTCTGATGATAGCCGGCAATCTACCCCACAAACAAGGCGGCGTAGCGATGATTATCGCTATTCTTATAGTGGCGCTTGCCAGCATTGCTGCAATCTCTATGAGCAGCCGTCACGAGCGAGATATTCGCCGCACTAGCAACATTCTTAACGGCGACCAAGCCTGGCGTTACGGCATGGGAGCCGAAGCATTTGTTAGCGTGGTGCTGCGCAAAGATGCCGATAACAACAAATATGATCATCCGGGCGAAGCCTGGTTGCAGCAGGTCAACCTTCCCATCGAAGAAGGCTTTTTAAGCGGCCAAATACACGACCGCCAAGGCTGCTTTAACGTTAATAATCTTGTCGGCAACAATGCTGGCAAACACTTAGCCGTGCTAGAGCGCTTACTGGGTTTTCTCAACCTTGATGTCGCGCTGGCACAGGCGCTACAGGATTGGATAGACAACGATCAGAACGCCGGCATTCCAGATGGCGCAGAAGACAACTATTACTTCAACCTGAGTCCCGCTTATCGCAGCGCAGACACCTTGATGGCTAGCCTGACCGAGCTACGCCTCATTAAAGGAGTCGACTCAAGCAATATCGAGGCCTTAACTAAAGCCTTATGCGCGCTGCCGCAAACCGACACCGCCGTGAACGTCAATATGGCCTCTGCTGAGCTATTAGCCGCACTTGCTACCCAGGGCACCACCCCTGCCGACATGAGCGGCCTGTATGCTAAGCTTCAAGGCGGCTCCGGTTTTGAAACCACTAACGACTTTTTACAAGATCCAGCCACGGCCGGACTGGTATTTGATGTAGCCATTACAACTCAAAGCGAGTGGTTTTTAGCCTCTGCGTCAGCCACTATTGCAGATACCAAGGTAACCCAAATGAGTCTCATCAAACGAGATGCAAACGGCGCCAAAATCGTTGCTCGTAGCCGACTAAACTTCTAATAACAATTGAAATCGATATCGTGCGTAAGACACTGTTTATATACATCACCCAGCTTGGCGCCGAACCCGCCGGTTGGCTCCTAAGGGACAATACCGGTAGCAGCAGCCAGGTAGAAAGCCAACAGCCCGGTTGGCCACCTGCCCATATCGCCAAAAACAACCGCGTGGTCGTTATTCTGGGCAGCGAATACTGCTTATGCACCACCGCGCAGTTCCCCGGCCGCAAGAACCTTAACGCTTGGCGCAAGGCAGCACCGTGGATTCTCGAAGACCAACTAGCCGAAGACAGTAGCCAATTACACTACGCCATTGCGCCGGAGGCCGGAGCCGACGGTAAATATCTAGTTGCTGCCAGCAAGCAAGAACCACTTGAACAGCTACTACAATCGTTGGAAGAGCAACAACTGGACGTCGACAGCATTACCCCCGATGCCAGCTTGCTACCAACGTCCACCGAACAACCTGAGCTAAGCGCCAAGCTTGGTGACCGAATTCTGCTTAAGAACCAAGACAGCGCCTGCGCGCTACCCAGCATGGCTGCAGAGGCGATCCTCAGCAACGAAAGCCACTGGTTAACTAGCGATGGTCCGCTTGCCGCCTTAGACGCCCTGAGCGCTGAATGGCATGCAGAGCATAGCCTCAATCTCAGACAAGGCCCGCTAGCTCAAGGCGAGGCGATCGTTGCGCGGTTACGCCCATGGCGCCTACCAGCGCTAGCCGCTGTCGTTACCGCGCTTATGTGGACGGCGGCCACCAGCCTCCATGTAAGTGAACTAAAACGCGAAAACCAGCGCCTTAAAGAAGAAATTGCATCGGTATTCAAACAAGCACTGCCGGGCGCAAAAATGGTCAAACCTCGCACCCAAATGGAACAGGCGCTGAGGGGTAACCAAGGTGCAACGCAGAGCGGTTTCTTGCTAGCACTGGAAACAGCCACCAAACCCCTGCAAGCGATACCCGACGCCAAATTAAAAAGCCTTGATCAACGTGGCAGCAGCTTGGTACTGAATCTGCAAGCCAGCCAAATCAGCACCGTTGATCAAGTCCGCACAGCCATGAGCCAATTACCCGGCTACCGTGCCGAAGTTGGCTCAGTACGAGCAGACACCGACACGGTGCAGTTACGTGTCACCATTCGCCCAGCCGCTAGCTAAAGGTCGCCCACATTGAACACCATTAAGCAATCACTAAGCCCGCTGCTTACTCCCCTACGCGACTGGTTTATGGCGCGAGAACCGCGCGAACGCTGGCTCATATTGATCGGCGCTATCGTTGTATTTATCGGCGCTTGGTACAACCTAGTGCAGCAACCGCTGCAACAAGACATTGCCCGCTACCAGCAGCGTAATGACAATGATCAACAAACGCTCAACTGGATGCGAACAGCGTCCCAACAGATTCAGGCTCAGGGCGGTGCTAATGTCGCCGCCTCGAACGGTTCTTTGTTAAGCATTGCCGACAGCAGCTTGCGTCAGCTTGGTTTGGCAAGTGCCTTGCAACGAATTCAGCCAGACGACCAAAACAATGTAAAAATATGGCTCGACAAAGCCAAGTTTGAGACCCTCCTACGCTGGTTCGCGCAGATGGAAAATCAAGGCCTAGTAATTACAGTGGCCGGCATTACCCCCATCAATAGCGACGCAAACAACGGACTTGTCAATGCGCGTATCACGCTAACAAGAGCCTCCTAATTGCAATGAAAAAATGGATTCTTCGTGGCCTGCTTATCGTTGGCCTACTGCTAATCATGGTGCTATTACGGACACCAGCTAAGCACGTCGTCAGCTATGCCTCGCCGAGTTTTCACCCGGCCGTCGCTAGTGGTATCAGTGGCAGTCTTTGGAATGGCCGAATAGACACACTGCAACATCCGCAAATGCGCTTAAGCAACATTAACTGGGATTATCGCGCCTTGGCTAGCCTTGTTAACGGGCCCGGCGTCAACGTCACCGGGCAAAGTGACAATGGCCAATTTGATGCTCAAGCGCATATTGCCTGGTTGCAACTCAATAAGCCTGGCAGTGTGGACATACAAGACCTTAACGCTATTCTGCCCTTGGCAGACTTACCTTTACCGGCAATCGCCAGCGCTGTGCCGCTGTCAGCCGATGTCGTCGCCAAGCTCGAACGCTTAACGCTACAAGCGCAGTGGCCTACCCTAGCCAAGGGGCAAGTTGCCCTTGCCGATATCCAGTTTAAAGACAAACAAAACTGGCCGTTGGGCACTATTATTGCCGATATCGACACCATCGATGATGTGATCGAAGCAACGCTAAGCTCAGACAGCGAGTGGATTACATTGCAAGGCCTAGCCACGCTAAACCCCGAGGGTCAGTATCAAGTCACCGCAGACCTACAACTTAGCGACCAGCTCCCGGTGGTGTTACGCACCATGCTGGCGGCCAGCGGCAAACGCCAAACCAACGGTGCTATCCGCATCAGTTACCAAGGCAAACTGCCACGCTAAAGCCAATGAATTCAGCGAGTAACAGCCGCGTTATTGTCGGCATGTCTGGCGGCGTCGACTCCTCAGTCGCCGCCCATTTATTAATCGAATCCGGTTATCAGGTCGAAGGCCTGTTTATGGATAACTGGGACGAGGATGACGCCTACTGCACCTCAGCGCAGGACTATCAAGACGCACGCCGCGTAGCCGAATATTTAGGCATCCCGCTGCATAAGGCTAACTTCGCTAAAGAATATAAAGACCGCGTGTTCGAATACTTTCTGGAAGAACACAAAGCCGGACGCACACCCAATCCCGACGTACTTTGTAACCGCGAAGTAAAGTTCAAAGCCTTTTTGGACTACGCCGTGCGCCTCGGCGCTGACAAAATTGCCACCGGGCATTACGCACAGGTCATCGAGAACCAAAATGGTGCCTTTGAAATGCACAAAGGCGTCGACCATAACAAAGACCAAACCTACTTCTTACAGGCGATTGGCCAAAAAGAACTGAGTCGCACCCTATTCCCTATTGGCCATATTCCCAAGCCAGAAGTGCGCCAGATTGCCGAAGATGCCGGCTTACACAACTTTGACCGCAAAGACAGCACCGGTATCTGCTTTATTGGTGAGCGTGATTTTGTCGAGTTCCTAGAAAAGTACCTACCGGCGAAGCCGGGGGAAATTCATACCCTAGACGGCGACGTCATCGGTCAGCATCGCGGCCTCATGTATCACACCATCGGCCAGCGCAAGGGCCTAGGCATTGGCGGCCTTAAGCAATACGAGTCGGAAGAGCCTTGGTTTGTCTGCGGCAAAGATCTCGATCGCAATGTGCTGTATGCGGTGCAAGGAACTAACCATCCAGCACTATTCAAATCCGAACTCGAAGCCATCGATATTCACTGGGTTAACGGTGCCGCGCCTAGTCGCAGCTTCCGTTGCACATCCAAAAACCGCTACCGCCAAACCGACCAAGCCTGTGAGGTGGTCGTGCATGACAACGGCACTAGCGCCACCGTCACCTACGACGAACCACAACGCGCCGTTACACCGGGCCAATGGGTTGTCTTCTACGACGGTGCCAACTGCTTAGGCGGCGGCGTTATTGCTTGAGCGCTAGGCGCTGACAGCAGCGCCCGCTTCCGCTATAATTCGCGCGCTAATTTTAAGGGAACTGGCGACGCGCCAGAACCCACCCACCATATATACACGCCGCTCAGCGGTGTCGATACTAGAGGGAAACACCTGTGTTAGAAGCTTATCGCCAACACGTTGAAGAACGCGCCGCTCAAGGCGTACCACCTAAGCCACTTAACGATGCGCAAACCGCTGACTTAGTTGAGCTACTAAAGAACCCACCAGCTGGCGAAGAAGAGTTCATTCTTGATCTTTTCACTAACCGCGTACCACCGGGTGTTGACCAAGCGGCTTACGTTAAAGCGGCTTTCTTGAGCGCGATTGCGAAAGGCGAAGCTGAATCTCCTCTTATCGACAACAAGCGTGCGATTGAGCTACTTGGCACCATGCAAGGCGGCTACAACGTAGCAACCCTAGTTGAAGCTCTTGATTGCCCTGACCTAGGCGAGCTTGCAGCAACTGCACTGAAAAGCACCATCCTAGTATTTGATGCCTTCCACGATGTGCAAGAGAAAGCAGAAGCTGGCAATGCCAACGCGAAAGCTGTTGTACAAAGCTGGGCTGACGGCGAGTGGTTCACCAACCGCCCAGACGTACCAGAAAGCATCAAAATCACCGTGTTCAAAGTAACCGGCGAAACCAACACTGATGACCTATCTCCAGCGCAAGACGCTTGGAGCCGTCCAGATATCCCTCTACACGCTAACGCGATGTTGAAAAACGAGCGCGACGGCATCAAGCCTGAGAAGCCAGGCGAAATCGGCCCTATCTCTCAGCTTGAAGAGCTAAAAGCGAAAGGTAATGTAGTAGCTTACGTTGGTGACGTTGTAGGTACCGGTTCTTCTCGTAAGTCTGCGACCAACTCTGTACTTTGGTTCACTGGCGACGACATCCCTTACGTGCCTAACAAGCGCACCGGCGGTGTTTGCATCGGCGGCAAAATTGCTCCTATCTTCTACAACACCATGGAAGATTCAGGCGCGCTACCATTCGAATGTGACGTAACTGGCCTAAACATGGGCGACGTTGCCGTGGTTTACCCATTCGAAGGCAAGGTAACTACCGAGTCTGGCGAAACCATTTCTGAGTTCGAACTGAAATCAGACGTGCTACTAGACGAAGTTCGCGCTGGCGGCCGTATCAACCTAATCATCGGTCGTGGTTTGACTGCACGTGCTCGTGAAGCACTCGGTCTAGAAGCTTCTGACCTATTCCGCAGCCCAGTACAACCAGACGATTCTGGCAAAGGTTTCACCCTTGCGCAGAAAATGGTTGGTAAAGCTTGCGGCGTAGAAGGCGTTCGCGCTGGCCAATACTGCGAGCCTAAGATGACCACCGTGGGTTCTCAGGACACCACTGGCCCAATGACTCGTGACGAGCTTAAAGACTTGGCTTGCCTAGGCTTCTCTGCCGACCTAGTAATGCAGTCTTTCTGCCACACTGCGGCGTATCCGAAGCCAGTTGACGTTGAAATGCAACACACCCTGCCTGACTTCATCATGAGTCGTGGCGGTGTTTCACTACGTCCAGGCGACGGCATCATCCACTCTTGGCTGAACCGTATGTTGCTTCCAGATACCGTAGGTACTGGTGGTGACTCGCACACCCGTTTCCCAATGGGTATTTCGTTCCCAGCCGGTTCTGGCCTTGTAGCGTTTGCTGCAGCCACCGGCGTTATGCCTCTGGATATGCCTGAGTCTGTATTGGTTCGCTTCAAAGGCGAAATGCAGCCTGGCATCACCCTACGTGACCTAGTGCACGCTATTCCTCTACAAGCCATTAAAGAAGGCCACCTAACCGTAGAGAAAGAAGGCAAGAAGAACGTATTCTCTGGCCGCGTACTAGAAATTGAAGGCATCGACGGCCTAACCGTTGAGCAAGCTTTCGAATTGTCTGACGCCTCTGCTGAGCGCTCTGCTGCTGGTTGTACCATCACCTTGAGCGAAGACTCGGTTGCTGAGTACCTGAAATCAAACATCACCATGTTGAAGTGGATGCTGTCTGAAGGTTACGGCGACGCTCGTACCATGAGCCGTCGTATCAACTCAATGGAAGAATGGCTAGCCAACCCACAACTGATGCGCGCTGATGCCGATGCTGAATACCACACGGTTATTGAGATCGACATGAACGAGATCAAAGAGCCAATCCTATGCTGCCCTAACGACCCAGACGACGCGAAAACCTTGTCTGACGTTGCTGGCCGTGGCATCGACGAAGTATTCATCGGTTCTTGCATGACCAACATTGGCCACTTCCGCGCTGCTGGTAAGTTGCTAGAAGCTCACGGCGACGCGCTAAGCACCCGCCTATGGGTTTCTCCTCCTACCAAGATGGACGAGAAGCAGTTGATGGAAGAAGGTTACTTCAACATCTACGGTAAAGCCGGTGCCCGCACCGAAATGCCTGGCTGCTCACTCTGCATGGGTAACCAAGCACGTATCGCGCCTAACAGCACCGCGGTTTCTACCTCTACCCGTAACTTCCCTAACCGCCTAGGTCAGGGTGCTGACGTATTCTTGGCTTCTGCTGAGCTAGCGTCTGTTGCTGCGGTACTCGGTAAGCTACCCACCGCTGAGGAATACATGGGCTACGCCAAAGACTTGCAAAGCATGTCTGGCGAAGTTTATCGCTACCTCAACTTCGACAAGATGGAAGACTACACAGCAGCGGCTGACACTGCTGAAGTAGCGGCCTAAAAGCCTCTAACCCGGCTTAGCCGGGCACTTGTCTAAAAGCCTGCACTAGTGACACTAGTGCAGGCTTTTTTATTACAATCAACCATCTACGGGATCCAATAAAAGCTCTACACATAATAAAAGCCCATGAGTCAGCGCTCACAAATCTTCACCCAACGGCGCGATAGAATCCTCAGATGGATGCTGCCTTGCCTAGTGTTGTTAAATCTTGCGGCTAGCTGGAGCACGATCTCCGTCACTGGTGGAGACTGGCTCCAAGTCTCTTACTGGTTAGTTACTGCCTGTTGCTTCGCGACCTTAACGCTACTTTCTAGCTTTGAACTACTAACAAAAGCCCGTATTGCATTTGTTACCGCGACCGCCATGGCCGCGACCTGTGTTGGCGCTACTTGGCTGCTGTTTAGCAGTGATTACCTAGCAACCGCTACTAACAGCATGTTTGTCGCCCTATTTGCCTACCTACCGCTGCTCTACATCTACTGCTTTCTATTATTGCCAGGCCAAGTAGCGCTGCGTTTCTGCGTGGCTATCTGGGCCGTCTTTGCAGGCTTAACCCTCTATTTCGGGCTGCCCGCTTTAAGCGTTGAGCAACAAGGTGCATCAGACCTTCTCGTCTTCACCTTTATCGGCCAGCCAATGGCCATTTTCCTTATCAGAATGCTGCCCCGATTAGAGTCCGAACTCGAAGACAGCGAGACCCAGCGACTCAGAGCCGAACATGACGCGATTACGGACGCCTTAACGCAGCTGTCCAACCGCCGCGGGCACGATAACGCGCTTGCCGAATACTGGCGCCAAGCTGAACAGGCCAACCATGCTTGCCTATTGGTGATGATCGACATCGATCACTTTAAAGATTACAACGATGCTTTAGGTCACCCTGAAGGCGATCGCTGTTTAAGACAAATAGGCCACAAACTGAGCAGCTTTGGCCGCCAACACGGTCTCCATGCCGCACGGGTTGGCGGTGAAGAATTTGCCCTTATCGGGCTAATTGAAGGCGACATGAGGGCTCAGTTAATCGCCGAGCAAGCCAAAGCCTGCTTCCATGCTCTCTCCATTGAGCACCCACGCCCTGATATCGCCGGCCCCATCGTTACTGCTAGTGTCGGTTACGCCACGCTAGCCCCTAGACAACACAATATTCGCCAACTCACCATTAACGCTGATACTGCTTTATACAAGGCCAAGCGCGAGGGTCGCAACCGTGCCGCAACAATAGACAGCCTAGTCGCCTAAAAGAGCTCTACAGCCGCCTCAAGATAACCCCGGCACAGTTGCTAGCGCAGCCGCTTGAAGGCCTCAAATCCACAGACATAAATTGCCACAGCCGCAATCAGGTACAATGCGCGCCCTGTGAAGCTTTAAGCCGTCTCGCGAGGTCAGAAACAGGCATGGCTAACGCCGCCCCTCAGCTACCCAATACTCCCAAAACACGCTTATACGACTACCCAAAATATTGGGCAGAGTGTTTTGGTACCGCCGAATTTTTGCCCACCACGCGGGCAGAAATGGACGCACTTGGCTGGGATTCTTGCGACGTGGTGATTGTGACCGGCGATGCCTATGTGGATCATCCTTCCTTTGGCATGGCGATTATTGGCCGTCTGTTAGAAGCGCAAGGTTACCGCGTTGGCATCATCGACCAACCCGACTGGCACAGCAAAGACGCCTTTATGGCGCTGGGCAAACCGAATCTTTTCTTTGGTGTTGCCGCCGGCAATATGGACTCGATGATCAACCGCTACACGGCTGATCGCAAACCACGTTCCGACGACGCCTACACGCCCGGCAACGTTTCCGGAAAACGCCCCGATCGCTGCAGTTTGGTATACAGCCAGCGCTGCAAAGAAGCTTGGCCTGAAGTCCCTGTTGTGATGGGCGGCATCGAAGCCTCATTGCGTCGTATCGCCCATTATGACTACTGGCAAGAAAAAGTCCGCCGTAGCATTTTGATGGACGCCACGGCCGACATCCTGCTCTACGGCAACGCCGAACGCGCCATTGTTGAAGTCGCGCACCGTATTTCTCGCGGCGAAGACGTCAGCAGCATTACCGACGTGCGCGGTACCGCCTTTATTCGTAAAGACACGCCCGACGGCTATTACGAAATCGACAGCACACGTATCGACCGCCCAGGCAAGGTCGACCGCATTGTTAATCCTTATGTAAACACTGCGGAACTCAGCGAGTGCGAGCTAGAGCAACGCAACGCAGCGTTCCCAACCGAAGTCGAACACAAAAGCAGCAAGGTCAGCGGCAAAATCATCCGTTTTATGCCACACCCCAAGCACGACCGCGACCGCACCGTTATTCGCTTACCGTCATTTGAAAAAGTCCGTAATGACTCAGTGCTGTATGCCCACGCAAACCGCGTGTTGCACCTAGAAACCAATCCCGGCAATGCCCGCGCCTTGGTACAAAAGCACGGCGACAAAGATATTTGGCTAAACCCACCGCCGCTACCGCTGTCTACCGAAGAGATGGATTATGCCTTCGGTCACAGCTATGCCCGTGTGCCGCACCCCAAATACGAAGGCCAACGCATCCCCGCCTACGAGATGATTCGCTTTAGCGTCAACATCATGCGCGGCTGCTTTGGCGGATGTACTTTCTGCTCTATTACTGAGCACGAAGGTCGCATTATTCAGAACCGCTCAGAAGAGTCGATTCTGAATGAAGTCAGAGAAATCCGAGACAAAGTACCAGGCTTTACCGGTGTCATCTCCGATCTAGGCGGCCCCACCGCCAATATGTACCGCCTAGCCTGCAAGTCACCGGAAATTGAAGCCAACTGTCGCAAACCCAGCTGCGTTTATCCTGGTGTGTGCGACAACCTGGAAACCGACCATAGCTCGCTCACTCAGTTATATCGCAAAGCTCGCGACTTAGAAGGCGTGAAGAAAATTTTGATTGCTTCCGGCCTGCGTTACGACTTGGCGGTGAAAGATCAGGAATACGTCAAAGAACTGGTGACACACCACGTTGGCGGTTATCTGAAAATTGCTCCAGAGCACACCGAAGACGGCGTGCTTAGCAAAATGATGAAACCGGGCATCGGGGCCTACGACGAGTTCAAGGCACTATTTGAGAAGTTCACCAAAGAAGCCGGCAAAGAGCAGTACCTTATCCCCTACTTTATCGCTGCCCACCCCGGCACTACCGATGAAGATATGATGAACTTGGCGCTGTGGCTAAAAAAATACGACTTCCGCGCCGACCAAGTACAAGCCTTCTATCCGTCGCCAATGGCTACTGCTACAGCTATGTACCACAGTGGCAAAAACCCGCTGCGCAAGGTGACGTACAAAACCGATGGCGTCGAAACCGTTAAAGACCCAGCGCAACGCAAGTTACACAAAGCTTTTCTGCGTTATCACGACCCAGCCAACTGGAAACTACTCCACGAAGCACTGGTGCGCATGGGACGCCGCGATTTAATTGGCGACAGCCCAAAATGTCTCATTCCGGCAACACAACCGGAAAAGGACTATCAAGCGCCACGCCGCAAGAACTCTGGCCAAGCCCATAAAAAACGCACAGGCAAGTCGGCGCCTAAGAAAGGGGCAATTTTGACTCAGTATACGGGGCTGCCGCCTAGAAGCCACGGCACCAAAAAGAATAAAAGAAGCTCAGGAAAAACGAGCAAACGCCGTTAACTGGCGTATTTATCAACATCAGCAACGGCTATCGCCAAGCCATCCTCGGCTTCCGCTTCGGCAATATATACCTGGTTCCGGCCAGAGGCTTTAGCCAAATACAAGGCTTTATCAGCCCTCATCAATAAAGCCTCTGCGGCCTTTTTAGCTGTTAGCTCTACGCTGGCTCGCTGCGGCTCTAACACGCCCAGCGAAATGGTAATCACCTTTGCCACTGAGGAACGTCGGTGTCGAATACCCAAATTAGAAACGGCTTCTCGTAGCGCTTCGGCCAAACTACCCAAGTGATAGTGCTCGGTTGCTAATACAGCAAATTCTTCGCCGCCGTAGCGGCTAACAAACACATCTGGCATTGCTTGCGTCACCGCTCGTAGAACTTGCGACACTTGCTGTAAACAGTCATCTCCGGCCTGATGACCATAGTGATCGTTATAGTGTTTGAAGTAGTCCACATCGATCAAAATCAATCCAACTGACTTACGCTGCTCGGTAGCTTCCTCAAGCGCTTCGTCAAAACTTCGGCGATTTGGCAGGCCAGTTAAATAATCAGTCCGAGCCAACTGTTGTAATCGCCGGTTGGCCGAATTCAAGGCCTTAGTACGCTCTACCACTTGATAGGCAACGTCCTGCGTCACGCGCTCAGACTGACGCATCATCCAAGCGAACGCAGCCACCAAGGCCAGAAGGCAAACACCGACTAGCTCGGGCAAATAACTACGCAAGGCTTTTAAATACATAACCGAAGCGGTTACCGTCACCAGCCAACGCCTGTCCACGGCAGCAATCTGCTGTTCAAACGACATATCAGACAGAACCGCGCCATCATTCGCACTTATCGCGAACACGCTCTGCGGCGCAGAAGCCACACCACTGAGGCTTGTTACTTGGTAACTAACATGGGGATCCAGCGCCTTCCAAACAGACGTTTGCAGCAACTGCTCGTAGGCATAACTACCAACGACAACACCTTGCAGCTGCTGTCGTCTTACGGCGACGTTACTAGGAGAGACTGGCTTATATATCGGCACCAAAATATGGACACCACTCGACGACTGCTGAGCGCCTGCGCTGTATTCGACCAGTGCAGGCCGTCCGCTATCTCGGACCCGGTGAAACGCCTCTATATCTATCTCAGCAATCGTTGCATCAACCGCATTGCTATCTGCATGACTGGCATTCTGCTCAAGGTAGGTCAAACGATATGCCTCAGCATTACCATCCGCATTGTTATGCGGCAACAGCCAAGCGAAAGAAACCACTTCATTACGGCGATGGAAGATATCGCTGGTAGCAGCAGAAAACTCCTCTGCATCCACAAACTGCGAACCGTCATACAAACCCTTAAGGATATGCATTGACTCCACAGCGACAGCCAGCTCTTTTTCTACCGCCAAGCTATAGCGCCTAGCAGTTTGTTCAAAATGGCTTTCCAACACTCGTGTTTCAAAGTAGGAAGCCACCCAGGTTGCCAATGCCGCGACAAACAACCCAACGGGTATCAACAATGCTTTGTGTGTTTGCACCCTGATCCCAAACTCCAAATGAACCTAGAATTATCGAGTCCACGCTTCTATTGTCGTGGACATATCAACCAACCATTCGAATGTTAGTTTTGTATAAGGAAAAATGAATGTCAAATCAGATAATTAGCGCAATTCAACACAACTATCAGGCTGTGTCATAAAATTCAGATATGAACCCAAAGCATGACGCACTCTGCCCTTGCGGCAGCCAATACCCCTACATGGCCTGCTGCGCTCCCCTTCACGCAGGCATTAAGCAAGCCGATACCGCCGAAGCGTTGATGCGCTCTCGGTATAGCGCATTTGCTAAAGGCCTCGCCAAATACTTGGTAAAAACCCGTGCGCCAGCAATGAGAGAACCCAGCGACTTGAAGGACATTCAAAGCATGATTGCGAATACGCAGTGGCTAGGACTCAGCATCAAAGACTGCGAACTGGGCGAGGCGCAAGACAAAATTGGCGAAGTCGAGTTTGTCGCCAGCTATGTCAGTCAGGGACAACCAGCGCAGCTGCACGAACGCTCGCGCTTTATAAAAGAAGGCGATCAGTGGTATTACTTAGATGGAGACATCAAGTAAAAAACCTAGCACTTAGCGATAACTAGCGATAACCGAGGTACTCACACTACCGTCACTCAGCATTATCTCGCCGTCTTGCACCAAGGCACTAATGTTCATACTGCGTTGACATAGCGCCACAAGCTCAGCCTCTTCATACTCAAGGCTCAACACTGCAAGATTATCGAAACGGCGTAGCTTTGCTTCCATTTGCTGCCACCACACCAATGCTGCCCTCGGCTGATAGTTCACAATCACCACCTGCTTAGCCCGGCCACAGGCTTTGCGTAACCGTTTTTCATCTGCCTGCCCAAATTCAATCCACAGTTCACATTCGTCTGACAACGACTTTTGCCAAAGATCTGGCTCATCCTCAGTGCTCAAACCTTTAGTAAAACTCAAACGCTCATGAGCAAACAAGGCAAAACACAACAAACGCAACATCATCCTTAGCTCGGTTTCCGAGGGGTGCAAAGCCAAGGTCAGCGCGTGGTCGGCAAAATACGTCCGATCCATATCAGCCACGTTTAGGTTAGCTTTAAAAATTGTGGCCGAAAGCGCCATAGCCGCTGTGCTCCATACGTCGCTAGCAAAAGGGGCGGCATCATGGCACATATTCGTAAAGCGCTAACACTCGATCGTAAATATCCGGATAATACGCGCCCAACTCCATGCGCAGCGCTAAGCCGCGCCTATCAATCTTTTTGCAGGTTTTTTGAAATGCTTGAAGTAAACGAATACTTTGACGGCAACGTTAAATCAATTGCTTTTCACAACGGCAGCTTGCCTACCACTGCTGGCGTAATGGCGCCGGGCGAATACACTTTTGCCACCAGCCAGTTCGAGACCATCACCGTGGTGAGCGGCAAAATGACCGTCAAACTACCTGGCAGTGACGACTGGGTAAGCTTTGAACCATTCAACACCTTCACCGTAGACGCCAATCAATCTTTCGACCTTAAGATTGAAATCGATACCGCCTACATCTGCACCTACGAATAACCCAACGGCACTAAGACCCCATGCTGATCGCAAACAACCTTGCCATTCAATTCACTGGCAAACCTCTGTTCGAAAACGTCTCTGTTAAATTCGGCGAAGGCAATCGTTACGGCCTAATTGGTGCTAACGGTTGCGGCAAATCTACGCTGATGAAAATTCTGGCGGGTGACCTAGAACCTACCCACGGTAACGTTAGCAAAGACCCAATGGAACGCTTAGGCGTTCTAAAACAGGACCAGTTTGCCTACGAAGAGCATAGCGTTATTAACGCCGTGATTATGGGACACCCAGAGCTTTGGGAAATCAAAGCCGAACGTGATCGTATTTACGCGCTAGCTGAAATGTCTGAAGAAGACGCCATGAAAGTGGCTGACCTTGAGATGAAGTTTATGGAAATGGACGGCTATAGCGCCGAGTCCAAAGCTGGCGAACTACTACTTGGCGTTGGCATTCCCACCGAGCAACACTACGGCCCGATGAGCGAAGTTGCGCCGGGTTACAAACTACGGGTATTACTGGCACAGGCGCTATTCGGTGAGCCCGATATCCTGCTGCTTGATGAGCCAACTAACAACTTGGACATCAATACCATTCGTTGGTTGGAAAATATCCTTAACGAACGCAATAGCACCATGGTGATCATTTCGCACGATCGTCACTTCCTAAACAGCGTTTGCACGCATATGGCCGACCTAGACTATGGCGAGTTGCGTATTTATCCGGGCAACTACGACGACTTCATGTTCGCATCCGCTCAGGCCCAAGAGCGCCAAGCGGCCGCCAATGCCCGTAACAAAGAAAAGATTGCCGAACTACAAGCCTTTGTTGAGCGCTTCAAAGCCAACGCTGCCCGTTCGCGCCAAACCACTTCTCGACTTAAGCAAATCGACAAACTCAAGGTTGAGGACATCAAACCTTCGAGCCGTCGCAATCCTTATATTCGTTTCGAGCAAGAGAAGAAGTTACACCGTCAAGCTATTGAAGTAGAAGGATTAAGCAAAGGCTTTGAAGAAGGCCCGCTGTTCGAAAACTTCAAGCTTTGGGTAGAAGCTGGCGAAAAAATCGCCGTTATCGGCCCTAACGGTGCCGGTAAAACCACCCTGCTTCGCACCCTAGTTGGCGACTTAGAAGCCGATAGCGGCATGGTCAAGTGGGCAGAAAACGCCGAAGTCGGTTATTTCGCGCAAGACCACAGCGAAGACTTCGAAAGCAAAGAAACGCTGATGCAGTGGATGACCAAACAAGGCAAGCCAGGCGATGACGATCAAGTGATCCGCGGCACCCTCGGTCGACTACTGTTTAGCGGTGGCGATATCGACAAAACCGTCGACGTACTCTCCGGTGGTGAGCAAGGCCGCATGCTGTACGGCAAGCTGCTACTGCAACGACCAAACGTGCTGGTGATGGACGAACCTACCAACCACATGGATATGGAGTCTATCGAGTCACTGCAACTAGCGTTGGAGCAATACGAAGGCACGGTTATGTTTGTGAGCCATGACCGCGAATTCGTATCCGGCCTAGCAACCAAAATCTTGGAAATCAAACCCGGCGAAGGCATTGTCGAATACATCGGTAATTACGAGGAATACCTCGCCAGCCAAGGCCTATAAAGCCAACCTCACCGGCGTTTAAACCAACGCCGGTGGGGCTATCTATTGCGCTTAATCGTTAAGCGATGTTGTCCAAATTTAACGCCAGCGCGCTGGTTTCTTCAAGATGATTAGATTGCCGCAAACCGTCGGCATATAACATCTCACCCCGTTGCGCCATCCAATCCTCCAGCTCAGCCACCGGCATCGGCTTGGCAAACCAATAACCTTGAACCTGCTGGCAGCCCTCTGCCGCCAGAAACTCCAGCTGCGCTTTTGTTTCGACACCCTCGGCAACGGCCGGAATTCCCAAGGTCTGACTCAACGACAGGATGGTGCGCACAATGGCCTGATCATCAGCACTCTTCTCTACGTTGCGTACAAAGCTCTGATCGATTTTGATGAAGCTCACCGGCAAGCGTTTCAAATAACTCAGCGAAGAATAGCCAGTGCCAAAGTCATCGATGGACGAGGAAATGCCGTATTTACTTAAGGTATCGAGTACTCGACAGGCCTCTTCAAAGTTCTCCATAGCCGTCGTCTCGGTAATTTCCACTTCCATACGCTCGGTGGAATAGTCGGCCTCTAACGCCTTATCAACGATATACGACGCCAATTTAGGCGACGCGAACTGAGCCGCCGACAAGTTGACCGAAACACTTAAAGGCGCCCCATCGCTGCCTAATAGGTCGATAGTTTCCCGATATACCGTATCCAGCACCCAGCGCCCTAGTTGGTTGGTTAAGCCGGCCTGCTCAGCGACTTGAATGATCTCCGGCACGCTAACACTCTCAGCGCCCTGCATCGCCGGCCACCTTAGTAAGGCCTCAACACAAAGCGAATGCCCTGTTTCTAAGTCAACCCGCGGTTGATACGCCAGCGTTAAGCCGCCCTGCTGCAGCGCAACCCGCAATGACTGCTCAATTTTTTGCCGCCGATCCAGCTCCGCCTGCATAAAGGGGGCGTAGAAGCAGATCCGCTCTTCCTTATCGCGCTTGGCGTGATACATCGCCAAATCTGCACGACGCAAACAAACCTCTGCATCCGTTGCATCATCCGGTGCCACCGCAATACCCACCGCGCAGTCAATGCGGACACTATGGTCGCCCACCCAGAATGGCTCCTGAATAGTTTTCACTACCTCAGCCGCGGTGCTAAATAACAGCTGCCGATCCACCACGCCCTGAACAATCAGCAAAAACTCATCGCCACCCAGCCTTGCGACTAGCGCATCCTCAGCAATAGTCTCTAGCCGATTGGCCACACTGACTAGCACCTCATCACCAAAAGCATGGCCTAGGCTGTCATTAATCGCCTTAAAGCGATCTAAATCAACATACAGCAAGCCAACCTTGGTCGAACCTCGGGCATTCAAATTGGCTACCGCCGAATTCAGAGACGATTGAATCTCAACACGGTTGGTTAGCCCTGTAAGGCCATCTTTTTCGGCTTGATGTTTGAGTTCGGCATGCGTCAAATTGATACGCTTGGCCATGCGCTCAAATGCTCGGCTTAGCTGGTTTAGCTCTAACGGCAGGAATTCTTTAGGACCTTCGAATTGCGGTCTTTTGCCGCCCGACCAGTTCTGGGTCGCTTTTACCAAATGCGTAATCGGTCCGGTGACCCAACCTGACAACAGCCAGGCCAAGCACGCCGCTAGCAGAACGCCTGCCAAACCAATGACTAAGGCAATATAACTATGCCGTTTTGCCGCATCTTTCAGTTCTGCCAAAGGCTGAGGCACCATCACCCCCCAGCCCGAGGATGGCACCGTCGCATAGCCCGCAATCATGTCGGCTTTAACCGCCGGCGAATAGAACTCGATCACGCCGCTTTCGCCCCTAACCATAGCCTGCACCGGGGAAATGGCAGCCAGGCTTTTAGCCTCTTCTACCCAGGCTTGTTTGGGATGCGCCACCACCAAGCCGGTCTGGTCAACCACCGCCGCATGACCGCGGATACCAAACTTAACCAGCTTCTGCACCGCCAAAAAGTAATCGGTGTTAATTACGCCAACCAACAAGCGACCATCTTCATATTGCTGAGTCAGCCAAATGGCGGGTGTGCCATCCGCTGTTACGGCAACAGGAAGAAACGACAATTCCGCTGAAGAGCGCGCGCGCAAGTCATCAAAACCGCCCGGCCACATATGCGGCGCAGGGTTATCGGGTGCCATCACCTTAGCTAGCACATCGTTTTCAGCGCCCAGCAGGCACAAATGATTGAATTCTAGGCGCGACAACAATGGCGCCACTGGCTGCAGATCTGACCCGGTCGCGAACAATCCAGCCACGGTAGTTGTGGCTGCCTTAACGTCTAAGGCATAACGATCTAGCGCGTGGGTAATATTGCTGGCCACCAGTAGGTGGTTGTCATGAACCCGCTCGCGCTCTTGTTGATAGGCCTGTTGCTGAATCCAGGCCGTCAGCATTACCACCGGCGCGATGGCAACGGCCAAAAAGCACACAAATAAAACGCGCTTAAAGCTGAGCGATTTTTTAGCTGTAGCTGCAGTAGACAAATCGGAACCCCTTACGAACTTGTCTTTAACTTTTCAAAACGGTGTACACCAAACCCCGAATGCTCTCCCCGACATTCTAGCTAGCGCTTAGCGACCCACTCTACGCAACTTAAGCTTAGTTCACAATTGACGATTGCACCAATATCCAAGGCCTTACGACTACTGCCCAAACGTCGGCATCGGCCTCGTGCCAAGCCAGCGCCTGTTCGTCAGTCACCGGCTGCACTTGCTGCTCATTCATCCACGCCTTAACCGAGTCCGTTTTGTCCTCTGCAAAAGCCGTCGCCACCTCAACCAAATCTAAGCTTTGATGCACGCTAATCACGCGCCCAGCCGCAAAGTCACGTGCCAAAGCCGTCCATTCAATTTGGGCGGTTTCTAAATTAAGTTTGTCTTTTACTAAAAGCTTGTCTGCTTCATCTGTCATATCAGCGTCCTAATCCGTAAAATACGCGGCTGACTATGCACTAGCCGCTTATTTATCGCGCGCACCCTAACATAACGCCAGCTTATTCGGAGCCTAGCTAATGACCACCACAATCAAAAAGAACGACTTTATCGACAGCGTTGCCGACGCCCTGCAGTTCATTAGCTACTACCACCCCAAAGATTTTATCGACGCGGTGCACGAGGCCTACCAAAAAGAAGAAAGCAAAGCCGCCAAAGATGCCATGGCGCAAATCCTGATCAACTCACGCATGTGCGCCGAAGGCCACCGCCCTATCTGCCAAGACACCGGCATTGTGACCGTATTCCTTAAGATCGGTATGGATGTGCAGTTTGACAGCGATATTTCAGTGGCCGACATGGTAAACGAAGGCGTACGCCGTGCTTACACCCACCCAGACAACGTCTTGCGCGCGTCTATTCTGAAAGACCCTGCCGGCAAACGCCAAAACACCAAAGACAACACCCCAGCCGTTATCCATATGGAAGTGGTTCCGGGTAATACCGTAGACGTACAAGTCGCTGCCAAAGGCGGTGGTTCTGAAGCCAAAACCAAATTCGTCATGCTGAACCCATCCGACAGCATTGTTGATTGGGTTGTCAAAACCGTACCGACTATGGGCGCTGGCTGGTGCCCACCGGGCATGCTCGGTATTGGTATTGGTGGTACCGCCGAAAAAGCCATGGTGATGGCTAAAGAATCATTAATGGAGCCGGTCGACATCCATGAGCTACGCGACAAAGCCGCTAGCGGCGCTGAGCTGACCCGCGTAGAAGAACTACGCCTAGAACTGATGGACGCGGTTAATGACCTCGGCATTGGCGCTCAAGGCCTTGGCGGCCTTACTACCGTCTTGGATATCAAAATTCACGACTACCCAACCCACGCCGCTAACCTACCCGTAGCCATGATTCCTAACTGTGCTGCCACCCGCCACGCCCACTTTGTGCTTGACGGCAGCGGCCCGAGCCTACAAACACCGCCAAGCCTAGAAGACTGGCCAGAAATCACCCAAGACATTGGCGCGTCTGGCCGCCGCGTAAATTTGGATGAAATCACCAAAGAAGATATTGCCTCATGGCAGCCAGGTGAAACCCTATTGCTAAACGGCAAAATGCTAACCGGCCGGGACGCTGCGCATAAGAAAATGCAAGAGCTGTTCCTGTCCGGTGAAGGCCTGCCAGAAGACGTCGACATGAGCGGCAAGTTCATCTACTACGTTGGCCCGGTAGACCCAGTGCGTGAAGAAGTGGTTGGCCCAGCCGGCCCCACCACCGCCACCCGTATGGACAAGTTCACCGACTATATCCTCGAGAAAACAGGCCTTATCGGCATGATCGGTAAAGCAGAACGCGGCCCTGCTGCGATCGAAGCCATCAAGAAACACCAAGCCGTGTATCTAATGGCCGTGGGCGGTTCTGCTTATCTCGTATCCAAAGCCATTGTTGGCTCTAAAGTGGTTGCCTTCCCAGAACTGGGCATGGAAGCCATCTACGAATTTGAAGTTAAAGATATGCCCGTCACCGTCGCTGTTGACGTCAATGGCGAGTCGGTTCACCAAACCGGCCCTGCTGAATGGGCAGTTAAGATCCAAGACATCAAGAAAAGTTAGACGCTGTTTAGCTACACTCATAAAGCCCACGCTTAGCAATAAGCGTGGGCTTTTTTATTGTCAGCAACATGCCCTACACTGCATCCAACCAGAACAATCGCAAACACTAAAACACATGCGCAAACTTATCGTCGCCCTACTTCTTGTCGCCGCCAGCGGCTATCTCGCTCTTCAAAGCCATACCGTACAAGATAAGCTGATGGCTACGGTTATCAAAAGCCGTATGGCGCAGGACACCAGCGACCTATTCCAACAAGACTCATTAAACGCGTTGGTTTGCGGTAGTACATCACCCTTTCCTTCGCCAAAGCGCGCCGGGCCCTGTATTGCTATCTTTGCTGGTGACAAGTTCTACGTTGTCGACACCGGTTCTCGCAGTTGGAACAATCTGGCCCTACGCGGTATTCCGGCGGAAAAGCTAGCAGGTGTCTTTATCACCCACTTTCATTCTGACCATATTGTTGAGCTAGGCGAATACAACATGCAGAGCTGGGCCGCTGGCCGTGACAGCGAGCTAAACGTCTACGGCGGCAAGGGCGTTGAAACCGTGGTAGCTGGCTTTAATCAGGCCTATGCGCAGGACCGCCAATATCGGATTAGCCACCACGGCGCTGAATATCTCAGACCGGAAACAGCCAAGATGGCAGCCATTACCGTTGCAGAGCTGCCGCAAGTGATCCACCAAGATGGCAAACTTACCGTGACCGCTTTTGCGGTGGATCACGCACCAATCCACCCGGCTCTGGGCTATCGCTTCGACTACGGCGACCGCTCAATTGTAGTTTCAGGCGATACCGTAAAATCAGCCACGCTGATTGACGCCGCGGCTGACGCCGACCTGTTATTCCATGAAGCCCAAGCACAGCATATGGTACAGCAGCTGCAAACCGTCGCGAGCGAGCTCGACAAGCCTCAATTAGAAAGAATCTTCTTCGACATTCGCGACTACCACACCTCACCGGTTGAAGCCGCCGAGGCCGCCAATGAAGCCAAGGTGCAAGAGTTGGTGCTCTACCACCTCACTCCACCGCCGCCTAACAAAATAGCCGAGCGCATTTTTCTACGTGGCATCTCCAAGGTGCGCGCTCATGGCACCACCATCGCGAACGATGGTTTGTTCTATCAGTTGCCCTTAAACAGCAGCGAACTGCGCAAGGACCAACTATCTGCGCCGTAAGGTTGGCTGGCTTTAAAACTCAGCCAAATCCGGCGTTTCTATTCCAAAGTGCAACTGCACCAGGTCTTCACGCGCCTGATGACCACGGCGCTCGGCCCACCGCTGTAAGGCGGGCGACAAACGTAGAACGCCGTGCCGAATTAAGTTAATTGGAAACGCCAGCATCGGATACCAAGGCGGCATCCACATCGGTAAGCCTAAGCGACGCATACCCGCCGGCCCGGCAAACAAGCTAGTCAGCGATAGATGCTTGGCTTGTTCCCAGCGCCACACCAGCGGCCGCCAGCGCTTAAACGGTATTTGCGGCACCTCGCCTTTTAAGGCCAAACCCATCTGGCGGCTACTCTCGTTAGCGCCACGGTAAGTACCAAAAATATGGAATAACAAACGCCGCGCTTCGGTCTCGTCGTCAGTTAACCAGCGCTCTTCTACGCCCATTAACCAGCAGGCATATTTCCACAAATGCATAACGGCTTTGGATTCGCGCGCGGTGAACGGCACACCCATCAACCGAGCACCGCCTAAGAACACCACAGAAAAGCCCAACCAAGTCGCCACCATATCGGTTTGATTAATGGGCAAGCCCATCTCGTCGCGGTCCCAGTCAGCGTGTTTAGGCAAGCTGTCTCTAAACATCGCATGCAGCAAACGCACATGTAAGGTGGAACGAAAACCATCGCCCCAGCGCTCTAGGCCGCCTGACTTGGCGCAATCGGCAAACCATTTCATCGTTTGCGCCACGCGCCGACTAGCGCCACCTTTTAAGGCACCGGTCATTAATAGCGGTTTATTTAAATCGGATGACAAATACCCGGTCATTAAGGCGGCATCACGCAGCACGTAGTAACTGACAGGATGCACCCGATCCAACACCCGCGAGCCCAGTACCAGCAGCTCGTCATCTAACCAATCGGGGCGGCGTTCTACCTGCTGCATAAATGTCAGCAGCGGCTGCGCAGCGGCCTGTTCTTCAGCCGTCAAACTATCTACACCGCGAGCAATAGCCTTGTCTAACAGTAGCCGGCCCGGCTTTACGCCATAGTCATGCAGCCATGCCACCACTGCGTCGGCTGGCTTATCGCCTTGCTCAAGCCCTTCACCTAATGCCTGCCAACGCTCTTTAGATAGTGCCGTGCCGCCCTTAACCAACCAACGGAATTTGCCCGCGCGCCGCACGCTCGCTTCATAGTCACGATGCCGCTGTGGCAGGCTAGCCATTAGGCAACCTTTTCTAGCTTAGCTGGGATGTATTTATGCCAAGGCGTACCAGCTAAAAAGTCTCGGTCTTCGCTGGCAGTAAACTCATTCGGTGCTAAGCCCATCTTCAAAACATCGCCGTTTTCATCGGTGTATTCAACACCGGTGCCGTTAGGCAATGAAATATGCCCGGGCTGCATCATCTCGCTCACCTCAACTGGCACTTCAGCAGTAGCACGGCGAGTACTCAGCTTCACCACATCACCAGTCTCTAGACCAATACCTTCGGCATCTTTAGGGCTAATGCGCAACGCCGCATAGAGGCCTTTTTTGTGCCAGCTAGCATCGCGCACGGCAGTGTTAGATGTCTCGGTACGGCGCTCACCGGCTGAGAGGATAAACGGGTAACCCTGCTGGGTTGGTAGCGGCGTCGACTCAATTTTCTGCAGTTCTTCCAGCATTTCTGGAATATGCAGATTAATTTTCTTGTCTTTCATGCCAATGGCCGCCCAACTATCTTCAAAGGTAGCGCGAGCAAATGTCACCCCAGAGGGGTTATTGATAATGGCCTTAAACAACTTGTTCGCTGCAAATGGTAACGGGCCGCCAAAGCCGGCACGTTTGGCGCTTTTCGGGTTGCCTTGAATATGCAACAAGGCCATGCCCCACACCACCGCCGCGGCCTCCATACCTTTCGGCAGGGTTTCACCTAGGGTGCGGTACAACACCACCGGTACGTATTTCATAATCTTAGGTTTGGCTGCTGCCAACGCTAAGAACACTGGCGTAAACGCCCATAAACCGAGCTTGGCGGCGCGACGCAACGGCGCATAATCTTTGTCTGATAACACGCCCATTTCTTCTAACAAGCGCGCGTGAATTTCAGCCTCGGGCAAGGTGCCGGGTTTGGCATCAAACAAAGGTTGGCGCACATGGAAGGCGTTATCGGGGAATTCAATACTGAAGAAGGTTGCCTCGGCCTTTTCAAACTGACTCGCGGCTGGCAACACATAATCCGCCTGACGTGCGGTTTCGGTCATTGCCACATCAATCACTACTGACACATCCACCGCACGCATAGCCTCGCGCATACGTTGGCTGTCAGCTAGCGAATGTACCGGGTTGCCGCTTTCAACAATAAAGGCACGGTAACGCTTGGGGTGATCGGTGAGGATTTCGTCCGGAATAATATTGCAGGGAATCAAACCAATAATGATCTTCTCGCCCAACACCGGGCTAACGCGCTTTTTGCTGGGGCCGGTGGTTTTCTTAGCGGTGTTATCGCCCTTACTGGCCTTAGCCAGCGACAAGAAAGGCACAAAGGCATTAGCCGTACCTTTGCGGCCATAATGGCCGGTAGTGGTCCACAACAAACGCTGTAGGTAACTACTTAGTGTTGAATGCACCGACATCTGCATGCCTAAATCTTCAAACGCCGAGACACTATCGGCCGATCCAATGCGGCGTGCGGTATCGCGTAGCAACTGCTCATCCACGCCACAGGCTTGGGCATATTCGGTCACTGGAATCTTTTGCAGGGTTTCTTCAATAGCGTCAAAACCACTGGTATGTTTAGCCATCCAGTCGCGTTTAACCAAGTCCTCTTGTACCAGCACACCCAATAAGGCCGCCAAACACCAGGCGTCGGTGCCGGGTTTGATTTGCAAGTGGTAATCCGCCTTGGCAGCGGTTTCGCTCACCCGCGGGTCAATCACCACCATGCTGCGTTTAGGGTCTTTTTCAATTTCGCGAATCACTGCACGGGTTCGGGCAAACCCATGCGACTGCCAAGGGTTTTTGCCGATAAAAATAGACACTTCAGCGTGTTCAAAATCACCGTGGCCGGCGGCAGCAAACATTTTGCCGTGCACCCAGAATTCGCCAGTTTTTTCCTGTGCCAAGGCATTGGATTTGTACTTCACTCCCAAGGCTTTTAGTAAGGCATCACCATAGGCCCCACCAAGGTGATTACCCTGAGCACCGCCGCCGTAATATAAAATGCTCTCGCCACCATGAGCGTCTTTTACGCCCATTAGCTTGGCGGCGACTTCTTTGATGGCGGTATCCCAGTCGATAGCTTCATAGATGCCATCAGCCTTACGCCGCATCGGCGAACTTAAACGGTCAGCACCATTTTGGTAGTAATCCATCCGCTGCGCTTTTTCACAAACGTAGCCCTGGGAAATCGGATGCTCTTTGTCACCAATAATTTTGGTAATGCGCCCGTCTTCGGTTTTTACCTTCAAACCGCAATTAAGCGCACACAAAATACAGGCGGTGCTTTTCCATTCTGTTTCGGCAACGTTGCTCATCATTTCTCTCCTAGGCTGCAGGTATTTTTTTGCGAGCCAGCAGTATCATCGGGATGACTAGGAAGTTCATAGCGCCGCCATAGAGCAGGATCGCAAATAGAGCCAAATCACCTAAAGGGTCGGCCACACCGGCCATAACCGGGAATAAAGAGGCTTTGATCAAAACCCCCAAATTGACGTTACGAATCGTCATTTCCATATCAATGGCGGTGACGTCTCTGATCGGCAGCCCTAGCAATTTAGGGATTACAAAACCCACCACCATTACCAGCACAATAAAGCCAATAATCACCAGCATGTTACTCAGGCCCATTGCTTCGGCATCCAAACGGCCAGCTCCCAGCGCGCCAACAATAATGCTAATAATCAGCAACAGACTGATCCGAACAGACCACTTTGATACCGGCTCGGCGATCTTCGGCGCCACCTTTAGCAATAACATGCCAGCTGCCAAAGGAATCAACAGACTAATTAGAATCTCTTGCGCAATCTGTCGGGCAGGCAACTCAAAATCGGCCGGCACATAGGGGCCGATCAGCAAATCCAATACGAACGGCACGGTCACCAAGCAACCAATGGTCGTCACCGCGGTAATGGCGATGGACAGAGCCACATGACCACGCGCGAAGTAGGTAAAGATATTTGAACTGGTACCACCGGGAATAGCGGCCACAATAGCTAAACCAACGGCGACGCCAGGCGGCAGGTCAAACAGCTGCAAAAATAGATAGGCCAGCACTGGCACTAGAACAATTTGCGCGGACAACCCAACAATAATGGCTTTCGGAATTTTAACCACTGCGACAAAGTCAGCCGGCTTTAGGGTTGCTCCCATGCCGAACATTGCCAACAATAGCTGCCAAAACGCCAGCCAATATTCGTAGCGGATATATAAATCGCCCACAGGTGTCTCCCACGCATTTAATTATTGGTCACACGATAACGCAAACGCCGTCATCACAATTGACTTATACGAGTAATTTATCGGCACAAAGGACAACTTATCAAATTAGTTTTTGGTTAATATGTTTTGCAAAATAACGCCCACAAAGAGGGGCTGGAGCAGACTATGCCTAAAACCGATTTACGTCGGCGCAGAGCGCTACAAACTGGTGGCGCCGCAGCCATCACCGCCACGATGGCATTGCCAGGTTGCGGCAACTCGCCTAATACAACAGACAGTCCCGTATCAGGCCCCGGTATTAACCCACCGGACAACCCGACCGTAGCGGCCAAATACCTAAACCAAAAACAATACGATTCGTTAGAAGCGTTATTGGACCGGCTAATTCCGGAAGACATTTCGCCCGGTGCGACCACGGCGCGCTGCGTCGATCATATCGATGCCTTTCTGGCGGCGTTTGAAACCAGCCCGGCCTTTATCTATGCCGGTGCGCCCTACTCTGACCGCGGCGGCCATCCCACCAACGAATTCCAGCGTTTTATTCCCTTAGACAAATACGAAGAGATTGCTTGGCGCACCACCATCGAAGGCTCGCAAGGCATTCCCGAACGTGAAATGAACGGCCCGATTGTTGGCTTACAACAAATCTATGACGAGGGCTTGGCGCATCTAGACAGCCGCGCACAACAACAAGGCGCTGAATGCTTTGCCGATCTATCCGCTGCGCAGCGCGACCTAATTATCAACGACCCATCTGATGCCGCTGTCGCGAGCTTTGTCGGCACCGTGTTCGGCGAAGCCATCAAAGGCATGTATGGCGCGCCCGAATACCAAGGCAACCAAAACTTTGCCGGCTGGGGTTTTACGAATTACGACGGCGACGTACATCCACGTGGTTACAGCGACGAGCAGGTAGTTAATGCCGACAACCCCGGTTTATTCGATGCCCTATTACCCGCCTCCTACCACGAAGGTGCCGCTAACAAATCAGCGCAAGCGACTAAACCCGGCGAATTCAATCCGCCCAAGTCGTTAAGCAGAAAAACAACGTCGTTTCCCGTGATTGGTTCGGCCGATGAGATGTCATTCCTGATCGCCAGCTCCGGCGGCGACATCAATCAGCTTAAAAAGCTGATGCAGAACTACCGTAACTTCCTACAAAAACAAGAGGCGGTGTAACGATGCCTAGCGCCATCATTATTGGCTCCGGCCCGGCCGGCAGTATTACCGCACACGAGCTTGCCCAAAACGGCTGGGACGTTACCGTTGTTGAGCGCGGCCGTAATCTGCGCCCCGGTTTTGGTGAAAAACCAAGTAGTGAGTTAGAAACCCTGTATTCAAGTGACGAAGTTAAGAGCTCTCGCCACTTCGGCTTTCCACACCCTAACTTAGAGCCCCAAGTGGGACGCTCTCAGGCCGAGGCAGCCGATGGCGTTGAGCGCAGCCAGTACGGCGCCCACCAATCACTCGGTTCCGCCGTTGGCGGCACATCGCTGCATTACAACGCTAAATTCCCACGTTTCTGGCGGCAAGATTTCACCATGCTCAGCGACAGCGGCCCCATTGACGGCGCTCAAGTAGCCGACTGGCCGATTACCTACGAGGAACTTGAACCGTTTTACGACGAAGTCGAACACACCATTGGCGTCCAAGGCGACACCGAGCAGATGCCACAGTTTGTGCTGGACCAAACGCCACGCAGCCGCAACTACCCAATGCCGCCCAACCCCACCGGTTACGCCGCGCGCCTAATGGCCGCTGGCGCTCAGACCGTTGGCTACAACCCGTTCCCCTACCCATCGGCGGTTAACTCGCGTGAGTTTGATGGACGTCCAGCCTGTAATTCCTGCGGCATGTGCTCAAGCTTTGGCTGTCCTATTAACGCCCGCGGCGATGCTTTAACGAGTTACCTCAACCCGGCCGTATTAACCGGCCAAGTGCGCGTGATAGAACGCGCACATGTGTTTAAGATTCATACCAATGCCGCTGGCGACACCGCCACCGAAATTGAATACTACGACGAGGACCATGTCGCTCATCGTCTCTCAGCCGACAAAATCATTATTGCCGGTTCGCCCATTCAAACCGCGCGCTTACTGCTGCTATCGGCCAACGATCAACACCCCAATGGCCTAGGCAACGGTTCTGATCAAGTCGGCCGCAATATGATGTTCCATTACTTCATCATCGGCGGCGCAGAATTTAGCTACGACGTGCAAACACTACGCGCCCAAAGCACCACGGTAGAAGTCGACGACCTTGTCGGCCCGTTTACCGACCCACTCGCCACGTTGCAGGGCGTGCCGTATTTCAAAGGTGGCTTAATTCAGGTGGGCAGCGGTCTACCGTTAATGTCAGAAGCCTATTTTTACGCCGGCCTTGGCATTCCTCACGGTGCGCCACACAAAGCCGCGATGACGACTTCGCTAGGCCGCCAACGCATTGGTGGCATTCAGTTTGTCGGCGAAGATTTGCCACAAGCCAATAACCGAGTCGACCTCGACCCATCAATGCGCGACTGGCATGGCTTACCCATCGCAAGGGTTACCTACTCGCCACATGCGCATGAAAAAGCCGCTGCGCTTTATTTTGCGCCGCGCCTTGAAGCCATGTGTCTAGCTGCCCCCGGCGCTGTCGCCGCTGTGGTCTTACCGCAGCCAACCATTAGCGACCACCCCAGCAACACCGCTCACCACGCCGGTACCGCAAGAATGGGCAACGACCCAGCGACATCGGTCTGCGATGCCCAAGGCCGCCTACACGAATGTCAGAACGTACATGTCGTCGACGGTTCGCTATTCCCAACCTTCCCTGGCTTTAACCCCACCCTAACCATTTTGGCCAATGCCCTGCGAATCGCTCGCGGCATTACCCAAGGAGGCGTCTAATGATTCGCATCGTGCTCATATTTTGTCTGTCAGCTGTATTACTCGGCTGCCCCGGCGACAGCCCCAATAGCCAAACGACTGAAATCCCTACCATTGAAGAACCTGTGATTCGTGAAGGCTCTTTCAAAATGTTGGTTTTTTCGCACACCGCCGGTTTTCGGCACGTGTCGATCGAAGCCGGTAAGCAAATGCTACAAGACCTCGCCAGCGCCAATGACTTTGAAGTGGTCCTAAGCGAAAACCCGGCTGACTTCACTACCGATGGCCTTGCTCAATATGAGGCTGTTTTCTTCCTCAACACCACCTTGAATGTGCTCGACGAAGACCAACAAGTCGCCTTCGAAAGTTTTATTCGCAGCGGCGGTGCTTTTGTTGGCGTTCACTCAGCGGCCGACACCGAGCATGACTGGCCTTTTTATGGTGAATTGGTCGGCGCCTATTTCCTCGCCCACCCGGTGTTAAACCAACCCGGCACCATTATTGTTGAAGACAGCGAACACCCCAGCGTTAGCCACGTAGCGCCAGAGTGGAATATCTTTCCAATGGAAGAGTTCTACAGCTTTAAAACCAACCCTAGGGAAGAAGTACGCGTACTCACGCGCATCGATGAATCCAGCTACCTACAAGTCCCCAACACCAGCTGTGATCCACGCAACCCATCGTTCCCAGAGCAAGGTTTTAGCGGCACCCAGGGCGACCATCCAATGACTTGGTGTCACGACAAATTTGCCGGCCGCGCTTGGTACACCGCATTGGGACATGAGGCCGCGCTGTATCAAGACGTGGATTTTCAACGCCATGTACTCAACGGCATCTTTGTTGCCACACGCCGCATATTGGCTAGCTGCGACATCCTCGACAAACCTGAGGACGCGCCGGAATACATCCCGCCAGAGCCGTCACACTGCATCAACCAGGTGCTGCCTTTACAGTAAAGCCAAACAAACCGGCGGGCCTAAGTTATTAGGCCCGCCAGCGTTAATCGCGAAGACTGACCGCTAAGCGCGGCGCTGCTTAATAGCGGTACTACCGTTAGCTAACATGGTGATGGCAAAACTGCGCCATGCACTCATATTCGGCTTAGGAGCCTTGTTCTTAGCCATGCGCCAAAGCTGGGCTTCGTACCAAGTGATGTTATGCGCGGCGAGCTGATCGACTGACTTAATGCCGGTAGACAAATGCGGCAAGTCGATACGGTAGTTTTCATCGGCAATCGCGTTATTCGGTAACGCCGCATCCAAACAAAGCGGACGCGCAATACCAACAAAGTCCATGGCGCCGCTTTGTAGGGCGTCATTCATACCTCGTGTGGTACGAAATCCACCGGTAACAGCCAAAGGTACATCCGTAACCTTGCGTACTTTCTCGGCGTAATCCATAAAGAAAGCTTCTCGCTGGCGGGTGCTTTCTTTAGGTGTCTCTTGAACCATTTCTGGGCTTTCATAGGTGCCGCCAGAAATCTCAACATGGTCAATACCGGCCTCAGATAACGCCTGCACAAACTGCATAGACTCCTCTTCGGTAAAGCCACCTTTCATAAAGTCTGCTGAATTCAGTTTGATAGCCACAGGAAAATCGTCACCCACGGCTGCACGCATACCTTTGTACACCTCAAGCGCAAAACGCATACGGTTTTCCAAGCTGCCGCCCCACTCGTCATCACGCTGGTTGTGGCGTGGCGACAGAAACTGGCTAACCAAATATCCATGCGCGCCGTGAATTTGCACGCCGGTAAAGCCCACGTCTTTAGCCAACTTCGCGGCGGTGGCATAACGGCCAATGGTTTGTCGTACTTCATCGCCAGTTAACTCGCGCGGCGTATTAAAGGCTTTTTCCAAACCACGCCCCAAAGAAATGGCCGACGGCGCCACCGGTGCTTTGTTCAAATAACTCGGAATCTGCTTACCGGGATGATTAAGCTGCGCCCAAAATTCATTGCCGTTGGCCGTTGCCGCGGCGGTCCAAGCCCGGAAGGCATCTAAATCCGACTGCTCGTCTAAGACCACATTACGAGGCTCACCCAAGTGATTGCGGTCAACCATAATATTGCCAGACACAATCAAACCACAGCCGCCTTTTGACCACTGGCCATAGACATTGACTAGGCGTTGATCTGGGTTATGCACGTCATTGCCCAGTTGCTCGCTCATGGCGGATTTCATAAAACGGTTTTTAAGGGTCTTGCCGTTTTTTAATGTGTAGCTTTCAGCCACGGTTACCGTTGTCATTGCGTTACCTTCTCTAAATTGCGGCTCAGTAGCCATCAGCTCGTTAATTAGTGGCGACACACTAAAGCCAGCATCTAACCAAAGCAAACGATATATTCTTAGCCATACATTAGAATTTCTAACTCATACCATCTCCATATGGCCGAAAATCGGCCCATTACGTTAGCGAAACGAAACGATGAACACGGCACCACCTCTACAACTACTACCCGCTTTTGAAGCCGCCGCACGACTGCTTAGCTTTAAAGCAGCAGCAGACGAATTATGCGTAACACCCTCGGCTATTAGCCAGCAAATCAAAACGCTAGAAGGCCTTCTTGGCACCGAGCTGTTTAAACGCAGCGCTCGCCAAGTCAGGCTTACCGAGGCAGGCGCCAGTTACTACGAAGTCGCTAACAAAACGCTTAACCGTTTTAAAAACGGTCACCAACGTTGGGTGGCCAGCCAAGCCAGCCCCACCGTGCGTTTGTCTACCACTGCTCAAATTGCCTTTGATATTTTATTGCCTGCCTTACCAAACTTTCACGCCCAACATCCCGAAATAGACCTACGAATAGAAACCACCGACAAACTCGCTGACTTTGAGAGCGAGGCCGTAGATATTGGCATTCGCCTAGGTGATGGGAAGTGGCCCGGATTGCATTGTGAATTTTTGTCGTCGCTTAGCGTCTGCGGCCTCGCCGCACCTTCTTTTCTAGCCCAACACCCCATTAACTCGCTGCCAGCATTACAGCAAACCACCCTGATACATGCACGCACCGACGTAAATGACTGGGAAATCGCTGAGCAAAAAATAGGCATTAGCTTGGCTAAAAACAAACAGCTCTATTTTGAGAACTATCACACCGCGCTCAGCGCCGCCGAGAACGCTATGGGGATCGCCTTAGGTTTATTGCCATTGACTCAACCTCGCCTAGACAGCGGCAAACTACAAACTTTTGGCGCGCCGCCCATGTTGTTGGAACAAGCCTGTTACCTCGTGTTCGCACACAAACCCTCCCCCGATAGTGAAACCGCGGCCGCCGCGGAATGGTTACAAAACACTTTTGCCGACCTTGCAGGAGCAAACAGATGAAAAAAGTCCTCGTTATGATTCAAGAGAACCAATTCAGCGACGCCCAAATCAGCGAGCTGGAAAAGCTACTCAAACGACTCTACGCCGAGCACGTTAGCCAAGAAAAGTTAACCGTCATCTGGAGCGAAGTCGCCGCCGGGCGTTTTTTTACTAATTACGCGGCCTCACAAACCTCGATTGTTAGCGCCGAATGCGACAACGGTTTTCCACAAAAAAAACGTGTGGATTATCTAACCGCACTGGCAGAAGCATGGTCAGCTGTGACCGGCCAAGACCTAGAAAGCCTGATGCTAGCCTTAGTCGATGCCACCGAATTCAAGGTCATTGCCGATAGCACCTTAAGGCGCCTCTCCGCTTGGGGCCGCCTGCGTTTTGGTATGCATGTGGCCAGCAACTTAATGGGCGCCAAACTCCGCGGCAAACCGCTGCGTTTTTCGCCCAGCCTATAAGACTAGGTTCTCAACCCAACCAATCACCGGAGCGACCACCGTGCCCGTTTACACCCTCGCCTCACGCGGCAGCAGCAATGCCCAAACCAATAAAGCCATTGCCGACCGCATTACTGACATCCACTGCGACACCACCGGCGCGCCTCCCGAGTTTGTGAATGTCATCTTTATGGACAACCACCCACTTAAAGGCCAAGCCAAACTTTCGGTGACTGGCAACGTTCGTAGCGGTGGCAACCGCAACCAAGAACTCACCGACAGCCTGCGTAATAACCTAATCAACAGCATTGCCGAAGCCGCGGGATTAGCTAGTGATGATGTTGCAGTCGAGCTGATCGGTTTCCCCGCCAGCTGGGGTATGGAAGGCGGCGAAATTTTGCCCGAACCGGGCGAAGAAGCGGCTTGGCTAAATCGTTAGCCAAGCCAGCTATCACTAAGCTCTCGGAACCCGTACCGCCTCAACCAAGGCTTGAACCTCTGGTGGCGGCGCTGCCGTTAGACGACTAACCGTTAACGCCACTACAAAGTTCAGCGCCGCACCAACGGCGCCAAATGCCTCTGGCGAAATACCCAAGAACCAATTAGCTGAGTTGTTAGGTGCCATTGCGGTATCGGCCATAAAGAACCAGCCCTTAAACCAGAAGATATAAATTAGCGTCGCAGTCAGGCCAGTCAACATGCCGGCAATCGCACCTTGGCGGTTAACGCGTTTACTAAAAATACCCATCAATATGGCGGGGAATAAGGAGCTGGCCGCCAAACCAAAGGCCAGCGCCACTACCTGCGCCGCAAAACCGGGCGGATTTATCCCCATCACACCGGCAGCGACAATGGCGGCACCCATTGCCACGCGCCCAGCCAATAGCTCACCTTTTTCTGAAATATTGGGTTTGATTAAACCTTTCACCAAGTCATGCGAAATCGCCGACGAGATTGCCATTAGCAAACCTGCGGCCGTGGACAGCGCCGCGGCCAAACCACCGGCGGCGACCAAAGCGATCACCCAACCCGGTAACTTAGCGATCTCCGGGTTCGCCAACACCATAATGTCGCGGTCAACCTTTAACTCATTGCCCGCCCATGATGGCGGCGCTTCAAAGCTAGGATTTTTATCGTTGTAATACTGAATACGGCCATCGCCGTTTTTATCCTCAAAAGTCAGCAAGCCGGTGGTTTCCCAATTCTTAAACCACTCTGGGCGCTGCTCGTATTCCAAATTGGCTTGCAGCACACCAACCGTGTCGGTTTGCACCGTTTTCACTAAGTTAAACATCGCCATCGCACCGACTGCGGGGGCGGTGGTATACAAAATAGCGATAAACACCAAAGTCCAACCGGCCGAGCTACGCGCATCCTTAACGCTAGGCACGGTAAAGAAGCGCATGATCACATGCGGCAAGCCCGCGGTACCGATCATTAGCGACAGCGTTAGCAAGAATAAATTTAGAGTACTGCCCTTTTGCGCGGTGTATTGGCTGAAGCCTAGGTCGACCAGTACTTTATCCAGCTTCTGCAGCAAGCTGCCGCTGCCATCCGCCATCTGGCTACCCAAGCCCAATTGCGGCAAAGGGTTATCGGTTAACTGCAGCGAGATAAAAATGGCCGGCACCGTGTAAGCAAAAATTAGCACGCAGTATTGCGCCACCTGGGTATAGGTAATGCCCTTCATGCCGCCCAATACGGCATAGAAAAACACCACGGTCATGCCAATCATCACGCCAGCGGTAAAGTCGACTTCCAAAAAGCGCGAGAAGGCCACACCAACGCCTTTCATTTGCCCAATTACGTAGGTAATCGAGGCCACAATCAGACAGATCACGGCCACGGTTCTGGCCGCTTTAGAGTAATAACGTTCACCAATAAATTCCGGCACGGTGAATTTGCCAAACTTACGCAAATACGGCGCCAGCATGAGTGCCAACATCACGTAACCACCGGTCCAGCCCATTAAGTAAACCGAAGCGTCATAACCCTTAAAGGCAATTAAACCGGCCATGGAAATAAACGACGCTGCCGACATCCAATCAGCCGCCGTAGCCATGCCATTCACCACCGGCGAAACATCGCCGCCAGCCACGTAAAACTCTTTGGTGCTACCAGCGCGCGACCACAGCGCAATCCCAAAATACAGTGCGAAGCTAAGGCCAACGGCAATAAAAGTTAGGGTTTGAGTGTCCATGCGCTTGCCTACTCCTCGTGCACGTCGTATTTGCGATCCAGCGCATTCATGCGCCAGACGTAGACAAAAATCAGCACTACAAAGCTATAGATAGAGCCTTGCTGAGCGAACCAAAAACCCAGTGGATAACCACCTAAAGAAAAGCTATTTAGCGCCTCTACAAACAAAATCCCGGCGCCATACGAAACCGCAAACCAAACCAGCATCAGCACGCCCATTAGGCGCAAATTTTCACGCCAGTAAGCGCGACGTTTTTCTTCTGTCATTTATTGTCTCCTGCTTCGATCAGCGCCGAAGTTTGCAGCAGTATACCTAGCCTGCTCTGCAGCAAAAGCAGTAGCCGGTGCGATTTGCTAAGATCGCCCAAACAACGGCATAACATAAACCTATCAGCCGCATATCTAGCCGATCTGCTGGATACGGAGCGAGACAATATGATCCTGAATCGACTAACACCAATCGCTGGCATTGGTGCCGCCCTATTGCTTGTAACCGCCTGTGGCAATAACAGTCCCAGCGCGAACAACACTGGCGGAAACAGCCAAGCCAACAGCCCATTATCTGCAGAAGGCAAATGTGTGGCCGAAAGCCCTTGGTTGGAATACGGCGAAGGTTTACAAGCCTCCTCAGCAAGCACCATCCCTGCCGCGGCAGCTACTGCTGGCGTACAGTCAGTGCCGGCCTGCGATGGTAATAGCAATTTCATCTTCGCAGCTGCCAAAACCGATATCACCGGCCCAGCTGGCGGCAAAATTCATATGGGCAACGAAAGCCCCGAGAACTACTCCGCCGGTATTTATATGCGCCAATACGCGCGTAGTTTTGTAGTGCACTCGCCCTGTAATAACAAACGCGTTGTGTTGGCGATTACCGATACCGGCATGTTGTTCGAGTCGGTACGCAAAGCGGTTTTAGATCGAGTGGCGGCAGACCCAGCCTTGGCCAGTCTGTACAACGAAGAAAACATCATGATGAATGCCACCCACACGCATTCAACACCCGGCGGCCAAGCCCATTTCACCGCCTTTAACGCACTACGCTTTGGGCATGACACGCAAACGTTTGATATCACCGTTGACGGCCTCTTTAACTCCATCAAACAAGCGCACGAAAATCTCGTCGCCAATCCACAAAACGGCAGCATCTTAATTAACCAAGGTGAGTTGACCGGCGCCAATAAAAACCGCGCCATCCCCGCCTACCAACAAAACCCAGAATCAGAACGTCAGCAATACCAAGATGAAGACGGCAACGACGTCGACACTCCTCGCTTAATGACCCTACTGAAGTTCTTACAAGCCGACGGCAACCAAGTTGGCAGCATGAACTGGTTTGGAGTACACCCCACATCGGATGCGATTTCCGACTACGGCCTTGGCGCTGTACCGATTAGTGGCGACAACAAAGGCTATGCGGCCTATCAATTTGAGCGTTTTGAAGCCGAAAACCATCCCGGCTTTGTGGCCAGCTTTATGCAAGCTGATGAAGGCGATGCCTTCACCCAAATGTGGTTCGACAATGACGAAAAACGCGCCGAGCAAGACGCCTTTTTGCCGCCTAACGAGCCTAATGCTGTTACCGTTGCCAATGGCCAGAAGCAACTACTAAAAGCCTTAACCCTACACGCGCAGGCGAATGAAACTGTGACCGGCCCCGTCGACTATCGCTTTGGCTATGTACAAATGGACCAAGTCGAAGTTACCGACCCGGTGGTGCTGAGTTCGCTTATTCATCCACCAGAACTGGACGCCAACCCCAAGCGCACCTGCAACGCCGCCATGGGCGTTTCCTTCCCCGCCGCTGGCCACGGAGCGCAACCGGGTGAGCAAGGTCAATTTACCGAATCAGGCATTAGCTGCGCCGACCCAGATGCAGCGCAACTGGCGGCTGACGAATTCCGCGCCCTAACCAATGGCAATGTGCCAACCAACCTATTTTCGGCCGCCGTTGGTTGCAACCTCGGCACCCTGCCCGGCTTAAACCTTGAGTGCCAAGCCGAGAAACCCATCCTGTTTATCTTTGGGCCGCCCGTTAACGCCTCGGCCACGGTTGTGCCGTTCCAGTTATTCCGGATTGGCAACCTCGCCATTGTCGGTCTACCTTGGGAAATCACCACCATGGCCGGCCGCCGCATTCGCGCCACGCTATTAGACGTTCTAAAGAATGATGGCGTCGACTACGTGGTGATTAATGGCCTCGCCAACGACTACGTCAGCTATCTCACCACCCGCGAAGAATACGCGCTACAGATGTACGAGGCCGCCTCGAATCAATTCGGCCCATGGTCCTTAGCGGCTGTGCAACAAGAAACCCGCCGCTTAGCATTAGATATGATTAATGGCAACGCCAGCGACCCCGGCCCCACGCCACCTGTGACGTCGCCACAACTATTCCAACTGCTACCCACTCAAGGTACCGACAGCGGCGCCTTTGGCAACGTAACGCTACAACCTAGCGCTAGCTACGCGCCGGGCGAAACTGTTCGAGTCGACTTCCAGTCTTCTAGCCCCAATAGTGATTTGAAAACCGACAGCAGCTTCTTATTCGTCGAGCGCCAGAATGAAAGCGGCGAGTGGCAAGTGGTCTACCGCGATGCCGACCCAGAAACCACCTACAACTGGCGGCCCAATAATCCGCAACCGCAGTTAGGGCCATCGACAAACCATATAGCTGAAATTCTCTGGCGTATTCCACGCAATACCCAGCCCGGCACATTCCGCATTCGCTTTGAAGGGGTCGCTAACCAAGCCAGCATACTGACCCCGTATGAAGGCATATCAAACGAGTTTGTAATTGACGGACCAGTCGCTGATTGCCCTTAGGGCCTTAAGCTAAACCTAGAAAAAAGCCCCTCTCCAGGGGCTTTTTTTAAATCGCTGCCGCATGCATTGCTCGTGATGCTGCCATTGGATCTTGTTCTTCGCCGTAGCCGTCAAGCCAGGCTTGGTAATTGTGTACCGACGGCAAATGCGTCGGGTGAAACCCCGGTCGGTAGTAATGCGCAATCATGCCGACCATCCGCAAGAAGATGCCGTTGCGCGGCCCAAACATCCAAGCCATGCCTTTGCCGTAAGCTTTTAGCCTGCCGCCAAAGCTCAGACCATCCATCTTCAACATAAACCACGGCGCAATCATTACAAACAACATGAAAGACAGCGTAGCGTGCGTCATCGCCAAACAACGTTTGAAGTAGCCTACTTTGGCAATTTTCTGCATCACATCAAACGCCACGGCCTTGTGTTCCATTTCTTCAATCGCATGCCAAGCCAGCATCGCTCTTACACGTTCGTCTGCACCGGCCATCACTTGCTTACGGGCGAAGAACAGCTCGGCCAGCATGGCGGTGAAGTGCTCTAAGGCTGCAGTCAAGGCGACGTTATAACTCGCCGAATAGTGTTTAAGTCGATAATTGGTGAGCTTTTGTGTGTGCTTGGTAAAGGCACGAACATTAACGCCTTGGCGTTGCAGGCGGTCGTTGTAATCGGTGTGCACACGACCGTGATGCCCTTCTTGCTGGGAAAAGTCTTTCACTTCTTCTAGCAATGCAGGGTCGGTAATGTCTTTTCGAAAAGCGTTTACAGAGGCAATAAAATAGCGCTCACCATCTGGGAACGTAGCTTGCACAGCGTCCACCATCCGACTACGGAACGGATCACCCGCTAACCAATAACGCGGGATATCGTCAGACTCAAAGCCGAAATCCAAATTCGCGCGAACTTGAATAGGCTCTTTATGTTCCACTTGTGTCATGGAATTCTCCTCGTTGTATTGCCTAATTTGGGCCCCGGCCCAAACCAAACTAGATCAGCAGTGTAGTCACTTGCCAGCAACTACGACAACCTTTACACGGCTTCGGTAGCAGCATCCTCTACCAAAGCTGTTCCGCCGCTGGTGCGGCGATATTCCAATGCTGAGTGGGTTACCCGCCCAAGCTTTAGTTGCACCGCATCACTTAAATAATCCCCCAACGCCGCCCAAGGCTTTTTCTCGCCTTCCATCGGGCGAGTATGCGCACCTCGCTGCACATAGCCGGGTTCATTATCTTTTTGCGGCTTATTACGCGCTGCGGCACCTGCATTAGCCGTCACCACGTCGGCCCCGGTTTCATCCATATGCTTAACCACCCGTAAAAAGTGATCGGTCACAATGTCGGCTTTCAACGTCCACGATGCGTTGAAATAACCGTTGATATGCAAAAAGTTAGGCACGCCTTCAAACATCATGCCTTTGTACAGCATACGTTCGCTAACGGCGACCGGCTGGCCATCTACCTTCACCTCGGCACCACCGAAAGCCAGCATTTCTAAACCCGTGGCGGTAATGATGATGTCAGCGGCTAAATGCTTACCCGACTTCAAGTGGATGCCAGTCTTATCGAAAGTTTCAATGCCGTCGGTCACTACAGAGGCTTTGCCGTCAACAATCGCCTTGAACAGGTCGCCGTTCGGCACCGCGCATAAACGCTGTTCCCAAGGGTTATAACGCGGCTCAAAGTCAGCCATATCGGCCTTGCCTTTTAGGCGGGACTTAACACCGCCCAGAAGGAAACGGCGCACCAACTTTGGCCAACGGCCAGCTGCGTTATACAGCGCCCGGCCCAGCAAAACATTGCGCACACGCGAAATAGCAAACACCCAGCTTACCGGCATGACTTTGCTCATCCACACGTAAACAGGGTCCACTTCCGGCACCGAAATCACGTAAGTCGGCGAACGTTGCAGCATGGTGACTTGGGCGCCCTTATTGGCCATATTCGGTACTAAGGTCACGGCAGTTGCACCACTACCAATCACCACTACGTTTTTGCCTTGGTACTCCAAATTTTCCGGCCAAAACTGCGGGTGCACAATTTGGCCTTCAAAGTTATCGCGACCAGCAAATTCCGGCGTATAGCCTTTCTTGTGGTTGTAGTAACCCGTGCCGTTCACGATGAACTGCGCGCTAATACGTGTGCACTCCCCGCTCTCGATATCTTTACTGGTGACTGTCCATCGCCCGGCTTTAGAGCACCACTCCACCTGCTCAATTTCCGTTTTAAAACGAATATTGGGGATTACCTTGTGTTCTTCAGCCGCTTCGGTCACATAAGCCTTAATAGACGGGCCGTCAGCTAATAACTTTGGGCTTTTCCAAGGCTTAAAGCTGTAACCGAAGGTGGTCATATCTGAGTCGGAACGAATACCGGGGTATTTAAATAAATCCCAAGTACCGCCAATGGCTTGGCGACGCTCCAACACGGTATAAGACTTACCGGGCATCGCCCTGTTCAGCCGGCAAGCCGCGCCAATGCCCGACAAGCCCGCACCCAGAATCACAAAGTCATAATGCAGCGTATTCATCGCCTACTCCAAGCTGCGCTAGTGCGCGGCAGCGTACATAGCCTCTGAGGCAGCCATTGGGTCTTGCGACTCGTCGTAGGTGTCTTTCCAAGCGTCGTAGTTATGTACCGATGGCAATTGGTTAGGGTGAAAACCCGGCTTGTAGTACTTGGCCAAGGCCGGAACCATGCGGGTGAAAACACCTTTGCGGGGACCAAACATCCACGCTAAACCGCGGGCATACAGCGCTAAACGCTCACGGCGACCAATGCCGTCAGACTTCAACATAAACCAAGGCATGATGACGGTATTTAGGGTGAACGACAGCAAGCCGTGGGTCATCGCCGTAGTACGGCGCAAGTAACCAACTTTGGCGACTTTCTGCATCACGTCATAAGCCACCGCTTTGTGTTCCATCTCTTCAATGGCATGCCAAGCAAACATGGCCTTTACGCGCTTGTCGGCACCAGCTAAAACGTGTTTTTCAGCAAAGAACAGCTCCGCCATCATGGCAGTTAGGTGCTCAAAGGCAGCGGTCAGTGCAATGTTGTACTGTGCTGAAAAGTACTTCAGGCGACGATTATTCAATTTCATAATCATGCCCGTTACACGCTTAATGTCTAAACCTTGGCGCTGCAGGCGCTCATTGAACTCGGTATGTACGCGACCGTGCTGCCCTTCCTGCATGGCAAAATCTTTTACCTCAGCCTTTAATTCAGGATCTTCAATCTGGTCTTTAAACGCCATTACGGTGGTAATAAAGTAACGCTCACCGTCTGGGAACGTGGCTTGCACTGCATCCATCATACGGGTGCGAAACGGGTCGCCGGCCATCCAGTATTTGGGGATATCGTCGCCCTTAAAACCAAAGTCCAAACCCATACGTACTTCTGGGGTTTCTTTATATTCTGTATGTGCCATTGCCGTCTCCAAACGTCATTTGCGTTAAGAGGTCTTCGCACGAGCAGGACTGAGGGTGGATAACAAGGCAAAACCGCGCGCAATGAGGGAGTTTATAAGTCATAAATGACCGAATGAGCACGGTTTTAACGAAGTTAGGCGATCTCAGGACAATCGTGCGTAGATCTCGTATTCGATGAATGCATCTTATGCATACACTCGTATACAAACGAGGTGCAGAAACGACAAAAAGGGATTATATTGCGACAATGACAACCACAATTGACCTCACAGGATTAAGTCTATTAACCCGCGCCGCAGCGTTAGGCGGCGGTGACTTTAATGCCGTGGTGTCAGAGCTTGGCATTGCCGTTTCCAACGACAACAACGCCTTTAAACAACTGTCTGTAGAAGACATTAATGCCCTTCTTGAAGCACTAGAACGCAAGTGCCATTTACAGCATTTTTCCTTTGCCTTTGGTGAAGTCTTTAACTTTGACGGCATTCCAGAAATGTCGGCCTTTGTGGTTAGCTCCAGCAATCTACGCGACGCCGCCAAGCTGATTGATTGGATTCCACCGCTGATTCATACCGCCATCGAGATCGACGGCAGCCAGTTCGACGAACATGCGATGACCACGCTCAGTTTTTGCCACCCCGACGGCAGCGAGGCCGAAATGCCCGTTTTCGCAGAAATGATTGCCGCCGTGGTTAAGCGCTTTAGTCAGCTGATTGCGCCGCATGTTTCGTCACTCACCCAGGTCAGTTTCGCCCACACTCCGCGCGACAAAATCAGCAATTACGAGCGCTATTTTGGCTGCAAAGTCAGCTTTAATAACCATCGCAATCAAATCCAATTTAACCCCGATGTGCTCGACCAACCATTGCCGGGCAACCTGCCGCCAGTACACGAACAAGCCGAACAAAGTATTCGCGTAAAACTATTAGATAGCAGCCTAAGTAACGGATTTAAAAACCAAATCCAATCCCTACTAAAGAAAGAGCTACACCTTTTCGGCGAAGGCATCGAAGGCGTTGCTAAGGCCTTGCATATTCATCCACGCAAGCTACAACGCGAACTGAAAGCCGAAGGCTATCGTTTTTCCGAAGTGCTTGCCCAAACCCGCAAAGCCGTTGCCAGCGACATGCTTAAACACAGCGACCTAGACGTAGACAGCATTGGCTTTAAGCTCGGCTTTGAAGAGCGCCGCAGCTTTACCGCTGCGTTTAAAAAATGGCTAGGCGAAACCCCTACCGCATACCGCCAGAACCACCGCAAAAAACCATAAATCAAGAGAAGACCGCTCAATCATGCATCGCCTCATTCAGTACAGCCTATACCCCGCCACTATGGCCGCCAGCGTGTATAGCGCCTACCTTATGCTCTATATCCATCAACTACCGCTGTACAGCATTATGGCGCCGCTCACCGCCGCCTTTGTTTTGGTGGGCGTGATGGAGCGCGTGATGCCCTATCGGGCCAAATGGAACACACCGCAACAAGACCTAATGACCGACGCCACCTATATCGGCATTAACCTCGCCTTGCGCGAAGCCGCTAACGTTGGCTTTAAACTCGGTTTGATTGCTGCGCTTGCTAGCCTCGGCTTTAGCAACGCCAGCCTGAATATTTGGCCGACCGAATGGCACCCACTGTTACAGCTTGTTCTAGCCCTGCTGGCTTTGGACTTTTTCGAATACTGGTTTCACCGCAGCTCACACAAATTCGGCTTTTTATGGCGTTTCCACGCCATTCACCACAGCCCCAAGCGCCTCTACTTCTTTAACGCCGCCCGCTTTCACTTTGTCGACTGGCTAGCACTCGCCGCGATTGATGTAATTGTAATTATGGCGCTAGGCGCAGACGTCACCCTCGTCGCGCTTGCCGTAGTCTTTATCCAAACCCACGGCCTTTTCCAGCACGGCAATGTCGACGTCAAACTCGGCTTCCTAAATTACCTACTCAGTGGCCCAGAATTGCACCGCTGGCATCATTCCAAACTCATTGAAGAGTCCGACACCAACTTTGGTAACAACGTGATTGTGTGGGACTTACTGTTCGGCACATGGTTTCTACCCAAAGACCGCCACGTCGGCGTGCTCGGTCTTTTTAACCCGGACTACCCCACTAGCTTCTGGGGCCAGCTAAAGGCCGCTTTTGCCAAGCGGGCGATCGACAAACCCAGCGACTTCTACGAAAACGAAGCCAACTACCTCAGCCAACTGGCTAACGCTAACCGGGCTGAACTCTCAGACCTCTAATAACCAAGCAAACCTAACCGCAGCGACCTTAGTCAAGCACGCCGACTAAACCAACTAGGATTAGTGTTTTTCTGGGCATCCATGCATACTGTCAACAGGAAGGATTATTAAATAACAAAAAACGGTTAAATCAGTGCGCGATACGCAACTTGACGGGCTGCGAGGCATTGCAGCATTTGGCGTAGTTTGGTTTCACGCTTACTACGGCGCATTATTTAGCTGGATGTGGACGTTTGTAGATCTATTCTTCGTCCTCTCTGGCTTTCTTATTACACGGCTAGTGCTGCAGGCGCTGGTGCGTGATAACTTTTCACTACGCAATTTTATGATTCGGCGAGCATTACGCATCTGGCCGATTTACTACCTACTGCTGGCGTTTTGCAGCTTTGTGGTGGTCGTAAACTATGTAGCAACCGGCGACTGGCGTCATACCGACGGCCTACTAAGCGCGCCGTTCTTCTTGCAGTACACCCACCACTACCTGGCCCCTGGCTTTCACGGCGCTGACGACCAGTTTATTTTCTGGTTCCATCACAGCTGGTCCATCGCCATTGAAGAACAGTTTTATCTGTTAATGCCGTTGCTACTGATGTTTTGCAAGGCGGCACCTTGCCGTTGCCCTCGCAGTGATCTTAGCGTTGATACCACTGGCAGTATATTTCCGCACCGCAGATGTCTTTCATTGGCTACTCATATACCGAATGGACGCCCTTTGCATTGGCGTTGCCATTGCCTTCTATTGGCATTACTCAAGAAATTCAACCAGCCCATGGCGCTTACCCAAGCCATTTATTGTTGGCATTGGACTAATCGCACTGGCGCTTATCGACGGCCTTAACAGCGCCACCCAGGCACCCGACTTGCATCGTGGTTTCTATCTACTTGGCTTTAACCTGCTGTACGGCTGCATTCTTGTCGCATTAATTGACGACTGGTCGGCCACACTCAACACCGCACTTAGTAGCAAGCCACTGCGTTTTCTCGGCAGCATTAGTTACGCGCTGTATCTGGTGCACGTACCCGTTCGGGGCGCATTGTTAGCTGTCACCAACAACGAATACATATCCACCTCTCCGCTGTGGGTACAACTGAGCTACTTTGGCGGCTCCATCATGGCGGCATATCTGTCATTAATATTGATAGAAAGCCGCTTTGAAAAACTCAAATACCGCTTCCCACTATCACCAAACAGATCTGTCGACACCATCACTGCCACCGCAACAAAAAACGCCGCTATATAAGCGGCGTTTTATCGGGCGCTGCCATAGCGGCAACAAGGCTAAGCTAGCCGTGCGCTTCAGACACGCGCTCTACAAAGCGGTCTACCAGCTTTTCAAACATGCCTTTAATAAATGGCTTAGCTGGGCCACGTAGCAACATCGGTACTTTAATGTCACTTAAGGTTCCGCCTACTTCTAGTACCAACTCGGTAGCACCGCCACTCTCTTGCGCACGGAATACGCCAGAAATCATTGCGTTACCTTCGCCTTTTACGGCGCTAAAACGAATCTCGCCCGCGTCCACGTCGGTTTCAAAATCAGTCGCAAAGCTGACTTCGTGCTCAACGCCAGCTGCGCCAATGGCTTCTAGATCCCAGCGGTAGCGGTTTGCAGCCAACTCGGTGATCGGGCGCAATTTAGGGAAATGCGACAGCGTTGCAGGCATATCGCTCAATACTTCAATCAACTCGGCTGGTGATTTGCCGCTTACAGAACCGGTTTTCACCAGTTTCAAATCAATATCCATAGGGTCTTCAACTTTTGTTTTTGTTAAAAAATTCAGACAAAAATGTACAACTGTCTACCGCCACATTCATTGACCGAGGCGCATGGCATTTCAGCCAATCGCAACGCTCGTCAGTTGGGTTAGCAACTGAGCGCCTTTATCCGTAAAATGCGCGCCAAAATTTCCTAATGCTCTTCCCTTATAGCCAACAACATGACCCAGAACAGTATTTTTAACGTCGCCATTATTGGCACCGGTTTTGGCGGCCTAGGCATGGCCATTAACCTCAAAAAAGCCGGCGAAGAAGACTTTGTAGTAATCGAACGCGCCGACGGCGTGGGCGGCACTTGGCGCGACAACCACTACCCTGGCGCGGCTTGCGACGTGCAATCGCATCTGTACTCGTTCTCGTTTGCGCCTAAGCACGACTGGACGCGTAAGTTTGCAGAGCAGCCAGAGATTCGCGGCTACCTAAACGACTGCGCCGACAACTACGACGTGCGCAAAAATATTCGTTTCAATACTGAGCTGCAGTCAGCCGAGTTCGACGAAACCAGCGGCCTCTGGACATTGCAAACCAGCGGCGGCGTGGTCATCGCGCGCACCGTGGTTATGGCCAATGGCCCGCTTAGCCAACCGGCTACGCCAGACCTACCCGGCCTAGAAAACTTTAAAGGCACCACCTTCCACTCGGCGCAGTGGAACCACGACCACAACCTAGAAGGCGAACGCGTTGCTGTCATCGGCACCGGCGCTAGCGCCATCCAGTTTGTGCCTAAGGTTGTGCCACAAGCCAAAGAGCTATTCCTATTCCAACGCTCAGGCGCTTGGGTAACCCCGAAAGCCGACCGTAAATTCCTAAAGTTCGAACAATGGCTGTTTAAAAACTTGCCGGTTTACGACCGCGCTTATCGCTACTGGATTTACTGGCTAAACGAAGTCCGTGCACTGGGTTTCACCACCTTCCAGTTCGCCCTAAAAGCCTTTGGCCTGCTCGGAAAATACGCCATTAACTCGGCCATTAAAGACAAAGAGAAACGTCGCAAAGTGACGCCTCAGTGGAACATTGGCTGCAAACGCATTCTACTGTCTAACGACTACTTCCCTGCACTGGCACAAGAGCATGTCGACATTATCGACACCGGTATTGAGCGCGTAGAAGAAAACGCCATCATCACCAAAGACGGCCGCCGTGTAGAGGTCGACACCATCATCTTCGGCACCGGCTTTAAAGCCACCGACTTCCTTTCGCCAGTCGATTTCAAAGGCCTCAATGGCATCGACCTAAACGAAGCTTGGAAAAACGGCGTGAGCGCATACAAGGGTATCAACCTCAGCGGATTCCCTAACCTGCACCTTATCTACGGCCCTAACACCAACCTCTCGCACAACTCAGCCGTGTTTATGCTCGAGTGCCAAATGCAGCACATCAAGCAAACCGTGCTGGCCATGAAAGCCAATGGTTGGAAATACATCGACGCCCGTAAAGACGCCCAAACCGCTTGGGACAACGCCGTGCAGAAAAAACTCAAAACCTCGGTATGGGCCAGCGGCTGCAGCAGCTGGTATATCGACAGCACCGGCAAAATTGTAAATATGTGGCCCGGTTTTACCTTTACCTACAAACGTAAAACCAGAAAGCCCAACTTCAACGACTACGACGTTGTAAGCGCCTAAAGAAAAGCCCCGCATTGCGGGGCTTTTTAGTTAGCATGGAACGTCCCAAACTCATACGTAGTAGTCCAAACATGTTTACCGTCTCCGCTGATTTTATTGGCGACTTCAAAGTTGGCGACAATATATGCCATAACTGCGAAATACTTAATCAACTGTATGCTAGCTATATGAGAGGAGAAACGCTCTTACTAAAGCCAATGATTGTCACTATCGCATCAATAGCCGAGGCCGTTTTATATGATTTTCATATGCGCATAAAAGACTACGTAAGAGAAGGCGTTCAAGGAATCAACGAAAAAACACTTGAAAAAATTCGAAACAAACAAATCGATCAATTTGAAACCTATATTGCGAGCGCAAGGAAGAATCAGCTACTAGGCCCCAAGACGGCAGATGTTTATACGGAACTGGATAACTTGAGAAAACTGAGAAACCGCATCCATATTCAGAACCTAAGAGACGATTTTGAAGCCGACGAAAACCAAGCTTTCTCTGAAGTTCGTCTACAACAGGCCGAAAAATCTCTTGAAAAATTAATAAAAACAATTTCAACAAAGCACCCAAGAAAAGGGACCGCAACTGGCTATGTACAACCCCTAGAGTTACCTTGGACTGCACACTTTGACGAACATGGAAACTAGCTAAAGGGGGGCAGAGCCCTTTAGCTCTTTAGCAGTTCCCCAATTAGCGGGAGCTATAAATAAAAGGGGCGAACCTTCCAGTTAGCCCCTGCTTTAACGATCAGTTTTATCTATTTTTTGAAGACTTACTAGGTTTTAAACCAGGCGTATTGCCTGGGGTGCTTTTATTATCACGCCTACGTCTATCTGGTTTTCCAGTCGATTTAGCTATTGGTTTCGGACCAGGTTTAAGAGCCATAACAGGTTTCCTCAAGTGACCGAGAGTGCTTTCTCAATTATTAGAGTGCGGGCGAAAAAGCAAAAATCAATAGCTTTAAGGGGCAAAAACGGGGACAGACCAGGGCAAAAACGGGGCAAAAACGGCGGCAAAAACGGGGACCGGCAAAAACGGGGACACAAAAACGGGGACAGACCACGTTTTTTCGGCAACGGCAAAAACGGGGACAGACCACGTTTTTTTAGGCTACAGCAGCTATAAGGGTCAGAGCCGCTTAACTCTAATCAAACAATACCAGTTCAGGCTTACCAGATTTAGTGGAGATAAAACCAGACGGTTCAATACTGATTTTGACCCCGGCATTGGCGTCTCCCCCGCCGTCGCCTTTGGTGGCATTGCTTAATGCACCTTTTAGGCCAGCGGTGCCGCCACCGGAACCTTTGGCCGCTGCACTGAGTTCAATCTGAATTTTGGCGACTGGCACGACGGTTTCTCCGTTCAGTTCAATCGGGTTGCCGAAAAGCTGGTCGGCGCCGACTGAATCTAGGCCTGCGGTGAGTTTCTTTTTTAGTTCTTCGGTGATGAGTTCTTTCATTTCTTCTTGTCCCCCGTTTTACGGTTACGCCTTTAGCGGCACTAACAAATCGTCTAGCGATACTTTCTCTGGACGATAGCCGTTGACTTCGGCCTCTTCTGGGTAGCCTAAGGCCACACCACAGACGAGCTTGTAGTCTTTGGGTACATCAAAGTGCTCGTCTATGGGCGAACGCCAGATACCTAGCGCGCCCTGGGCGCAGGTGCCTAGGCCTTTATTGGTGGCCGAAAGCATTAAGGACTGCAACATAATGCCGAGGTCTACCAATGCAGTGAATGTCATGCCCGGATGCACAAAAGCAAAGATAGCGACTGGCGCGTCAAAGAAGGTGAAGTTACGGGCCATTTGCTCGTCACGTGCGACTTTGTCGTGGCGTTCAATGCCTAGCACTTCGTACAAACCCATGCCGGTTTGCACGCGGCGTTCCTGAAAAATACCGGGATATTTGCCCATGATGGGTTTGAAGTCGCCGTCTGGCATCACGCCGCTGGTAACCGCCGACACCACTTTTAGCGGTAGCGGTTTCTTCTGGATTTCATTCGCTCGGTTGTATTTAAACAACAGCTTTTCGCCAATCGCTTTGCACTCTTGGCCAGTTGCCACCGCGAGCTTGTAGGGCTGGGTATTGGAGCTTGAGGGCGACTCTAAGGCTTCGGCCAAAATCTCATCCAACAGCTCTTTTTCAACCGCGCGATCAGAAAAAGCACGAATACTTCTTCGGCTTGTTAATACGTCAGTAAATTCCACCGGGTGTTACCTTATTTTGCGTTACCGGATTGTAGGGCTATTTCCAGCCTCGTGGATTTGCGTAGAAGCCATCTCGCCACTGGCTGAGTTGCGTCATTAACGCGTCTACTTTCTCAGGTTCTCGTTCGGCTAGATTGTAGGCCTCATGCATATCGCGACGCACGTTATAAAGCGCGGGCCAGTAGCCGAGCGTCGGCACCGGCTCGCTGCCGTCGGCGGGAATGTAATCACGACCGCCAACGACTTTACCGGCGAAGCTGTCGGGAGCGTCTAGCGGTAGTGGCCAGGTGTAGGTGTTATGGCTGGTGAGGACTTTCCAGTCGCCTTGGCGCAAGCCTTCTGCATCCCAATCATCAAAATAGATTAGCGCCCTATTTTTCAGCGCTGACGGTTCTTCTTGTTCTAGCAACGTGGGCACAAGGCTTTGGCCGTCGATAATGCGGTCTTGCGGCAGTTCAATGCCCGCTAGCTCTGCGGCAGTCGGCAAAATGTCGATATTCATACCCGGCGTAGTGCCGACGCTGCCGGCGTCAATCGTGCCCGGCCACCACGCCACCATGGGCACGCGGAAACCGCCTTCATAGGTTTGGCCTTTGCGCCCTCTTAGGCCGCCGCTGCTGCCTTCAAACCACGGGCCGTTGTCGCTGGTGACAATCAGCAAGGTGTTTTCGTCTAGGTCTAGGCGCTGTAGCGTGCGGGCGATATGGCCAGCGCTCCAATCAAACTCGGCTACGGCGTCGCCATAAGGGCCGCCGTCAGAAATACCATGAAAATGGTGCGATGGATGGAATGGCTGGTGCGGATCCTTCTGCGCTAGGTAAACGAAAAACGGTTTGTCTTGGTTTTGCTCGATAAACGTGGCCGCGGCTTCGGTGAACTCACGGGTGTAGTCTTCTTGCACCACGCCAATGTCTTCGACCAGTTCGGTTTGGTCATCCCAATACGCTACCGGCCAATCGTCATTAGAGACGTTAAAACCGGCGAAGCGATCAAAGCCGTGTTCATGCGGGTGGTATTCGGGCAGTTCGGTAAAGTCGCCTAAATGCCATTTGCCGAAGGCAGCGGTTTCATAGCCAGCCGCTTGCAGCATTTCTGCGATAGTAATTTCCGATTGCGGTAAGCCATCGACCATATTGGCACCACCGCGCATGTCCACCACGCCAAGCTGGGCAAAGATAGTGGCAGCCTTATAAATAGCCTTACGCATAAAGGAGTCGTTCTTGGCTTGGCCTGCAGTGACTAGACCAGTGCGCGGCGGATAACGGCCCGTGAGCATTCCGGCGCGCGATGGCGTACAAACCGGCATGGCGGAATAGAAGTCGGTAAAACGCATACCCTCTTCCGCTAGCTTGTCGATCTCCGGCGTTTGAATCACGGTGGAGCCGTTAGAAGATAAATCACCATAGCCGAGGTCGTCGGCCAGAATCACCACAATATTTGGAAGCTTGCCCCTATTGGGTTTGATGGCGAGTTGGCTGGCGTCAGTGTTCGGGTCGTCGGCGTAATGAGCATGTTTAATACCCTGGGTATCGGGCTGGCCAAATTTCACCAAACCATAAAGACCGAGCAATATTGCCAACACCACACCACAGACAAGCAAGCTCAGTCTGGCGAGCCACTTTTTCATCGTCTTCTCCCATTGCACTGTGTGCATTTATTAGGCTACAAAGACTACCCTGCTTAGCTCACTTACCCAAGCCGATAACCGCAATTACTGCCCAACCATGACTGCTATTGAAATTAAGCATCCAACAGATAAGCAGCGACTGCGCCGCTTAGCGCTGTCTGCCCAAGGGTTATTGGCTGCACAGCCGTTTGGCCGCGGTTTGGCGGGTGCGCGTGAGGCAATTGAGCACATTGGTTACGTGCAGATCGACAGCATCTCGGTCATTGAGCGCGCGCATCACCATGTGTTGCAGTCGCGGGTGCCAAACTACCAGCCAGAGCTACTCAACAAGCTGTTATTAGCCGGTGACGTTTTTGAATACTGGTCGCACGCAGCAGCCTTTTTGCCGATGGCTGATTTCCGTTTCTCGCTGCCTTACAAAGCAGCGATTAAAAGCGGCCAAGTGCATTGGTATAAGAACCCAGACCAAAAGCTGATGGCCGAGTTACTAGCCCGAATACGAGCCGATGGCCCATTGCGTTCCCGCGACTTAGAGAACAGACAGTCGAAAAAAGGCGCCGGCTGGTGGGACTGGAAACCCGCCAAAAAAGCACTAGAGCAGTTGTATATGCAAGGCGACTTAATGGTGAGCAACCGGCAGGGTTTTGAAAAAACCTACGACCTAACTGAGCGCGTATTGCCCAGCGGCACTGATACCCGCACACCGTCCACAGAAGAGTTTGCTTGGCATTTGCTAGATCAACAGCTGCGTTGCCAGGGTTTAGTATCACTAAAAGGGCTGATTTATTTACGCAAGATAAAAGGCCTGCGCCAAGCCATGACCGCCTTGCTAGCGGAACAAGTCAGCCAAGGCCGCTTGCAAGAACTCAAACTAAGTAATGGTGACGTCTTCTTGCTGCCTAAAGGCAAGTTTGAAAAGCCCCTGCCCCGCGTCAGCAAACGCCTAAAGATCCTCTCGCCTTTTGATAACGCGGTGATTCAACGCCAGCGGCTAGCAGCACTGTTCGACTTCGACTACCAAATTGAATGCTACGTGCCGGCGGCAAAGCGCCAATATGGGTATTTCTGCCTGCCATTATTGTTCGGCGATGAGTTTATTGGCCGCATGGACTGCAAAGCGCATCGCAGCGAAAATCGCTTAGAGATCATCGCCCTGCACTTGGAAAAACAGAGCTATGATGAAAACGAGCTAATCGCCGCGCTTGCTGAAGCCTTAAAGCCGTTCCGGCAATTTCAGCGCTGTGATTCCATATCAGTTAGCCGCGTAAGCCCCAATCATTTAACGCAAGGTTTGCAGCAAGCCTTATGACCACGCCCCAAACCGCTCAACTGCAAACGGCGCGACCGTGGTTAGGCTTTGCCCTAGCCTTTTTAGGCACGGCGCTATTTTCGCTGAAATCCATTTTTATCAAGCTAGCTTATGCGGAAGGTTTAAATACCGACAGCGTGCTGATGCTGCGCATGTTGATCTCGCTACCAATTTACCTCGTCATTATTGGTTACTTATGGCGGCAACCTAGCGCACCCAAAGCAGCGATTCGTGAAAACGCCTTGTTTATCGTTTTCTTGGGGTTTATCGGCTATTTCTTATCTTCTTGGTTAGACCTCAAAGGCCTTGAGTACATCACCGCTGGCTTGGAACGCTTAACGCTGTTTACCTATCCTATTTTTGTGTCGTTACTGGGCGCGCTGTTTTTTAAAACACCGCTGAACCGCCATATCGTCATTACCTTAGTGCTGACCTATTCGGGGATTTGGCTGATCTTTAGCCAAGAAGCCAGCGGCGGCAATAACTTGGATACCAAGCTCGGCGTCATGTTCGTGGCGCTATCGGCCCTAAGTTATTCCTTTTACGTGCTGTTCGGCAAAGGTGTCATCCACAAACTCGGCAGCACCTGGTTTACCGCGCTGGCCATGAGCGTTTCTAGCGTATTTGTGTTGCTGTATTACAGCCACACGCTAGATTTTGGGCTGCTAGCCATTAGCCCAGCAGCTTGGTTTTGGGTGGCCTGCTTGGCGCTGGTCAGCACGGTTATACCCAGCTTTATGATTAGCGAGGCGATCGCTCGGGTTGGCTCGGCACAAACCGGCATTGTCGGCACCCTAGGCCCGGTTATTACTATTTTGCTGGCTATTGTTATATTGGGCGAGCCGTTTACGCTGTACCACTTGGCGGGCATTGCGCTAGTAATGACGGGCGTACTGCTGTTAACCCTTAGAAAACCATAACAAAGCACTCAGTAGCCCTATGCAACTAAACAAAAACAGCAAACTATATTGGTTTCTACAGCGGGCTTATTTCCCGGCGCTGATTGTGGGCCTGCCCGCAGCCGCTTGGCTGGCCATTCAGAACAACGTGCACTTTGCCGTAGCGACTTATGCCGGCGTAGCTGCTGCCGGGCTACTGTATTTTGTATTTGAACGGCTGATGCCCTATCGCCCACACTGGAACCAGTTGGACGGCGACCTGAGTAACGACCTAATTAGCGGCACCGTTGCTTACGGCATTCTGCCGAAGATTCTGAGTCCGCTTTATATCGCGTTTCTAGCGGGCGGCACGGCTTGGCTTGCCTCGTTAGCCGGCGGTAGCTTATGGCCATCAGACTGGCCGATTGCGGCGCAGGTAGTACTACTGATGCTGGCCGGCGACGCTGGCCGTTACTGGGGCCACCGCTTGGCGCATGAAGTGCCATTTCTATGGCGCTTTCATGCTGTGCACCATTCAGCTACCCGCTTGTGGTTTTGGAATGCCACTCGCCAACACCCGGTCGATAAAGCTTGGTTTACCTTTACCGAGCTACTGGTTCCCACACTCATGGGCGTGCATGGCGAAGTGCTGGGTTTGTATTTGATCGCCACCGCCGTTTGCGGCTTTGCCCAGCACTGCAATGTAGATTTAAAACTGGGGCCTTTGTATTGGTTATTTAACGTGGTCGAACTACACCGCTGGCATCATTCGAAGAAGATCGAAGAATCAGACAATAACTACGGCAACAACCTGATTGTGTACGACCGCATCTTTGGCACCTATTTCCACCCAGAGAATAACGGCGATAACCGTGGCGTGGGCGAGATTGGTTTGCTAAATCCAGATTACCCCAAAAACTACCTAGGCCAGCTAGCGGCGCCGTTTAAGAAGGGTTCGGACAAACCGGCGGACTATCAAGCTCAGCCTTAAACGACTCGACAATCAGACGCCTCAACAATCAGCCGTTCTTTCTGCGCTTTACTGAGCTTTTTCACCGCGTATTCGCGTTGATAAGCGGCGACCTTAGACTCTAGCTGTTCAACATAAACCAAACTTAACGGGCCTTTGCCTTTTAGCGCCTTGGCGGCTTTAGGGCCGCTGCTTTGGTGCTCGGCAAAACGGCGCGCCACATCCAAGGTAACGCCGGTATAAAGCACGCCCTTGGCTGTGCGCACCATATATAAAAACCAGGCTTGTTCGGCATTGCTCATACCGGCATTGCAGCAGCTTTAGGCCAGAATTAAAAGCCCTTTTCTGGTAGTCTGCGCGGCATTCACCTAGCAGCCCAAGCTGCCGTCTTACGTTTTTTAGGTTCTCCTATGGTTCAGCAACTTTCTTCTCGCTTAAACCCAACCGCGATACGCGCCGATGTTCTTTCCGGCCTTACGGTTGCCTTAGCACTCGTACCCGAAGCCGTGGCTTTTGCTTTAATCGCCCAAGTGCCGATTACCGCCGGCCTCTATGCTGCCTTTATGGTGGGTATGATTACTGCGGTAGCAGGCGGCCGTCCGGGCATGATTTCTGGCGCTACCGGCGCCCTAGCCGTGGTGATGGTGGCCTTAGTGGTACAACATGGCGTGCAATACCTATTCGCCACAGTGGTGCTGATGGGCATTATTCAGGTGCTCGCAGGTGCCGCCAAACTGGGTAAATTTATCCGTATGGTGCCGCACCCGGTGATGCTGGGTTTTGTGAATGGTTTGGCGATTGTGATCTTCTTGGCGCAGCTCAACCAGTTCAAACTGCCCGATGCCGACGGTGTATTGCAGTGGATGCAAGGCGCTGAGCTTTACACCATGCTCGGTATTGTCGCCGTGACCATGCTGATTATTGAGGTGCTGCCGCGCTTCACCACCATTCTGCCATCCGCATTGGTGGCGATTGTAGTGACTAGCCTAGCGACAATTTTCCTAGAGCTAGATACCCGCACCGTGGGTGATCTCGCCACGATTGGTGGCAGCTTGCCGAGCTTTGCGATTCCCGATATTCCTTACAACTGGGAAACCTTCAAAATCATTCTGCCTTACGCCATTACTTTGGCAGCGATTGGTTTGATTGAGTCGCTATTAACCATGTCGTTAATCGACGAAATGACCGATACCCACGGCAAAGCTAACCGCGAATGTGCCGGCCAAGGCGTAGCCAATATTGCCACTGGTTTCTTCGGCGGCATGGGCGGCTGCGCCATGATTGGTCAGAGCATGATTAACATTAACTCTGGCGGCCGCGGCCGTTTGTCTGGTTTCTCTGCCGGCCTATTCCTATTGAGCTTTATCCTCTTTGCCTCACCACTGATTGAGCGCATTCCGGTTGCCGCGTTGATTGGCGTGATGTTTATCGTGGTGATCAAAACCTTTGAATGGTCTAGTTTCCGTATTCTCAATAAGATTCCGCGTCATGACGCTTTCGTATTGATCTTGGTATCAGTAGTGACCGTATTTACCGATCTTGCTATGGCCGTTGTAATCGGCGTGATTGTGGCGTCACTGGTGTTTGCCTGGGAAAGTGCCAAGCACATCACCGCTACCACTCGCATTAACGAAGACGGCAGCAAGGTTTACGAACTGCATGGCCTGTTGTTCTTTGGGTCGATCAAATACTTCCGTGATTTATTCACACCACATGAAGATCCAGAAGATGTGACCATTGAGTTTATTGGTTCACGCGTACTGGACCACTCAGGTCTGCAAGCCATTGACGCCTTAGCAGAGCGCTACACCGCCGCAGGCAAAACCCTGCATCTGCAGCACCTAAGCGCCGAATGCCGTGACCTGCTTAAGAAGGCGGGCCCACTGGTCGAGGTTAACGTGAAAGAAGATCCTAAATACCACGTTGCCACTGATGCACTGGACTAAGCCTTAGCCGCTTTAAGCCATAAAAAAACCCAGCCAATGGCTGGGTTTTTTATTACCTGCATAAACTGCCGAAGCAATTACTAGGCCTTAGGCTTACGCTTTGGCTTGCCTTTGTTTTTCAAAGCCGCAGCCCGTACCTTTTTGCGAGGTTTGGTTTTAGCCACGGCGGCTGAGTCTTTACGCTTAGCCTTAAACGCTGGGCGATTGCCGTCACGGTCGTTATCTCGTGGCGCATGATCACGCGGCGCACGCTCGTCTTCATCAAAACGGCGTTCTGCCGCACGATGCCCAGCATGTGGTGGACGACGATCACGCTTTTCACCGCGGCCATTGCCATGATCTCGGTCACGACCGCCACCAAAACCGCCACGACCACCGGCTGGTGGACGAGAGCCGCCACGTGGGCCGCCTTTCTGCTGAATTGGTTTCTCTTCTAAGTTGCCTTCAAAACGCGACAGCGCCAGCTTCTGACCACAAACCCAAACACCCTTCAGGTGCTTGAATAGGTCTTTTGGCATGCCTTCTGGCAGGTCAACGACTGAGAAGCTATCAAACAACTCAATCCGACCAATATTCTGGGAATCTAGACCGGCTTCATTCGCAATCGCGCCTACCAAGTTACCCGGCTTCACGCCGTGGCCGTGGCCCACTTCAACTCGGAAGCGCTCCATGCCCTCTTCAACCGAACCCATGACCTTTTCGCGTTTCATGTTGGTACGTTCGGCGTCGCGCTGTGGGTCACGTGGTGGACGCTCACGGCGCTCTGGGCGACGGCTATCGCGCTCAAAGCGGCCTGATTTCTCTTTTTTACCACCACCGTCGCGATCGATGTTGCGGAATTTATTGCGGTCATCCAACAAGAACGGACCACCTTTGTTTAGCTCTAAGGCCAAGGCCGTGGCAATGTCCTCAATCGGCAGGCCGGTGTTTTCTTGCAAGGTGCCAATCAATTCACGGTATGGCGTTAGGTCACGCTCTAAGCGCTTTAACAAGGTCGCTTGCAAACGTTGCATACGTGCAGCGTTAATATCATCAGCGCTCGGGGCCTGCATTTCTTGAACCGGGCTACGTGTGACCTTTTCAATCAGACGCAACATACGGCGCTCGCGCGGCTGTACAAACAACACGGCGTCACCTTCACGGCCAGCTCGGCCAGTACGACCAATACGGTGTACGTATGACTCAGGATCGTGCGGAATATCGTAGTTAATCACATGGCTGATACGCTCCACATCCAAACCACGAGCGGCAACGTCAGTCGCCACTACCACGTTAATCTTGCCGCTCTTAAGGCGAGAAACGGTTTTCTCACGCTGTTCTTGGCTTAGATCTCCATTTAGAGCTTCAGCGGTAAAGCCTTGGCTACGTAGGAAGTCAGCGACTTCTACCGTGGCCATTTTGGTACGCACAAAAACCATGATGCCGTCGGTTTCTTCGGCTTCTAAGACACGAGCGATTAGCTCGGGCTTTTGGCCACCGTGGACCAAGATATAACGCTGACGAATAGATGAGTTGGTAGTCGCTTTAGCGGCGATTTTCACTTCCGCTGGGTCTTGCAGATATTGCTTGGCAATACGGGCTACTTCGCGCGGCATGGTGGCTGAGAACAAGGCGATACGACGATCTTCTGGCGTATGGCTTAGTACCCATTCCACGTCTTCAATAAAGCCCATGCGTAGCATTTCGTCGGCTTCATCTAGTACGAGGGTTTTTAGCGCAGATACGTCGAGATTACCGCGACGCATATGGTCCATCACTCGGCCCGGCGTACCCACTACGATATCTACGCCTTGATTTAAGGCACGTGTCTGCGCGCTATACGGCGAACCACCATATACCGACAATACTTTGCATTTCAGGTCAGCAGCGCCATAGCTAGCAAACGCCTCGGCTACCTGCTGTGCAAGCTCGCGTGTTGGGGCTAATACCAGCGCTGTCGGCGACTTGCCGCGCTGAGCCACATCAAAGTCAGCCAAAATAGGCAATGCAAAAGCAGCCGTTTTACCGGTGCCGGTTTGGGCCATGCCGAGAATGTCGCGGCCATCTAATAATTCAGGAATAGCCGCTGCTTGAATGGGCGACGGTGTTTCGTAGCCAAGCTTAGAAAGTGCATTAAGAATGTGCGGCGGCAGCCCCAGCTCTTCAAAGCTAGGCAGGTCTTGCGTGTCAGTCATGTTGTTCACCAAGTGCGACGGTTTGGGCGTCGTTATTAGCATCTTTAAAGATGCAAAACCGCCCCGCAGTGTTGGCTCTTTCCCACAAACAACGAGCTACTGAAGACACGGTCAATCGTATGGCGCACAGGATCATAGATCGGCGCGCGCTGCATATTATACAATGCCCACAAAATAATTGCTGCACCGCAGCAATTTGTAGCAGTTTTACAGGATACGATCATGAAAAAAATCGCTGAAAACCTTGTCAACAAGGCCATGGAAGCGAATCAAATGGCGAGCACCGTAGTTAACAACGCCGCCGACTGGCTGTACAAAAATGACGAGCTGATTCTCGCCGACCGCACCCCTTACGACGTAGTGTATGAAACCGACTTGGTTAAGTTACGCCGTTACCGCCCGCTTGAAGATGGCTTTTTAAAGCTCTCGGATGGCAGTGAACGCACCATTAACCCAGGCACCTACCGCGTGCCGTTGGTGATTGTGCCGCCACTGGCCGTTAACATGCTGATCTATGATCTGTTCCCCGACCAAAGCTATGTGAAATACATGCGCGCCGCAGGGTTTGATGTATTTTTGATTGACTGGGGCTCTCCTGGTAAAGAACACGCGCATTACAACTACGGCACCTACGTAAACGAACTGATGCCGGAAATGATTAACAAGGTATGCGAGATTACCGGCGAAGATGAAGTGTCTCTACAGGGCTGGAGCATGGGTGGTCAGTTCTGCCTGCTATATGCCGGCCTTACCGAAGACAACCACGTCAAAAACGTAGTGACCGTGGCTAGCCCGATCAATACCCACGCGTCTGGTCCCCAGGGCAAGATGTGGAACATGGTGCTAAACGGCCCCGCGGCTATGGTGCGCAAATACACCAGCTTCCGCGTGCATAAGCTAAACCCGAAATGGCTAGCCGTACCCGGCTGGGCGAATGCACTGGGATTTAAATTAACCGACCCTGTGGGCACCCTGCGCGGCTACTGGGAACTGGTACTGAATTTGGCTGACCGCGAGTTTGTGCAAAACCACCTCACCCGCTCTGCCTTTTTGGACGGCATGGTTGCCTACCCCGGCGGCGTGATTCAAGACACCACCATTAAGGTGTGGCTGGATAACGACTTCCACGACGGCAAGGTCGAGATTGGCGGTAAAGAATCCAACTTCCACGCCATTAAAGCCTCTCTACTTGGCTTTGGCGGCAGCGGCGACGTGATGGTTACCGCCACCGCGGCCCGCGGCGTGATGGATGCTGTGAATAGTCCAGACAAACAGTTTGTGATTGCACCGGGCGGCCATATGGGCGTCTTTGTTAGCCGCAAAGCCATCGCTGAAAACTGGGCTGTAACCGCTGACTGGTTAGCAGACCGCTCTTCCTAAGAGCGTAACTAACAGACAAGAAAAAGGCCGCTTACGCGGCCTTTTTTGTTACTGCCTCAGATCCATTTCTCTGATCTTCTCAGCCTCAATTTGGGCCTGAGTAAACGGCAAGCGTTTCCACTCTTTACGGCTATAGCGCTCAGTCCAATCACGGTAATGCGGACTGGCGGAATCAGTCGCCTGAGAATAAGTAATAAAGGCGTCAGCCTCTGGGTTACCTTGTTCGTCCCATCCAATTACTTGCACATAGCTATTGCCGTAGTCGACCGGGCCATAACCAGTGCCGTCATTGTTCAAACTGCTAACGGCGATAGTAAAGGCACCCACCCCACCGATATCACCAAAGATTGGGATACGGTCGCCATTGCGCTCAGCCCATTGGATATCACCCAATTTCGCATCCAAGGCCACACCGGCGTCTACCAGCTTATTCACGGCATCGCCGAAGGCCGCCATGATTAGCGGATTAGCAATATTCAGGGTGTTCGGTGTATTTACCGGATCATCATTAGAAAACGGTGTTAACCAAATAGGCACCGGAGAACCGACCACAGGAATAGGCCCGCCGCTGGCGGCTTTCCAGAACTCGCGCCAGATATGCCCACCAACAGACTCAAGGTTAGTGGTGCCATCCCAGGCTTTAAGCACATCACAGGCTTGAGTGACATCAACCGGGCCTGCTTGGCTCAGTACTTGACCGCTTGGGTTCGCGTCACAGAAGGTCGCAATTAAACTCTCGCGCGCAAGCTCTTCGGAATAGATCTCACTAGAGAGCACAATCTCTTTCAGGTTTTCACGATTAAACTTAGTACCGTCGCGGCCATCAGTACCATCCAAACGCTGCTGCACTTGGCGAATACATTTACGGGTACGCAAACTACGCTCGGCGTTTTCATCGCCAATGATCGCGGCGTAACCCTCAACTGGCTCTTCTGGGTTAGTTAACCAGTAACTGTCGTTGCAGTTATGCACCCAGTCGTCGCGGCGCAATTTAGGTAAGTTGCTGGCGCCGAAAATACCGTCCTGAGGAGAATCAGGGTCATTCCGCCATTCGCAAGCAGAGCGATTACCATCTAGTACCGGCAAACCGGGTGCCAGTTGCGCCACTACCGGAGCCAAAATCGAATTTGAGCAGCCGGTTGGTCCCGGCTGGGTCATTTCGTCTGGCACGTTAGGCACGGTGGTCACATCTGAATAATAAGCATGCTTACCCGGCGCCGTAGCTGTGGTATTTACCCATGGCACGGCAACCAGCTCGTCTTGGATGGCTTCAAACTCCTCCAAAGACTCGGCCATATTCCAGCGCATAAAATGTTCCATTAGACGATCATTTTCTAAATTGGCATCACGGATGGCGTAGGCGTTAACTGGCGTCCACTCAAATGGGCCGAGGCCTTCGGCAATATGCAAATTCATGATCGGGCCGTAATGCGAGCGATACAGGGTGCGTTTCTGCTCAGTAATTTCGCCGTTGTCTTCCATTACCTGAATACTGTATTCGGTGGCTTCCATCTCACGAATGCCGCCGTCGTATAGGTAGCTGGTTGGCGCACCGGGTACGAGAGTTAATTCATAGATGGTGAAACGATAAGCCGTTGAAACCGTATGGCTCCAAGCAAGGTGCTCGTTAAAGCCGATCAACACCGCCGGTGCGCCATGCAAGGACGCGCCCATGATTTCCCAGTCTTCTTCATCGTTCTCTAGCATCAAATGCGACATGTGCAGGCGCTCGGTGCCGTACCAAGGAAAATGCGGGTTCACGAATTGATAGCTATTACCGTCTTGAGTGGCGTCTTTACCCAAGGCGTACATATTCGAGCCAATGTTCAGCTCGCCACCAAACGGGAACTCGTCAAAACGGCCACTCGATTTTGCTTGCTCTAATAACTCTTCAGTATCTAAAGCTGGCGCTGAAATAGGCAGAGAACCACCAATCAGATCAGGCAGGCCGCTAAGCAAACCAGCCACCGTCTCCGGTGATGGCGGTTGCATGCTGCCAATCTCGTTCATAAACACGGATGAACTTGCCAGTACCGACAATCGAATCACCCGCCGCCCCATATCGTTGAGGTCAATATCACCCAACCACTCAGCACCGGCGCAATCAGGGTGCGCACCCGGATGCTGGCCCGCTTTAAGCTCACGTACATAGCGGCTAAAGCCATCAGCGTAGCCCTGCAGCGCATCACGTACGTTGCTGGGCTGCGCCGCTAATAAGCTTTCTACGCGAGCGTCGTTGGCAACATGCTTCCAGAAAAAGTCGGCGTTAATGTTGGTGGGGTTTGAACCATTAGCGCGGTTGATGTGAGTTGGCCCATTGCGGCCAAAATACCGGGAACGCTCACCTCGAATGGTGACAATATCGTCCATCAGGGTGCACATATTGTCCCAAGCAAAGGCATAACCCATGCCATAGCCTAAAGAGCCAAAATTAGACGCCTTAATATGGGGAATTCCGAGCTCGGTCCAACGGATATTGGCGTCGTAGCTACGGTCACCTAGCTCTACTGAACGATCACCGTCATCGCTGCCATCGGGCTCAGGGCTGCCACAGGCAACCAATACGGCAGACACAAACGTGGCTAGTAAAAACGCGTATAGACGTTTCATGGGGCTTCTCCTCGCTGCACCACTCTGGGTGCTTATAACAATTCCAATTAGTTTGCCAAATTAGACTAATCAGAACAATTAAACAAGGAGAGTTAACCCGTTATCAGTCTGGCCCGCCGATCAATAGGATATTGAAAAGCCAACCGCCCCTATTTTGCGCCCAGCTCTGGCCAGTTTTTGTTGGCTAGCAAAATGTAATTGCTGCGATCGCCCTGCCACTTATCGGCAATGCTATGGCTGTAATTGAGGTACAACTTGCCGTCTACTACGGCAAAGGCTTCGGGGTCGATACCAGCGGTATAACCTTGAGAAACTGCGTAAGCACAGTAACCGCCGTACTGGGGCGCGTATTGCTCGGGGTTCGCTTTAAAAGCCTCTAGATTCTCTTGGCTAGAAAAACGCCAGTCAGCGCCCTGCCACTCGGTCTGAAAACTCTTGCTGCCTTTAACCGGTTTGTTTTCGGTGAAGTACGCCACCACGTCATAGCCTTTAACCGCCGTGTTGCCGAAAAAGCCGGTATTAATTTTCTCGGCTGATGCCACACCAGCGAACAATGCCAAAACGGCTGCAAAAACAATCTTCTTCATGAACCTCTCCAGATAAGTGTTGCGCTTATGACCTTAGCAGTAGGCAGTGGTTCCATCGTATAAATACAGTTAATAGGCCTACAAAAAAACGCCAGCATTAAGCTGGCGTTTTCTATGACTGTTGATGTGCGGCTTAGCGCTAAGCAACCACCCATTGGATGTCTTCACTCGCTCGTAACGGGCGCACCACATCGTCACCTAGCTGCATACGCTCAGGCACTTGCCAGCTTTGCTTGCGGAGGGTGATGGTGTCGGTGTTTCTGGGCAGGCCGTAGAAGTCCGGGCCGTTGAACGAGGCAAAGGCTTCTAGCTTGTCTAGTGCGTTGGCTTCATCGAATACCTCTGCATACAGTTCGATGGCAGCGTGTGCGGTGTAGGCACCAGCACAACCGCAATCGGATTCCTTTTTGCCTACGGCATGGGGCGCGGAGTCTGTGCCTAAAAAGAATTTATTACTGCCTGATGTTGCCGCATCAATGAGTGCCAGCTGGTGGGTATTACGTTTCAAAATAGGTAAGCAGTAGTAATGTGGCCGAATGCCGCCGGCCAGCATATCGTTGCGGTTATATAGCAGGTGATGCGCGGTAATAGTTGCCCCTACTCTGCTGTGCGCCTCGGCAACAAACTGTGCCGCATTGGCGGTGGTGATGTGTTCAAAAACCACTTTCAGTTCTGGGTGCTCCGACACAATGCGCTGCATATGCTCTTCGATAAAACGCGCTTCGCGGTCGAAGATATCGATTTCATCGTGCGTGACTTCCCCGTGCACCAACAGCGGCAAGCCGTGTTTTTGCATGGCGTCAAAAACCGGGGCCATTTTGCGAACATCGGTTACGCCCGAGTCAGAGTTGGTGGTCGCGCCCGCTGGGTATAGCTTGGCGGCGTAAACACTGCTGGACTCGGCCGCGGCTTTGATCATTTCTGGTGTGGTGTTGTCGGTGAGGTAAATCACCATCAGCGGATCGATACAACGCTCGGCGGTATTGGCTGCAAGAATGCGGCCCTTGTAGGCGTCGGCTTTTTCAACATCCGTAACCGGCGGAGTCAGGTTAGGCATCACAATGGCACGGCCAAAATACCGCGATATATCCGTTACGGTAGAACGCAGCGCTGCGCCGTCACGAAGGTGAGCATGCCAGTCATCTGGGCGAACAATAGTGATTTCTTGCATGGGGCGATTTCTGTGAATATTGAGAATGTAATAAAGCTTATTCGATTTCTGGACATAAAAAACGCCAGCACAGGCTGGCGTTTTTTAATGAGCTAAACACTCAGGCTTGTTCCTCGTGTTCTCTGGCAAGGCGCGGTGCAGTTTGAAAAGCGGAGTGTACTGTGAGTACATGAGCATTTGAAAACTGTGCCGCAACGCCGCCAGAGGACGCGAGGGGCGAGCCTAGCTACCTTTCAGCTTACGACGGTTAGCATGCAATAGTGGCTCGGTGTAACCGCTAGGCTGGGTTTCACCTTCAAATACCAAAGCACAAGCGGCTTGGTAAGCAATGCCATCACAGCTAGGCGCCATGTTTTGGTAAGCAGGGTCGCCGCTGTTCTGGCGATCTACTACTTCAGCCATACGCTTAAAGGTTTCTTTCACTTGCTCTTCGGTGCATACGCCGTGTACTAGCCAGTTGCAGATGTGTTGGCTAGAGATACGTAAGGTCGCGCGGTCTTCCATTAAGCCTACATCGTCGATGTCTGGCACTTTAGAGCAACCAACACCCATGTCGATCCAACGTACAACGTAGCCAAGAATACCTTGAGCATTGTTGTCTAGCTCTTGCTGAATAGTGTCAGCGTCTAGAGTTGATGCGTCGGTTAGCGGAATGGCCAAAATGTCATCTACGCTAGCGGCTGGACGAGACTTAAGCTCGTTTTGTACCGCAATCACGTCTACTTGATGGTAGTGCGTGCTGTGCAAGGTAGCGCCGTTTGGTGACGGAACCCAAGCGGTATTAGCGCCTGATTTCGGGTGGCCGATTTTGGCATCCAACATGGCCGCCATTTCGTCTGGCATGGCCCACATGCCTTTACCAATTTGGGCTTTGCCCTGTAGGCCACAAGCCAAACCGATATCAACGTTTTGGTCTTCGTAGGCGCCAATCCACTTCTGAGACTTCATTTGTGTTTTAGGCACAAATGGGCCCGCTAGCATTGAGGTGTGGATTTCATCACCGGTACGGTCTAGGAAACCAGTGTTAATAAACACAACACGCTCTTTAGCAGCGTGGATGCAGTTTTTCAGGTTTACGGTGGTGCGACGCTCTTCGTCCATGATGCCCACTTTTAGGGTGTGGCGATCTAGGCCTAGCTCGTCTTCTACGCGAGCAAATAGCTCGTCAGCAAAGGCGACTTCTTCTGAGCCGTGCATTTTCGGCTTAACGATGTAAACCGAACCGGTGCGGCTGTTGCGCTTGGCGTCTTTGGCTGCTTGCTCGCCTTTCAGGTCATGAATAGCGATCAGTGAAGTCACCATGCCATCCATAATGCCTTCTGGCGCTTCGCTGCCGTCTGGTAGCAAGATGGCTGGGTTAGTCATTAGGTGACCAACATTACGTACGAACAGCAAGCTGCGGCCGTGTAGGCGTAGCTCGTCGCCATTTGGCGCGGTGTAGAAACGGTCAGCATTTAGCTCACGCGTCATCATCTTGCCGCCTTTGGCAAAGCTTTCTTGCAAGTTGCCCTGCATCAGGCCTAACCAGTTGGTGTAAACCTCAACTTTGTCTTCGGCGTCTACCGCGGCTACGGAATCTTCGCAGTCCATAATGGTAGTCACGGCGGCTTCAACCAATAGGTCTTTAACGCCAGCAGCGTCTGTTTTACCAATTGGGCTGTCTGCATCAATTTGAATTTCGATATGCAGGTTGTTGTTTTTCAGCAATACGGCAACAGGTGCAGATGCATCGCCTTGGAAGCCAACAAACTTTTCAGGCTGAGCCAAACCGGTGGTTTCGCCGTTGCTTAGGGTTACGCTTAGTGCGCCATCAACCACGATGTATGCAGTTGAGTCAGCATGGCTGCCAGTGGCTAGCGGTGCCGCTTGATCTAGGTGGTTACGAGCAAAGGCAATTACCTTAGCGCCACGTACTGGGTTGTAGCCGCCAGCGCGCTCAGCGCCGTCGTCTTCAGAAATCGCATCGGTGCCGTAAAGCGCGTCGTATAGGCTGCCCCAACGCGCATTGGCTGCGTTTAGCGCGAAACGTGCGTTTTTAACCGGCACCACTAGCTGCGGGCCAGGCTGAGTCGCGATTTCGCTATCAACGTTTTCAGTAGTTACTGAGAAGTCAGCCACTTCTGGCTCTAGGTAACCGATCTCAGTCAAAAACGCTTTGTACTCAACGGCGTTGTGCGCTTGGCCAGCACGCTCTTTGTGGTAAGCGTCAATTTTGGCTTGAAGGTCATCACGCTTGGCCAGCAAGGCCTTGTTCTTAGGCGTTAAGTCGACCAGCACAGATTCCATTGAAGCCCAGAATGCAGCTGGCTCGACACCGGTGCCTGGACAAATTTGGTTATCAACCAGCGATTTAAGCTCGTCGGCTACTTGTAGGCCGCCTACCTGAACATAGTTCGTCATGAGATTCCTTAAAACTATTACAAAGCTATTTTTGAAGCACTGGGAACAAACTCAGTACGCACTCGCGGTGCGTATAGCTGCTCACTCAGCACGAAAGCGCGAATTCTAACAAATTTAGGGGCTAAATTTAGGGCCAAAATCCGCGCGAATAATGTCGCTACCGCTATACGTTAAAGCGGAAATGCACCACATCACCTTCTTGCATGATGTAGTCCTTACCCTCTAAGCGCCATTTACCAGCGTCTTTAGCGCCGCTTTCACCGTTATTGTCTACGTAGTCTTGGTATGCCACGACTTCCGCACGGATAAAGCCTTTCTCGAAGTCGGTATGAATAACACCAGCACCTTGTGGCGCCGTGGCGCCGACTTTCACTGTCCAGGCGCGCACTTCTTTAACGCCAGCGGTAAAGTAGGTTTGCAAGCCCAATAGCTGGTAGCCAGCTCGAATAACGCGGTCTAAACCGGGCTCTTCTAAGCCTAGCTCATCCATAAAGAGCGCTTTGTCTTCGTCTTCAAGCAAGGCAATCTCAGCTTCAATAGCGGCACACACAGAAACCACTACAGCACCCTGCTCTGCTGCCATTTTATTCACTGCGTCCAGATGCGGGTTGTCGCTAAAACCGTCTTCGGCAACGTTGGCGACATACATGAGTGGTTTGATCGTAATCAGATGCAGCTCTTTAAGGCCATCCAACTCCTGTTCGTTCAGGCTCATCGCACGAACAGGCTTCCCTTCATCCAAGTGCTCGCTCACCCGCGTTAGCAACTCAACCATAAACTTGGCCTGCTTGTCGCCTGACTTAGCTTGCTTACTCCAGCGATACTTAGCCTTTTCAACGCTTTCTAGGTCGGCAATGGCTAATTCAGTATTGATGATGTCTGCGTCGCGTACCGGATCAACTGAGCCCGATACGTGAGTAATATCGCCGTCTTCAAAAGAACGTACAACGTGAGCAATCGCATGGGTTTCGCGAATATGGCCAAGGAATTTATTACCAAGGCCCTCACCTTTCGAGGCACCTTCCACTAAGCCGGCAATATCCACAAACTCAACCGTGGTAGGGATAACCTTCTCTGGCGAAACAATACCCGCCAATACATCTAGCCGTGGGTCTGGCACAGGCACAATGCCGGTGTTCGGCTCAATGGTACAAAACGGGTAGTTTTCAGCCGCAATTTCCGCCTTGGTTAGTGCGTTAAATAGCGTTGATTTACCTACGTTGGGCAAGCCCACAATGCCGCATTTAATGGCCATCGTTATTCCTGAAACTAGTTTACGAGTTACTACTGTGCAGCTGTTGCTGAGCGATATTCCAGCCCTGCTGCATTAATACTTCAAAATTCTTGGCGCTGCGATAGAGCATATCGTCTAAAGCAGGCTGATCTTCTTTACGTGCCGGGTTTAAGACATAACCCAATACACGATCTTTGTGGCCCGGGTGGCCAATGCCTAAACGTAGGCGCTGAAAATTGGCACCAACGTGCTGAATAATGGAACGCAGGCCGTTGTGACCACCATGACCACCACCCTGCTTCATTTTCACCGTGCCCGGTGGTAAATCGAGCTCGTCATGCGCCACCAAAATTTCTTCTGGCTTAAATTTATAAAACTGGCACAAGGCCACCACCGCTTGACCACTGTTATTCATAAAGGTATCTGGCTTTAACAAAATCAGCCGCTCTCCATTATGACTAACCACCGCCTGCTCGCCGTGTAGCTTCTTTTCCTTAGCAAAACTTGCGCCCGGGTACGCACGCAGCAACTCATCGGCATACCAAAAGCCAATGTTATGCAGTGTTTTGGCGTATTTGTCGCCGGGATTACCTAAGCCGACAATGGCTTTGATTTGGGTCATACAATCTTGGCCGAAAGCCGCTCGTTAAAGTTGTGCATTGTAGTGGCTGACAAGGCGCGCTTGAGAGCCGGAGCGCAGTGTACTTGTTGTACATGAGCACCGGAAGCTCGAGCGCAACGCAGCTCAGGCGCTGCAAGGTGCAATTTTAGCGAGTGGCGAAAAAAAACGCGCCAACAGTCTGCACTGAGGGCGCGTTTTTTGAAGCCGAAGTGGCGGGATTACTCCTCGCCAGCTTCCTCTTCTTTGCCTTCGTCGCCAACAGGTACTTCTGCTGGTGCTTCTGGCGCATCATCTTCAACAACCACTTTCTTAGGCTCGTTCACGCTAGCCACTGGCTGGTCGTGAGCAGCGTCTAGTTCACCGTGATTTACTAGCTCAACGCCTGTTGGCAGTTGTAGCTCAGACAAGTGAACCGCGTGGCCAATTTCAACGTTAGCCAAGTCTACTTCGATGTACTCAGGTAGGTTCTTAGGCAGACATTCGATCTCAAGTTCGGTCACGTTGTGAGAAACCACACCGCCAGCTTTAACGCCAACACAGGTATCTTCGTTAATGAAGTGAACCGGAACTTTGGTCTTCAGTTTCTCACCAGCTTTAACACGCAAGATGTCAAAGTGCAGAAGCAATGGCTTAGCTGGGTGACGCTGTAGGTCCTTCAGAATACCTTTTTCGGTTTTCTTACCAATCTTGATTTCTAGCACGTGCGAGTAAAACGCTTCGTGCTCCAAGTGGTGGAACAGCTCGTTGTGAGCAACAGAAATCGCAACAGCTTCTTTACCAGCACCGTAGATAATACCCGGTACTTTGTTGGCATGACGCAGGCGGCGGCTCGCACCTTTGCCCTGGTCTTCACGAAGCTCTGCGTTCAAAATAAAATCTTCAGCAGACATCTTAATCATCCTTAGTTATACCGCCCTCACCCAATGTGAATAGCGACGCGAGTTCCGCGACCTGAACCCGCTAAATAAAAAACGCCCAAGCCAGCAGGCTTGAGCGCGCGCGATTCTACAGAAAAGCAAGCAACCACGCTAGCAAAAACTAGCGGGCGCAGCTAAAAACTAGATTTGGCCGTCGAATAGTGAAGAGACGGACTCTTCGTTATATACCCGAACAATCGAGTCGGCCAACATACGTGCCATTGAAACCACACGGATGCGACCACTGGCCTTAGCTTCGTCGGTCAGCGGAATGGTGTCAGTCACTACCAACTCATCCATTTGCGAGTTAAGCAGGTTATCAATCGCCTTGCCTGACAATACCGGGTGCGTTACGTAAGCCATTACCTTAGTTGCACCTACATCTTTTAAGGCTTCGGCGGCTTTGCATAAGGTGCCGGCGGTATCAACAATGTCATCCACCATCACGCAACTACGGCCTTCAACATCACCAATGATGTTCATGACCTTGCTTTCGTTGGCTTTCGGGCGACGCTTATCAATAATCGCCAAATCACAATCGTCTAAGCGCTTAGCAATCGCACGAGCACGCACCACACCACCCACGTCTGGCGAAACCACCATGACATTGTCGTAATGCTGCTGTTTGATGTCTTCGATCAGCAATGGTGAGGCATAGATGTTATCCACTGGCACATCAAAGAAGCCTTGGATCTGATCGGCGTGCAGATCAACCGTTAATACACGGTCAATACCGGCTGAAGAAAACATATTTGCCACTAAGCGCGCAGTAATCGGCACACGGGCTGACCAAGGACGACGATCCTGACGGGCATAGCCAAAATACGGCACTACCGCGGTCACTCGGCCGGCAGACGCACGACGCAAGGCATCGCTCATCACCAACACTTCCATCAAGCTGTCATTAGTAGGTGCGCAGGTTGGCTGCACAATAAAGACATCTTTACCACGGACGTTTTCTTGTAACTCTACCGCTACTTCGCCGTCGCTAAACTGGCCAACTTTGGCTTTACCTAGGGGAATTCCAAGATGCTGAACAACAGCCTCGGCCAATGCCGGGTTGGCGTTGCCGGTAAAAATCATCATGTTAGTGGTGGTCACTGAAAAGCCTCTCGTGAATTCTTTTTCTGTATCGGAGCGGAGAAAAAAAATGGCTGGGCCGGTAGGACTCGAACCTACGAATGCGGATACCAAAAACCCGTGCCTTACCAACTTGGCGACGGCCCAGCAGAGCGCGCTATTCTAAACGCGACGAGAGATGAAAGCGACAGCTTTATGACAGTTTTTGGAAATTTTCCAAGGCTGTCATGAGTGGCGAACGGTCGAGCCCTTCTGCTACCAAAACTTGGTAACCCAAAGTCTCAAAATATCGGCCACAAGCTTGTGCCTTCTGCTCAGAAACAAAGCGTCCAAAGATACTGGAACCTGTCCCTGTCATCCGAGCGGGCGCGAATTCTGCCATAGCGCTTAGGGCATTCGCAACCTCTTTTTGCTGCAAAAGCACAATTGGCTCGCAAACATTTTCTTGCGGCAAGCTATCGGCCTCAAAATTCGCCATTGTTTCTAAGAAATCCTCGCCTAGCGGCGGGCAATCACGCCTTAACTGCGGTGCTGAAAATACCGCCGCGGTCGACATATGCACATCTGGCGTCAGTACCACATACCAGGCTGGCGGCAGCGATAAAGCCGTGAGCTGCTCGCCCACCCCGCGCGCAAAGGCCGACACACCATTTACAAAAACAGGCACATCCGCGCCAAGTGACAAGCCTAAGCTGCACAACTCGGCGGAACTTAAGCCACAGCCCCATAACTGATTAAGCACAACCAATGTGGTAGCGGCATCAGAACTACCACCTCCCAAGCCACCGCCCATTGGCAAGCGTTTACGCAGAGCAATATCAACGCCCTGCTCAACTGCCGCATATTGTTGTAAGGACTTTGCCGCTCGCACGACCAAATCATCCTCTGCCGCCACCGTGGCAATCGAGGTCAGACGATTCACATCACCCGTGTTATTTACCTGAAAAGCCAGCTCATCGCCGCGGTCCAGCATCTGAAATACTGTTTCTAATTCGTGATAGCCGTCATTACGGCGCCCCGTAATATGCAACATCAGATTCAGCTTGGCCGGCGCTGGCCACCAAACCGTCTCAGAGGACACCAACTCAGACATCACAGGCACCCTTCTGCGCAGAGCCAAACAAAGAAGGCCGCGCATCCGCTTGCCAGCGCCAGCGCAAACCACCCAATTTGATAGTCGCGCCCTCGCCGTTTTCTACCTTTAGGCGAGAAGGCAGACGCGCGCAGTCTTGGGTTTGCCACTTGCGCACCGTGATCTTCCAACCTGCCTGCGCAAACGAATCAGCGCCTTTCGCCTGTCGATATGGCATACCAGCTGCCGGAATCCCCTGCACCCAAAAGGCCAAGGCATCCAGCGGCACCGTTAGGCCGTTGGCACGCAGCCACTGACGGGCGTCAGCATTCCGCAACTGATGCTCACCCGAACGCACCAGCAACTGACCATCTTGATAAGAAATTCGTGCAGCTCCAGCACCCAGCGGCGCTGATATCGTGATTACTGAGTCAGCTTGCTGTTGCTGCCAATTAAATACCGCCGCTCCTAATCCGCTGCTGGCCAATTTTCCCTGTAGTTGCCAACTAGCAGGCAATGGCGTTTGCGACTGTTCGCTACTCGATCTTGATGGCAAGGTGGTACAAGCCGACAGCAAAGCTAACAGCAAGGCGGTGAAAATAAATTGATACACAGTTACTCCGGCGTAATACCTAAACGCTCATAGGCTTCGAGAATTTTGTCTTTACGATGACCACGCGGCAGCTGCTGCGCCTCTTGCCACACGCGGCGGGCCTCTTTGCGGCGCTTATTTAACCAAAGCGCTTCCCCTAAGTGAGCGCCAATTTCATGATCTTTCAAATTAGTCCAGGCTTTTTGCAACCAAAACAAGCCTTGCTTTAGCTCGCCTTTAATTAGCAAACCCCAACCATAACTATCCATGACCGGCGCAGAATCAGGCCGCAAATCTAGCGCCTGCTTTACCAAAGGCAAACCGTTGGCAGTGTCGCCCAAGCGATCAATCAGCAAGTAGCCCAATGCATTCATTGCCTCAGCATTATCTGCCGACTGATCAATGACGTACTGCAGATCGGCCATTGCCTCATCAAGGCGTCCCACTTCTATTAATAGCAGGCCTCGCTGATAGCGCACCTCAGTGTCATCTGGATCGGCAGCAACCGCTTTATCAATCGCTACAATGGCTTTAGCAAACTGCTGCACCGATATCAGAGATTGCGCTTCAGCCAAATACCAACGCCATGCTTCGCTGCTGTCGGCTTGCTGCAAACTTTCATAATGCTTGGCAAAGTCATCCCAATCATCCAACTCAAGCAAGGCATCGCCAATCAAACGCTGGGCAGAATCCCAACGCGGCCCCTGACCCAAGGTACCGAGCCAAACAATGGCCTGTTTCGGCTGCTCAGCCTGCGTATAGGCGAGCCCTACCCAGTAGCGCGCCTCGTGATCGTTGTAGCCCTTGTTCAAGGCCAATTCAAAGTAATCAGCAGCCTTTAGATAACGCTCATCAACAAACGCAGCAAACCCCGTTAAATGCAGCACCTCTGCGTTAGTGGGCAACGCCTGCGACAAGCGCTCTAAAACCGGCAAAGCCGCCGCCGATTGTTCTGATTGCAGCAGTGCACGCGCATATTCCAAGGCAACCCAATGGTTATCTGCTTGCATGGCATGCAAACCAGCAAGGCGAGCAGCCGCTTCCTCCGGCTCGCCCAGTAAACGCAAATTCGCCGCTGCATGCGCCTGCGCCTCATACAACTGCTTACCATCGTCCAGCAACTCGGTTAACCGGTACCACCACTGATATGCCATCGCATTGGCGTCGGCCGCCTCAGCAATCACTGCGCCGGCTTTAAGCAGGTCAACATCATTGGGATAGGTTTCCAGCCAATCGTCAATAAAATCTAACGCTGCCGAGGCATCGGCACTTTGGGCGTAATGTTGCGCCAGCACCGCCGCCATCGCCTCACGCTTAGCCGCAGGCAAATCAAACACCGACGCCAAGGCCGCCTGCTGCTGAGCAGGCTCTGCATTTTCTATGGCAACAATTCTGGCCAATAGCGGCGTGAAACTTTGATCTTGAGCTTGCCAAACCTTCGCCGCTTGCTCTGCCAGCTCTGGATTATTGGCAAAGCGACCAACCTCCCATGCGCGACGAGCAATTTGGTGTTTGGTCTTTTCAGTACCGACTCCAGAGGCCGACAATTCCAGCGCCTGACGGTAGGCCCGCGCGGCATTGTCTAAATCTTCATGCTGACCAGCCAGTTCCGCCGCAATTAAGTTGTAGTAAATATCTTCCTCCATGCCAACGCGCTTAGCGAGCGCGACCGCATCATGGGAAGACATTTCAGTAGGCGGCTCCAAGTCCCCATCCTGTTTAGCTGTTAGCGTGCATGCAGAGAACAGCGGAAGCAGCACAAACACGCCCATTAGCGGTTGCCTAGAAAGCCGTTTCAACACTACATAAAACCTCATAAACCCCATCTTAATCCTGTTTGTCAGACGAACTACACTTGAGTTCAATGCCGTCGTGCCTGAAAATCCGCCCCACGGCGTACAAGTCGCCCTCAAATCAACCCCATTTAGGTAGCCTAAGCACCCCATGCCCTTATTTCTGATTGGCCTCAATCATGAAACCGCACCGATTGACGTTCGCGAGCGTTATGCGTTTGTGGGCGAATCGCTTGGGCAGGAATTACAGCGCCTGATTCAGCAGCCCGGCATTCATGAAGCAAGCTTAATCTCTACCTGCAACCGCAGCGAATGGTTACTCGTTGCTGACGAGCATAACGCAGTTACACAAGCCTTGGGCGATAGCCTAACCAGCGCAGGTTACGTTTATATTTACCAAGACCAAGATGCGGCACAACACTTATTAAAAGTGGCCTGTGGCCTTAATTCACTGGTGCTTGGAGAGCCGCAAATTCTTGGTCAATGCAAGCAAGCCCTAGAAGCCGCGCAGCATGCAAATACCGCCGGTCCGCTTGTCACACATAGTTTTGAGCATGCTTTCCATTGCGCCAAGCGCGTGCGCACCGAAACCAGCATCGGCAGCCATCCCGTTTCCGTAGCCTTTGCCGCGGTGCGCACCGCACAGCAAATCTTTTCCAATTTTGAACGTCACACAGCCTTACTCATTGGCGCTGGCGAAACCGGTGAACTACTCGCCCGCCATTTAGCTGAGCTGGGCCTTGGCAAACTACTGGTAACCAATCGCACCATTGAGCGCGCACAAAACCTTGCGGCCGAACATGGCGGCGACACCATTGCTTGGGAAAACCTAGAACAGGCCATTCCACAAGCCGATATCGTGATTAGCTCAACCGCGGCACCAGAACCCGTCGTTCAAGCTAACTGGGTAAAACAGGCGCTAAAAATACGCAAGCGCCGACCTATGTTTATGGTCGACCTAGCAGTACCACGGGATATTGAACCGGCTACAGCCGAGTTAGACGACATTTACCTATACACCGTAGATGACCTGCAAAATATCGCGCAGCAAGGCCTAGATGCGCGCCGCGAAGCTGCCGCCCACGCCGAAGATATTGTTCAAATTGAATTAGAAAACTGGACACGCTGGTCGCGCGAACGCAGCGCCACCGACGCCATTCGCAACTTCCGTGGTCACGCAAGCGAAGCCACACAACAAGAACTAGAAAAAGCCATCCAGGCTTTGCGCAACGGCGACAACGCCGAGCAGGTATTAACCGAGTTTGCACATAAACTATCTGCCAAACTCACCCATGCCCCCACCACCAAATTGCGTGAAATGGGCGCCGAAGAACAACAGCAAAGCTTGGCGCTGATTGCCAAGCTATTTGACGAAACTCATACCAAATAATGAAAGATTCGATTCGCACCAAACTTGATACCATCACCGCGCGCCACGAAGAAGTTGGCGTCTTACTGTCTGACCCAGACGTGATGGCAGATCAAAATAGATTTCGTGATTTAGGTAAAGAATACAGTCAGTTACAGCCAGTAGTTGATACATGGGCTGAATATCAAAAAGTCTATTCGGATATCGAAGAAGCCAAAGAAATGCTCGATGACCCAGACATGAAAGAGCTGGCCGAAATGGAGCTTGACGGCGCCGATGACCGCATCGCCGAACTCGACCTAACGCTACAGAAATTACTGCTACCGAAAGACCCGCGCGACGAAAGTAACGTTTACTTAGAAGTGCGCGCCGGCACCGGTGGTGACGAAGCCGCGATCTTTGCTGGCGACCTCTTCCGCATGTACAGCCGCTACGCTGAAACTCAGCGCTGGAAAGTCGAAGTAGTGAATGAAAACCAAGGCGAACACGGCGGTTATAAAGAAGTCGTAGCCCGCATTATTGGCGAAGGCGTATTTTCACGTTTTAAATTCGAATCCGGCGCACATCGCGTACAGCGCGTCCCCGAAACCGAAAGCCAAGGCCGCGTTCACACCTCAGCCTGCACCGTCGCCATCCTGCCAGAAGCGCCGGAAGCCGAAGAGATTGAAATCAATCCGGCTGATTTGCGTATCGACACCTTCCGCGCCTCTGGCGCTGGTGGTCAGCACGTAAACAAAACCGACTCGGCCATCCGTATTACCCACAACCCGTCTGGCCTTGTGGTGGAATGCCAAGAAGAGCGCTCACAGCACAAAAACAAAGCCAAGGCGCTGTCATTGCTGAAAACCAAGCTAAACGATATTGAAGCCAGCAAAGCCGCGGAAGAAAACAGCGAAGCCCGCCGCCTACAAGTTGGCTCTGGCGACCGCTCCGAGCGTATTCGTACCTACAACTACCCACAGGGCCGTGTGACCGATCACCGCATCAACCTCACGCTCTACAAGCTTGATGAGATTATGCAAGGCCGCCTAGAGCAGGTGCTAGACCCGCTCTTACAAGAGCACCAAGCAGACCAGCTTGCCGCTTTAGGCTCCGAGGACTAATGTCTACAGTTTCTGAGCTGTTAAGCCAAGCGGTCGCACAGCTCAAACAAAACGAAAGCCAAGCCGACGACGCCAACGCCGACGCCGGCTTGCTACTTGGCCACGTACTGCAAAAATCCAGCGCCTGGCTAATGACCTGGCCGACCAAAGAAGTCAGCGATTTCGACGCTAACTACTTCCTCAAACTCGTCAGTAAACGCGAAGGCGGCACCCCGCTCGCTTACCTACTCGGCGAATGGGGATTTATGGACTTTATGCTCAAAGTCGGCCCCGGCGTCTTAGTGCCGCGCCCAGAAACGGAATTACTGGTAGAGCTGGCGGCTGAGCGTGTTCCACAAGCCGCTAACTGGAAGATTCTTGATCTTGGTACTGGCAGCGGCGCGATTGCTACTGCCCTCGCCCGTTTAAGACCCAATAGCCGTATTCACGCGATAGAGCGCTCACAAGACGCCGCCGATATTGCCCAAAGCAATTTCGACAGCCTCGCGCCCTCGGTAAAACTGCATTGGGGCAGCTGGTTCGAACCACTGGCAACTAGCGATCAATTCGAGATCATTGTTTCCAACCCGCCCTATATCGCCGAATACGAGCTAGAACTGGAATACCTCACCGAAGAGCCGCAAGAAGCGCTTGTCGCCGCCGAAGACGGCTTAGCCGATATTGCCCATATTGTTGAAAACAGCCGCCCACATCTTAAAGAAAGCGGTTGGCTGCTAATCGAACACGGTTATGGCCAAGGCGACGCAGCACAAAAGCTGTTTACCGATGCCGGCTTTAAAGACGTAGAAACCGTGCTCGACCTAAACAGCCTGCCGCGCGTTACGCTTGGCCGCTGGAACCCATAACGGGGTCAGACCCCGCCGATCAGAAGCCTCAGGTATTATCCAGCAGCACAAAGTATCCGAAGAGGGGGCTGACCCCACCCAAAAACACCGATGTCATCCACACTCTCAAAAGACGAACTCATCCGCTATAGCCGCCAGCTAATGCTGCAGCCAGTGGGTAAAGCCGGTCAGGAAAAACTCAAAGCCGCTAAAGTATTGCTCGTTGGGGTTGGCGGCCTTGGCTGCCCTGCCGCGCAATACCTTGCTGCGGGCGGCATTGGCGAGCTGTGGTTATTAGATGACGACAAAGTCGCACTCTCCAACCTGCAGCGGCAAATTCTGTTTGGTCAAAACGACATCGACAAAAACAAAGTCGATGCCGCTGCCGAAAAACTACAAGCCAACAACCCGAACGTTAGCTGCAAAACCCTAGCCGAGCGCGCTGACCAAGAACGCCTAGTTGAGCTTTGCAACAACGTAGATATTGTTCTGGACTGCTCAGACAACTTCGACACCCGCCACGCACTAAATCGCGCCGCTCACGCCACGCAAACACCGTTGATTAGCGGCGCTGCCGTGCGCATGGAAGGCCAGCTGTATATTTTCGACTGGCAAGCTGAAAGCCCCTGCTATCACTGTCTGTTCCCGGAAAACGACGCCGTAGCGGATAACTGCGCCACCGCCGGTATTCTTGCACCCGTGACCGGGATGATCGGCTCATTCCAAGCCCTAGCCGCCATGCGCTTACTATTGGGACAAGAACCCAGCGGGGCCGGTAAACTATGGCTATTCGACGCCACCACCATGAACTGGCGCCAAATGAACGCCCGCCGCGACGCGCACTGCCAAGTCTGCGGCCAACCCTAAAGATTTAAAAATGACTGACGTACTGACGCTGCCCCGTAAAACTGTCCAGCAAGTAATGGCCTTCGCCCAAGAAAAGCCAAACGACTTCCAAACCGCCTATATCACTAGCAATTTAGGCTTTAGCCGCAGCGAGCCTGATAACGCTTGGGCCGTGTTGGTAACCCACCCAGACCAGAACACGCACCCCACCGCAGAAGACCTTGAACAAGCCGCCAGCCATGAGCTGTTATTGGTGCTTTCGCTAAACACTAAGGGCGTCTTAGAGATCCAAGCCTGGCAAGGCCAAAATGGCGAACGCCAGCCGGTAGAACTCAAGATTTAGTGCAAAAACGCCTTAGTTAGCACTAAATAACTGCTTACAGCCCTCAAAACCTTGCGTTTATAGGATTTATCCGTAAAATCGCGCGCTGAATTTTAGAGGTTGGCTGTTGGCCATACCAACGGCAACTGGCCCAAACACAGGATTTAAGACGATGAAAGTACTGTCTTCACTAAAAAGCGCCAAGACTCGCCACAAGGACTGCAAAGTAGTTCGTCGTCGCGGCAAGGTATACGTTATCTGCAAAACCAACCCACGCTTCAAGGCTCGCCAACGTTAGTAGGCAATAAGCTAAGAAACCCCGGTTTCGGTTTTAAAAAAGCCCGGCTAGAGCAATCTAGCCGGGCTTTTTTATTTGCGCACTTACTAACTTTCCCGGTAGTCGGCCGGCGTCACCGCAAACCAACGCTTAAATGCCCGCCTAAAGTTGGCGCTGTCGTGATATCCCAACAGCGTAGCAATCGCCTCTACAGACAAACTGCTTTCACGCAAATAGTTAGCGGCCTGCCCCGCCAGCAACTGCTCCCTAATCTGGCGAAAGCCCGTGCTTTCCTCAGCCAAACGCCGCGCTAGGCTACGTTTACTCATAAACAAGGCAGCGGCCACATCTTCTTCGTTAATCGTGCCGGGTGGATGCTCCAGCAACATGGTTTCTACCCGGTGCTGATAACTGGCTTTGTCTGACTGCAGCTGCGCACGTTGTTTCTGGCACTGTTGCAGGGCCAACATATAGTTTTCATGGTTAGCAGAGGCGTTCGGCTCTCGGCATAAACTCATAGGTAAGGACACGCCAAAACGTTCAGCCGAAAACAACACCTGCCCTGGAAAATTCTGGTGGTATTGCTCGGCGTAATCAGGCTCAGCGTAATCCAAGGTCGTCACCACTTCGCTTAAGGGGCGGCCAACAATGTATTCCCCAAGCTTAAACAACACCACCAGAAACGACTCAGCAATTGTGCGGTGCAGCTGCGCTTCCACGGGCACGTTAAAGTCGGCCCAGCACTCTAGCGTTTCCGCGGTTTCGCGTAGGTGCACATTTGCCAAGCTCATACGCATTGGCACAAACGCCTGAATACCGCGCATGGCGGTATATAAATCGCGGCTACTAAAAGCCATAAAACCAAGCGCGCCATGCGTCGACGGAATCAAACGCTGGCCTAGACGTAGGCCAAAACCGGTATCGCCGGACAGCCTCACCGCATTCCGCAACAACACCAGCTGCTGCTCAGCAGTAATCAGGGTTTGCTCGCTGACTAACTCCGCCACGGTTAACCCCGTACCTGCCAACAAACTCGGCAGCTGTGCCTTGCTAAGGCCTAACTCATAAGCCATTAAGCGGCTGTAATTAGATGGAATATTGGCCTGATTAGCGCTCATTGCAATCCCGTTAACTAGATAAACCCGTTTAGATTGTCTTTAAATGACTCCCTTGTGTCAAAAAATGACCTGCTAAGCAAAAGGCCCGCCAACTAATCTGTCTACCACTGGCTAAGGCAAAACCTACAAGCCGCACCCACTGATAGACCTAAGCGGGAGAAACAAGATGGGCAAGATTACTTTTGTAGAACACGACGGCACCGAGCATTCAGTCGCATTTGATGCCGGTGAATCATTAATGCAATTGGCGCTAGATAACGGCGTGCCCGGCATCGACGCCGACTGCGGCGGCGAGTGTGCCTGTGGCACCTGCCACGTCATTCTTGAAGGCAACACTGGCGGCACTGGCCAGGCCAACGATGAAGAGCTGCAAATGCTCGATCTAACCCCGGAACGCGAAGACAGCTCTCGCCTCGCCTGCCAAATCACCTTATCCGATGACATGGACGGCATGGTTGCGCGCTTACCTGAATTTCAGATGTAAGCGGCTTTAGCAACCTAGCTTCCCATTAGTCCCTCAACGGAGTGCTTTAAATGAAACTTTTAGACAGTGTTACACAGGCGGCCGTCAGCAAGGCGCAGGCGATTGTGCCAATGCCAATGCAAATTCAGGCAGCCGAGATGGTTTACAACGCCAAAAAGATTGTTGGTATTTACGACAAATCCTCAGAAATTGTCGAAACCCCTATCCCAGACGTTGCCAGCGTGGCGCTAGAAGACATCGACGTCAGCAACCCCTTTATGTTTCGCCAAGGACAGTGGATCCCTTACTTCAAGCGCCTGCGTGACGAAGCCCCGGTGCACTACCAAAAAGACAGCCTATTCGGCCCGTTTTGGTCAATCACCCGTTACGAAGACATTGTTTACGTTGATAAGCACCACGACCTATTCTCGGCCGAGCCATTCATCATTATTGGCAAGCTGCCAGACGAATTGGCGATTGAAATGTTTATTGCCATGGACCCACCTAAGCACGACGTACAACGTCAGGCTGTGCAAGGCGTAGTGGCACCCAAAAACCTCAAAGAAATGGAAGGTCTGATCCGCGCACGAACCCAAGACGTGCTCGACAACCTGCCATTAGACAAGCCATTCGATTGGGTGGAAACCGTTTCTATCGAACTAACCGCTCGTATGCTGGCAACGCTACTAGACTTCCCTTACGAAGAACGCCATAAGCTAGTTGAATGGTCTGACGCTGCCGGCGGCGGCCGCGAAACTACCGGCGGCGAAAACAGCACCGAAGAACTATTCGATGTCGCCAAAGAATTCAGCCGTGAATTTGGCAAGCTTTGGCACCAGAAAAAAGCTCGCTTAGACGCCGGTGAAGAGCCGGGCTTTGACCTAATTACCCTGCTACAGCAGAACGAAGACACCAAAGACCTAGTTAACCGCCCAATGGAGTTTATTGGCAACTTGGTACTACTGATTGTTGGCGGCAACGACACCACGCGTAACTCAATGACCGGCGGTGTATTGGCTTTAAACCAGTTTCCCGATGAGTTCAAAAAACTTAAAGCCGACCCAAGCCTGATTCCAAACATGGTGTCTGAAATCATTCGCTGGCAAACCCCGTTGGCTTATATGCGCCGCGTGGCCAAACAAGATGTTGAGCTGAATGGCCAAACCATCAAAAAAGGCGACAAGCTGGTGATGTGGTATGCGTCGGGCAACCGCGACGAACGCAAAATTGAAAAACCAGATGACTTCATCATCGACCGCAAAAGCGCTCGCAACCATCTATCGTTTGGCTTTGGCGTGCACCGCTGCATGGGCAACCGCCTAGCCGAGCTACAACTACGTATTCTTTGGGAAGAACTACTAGAACGTTTCGACGATATCAAAGTGGTAGAAGATCCAGAGCACGTGCAGTCCAACTTTGTGAAAGGCTATAGCAAGATGATGGTGCAACTTAGCGCCAAAAAATAGCCCTATCGGATTACTGCCTAGCCCTACGCTTGCCAACCTAGTTACTATGCAAAGCCCCGCCCTGCGGGGCTAAGGCATAAGGAAAACAACCATGTCATTTGCTCTTCAAGCCACCTTCTACCGCAGCTATATCGCTATCCTAAAATTGGTGACGATACTGATGCCACTGCGAAAACCGCAGCTATTCAAAGGCGAAACCGCGGTAGAAGAGCTGGCCCAAAGCATACTCGCGGATGGCATTAAGCAACTACTGATTGTTTCCGATGCACAGTTGGTAAAAGTTGGCCTAGTCGGTCAAATAGAACAGCAATTACAAACAGCGGGCATCGGCACAACCGTTTATGACGGGGTATTACCCGACCCAACCATTGATCAAATTGAGGCTGGTCTTTATCAGCTGCAACAATCACAGGCGGAGGCTGTACTAGCGATTGGCGGCGGCTCGCCCATAGACGCCGCCAAAGTAATTGCCGCTAGAAGTAAAAATAACAAGCCAATCCGAAAAATGGCCGGCATGTTCCGCATTACCCGCGGCATGATTCCAATGTACGCCATCCCAACTACCGCCGGCACCGGCTCAGAAGTTACCCCCGGCGCCGTGGTTTCAGACCCCGAGGCGACCCTAAAATTCACCATTATTGACCCCCGCGTGATCCCGCATAAGGCGGCACTAGACGGCGCGTTAATGACGGGACTACCAGCAACCATTACCGCCGCCACCGGCATGGACGCGCTCACCCACGCGGTCGAAGCCTACCTGTCTAACAACGCCTATTGGGCAACTAACCAACACGCGTTAAAGGCTGCGCAGCTGGTAATGCAATATCTGCCACGGGCCGTAGCCGACGGCAGCGATCTAGAAGCCCGCCACAACATGGCCGAGGCCTCGCATCTCGCCGGCCTAGCCATCACCAAAGCCGGCGTAGGTTACGTGCACACTATTTCGCATAACCTAGCGGCGCGTTATCACACCGCACACGGGCTAACCAACGCCATCGTTATGCCGCATGTATTGGACTACTCAAAAAGCAAATGCGCCGCCCGTTTAGCGCGTTTGGCCCGCCAATGCGATATCGGCAATGCCACCCAAAGCGACCTTGAACTCGCCGACTTATTTATTGATCGCATTCGGCAAATGAACGCCAGCTTTGGCATTCCCCAACACTACGAAAAACTCAAGGCTAAAGACATCCCCAACATTGCGCGCGGCGCTCTTAACGAAGCCCGTTTTACCTATGGCGTACCGCGTTATATGGACCAAGGCCGCTGCGAAACCTTGGTCCAACAGCTAAATCCATTACTGCAGTCGGCCTAGTCTTAGCCCGATCGATAAAGCACGAAACGCCACCATGAACATGCAACAACTCACTCTAGATCACGACGGTATCAGCCTGTCAGCCGAGTTATACGGGGACGACAAGGCAGCTCTCGTCATCTTGGTACATGGTTTCCCCGACACGCCTCACAGCTGGCAGCAAGTGGTGCCCCGCTTGGTCGATGCGGGCTACCGGGTACTAACCCCTTGGCTACGCGGCTATACGCTAGGCAGCGCTACCGCTGAGGCGCGCTATGACTTGCTCAGCGTTGCTGCCGATATAGACGCTTGGCGCCGCCACCTAAATGCCGATCAAGCACATTTAGTCGGCCACGATTGGGGAGCCGCCGTAGCCAATGTGCTGGCTGGCCAACAACAGGACCAAGACCAGCACCATAAACAGCCGTGGACGACCGTTAGCTTGCTGGCCGTGCCACCGATGCCCGTTAAAGCACAATGGCGCAAGCTGCTGCCACAGTTACCTCGGCAGCTAGCGTATTCGTCGTATATGCCCGTCATGCAGCTATCGGCCTCGCACCGTTTACTAACGCGCAACAATGCCGCCTATGTTCGCCGCCTATGGCAAAAATGGTCGCCGAGTTGGGAATTCAGCACGGCGCAGTTTGAACCTACCAAAACGGTATTTTCTAATCCGCAGTTGGCTTGGGCGAGCACCCGCTACTACCGCAACCTATTTCGCTGGCACGACCCACGTGTGCGCCAAGCTATTAGCCTCATGCAGCAGCCCTTTGTAACACCAACGCTTGCGCTGGCCGGGCTTGATGACGGCTGTATGCACGCGAGTACGCATCAGCAAATCGCCGCGACGGCCAGCCTTCGGGGCCAGCTAACGGTCAAACAACTGCCCGGATGCGGGCATTTTTTGCAGGCAGAACAGCCAGAAATCGTGGCCGACATTTTATTGGAACATTTTCGCCAAGCCGCCTAAGCCGCCATCGAACCCAGGCCGCTTCTATGGAGAAACCCAACCATGACTAAAAGATGCATCATCATCGGCGCTAGCCACGCTACCGCCCAGTTAATTCCAAGCCTTCGCCAAGAAGGATGGGACGGCGAAATTTTGGTTATCAGCGATGACCCCAACCTGCCATATCATCGCCCGCCGCTTTCAAAAGCCTATCTGTCCGGCGAAAAAGACGCCGCCAGCCTTGGCATTCGCCCCGCCGCGTTTTATGAAAAACAACAGGCCGAATTTAAACAAGGCCGCGTAACCAGCATTAACCGCCAAGAACAAAGCCTGAGCCTAGCCAGCGGCGAAACCCTGCAGTACGACAAACTGGCGCTGTGCACCGGCGCCCGGGTACGCAAAGCCGACATTCCCGGCGTTGGCTTGGGTAGCATTCATTACCTACGCGACATGGCCGACGCCGAAGCGATTAAATCCAGCGTAGTAGCTGGGCAACAGGCGGTGATTGTGGGTGGCGGCTATATCGGCCTAGAAACCGCGGCTTCGCTTACCAAGCTGGGTATGCAAGTCACTGTATTGGAAATGGCCGAGCGTGTATTGCAACGAGTCACCGCGCCAGAAGTATCGGCGTTTTACCACCGCGTACACAGCAAGCAAGGCGTTAATGTTCTCACTGGCGTGGCCGCGCAATCCTTTGTCGGCACGGAGCGCGTAGAAAAAGTAATCTGCACCGACGGCCGCGAATTAGAGGCCAGCTTAGTGGTGATTGGCATTGGCGTTATTCCCAACACCGAACTTGCCGAGCAAGCCGGCCTAGCGATCGAGAATGGCATTAAAGTCGATAGCTACTGCGCCACCGACGACCCCAATATCGTCGCCGCCGGTGACTGCACTAGCCAAGTCAGCAAGGTTTACCAACGCCGCCTGCGTTTGGAGTCGGTGCCGAATGCGACTGAGCAAGCCAAAACCGCCGCTGCCACGCTCTGCGGCCAACAAAAAGACTGCACCACCCTGCCGTGGTTTTGGTCAGACCAATACAACTTAAAGTTACAAATTGCTGGCCTCAGTCAAGGTTACGACCAAGTGGTGATTCGCGGCGACATCAACAGCGACGACGGTTTTGCGGCCTTCTATCTACAACAAGGCAAGCTATTAGCCGCTGACTGCGTCAACCGGCCTAAAGAATTCATGCTTAGCAAGCGCCTAATCGCCAATCACGCCAGCGTGCCGGCTGAGCAACTCGCCGACGAGTCCATCGCTGTAAACGAGCTGCTGCCCAAATAGTCAAAACACCAAGGGGTTGGTCACTTACGCCCGCTGTTTAGCGGGCTTCTTTTTTTGCCAGTGGGTAGTCGTTATGAGCAACAGTTAGTCGTCTCAAGCTAATGCTTGGCGCTCGCCGTCAATTACCAGCAAGGCACATTCTGCTAGGCTAAATCCCATTGCTATTAATAACTAACAAAACCTAGCTCACCACCCAGTTCACTAATAAGGGGACAGCATGTCAGCCAGCCCAATCACCGTCGGCCGCATCAAACAAGTTTGGCGTTTCCCGGTTAAATCCATGTTTGGCGAAACCGTTAGTAGCGCCCAATTAGAACCGGCAGGCTTTGCCGACGACCGAACCTGGGCGATACGTGATGACGAAACGGGCGCCATTGTCGGCGGCAAAAACATTCCTAAGCTGATGATGCTGAAGGCGCGTTATATCAACGAACCACAAGACGGCTTTGGCCCACAGGCACGATCGCTAGTTGAAATCGAATTCCCAGACGGCCGCCTGGTTCGGTCTGACGACCCTTATGTCGATGCTATTTTGTCGATGTACTGCGGCAAACGGGTGAGCTTGCTGCAACGCCCTGCGGCTAAAAACAAAAAGCCCTTTAAACTCGCTAAACCAATGACGCCTAGCGAAACCCGCTACGTCTTGGGCATGAAAGCCGATGACCCCGATCCGGATTTTTCTTGGTTCTCACTCAAAGTGCTCGGCACCGTGTCTAAATACGCGACTCCTCCCGGCACCTTTTACGACGTCTACCCGCTGCACTTCATCACCACTGCCACGCTAGACACCATGAACCGGTATTACCCGGAAGGTAACTTTTGCGCCGAACGTTATCGTCCGAGTTTTGTCATCGAAACCACGCCGGAATTTGAAGGCCTTGCCGAAAACGATTGGAGTGGCATGGACTTAAAAATTGGCGATGCCATCGTCCGCTGCAACCACCCCACCATCCGCTGCTCTATGCCCGGCGCCGAACAACCCGGCATACACAAAGACCCGAAAGTGCCGCTAGCTGTTATGCAACACGCTAACCAACACCTCGGCGCCTACGCCACGCCACGTAATAACGGCGTGATTCGTGCGGGCGACACCGTGCAGCTTGTGCCAAAGCGTAATGACAAACTCTCAGTCTGGCTTACTGGAACAGGCCGCAAACTGAAATCGCAAATTATTAAACTCGGCAATGTCTTGGCCGAATGGCAAGACAAACGCAGCGAAAGCTCGGCTAAAACCCAATCCCAGCACCCGAAAGGTTTTCGTCCATTTACGCTAATCAAACGCGAACCAGAATCCAGCGACATCACCTCGTTCTGGTTCCAAGACCCAAGCCGCGAAAGCCTGCCGCGCTTTGTGCCCGGCCAACATATTGTGCTTGCCGTACCACAAACCGATGGTAGTTTTGTATACCGCCCCTACTCGCTTTCTGGCGCCAATAACAGCGGCAGCTACCGTATCTCGGTGAAACGCGAAACCAGCCAAGACAATAGCAATACCGTTGTCGGCAAAGGCTCAGGAGCCTTACACGACAACCTACGCACAGGCGACACAATTTGGATCAAAGACCCCGGCGGCCAATTCGCCGATGTACCCACGGACAACACACCACTCACACTCGTCAGCGCCGGCATCGGCATTACGCCATTCCTATCCATGCTGGAATCCATCGCTGCGGAAAATCCAAATCGTCCGGTGCAGTTATTCCACGGCATTCGTAGCAGCGAAGACTTCGCCTTTAGAGACGCACTTAGCCAATTACAAACACGGCTCAACAACTTCAAACTGCAGCTGTTTATCAGCCAGCCAACTGGCGAGCCTGTTCATAACGCCATCGCCGGCCGTATGAGCGCCGCTCAGATTATTTCCAAGCTAGAAGACGCGAATGGCCAGCCCAACGGCCAACACTACATGCTCTGTGGCAAACCTGACTTTAGCAAAGCCCTACACGACGACCTAACCGCTCAAGGTATCAACGCCGACAACATCCAATTCGAAAGCTTTGGCAGCAGCCAAGCCGTAGACGACAGCGACCAAACCCAATATCAAATTCGCTTCGCCAAAAGCGAACAAACCGCTAACTGGGACCCAGCCCAAGAAAACCTACTCACCTTCACCGAAGAACAAGGCATCGAAGCCGAATCCGGCTGCCGCTACGGCGCCTGCCAAGCCTGCGAATGCACGCTCATCAGCGGCCAAGTGCAATACCCCGAAGACGTGCAAGTGCCTGGCGGGAAAAACAAAGTATTGCTTTGTTCCGCGCGACCTAAGTCTGACTTGGTTATTGAGCTTTAATAAAGCCTCCTTTTAGTGACGCAGCGTTACTTCACCTTCCGGCGACGATATTGGGAAGGCGTTTTCCCAACCTCTCGCTTAAAGAAGCGACTAAACGCTTTGGCGTCTGAAAACCCTAACTCTTCTGCAATTTGACCGAGGCTATCAGCTTCCCCGTCTAACCGGGCGTAAGCCAACTCTATTTTTTTACCATTTAGCAGCGCGCGGAAACCTGCGTTTTCCTTTAGCAGCCGACGCGTGAGAGTTCGGGTCGTCATGCCCAGCTGTGTAGCCACCTCAGCTTTTTCTACGCTACCCAAACGCTGCTTATTCTGCTCTAAATATTCCATTACAGAGCCTTCAACGGTATTAACGTTAGCGCCGGCATTGGCTTGCGAAATAAGCTCTTTCTCCAACAGGTGAGCCGTTCTGGAATCGCCCATTTGCATGGCAGCATTTAAATCCAAGCCTTCCATTTCAAAACGATTTGACGCACCTTCAAACGTAACTGGGCAACCGAAGAAATCTCTATAGGCAGTAGCCGAATACTGTTGGTTGTGCTGAAAAGACGCACTAATAATCTTTTTATCACCGATTGCATAGTCGCTGAATTGCTTAACGACCCCCGCCGCCACTTCTACCAAAATAGGCGGTAAGTTAGTAAAACCATCAGCAGCACAAAGCTCTAACACCATGCCGTCGCATTCAACATGGTCAAGGCGCAGGGCTGGCATGACCAAATGTAGGTACCTCATGGCCGTGGCCAATGCGTCATTAACAGTTGGCGCGGCCAGCGTAGCCATACCAAACAAACCGTGCGTGGCCGAATTGAAATGCGCCAAGGTAAGCAAGCTAGGCGGTTCCACCCCGTGGTATTGGCTTTCTAAGGCGTGTAGATAGGCAATAAAAAGACCTACTGGCACTCTAGCGCCTGGCTGCTGTAAAGCACTCTCCTCAATACCCAGCGCAGCCAATGTCTGCTGATAATGATTAAGGGGCCACAACGACGGTACATAGTCCAGATACCTAGCCGGAACGTATTTACTCATACTCATAGGTTACGCAGGAAGTAGAACTAGGATACTAGACAAGATGTTGTCCTTTTGGGCTACTTTTTTGTCTTTATAGAAGGTTATTGCGACGCGGCTCCTATGCTTTAATTTTGCCCACTAGAACGCCTAACTAGCGACTACCGCTGACGGATCCCGTCACCGACCAATTTATTGAAGAGGAAACGCGTAATGGCAGGGTCAAATTTTAAAGTCTTCAGCGCCTGGTGCGGCTTTATTTATATCAACATGATGGGCATAGCCTGGATATTTTTGATGGATGCCATTCCGGCGCACAACCCCTCTTCCAGCGCCGCCGAGATTGCCGAGCTATTCAGCCAGCAAAACCTTGGTATGAAAATAGGCGCCATTTTGGTCATGATGGGCTGTTTCACTCTAAGCCTTTACACTGCGGTTACCAGCAAGCTGATTCAGAAGATTGAAGGCCATTTCGGCACCATGACACTGGCTTATGTCATTTCATCCACCTTGGGCATGGTCATCCAGATGATGTCGGCGGTTTTTTGGGGCACGGCCGCTTTTCGCGCCGACCGCTCACCGGAGCTAATCCAGCTCCTAAACGACTTGGCGTGGCTTAACTTTTTCGCCACTGCGCCCGCATTATTTGCTCAATTTATCTGCCTATTCTGGGCTGCCGTGATTGCCAAAAACAAAAGCCTCAATATTCTCCCTAAGTGGTATGGACTGCTTTGTTTGTGGGTATTGATTGCGATTATTCCCGGCGCCTTATGCATCACATTCCAAACTGGGCCCTTCGCTTGGAACGGCTTGATCGTGTTCTGGTTTGCGTTGGTAGTGTTTTCCGCCGCCTATATTCTGTCACCCAGGGTGATGGTGCCAGCAGTAAAACAACATTTGTAAGGCTATACGGTTGAAACCAAACACTAGAAAACTGCCTGGCGATCCCGACTTTTGGATGTTCATAGCCATTGATGCGGCTATGTTCTCCATCATTTGCTTGGTGATGAGTTACTACCGCGTAACGAGCCCTCAAGCATTTGGAGAGGGCCAAGCACTTTTGTCATCCTCCACTGGCCTACTCAATACGTTGATATTGCTAAGCAGCTCTTACTTCTTTGCCAAAGCGGTTAGCTTGGCCAGGGCGGGCGCTATACAGCAAGCCAAACGCCTGTTTCAGGCAACTTTAATGTGCGGCGTCAGCTTTGTACTGGTGAAGTGCTTTGAATACTACGAAGTCATTCAACAAGGAGGCCTTTACAGCACCAGCACCTTTTTCTCTTATTACTACTCGTTTACCGGTCTGCACCTTTTCCATGTGGTTCTTGGCATGGTAGGCATCACTGTCTGTATGCGGCTGTATTGCCAAGATCAATCACTAACGCCGACCGGCATGGTGTTTATAGAAAGTGCCGGTATTTATTGGCATCTGGTAGATATGATCTGGATCTTCCTATTCCTGCTGATCTATTCCTAACGCGAGCAACCTATGAACATCAAAACCATAAGAACTTACGAGCTGGCCTGGATTAGCTTGCTGTTAATCACCGTGATGGCCTATTGGCATTTTGAGACCACGAGCATTACCAGCAGCAGCATCGCACTTGCCGTATTAGCAGTGGTAGCAGGCGCAAAAGTTTCCCTAGTTGCTTACTACTTTATGGAGCTTAACCACTCACCCACCTTAGCCAAAGTGGGGGTTCTATCTTGGATAGCCGCTCTCGCTCTACTAATTGCAGGCATGCCATATATCGCACCTATTTTATTCGAGCCATATTTGTAGCAATAACCACGAACGAAAGAGAGAAACATTAACCGGAAGAATAGAGACGTCGCTAATGTGCGAAAAAAAGCCCGCTAAAAAGCGGGCTTTTTCATCTAAGCTTGGTAAGTGACTAAGCAGCCAAACCCAACTTCCTAGCCACCCGCGGCTGCACATTCGCCTTAGACAGATCACCGCCATAATGGGCTTTTACTTTCGGGTCCATCACTCGGCGCCATAGTGGCGTGATATAGGCCAATGGAATCATGCCAGCGTAACCAGATGGCAACTGCGGCACATCTTCAAAGTGACGCAGCGCTTGGAAACTACGCGATGGATTCGCGTGGTGGTCTGAGTGACGCTGCAGCTGGTATAGGAACAAGTTAGTCACAATATGATTGCTGTTCCAAGAGTGCTCTGGCTGGCATGGCTCATAGCGGCCATCTTCTAGCTTTTGGCGTTTTAGGCCGTAGTGCTCGAGGTAGTTGATGATCTCGAACAAGGTAATTGAGAAGAACGCTTGCGCCGCCATAAATGGCAGCACTTTCCAGCCAAACACGGCGACCATTACCGCGAACAACACTACCGACATAGCCCAAGCTTGGATGTTGTCATTCTTCCAATGGATAGCTGAATGGCCTAGGCCTTTCATACGGGTGGCTTCAATTTTCCAAGCGCTCTTTAGGCTGCCTAGCATGGTGCGTGGTAGAAACTCCCAGTAGCTTTCGCCGTAGCGTGAGCTGGCTGGATCTTCTGGTGTCGCCACGCGGATATGGTGACCACGATTATGTTCAACAAAGAAGTGACCATAAGCCGTCGGCATCAACGAAATCTTAGAAAGCCACTGATCTAACTTCTCGTGCTTGTGGCCCAGCTCGTGTGCAGTATTGAAGGCAACCGCACTGACCATACCGATAGAGAGCGTTAGACCAATAGAGCCCACCCAACCTAGGGTGCCGCTAGTGAGTACTGACATCGCCCAAAACAGCGAAATAAATTGCAGCGGAATAAAGGCGTAAACCACTAGGCGGTAGTAGTTGTCTTTTTCTAGCTGGCTAACGATGGACTCTGGCGGGTTATGCGGGTCGCCGCCAAAAATCCAATCCATCAGCGGAATGGCGCCATATACAAATACCGGGCTAAACCACCACACCAGTTCTGAACTGGTGAATGTGGCAAACCAACCACTCAACATTGGAAATAGCGGAATGGTCATTCCCAACAACCAAAGGTGGCGCTTACCGTCTACCCAACTTTCTGCTGGCGTATTGTTCATCCCATTATTAAGGGTGTTACTAGCTTGCATGTTTACTCCTACGTGTCTGCCTTTGTTCAATATCCAAGGCGTTTATTGGCGACATCAATTAATCTACACATGAGTAGGTTATGAGCTAAAAAACAGCCTGTCAACACTAAGCTAAACGATTTTATGATGGCGAAAAGGTAACAAAAACCACTAAAAACCTTTATTTAACAGTCCTTTACTTATAATCTACACCTAGTAGATTATTTTGAGTTTCACTATGGCCCGCCCTAAAAAAAGCGCGAATGACCCCGCCACCCAAGATCAAATTTTAAAAGCCGCTCGCCTAGAATTTGGCGAACAAGGCATTGGCGCACCACTAGATGCCATTGCTAAACGCTGCGGTATTACCCGCCCTTCACTGCTGCATCACTTCAAATCCAAACAAGCACTAGTGGGCGCGGTAGTGAACGACATTCTGGAAAAGACCCGACAACGACTGCTGAGCGCCATTGCCGCGGGCGAAGGCGACTACGTAGGCACCATTAATTCAGTCATTAAGGTGTTGCGGGAGTTAGAAGAAGAAGAAAAAGGCGTTGGTGGCGTATTGATGCACGCCATGTTGAATGAGCGCGACGGCGAAGTGACCAAAGGCGTAACCGAGCTAATTGAAGTTATTCACTCCACCGCCGTGATGGCCGGCGCAGCCACCCGCCACCCGGCAGATGAGTTACGCGCTGCCATTGCGCAATTGGTAATGGGTGAAATTGCCCGTATAGCCATGGCCGACAGCGCCGAAAAACTATGGGGCAAAAAAGACGGTATTCAGCCTTTGTTCCAGGCTTACTTTCTAACATCCAGCAAGCCATAAAATCGTATGAACGCCCCTAGCAAAGCACCGGCGGTCGCTATTGTGGCCTTATTCATTGCCGGTATTACCATCGGCTACGGCGCTTGGCAAACGCTTACGCAACCGCAAAACACCATTCAAACCCCTAGCCCTGTAGATATTGGTTTTGCTCAATTTATGAGCATTCACCACCAACAAGCTATTAGCATGGCGCAGATTATGCTGACCGGCCCCGAGACCACACCGTTAAAGCGTATGGCGCAAACCATTGCTTATACGCAGCTGCGCGAGTTGGGAAAGATGGAAGCCTGGTTGAGGATATGGGGGGAGAATTCGTTTCCACCTTCAAAAAGTATGGGTTGGATGCTGCTAGGCAAAGAGCCGCCGTCAGATGCCTTACTGCAATATCTGATTGACTGCGAGAACTCCCCTACCGGCATGACCGGTCTGGCGACCGTAGCCGAACTGGATGAGCTGCGCCGCCTAAATGGCAAAGCGAAAGACCGGCAATTTTTGCAGCTAATGCTGGCACACCATAAAGGCGGCCTACCGATGGCCGAGTTCGCGGCGCAAAACGCCGATGTAGACGCCGTGCGCGAACTCGCCGCGCTAATGGCAAGAGAGCAAGCTGAAGAATTGCTGCATATGCATCGCGCCCTTGCGGTGATTGCCAGCACCTCTCCGTAAATCGACCGACTCCCCACTGCAGGCCCATCTGCGGTAGTATTCCCAACCTAATACAAATAGCCTTAATCGGGCGCGCCACTGCCTTATAGATGGAAAGCAGTTGCGCCTGATACACGGAGACTAAGCATGCTCAGAATAGCAACCGCCGCCACCATACTGATTACCCTTGCTGCTTGTAGCGGTAGCCCAGACGAAGAAAGCAGTGGCACCAATCTCTCGCAATCAACTCCAAAAGCAGTTTGCGGCCCCGGTTCCAACCCTGAAATTGGTATCCAAGGCCGCGTATCGCGCGCCGAACAAGACAACGGCCGCGCAGCCGAGGGCTACAACTGCAACACCGAAATGGTGGGCTCCTACGCCGTACCAAACCCTATTGGCACAGTCGGTGGCTTTCAGGTGCATCGTTATATTGATGCACAAGGCCAAGAATGTGCTTTCTACGACTCCACCTTGCTCTACCCGACCAACTTGGCCGACCTAGAGTCTGGGGTGAACGTGATGGATATGAGCGATCCCAGCAATCCGACGCTTAGCACACGTTTGCTAACACCAGCGATGCTGACACCGCATGAGTCTTTACGCTTAAACCAAGAACGCGGCCTTTTAGTCGCAGTGGCTGGCAACCTCTCCACAGCGCCGGGCATTGTCGATATTTGGGATGTCTCGCAAGATTGCTTAAACCCGCAGTTTCAATCCAGCTCGCTAGCCGGCATTTTGGGACATGAAAGCGGCATGGCACCCGATGGCAACACTTATTACGTTGGTTCCGCCGGCGGCACCACTACCGTCGCTGTGGATATTTCTAACCCCTTGCTGCCGCGCACAATATGGGCTGGCAACTACTCGGCTCACGGTATGACGGTATCTGACGACGGCAATCGGCTATATATCTCAGCCGTTGGTGCCAATGGCCTATCTAAGGCTGAACTAATTATTTTGGACGTATCTGAAATCCAATCCCGCGAGTTGATACCGAACGTGACCGAAGTGGCGCGCTTGGATTGGGAACCGGTCAGCATTCCGCAAATTGCGGAGCCATTTACCCGTGACGGCAAAGCCTATTTATTTGAAGTAGACGAATACGGCCACGGTTCAGAAGTTGGCGCGGCGCGCATTATTGATATTGATGACGAAACCAACCCCAAAGTGGTATCGAATATCCGCCTTGAAGTGCACAACCCAGAAAACTTTGACGCCATTGCCGATGACCCCGGCGCTAGCTTCCAAGCCCAAGGTTATGCGGCACATTACTGCAACATCCCTACCCGCGTTAACCCGACCATTGCTGCCTGCAGCATGATTGTTTCTGGCCTGCGCGTATACGACATCCGCGACCCGCATAACCCGAAAGAGATTGCTTACTTCAACCCGCCGCAGAACGCACGCGTGACGCCCTACTTTGAAGCCAGCGCTTGGGCCATGTCTGGCCCTGCCTTTGTGCCAGAGCGCAAAGAGATCTGGTATTCAGATGGTTACGCCGGTTTGTTTGTAGTAAAGCTAACCAACGACGTTTGGCCAGAGAACTAGCCGACCCAAATTGCGAACATAAAAAAAGGCCTATGCGGCAACGCGTAGGCCTTTTTTATTGGGCTTTACTAAGCGCTTAACCGGCCAGCTTTTGCTTCAGGATTTGGTTTACCTGAGCAGGATTGGCCTTGCCTTGCGTGGCTTTCATAACTTGCCCCACAAAGAAGCCAAACACTTTCTCTTTACCAGCGCGGTACTGCTCAACCTGGCCGGCGTTATTGGCAATAATCTCGTCGATCATGGCTTCAATCGCGCCGGTGTCGGTGATTTGCTTGAGGCCTTTGGCGTCAATCACGGCATCAGCATCGCCTTCGCCATTCCACATACCTTCGAAGACTTCTTTGGCAATCTTATTGGAGATGGTGTTGTCAGCAATACGTTTGCACATGCCAGCCAGCATGGCGGCTGAAACCGGCGATTCAGCAACGTCTTTCTCTTCTTTGTTTAACCACGCAGAGAGTTCGCCGTTACACCAGTTAGCGGCCATTTTTGCTTCAACACCGTCGGCCACTACGGCTTCAAAGTAGTCGGCCATTGGGCGGCTGTTGGTTAGCTGTGCAGCATCTTCATCAGACAAGCCAAAGTCGCTAACAAAGCGAGCTTTCTTGGCGTCTGGCAGCTCTGGCATATCGCCACGCACGGCGTCGATAAAGCTGTCGTCAATTACCACTGGCAACAAGTCTGGGCATGGGAAGTAACGGTAGTCGTTGGCTTCTTCCTTGCTGCGCATCGAACGGGTTTCGTTCTTCTCGGCGTCGTAGAGGCGGGTTTCTTGAACCACTTCGCCGCCGTCTTCGATCAAATCAATTTGGCGCTCAATTTCGTAATTGATGGCCTTTTCCACAAAGCGGAATGAGTTGATGTTTTTGATCTCGGCGCGCGTGCCTAGTTCTTCCTGACCTTTAGGGCGTACCGACACGTTAGCGTCGCAACGGAACGAGCCTTCCTGCATGTTGCCGTCGCAAATACCGATGTATTGCACCAGCGAATGTAGCTTTTTCATATAGGCCACAGCTTCAGCAGCAGAGCTTAGCTCTGGCTCTGAAACGATTTCTAGTAGCGGTGTGCCAGCACGGTTTAGATCGATACCGGTGCAGCCTTCAGCGGCGCCGTGAATGGATTTACCGGCATCTTCTTCAAGGTGGGCACGTGTAACGCCAATGCGCTTCTCTTCTCCATTCACGCTAATAAACAGCTCACCGTGCTCCACGATAGGCAGCTCTAGCTGACTGGTTTGGTAACCCTTCGGTAAATCTGGATAGAAGTAGTTTTTACGCTCAAACACGCTGCGTTTGTTGATGGTGGCATTAAGCGCAATACCTAAACGAGCCGCTAGGTTCATCACTTCTTTGTTTAGCACCGGCAAGGTGCCAGGCAAGGCCAAATCAACTTCATTCGCCTGCGTGTTGGGCTCAGCGCCATAGGCGATAGACGAACCGCTAAACAGCTTTGAGTTAGTGCTTAGCTGCGCGTGAATTTCTAGTCCAATAACGGTTTCCCAGTTTGAATACATCGTGAAACCTCCTATTGGAATGCCGCCGGAATGGCTTTATGCCAGTCGGTGACTTGTTGATATTGATGGGCGGCGTTCAGCAGCTCGGCTTCGCCGAAGTGTTTGCCGACGAGCTGTAGACCAATGGGCAGCCCACTGGCCTCACCTACCGGAATCGACATACCGGGCAAACCAGCCAAATTCACGCCAATGGTGAAGATGTCGTTCAAATACATGGTGACGGGATCGTCGGTTTGCTCACCTAAACCGAACGGCAAGCCTGGCGTGGTTGGACCGGCAATCAGGTCAACTTCTTCAAAAGCTTTAAGGAAATCGTCGCGAATCAGGCGGCGAATTTTTTGCGCTTTGATGTAGTAGGCATCGTAGTAACCCGATGACAAAGCATAGGTACCCATCATAATTCGGCGCTTCACTTCGTCACCAAAACCTTCAGCGCGGGTGCGCTTATAAAGGTCGGTTAAGTCTTCTGGGTTGTCGCAACGATGGCCGTAACGTACGCCGTCGAAACGCGACAGGTTAGCCGAGGCTTCTGCTGGTGCAACCACGTAATAAACCGGCACAGACAAGCCAATATTTGGCAAATCTATTTCTTTAACTTCTGCGCCTAAGTTTTTGTATTCATTGATAGCGGCATCTACTGCATCTTTCACTTCCGGCTCTAAGCCGTCGGCAAAAAACTGCTTAGGTAAGCCAATGGTTTTACCCGCTAACGACTCACCCAAACCCGTGACCAAGTCATCCACTGGACGCTCAATGCTGGTGGAGTCACGCTCGTCAAAACCGCTCATGGCTTGCAGCATTAATGCAGCATCTTCAGCAGTCGTCGCGAACACACCGGCCTGATCCAAGCTGCTAGCGAAGGCGATCATGCCGTAGCGCGATACGCGACCGTAGGTTGGCTTAATGCCAGTAATGCCGCAGAACGCTGCAGGCTGGCGAATGGAACCGCCGGTGTCGGTGCCGGTAGTTGCTGGCACTAAACGTGCGCCAACCGCTGAGGCCGAGCCGCCAGAAGAACCGCCAGGTACTTTGCTGGTGTTCCAAGGGTTTTTAACATCGCCGTAATAACTGGTCTCGTTTGACGAGCCCATGGCGAATTCGTCCATGTTGGTTTTACCTAGGCAAACCATGCCGGCCGCTTGCAGTTTTTCAACCACGGTGGCGTCATACGGCGAGATAAAGTTGTCTAGCATCTTCGAGCCGCAAGTGGTTTTTACGCCCTTGGTGCAGAAGATGTCTTTATGCGCAAACGGCAGTCCGTCTAGCGGGCCTAAGCTTTCGCCTGCCGCTCGACGCGCATCGGCAGCATCAGCAGCGGCTAGTGCAGCATCAAAAGTGCGCGTAACAAAGGTATTAAGTTCGCCATCAAACGCTTCTACGCGAGCAATAAAGTGCTCGGCAAGTTCACGGCTGGTGGTTTCACGGGCGGCAATCGCATTAGATAGCTCGGTAAGGGTTTTAGTGTGCCAAGTCATGCTACTTATCCCCTACTCAATCACGCGCGGCACAAGGAAAACACCATCTTCGGTAGCTGGCGCATTCGCTTGTAAGGCTTCGCGTTTATTGGTTTCGGTAACCACGTCTGCACGCAGGCGCTGAGTCGCGTCTAGAGCATTTGAAAGTGGCTCAACGCCGGTTACATCCACGGCGTTCATTTGATCAACCATATCGAGGATATTGGATAGATCTTTGGTATAGGTTTCTAGGTCTTTCTCGCTAACGTCAATCCGTGCGAGATGCGCGATATTTTTTACCGCGTCGATGTCCAAGGACATGGCAACTCCAAGCAGAAGCAATGCATAAACTGGTAAACAAACAGCCAACGCCAACTGGATGGCCGTATTGAGGCGCGCAAACTTACCACAGCAAAGCCCATTGAGCACATATTTAGGGACGCAAACTTGTTACGCCCGGCTTGCCCCAAACATAGGCCACTGCTAAAGTTGCGCGCTTTCACGGCTTGAGCGAAAACGCTCGCTCGCCGGTTTTAACCGAAACCCTATCAGTACGAAACGCAATCTAATGTTTAACAGTCTTCGCGGCTTCTTTTCTAACGACCTTTCTATTGACCTTGGCACCGCCAACACGCTGGTTTACGCGCGTGGCGAAAGTATTGTTTTAGACGAGCCTTCTGTAGTGGCGATTCGCCAAGACGCCCAAGGCCGCAAGAGCATTGCCGCCGTTGGTGCCGACGCTAAAGTGATGCTGGGCCGGACCCCGGGCAACATCACCGCTATCCGCCCTTTGAAAGACGGCGTTATCGCCGACTTCACCGTGACCGAAAAGATGCTGCAAACCTTTATTAAAAAGGTTCACCAAGCGCGTTTCTTCAAGCCAAGCCCACGCGTACTGGTTTGCGTACCTTACGGTTCTACCCAAGTAGAACGCCGCGCTATCCGCGAATCTGCATTGGGCGCAGGCGCACGCCGCGTTTACCTAATTGAAGAGCCAATTGCTGCAGCGATTGGTGCCGGCATGCCAATTGACGAAGCCCGTGGTTCGATGGTGCTAGATATTGGTGGCGGTACTTCTGAGGTTGCCATTATTTCTTTGAACGGCATTGTTTACGCTGCCTCTGTACGTATCGGCGGCGACAAATTCGACGAAGCCATCATCAGCTACGTGCGTCGCAACTACGGCACCCTCATTGGTGAAGCCACTGCCGAGCGCATTAAGCACGAAATCGGCTCCGCTTACCCGGGCAAAGAAGTCCGCGAGATTGAAGTGAAAGGCCGCAACCTCTCTGAAGGTGTACCACGCAGCTTTATCCTTAACTCAAACGAGATTCTTGAAGCATTGCAAGAGCCCCTATCCGGCATTGTTGGCGCTGTTAAGACCGCACTAGAAAGCACCCCGCCTGAATTAGGCGCTGACGTTGCCGAGCGTGGCATTGTGCTTACAGGTGGCGGCGCGCTACTACGCGACCTAGACAAGTTGCTAATGGAAGAAACCGGCTTGCCAGTGGTTATTGCTGAAGATCCGCTAACTTGCGTAGCCCGTGGTGGCGGACGCGTGCTTGAGCTGATTGATCAGCACGGCGGCAACCTATTCGCAATGGACTAGAACCCGACAGCAACTGTATCGGTTTAGACGGTCGATTATCTGATCGATACAGTTGACGCTCTGGTTCTCACCAAGCAAGCTTGCCCTCGTGGCAACTGCATACCCCCAAAACGACGACAAACCGCTTTTCCCGCGTGGGCTTTCATTAAATGCCCGCGCCATTTTGCTATGCCTGCTATCTGTCATATTGCTAGGTGTAGATCAACGCACTGACCAGCTACAGCCAATTCGACGAGTGCTGAGCACAGCCACCTACCCGCTGGACATTTTGGCGGCCCTGCCCAGCACTTCTTGGCGCTGGATGACCGGCAGCCTGACTAGCCGCAACAACCTACAAAACGAAAACCGCGAGCTGAAGCGCCAACTGCTGCTGCAAAATGCGCGCTTACAACGCATGGATGCGCTAGACGAAGAAAACCGTCGCTTACGCGAGCTAATGAAGTCGTCTACGCGGCTGCAATCCGAAGTACTCGTCGCCGAAATCATTGCGGTTGATATGGATCCTTACCGGCACGCAATCACACTTAATAAAGGGCTCGCGCACAAGGTTTACGACGGCCAACCGCTACTCGACGCCTACGGTGTATTAGGCCAAGTCGACACCGCTGCCGCGATGTCATCAACCGCTGTGCTTATTACCGACGCCAACCACGCCATCCCCGTCACCAACAACCGCAGCGGAGTACGCACCGTGGCTTATGGCACCGGCCAATCTAATCGACTCTCGCTACCGCATGTGCCTAACCACAGCGATATGGACGAAGGCGATTTACTGGTTACCTCAGGGCTTGGGGGACGTTTCCCGGCTGGTTACCCAGTGGCGATGATTACCTCGATTCAGCGCGATTACGGCCAACCGTTTGCGAGCATTCACGCCAAGCCAACAGCACATGTGACCGAGTCTCGGCACGTACTACTGGCGTGGCACGAGCACTTGGACGAGCTCAGCTCCGACGAACCGACAGACGAAACAACCAGTGAAGCCGCCGCCGACAAGCCGGCGCTTGGACGACCATGAAACATCATCAAGAGGCACGCCAATGGCCGTTGTGGGCAAGCTTGTTCGTTGCCCTTTTGCTGACGCTAACACCCGCACCCGACTGGTATGGCACCCTATTCCCGGAAGTTAACTTGCGCCCGGTCTGGTTGCTGCCTGTCAGTTTCTACTGGGCCATCGCACTGCCCCAGCGTTTTAGTGTTGGTTATGCATGGCTGTTTGGTTTGCTACTCGACGTAACCAGTGGCGGCCTGCTTGGACGCCACACCATTGGCCTGGTGCTTGCTGTTTGGATTGCTCAGCGGTTTTATCTACAGTTCCGCCAATTTCCGCTAGGCCAACAAGCTATTGTGGTTGGGCTGTTAGCACTTATGCAGCAACTCAGCCTGCTCTGGATCGACGGTGCCACTGGCGTACTCTCGCAGCCGATGCACTACTTCACGCCAGTCATCACCACCACGCTGCTATGGCCGCTGCTATTCCCACTGCTGCGCAAGCTAAGAACCAGCTTGCACGTGAGATAAACCCAGCGCCATGCGACCCTCTGGTTACTTTTTTAATAACCGCCACGCCGAGCGCCAATTATTCCTAGCGCGTGCTGCGATTGCCGTAATAGGCACCTTAATTTTGGCTGGTGTCCTAGTGGCACAAATGATTCACCTACAGGTCACTCAACACGACCACTATTCGGTGCGATCTAAAGACAATCGCATTCGAGTACTGCCGCTACCACCAACGCGAGGCCTCATTACTGACCGTGAGGGGCGCGCACTGGCTGAAAACCTACCGACCTACCGGCTCGAGTTAATCCCGGAGCAAGTTACCGACCTTGAGGAAACACTGCAGGCGATTAAGGCGCTGGTACCGCTATCTGAATTAGAAGAAAAACGCTTTGACCGAGCTTGGAAACGGCGTCGCGGCAACTTCAACCCCGTGCCCCTAAAGTTCCGACTCGATCAGCAGCAATTGGCGCGGCTAGCGGTCAACCAACACCGACTTACCGGCGTTTCGGTATCGGCCCACCTAACGCGTCACTACCCCTATGGTGCCAGCACCGCGCATATTGTGGGCTATGTGGGGCGAATTGATCAGCGCAACCTTGAGTCAGTTGACCCCAGCAACTACGCCGGCACCACACACTTTGGCAAAACCGGCATTGAAAGCACTTACGAAGATCAGCTGCATGGCTGGGTTGGCGAGCAGCGCGTGGAAACCAATGCCGCCGGCCGCCAATTGCGGGTAGTCGAATCCACGCTGCCTATTCCCGGCGAAGACATCAAACTTAGCATCGACATTGAGCTACAGCGTTACGCGGAACAACAGCTCGGCGACAAAGCCGGCTCCGTCGTCGCACTGGACCCGCGCAATGGAGAGGTTCTGGCCTTTGTTAGCCTGCCTGCCTACGACGCCAACTTGTTTGTTAACGGCATTTCAGTCGCTGACTATAAGCGCCTCAATACCGACAAGAAGCGGCCACTGTTTAACCGCAGCCTAAAAGGCCAATACCCGCCCGGCTCCACCATCAAACAGCTAGTGGGGCTGGCCGGTTTAGAGCATGGCCTGATTAGCCGTAACCACAGCCTTAGCTGCTCCGGTTACTACCTGCTCCCTAATTCAGAACACCGCTATCGCGACTGGAAACGTACGGGCCACGGCCGCACAGATTTAGACAAAGCTTTAGTGCAATCTTGTGATGTCTATTTTTATGACCTAGCACGCAATCTCGGCATTGACCGGATGCACAACTACCTTTCTAAATTTGGCCTAGGTCAACGCACGGGCATCGACCTCTTAGGCGAACGCAGCGGACTACTACCGTCACGCAGCTGGAAGAAAGAGCGCAAAAATGAAATTTGGTATCCGGGCGAAACCCTAATCACCGGCATTGGTCAGGGCTTTATGTTGACCACGCCTTTGCAGCTGGCACACTCGACAGCGATTCTTGCCAATGGCGGCAGCGGCTATAAGCCACAGGTCACCCTAGGCAAAAACGCCGAACCAATTACTGCAGTAAAGATTCCTAAGCGCCACCTACGCGACGTTGAACGCAGCTTGCACCGGGTCACCAATAGCCGCCTAGGCACGGCGCGCTCACTCAGCGAAAACCACCATTTCCATATTGCCGGAAAAACCGGAACCGCCCAGGTCTATGCGCTTAGCCAAAACGATGAAGATGAAGACGCGGAAGTTCGTGAGGACATCCCAGAACACCTGCGAGATCACGCTCTTTTTGTCGGTTATGCGCCTATTAAAGACCCCAAAATCGCTCTCGCCGTTATTGTTGAGCATGGCGGCAGCGGCGGTGCCGTGGCAGCGCCCATTGCCGGCCGCATTATGCAATGGTGGCTTGATAACGGCAGCCCTAGCCCAGCATCTAAGACCCCGAGCCCATAATGGATTTAGCAACACTAGACAGCGAGCAGCGGCGTAACAACTCTTGGATTAGCGTTCAGTTCCAACGCATCCATCTGGATCTACCGCTGCTAGCGATGCTGACGGTGTTAGCCGCATTTGGCATGTTGGTACTCTATTCCGCTGGCGACAATAACGCCGACCTACTGGTACGCCAAAGCATTCGCCTGCTGGTGGCATTTGGCGGCATGTTTGTGATTGCCCAAATACCGCCCAGTATTTTTCGCCGTTATTCAGGCGCTGTCTGGATCGTCACAGTCTTGCTGTTAATTGCGGTTCTCGCAGTTGGTAGTAAAGGCGGCGGCGCGCAACGCTGGCTGGATCTTGGCGTGGTTAAATTCCAACCTTCCGAACTAATGAAGCTGACGCTACCGTTAGTTACCGCCGCCTGGTTGGCGAGTCGCAGCAATCCACCCACCAGCCGTTCAGTGCTAATTTCGCTAGCACTGATTGCAATTCCCGTTTTGCTGATTGCTAAACAACCCGACCTTGGCACCTCCATTTTGATGGGAGCCTCGGGCATCTTTGTACTCTTTTTGGCCGGCCTTGGTTGGCGCTGGATTTTCGGCGGCATGGGCTTAGTCGCGGCAGCACTACCTGCACTGTGGTATGTCATGAAAGACTACCAGCGCCAGCGCGTTCTCACCCTCTTAAACCCCGAAGCTGACCCCTTCGGTTCTGGCTATCACATCATTCAATCCAAAATCGCCATCGGCTCCGGTGGCTTCTGGGGCAAAGGCTGGCTAAACGGCACCCAGTCGCATTTGGACTTTCTACCAGAGCGTTCAACTGACTTTATTTTCGCGGTACTAGCCGAGGAACACGGTTTGATGGGCGTAATACCCCTGCTAGCGCTGTACTTAGCCATTGTCTTCCGCTGTTTATACATAGCCGCACAGGCAACTAACCTCTTTAACCGAACTGTTGCCGGCAGTATCGGTCTGACATTTTTTGTTTATGTCTTTGTCAATATCGGCATGGTCTCCGGCCTACTACCGGTTGTCGGCGTACCTCTGCCATTGGTGAGTTACGGGGGGACGTCGATGGTGACGCTGATGGCTGGCTTCGGTATTCTCATGTCTATTCACACGCACCGAAAATTAATCGCCCGATGAGCCTATTAATCCAGCATTCAAAACGCGTAACTAAAATTTTCCTAAGCGGCGCAATCGCCGCCCTAAGCCTTGCTTGCAGCGCCGCTGATAACGGCTACCCAAGCGACCAAGTCGACGCCTTTGTTGAGCGTATGCAAGGCCACGGTTTCAGCGAACAAGAGGTGCGCCAATTAATTGGCGAGTCAAAGCACCAGCAAGCCATTATCGACGCCATTAGCCGCCCTGCCGAGGGTGTACTGCACTGGCACAAGTACCGCCAAATATTCTTAAAGCAACAACGTATCGACGGCGGCGTTGAGTTTTGGAAACAGTACGCAGAGCCGCTATCTCGAGCAGAAAAAGCCTTTGGCGTACCCGCTGAATACATCGTCGCCATTATTGGTGTTGAAACCCGCTTTGGCACCTTTACCGGCAAATGGCGGGTATTAGATGCACTAACCACACTGGGCTTCAACTACCCTAAACGCGGTAAGTTTTTTACCAGCGAACTTGAGCACTTTATGCTCATGACACGCGAGCAAGAACTAGACCCACTGAGCCTCAAAGGCTCCTATGCCGGCGCTATGGGACTAGGCCAATTTATTAGCAGCAGCTACCGCCATTACGCTATCGATTTTGACGGTGACAACGTCGCTGACCTGTGGAACCCGATTGACGCCATTGGCTCAGTTGCCAACTACTTTGCCGAACACGGCTGGAAACATGGCGAGGACGTCATTTACCCGGCCACCGTTACTGGCCAGCAGTGGCAAAACGCGCTCAGCCTACACGGCAAGCCGGCCATTGGCTGGGGCGATCTGAGCCAACAAGGCGTTAGCCTAGTTGAAGATCAGCTCACGCCGGACGAGCAAGTTTCATTACTCGAATTTAACCTTGAAGACCGCAAAATTTACTACGTACCTCTGAATAACTTTTACGTCATCACGCGGTACAACCACAGCAAACTGTACGCCTTAGCCGTGCACCAGCTCGCCAGCGCCATTAAAAAACAACACCAACCCTAAAAACAATGCGCCAATCTCACGGAAAACCATACTTAATCATCCTGCTCGCCAGTCTCTGCTGCTTGCAGGCTTGCAGCTGGGGCGGCAATGGTAGCGGCGGCAAGCGACCTGCCTTTTCCGGTGGCTACAGCAATGATGGCCCCGGCCGGTTACCGCACCCGAGCCAGCTGCAAGACGCCAAGCCGAAATGGGAGCCACGCACCCGCGCCGGCAACGCCCCCAAATACAAGGTAATGGGCAAGACCTATTACACCCTCAAAACAGCCGAAGGCTATCGCAACCGAGGCACCGCTTCTTGGTACGGCCGCAAATTTCATGGCAATAAAACCGCCAATGGTGAGCGCTACGACATGTACGCCATGACCGCCGCTCACAAAACGCTACCGATTCCTAGCTATGCAAAAGTACGCAACCTGAAAAACGGCCGCGAAGCAATTGTCCGCATTAATGATCGCGGTCCGTTTATCGACAGCCGAGAAATCGACTTGAGCTATGCCGCCGCCGTTAAATTAGGCGTTTATAGCAATGGCACCGCGCCCGTAGAGGTCACTGGCATCGAAGTAAGCCGCAATGGTCGCTGGCACTCCCTGCCAGACACTGTACCTGCGCCACAACGCGCGCAGGCCAGCTCTGATTTAGCCGCCATGCGTAGCCAAAGCTCTGCAACCACTAACAGCCGCGGAGCGGCGGTCAACACCGCACCGCAATTCCAAGCGCGGCCTATTGAGCCCGCCGCGCCGGCTACAGCTCCAAGCTACCGCAGTGCCTACCCAACGGCAGCGCCAAACACAGCACCGCAAGCAACAACCCCGAGCAAGCCGCTTTGGTGGGTGCAAACGGGCGCTTTCGGCAGTCACAGTGGCGCCGAGACGCTTTCCAATCGGCTACAGCTACAGGGTTTTCCAAACCGCATTGTGAATACACGCAGCAGTGCGTTGGCATACAAAGTGCGCGTAGGCCCATTTGAAATAGAAACCCATGCACGTTGGGCACAGGCATCGCTTGGCGACAAAGGTCTTAACAAAGGCTTTGTGATCCAAGCACCTGCGCCGTAAAAAGTTTCGCTCCAGTAGCCATGACGGCAGCGGCGAAGCCCGCTAAAATGGACGCCGTTAAATCTTTCCAATCGCAGCAGCTAATCATTGGCTGCTGCTAGTCACCAAGGACTTTATGACCATGAAATCAGTGCTGCGTTACCCTAGCGCCCTAGTTCTTTGCTTTGCCATGCTGTTATCCATTTCAACAGCGAGCACCGCGGCACCACTGATTCCCAATGCACCTAACTTAGACGCTAGCAGCTACATTCTGGTGGATTTCAACACTGGCGCTATTTTGGCTGAGAAAAACTCAACCATGCAGGCCGAGCCTGCCAGCATTACTAAGCTGATGACGGTTTATGTCGCCTTTCAGGAACTGCGCAACGGCACACTGCAACTGACTGACAAAGTCACCGTTAGTAAAAAAGCTTGGCGTACCGAAGGCTCACGCATGTTTATCGAGGTGGGCAAGCAGGTCAAAGTAGAAGACTTACTACAAGGCATTATTGTGCAATCTGGCAATGATGCCTCGATTGCATTAGCTGAGCATATTGCCGGTACCGAAGAAACCTTTGCCCAGCTCATGAACCAACACGCGCAAACATTGGGCATGAGCCAAACCAACTTCCTCAATGCCACCGGCTTACCCGCGGCTGGACACCTAACAACCGCAGCCGACATCGCTACCCTTTCCGCGGCCATCATTCGTGAGTTTCCGGAATACTACAATTGGTACTCACAACTAGAATTTACCTATGCCGGTATTCGTCAATACAACCGCAACAAACTCCTGCGTCGCGACCGTAGCGTTGACGGACTAAAAACCGGACACACCGAATCGGCCGGTTACTGCCTAGCCGCCTCTGCTAAAAGAGACAATATGCGCTTAGTGTCTGTGGTGCTTGGCACCGACAGCGATGCCGCTCGCAGCAGCGCGTCGCAGGCGCTACTCAATTACGGTTTCCGCTTTTTTGAAACCCACCAGCTATTTACTGAAAAACAGGTGATTGAGTCGCCACGACTCTGGGAAGGCGCCAAGCAAACCCTAGCCGTTGGCACCGGCAACGGCCTTAGCGCCACCATCCCTAGAGGCCAAGCCAAAGCACTTACCGTTAATACCAACTACCAGCAGCAGCTAATGGCCCCTATTCAGGCTGGCACCGTGGTTGGCGAGGTCACCGTCACGTTAGGTGACAAGTTGGTAACCAAACAACCACTACTAGCGCTAGAGACAGTACCGGAAGGCACCCTCTTCCAGCGCTTAAAAGACAAAGTGCTACTCATGTTTGCTGGTGACGACGAGTAACCATGACTGAATTCAACACTGTTTTTCTAAATGGTAAATGGCTGCCAGCAGCGGATGCGCAGATCAGCGTATTTGACCGTGGCTTCCTGTTCGGCGACGGCATCTATGAAGTGCTACCGGTTTATGGCCACCATTTACTAAGGCTCGACGAACACCTAGAGCGTTTAGCCAATAGCCTAGACGAAGTGGCCATTCGCAACCCTTATAGCCAGCAAGAGTGGCGTGAGCTGTTCTGCAATTTGCTGCTGCAAAACAATGCCGAAAACTGCGCTATTTATCTACAAATCACCCGCGGCAGCAGCGGCGGACGCGACCACAGCATTCCTAGCGACATTGAGCCGACCGTATTCGCCTGCGTAAATCCGCTGCCGGCCATGCCCGACAGTGTTAAGGAAAACGGCGTTAGCGCCATTAGCCGCGAGGACATTCGCTGGCATCGCTGCCATATCAAGGCCATTACCCTGCTAGCCAATGTTTTGCTGAAAGAAGAAGGCAGCGCCGAAGGTTGCAACGAAACCCTACTCGTTAGAGACGGCAACGTCAGCGAAGGCGCCAGCAGCAACGTGTTTGCCTTAATTAACAATGTTCTAGTAACGCCGCCGAAGGGGCCAGAACTGCTGCCCGGCATTACTCGCGATCTAGTCTTGGAGCTGGCCCGTCAGCAACCTGATCTAGCCGTTGAAGAGCGTATTTTGACGGAAAGCGAACTTCGCACCGCGACTGAGATTCTGATCACCAGCTCAACCCGCGAGCTTTATCCGGTCACAGAACTGGATGGCAAAGCAGTCGGCAACGGCAAACCCGGCGCTGTCTGGTCAACATTGTTCGCGGCCTACCAAGCATACAAGGCACAATTTCAGGCATGAGCGACACCAACAAGCCCGACCTACCCAGCGACGTTCAAGAAACCTTAATGGAGTTTCCTTGTGATTTTCCGCTCAAGGTATTCGTTAAGCCAGAGTCTGACGTTGACCAACAAATACTGACGCTACTGGAACCCCATGTCGGTGCTCTTCCCCTCAGCGCGGTACAACGAAAAGTCAGCCGAACCGGTAAGTTCATTTCCCTGACGGTAAACTTTACCGCTACTGGCAAACCACAAGTTGATGCGGTTTTCGCTGCCCTACAAGGACACCCGCTAGTCGTCATGGCAATGTAGCTAGCCATGATGCCGACGGTTAAACAACACGGTGTCGTTGATTACGAACCGATTTGGAGAGCCATGCAGGCCTGGGCCGCCGGCGAAGTCAGCCACGATGATGAGCTTTGGTTTTTACAACATGCGCCGGTTTATACCATGGGTCAAAATGCTGACCCGATTCACCTCTTAAACCCCGGCGACATCCCTGTCATTAATATCGACCGCGGTGGCCAAGTGACCTATCACGGCCCCGGTCAGCTAGTGGTTTACCCACTCATCACCCTAGAGACTTATAAGCTCGGTATCCGTAGCCTAGTAACCTTGCTCGAACAAAGCATGGTAGACACCTTGGCCGAATTTGAGATCACCGCTGCCGCTAAAGCCGACGCACCCGGCGTCTACGTTGACGAGAAAAAGATCGGCTCTATTGGTCTGCGGGTAAAAAATGGGCGCTGCTATCACGGCCTTGCGCTCAATATCGACATGGACCTAGAGCCCTTTTCGCGTATTAACCCCTGTGGTTATGACCGCCTGCAAATGACCGACATGCGTGCGCAACTCACGGCAGTCGACTTTGCCGAGGTTAGCAACGCGCTGGCACGCAACCTTATTCAAGCACTCGCCGAGCGCCTCTAAGCCCAACGCTCTTTTTGACAAAACCCTGACAGGGTTTGTATCGCTCGGGCAATCGCTCTAGAATCATCTACAATTACATTCGTTTACTTTAAATGGCCCACGACTATGCGTAACGCCCACTACAACTCAATGCGTCGCTACAAACCCGCCGCCGGCTCTGTTCCACCTTTAACCCGCAAAGGTGAGGCCACACGCAAACGTATTTTAGAGGCTGCTATAAGCGAGATAGGCAACAACGGTTATCACGCCGCTTCCGTTAGCAGCATTACTAACCAAGCTGGCGTTGGCCAGGGCACGTTTTATTTGTATTTCAAAAGCAAAGACGACCTGCTCACCGAACTGGTCACCAAGCTTACTAGCGAGCTCCGCAGCCTGCTAACGCTGGCCAGCGAAAGCGCAGCATCGCGGCTCGCTGCAGAACGCAATAGCCTTAAAGCGTTTTGGGAATATGTGCATCAGAACAAAGCGCTATATCAGTTATTTATGGAATGTCAGTTCATCAACCCTGAACTGCACCAAAAATGCTACATGGAGTTTGCCAGCCACTGGACACAAGGGCTCGATCAAGCCGCGCATCAAGGTGAAGTCATTGCCGGTAACAACGAGATACGCGCTTGGGCCATTATGGGAATGCACCATATGTTGGCCATGCGCTTTAGTCTTTGGAATGCCGAAATGCCTAGCGACGAACTAGTCGACGAAGCGCTAGTCCTACTACGCGATGGCATGGCTGCTCGTAGCGCAAACGCTTAGTAAGCCAGACCCTTTAGCGATAAAAGCGCCCTAGCTTTGCTAAGGCGTTTTTTATATTCGCTTCGGTGGTTTCGATTTTTTGTTTGGCCGTATAATGCGGCACTGTTTCTATCTGGGACGATAAAACGTGTCTGGCAATTTAGTCACTGTTCGTGACGTTCACTTCTATCGAGGCAAGCGCCCTATTTATAGCGGCGTTGATATTGATATTCGTCGCGGCAAAATCACTGCTATTTTGGGCCCAAGCGGTACAGGCAAAACCACCCTGCTCAGACTAATTAGTGGCCAACTCAAGGCTTCGCAGGGAAGTGTTGAGTTTGACGGTAAAAACGTCAGCCAATTAAGCCGCAGCGGACTATTTGAGCTACGCAAGCGACTTGGCATGTTGTTCCAGACCGGCGCATTACTCACCGACCTCACCGTCTTCGACAATGTCGCCTACCCGCTGCGCGAACATAGCGGCAAATCCGAAAAAGAAATTTTTAAGATTGTATTAGACAAGCTTGAGGCCGTTGGGCTACGCAACGCTAGAGACCTGATGCCGTCTGAACTGTCTGGCGGCATGGCTCGCCGCGTTGCCCTTGCCCGCGCCATCGCGCTGGGCCCTGATCTTGTGATGTACGACGAACCGTTTACCGGACAAGACCCTATCTCTATGGGCGTACTGATTAAGCTGATTCGCAGCGTGAATGACGACCTCGGCATTACCAGCGTGGTGGTCTCGCATGATGTTGACGAAGTCCTTTCAATCGCTGATTACGCCTATATCGTCGCCGACGGAAAAGTTATTTGCCAAGGTGATAGCGACACCCTGAGAGCGAGCCAATCGGAATGGGTACAGCAATTCCTTAATGGAAAGGCAGACGGCCCCGTCAGCTTCCACTTCCCGGGCCCTAGCTACCAGGATGACCTTGCCGCGGAGGGCATCGCATGACGACATTTTTTGCCCACCTCGGCCGCAGCTTCCTATTCCTACTGCAGCTGCTAGCCGCGCTAGTGCCTACTAGCGGCAAACTACGGCTACGGTTACTGACGCAACAAATTTGGTCAGTAGGCAATCAATCACTGGTGATCATCGTTGTCTCCGGCGTTTTCGTTGGCATGGTGTTAGCGCTGCAGGGCTACCGCACGCTAGTGACATTTGGTGCCGAAGAGTCCCTTGGCGTGGTGGTCGGCCTCTCTATTGTGCGTGAGCTAGGCCCGGTACTAACCGGCCTGTTATTCGCGGGCCGCGCTGGCTCTGCACTGGCGGCAGAAATTGGCCTAATGCGCGCCACCGAACAAATTGACGGCCTTGAGCTAATGGCCGTGGACCCAGTGCGCCGACTATTAGTGCCGCGTTTTCTAGCCGTGATGATTAGCCTGCCTTTACTCACCGCCATTTTTAGCTGCATGGCGATTGGCGCTGCAGGCGCCCATTTAATCGGCGTTGATTTATTGGGTGTTGATGGCGGCGCGTATTGGTCACAAATGAAAGCTGCCGTCGATTTCCAAGGCGATGTCCTCAACGGCGTTATTAAATCCGTTGTTTTCGCCTTTGGTGTTGGTTGGATTGCCCTCTATCAAGGTTATTTCGCTGCGCCCACATCTGAGGGCGTTGGCCGTGCCACCACCCGCACGGTAGTGACATCTTCTCTCTTTATTCTTGGTTCTAATTTTGTGCTGACAGCTCTGCTGTTCGGAGGCCTATAAACATGCATAACCGTACCGTAGAAGCCGTAGTTGGCTTTTTCCTTTGCCTTGGCGTTGCCGCTATTTTGTTGCTGACCTTTCAGGTTAGCGACCTACAACGTGGCGTGAATGGCGACAGCTACACCGTATACGCAAACTTTGAAAACACCGGCGGCCTGAAAGTGGGTTCGTCAGTCAACTTAGCTGGCGTCAATATTGGCCGCGTGACTGAGATCGGCATTGACGAGCAGACCTTCGAGTCTCGCATCGCGCTAACCATCCAAAACGATTATCAAATCCTGCCTAAAGACAGCAGTGCCAGCATTCTTACCGCCGGCCTCTTAGGCGAGAAATACATTGGCATTGAAGCCGGTGGTGATCTAAAAACATTAAAAGACGGCGATACCGTTCGATTCACCGAATCAGCACTGGTATTGGAACAGGTCATCGGCCAATTCCTCTTTAACCAAGCATCTGCCAAAGACGAATAACCACCGTTAAGGGGCTATTATGAAACAGGTCACAAAATATCTTGTCGCTGCTGCGGCGTTAACCCTATGCAGCCAGGCCAACGCTGAAAAACTGACTCTCGAGCGAGCCATTGAACTGGCCCAGCAAAACGACTACCGCACCTTAGAGAAGAAACATCTAGCCGAAGTCGCCGCTGGCTTAGTGCAGGAAGCTGATGGAGCCAAGGGTTGGTTACTAGACATGACCACTGCCCTAGCCATTACCACCGACGTTGATGGCGGCTTCTTCGACAATAACTGCAACGACAATTGCGACAACGACAATGTCCGTGACGACCTATACGACCCCGACGGATATACGCCTTTTGTAGCACTCAAAGCCATGCTCATTAAGCCCTTAATGACCTTTGGCAAAATCGAGAACTACAAAGCTGCCGCGCAACAGCTGCATAACGTCAAACTAGAAGACATCACCATCCAGCAAAACCAAACCGGTATGGACGTTGTCAAAGCTTGGTACGGCAACCAAGCGGCTCTCGGTGGCATCGCCCTTTTAGAAGAAGCCAATGACCGTCTTTCTGCTGCCGAAAGCATTGCTGAAGAGCTGCTAGATGACGATGATTCAGAAATTTCTGAAGCCGACATTTACACCTTAAAAGCGGGCAAAGGCTTAATCCAAAAATTCCTAGCTCAAGCTAAGGGTCTACAAAAAACTGCCCACGCGGGCCTCGCCCTGTTAACGGGCCAAGACCCTAGCGCCATGACGATGGCTAGCAAACGCTTGCGTCCACTGCCTTTGCCAAGCGAAAGCCTAGAGACCCTGCAACAACTTGCCTTAGACCAGCGTCCTGAGATGCGCCAACTAGCCGCCGGCCTAAAAGCCCGCCAAGCCTTGGTTAAAGCGAAACACGCAGAAAACCGCCCTAACCTATTTGCCGGTATTGCCGCATCAGTAGCCTACGCTCCTGGCCGTGAGCAACTCGACAACCCGCATATCGTTGACCCCTTTAACCACTACGCTGCCAGCCCGCTAATCGGTCTACAGTGGAAGTGGCAAGGCGCTCGCACTAGCGGCCAAATCGCTCAAGCCGAAGCTGAACTAAAAGCCCTAGAAGCTAAAGGCCACTTCGCTCGCGGTGGTATTCCCTTCCAAGTACAAGAAGCCTGGTACAAAGTCGAAGCGGGTTATGAAGCCCAACAGGCACTCAGCACCGCCTCTCGTGACGCCCGTCGCGCAATGCTTTCAGCGTATTTAGATTTTGAAGCCGGCACCGGGGAACCAGCTAAGGCTTTAGAAGCTCTAAAAACCTATACGCTCACCTACGCAGACTATTTATTAACCGTGAACAACTACAACAATGACGTGATTAACCTGCGCCGACTAACTGGCCAGCCACTGCTTGTTCAATAAACACCGCGTAAACCAATAACTGTATTTAAGAAGTCAGCCGCACCATGAACACCGTATTAAAAACCTTATTCACCAGCCTACTGCTAAGTGTTGGCCTGCTAAGCAGCCAAGTTGCTAGCGCTGAAGACGCCGCCAGCGCACAAAATCCGGCCGAGCAAAACCCTGCCGAGCTGGTTAAAGAAGTTACTGAACAAGTACTTGCCAAACTCGCCGAAGACAAAGATCGCCTAGGCACCGACAAGAACTTGGTTAATGAATACGTTAATGAATTCGTGCTGCCAAACTTCGATTTTGCCTATATGAGCCAATTGGTACTGGGTAAGTACTGGCGCAAAGCCACCGCCGAAGAACGTAGCCAGTTTACTGACGAGTTTCGCACTCTACTGGTACGCACTTACGCCAACTCACTAACCAACTACAGCGACCAAGAAGTCGAATACCTACCTTGGCGTGCAGGTAGTGACCCCGACGACACCAAAGTTGGCGTAGAGATCATTCCACAAGCCGGCCCAAGCATTCCAATCGACTACGCCTTGCACCGTATCGACGGCAAATGGAAAGTGTACGATGTTGCTGTTGACGGCTTGTCGCTCGTCACCAACTACCGCCGCAGCTTTGGCAAAAAAGCGAAAGACGACGGTATTGCCGCGTTAATCGCTGATTTAAAAGCCAAGAATAGCTAACTAACTGCTAGTTCCTCAGACAGCAAAGCCGGGCTACTGCCCGGCTTTTTTGTGCTTGCCGCACATGCTACGGTGCTCGAAATCAATCAATCGATTGCCGCCATGTGGTTTATCACTAAGGTCAAACAAGTCAGCCTAGCTAGAGGCGCTTTGCTGTATCGCTATCAACAAAGTGGCGACTACACAGATTGTTTTTGCTGCTCACTGCCTCAAGCGGTTACCCAAGCCCAACTAGTAGCAGCGTTTTACCAAACTTGGTTATTTAAGCTAGAGCGCCACATTTTGGCCGTGGCGCTAAAACAAGCCTCTGACGACGCCGAAGCCGTTGCGCTTTCGCGGCAGCAAACCACAAGGTTTTCTGCTTGGCGTGTTGAGGAACAAAACACCGAGCAATTATTAATGGCCGACATTGAAGGCCGCACGCGCCATTGGTTAATGGCTGACCATCATGACGCCGGAACAAGGCTGTATTTCGGTTCTGCGGTGATCAAAGGCGGCCCCAACCGCTCCACACTCGCCCGATTTGTATTTTCGCTCTTGGGTGGTTTTCATATTCTGTATTCACGTTTGTTACTGGCGGCGGCGGCGAAAAAACTAGGCCGAGCCTAGTGGGAACTAACCGCCCCTGCCAACATCCAATGCGGTAATTCAGACATTGAAAAGACTATGAACCGCAGAACCTTTATTAGCTCCATCCTCGCCGCGACGGCTGCTTTGCAGCTACCCGTAGCGGCGTTGGCAGCCAAAGCCTCAAAAACACTAGCCGAGTGGAAGGCTCTCCTCAGCAAAGAGGAATATCACATCCTTTTTGAAGAAGGCACCGAGCGTAGTTTTACCTCACCACTGCTAAACGAAAACCGCGACGGCACGTTTATCTGCGCCGCCTGCTATCAACCGCTGTTTTCATCAGAAACTAAATACAAAAGCGGCACTGGCTGGCCTAGTTTTTGGCAGCCGATTGCCAATGCAGTAAACACCAAGCGTGATTTCAAACTGTTTTTGCCACGCACGGAATATCACTGCAGTAACTGCGGTGGTCACCAAGGCCATGTGTTTGATGATGGCCCTAAACCCACCGGAAAACGTTATTGCAACAACGGTCTCGCACTCGAATTTGTGCCAAAAGATGAAACCCTGCCGGAGCTACGCGCCTAAATGAAACACACCATCAGCAGCCTCTTTGGCTTATTACTTAGCGCAGTTATCAGCAGCACAGCATTTGCCACCATGCCAACACCACCAGCAGCAGAGGGTTTTGCCAAAGCCACCTTTGCAGCAGGCTGTTTTTGGTGTGTCGAACCGCCCTTCGACAAGCTCGACGGCGTCATCTCAACCACCTCTGGTTACATCGGTGGCAAAGAGGTCAACCCAGCCTACAAACAAGTCGCACGTGGCGAAACCGGACATACCGAAGCGGTTGAGGTGGTCTACGACCCCAAACGAGTCAGCTATGAAACCTTACTCAAGACCTTTTGGCTGAATGTTGACCCAACTACCGACGACCGCCAATTCTGCGATACGGGCAGACAGTACCGGCCTGGGGTCTTTTGGCATAACGCAGAGCAGCGTAACGCCGCCGAGAAATCACGTGACGCAATCAACCAATCTGGCCGTTTTGCCGAACCAGTCAAGGTAGAAGTCACTGAAGCGACAACCTTTTACGCCGCCGAGGATTACCACCAAGACTATTACCGCAAAAACCCCGCGCGCTATAAATATTACCGCTGGGCTTGTGGCCGTGACCAACGGCTGGAAACGCTTTGGGGTGAATCCAAACCTTAAAGGCACATGGCCTATAAAGGGCCTATATAAGCATCAACAGAGTCATTAAAGGCTTTTAAGCCCCACTCAGCCGTACCAAACTGCAAACTCGTGAGTGCGCCTTGAGCGATCGAGCGTTGAATGCCTTCGCCGATTACAAAGTCCTCATCAAGCACCGTATTGGTAATGGCCATATTTTTTTGCCAATGGGCGGCTTGGTCTGGGCTTAACTCATCCTTTGCAGTTGGTACCAAGCTGGTAATGGTAATTTCGGTTTGGTCAGCGGCGATTGGGCGCATGCGGAACCAATCGATATGCTCGTCTTGCACTAACAGCCCAACGCTACCTAACACGTTGTAATTGATATGCGTGCAGGCGCGAAGGCGCTGTTTAGACTCAGGCAATTGGGCAACTTGATCAATCGCACGATTGGGAATCACCGTACGGAAATGCTGGCCTAATTGATCCGTCACGGCAATATTGTTAAGGAAAAACGGCGCAATGGTTTTCTTATGCGCCACTGCAAAGTGATAGGTCTCAATACCGCCCTCTACCAGCAACTTCCAATTGGCCTGCCAGGTTTTCGGAACCGATTCGCAGACATGCAACTTATCTAGTTGCAGCCATTCCAAATCTGCCGCCATTTCACCCACGTGCGCCACTACGGCTTGCTCGGCGGTGTCGCCGGTCGCTGTGGTAGTCGCTGTAGGACAGAGCCAGACAAAACCATATTTCTCAACGCAGGGAATCGCCAACAAACCCATTGCAGATTTATCTAAGTCGGGAAAGCATTGCGACTCAGCCGGTACACCCTGCAAATGCCCATCAAGGCCATAGGTCCATGCGTGATAAGGACAAACGAGGCGTTTTTCACAAGCACCTTCATTAGTCACCAATTGGCTGCCACGATGCCGACAGACATTGTGAAAAGCCCGCACTACGCCCTCTTCGTCGCGCGTAAAAATCACCCGACCTAGGGCCGTATCACGAGCTTGATAACTATTACGGGGCAACTCTGACGTATGCAGCACCACCGTCGGCACACGCTGCCATAGGCCCTGTAATTCTTGCAGGAAACGCTTAGCGCTGAGATAACGCTGCGTATCAATCTGGCTTGGCGGGCCTGATGTAGTCGTTTTAGTCTGCCTAGCTGCTATGCAAGCCTTCAATAAGGCTTGTTCTTGTTGTGGGGTCACCCTCGCACTCTCCTTCTAGATAGTCCTAATTTGGAATTGGCTACAATCCACTCGACACTGACCAGCTGCGCAGGCGCTCTAGGATATCAAGTGCAGAACGACCAAAGTCTGTGAGTTCATAAGTCACGGCTACTGGCCGATCATTGATCACCTTACGAATCACCATACCGCGAGCCTCTAGTTCCTTTAAACGTTGGTCAATCATCTTTTTGCTGGCGCCGCCAAGCATTCGGGTCAAGTCATTGAATCTTACGGGTTCATCTTTGAGGTGATAGATAATTGATCCCGTCCATTTGCCACCGATAAGCCTCATACCGCGCTCAATCGAGCAGGGTTCGGTGCAAACATTGAAAGTTTTTTTACGACCATAACTGTCTGTTTCTACGTAACTTTCCATGAGATCTCCTCCGGTTTCACATAGGTTACTAAAAGTATACTAGTTGATATTAGTATCCTAAAATAAATAATACATCTCAACTTGAAACCAGCGATATGGCAGAACCATAGAGGAGTTGAGATGAACAAGATCCTGATTATTAATGCACACCATCAATACCCATTCGCCGAAGGACGGCTGAATCGGACACTAACCCAACAGGCCGCAGAGCAGCTGGCCGAGCGCGGGCATGAAATACGCGTGGTAACGGTTGATAAAGGTTGGGATGTGGAGGCTGAAATCGAAAACCACCAATGGGCCGATACCGTTCTCCTGCAAACGCCAGTGAACTGGATGGGTGTGCCCTGGACTTTCAAAAAGTATATGGACGAGGTCTACACCGCTGGCATGGATGGCCGCCTGTGTGCTGGTGATGGTCGCCATAGTGACGCACCGAAGCAGAACTATGGCGCAGGCGGCAGCTTAAGCGGCAAGCAATACATGCTGTCTCTGACATTCAACGCCCCCGAGGAGTCGTTTAACGACCCGCAGGAGTACCTGTTTCAGGGCAAATCCGTGGATGACTTGTTCTTCCCTATGCACATGAACTTCCGCTTCTTTGGTATGGAAGCGCTGCCCACCTTCGCCTGCTATGACGTGATGAAGGCGGCAGATGCCGAGAGTGACTTTAGACGGTATGAGGCGCACCTCAAGGAGCACTTTTAATGAACACAAAAACCGCACTATCAGTATTAACTGGCTTGCTAATTTCATTGTCAGGGTCCGCTCAGGACTACCCCGCTGCCCATGTAGCATCGCCAGATCGTTATCAAGTTCTCGAGCATAACGACGAAGTACTGGTATTGAAGATGGTACTCAAGCCCGGTGAAGCCGATGCCATGCACCGACATCAAAATGAAACCGTCTACTTCCAACAAGGCGGCAAGCTAACGATTCGCCTGCCGGACGGTAAATCTATGGACGTTGAGGTGCCTGATGGCCACGTGATGTGGCATGAAGCCTGGGCGCACCAAGTGAGCAATAGTGGCAGTACGGATGTCATCGCCATCATTGTTGAAGACAAGCCCTAAATAAATACTTACGGAGCCACCTATGTTTAGCTACCACGATCTCGATTCTGCTCCGGCAGAGTCCAAACCGCTAATTGAACAGTCACAGAAGAACATGGGCATGTTGCCCAATCTGCATAAGGTTTTAGCTGAGGCCCCAGCTACTTACGAGACCTATAACACGGCATTTGGCTTATTTATGAAGAATACAACCCTGTCTCCATTGGAACAGCAAGTTGTATTCATGACTGCCAACTTCGAAAACAACTGTCACTACTGTGTGCCGGGGCATACTTGGATGATGCACGCGGCCAAAATGCCAGAGGCTGTTATCGGAGCACTAAGAGAGGGAACACAGATTCCTGATGCAAAGTTGCAAGCACTGCACGACTTTTCCAAGGGTCTACTCGATAATCGTGGGCATATAGGCAATGAGAAATTACAGGATTTTCTGGACGCGGGGTTTACCAAGCGCCAAGCGCTTGAGGTGCTAACCGGATTGGCATCCAAGCTCATTTCTAACTTTACCAATGCGCTTGCCCATACTGAGCCTGATAAGGCTTTTCAGAAATATGCTTGGCAACACCCAAATGAGCGTTAACTCACAAGGGATAGGTCACCCATTAGAAAGACACCTTCGCAGGCGAAGGTGTCTGTCGGTATTTACAACGGTTCTATCAACTTGTTGGGAAGAACTCTCTTTTTCTAACCAACATATACATAGCAGGCAGAACTATCATAGAAAGCAAAGGCGCTGTTACCATTCCTCCAACCATTGGGGCAGCAATTCGTTGCATCACTTCCGAGCCAGTTCCATCACCCCAGAAGAGGGGTAAAAGACCGGCGATGATTACCGTCACCGTCATAGCTTTTGGTCTTACTCTTAGAACAGCTCCATCGTGAATTGCCTTTTTAAGGCCATCCATAGTCGGAACAGCCGTGCGCTCCTGATATTTTTTAACCGACTCATTCAGATAAATAAGCATCACGACCCCAAACTCGGCAGCAACACCGGCAAGCGCAATAAACCCAATGCCGGTAGCCACCGAAACGGAATGCCCGAGCAAATAAATCAAGCCCACACCACCCGCCAGGGCAAATGGCAGCGTGCTTAAAATCATAAACGGCTCAGCCCAGTTGCCAAAGGTTGCGTATAGCAATAACAGAATAATCAGCAGCGTGACCGGAATCACCAATTGCAGCTTAGCTTTGGAACGCTCCATATACTCAAATTGACCCGACCAAATCAGCGCATAGCCAGCAGGAAGTTCTAGCTGGTCGGCGAGAAACGTTTTGGCTTCAGTGACGTAGCTGCCAACGTCGATGTCAGCAATATCAACAAACACAAAACCGGTTGGGCGTGCATTTTCGCTTTTAATCATGGGGGGGCATCGTCAACAAAAACACGGGCAACATCTTGCAGTTTTAGCTGCAGACCTTGCGCAGTGACCACCGGTAAGTTTTGAATGTCATAGATTGACTCTCGGGCTGCGCGCGGATAACGCACATTAATAGGAAAACGCCTCAAGCCTTCTACTGACTCAGATACATTAGCTCCGCCAATAGCCGTGGTTACCAGCTGTTGTACATCAGCGATATTTAAGCCATAACGCGCTGCCGATGCCCGATCAATATCCACCACCACATAACGCCCACCTGCGGAGCGCTCGGCGTACACCGAGGCCGTGCCTTCTAGCTTTGGCAACAGGGTTTCAATATCAGCACCAATCGCCTGAATGACAGCCAGATCAGGCCCAGAAATCTTGATACCCACTGGCGTTTTAATGCCCGTGGCCAACATATCAATACGGGTTTTGATCGGCATTACCCAAGCATTGGTCACACCGGGCAAATCGACCCGAGATTTAATCTCAGCTCGGATTTTTTCTATCGTCATGCCGGGACGCCATTCTGACTCTGGTTTAAAACGAATCACAGTTTCAATCATCGTTAACGGCGCGGGGTCAGTCGCGGTATCAGCGCGGCCAACTTTGCCGAACACTTGGCTAACTTCTGGCACCGACTTAATCAGCTTGTCAGTTTGCTGAAGCAACTGCGAGGCTTCGCCAATCGACAGCCCGGGACGCGTGGTCGGCATATACATCCAGTCACCTTCATCCAATGGCGGCATAAATTCAGAACCCAGCTTCGACGCGGGATAAAGCGACAGCAACATCACCACTACCGAACCGGCAACAAACCACCACGGGTGCCGTAAGGTCAGCTTGATCACGGGTTCATAAACCCATTGCAAGCCCCGATTAATGGGATTTTTATGCTCGGGCACAATCTTGCCGCGAATGAGGTAACCCATTAACACCGGCACCAAGGTAATCGACAAGGCTGCGCCAGCCGCCATGGCCCAGGTTTTGGTGTACGCCAGCGGTGTAAACAGTCGCCCTTCCTGGGCTTCCAATGAAAACACCGGTAAAAAGCTCAGGGTGATGATCATCAAAGAAAAGAATAATGCGGGACCGACCTCTATGGACGCCTTCGTCACCAGCTTCCAATGCGGAGTTTTGCCGTCGTCGTGCTCGATATGTTTGTGCACATTTTCAATCATCACAATAGCGGCATCCACCATCGCCCCAATCGCGATCGCAATACCACCCAAAGACATGATGTTGGCGTTCAAGCCCTGCCAGCGCAAAATCATTAGCGCTGCGAGCACACCCAATGGCAGCACTAAAATGGCAACCAAGGCCGACCGTAGGTGGAATAGGAACAAGGCGCAGACCAAGGCCACCACCAAAAACTCTTCGAGTAGTTTGACGTATAGGTTGCTCACCGCTCGGCCAATCAACTCGCTGCGATCGTACGTCGGCACAATCTCAACACCCTCGGGCAAGCTGGCTGCCAACTCGGTTATTTTGGTTTTAACGCCGTTAATCACCGCTTGGGCATTTTCGCCGTAGCGCATAACAATAATGCCACCAGCGACTTCGCCTTCTCCATCCAGTTCAGCAATGCCGCGACGCAGCTGCGGGCCCACATCCACACGAGCCACATCCGCTAAGGTAACGACTACGCCCTGCGCATTCGTCATTAATGGAATTTGCCGTAACTCTTCTAGGCCTTCGATATAACCGGTAGCTCGAACCATAAATTCGGTTTCAGCCATTTCAATCACCGAACCACCGACCTCGCCGTTGCCGCGTTTTACCGCCTGGGTAACGGCTGCGAGGCTGATGTTGTAGTGCCGTAGCAAGTCTGGATCGACGATGATTTGGTATTGCTTGACCATCCCACCCACACTGGCCACTTCAGACACACCGGGTAAGGACTGCAACTCATACTTCAAAAACCAGTCTTGAATGGCTCGAAGCTCGGACAAGTCATGACGGCCGGTTTGATCGACCAAGGCATACTCATAGACCCAGCCGACACCGGTTGCATCAGGCCCCAATGCTGACGATGTGCCTTCCGGTAACCGTGGTGTGATCTGGCTTAGGTATTCCAACACGCGCGAGCGCGCCCAATACGGGTCCGTGCCATCGGCGAAAATAATGTACACAAAGGAATCGCCGAAAAAGGAAAAACCACGCACTGTTTCTGCACCCGGCACCGCCAACATGGCCGTGGTTAGCGGATATGTCACCTGCTGCTCAACCACTTGCGGCGCTTGGCCCGGATAACTGGTTTTGACAATGACTTGCACGTCAGACAAGTCCGGAATGGCGTCAACGGGCATGCTGCGCAGATTTAACCAGCCAAATGCGGTGAGTAGCACAGCGCCTATCAGCACCAAACTACGGTGCTGAATGGACTTTTGGATAATGCTATCGATCATGATTCATGCCCTTATGGTCTATGCCCTCATGCTGCATATGGCCATGATCCAAACCTTTATGATTCATTGGCTTCGTCGAAGCCCCTGTTGCTGGCTGAGCTTCATCGTTAGCAATCGGCTCGATGGCGGTCAGCAACCAATCACCATGTAGCGTTTCTTGGATATGAAAGCGCACCCGGTCTTCTTTATTGAACGGCATCAGATTGATGTCGCTAGCCACAGCAAACACCATATTCATACTTGGCCAAGCCAATGACTCAATCTCGTCATGAAACAAGCGAACCTGACCACGGCGCGGAAAGCCCCAAATCGTGCCGGTACCTTCTGCCGTTTTTGCTGCAGCCAGGCGCTCAAGTGCTTGCTGGCCATTCGCCTCGGCATCGAGCAAAAACTGCCCTGACGTCACAACCCGGTCGCCAGCATTTAAACCTTCCGCAATGACTACTGAGGTTGCCGATTCCGCGCCAAGTCGTACCGGTTTTACCGTGAACTGACCGTCACCTCGAGCCACCACCACGCGGTTACCATCACGCATGCGAATAACCGCTCGGCTGGGTAGCTGCAATGCAGCTTCCCGAGTTGAGCGGATACGCAAACGGGCAAACATGCCAGCCCTGAAACGCCCTGTCGGGTTAGCGACCACCGCCCGCACTTTAACGCTGCGGGTCATGCGATCGAGTTCGGGATAGATGTAGTCCAACTCAGCGTCTAAGACTTCATTCGGAAACGCTGTCAGCGACACAGAAACTGCATCACCGACTGACAACCCGACAGCATCCGTTTCTGGCAAGAAAGCCTCTACCCACACTTGGTCGGTATTCACCACGGTTGCAATTTCGGTTTTCGGCGTGACATAACTGCCTTTGGCCACCGCCAAAGACAACACCACCGCGCCGGACTCTGCACGGTGCTCTACAAGACGCTGCGTTTGGCGGCGCTTTTTGAGCTGCTGAACTTGTTTAGCGGTTAACCCCAAGGCCAACAAACGGCGCTGACTATTATTAATTTGCGCTCGATTACCTGAGCGTAAAGCTTGCAAAAACTCTTCTTGAGCAGTAACCAATTGCGGCGCATACAAACCGTAAACTAAATCTCCTGCTGAAATTAGCTGACCAACACTGTTGAGATTGAAATTTTCCAACCAACCTTCAGCGCGGGCGTACAACTTATTAATTCGATTGCCATCCCAGACCACCTCCCCAATGGCGGTGATGTTTTTAACCCAAGGCCGAACTACGGCCTCAGCGGTTTTTACCCCTAGGTTTTGAGTGGTTGCTGCACTAATTGTGACGCTGTTTTCTTCGGGACCTTGCTCACCAGCGTACACTGGCACGAGATCCATACCCATGGGCGATTTGCCGGGCTTATCGCGCCGAAAGTTGGCATCCATAGGCGCGACCCAATACAGAATTTCAGGCTCGCCGCTGGCCTCTGTGGCCATATTTTCTGAACCAGACTCTGTCTGTTGTGCTCCCCAGTAACCCAGCCCAACACCTGCCAGCAGCACCAGTGGAATGGTAATTTTGATATTCATTGGAATGTCCCTATTGCTTAGCCGCAAAACCGCCTGAAAGGCTGTTGGGCTCATGTAACTGGCGACCGATTAATTGTTCTATCTCGGCCAAAATCATGAAACGATCAGCCTGATGCCGACGTAATTGCATCGCTGCTGTTTGGTAGTCAGCAATAGCCGCTGTCACGGTGTCGAAGTCACTGATACCGTTGGCGTAATCCTGCTGCGCGGATTGCTGGCTTTGTTTCGCCAAGGGCAACAGTTGTTCCATATACAGCGCTTCAATATGTAGATGCTCTTGATAGCGAGACAACTGCGAGGCTAATTGCTCTTTTAGCGCCAATAATTTGGCTTCAGCTTCGAGCGCCAACTTTTGTTTATTAGCTGTTGCCGCGGCAATACCATGACGCCGCTTGCCTTGATCAAAAGGAATATTCAGCCCTAGGCCGACTTGCCAACGTTTTTCCTCCGGGTCCAGAGTGCCAACATGCGCCACTTCAGCCACAAAATCGGGGTAGCGTTCACGTTTCGCCAAGGTTAAGCGAGCACCAGCCCCCGCTAGTGAACTTAGCGCCGCCAGATAGACTGGGTGTTGCTCTAAGTGATCCAGCAAGTCTTCACTGTTAATCACCAGCGGCATTGCTGGCAGTGCCGCTGGTGGCAATACGGTGTTAGCTAACGGTCTGTTTCTCAACCGGTTTAACTGTATAGCCAAACGTCGCTTTTGCTGCTGCAAAGTAACCCGCTCGTGCTGCGCATGCAGTAAACGTACTTCACTTTTCAAGGCATCTTGCTGCTTGCCCTGGCCATTCTGATAGCGTGTGTTAGCCGACCGTGTTAAATGACCAAAACTGCTGACGATGTTTTCGTTAATGGTGAGAGCTTCATGCACATACCACCACTCGGCCCAGTGTTTACTGGCCTCAAGTGCGAGATTGCGTTGCAAGGCCGCCACGGTATTAGCGGTAGCGCTGGCGTTGCTATTAGCGCTTTTACGGCTCGCAGCTAACTTCCCAAACCACGGTAATGCCTGTGATAGTTTGATGTTTTCGCGGCTACCAAGTGAGCTGCCCGCCGTTTCTGGAGCGAAACCAACTGTGAGCCGGGGGTCGGGCAAGCGCCCTCGTGTCGCTGCCATCTGCGTCGCCTCAGTGCTGAGTTCATAAGCTGATGCCAGCTCCACGTTTCCTGCCGCGACTTGCTGTAAAACCTGCTCCGCTGACAGACGACCGGTTTCTGCTGATACACCCGCGCTAGCCATTGACGCTATTGTTAGCAAACCAAACAAAGCCCGTTTGCCAGAGACAAGGCTCAAATCATTTACTTGGGGAAACATGGTTTCCACCTCTCAAAAAATAGAAATAAAACCGCCCCTACTGGGCGGAAGCTATCTAAGAGGTGGAGCGGCTGGGAGGCCGATAAGGCGTTTCGATATTGCTAAAAACGTAAAAAGAAAAAGGAGCGAGGTAATCCTGCGCCTCGAAATCCGTAGGGGCTGACTCTAACTGTTTTAGTGGAATAGCCGTTACGCAAGCGGCGCAACAGTTTTCAAAGGCGCCATCAGCCAAATCTAGGCTTAGCTCTTCAGCAACCGACTCTACGGCCTTTTTGTGGCAAGGCGGCAAGTTATCGCTAACAGCGACTTCTTCAAGCTGAGTACTACCATTCTGCGTGTCGCTAATATCTACACAACAAGCGCCATAGCCCACTGCGGCATTCATCCCGAAGATGAATACCAACAGCTGCAGCAGCAAACGATGTTGTGGAATTAATCGGCACATAAGCTAATTGAACACGCTAAACGGCCAAAGTTCAAGCTAACCCACAAACGCCCGCGCGTTATAGAACATCCGCATCCACGGACCATCTTCGCCCCATTCGCTTGGCGCGTAGGAGTTGGTCACAGAACGGAATACCCGCTCAGGGTGCGGCATCATAATGGTGATACGACCGTCTTCATTACAAAGGCCGGTAATGCCGCCCGGTGAGCCGTTCGGGTTGAGTGGGTATTGCTCGGTTAAGTGGCCTTGGTTGTCGACGTAACGCAGAGCAATGGTATTACCACGACTTGCCGAACCTTGGGCCGCCTCAGCAGAACCGTCGCGGTCAAAGGCCACGCGGCCTTCGCCATGCGCGATGGCCACTGGGATACGCGTGCCAGCCATGTCTTTTAGCAAGATCGATGGTGATTCTTCAATTTGAACAGTGGCTACGCGGCCTTCAAACTGCTCTGATTGGTTGCGTAGGAAACGCGGCCAATGCGCAGCACCGGGAATCAGGTCACGCAACTGGCTCAGCATTTGGCAACCGTTACAGACGCCTAACGCAAAGGTTTTTTCATTCTCAAAAAACGCTTTAAATTGCGCGCGTAAGTCATTGTTTACCAAAATAGACTTAGCCCATCCGCCACCAGCGCCCAAGGTGTCGCCGTAACTAAAACCACCACAGGCAACGAGGCCCGAGAACTGGTCTAGCATGACTCGGCCTTCGATCAAGTCGGTCATATGCACGTCTACCGACTCAAAGCCGGCGCGGTCAAATGCGGCCGCCATTTCAATCTGACCGTTTACGCCCTGCTCTCGCAGAATCGCCACTTTAGGCCGCTCACGATGGGCCGCCACGATCGGCGCAGCGATATTGGCATTGGCGTTAAAGGTCACTTCTGGGCTGATGCCTGGATCAGCGTCATCCAAGATTGCTTCGAATTCTTGTTTGGCACAATCAGCGTTATCACGCAGTGCTTGCATGCGGTAGCTGGTCTCAGCCCAAGCGCTTTGTAGCGTGGCGCGATCTGAGGCGAAAATTGTTTGGCTTTCTTGGGTCTCACCCTTCTTGTGAATGGTAATCGCCTGATCGTCACGCACTTTGGCGATAGGCCAAACCACATCGGCAAGTCCATGTGCGGTCAAGATAATGCGTACCGCATCCATATCTTTTTCAGCCACCTGAATAACGGCACCTAGCTCTTCGGCAAACAGCACCGGCAAGGCATCAGCGGCGTTTTTCAGATCAATATCCAAGCCCACACGGCCAGCAAAGGCCATTTCCAGCAAGGTTACTAGCAAACCGCCGTCTGAGCGGTCGTGGTAAGCCAAAAGCTTGTCTTGATGAACAAGCTGCTGCATGGCCTTAAAGAACGCTTTTAGGCGAGCGGGTTTGTCTAGGTCCGGCACGATGGTGCCAACTTGGTTATACACCTGCGCCAAGGCCGAACCACCCAAACGGTTACGCATCTCACCAAGGTCAATCAACAGCAGGCTGCTGCTGGTGTCACGTTGTAACTGAGGAGTTAAGGTTTTACGCACATCGGTAGCGGGCGCAAACGCCGATACGATTAGCGACAAGGGCGCGATCATTTCTTTGTCAGCACCGTCCTCAGCCTGCCATTTGGTACGCATCGACAAAGAGTCCTTGCCCACCGGAATCGCAATGCCTAGCTCAGGACAAAGCTCAGAACCAACGGCTTTTACGGTCTCATACAGACGCGCATCTTCGCCTTCATAGCCGCAAGCGGCCATCCAGTTAGCGGAGAGGCGGATTTTGCTGATATCTTCAATCGGCGCCGCGGCAATATTAGTAATCGACTCAGCCACCGCCATACGGCCTGAGGCAGCGGCGTTCAGAATCGCCAATGGCGTGCGCTCACCCATCGCCATGGCTTCACCGCTATAACCCTCAAAGGTGCTAGCGGTCACGGCGACATCAGCCACCGGCACTTGCCAAGGACCAACCATTTGGTCGCGTACTACTTGGCCCGTAATGCTGCGGTCACCAATGGTGATTAAAAAGCCTTTGCTGGCCACAGAAGGCAGATGCAGAACACGATCAATCGCGTCTTCTAGGCTGACATCACTGAAATTTAGTTTGTTCTGCGGCGGCGCTACGGTCTTGCCGTTAATCAGTGTTTTCGGCGCTTTACCCAGCAACACCTCCATTGGCATATCCACCACTGGCTCGTTCAGCAAGTTGTCGGTGACTTTGAGGTTACGCTCATCGGTAAAGGTGCCGACTACGGCGTACGGTGCACGCTCACGTTTAGCGATATTTTCAAACAACTCTAAATCGGCTGGCGAGATCGCTAATACATAACGCTCTTGAGCTTCGTTGCACCAAATTTCCATTGGCGTCATACCCGGCTCGTCGCAGTTGACCTCACGCAACTCAACCACACCGCCTTTGCCAGAGTCGTCAAACAACTCAGGAATCGCGTTAGAGATACCACCGGCACCCACGTCATGGATGGCGATAATCGGGCTGTCTTCGCCCAGCGCCGCACAACGGTCAATCACCTCTTGGCAACGACGCTCAATTTCTGGGTTGTCACGCTGTACTGAGGCGAAATCTAAATCTTCTGACGACTGGCCGCTGGCTACCGAAGAAGCCGCGCCGCCACCCAAACCAATCAACATCGCTGGGCCGCCCAATACGATCAGCTTAGAACCGTCTGGGGCAATGCCCTTTTCAACTTGGCTGGCGCGGATATTACCGACACCACCGGCGATCATGATCGGCTTGTGGTAACCGCGTAGCGTGCCACCCTCGTCGGCATCCAGCTCAAAGCTACGGAAGTAACCGGTTAGGTTCGGACGACCAAATTCGTTGTTAAACGCGGCGGCGCCGATTGGGCCTTCGAGCATAATGTCGAGCGCTGAGGCAATACGGCTAGGTTTGCCGTTATCTTTTTCCCAAGGTTGCTCAGCACCGGGAATACGCAAATTAGACACCGAGAAGCCGTTTAAGCCGGCTTTAGGCTTACTACCTCGACCAGTGGCGCCCTCGTCACGAATTTCACCGCCAGAGCCGGTAGAAGCGCCAGGATGCGGCGAGATCGCGGTTGGGTGGTTATGCGTTTCCACCTTCATCAAGATATGGATATCTTCTTCGCTATAGCTGTAGCGATTTGAAATCGGATCCACCAAGAAACGCTGACCAACGCTACCCTCAATTACCGAGGCGTTGTCTTTGTACGCCGAGAGCACACCCTCTGGGCTAGCGGCATAACTTTCTTTAATCATCTTGAACAGCGTGGTCGGCATTTCAGCGCCATCAATCACCCAGTCACCGTTAAAGATTTTGTGACGGCAGTGCTCTGAGTTTGCCTGTGCAAACATCATCAACTCAGCGTCAGTCGGGTTGCGGCCTTGGGTATTAAAGGCATCAACCAAATATTCGATTTCATCTTCCGACAAGGCTAGGCCTAGCTCAACGTTGGCAGTCGCCAAGGCAGCGATGCCGCCACCCAATACATCAACGGTCTCGCCTTTACGCGGCTGATGATGCTCAAACAACTTCGGCAGCTCAGCCTCATCAAACACTAGGGCGTGCATCATGCGGTCATGCAGCAAGCCATAGACCGCCTTCTGCTGCGCTTCCGTCACATCGCTAGGCCAGCCAGCAAACTGCCAGCAAACGCCGCGCTCTACGCGCTCTACTTCGCTGAGACCACAAACATGGGCAATGTCGGTGGCTTTTGACGACCACGGCGAACGCGTGCCAAAACGCGGCACTACTCGCAAGCTATGATCAACCGCGGCCAAGGTTTCGGCTGGCTCGTCGTAGGTCAGTAGCAACTGCAGCTTCTCTAGCGCTTCGGCCGCCAATTCTGGCGCGTCAGCGTAATGCTCAAAAAACGCCTGCAAACCCGTCACGCTAGGCAGAATTTCCTGCACCTGCGCGAGCATGCGTGAACGACGAAAAGGGGTAAGAGCGGAAGGTCCGGTTAGGGTTAGCATTGAGCTGCCTTGTCCAAGTGTTGGGGTTCTAAATCGGTAATATCGTTAATAAAGGCTTCGGGCAATGTCTGCCAGTCAAAGCCACTGTCTTGGGTTGCGCATTGTATCCATTCCTGCGGCCAATCGAGCGCTGGCGCGAGGGTTTCTTTCACCAAGGCCGGGCAATTGTTTTTCTCGCTGATATGGGTCGCAATCAGGCCTTTTAATTTGCCCTTAGGCATTGCCTGCAACAGCGCTGCGGTTTGATGATTGGCTAAATGGCCAACATCGCCACCCACGCGCTTCTTCAACGCCCAAGGGTATGGGCCGTTGCGCAACATTTCTGGGTCGTGATTCGCTTCTAGCAAGAGAAAATCACAGTCGTTAAGCATGGTTTGCACATGCGGCGTCACGCAGCCTAGATCAGAAACCACGGCAATGCGGTAGCCGTCAGCCACAAACACAAACTGGCAGGGTTCACGGGCGTCGTGCACCACCGGGAAAGGCTCCACACGGATATCGCCAATCTCAAAGGCTTGGTGCGGATCCACACACTGCCAATGCGAAAAGCCCGAAGAGCCGGCTGCGGTGCCAGTAGTGGCATACACCGGAATACGGTGTTTACGCGCTAAGGGGTTTACGCCGCGACTATGGTCGCCATGCTCATGGGTCACCAAAATTGCGCTGATATCGGTCATTGGGCGGTTGCCACAGCGCTCCGCCCAACGCAAACCAAAATGCTTGGTGTTAAAGCCGTTATCGATCAATAACAGCGTCTCGCCAGACTCGACCAAGGTAGCGTTACCGCCACTGCCGCTGCCTAACGAACAAAACTTCATTACTTACCTGCGGGCGCCTGACCGCCGCTAGGCCCGCTGCCGGGCTTATATACCGGGAAGGAACGCACGTTACCGGCGCTGGTATCCATCTCTCTGACTTTGGCCTCGCCACGCTCTTCGACTTCGTCGATACGAATTACCGAATGCATGGGCACATAAGTGCGTTTAACGCCCTTGAATTCGCTTTTAAGCTTCTCTTCGGCGGGGTCTACCAACATGCCGGAATGCTCACCAAAGACGAGTTCTTCGATTTCAATAAAGCCGAACAAACCGCTTTGGCCAACGCTACGCGCGTAAACCTCAAACAGCTTGTCTTCATTAGCAAAAACCACACGAAATAGCGGCCCTGGAATGTCCGTCATGTCACAGCAAAATCAGATATTGGAACGGCGCGCATTTTAGCAGAAGCGCCCCGTAAATGCTGAGCTTGGCCAGAAACAAAAAAGGCGCCCGCAGGCGCCTTTCGAGTCAGGGTTATAAAGCCCTATTCAGGAATCCAACCAAAGGTTTCGACAGCGTCAAAAATATCGGTTTCAGAAGCGATACCAATAATCTTGCCGTTTTGCTCAACCAAGGCACGCGAGATGTTGTTCTTGGTTAGGAAATCAGCCGCATCATGCAGGCTGGTTTCTGGTGTAACGGTTAGTGCTGGGCGTGAGCAAATTTCATCGACCGTCACAGATGAGGTAGAACGATTGGCAGTCACCACGCGAGACAAGACATCGCGACGAGTCATCACACCCCACTCTCCAGAAGCATCACTTGGCTCAACCACAATCGAGCTAATTTTATGCTCACGCATTTTGTGCATGGCGTCGTCCACAATGGTGTCAGACGGGATGCTGATGATGTTGCGAGTCATCACATCACCCACCGCATGCGGCATGCGACCAGATTCAACCATTTCTTCAAGAGGTTGCAGCAAGCGCTTGATTTCGCGCTCTTTACGCTCTTGCTCTAGTTGCTTCTCGCGTTGCGCACGCAGCGCTTCAATATCAATATCACCGTTAATGCGCTCGATGATCGCATCAGCGAAACCACTGGTAGAAACCTCGGTTGCGCCTTCCATTTGGCGAGCAAAATCGTAGGTCACAATCTTGTCGTCTAGGGTTTGCACATAGGCAGCACGGATCAGCTCAGAGGCTTCTTTCCAACCCATGTATTCCAACATCATTACACCAGAGAACAGCAAAGAACCCGGGTTAACTTTGTCTTGGCCGGCATACTTCGGCGCAGTGCCGTGAGTCGCTTCAAACACGGCCACGTGGTCGGCAATATTGGCGCCCGGTGCAATACCTACCCCACCCACTTCTGCAGCAATCGCGTCAGATAGATAATCACCATTCAGGTTCATGGTCGCCAAGACGTCAAATTCGGCTGGGCGCAGCAACATCAGCTGGAAGATAATGTCGGCAATACGGTCTTTAATCACCACCTTGCCTTCTGGCTGCTTGCCGCCGTACTCGTTGTAAAGCTCATCTTCGGTAATGGTGAACTCGGCAAATTCATCGCGCGCCACTTCGTAACCCCAGTTACGGAAGCCGCCTTCGGTGAATTTCATGATATTGCCCTTGTGCACCAAGGTCACTGACTCACGGCCATTTTCAATAGCATAGCGAATCGCTTTGCGCACTAGGCGCTTGGTGCCGAATTCTGAGATTGGTTTAATACCAATGGCGCTGCCGTCATGGAACTTGGCGCCCATTTCATCACGCAAGAACTGTGTAACTTTGTCGCACTCTTCACTGCCGGCTTGGTACTCAATACCTGAGTACACGTCTTCCGAGTTTTCGCGGAAGATCACCACGTCAACTTCTTCTGGCTTGCGCACGGGCGACGGCACACCAGGGAAATGCTCAACCGGACGCACACAAGAGTACAAATCCAGGTCTTGGCGCAGAGCTACGTTTAACGAGCGGAAACCACCGCCTACCGGCGTGGTTAGCGGGCCTTTGATATTAACGATCAGCTCTTTAGTCGCTTCTAGCGTCTCTAGCGGGAAGTAATCGCCGTCATAAATGCCAGCGGCTTTTTCACCTAAGAAGGTTTCTACCCACTTAATTTCACGCTCGCCGTTATAGGCCTTTTCAACCGCAGCATTCCAAATGCGCAGGCTGGCATTGGTGATATCAGGGCCAATACCGTCGCCTTCCACATAACCCACATAAGGATTGTTAGGGACCTTGATGTTGTCGCCATCAATGGTGATGCGCTCACCGCCCTCGGGGAATTTAATATGCTTATAGCTCATTCGCTGTAAATCCTTATGCAATGCTGAGTTCTAGTCGGCCTATTTTAGCCGACTAGTCGAATTTTATTTGGGAAAGCTGTCGACGCTGACGTTTGTCGGGTTTTGTTTTCGGCGCTGGCGCCACCACATTTAAACGTCGTTGCTCTTGCTGCAAAGCGCGATCAGCCAAACTTTCTGCGCTTTCGACATACAAGCTTTGTGCCAGTTTCGCCGAAACCCGCTTTTCTACCAATCCAGAGACAGTAATTTGCCAAGTCATGCCGGCTTTATTCACTCTAAGCTGGTCATTCACGCCAATTTTGCGGCCTGGCTTTACCCGCTCGCCGTTTAAATGCACATGGCCGCCACTCACCGCGTCTGTAGCCATCTGCCGTGTTTTAAAAAACCGCGCTGCCCATAACCATTTATCGATACGCACCGCGCCTTGAGTTGCAATATTTTGCATTGAGCCCTGACATTCCCTGATTGTCTGCACATAATACGTGGGTAATCTCACTATGTACTGCATCCAATGGGGACAAGATGCTATTAATCAAGCAAACCACCTTCTTGCGCACGCTGACGCTACTAGCAGCGGCTGTTTTACTCGGCTCCTGCGTGGTCAACCCGGTCACCGGCAAACGTGAACTCACCTTCGTTAGCGAGCAACAAGAGCTGAATATCGGCGCACAGTCCTACGCCCCACTTAGCCAAGCCGAGGGCGGCGAATACAAAGTTGACCCCAAATTGTCAGCCTATGTTGAAGAAATTGGCCGCCGCGTAGCTGCTGTTAGTGACCGCGACCTGCCTTATGAATTTGTCTTATTGAACAACCCGGTGCCAAACGCCTGGGCACTGCCCGGCGGCAAAATCGCCATTAACTTAGGGTTACTTTGGGAGCTGGATAACGAGGCCGAGCTCGCTGCCGTACTCGGCCATGAAGTTGTACACGCCGCCGCCCGCCATGGTGCACGCGCACAAACACGGGGCATTTTGCTGCAAGGCGTTGTACTCGGAGCCGCCATCGCCATGGGTGGACAAAAAGAAGCCGGCAGCGTTTTAGGCGTAGCCAATGTCGGTGCTCAATATGCCATGGCCAAACGCGGCCGCGATGCCGAGCTCGAGTCAGACCTATACGGCATGCAGTATATGCACAAAGCCGGTTATGACCCGAGTGCAGCGATCACCCTACAAGAGGCCTTTGTGCGCCTATCCGCAGGTCGCAAATCTGACTTCTTTAGCGAACTATTTTCTAGCCACCCTCCTTCACAGGAGCGGGTTGAGCGCAATCGCAAAACCGCAGCTGACTTCCCTCCGGGCGGCACTCTAAACCGTGAACGCTATCAACAGATGACTCGCTACGCGCGCACGGTTCGCCCCGCCTATGAGGCTTACCGCCTAGCGCAAAAGGCCCTGTCTGAGAAAAACCCTTCAGAAGCGGAAAAACATATCAATCGAGCCATTAAAATCGAAGCCAAAGAAGCGCGTTTCCACTCTTTCAAAGGCGACATTTACGCCAGCAAAAAACAATGGAATAGCGCCCTTAAAAACTATCAGCAAGCGTTGCAGCTAGACGACCAATACTTTATGACTTGGCTAGACCGCGGTATTGCCCGCGCCGAGCTCAAACAGAACCAGACCGCCGCTGGCGATCTTAAACGCAGCCTCGAATTACTGCCCACCGCACCAGGGCACTATTACCTCGGCCTCGTTTCCGAGCGACAAGGCAACAACCAACAAGCCATCCAAAACTACCAAGCGGCTAGCCAAGCTAAAGGCGTGCACGGAGAGAAAGCACAGGCAGCTTTAGTGCGCCTAGATCTGCCACAAAACCCATCCAAATATCTCAAAGTTGGCGGCGGTCTTAACTATCAGGGCGAACTGATACTGACCTTACAAAACCCAACCAATGTTGACGTGCGCAACGTATTAATCACCGTCAGCGACGGCCAACGCAGCTGGAAACAACCCTTCCGCGACGTGGTTGCTGCCGGACAGCAAAGCCAACGCCAAACCGGCCTTGGACCTTGGAGCCCGGAGCAAGCCAAACAATTACGGATTCAGCTGACTAGCGCCGAAGTCGTTAAGCAGTAAAAATTCTTTAAACACTTCTAAAATGCGCTCGCAAAGTCCAGATGCGGCTAACGAGCTAGCAGCACCCTGCCCTTTGTGCGGCTGAGCAACGGAGCAAAATCGAGATTGAGCCTGCGGCCTGTTTGAGCGCAGCGAGTTCCGCAGGCGCTCGATTTTGTGAGTAGCGCAAGCCAAAACCACGACAAGGGGCGCAGCGGCCGCGCGGTGGGTGAGGCATTTTTTCGTCTATTTTTGATGCCTCAAAAATAGACTCGGCCTTCGGGAAGAAATAAACACAAAGGCGTAATCCTTCCAGGGCCGAAACCCGCACCAATATCTTTTCCCCAAAAGAAAAAGCCCCGTAGAAAATCCTACGAGGCTTTTTGTTTTATAGGCGTATTAAACGCTTAACGACGCGCAGGCGTCCACGCCCAAATCATTTGCACCGTGATTGGCTCTTTGCCTTCGGCATCAGTTACCTTACAAGCCACATCAACCTCACCTTTCGGGGTGCTTTTAATCAACTCGATCTGCTCTGGCGTTAGCCACGCTTCAGCTCGCATATCGCCTTTAGCGCGCTTCAGGTAATTAACCGTCATGCTTTTAATCACTGGAATTGAGTCGCCACCTAAGTTCAAACCCACTAAAGAACCGGTCGCGCTTTCTGCAATCAAGGCCATGGCCACCGCATGCACACCACCAATATGGTTTTGAACTTTACGACGGTTTTTAATAAAGACCACCGTACGCTCGGTGCTGAGTTCTTCAAACTTAAGGCTGGCGGTGCCAAAAAATTTAACAGCGGTACCAAATACAACCGAAAAGGCTTTCGGGCGAGCCTTCTCTGGGAGGACAGATAGACCGTCTAGAATTTTCAACAAGGTGCTTTTTGATTGCGCCATTTCTATTTCCTAATTAACGCTGCGAGAGCACAGCTAATTACACTATTAAAGGGGACTTTTTCGGCTTTTGAGCAACGTTGTCCCGCAAATATTTGGGTTGAAGGTTCTCAGGCTCTAATACGCGACCAGCGGCATACTCTGTTTGCGCCAAGGCGAGTACATCTTCGGCGTCAGGCAACCAAGACTGCATACTATTGTCGGCCAACAAACAGGCCTGCGCCCGTTGCTGAAACTCAGGATAAGCAGCCCAACCATCACTCACAGCCAGCCATGAGCCATCTTCGTCAGGCGGCAATTCTACATCTTCAGGTCGCAGGACGGATTCGTGCAGCAGCCGTGCCTGCCCTGCCTCTGCAACCAAGACTTGGCCCCAGTACAACTCGCCCATACGCGCATCAAAGGCGACCAAATGCTTATTGGCACCCGTTTGCCGCCAAGCCCCATGCGCACAGGCGGCCAAGGATGAAATAGCTATCGTGGGTTTGTGATGCGCCATAGCTAAACCCTGCGCGACCGCAATCCCCATACGCACGCCAGTAAACGCACCGGGCCCGCGACTAACGGCGATGGCATCCAGTGCCGCAACCTCCAGCTCAGCCTCGGCTAACAAGCCCTGCACCCACGGCAGCAAAAGCTCTCCATGCTTACGCGCCGCCAGCTCGCGACGGTGCAAGACATCCTGCCCTTTCTGCAAAGCCACTGAGCAAGCGTGAGTAGAGGTTTCAATAGCCAAAATGGTCGCGGTCATGCACTTACCTGCTGCGGGTCCTGCTGTTGATCTCGATGCTTTAGAAAGTACTGCACTTCTTCAACATCTCGTGTCTGAGGCATCGGCGGCAAGCTGTCGATAAAACGCTGACCATAGCGTTTTGTGGTCACTCGACTGTCGCCCAGCACTAACACGCCATAATCGGACACATCGCGAATCAAGCGTCCAGCACCCTGTTTTAAGTTAATCACTGCCTGCGGTAGCTGCCAATCCATAAAGGCATTACCGCTTTGGTTCATGGCCGCAATACGCGCTGAGGTAACAGGATCACCCGGCGAAGCAAAAGGCAAACGGTCAATCACCACCACCGACAAAGCTTGGCCTTGCACATCAACCCCTTCCCAGAAGGTTTGCGTAGCTAACAACCAAGCGTCACCGCGTTCAACAAACTCATCCACCAGTGCGCGTGGCGCACGTTCACCCTGAACCAATAAACGATCACCGTGCGCCTCACGCAAAAGCTTGGCGGCGGTATTCAGCGCGCGATAACTGGTGAACAACAGAAACGCCCCGCCCTTGGCGGCTTCTAATATCGGTAGCACATTCTCTACCAACGCTTCTGTGGCCTCATCACCCGGGCGTTCTGGAATGCCCTCCGGCAAATACAGCAGGCTGTTATTTTCGTAATCAAACGGGCTTTGCAAGCTAAGACTGTCAGCCTCTGGCAAACCCAGTTGTTGCTTGATATGAGTAAAGTCACCAGCCACCGACAAAGTAGCCGAACTAAACACCCAAGAAGCCGGCAGCGAGAACACTTTCTCCGCTAGCGGCTTAGAAACATCCAAAGGCGTACTGTGCAGCGCAAAGCCGCGACCACGGGTTTCAAACCAATGCACGTCTTCGCTTTGGTCTTCCAATTCCAGCTGCGGCACAGGCTCTTCGGTAGCACGCAATCGATTCAAAGAGCGCAACAAGTCACCGGCACGTTCATAGGCGTTAGCAATGCCAGCTGAGCGCTCTTTAATCTGTTTTAAGTAGCCCTTGATGCGCCCCAACGTGCCGATCAGCTCATTGCGCGCGTCTTTAATACTGTCGGGAGGCTGCACCCAAACGCCACGCACATCACGGTCGCCCAGTGCCAAACGAAAGTCGGCGGTAGCTTTCTCAAGCGCCGTTAAATGGCGTATCAACAGTGGGTCCTGCTCACCAAGCTCCACCTGCTCACGCTTAGCATCATCAACTAAATTGCGTATTTGCCGAGCGCTAGTGGACACCCCAAAAAACTTGCCGGCAATTTCGGGCAGCTGGTGCGCCTCATCAATAATCACCGTATCGGCATTCGGGAGCAGCTCACCAAAACCTTCGTCTTTAAGCGCGAAATCGGCCAACAACAAATAGTGGTTCACCACCACTAGCTTGGCTTCCATCGCTTTTTGTCGCGCCGACGCCACAAAACAACCATCCCATTGCGGACATTGCTGACCTAGGCAGTTTTCATTGGTCGACGTGACTCGACCCCAGTGCGCCCAGCCGTTTGCGTTTTTCGATTCTGGCGCCTTCGGTGCTGACGCCACATCGCCATCGACTGTGCTGCGGGACCAGGTCTTAAGCTTGTGAATATAGGCATGATCCGCAGGCGTAATGTCATAGCCTTCATTCGCGGTTTCTAAACGGTGAATACAAAGATAATTGGCACGCCCCTTCAGCAACGCCACATCACAGTCCGCTTGCAGAATCTTTTTAACTCGCGGCAAATCACGCAGAAACAGCTGATCCTGCAGCGCTTTGGTGCCGGTAGAAACAATCACTTTGTCACCGTGCAACAACGCCGGCACCAAATAGGCCCAGGTCTTTCCGGTGCCGGTGCCTGCCTCAGCAAGCAATTGACTACCCTGCAAAATCGCATCGGTCACGGCCGCTGTCATGCTCTGCTGCGCTTCACGCGCTTGGAAACCATCAATGGCTTCAGCAAAAACACCCTCGTTTCCGAGGATATCGGCGGTCTCCCGCGCTTGAGAGGAATAATTACTCACAGCAGCGAATAATCGAGATTAGGCCGCAGGACGCAACTGTGAGATTAGCCAATCATCTAACCAGCTCAACCACTGACGGATACGCGGGCTAGTTTCAGTAGTGACCAAGCTGCTGGCTTTTTCAGCCAAACGGTTCGCTGCTGCTAGATCGCCTTGACTGGCTCGTAAACCAGCTAGGCGGTACCACACCACCGGCGACCGCGGTGCCAACCGTAAAGCACGCTCCAAGCTGGCGGCACTGGCACTGACTCGACCAGCCTCGTAGTGAGCATCGGCCTCGGCCAACAATGCTTGTGGCGCCGGTCCCAGAGCCAAATCTGAGGCATCACTTTGTTGATATGGCGGCCACTCATAAGGCGCTTGCGAAGCCCAAGGGTTAGTTTTGCCAGCCCCCTGCTGACCACCTGCCCCGCCAAATGTCGCACAACCTGACAACAGCAAAGCCAGCAGCCACAGCGCCACTAATCGAAAACTAAAGACAGACAAAGGCTTTGACATTATTCCAACCAATTAAATATTTTCTTAAGGAAACCCGGGGCATCTTTTTGCATACAGGCGTCCTGCTCTAGCGGCAGCCGATTACTCATAAACGGTACCCTTGTAGTATCCGCACAGCCGTCAGCCAAGGCACCGGTTTCAGGCTTAATCGCATGCCATTCAGCACCGTTAGGCAGGCCTGTCACAATCGGCTCTAAAGCCACCGATTTCATGGTATCGGCCCAGACACGCATCGCGCCCGAAGCACCCGTCAGACCGGCCGGCTCGTTATCATCACGTCCAACCCACACCACACCTAACATGTTGCTACCAAAACCGGCGAACCAACTGTCGCGCAAGTCGTTGGTGGTGCCCGTTTTGCCCGCCAAGCCGGCCGACTCAGGCATTAGCCAACTCAAGGCCCGCGCGGTGCCACGCTCTACGGTTTGTTGCATATTCCAATTCAGCAGCGCCGCCACCGGCGTCGCCATTGCTTGTTTAACGTCCAGCGGATAGCGCTGCAACGGCGCACCGACGGCATCACGCACTTCGCGGATCGCACTTAAAGGCCGTTGGTAACCACCCGCAGCTAAAGGTTGATAAAGGCCAGCTACCTGCAACGGTGACAGTTCCAGCGCACCCAATAATAATGATGGAAATGGCTCTGGATCTTCACTTAAACCCAGCTGGCGTAACTGAGCAACAACCGCAGGCACACCAATCGTCATACCTAAATCAACCGTTGCCGCATTCAAAGAATGAACCAAGATTTCGTAAGCTGGCACCTTGCCCCAGTAGCGCTCACCATAATTCTTTGGCTGCCATTCACGACCACCCGGCAACGGTACCGTAACCGGTTCATCATTCACCAAACTAGCCAAAGTGTAGCCTTCTGGGCCAGCCAATGCCGCCGCAACCACAGCCGGCTTAACCAATGAGCCAATCGGCCGCTTTGCCATCAAGGCTCGGTTAAAACCACTCGCCCGCGGGTCACGGCCACCCACTACCGCCAAAACTTCGGCTGTTTCCGTGGTCGCAAAAACGCCGGCGGTTTGCAGGCTACCAATGGCCAAATTGCGCTCTTGCTCTAGCTGCGTTAGACGTTCCCGCACGGCTTGTTCGGCGGCGCGCTGCACCAATGGGTCAAACGTCGTATAAATACGTAAACCTTCGGACTCGAGATCTTGGCTACGGTAATCGCGTTGTAGTTGCTGCCGCACTAGCTGAATAAAGGCTGGGTGGCGACTGGTACCGATCACCGAGCGCTCGACAATGTCTAACGGTTGGCTTTTTGCCGACTCAACCTCTTCAGCCCAAGCTGGGCTACCGTCAGCCATCAGCTGCAACACCAGATTCCGGCGTTTTAGTGCCCGCTCTGGCGCGCGTCGCGGGTTGTAGTAAGACGGCCCTTTAACCATGCCGACCAACAAGGCAATTTCATGCAGGGCTAACTCTTCCAATGGCGTTTGGAACCAGTACCAAGCCGCCAAACCAAAACCATGAATACTACGAGCCCCGTCTTGGCCCAAATAGATTTCATTTAAATAGGCTTCCAAAATTTCTTCTTTCGAAAAATGCAGCTCTAGCAACAAAGACATAATCGCCTCGTTGGCTTTACGCACCAGTGTACGGCGGCTATCTAAGAAGAAATTCTTAACCAATTGCTGAGTAATCGTGCTGCCGCCCTGGGCAACTCCTCCAGCCCTTACGTTGGCCACCAGCGCGCGACCAATAGATTTAGGGTCGACTCCCCAATGGTCATAAAAGCGCCGATCTTCAGTGGCGATTAACGCGCTCACCAGCGCCTCTGGCACTTGATCTAAACGCACTAAAATACGGTCTTCACCGTGTGACGGATAAATAGACCCGATCAAAGCCGGATCCAGACGTGCCAAGCTGGTATTGCTGCGACTCGCTGGATCAAACAAGGCCGCAATTCGATCACCGTCAAAACGCACATTAAGTTCACGCGCCGACTCGTCACCATCCCAAAAGCGGAAAGGACGGCTAATTAAGTGCACCTGACTGCCAGACTTCTTGAACTGCCCAGCTCGACTCGGTGTTTTTACCTCACGGTAGCCCAACACCAACAATTCGCGAGCCAGCATATCGGGCGAAATCGCAGCGCCGGGGTATAGCTCCATTGGACGAGCATAAACACGCGCCGGCACTGACCACTTTTTGCCCGAAAATTCACGCAACACCTGAATGTCTAGCCAAACAACCCAGCCCACAGCCACCACCGCAGCCAGCACCGTGACCTGGCTTAGTAGCCACCACAACTTGGATTTTGGTTTCGCTTTTGATTTGCGCTTACTAGAAGCGCGCGAGGCTTTTTTCTGGACCATAAAAGGCAATAACGCGGCACGATGAAAAATTCCTCGCCATTCTAGCAGCGGAACCGGCTTTATCGCTTGCATTCGCTGCCATTGAACGCGAAACTGCGTGCTTTATTTTTTGCGCCCAGCGCCTGACCCGGAAGAAGAGACTAAAGTCCCACCATGAACACCACGCTAGCTGCCCTACAAGACTGGGTAGATGAAGTCGCCAAACAAACCAATCCCGACCGCATCCACTGGTGCGATGGTTCCGACACTGAATATCAAGCGCTGATCCAGCTGATGTTAGATAACGGTGATTTATTGGAGCTAAACCAAGAAACTCACCCTGGTTGCTACCTTCACCGCTCTGACCCTAACGACGTTGCCCGTGTAGAAAAACTTACCTTTGTCTGCACTGAAGATGAAAACGTTGCAGGCCCAAATAACAATTGGATGCCACCGGCTGAAGGCCACGCAAAAGTAGACGCTTTATTTGACGGCTGCATGCAAGGCCGCACCATGTACGTTATTCCTTACTGCATGGGCCCGATTGATTCACCAATTTCACGTTGCGGCGTTGAAATCAGCGACAGCCCTTATGTAGCTGCCAATATGCGCTTAATGACTCGTATGGGTAAGGACGCGCTGGCACGTATTGAGCGCGAAGGCACTTTCGTAAAAGCCCAACACAGCATTGGTGAGCTTGATCCAAACAAACGCCTAATCATGCACTTCCCAGAAGAGCTGAGCATTAAGAGCATTGGCTCAGGTTATGGCGGCAACGCATTACTCGGCAAGAAATGTCATGCGCTGCGCATTGGCTCTTATCAAGCGGCCCAAGAAGGCTGGCTAGCCGAGCACATGCTAATCGTTGGCCTAGAAAGCCCTGAAGGCGAGCGCCACTACATCGCCGCCGCCTTCCCTTCTGCTTGCGGTAAAACCAACCTCGCGATGCTGATCCCGCCTGAGCAATTCCCAGGTTGGAAGATTTGGACCGTAGGTGACGACATTGCTTGGATGAGCGTTGGCAGCGACGGCCGCCTATACGCGATCAACCCAGAAGCCGGTTACTTCGGTGTAGTACCAGGTACTAGCCCTAAAACCAATAAGAACGCGTTCGACATGATTCAACGCGACACCATCTTTACTAACGTTGGCGTCACCGCCGACAACCAACCGTGGTGGGAAGGCCATCCAGAAGGCGAGCCTGTTACCGATTGGAAAGGCAACCCTTACGACGGTAGCACCCCTGCGGCACATCCGAACTCACGCTTCACTGTTTCTGCCACGCAAAACCCTTGCTACTCAGAAGAAGCTGAATCCGCTGCTGGTGTTCCAATTTCGGCAATCGTATTCGGTGGTCGCCGCCGTGAGCTAGCACCACTAGTAATGGAAGCACGCAACTGGACACATGGTGTACTGATGGGTGCCTCAGTTGGTTCTGAGCAAACCGCCGCCGCCGAAGGTACCGTTGGTGAAATTCGCCGCGATCCAATGGCAATGAAACCATTCTGTGGTCACAACTTTGCTGACTACTGGAGCCACTGGCTAAGCTTCTCTAACAAGAGCAGCAACCTGCCTAAGATCTTCCACGTGAACTGGTTCCGCCAAGACAAAGACGGCAACTTCCTGTGGCCTGGCTTTGGCGAAAACCTACGTGTATTGCAGTGGATTATCGGCCGCTGCGAAGGCAGTGCTGCCGCCGAAGAAACGGCGATTGGTAACCTGCCAGCACCGGGCGCTATCAACTTGGCCGGTCTAGATGTTGCTGACGACGTCATGCGTAGCCTCACCAGCGTTGAAGTAGAACACTGGCGCGAAGAAGCCAACGGCGTTAAACGTTACCTCGAAAGCTTCGGTGGTCGTGTACCGCAGGCAATGTTTGACGAGCTGGAAAAAACACAGGCCGCGCTTAACTAGTCTTACGCTATTAAGGCCCTGTTTTAACAAACCCCGCACAATGCGGGGTTTGTTGTTTTTGGGTGCGCTACCGCGCCACAGATACTATTTGCATTTAGATAACTCATCGTCCATCTTTAAATGACAGGCGGCTCTTAACCAAAGTCGTAAAGAAGCCTGCAAAAGGACGCTGATGTGACAATTTTCGAAGCGCTGTTTCTACTACTAGCGGCTCACGCACTCGCAGATTTTGGCTTACAGACGGAGTTTGTCGCACGCTTCAAAAGCTCGCAGATTAAGTTCAAAGACGGCGTAACCAAACGTCCACACTTAGTTTGGCTACACGTTTTAGCCGCCCACAGTTTAATTCACGGACTAATGGTTTACCTGGTGCTTGGCCACCTCGGTTTGGCCGTTGCCGAAACATTCACTCATGCCGCGATTGATCACGCCAAAAGCCAAAATCGCTTTGGTTTCCACACCGACCAGCTGCTCCACATTGGCAGCAAAATATTGTGGTGGCTTATTTGGATTTTCTATCTCAACTAGCCCGCCCACAACGCATCACGGGAGCCCATCATGACCACAGCACTCACCGGCAAGGCCGCCGAGCATTATCAGCAGTTTATGGAAGGCCTAGCTCGTCGCAATCCAGGCGAGCACGAATACCATCAGGCAGTAGGAGAAGTCGCGCAAACGATCATCCCCTACATTATCGACAAGCCCATTTATCAAGAAGCCAAAATCCTAGAGCGCCTGACAGAACCAGATCGCATTATTATCTTTCGAGTGTGCTGGCAAGACGACGCCGGTAACGTTCGGGTAAACCGTGGCTATCGGGTGCAACATAACAACGCCATCGGCCCCTACAAGGGCGGCTTACGTTTCCATAAAGATGTCACCCTCTCGACATTCAAATTCCTAGCCTTCGAACAGACATTTAAAAACAGCCTTACCGGCCTGCCAATGGGCTCTGGCAAAGGCGGCTCTGACTTTAACCCCAAGGGCAAATCAGACCGTGAAGTGATGAGCTTTTGCCAAGCGTTTATGACCGAACTCTCGCGCCATATCGGCCACCAAACCGACGTACCGGCCGGCGACATTGGCGTCGGTGCGCGTGAGGTTTCTTATATGTTTGGCCAACACAAACGTCTTACTAATGAATTCACTGGCGTACTCACAGGTAAGGGCTTGGCCTTTGGCGGCTCGCTCATCCGCACCGAGGCCACAGGCTATGGTGCGGTTTATATGCTGCAAGACATGCTCAAACACGCCGGCCACGACATTGAGGGCAAAACCGCCTGCGTTTCCGGTTCCGGTAACGTTGCCCAATACGCCGCCGAGAAATTTACCCAACTCGGCGGCAAAGTATTAACGCTGTCGGATTCTGGTGGCTTTATTCACGACCCTGACGGCATTGATGCCGAGCGCCTAGCTCACGTACAAGAACTGAAGAACGTTAAACGCGTTCGTATTAACGAGTACCTCAAGCAATACCCGAATGCTAGCTACCATGAGGGACAACGCCCTTGGGGTTTACCCTGCGACGTTGCCCTGCCCTGTGCGACTCAAAATGAGATCTCCGCTGATGAAGCCCAAACCCTAATCGACAACGGCTGCATAGCGGTTTCCGAAGGCGCCAATATGCCGACCGTACCCGAGGGGATTCAGAAGTATATTGATGCCAAGATACTTTATGCGCCATCTAAAGCTGCCAACGCTGGCGGGGTTGCCGTTTCCGGGCTTGAGATGACCCAAAACAGTATGCGCTTGAGCTGGACACGAGATGACTTAGACGCACGCCTACGCGAGATCATGCAAGCCATTCATGGTAAATGCGTTGAACACGGTGACGAAGGCAGCTACGTCAACTACCTAAACGGCGCCAATATCGCCGGATTTACCAAGGTTGCTGACGCCATGCTCGCTTATGGTGTGATATAAACTTTGTTCAAAAACCACATGACCACAACCACGCCAAACCGGCTGCTATGAGTAAATATCAAATCGCAATTATCGGCTCTGGGCCGGGCGGGCTCAGTGCCGCCGGGCACGCCGCCGAACTCGGTGTTAAACACATCCTGTTAGAAGCCAAAGCGAAACACGCCGACACCATCCAGAAGTACCAAAAAGGTAAACATGTGATGGCAGAACCCGGCATTTTACCGCTCCGCAGCCCTTTCGAATTTGACGTTGGTAAACGAGAAGACATTCTCAGCTCTTGGGAAAACAGCCTCAGCGAACTCAAGGTTAATATCGAATATAACGCCGAGGTTACCGAAATCAGCGGTGCTAAAGGCGATTTCAATATTGGCCTCAAGAACGGCAAAACCATTCAAGCCGAAACCATCATTATGGGCATCGGCTTGCAGGGTAACCCTCGCCGCGTAGGCGTTGAAAATGACGACTTTGACCGCGTTCAATACCAGCTAGACGATCCCAACGAATACAAAGACGAAACCATTGTGGTGCTCGGCGCCGGTGACGCCGCGATTGAAAATGCCGTTGGCCTAGCCAATCCAGCCAACCGTAATCAGGTTTACATCGTCAACCGCAGGGACGAGTTCGCTCGCGCCAAACAAGGCAATATTGATCTTATTCTTAAGTCGGCAGAAGACGGCCTGCTAAACATTGTTTATAGCGCCAATGTCGGCAGCATTGCACTCACGCCAGAGGCCGATACGCCGATGAATGTGAGCTTAAAAACGGACACTGGCGAACTCACCATTGCAGCCGATCGCATCATTGCCCGACTGGGTGCCATACCCCCACGACCTTTCGTTGAAAGCTGCGGCATTGAATTCCCCAACGACAGCCCCGGCGCACTACCCGAGCTGACAGCGCAGTACGAAAGCAATGTGAGCGGACTCTATGTTATTGGCGCTCTCGGCGGCTACCCGCTCATTAAGCAAGCCATGAACCAAGGTTATGAAGTTGTAGAGTACATACTCGGCAATGACATCAAACCAGCCGACCACCCCCTGCTGGAAGAAAAGCTAGCCGATTTACCATTTGCGCTCGACGTTGATGCCACACTGGCGCTGTTCCAAGAAAGGCTACGGGTATTTACTGACGTTAATGCCTTGATGTTCCGAGAAGTTATTCTCGACAGCAATATTCACCACCCCAAAAGCGACGATATCGTCTTTAAACAAGGCGACTACAGCAACACCTTCTATACCATCGCCAACGGCAGTGTTGATGTATTACTCGACCAAGCCGGTAAGCGCCGCATCACCATCCCTCAGGGCGCGTTTTTTGGCGAAATGGGCTTACTCTCAGGCCGCCGGCGCACCGCCACCATTGTCGCTGGTGAGGATTGCGTCCTGATTGAAACCCCACGACGCACGATGAACAAGTTGATTGCTTCGGACGACACCGTGAAACGTGTGCTCGACGAAACCTTCATCATCCGCACCATCCAAACACGCTTCGCGCCAGACCGAAGCATTCCCGAGCTCCAACCTATCGCCGCAGCAGCGACGCTGAACAGCTATAAACCGGGCGACCAAATCATGCGCGAAGGTGATAGCGATGTCAGTTTCCACCTTATTCGCAAAGGCTCAGTGCGTATTTCGCGCCAGCTACAACAGCAAGAAACAGTCATTGGTTACCTATCTGCCGGCCAATATATCGGCGAAGCCGCCGTACTCTCCGGCAGTGACCAACCCGCCACCATCACCGCCAACGTTGCCTCAGAAACCATTGCTCTGAATAGCGAAGCCTTCAATGCCCTACTCGCCTTAGAGCCGAATATTCGCAAGGAAATCAGACAAACCTTGCAAACCCGCATCCAGAACGATACCCGCATGGAGGCTCAGCCCCGCAATGGTGCCGTACTGTCATTTATGATGGAGCAAGGACTCGGCGAAGCGACGAATGCTCTCGTGATTGACGAAACCCTATGCGTCGGTTGCGACAACTGCGAAAAAGCCTGCGCCGACACCCACGATGGCGTTTCTCGGCTCGACCGAGAAGCTGGCGTCAGTTTCGCCTGTTTGCATTTACCAACCTCATGCCGCCATTGCGAAAACCCGCATTGCATGAAGGAATGCCCACCGGACGCCATTAGTCGTGCAGACAACGGTGAGGTTTATATCAAAGATAGCTGTATCGGTTGTGGCAACTGTGTCCGCAACTGTCCCTACGGCGTCATTCAACTGGCAGCAAAACCGCCGGAAAAACCATCTTTATGGCAATGGTTGCTGTTTGGCAAAGGGCCCGGACCAGGCCAAGATCCCAGCTTCAAATCACCTAAAGACGTGGTTAAGAAGGCCGTCAAATGCGACCAGTGTGTTGGCCAAAAAGGCGGCCCCGCCTGCGTGCGCTCCTGCCCCACCGGCGCGGCCATGCGACTAGGCCCCGAACAGCTGACTGAGCTAGTGGCCAATCTCGAAGAATAACCACTAGCCGCCGCAAAGCGTTACGGCTTACAAGCCACCTTCACTCTCAGGGTTACCAACCACAGCGACACCGCTAACGGTAATGTTGCCATCTGGGCTGCAGTCACAGAATCCTGAGAAACTATAACCAAAACCTGCGCCTGTCGGCACGGTCGCATCGGGGCCAAACGTTACCGTATTGGGCGAAAAGCTACCCGAGAAGCCCCCAGCGGACACTTGCCCCGCAGGCGTTGGAAAGCCTTCAAAATCGGTGGTAATACCGCCATTAACCAAGCTGCCACTAAACGGCATCACACCACCAGCAGCCATCTGACCGTCGGCGGAAACATTCCACGTTAACTGCTCGATCGACTCTGGGTGATTCATGGTGAACTGCATATCTAAGAACACATCTGCGGTCTCAAAATCCGCCACCAAAAATACGGTATCCAAGGTGCCAGTATTGCCCGCATTGTCTGTCGGCGTGGTACCACCAACCGCCACATACATGGCTTGGCCACGAACTTCAGCCAAAGGCTCACCTTCTACCGGCAGGCCATAGACCCAATGAATACTTTGATCGCCGATTAGACTCACCACTTCAGGCGCACCGCCACCGGCCGACGCAACTGCCGCGGTACCGTTTGCCCAACGCCCCCATTCAAATCCAGTAACGGCATCAGCGCCACGATCACGCACCTGAGCCGTATCAACGTCAACACCAATGATGCTGACCGTGACCACATCGTTTGCGCCTTGAGCCAAGAAACTCGCATTCTGCGTAGTGAACTGGCGCAGAGAACCATTGCTGTCACGAATAAGCTCCTCAGAGGTATTGTCGGCACCGCCAACAATCACATCATCGGCGGCATCAGGACCACCGTCTTGGTCAGCGCCCATTGAAAGCCTAAAGACCTGTGGCGGTTCTTCCTGCTCTGTTTCTGGGTCTTCAAGATTTTGGCCGTCCGTTGTCTGAGGCGGATTCTCCGGCACCGGCGGACTTGTAGGTGGTGGAGGCGGCAACGCGCCCGGTGGTTCATCGCTATTAGTTACCGGCGCATTGTGCCGCATACCCGTCGGGCTACTGCCGGTATTGTTACTACTGTCGCTGCCGCCTTCAGTGCCGGTACCACTGCCTGCTGAACCGCCTGGGGAATTACCCGAAGTATTGCTGCCCGACGAACTACCTGAGGGGCTACTAGACGACCCTATTGCTGAACCACCGGCACTGCCGCCTTGGCCGCTCCCGGTAGCACCGCCGGCCGTATCATCCAATAACGCTGGCGGTGGCTCTAACAGCAGCTGCGGCAAAATGCCCTGCAACGCCTGCGCAAACTCGCCAGTCGTGACGTCAATTTCACCGAGTTCATTGCTGACGCGAACAACACCGTCGCGCACTGAGATATTTAGCACCACGGCCTCGCCGTCACCGCGGGTCAGGACAACCGTAAAATCGGTGCCACGAATCCCCATGGTAGCGACCGGTGTTTTCACTGTCATACCGTCTGGGTTGCCTTTGGTAATCTTGCCAGACACTGCTCGCATGCCACCCTTAAGCAAGCCCAACACCGCAGAGCCACCATTGGCGACCAGCAGCTCTCCATTCTGCTCTTCAGTAACCGGACGGTAAGATTCGATGACCAATTCAGACCCGGGCCTTAAGGCCGTACGGGCACCGTCTACAAACTGTAGCTGCGCACGCCCTTGGGTGCCGGTAATCACGGTATCCCCCTCGTAGAGCGCATCACCTTTAGCGGCGGTTTGGCTGCCCCCCGTGGCGCGCTCAATTTGAACATCATTGATGGCGAATAGCACTTTTCCAACCGGGTCAGCGGCGTGCGACACCAAGCTAAAAACACTTAGCAATACCAACACGCTGGCTTGCCAGCAAAGGCGCTTAAGATTGAACTTAGCGGAAGTCATAGCGCACTCCTAGAGAGGCTTTAACGCCATCACTGTTATACAACGCTAGGCTTGAGTCCGTACGCGTTGCGTCTAAATTGAATAACCACTTCAAATTGGGATTACGCGAGGAATATTTAGTGACCCCGAATCCCAGCAAATAACTGTCGTCAACACGATCTTCGCTGCCGACAATGACTGCCTCGTAATCAGCGCGTAGCGCCGCAACAGACACCGAAATTAGGGCCGATCTAAACGCCACCCATTTGACGTTACTTTGGAAACCCAACACCCGTTTGCTGTGAATGTCCGCTTCTGCGTCGACATCCTGAGCAATAACCCCCAGGGTGCTCGTCACACGGTTTTTACCAGACCAATAGCGTGTTGCCGAAAGCGACAAGGTGTGGTCGGTGCTATCTTTGACATCCTGCGTTCGGGTAAAGCGTCGAACAGCCGCCCGTAGCTGCGCGTTACCAGACCAATGCTTGCTTAAGCTGGTGCCACCCAGCAAAGATAAGCCAGCGGTATTAGCATTAAAGTCGCCGCCCACGTAGCTATGCGATACGTCTAGCCCAAGGCCTAAAAGTTGGCGTCCTTGGCGGTATTCAAAGTTGCCATAACCCTTTAATGACTGCGTATTAACAAAGCTAGCGTCCGCATTACTTTGCGCGTCTAAACGAACCCCAGTACGGAAAAAGTAACGCGGTTTAAATTGCTTGCTATAGCCAGCGCCAGCAGCCACGTTAATAAAGGCCGAGTCAGTTTCTAAACTGTTCTGTTGCAGGGTCAATCCGCGAATGGCCGCAGGCACCCCCACCAGCGCACTGAAAGGCTGCGCATCATCAGTGGCGCCATTCACATTCGTATCGTAACCAATACGCGCTTCTACAAACGGTACCAAGCTAGTTAGACGGCTCGAGAAATAATCATCAATTGCCACTAAATACTGCTCTGATAGCGCTTTAGCGGCTGGCGGTGGCGATTGCGTTAACACGGTCTCAAAAGCGGTCCGCGAGTCGGCGTAATCACCATTTGCATAATAAGCTCGCCCTAGCTCTAAGCGGGCTGCGGCATGGCGAGGGTTTTGCACTAACACCCGTTGCAGAATAAAAATCGCTTCATCAGCAGCGCCGGCATCTACCGCCGCCGTACCCAGCAGATAATCAAATTGCAAATTACCGGCACCATCAAACTCATGTGGTTGTAACAAGGCGAAGGCTTCAGCAGCATTGCCCTGATCAAGCAGCTGCGCGGCGCGCTGCATTTCAGTCATCAACACCGCCGATATTTTTGCTGACACCGCTTTAGCCGCAGGCGCTTGCTTAGCCGCGGGCGCTTGGCGAGGGCCCGCATAGGGTTTCGGTCTCGGCTTAAAGCTTTGCGCGGGAGCACTAGTGGCTTTCCAAGGTGTCACATCACCAATATAGGGAAGCCCCAACAAGCGACGGTTAAAGTTAATGTTCATGCGCCGCGCACTATCCATTGACTCGTAATGCTTGGCAGCCAGTGGTAGTGGATAACCGCCCGCCGTGCGGGCGATCTGCAATTTTCTATACAGTTGCTGGGTAACTAGCATAATGGCGCTTCGATCACGCACAGCCTGTTTGGCTAGGCCACGAAACGTTAATTGGGCGGCTTCAAATTGTTGCAACTCAAGCTGCGAAATAGCCAACATGAGTTGGTACTCCAGCATTGCTGAACGCTCAGCCGACACAGTTTTAAGGGCCTTAGCGGCAGCCGCAGGGTTATTATCGGCCAGCGCAATGAACGCCGCCTCTAACGGAGACTGTGTTTCACTGGCTGAGGCTGTATTGGCCGTTGCCGCAGCCGCTCCTGTCAGCGTCAAAAACAAGACGGTAACGCGCCATTTGCGCAAATTCATAGCAACCCTTTCTGTTAACACTTTGTATATTCACTATTAGCATATAGCGGATTGACGACCCCGTATAGAGTGCAGACGTTCGCCCACCACTATCACCTACCCCACAGTATAGAAGTTACTGATCTATTTGCTGGTATGAGTGAAAACACCATCCCAGTCAGGCGGTGGTGGCGATTGCTCAAACGCCGCTATGCGCTGCAGATAAGTCTGATAAATCATCCGTTGCGGGTCATCAGCCAACAAGGATTGCAATGCCTGCTTTGCTTCCGACCACTGCTGAAAACGATAAAACTCTAGTACCTGATTCCAGTAGCCGATCATTTCGATGTCGGCTTCACTAGCCTGCTCAACCGCCATTAATGGCTCAAATATACGTATCGGTTCCTGCTTGCCCTTAACCCTAACGGCATCGAGTTCACGGTAAAGATATTCCGGCGCGGATAAGGCCGTCGACTCACTCACAATAAACTGCACACCGTACTGTTTGGTTAAACCTTCTAGCCGCGAGCCAAGGTTAACCGTGTCGCCCAACACGGTATATGCCATGCGGAACTCAGAGCCCATATTGCCGACATTCATGGCTCCGGTATTGGCACCAACACCAACCTTAATTTCAGGCCAACCACGGCTGCGGAAATGCGGCTGCAACGCATCTAGCGCCTCAATCATTTTTAGGCCTGCGGTAACGCTGTGGTAAGCATGCCGATCATCGTGCAAAGGCGCGCCCCAGAACGCCATTACCGCATCGCCCATGTATTTGTCGATGGTGCCCCGGTTCTCATGAATAACGCGGGTAATCGGCGTTAGAAACTCATTCATGAGCTGAGTGAGCTCAATTGGATCTAAGCCTTCTGAAATACTAGTAAAGCTGCGCACGTCAGAGAACAAGACCGACATTTCACGGCTCTCACCCTCCAAACTGACTTCTTCTTCAGAGGCATCTAAATCAGCCACCAGTTCTTCCGGAATGTATTGGCCAAACACCTTCGACAAGTGCCGTTTCTTGCGCGACTCAACGGCGTAAGAGTAGGCAAATTGCAGCAAAAACAGACTGGTCGCCAAGGCGATGGAGGAAGCCACCGGAATATTTAAATCATGATGTTGCCAGCCGTATAAACCGGCATAAAAAACCGCCACCACCAAGGCCACCAAACCAGCAATCCCTAGCCCGGCAGACAGCAAGCTCAACAGAGTTACAAGCACTGCAACCATCAACAAAGCCACCAGCTCAACCCCCTGCATATAGTGCGGGCTGCTCTTTAATCCGCCATTGAGAATGCCATGCACTAAATTAGCGTGGATCTCGACCCCGACGAAGCGTGCACCAACAGGCGTGGCACGCAAATCCAACAAACCCGGGGCGCTGGTGCCAACCAACACGATGCTGTCGAATAAGGTTTCTATATCAGCCTGCCCAGACAGCACGTCAACCACAGAGACATAGGGAAAACTGCCAGCTGGACCTTGATACGGCACGAGCGCATTCAGGTGACCATCCACAGGCAAAAACCTATCCCCGAGCTGCAAACCTTCTAGGTTAACGGCGTCGAGGGCAGCATTCTCAGGGTCGGCAAAAACAAAACTGGGCATCACTCCGCCCAAGGCGGCACTCGCCACTGACAACGAAAGCGAACTATAAACATCGCCTTCAAATTGCTGCATTAATGGCACGCGACGAAAAATACCGTCGCTATCGACATAGGGGTTACTAAAAAATCCGGCGTACTCACTCGCAAACGTGTGCATTTCGTAGGGCGCAACATAGCCCTGCGCCTCGGCCATCGCCAAATCTAAACGCGCTACTTGTGCCTTAGTGAACAGCGGCTCTGGCAAGCGCCCCGCCCCCACCGGCTCATCTGCGGTTAAACGGTCCTTAAAGACATAACCAAGCACAACGTCACGCCCAATCAATGAGGCCGCAAAAGTTTCATCGGTATTCCAACGCTGCCTTTGCGCCGCAATTAACTGGCGGTCTTCAGCGTTCAAGTCACTAAGCTGGCCTTCTAAGTCATCTAACAAACTCAATGCCGAAGCCTCATAAGGCTCCGCGAAGACCACGTCAAAACCAGCGACACGGACGCCATATTCGTCGAACAACTTATCTAACAACTGCGCCAATACATCTCTTGGCCACGGCCAGTGGCCTAATTCAGCAATGCTCTTTTCGTCAATATCAACAATCACCACCGAGCTAGGGCGCTCATCTGGTAAGGCTAAACGTAAACGGGCGTCGTATAAGTTGCGTTCCATTTGGGCAACCAAAGCCAAATGCCAATCGCCTCTAACGTGCATAACAAACACCGCTGTCATCGCGATAGCGATGGTGAGCCGAATGATCAAGCCGCGGGCGTGTTTGAGTCGCATAAATGCCTAGTAAAAAACGAATCGATATTGAATAACAGTACCATTTTTTGTTTGAAAGCATATGCCACATTGGCGATACTCATGGCGCTCTCCTATTATTTATAAAACGTTGCTCTATAGGCCGTCATGCACCAATCCACGCTACGCTACAAAAAAGCTCGCTGGCTCAAAATAGCAACGCTACTTTCCACTGCATCTATTGCTGCTTACGCTTGGCACTCACCACAACCTGTCGCCAATGGCGGCACGTGGTTGGGGTACACGCTCGGCACTATTGCTGCCTTGCTGATCGTTTGGCTGGCATGGTTTGGCGTCCGTAAACGCAATTACCACTCAACATCAAGCACGGTACAGGGTTGGTTGTCGGCCCATATCTACTTGGGCATGGGACTGCTTTTTATCGGCACCTTGCACACTGGCTTCCAGTTCGCGTGGAATCTACACACCCTGACCTATGTACTGATGTGCTTAGTCATTAGCAGCGGTTTTTTCGGCATTGTTGTCTATGTCCGCTATCCAGGACCATTAAGCAGCAACCGCGACAACCGTAGCCAGGCAGAATTACTGGCCCAACTTGACGATGCCGATCGCCAAGTCGTGAGCTGCAGCCAAATGCTCGACGAAGACCTTAGAGCGGCAGTCGACAGCAGCCTAGAAGGCACCAGCCTCGGCGGCAACGCCTGGCGACAGCTCAGCAAAAAAGATTTTTCATCCGTGGTTATCAATGACAAACGCCAGTCAAACCCTAACCAAAGAACCGTTATTGCTCATTTTGCCGCTTTACTAGGCGACAACGACCCCGAGCACAACGCCAACCTTCGCAATATTATTGAAGCACTCAACCGCCGCAGCCAGCTACTGCAACGCATTCGCAAAGACATCCGCATTCGCGCCATGTTAGACATCTGGCTCATGCTCCATGTGCCGGCCACCATTGCCCTATTAACCGCCCTAACTGCGCATGTCGTAGTGGTATTTCTATATTGGTAATGCCGTGACCATTCACATCATCAGAACACGGATCACCAGCAACGGCGAAGTCGCCGACGGCCATCGCAAGCTGTCACAAGACCACGTAGATATCGGTGCTAGTAATGAACAAGACATCCAGCTCGACTGGCCAAACGTGCGCCTTCGCCATGCCAGCCTTGAGTACCAAAACAATCGCCTACAGTTAGTCGCCCGCAGCGAACAAGGCGTTAGCTTAAACGGCAAAACGGTTCAGCAAGCTTGGCTAGAAAACGATGACCAATTTCAAATTGGCAATCATCACTTCAGGGTTCAACTAACGGCCGATGGCCTTACGGTAAACGTCGATGTCGACGAAACCACCGCAAGGCCGGCATATAAGCCCTTTCAAACGCGACTGGCCGACAGTGGGTTTTCGAAGCGACGCTGGTCATGGGGGCTGTTGCTCGCCATCAGCCTGATCTTTCTAGCGGCACCGCTGCTGCAACGCTACGTCTTAGCCGACGATACCGATATTCCGCTACTACCGAATCACAGCCTCTGGAATAGCGGCGAGTTTCACCCAGCCCACCAGTTTTTTGCCGACGACTGCAGCCAATGCCATCAACAGCCTTTTGCACAAGTCGAAAACAGCGCCTGCATGACTTGCCACCAAGAAGTGGCGACACATGCTGACCCGCAACGCTTTGCCATTGATGAGTTACAGAATGCCGACTGCCAAAGTTGTCACAAGGAACACAACGGTCGCACCGAGTTGATTACCGGCGACAAACAGCTGTGTGTACATTGCCATGAAGACATTCAACACTTCAGCAATGGCAACAGCAAACAGGCCAATATCCATGACTGGCGCCTGAGCCATCCTGAAATCACCTTACTGACGCCGCATTGGCAACAAGACTCGCTTGAATGGCAATGGGCACAACAGAATGCGGCGCAGCAACCACAGGAACAAAGCGGCTTAATATTCCCACACGACGTACATTTAGCCCCCGAGGGACTAGATGGTGAGGACGGTAACCCTAAAGTCATGCAATGCAACGACTGCCATCAACCCGAGCCGGGCGGCCGCGGCATGCAAGACATCAATATGGAAGCACATTGCGATAGCTGCCACCGGCTCGACTTTGACGCCGACAACCCCGACCTATTCGTCCGTCATGGCGACATCGGCGCCACACTACGTGACATCGCTGGCCTAAAAGGTCTAACCGAGCTTAAATCAAGCCTAAATGGCCGCACTGCTGCTGCCGCTAAAGAACCGTCGCTGCAACGGCCCGGCCCCAATAAACGACAGCAGCAACAAGCGTTAACGTTAATTGAACTAGCCAGCGAACTTATCGAAAAACGCGGCTGTGTTACCTGTCATGAAGTCAGTCGTAACACCGCTGCGCTAGAGAGCGGAGACCTTATCAGTGCCTGGAATATCCGCCCAGTGAACGTTAACAGGCGCTGGATAGATGACGCCGAATTCGACCATGCTGGCCATCAATCAATGGCTTGTACGGATTGCCATAGCGGCGCGCAAACGTCTGAGCACTCGCAAGATGTGCTCATCCCAAGCCGAGAAAACTGCTTAACTTGCCACGGCAACCCCGGCGACAGCAGCTTGATCGACTCCCAGTGCATTGATTGCCATAGCTACCACTTACCCGAACACGGCTGGATGAACACGACCGGAGAGGCGCAATGACAAAACAAGCCAAACTCCTGTTTGCTCTATTTATCACCGCTGCCATTAGCGCCTGCAGCAGCGGAGGCGGCGGTGACCAAAGTGGCTGCTCCGGCGCCTGCTCCAATGCCTCTAGTTTCCTAACTGAAGCCGATGTCAATCGGGTAACGTCGCAAGCCGTAGAAGAAGCCCTCGCACGCAACGCCAGTGCCACCATCGCTGTTACCGACCGCGTAGGCAATGTGTTGAGCGTGTTTGCCATGAGCGGCGCTGACAAAACCGCCACCGTCACTAGCGAGCCACTTGATAGCAATACCGGCGCCCGCGAAGGCGAAGGCCTAGAAGGTCTCAACTTCATTCCTAGTGGCATGGCCGCGATTGCTAAAGCCATTACCGCGAGTTTTCTCAGCACCGAAGGCAATGCCTTCACCACCCGCACGGCAAACCAAATCGTGCAGGAGCATTTTAATCCCGGGGAACTACGGCAAGCCGCCGGGCCTTTATTTGGCGTGCAATTTTCGCAGCTTCCCTGCTCTGATTTTATGCAGCGTGCGGGTGAAACAGGCCCCCAACGTTCCCCACTGGGATTGGCCGCTGACCCCGGTGGCATTCCCCTTTATAAAGACGGCGTGCCGGTTGGCGGCATTGGTGTGATAGCCGACGGTATTTACGGTATCGATAAAAACCTGTTAGACACTGACAGCGATCTTGATGAAGCGATCGCCCTCGCCGGCAGCCAAGGTTTTACTGCACCCATTGAGCGGCGGGCTGATCGCATTACTGTAGACGGCAAGGTGCTACGATTTACCGATGCCACGGCAGCCGATCTCATTCGAGACCCCAGCACTGCTCCCGCTACCCCTTCCTCGGGCAGCTTACTTGAAGTTAGATCCTACTTTGAGCCCGCGGTGGTCAGGGCCGGCACTGCCTTTGGCACACCCGCCTCAGGCATTCGTGCCGCCACTGTGGGAGATTTCCCCGGCGACCCCAATGACCAAGCCTTGGTCGATGCCGACGCTTTTGTAGCAGTTGATGGCAGCGACAGCAATCGCTTTCCGCCCATTGCCGGCGCCAGCGGCCTCAGCGCCACTGAAGTATCGGAGTTGCTCAAACAAGCATTACTAATCGCCAATCGTGCGCGCGGCCAAATTAGACGGCCACTAGGCACACCGGCTCGAGTTTCGATTTCAGTGGTAGATGTAGACGGCACCGTACTTGGCCAAGTCCGTGGCCGCGATGCGCCAGTTTTCGGTTTAGACGTGTCGCTGCAAAAAGCACGCACGGCGGCCTTCTTTTCCAGTGATAAAGCGGCCGATGTCATGGACAAGCTAGCCGATGTCACCTACTTAAACGCTGATGGCACTAGCGGACAAACCATCAAACTCAGTGACTACATCACCGCAGTCCGGGACTTTCTCGGTTCCCCTACGGCATTAGCGGACGGTGCCTTTGCCTTTGCTGACCGCTCAGGCGGCAACCTCTCTCGACCGTTCTACCCGGATGGCATCAATGGCAACCCACATGGGCCCTTAAGCAAACCCTTCAGTGGCGGCAAGGACCGCTGGAGCGTTTTTTCTTCCGGCTTTCAGCTTGATATCAGCTATAACGGTATCGCTGGCCACGTTGCCTTTGTAGCCGAATTAGTCGGTACCGACGTACCCAAAGGCTGCGCCGGACTCGGCGGCCCGCCCGACCCTGACTTCCGCCGCCTCGCTAACGGCAGCCAAATTTTCCCAGGCTCGGTGCCCATCTATCGCGGCAGCACCCTCATTGGCGCTATCGGCGTCTCGGGCGACGGCATTGATCAGGACGATATGATTTCATTTCTTGGCGTACATAATGCTGGCCTAGCGCTAGGCACCGTAAACAACGCCCCGGTAGCCATACGCGCCGACCAATTGACGCCACAAGGCACCCGCCTACGTTATATCAACTGTCCACAGAAACCGTTTCTAGATAGCAATGAGGAGAATGTTTGTAATGGCAAATAAGCTCCAAACCGGCTTTATCGCTGCCCTACTATTAAGCAGCACCAGCAGCTTTGCTGCGGACGGCAAATGCGACCAAAGCCAACCCTTATCTAGACCTGGTGAAGCCGTATTAAAATGGGACGACGACAGCTGCCACCACCGTGACGACGACAAACGCCAAATTGAGCGCCTAAGCGACGGCATCACCGTGCCCGACCGCTGGCGTATTGTTAGCGCCCTCGGCTACCCAGAAAACCTCTGGGACCCATACAACAACAATAATTGGCTCAAAGGCGACCGGCCGATCTTTGGTGATGACTGGTTTTTCAGCCTGATTGGTATCGCCGACCTTATCTACGAGCCGCGGCATTTCCCTATCCCCGTTGGCAACGCCACCACCAACGACAGCGGTGCCTTAAATCTGATCGGTGAGGGCGACACCACGGTCACCGCGGGCAACCTCATTTTGGAAACGGTACTCTATAAAGGCGACACCACCTTCCGCCCGCCTGACTACGAATTTCGCTTCACGCCAGTGATTAACTACAACGTCTTAGACGCGAACGAGCGGGCCGTTACGCGGGCTGATCCCAATGCCGGCACGCACCGTACCGACAACCACGTTGGCATTCAGGCAGCGCTATTTGATTACCATATTCGCAACGTCTCCGACCGTTACGACTTCGACTCAGTTCGCATTGGAATTCAACCATTTAACGCCGACTTTAGAGGTTTTTTATTCAACGACCAACAGTTCGGCGTGCGGCTATTTGGTATTCGCGACAACAACAAATTCCAATACAACCTTGGCTGGTTCCGACGCATTGAAAAAGACACCAACAGTGGCCTTAATGACGTAGAACAAGGCTTACGAGACGACGATGTTTTTGTTGCCAACCTCTACTGGCAGGACATGCCCAAACTGGGCTACTTTTCGCAGTTTGTGTTGCTGCACAACCGTAACCGCGAAGGCGACCAAGTGCTCTATGACACTAACGGCTTTATTGCCCGCCCCGCCTCTATCGGCATCGAAGTGCCACGCGATTACGACGTCACCTACTTAGGTTATAACGGCGACGGCCACTGGGAGCGCTTGAACATCACGCTCTCGGCCTATTACGCGATTGGCGATGAAAGTCGCGGCACCTTTATCGACGAACCCGGCGACATCGGCGCTTACTTTATTGCAGCCGAGCTGGGCTTCGATCAAAGCTGGGTGCGCTGGCGCTTTTCATTTTTACACGCCTCAGGCGATGACGATCCGTTTGATAACGACGCTGGCGGCTTTGATGCTGTATTTGAAAACCCACTTTTTGCTGGCGCTGATACCAGCTATTGGATTAGGCAAACCGTGCCATTAATTGGTGGCGGCCGCGTCGCCCTATCGGGGCGCAATAGCATTCTTAACAGCCTGCGATCATCTAAAGAACAGGGCCAGTCTAACTTCACCAACCCCGGCATTACCTTGCTGGGACTGGGCGCTGACTTAGACCTAACACCTAGCACGCGCCTAAGCTTTAACGCCAACCACCTTTGGTTTGCCGAAACCGCCGTGCTAGAAGCGGCCCGCAACCAAGGCAAAATAGAAACCGAGATTGGTTTTGATCTATCCATTTCAGCCATCTACCGGCCCTTCGCCACACAAAACATTGTTGGCCGACTGTCAGCGGCCTATTTAATTCCTGGTGAAGGGTTTGAAAACCTCTACGGCACAGACCAGTCGCCTTACTCCATCCTCGCCAACCTGACGTTGATGTATTAACGCTATGCGCACTGCTTACGCCAAATCCCTGCTCTTCATTGCCCTACTCGGTGCTGCTGGCAACGCCGCTGCCGCGGGCGGCCACGAAAAACCGCGCGAGATTGAGTACCCGCATTACCCAGCAGCACCGGCGCAACAAAGCCCAGCAGAAGCCGCCACTAAAAGCGAAGGCTGCGTCTCCTGCCATAGCCAGTCAGACGCCTACAATATGCACAGCAATGACGGTATTAACCTCGGCTGCACAGACTGTCACGGCGGCAATGCGCAAGTACAACGGCCAGATGGCATCAGTCTCGATGACATTAGCCGGCTACGGCCACAACTGCGGGCCGACCATGCAACCGAAAAACACCACGACGATAACGAAGCAAAAATTCACCGCAATGAACTGATCCGGGATTACCCAGCCGATTATCAGGCGGCGATTGATGCCGCCCATGTGCAACCGCTCTACCCCGAAACTTGGCATTACCCGTCTTCGGCCAACCCAGAACGCACCTACACCTTACTGAACAAGGAAAGCCAGGAGTTTGTGCGCTTTATCAATCCGTCCGACTACCGCGTAGCACGCCAAGCCTGCGGCGCCTGCCATTTGGATATTATTAAAGCCTCAGAACGCAGCCTTATGAGCAACGCCGCCATGTTCTGGGGCGCGGCGGCCTATAACAACGGTATTTTGCCGTTTAAGCGACCCATGATTGGCGAGGCCTATACGCCAGACGGACAACCGGCTGCGCTCGAGGGCCGCCCTGCGCCTTCCGAAGAAATTGCCAGAAAACACAATATTGTTGACCGCATTAACCCGCTACCCGCTTGGGAAACCCTAAAACCCGGCGATATTTTCCGCGTTTTTGAACGTGGTGGTCGCAACCTCACCAACCTCTTTCCAGAAACCGGCAACCCCAACAGTTTAGGCCTAATTCAACGCCTAGAGGAGCCTGGCCGCCCAGACTTCAAGCAGTCTAACCGCGGCCCCGGCACCGGCCAGCGTATCTCCGTGCCGGTGCTGAATATGACCAAAACCCGCCTTAACGACCCCATGAGCTGGTTTATGGGCACCAATGATCAACCCGGCGACTATCGACACTCAGGCTGCGCCGGCTGCCACGTGGTTTATGCCAACGACCGCGATCAGAAAAACTCAGCTTGGTATGGCCAATACGGCCACGAAGGCAAAAGCATTAGCGTTGACCCCACTATTCCCAAAGACGAACCAGGGCATCCGCTGCAACATAAATTCACCCGCGCCATTCCTTCTAGCCAGTGCATCGTTTGCCATATGCACCAACCGAATATGTTTGTGAATAGCTACCTCGGTTACACCATGTGGGATTACGAATCAGACGCACCAGCGATGTGGCCGAAAGAGCAACAGTACCCCGATGCCCATGAAATGCACGAGGTCTATGAGCGCAACCCAGAAGGCGCTGCCCCACGCGGAAAATGGGCCGACTTGGAGTTCCTCAAAGACGTTTCCAAACTCAATCCAGAGCTGAACGACACCCAGTTTGCCGATTACCACGGCCACGGCTGGAACTTCCGTGCCGTGTATAAACGCGACCGCGATGGCAACCTGCTCAGCGAAGACGATCAAATCGTTGCCAATGACGATCCGAAAAAATTCGACAAAGGCGTGCATATGTCCTCCATCCACTTGGACGTTGGCATGCACTGCGTGGACTGCCACTACGCCCAAGATGCCCACTCTGACGGCCATATTTACGGAGAAGTGGCCGCTGCGGTAGAGATTGGCTGTATCGACTGCCACGGTACTGTGAGTGAATACCCCAACCTAAAAACCTCTGGCCCCGCCGGCCCTGGCCGCAGCACCGACTTAAGCCTGATTCGCAACCCAGACGGCCAAAAACGCTTTGAATGGGTCGGTAAAAAACTGATTCAACGCTCGGCGGTCACCCCCGGCCTAGAGTGGGAATTGTCTCTGGTGAAAAACACCGTCACTAAGGGTAATAAGCAATACAACCGCGACGCCGCCAAAGCCAAGCTAATGTCTACCGACACCAAGACCCTAGATTGGGGCTGGGAATATGTCGGCAAAGACCTCGCTCATGCTAACGAAGAAATGGAGTGTTACACCTGCCATACCAGCTGGACCACGTCATGCGGCGGCTGCCACCTGCCGATTGAGGCCAACTGGAAAACCGAACGCCACCACTATGAAGGCGGCGAATCCCGCAACTACGCCACCTACAACCCTCAAGTCGTGCGTGATCAAACCTTTATGCTCGGCAAACACAGCACCGTAAAAGGCCATAAAGTCGCGCCAATCCGCTCTACTTCAGCACTCGTGTTGTCATCTACTAATGCCAACCGCGAAAAAATCTACGTGCAGCAGCCGCCCATCGCGGCTAGTGGTTACAGCTCACAGGCGTTTAACCCGCACTTCCCGCATACCGCACGTAAGGAAGAAACCAAACGCTGCGACGACTGCCACTTATCGGAGTCTGGCGACAACAACGCCATCATGGCGCAGCTGTTAATGCACGGCACCCACTACTACGACTTCTTGGGTTACCACGCCTATCTCGGCACCGAAGATGGCATTAGTGCCGTACAAGTCACCGAGTGGGACGAACCGCAGGCGGTGATCGGTAGTTATTTACAAAAATACGCCTACCCCGATTACTACCAGCAACATCAAGACCGCCAACAGCAGCTAGCCACCGCACATACCCACAAAGGCGACAGTATTGGCTGTCTACAGCTACGCGGTGAATACCTATTCGCCGCCGAAGGCAGCAAAGGCATGAATGTTTACGACGTTGCCAGCATTGCCAACAAGGGCATAAGCCAACGCATTATTAAGGCGCCCTTCTCCGAGCTCGGGCATGACACCCAGTTAGAAAGCAAAAACGCTACCTGCCTATCGCTATCCACCACGCAGCCGATTGCGCCGCAGCGTAATGAAGGCGAATTAATGCGTGAGGAGAACGAAGAGCAACCCTTCCACCCTATCTATAGCTACGCCCTGATTACCGATGCCGAAGAAGGTCTAATTTTAAGCAACATCAACACCTTGGCCGACGGCGAATTCCGCAACAATCACCTCGAAAGAGCACTCACTTGGAATCCGCATGGCGTACTTAACGGCGCCAAACATATCACCACCGCCGGTTACTATCTTTACATCACCACCGATGATGCCGTGGTCATCGTGAATGCTGATCAACCGCTAGCGCCAAGGGTTGTGGCCGAATTACGAATTGAAGATCCGCGTGCCACAGCTATTCAGTTCCGCTATCTGTTTGTTAGCAGCAAACGCGGTCTGCAGGTCGTGGACGTCACTAACCCACAGCAACCTAGCTTTGTGCTCAAACAAGCACTGCCGCTAAAAGATGCGCAACGTATTCATTTGGCACGCACCTATGCCTATGTCGCCGCCGGTGAAGAAGGCATTGCCGTAATCGATATCATTCAGCCAGAGAAGCCCAAACTAATCGAAAAATTTACCGCTGACGGTCAAATTAAAGACGCCCGCGACATTGTTGTTGCCAGTACCAACGCCAGCTTGTTTGCTTATGTGGCTGACGGCCAGTACGGCTTAAAAGTGGTGCAACTCACCGCACCCGATACACAACCCAACTTCTACGGCTTTAGCCCTAAACCGCAACCGCAGTTGATTGCTTGGCATCCAACAGATGCCCCCGCTGTAGCTCTCTCACGAGGTCTAGAGCGGGATCGCGGTGCCGATGAAACTGGCGGCCAAGTCGCCGTATTTGGACGCTTAGGTTCGCGACCATTTAATGAACAGGAAATGAAAAAGCTTTACTTAGACGAGAATGGAAAACCATGGTTTGTACCTACGTCTAAGGTCAATAAACGGCTGCTAGACAGCCGGCGCGAGGAAACCGCACCATGAGCGCCCTAGTTAAACAATTCACTGCCCTGTTCGGCTTAGCGCTACTTGCAACCTACGCCGCAGCAGAATTACCGCAACAGGCTGATGACAAGCATCTCGGTGTCGCCACCTGTGCCTCTAGTACCTGTCATGGCTCGGTTAAAGCCCTAGAGAAAACCCGCGTGCTGCAAAATGAATACGTCATTTGGTCACGTCAGGACGCACACTCTAGAGGCATGAAAACACTGCGCAACGAGGCCTCGCAACGCATTGCCTTTAACCTAGGTTTAGCGGAGCCAGCCCATCAGGCCAAAGTCTGCATGGACTGTCACCTAGACAACCCTGAGCCCGCTGCCCAAGGCCGCAAATTTACCTACAACGATGGCATTGGTTGCGAGGCTTGCCATGGCGGTGCTGAAAACTGGCTCAAAAGCCACACCAATAAAGACCGCAGCGTTGAAGAAAACATCGCTGCTGGCATGTACCCGACCCATGAACCTAAGGCCCGCGCCGAGCTTTGCCTCTCTTGCCATATGGGCACAGAAGACAAGTTCACCACCCACCGCATCATGGGTGCCGGCCACCCGCGCCTAAGCTTCGACCTACAAACCTTTACTGAGCTGCAACCCGCACACTTCCGGCTTGACCAAGATTACCAACAGCGTAAAAACGACAGCGACCCCATTCAAACCTGGATAGTCGGTGTCTACGCCAATGCCATCGGCTGGCTTGAGCTATTGGCCTCCGACTGGCTAAATCCGGCCGACCTATTTCCAGAACTGGCTGTATTTGATTGCCAAGCCTGCCACCACCCGCTAACCGACGTACGTTGGAAACCCCGCAGCACCAAACCACTGCCCCCTGGCAGCGTGCGCATTGCGGATAGCCACTTGATGATGGTCTGGGCGCTAACGTCGGCATTACAACCAGCGCAACACGAACCACTTAAGCAATGGTTACATGCCTTGCATAGTAGCTCTCAGCGATCTATCGAGCAGCTTAAAGCCGAGGCCAGCGCCGGCATTGGCTTATTGCGTCAATTGCAAAACACACAGAGCCAAGAACTACTGGCTGAAGACGCTCAGCGCAGCCTCCTAAAACGCATAGTGCATGGCGGCAAAACCGGTCTGTTTGATGACTATAACGCTGCCGAGCAAGCCGTATTTGCCAGCCAACTGTTATTACGCGCATTAGAACCTACACTTTATAAAGACAAGGCCAGCGAGCTATTTGCCAGTGTCGCCAGTGAGCGCAACTACAACATCGGTCAATTCCGTTCGGCTATGCGGGCCTTAGACAAAGAGTTGTAAGCGCAGGGGCAAGCAGCCATTAGAGCGAGGGGTCGCAATCTCATGGCTAACAATCAGGGAAGACCATGGAAACCGAACGCGTACTCGAAATTTCTAGCAAACTCGATATCAGCGACATCGACTGGGCCGCGGCTAAGGCCAGCGGTCTTACTGAAGAAGAAGAATTTATCCTCACCTACTTTAGTGATATTGAAGCGCAAACCATTATGTATATGCGTGACTTGCTACACACCTCGGCGATTGACGACCCGGGCGTGATTGGTTTTCTGTCGGCTTGGAACTACGAAGAGTATTTTCACGGCGAGGCCCTAGCCAAATTACTTGAAGTTTGCGGCACGCAATTGGCAGAAAATCGTATTGCTGAAGTCCGCCGCAACGCCACTTTCGGCGAAAAGCTACTGGCCTGGGTCACCAGCAAAGTGTCACGCCTGTTAAATGACCGCTTTGTGACGCTATATATGACTTGGGGTGCGGTACAGGAATTCACGACCCACGCTGGCTATCAACGTATTCGCGAAACCACTAAGAACCCAATCTTAGATGAGATTGTGAAACGCATTATGAAACAAGAACGGGTGCATTTTTCTTGGTACTTCAACAACGCTAAGAAACGGCTTGAAGCCAATCCAAGCCACCGCAAACTAGTGCGATTTATGTTGCAACGCTTTTGGAGCCCAGTCGGCGCAGGCGTAAAAACCGACGCCGAAGTGGCGCGATTATTTACCGACTTATTCGGTGAAGGTTATGGCGACAAACTCGTCAACGAGGTCGACCATAAAATTGGTCAACTGCCCGGACTTGAAGGCATTCAAATCATGGGCAGTTGGTTTAGCGGCAATGTGCAACCGCTACTAGGCAAAAGCTAGTAGCGACTGAACACATTAAATTACCAGCTAACGGTGGCTTTACGACCAGCGGCACCGGCGCCAGCAGGCAAGGTTTGGGTTTCCATGCTCATTGATGACTTAGACACTCCAGCACGGGCCAGCTTGTAGTAGACAGACTGCGCACGGTAATTCGCAGTCGCTTGCGCACGGGCCTCACCTTTGTCAGCAGTAGCGTAACCCGTAATCACAGCCTTACCGCCGGCCGCTTTAATATTGGCAGCAATGGTTTTAATGGGATCACGGTGCTCAGCGCCGTCGCCCAAGGAAACACTACCGGCAGCGAAGTCGATCTGCGCAGCGCTGGCAGCGCTACGGTTTGGTGAGTTTTCGAACAAAGTCGGTTCGGAGACTACCGGCCAATTTTGCTCGCCACTGCTAGCCTGCTGCGGTGACGTGGTTGCACAAGCAGCCGCCAACATTGACGCTGCCGCAATGGCAGATAGTTTCAATACGTGTGTCATTTTTCTCTTCCTCTCGTGATGCTAACAATGGTCAGCTAAGTATTGCCGGGTCGCCTCAATATCCTCACGGAATTTGTCAGAAGCAATCCCAGCCATAAAACCTTCTAAACGCCCACCAATTAACGGCACCCCTACCTTCACACGACCCTCAATTCGAATTTCTGCCAATCCATCTGCACCGCTGCACATGGTCAAATCGGCCTCAATGCCACCACTCATTCCGGGTAGCTCGCCTTTAAACCCACCTTTTTTCTCAGCGCCCTGTTTATGCCACCAAACCTCGTGCACTACAGTCATTTCTTCTTTCACTAATTTGCGCGCAAAAGCCGGCGCTTTTTCACGCATGCGCACCACTCGCTCAACACGGCTATGGAATTTATCAGCGCTATCTTCGAGCACGGTTACCTTTAACTGATTAGCGCCAAGCGCCAGATATTTTTCAGTGATGTAATGTTCAGTCGTCATCAGCTCGATGGCCTTTTCCTGATCACAATCGATACCGTAGCTATCGCTAAAAGTCTTCACGCTTTGTGTCTCCTGTTATTCGCCGGGTTGCGGCACTTTTAGTAATTCAAATACGCCGTCCAAAATACCGTATACGTCGATCGGGTGACGATTTAATTTGGTTTCACTACGTTCATGTCCTAAACGTACAACAATCACATCGAGGTCCGGTATCGCCATTACGTATTGGCCCAAAATACCACGCGCATAAAAAATCGGATGGCCCTCATGCTGCATAATCCACCACTGGTAACCATACCAGTGAGACGGCGCTTGCTCACCGTCAGCGGGAATCCCATTCGGCACCACCGATTGCTGCACATAGCTGGGCGACACAATTTGCTCGCCGCTCGGTGCTTTACCCGCGTTCATATACAGCTGAGCAATACGGGCGAAGTCACGAGCATTGGAATAGAAACAGCAATACGCCTTCTCGACTCCGTTTTCGGTGTCCAAACTCCATTGGGCATCTTTAGTGGCACCAATCTTCGACCACAACGCTTCACTGGCGTACTGACTCAGTGATTTGTCGGTCGCGGCCATTAGCACCATCGCCAATACCTGGGTATCGCCGCTTTTATAGCGCCAAGTGGTGCCAGGTATTTCTTCAATGCCTAACCGCTCAACTAAACCCACTAAGTCGTCGCCGTAATAGGCCTCAGTGGTATCCGATACCGGCTTGTTATAGGCCTCAATAAAATCCAAACCAGAGGCCATTTGCAGTACTTGGCGGATAGTAATGTCAGCCTTGGCACCGTTGTTAAACGAGTCAACATACTCGGCCACTTTCTGGTCTAAGGATTGAATATGTCCGTCTTTTAAAGCGGTACCAATCAAAATCGAGACAATCGACTTGGCGGCGGAAAAAGAGTTGGAGTTCTTATAGGCACGACTATCGTCTTCGGGGCCGTATCCATCCCAATATCGCTCGTATTTGATCTCGCCGTTTTGAATAACCAAAAACTGCGTGGTATCGAACTCTTCCAATACCCGTGTCAGAGCCGCCGGGTATTCACCTTGGTTATAGTCCAAAGCTTTCGGCCACGGCGTCGCGTCTGGCGCGGCGGCTACCGTGCGCAAGGGAAATAAATCAAGATCATCGATATTCGGTGCCTGATGCAGCACCGCGGTATAAACGTAGGTTTTACCAAATAGCAGCAGCCATAAATTTACAGCTACAAAAACAAAGATCGCCGGTTTCCACAAACGCGCCAGCATAATCGCCCCCAAGGTTTTTCTTGCTGACGAGTGTACCGAATCGGCGCGGTTAAACGAACTACTCTAGCAACTAGATTCCATGCCGAGATTTCAAAAACGCAATCAAGGCATGCAAATCAATTTCGCGTTTTTGGTTAGCCGTGGCTGGTAACGCTAAGTTAGCCGCTAAACGCTGACGCAATTGATTAGCGATATCGTCACGCGGCTGCTCGCTATCAACCGGTTCTAAAAACTCTAGCGTGCATTCAATGCGCTTTTCTGCCAGCAAGCGGCGCAAATGCGGTAGGAATTCCATATTGTCGATATACGGAGCAATCGACTCGCCGTTCGCCGCATCGCTATAACGCAAGCTGATCGGCTGAATTGGCACGCCGGCAGTGGTAGCGGCTGACAACAAACGGGGAAACACGTAGCTGATTTGGTCGCCCGCGGTAGTAGTCCCTTCTGGGTACACCACCACATTGCGGCCGCCATTTAGCACTTCTACCATTTGGTCGCGAACGTCATTGGCTTGGTTGGCGCCGCGTTTAATAAACAGCGTATCTCCAGCTTTTACCAAATCGCCAATCACTGGCCATTCAGACACCTCTTGCTTCGCCACCGACACACAGCCCGGAAAGCTGCCAATAATCGGCGCATCTACCCAGGAAACATGGTTACAAGCCCACAAGGCTGTTTGCTCGATTGGCGTGCCGACAACGCGCACATCAATGCCAATAAGAGAAACCAAATCGGCTTGATATTTGGCAATCCTCGCCGCGTCAGACACATAGCCCAAGGTTTTCACCAAGGCCATGCCCTTCAAGACATGAGCAACCACCAAAGGCCAGCGGTAGGCTTCGCGCAGACTGCCGCTAAAGCTGATATCAGCTGCCTTACTGCTGACTACGGGCGAAGTGGCGGACATAACGAGTAGACAAGTTATCGACGTTTAACAGCACAAACACGTCGGCCACATTAAAGTCCTCGTCCCAGCTTGGTTCGCCGCAAATATGAGCGCCCAAACTAACGTAGGCCTTAAGCAGCGGCGGAATGCGTAGTGCGGTCAGCGCTTGATCATCGGCCACCGCAGGCACGTTTACGCGCGGCGTTACTCGGTGGCTTTCCGCGCACATATATTTACGGCGGAAGCGGTCCATAATGGCATGCAAGTTAGAGCCACCGTCTTCCAATGGAATACTGGCGCAGCCAAATAGCCATTGATAACCGTCGCGGTACATCAGCTCTACCAAACCCTGCCACAGCGAGCCAATCACCGCGCCATTGCGGTAGTCGGCGTGTACGCAGGTGCGGCCAATTTCTAACTTGCGGCCTTCCAGTGCTTTAACGGCGTGCATCTCAAATTCGGACTCAGAATAAAAACGGCCAAATAACGCCGCCTTTTCATCGTTCAACACTCGGGTACTAGCGACCAAGCAATCTTGTTCACTATCGCGCACTAGCAAGTGCATGCAATAAGGGTCTAGCTCATCCGCATCTAAGCCTGGTGTGGTGGTGTGCAACACCGCGCCCTGCTCTTCAGCAAAAATGGCATAACGCATTTTTTGCGAGGCCTGAACCTCTTCTAACGTGGTGGCAATACTGACTTGGTAGCGGCCATCGCTCTCGCTTAGCGGCTCTACAACGGTATCCAAAGCCGTGTTTTGGGTACTTACGTCCATAACGTTCTTCTATCGATAGTTTGATGGCGCCATCTTTGTGGCGCTGCTTGAACTGCAGGTGACATTAACATGAAAGTTTAATGACAGCAGTGACTTACAAACGTTCAGCTGTCATCAAAAAGTCATCTATTCGCATCACCGCTGTAACACGCCTGCCGCAACATTGGCTGCGAATATGAAAGAAGTAAAGGCGAGCAATATGAAGATTGCTTACGGCGTAATGGGATACGGCAGAGGCCACGCCACGAGAACAGCCGCCGTATTACCGCAATTGATGGCGGAACATGAGGTCAGAGTTTTCGCAGGCAATGACGCCTACGATGCCTTGGCCGCCCAGTTTCCAACCACCCGCATTCCCTGTATTGGCTATCAATACGACAGCAGCGGCCAACTTTCCACACCGCTGACTATTTTCCGTAACTACCCAATCGTGAAAGACGCCCTCTTTAAAGGCGCGTTTTACCAACAGTTCTGCCAAGAACTAAAAGACTGGGGTGTCGACATTATTATTACCGACTCTGAGATCTGGACCACGCGGGTCGCTAAAGACCTCAATGTGCCGATTATCAGCTTTGATCATGTCGGAATTATTAATCACTGCCTGCCGCCGTTTCCGCCGCAGCAGTGGTTTCGCGGCCACCTAGACCGCCTCGGCTATAAATGGTTATTACCCAAAGCCGATCGAACCCTAGTCACTAGCTTTTATACCGCGCTACCGAATAGCGACGATATCGAAGTGGTTGGTCCCATTATTCGCGACGAGATTCGCGCCCTAAGCCCGCATAGCGGCGACTACTTGTTGGCCTACTTCAATAAAGGCGAACACCAATATTTACCGCATGTGCACCAAGCGCTGACTAACTTGAACGTGCCGGTGATTGTTTATGGCGCAGGTGAGCGCGAGCCATGCGACAACGTTACTTATAAACCATTAAGCAAAACCCAGTTCGCGATTGATCTCGCCGGCAGCAAGGCACTGCTATCTACCTGCGGCAACCAAACCATGGGCGAATGCCTATACCTAAAAAAACCGGTATTGGTGATGCCAGAAGACTGCTTCGAGCAGAACCTAAACGCCTTTATGGTCGAACGCATGGGCATCGGCCGCCGCACCAGCCTCAATACCCTGAGCAGCGAAGGCATCGAAGCCTTTTTAGACAACAGCTTTAACTTCCGCGCCGCCATTGCGGCCTATAGCCGCTCAGAGCAATCACGCGACGCCCGCGACTACGCGGCACAACGCTTACTCAGCTGGATAAACGAACTCACTGACAGCAGCAGCCTGCTGCGTCACGCCGCCTAAAGCGGCAAGGAACAGAATGATGAAAAAAGAAAATATGAAAAACAGTAAAACTAACCAACAACCCCAATATCGCACGATTTGGATTTCCGACGTTCACCTCGGCTCTAGCGGTAGCCAAGCCAACTTGTTGGCGCGCTTCCTCAAAGAGCATGACAGCGAACAGCTGTACTTAGTCGGCGACATCATCGACGGCTGGCGTCTAAAGTCGAAATTCTACTGGCCACAATCACACAGCAACGTGATCCGCCGTATTTTGACCCGCGCCAAACGCGGCACCGAGGTGATCTACATCACCGGTAATCACGACGACTTCTTGCGCCGTTTTGTCGATTTCAATCTGCAAATGGGCAATATCAAAATCGTTAACGAGACCGTTCACGAGACCGCCGATGGCCGCAAACTAATGGTCACCCACGGCGATATGTTTGACGTAGTCACCCGCTACCACAGCTGGGTTGCACTCGCCGGCGACGCTGCCTACAACGGTTTGATGAAAGTAAACGGCACGCTCAACTTTGCCCGTCGCCATCTTGGCCTGCCCTACTGGTCACTATCCGACTACGCGAAACGCAAGGTGAAAACCGCAGTGAACTTTATCGGCGACTTTGAAGAAAGCGTTGCCCATGAATGCAAATCACGCGGACTAGATGGCGCTGTATGCGGCCACATCCACAACGCCGAGATTCGCGAAATTAACGGCGTGCAGTATTACAACACCGGCGATTGGGTAGACAGCTGCACGGCATTGGTAGAAAACCACGACGGCAGCATGGAGCTGCTAGACTGGTCCGACAAGCGCTTTGACTAGGGCCTAGACGGGCCGCTACCAGGTGAAAGCAATGTAGTGGAACTAATGCCACAAAACATCGCTCAAAACGCTTAGTAAAAAATATAAAAGAGACACAGCATGAATAAACGTTTTAACACCGCACATCTGCGGGTTCGTCGCCAACGGCGCATCAGCTTTATGGAAATGGCCAGCAAAGAGCCTAGAACCCCTATGCCACGCCAGGCCGACAGCCTCACGCACTACGACTACAAACCGCGTCAATCTGAGCAATAAGCCGCGTTTTTATCTGCATTGTGCTTTGCACAATGCCTCACTTGGTAATACCCTTAGGGACTGTTAAAAACGCCTAAGGATTATTGCCAATGAGCCTGTTCAGTACCGACCCGCTCAAAGCCCTAGAAACCCAGCTCGACAACGCCAGCAACTACAGCGAATGGCGTGAGATTGCCGAGCGCATGGATGAGCTGGAAGGCAATAACGACTGGAAGGCTGAAGAAAAAAGCGAGCTCTACTCATGGCGTTTACTACGTAACCGCCTTAACGAACTGCGCCAACTACGCGCCAATGAAGACGTGCGCGAACTCGTTTATTGGTTACACGAGGGCCTGCACGGCAACCTCGGCAATATGGCCAACCCGGCGCTTTACCAACACGCCCACGTTGGCACCAAGAACATTGTTACCGAATACATCAATGAAGTTGCCGAGGCACTTCAGTGGATTTGCGATAACGAATTTGAAGAACTGCCGTTTGGCGAAAAAATGCGTTTCTTTAAACGTACCGCCAAATGCTTTGGCCGCTCTGGCCTACTACTTTCAGGCGGCGCTACCCTGGGTATGTTCCATATCGGTGTTTGCAAAGCACTCTATGAAGAAGGCTTAATGCCACGCGTGATGTCAGGCTCTAGCGCCGGCTCCATTATTGCCGGTGCCGTTTGCGCCCATACCGACGAAGAAATCCCCGCCTTCTTCGACCCCGAGTACCTTTACCTACAAGCCTTCCGCCCGCATGGCGTTAAAAGCGCCATCAAAAACCGTTCTGTAATGGACGGCAAGCAACTATCACACTGCCTACAAGAAAATATCGGTGACCTCAGCTTTGAGGAAGCCTTTGAACGCACCGGCCGTATCCTGAATATTCCTATCTCAGCCGTCGCCAGCAACCAAATGCCACGGCTGATGAACTACCTCACCGGCCCGAACGTACTGATTCGCACTGCCTCACTCGCCTCCTGCGCCATTCCAGCGGTATTCCCGCCGGTGCGCTTACTGGCGAAAGATGTTGAAGGCAATATCGTACCTTACCTACCCACGCTTAAATGGTCTGACGGCAGCCTGACGTCTGATCTACCGATGTTGCGCCTGGCCCGCTTGCACGACGTTAATCACTACATCGTTAGCCAAGTGAACCCGCACGTGGCGCCGTTTATGAGCAAGAAGAAAGTCAAACGCCGCTCCGGCCTTTGGGGCATGGCCCGCGGTATTACCCGCACCACCCTAGAAGCCAACACCAAAGAAATTCTAGATGTGGCTAAAAACAGCGTTGACCACCCACTCGCCAAACGCGCATTGGGCGAAGCTCACAAGATGCTTAACCAGCAATACTATGGCGACATCACCGTGATCCCGAAATTCGATCCACGACTCTTCGCCAAAGTGCTATCTAACCCAAGCCCTACCGATATCGAAGCCTTTGTCGACGCCGGCATGCGCCAAACCTGGCCAGAAATCGAACGCATGCGTAACGCCGTAACGATTAGCCAAACCTTTGAAAGCTGTATCCACAAACTCAAACTACAAGCGCATCAAACACCAGCCGGGCCTGAGCAGAAACGCGCGCCGCAGTTGAGGCGGGTGAGTTAAAAAATAGCCCCCATGCGCAGCATGAACATTATTAGACCTTTGTCCGCTAGCTAGCGTGAGATCGCATTGTGGGTAACGAAATCTTGGCATATCTCATGCCTGTGCCCATAGCATTTTGGCTTTGGAACATTTGGCACATTACCTGCGATAGAAATCGAAAAGCACGCGCAATGCTTTTGCTAGTTGGTGTCGCCTTCCTAGCTTTCATGTGTTTTCCATATTCAACCAAACAGTACGTTGCTCAAGGCTTCATTTTCGGTGGTCTTCTTTATCTTCCTCTGTACCCAATATGCTCTTTCGCAATCCACGCGGCGACACGTAAAAATGTTAATGTGGCTCGGTAAAGATCGTTAACGGGCTCTCGCTAAAGGGACGCTATTTAACAGAGAGTCAGTATTATCTGGAAAACATTTCGGAAAATTATAATTGCCGTCTCTGGGTTACTTGCGTTAGTAAGCCCAATAGGTCAGATATACCAAGCGTCAATCTCGTGGCTAGATGTAATCGTTATTGGTCTGACGTTTCCCTCTCTACTGTTAATTGCCGCCCTCATTGCTGCCATCGTGACCGGTAAACGTCCAGACATAGAACGCCATAATTGGCATAGCAACCCCTTCAATTTTTCCCACGGGGAGCAATTTATTTATCTAGGCGCCTTGGCCTTCCTGACTTCTAGCCTAGTAACATGTATTTGGTTGCTAGTGATTACTGGCCAAATACTACCCGTCGCGGTCGCACCGTCAGCATTCGCTGTTGGGGTTTGGGCCGCTCTGGGTATATTGGCAAAATACAGTACTGACAAGTCAGCAAGCACCCGCTGAGCGAAAAGAGAGAGAACCCGTTAACTTTCTAGATAAATCGTTTAGTCCAATCGCATTTCTAATTTGATGAAATTAATAGAAAAAACCCCTGACCGAATCTGGATATCATCAGAAGGACCTGTCTGGGCTAAAGCCCTTTGCTGGGGGCTGTCGCTAGCCACCCTTTTGCTACTTTATAAAGCCAACAATGCTGCTACCGCCCTAATCGCGATCATTGGCACGATTTTTTTGTTTGTAGCACCAACTTCTGTTGCTGAAACTATTTTCGACACGACGAACGACAAAATTTATGGCCGCTATCGTATTGCAGGGATAAATTTTAGAAACTTCGAAGCAAGTATTCGCACGTCAAAAGTTGTTAGCACTTGGGGAAGATACAACCCCAATCTATATCTACTTCTCGCGTCAGGTACCAAATACCGTATTGGAGACTTCTTTACGATAAATGAACATGAAGCCTTTATATCTAAGCTAGTAAAACTTACGCGTATAGAACACGAACGGAATTTCTAACGTACCCATAAAAAAAGGCCGCTTTTGCGGCCTTTTGTTTTACTCGTCTTTCAACATCTGTTGCACTCGCTTGGCGAGTGCTTGGTATTTATAGGGTTGGATGCTGTAAACCCAGCCTTTGAACTGATTACTGAGCTTTTCAGCCTCGGCCTTTAGCTCGTCATCTTCACCGGCATACTCAACGCTGATCGCTAGAAAATATTCGGTTTCTCGCCGCTCGGCTTGGGTAACGATAGTAATACCGTCTTTGCGCGTTAGACGTGTGGTAACGATATTGTCTGGCTGCCAGCCAAAGCTGCTGGCGGCTTGCACGTCATCTAAGCGTAGGTTTTGTAAGGCTTCTGCGGGGCCATTACCAACACTGGGGTAAAGTAGCTCTTTACCGCTAGGTACGTTTTGCACCAGCAGGTCTTTGCTTGCTTGGCCGTTTTCGTCGGTTTCACGCTTTACGGTGAGGGTTTCGCCGTCGGCATGGCTGACTTCTACAGCATTGATTTGCTCCCGCTCTATGTCCAACAGGTCTTTGTCCAACCATTGCGTTGGCGTAAGCCACAAATCTAAACCGCCCGCGACCAACCAGCTTTGGTTGTCTCCTTCTACGCGGATGTAGGTGTACTCGGTATCACCACGATAGAGGCTGTCGCCAAGTAGCAAGCCAGCCACTTTATTGCCGTCTTCGCCATAAATACGGATGGCTTTGGCATTGCTGTTGGCGTCGGCGACATCAACCAGGTGCAGACGATCAAAGTACTGCGGATTGCTGGTCATGGCCTCGGCCGTTTTTAACTGTGCCAAGGCCCGTAGGATGCTGCGCAGGCGATCGAACTCAATGCGATAGCCTGCACGTTGCTCTAGGCCCCAGAAGCCATCAGCTTTCACCAGCGTGATTTTGGCGTTATTACCGGCGGTTACCAGTTCTACCTTAGTGACTTGCTCTAGCTGCGCTTGCAGTTCGGGCATCAGTAAGTCAGTGGTAGCGGTATCGCTATCCGATTGTGGGCGCAGTAGAACCGCTGCCAGCACTAATACGGCAGCAAGGGCCAATAAGACTTTGCTAGATGATTTCATCGTCTCTCTCCCCCGCTACGCCGCTGCCAACTTGCGGTTGCGACGAATCGCGCGGAACACGGCAAACAAGGCCACCAACAACGGCACTAGTGCGATATTAATCAGCTTCACGCGGGTACCTAGGGCTTCAATATCCTTATCCAGCTGGTGACGTACTTCACGCAGGTCTTTGCGGATTTGGATTTGCTTGTCTTGGAACTGCTCTAACAACTGCTCCTGCTCAGGCGTTAATGACAAGCTTAGATTGTCGTCGCCTTTGGCTTGTTGCAGTTGCGTTAGCTGCGCCTCGGTTTCGCGTAGCTCGGCTTCTAGCTCCTGCTCTTTATGGCGGAAGCGTTGCTCGGCCTGTTTACGAATGTCGGCGACACGGGTAAACGGACGCGCAAAACCAGCACGGCTACGAATACTAATCAGGTCAGAGCTGCCCGCTAGCGAGTCCAACACGTTGACCACAAAGTCACCGTTGTTGGCCCAAGGTGTAGCGATTTGTTGTCCTAAGAACGGTTGTACTTGCACCCAAAGGCGATCGCTCAGCACATCGGTATCTGCGACCAAAACTACGTTGATGTCGCCGTTCGACTTCAGCACAGGGTTATCCACATCCGCCCCTTCCGGGCCGCCTTCTGGCCATGCGGATGGCACTTCACCGGTAACACGGGCAGCGACGGTGTAACGCTCGCCGGTAGGCAAGAATCCGTCTAATAACGCCGCTGGGTCTGGCATAAAGGTGAAACGTGCGGCCGGGATTGGCTGTGCTAATTCAGATGACTGAATCAGCGGTTCTAGTTTGGCGCCAGTTTCGGTACGCACTTTGCCTTCTTCTAGGTCGTCATCGTCATCCCAGATATAACTCGCACTCGCCATATTGACGGTTTGTAGGTTCTGGCTAGTGATGTCATTGGCGTTAAAGGCATCGCCTTGGAAAGCGCCAATACCTAGATGGCTCACTGGCGGACGATCCGCCGCTACTTGCACCTGCAAAGCGTATTGAGCGTCGCCAACAATATGGCTATCAATCACCTCAATACCCCAAGCTTTAAAGACCTGATTCAGGCTAGAAACACGAATATCGCCTTGCCCCGTGGTTGGATCAGCCGGCTGACGCTCTGCCCAAGGGTCAACAAAGATAGCGGCATGGCCGCCTTTAAGAATGTATTGCTCAATCGCGTATTGGGTTGGCTCAGTCCAATCTTTTGGATGCACCACCATTAGCACATCAATATCGTCTGGCACTTGGGTGAGGTCTTCACGCAGATTACGGATTTCAAAGAACGACTGCATTTGCTCAAACAGCACCCAAGCTGGCGCACCGGGTTGACCCGGCCCAGGCGGCAAACCACCCATGACCGGCAACCCAGACATCAAACCAATCACGGTTTTCTGTGGGTTGGCGAGTTCATAAACTAGCTTGCTGAGATCGTATTCAAGGAACTGTTCTTTTTCCGGTTGGAAAAACGGCACAATCACCTCGTCACCAATGGTGTTGGTGCCTGCCAAACCGAAATAAAGCTTGTCGCCACCGGCATTCAGCTGTGCGCCTTGCAGGCCAAAGCCAGTCGCCTCGTCTTCGTCTTCTGAAAACGGCGCGGGGTCAATCACGCTAAGACGAATTTTGCCGTTGGCGGCTTCTTTAAACCCTTCCAGCATCTCTTCTACGCGGTCGGCGTAAGAGCGCACGCTAGGAATGTCTTGCGCCATGCCGCGCGAGAAATAAAAACGTAAATGTACCGGCTCTTCTACTTTAGCCAGCACACCTTTGGTGCCTTCTGACAGGGTGAAGAGTTTGTTTTCGGTAAAGTCCAGTTGCGCGCCGCGAAACAGAGTTTGGCTAACGGCAACAAAGGCTAAAAAGATAACCGCAACTAGCGCTAGGCCAGCACGTGCAGAATGTTTCTGATTCATGTTCTGGTCCTCCCTAGTCTGCTTTCTTCATTTCAACAACCAGCGTATTGGCATAAAGCCAAGCCGCCATCACTGCAAAGAAGAACAAAATATCGCGTAGATCAATCACGCCTTTGCTCAAGCCTTCAAAGTGGGTCATAAAGCTGAGACTGGCGACTGCTTCTACCAATACCGCCGGCGCCCAGCCAGAGAAGGCATCCATCACTAAGGGGAAGCCACTGACCAAGAATAAGAAACAAACCACGAGGCCAACAATAAAAGCGATAACTTGGTTTTTAGTGAGTGCGGACACACAAGAGCCAATGGCAAGAAAACCACCCGCCATTAGCCAGCTACCCAAATAACCGGTAGCGATAGCGCCGTGATCTGGTTCACCTAGCCATGCGACGGTGAGCCACATCGGAAACGTCAGGCTCAGCGCCAAACCACAGAACAACCACGCCGCTAGGAACTTGCCCAGCACCGCCTGCCACATGGTAATTGGCAAAGTCAGTAGTAGCTCAATGCTGCCGCTTTTACGCTCTTCAGCCCATAGGCGCATGGCAATGGCCGGCACCAAAAATAGATATAGCCAAGGGTGGAAGCTAAAGAACGGCAGCAAATCGGCTTGGCCGCGTTCAAAAAAGCTACCCATATAGAAGGTGAAAACACCGGCTAAGGCTAGGAAAATAATAATAAAGACGTAAGCCAATGGCGTTGCGAAATAGCTAGCGAGCTCACGTTTCAGAATAATTGAAATCACGTTGCTACTCCTTACGCCGCGCGCCCTAGTTGATTGACACTCAGTTCTTCACCCAGCGTAATTTTGCGGAACACCTGATCCAAACGGCCCTGCTCTACATACAACTCTTGTAGCGCCCAAGACTGTTGCTCAGCATGCGCTTTAACCGCTGCGTAAATCTCAGCATCGGCTTGCGGCAGCACGGTAATACGGCCGGCTGCATTCACTTCCACCTCAGCAACGCCTGCGAGCGTTTTCAGCCCAGCCGCGGCTGCCGCGGCGTCTTGATCGCTAATCGTTAGACTCACGGCATTATGGTATTTAGACTGTGCGGCAAGGGCCTGCGGCTTGTCATCGGCCAGTAGCTTGCCATCTGCGATCACTACGGCGCGGCTACACACAGCCTCAACTTCTTCAAGAATGTGGGTAGAAACGATAATGATTTTGTCTTGCGCCATGCTCGAAATCAGCTTACGCACTTCGTGTTTCTGGTTGGGGTCGAGCCCGTCTGTGGGCTCATCCAGAATCAGAATTTGCGGATCATGCAAAATGGCTTGAGCTAGACCAACACGGCGGCCATAACCTTTAGACAGGGTGTCGATATTCTTTTCTAACACCGCATGCAGGTTGACCTGCTCGACTACGGCTTGAATGCGTTGCTGGGCGGTCTTGCTGTCGAGGCCACGCACTTGGGCAATAAACTCAAGAAAGGCTTTAACCGTCATATCGCCGTAGGCAGGCGCACCTTCGGGTAAATAACCCATTAAACGCTTAGCGGTGACCGGCTCATCGGCCACATCATGGCCGCAGACTTTGACACTGCCACTGCTGGGCGTGAGAAAGCCGGTAATCATTTTCATGGTGGTGGATTTGCCGGCGCCATTAGGGCCTAAAAATCCAAGCACTTCACCGGGTTTAACGGTAAAAGACAGGTCGTCTACCGCGGTGAAGGCGCCAAATTGCTTCGTTAGGTGATTGATTTCAATCACGCTGTGCCTCCTAATTCCAAATAAACGCTATTCACAGTTGGCCACCTACCCAGCTAATGCGGGTAGCGGATTTCCAAAAACTGGGGATAGCAAAATAATTTTCAAGACTGTGACTGTAATTCTGCAAAAACAGTTCCAAAGCCTGATGCGATAAGCATAACAGCTAATATTTAACTGCGGCGCTAGGATTAAGAAAAAGCCCTAGCCAGATACAAAACACCCAGCTCAATGGCTGGGTGTTTGGTTTTATTTAGCAGTAGAAAGTTTTTCGAAAATATCTTCTGCTGTTTGGATAGCGGTATCCAGATCTGCATGCTTAACGAGTACATGTCCCATTTTTCTACCGACCCGTGCCGGTGACTTGGAGTACAAATACAAACGCGAAGCCGGGCTAGCAAACACATGCTGCCAATCTGGCTGACCTGCACCCTCTTCATGGGCCTCTGGCCACAAGTCGCCAAGAACATTCAGCATCACCGACGGGCAAATTGCGCCGCTAGAACCGAGTGGCAAGCCACAGACTGCACGCAGGTGCTGCTCAAACTGTGAGGTCTCACAAGCGCCGTAGGTGAAATGGCCCGAGTTATGCACGCGAGGGGCGATTTCATTAACCAGCAATTCATCGTCATTGCTTAGAAACAGCTCTACCGCCATCAGGCCGACATAGTCCATGGCTTCGGCAATTGCTGCGCCAATTTCTTCGGCTTTTTTCACCACCGCGTCGCTGACTCGTGCGGGTGCAATAGTCATGTGCAGAATGTGGTTGCGGTGAACATTCTCTGCAATTGGGTAAACGCGAATATCACCATCTACACCACGCGCCAGAATCACCGAGATTTCCATTTTGAAATCTACAAACTGCTCAAGCACACAAGGCGTATTACCCAATTCAGCCCAAGCGGCTTTAAGCGAGCCGGCCTTATCAACCCGAACTTGGCCTTTACCGTCATAGCCGCCGCTGCGGGTTTTTAGAATGGCTTTCTCGCCATTCCATTGCAGCTGGGTTAGCTCGTCTTCATTCTCTAGAGACTGGAACGGTGTTTGTGGAATCTGATGTTGTTCCAAGAAACGGCGCTGACGCAGGCGATCTTGGATCATTTTAAATACCGCAGCGCCTGGACGTAGCAAGCCAGTTTCTTCGATTGGCTGAATATAACGGTAATCGACATGCTCGGTTTCGAGCGTCACTACATCCGACTTTTCCGCCACTTGCTGCACTAGCTCTGGGTCGGACAAAGAACCCACAATCAACTCATCAGCCACATGGCGTGCCGAACAGTTGGCTGAACCGTCTAATACTACGGTGCGGTAGCCCAAGCGATTAGCTTCACGGCCGATCATCCAGCCGAGCTGACCACCGCCTAAAATACCAATGGTAGAACCAACCGGTAACGGCCCAGTTTGCTTGTTTGCGGTCATCTTATTCGGCGTCTTCCAAAGACATACCCAGCACCGTATCGGTCTGCTGAGTACGGAATGCATTCAACTTGTCAGCTACTGCTGGCACTTGCAAAGCCACGATGCTCGCCGCCATTAGGCCAGCATTGGCCGCACCAGCATCACCAATTGCGAGCGTACCCACTGGAATGCCCTTAGGCATTTGCACGATAGATAACAGCGAGTCCATGCCATTTAAGGTACGTGACTTAACCGGCACACCTAGCACCGGCAGAATGGTTTTTGCCGCACACATGCCTGGCAAGTGAGCAGCGCCACCAGCACCAGCAATAATGACTTGGATGCCGCGCTCAGCAGCGGTTTCGGCGTATTGGTATAGCAAGTCTGGCGTACGGTGAGCAGAGACGATTTTAGCCTCGTAGCTAACGCCTAACTCATCCAGCATTTCTGCTGCTTTTTGCATGGTGGGCCAGTCACTCTTGCTGCCCATAATGATGCCGACTTGCGGGTTGCTCATTGCTCTAAAACCTGCCTGAACCAAGTGCCTTAAAAATCACTTAAAACAAAAACGGCCCCAAATAAAGGAGCCGCCATAAGTCGCTATTATAAATCAAAGCGCAGGCCAGCGTCATCTGCCGGCTTGCCAATAATTAACAGAAAAGCTGGCTTGCTTGGCCCTTGGCTGCTTCGTATACTGCCGCGCCTTAGCGCATCGCTAAACCTGCCTTGTTAGCGCCGATGTAGCTCAGTTGGTAGAGCAACGCATTCGTAATGCGTGGGTCGGAGGTTCAAGTCCTCTCATCGGCACCATTTCCCTGTCCTCACAAGCTCACAGACAGCTGCCATAGCGCCTGCTGGCTGGCCTGATATTTGTCTTCAAACGCGGTTAGCGGTTGCGGCTGATATGGCAATTCAATCAGGCTACTGTCAGTTTTGCCGGCTAGCTCGCAAGCTTGCTGAAACTCCTGCAGATAAACATCCCAATTACTGCGTAGCGTCAGCTCACCACCCAGTTGCGTTAAGACGGGAAAGACCGGACTGCCGTGCCAGCGATAGCGCAGCTGTGCCGCCTTAGGGTATGGATTGGGATAGAGCAAGTAATGATATGCCAGCTGCACTTGGTCGGCGGCCATCAAGCGCCACAGGTCTTCTAGATTCGTTCTTAGCAAGAAGGCGTTACTAGGCAGCTGCTTGCGCTTTTCTAGCCTAGCAATCGAGCGATCCACCCCTACTACCAGACAGTCAGCGTGTTTTTCCGCCAGCAGCAAGGTGCTTTGCGCGGTACCACAACCCGAATCGAGCACCAATGGGCGCGCACCGCCCCACTCTGTCTTTAATTGCTGCCAAGCTTGTTTGGCGTGTTCGGCAATCGGCCGCTGAAACTGCGTCTGCAGGTGCTTGCGCACCATCGCCTCTAGCTGCTCATGCAGACCAGCTTGATTGCTAATAACGGGAGAGGAATTACCTTGCATAGAGTTATTTTAAAGACGCGAGCTAATTGGGGACAGACCCCGCTGCGATAAATACTATATAGGCAGGTTGTTTTCGAGCTTCGGATTGAAGGGGTCTGTCCCCGTCATTCCGGATCAAGGCAATAAAAAACCCGCGTGGCTTTCGCGACGCGGGTTTTTATCAGGCATGAAATGCTAGCTTATTCGCCGGCTTCTTCTTCCTGCTTAGGACGCTCGATCAGTGCCTTCATAGACAGACGAACACGGCCTTGGCGATCTACTTCGATCACCTTAACCTTCACTTCGTCGCCTTCTTTCAGGTGATCAGATACGTTCTCAACACGCTCGTGGGCGATTTGAGAAATGTGTACCAGACCGTCTTTACCTGGAAGTACGCCAACAATGGCACCGAAGTCCATGATGCGTAGCACTTTACCGGTGTAAACCTGGTCAACTTCAAGCTCAGCAGTGATGGCTTCGATCTTCTCGATCGCGTTCTTCGCTGCGCCGCCGTCGGTGGCCCATACAGTTACAGTACCGTCGTCGTCGATGTCGATGGTGGTGCCGGTTTCTTCGGTTAGCTGACGAATAGTCGCGCCACCTTTACCGATCACGTCACGGATCTTGTCAGGATGGATCTTGATCACAACGTTACGTGGAGCGAATTCAGAAACTTCGCTACGCGCGTCGTTAATCACTTCGTTCATTTGCTTAAGGATAGTTAGACGGCCTTCTTTAGCCTGTGCCAACGCCTTCTGCATGATCTCGGTAGTGATACCTTGGATTTTGATGTCCATTTGCAGCGCGGTAATACCTTCTTCAGAACCGGCTACTTTAAAGTCCATGTCGCCAAGGTGATCTTCGTCACCCAAGATGTCGGTTAGAACGGCGTACTGCTCGCCTTCTTTTACCAAGCCCATCGCAATACCGGCAACCGGTGCTTTGATAGGCACACCGGCGTCCATTAGTGCCAAGCTGGTACCACAAACCGAAGCCATTGAGCTAGAACCGTTAGATTCGGTGATTTCTGAAACCACGCGTACGGTGTAACCAAAGTCTTCTGGATCAGGCATTACCGCCATAACACCACGCTTAGCTAGGCGGCCGTGACCAATTTCACGACGCTTAGGTGAGCCCATGAAACCGGTCTCGCCTACTGAGTATGGAGGGAAGTTGTAGTGCAACATAAATGGTTGCTTGTACTCGCCTTGTAGCGCGTCGATGATCTGTGCATCACGCTCGGTACCTAGGGTAGCGACAACAATCGCTTGAGTTTCACCACGGGTAAATAGTGATGAACCGTGAGTACGTGGCAATACGCCAACACGGATATCTAGGCCACGTACGGTGTCGTGGTCACGGCCGTCTATACGCGCGCCGCCAGACAATACTTGGCTACGTACGATATTTTTCTCAACTTTGCCGAAGGCAGCCGCTACGTCGTCGGCGCTGTACTCTGCATCTTCGTCACCCGCTAGGGCTTCAACCGCTGCAGAACGAATCTCGCCTACTTTGGTGTAACGCTCCATCTTGTCTGAGATGGTGTAAGCCGCAGCAAGATCAGCCGATACTTGTGCTTCAACCTTGTCGCCAAGGGTGGTGTCGGCTTCTGGAGCAGACCAATCCCAAGCTTCAACGCCTACTTCGCTAGCAAACTCAGCAATCGCTTTAATCGCGGTTTGCATTTGCTCGTGGCCGTAGTTAACCGCACCCAGCATGGTGTCTTCTGAAAGCAGGTTAGCTTCAGACTCGACCATCAATACAGCGTTTTCAGTACCGGCAACCACAAGGTCTAGGTCTGACTGCTTCATAGCAGAAGCGCTAGGGTTCAAGGCGTATTGGCCGTTGATGTAACCCACGCGGCAGCCAGCTAGTGGGCCGTCGAAAGGAATACCAGAAACCGCCAAAGCAGCCGCTGCGCCCAATAGCGCAGGTACGTCTGGGTTAACTTCTGGGTTTAAAGACATCACGGTTAGTACAACTTGTACTTCGTTTTTGAAGCCTTTAGGGAATAGTGGGCGTAGTGGACGGTCGATCAAACGCGCAGTTAGCGTTTCTTCTTCCGCTGGACGACCTTCACGCTTGAAGAAACCACCTGGGATCTTACCGGCCGCGTAGGCTTTTTCTTGGTAGTTAACGGTTAGCGGGAAGAAGTCTTGACCCGGCTTAACGTTACGCTGACCAACCACAGTGGCCAACACAACAGTGCCGCCCATGTTTACAAATACAGCACCGTCAGACTGACGTGCCACCATGCCAGTTTGGAAGCTAACGCTATGCTCACCAAACTGGAAGGATTTAGTTACAGGATTAAACATATTTTTCTCTTAATGTTTCCAAATTAAATACCGACTTATGTCGGCGGATATGGAGAGGACATCAGAGGCACTTACTGAAAAAGCCTTGGTAAAACCAAGTTGGTGATAAAGCTTTTTTAGATAAGCACCCTTCTGAACGCCATTCCCCTTTTACGAAAAAACCTTGCGCCGCAAAACGGCGCAAGGCTTCTTATTCAGCTAAGTTTCAATTGTTCGTGTGACAGAACGATGAAACCTACTAGCGACGTAGACCAAGCTTCTTAATCAGGTCTTGGTAACGACCTAGGTCTTTCTTCTTCAGATAGTCCAGCAACTTACGACGCTGGTTAACCATCTTCAAAAGACCACGACGGCTGTGGTGATCTTTTTTGTGCTCTTTGAAGTGACCTTGCAGGTCGTTGATGCGATGCGTTAGCAAAGCAACTTGTACTTCTGGGCTACCAGTGTCACCGGCGCCGCGAGCATTGTCTGCAACAATCTGTTGCTTCTGTTCATTCGTTAGCATTGATTTCTCCCAATCGCTAAAACAAACCGATTTCCGTGATTTGGGTACAGAAGTCGGCGATTAAGACCGTTCGTTGCGCTAATCGCAGCGAATCAATCGAGTCGGAGCAAGCATTCCATCACTGTTCAACTCGCCCATTCCAATAAACCGGGTTTGGCCGTCGTCCAATAGCTCACGCATGCGAACCGGGACGTCTGCAGGCACATCGGATTGGAACACGGGGTTGCCATTTTTGATGTAGCCAGCCAAATCGGCGCGCAATTCTACAACAGCTAGGCCTGAAAGTGCAGATTCTGCTGTAGTTAATAAGCTATGTAACTGGTCAAAACCTTCTTCTGCCGCTGCCTGCAGGCTTTCTAGGCTTACCAGCTGCGCCTCTTCGTAGGGATCAACCCAATCACGACGCAGCATCACCACATGCGCCAGGCTGCCTAATTCGGCAGCTAGGTCTTCACCCAAAGAACGAATATAGGTGCCTTTAGAGCAAACTACCCGCAGGGTCACCTCAGGCAGGCCATCCTGCTCTGTTATCGAGATTAGCTCGAGCTCGTCGATATAAACCGTCCGTGCCTCGCGCTCAACCTCAATGCCCTGCCGTGCCAATTCATGCAACCGCTGACCATCTTTCTTCAGCGCCGAATACATGGGTGGCACTTGTTCAATTTCACCCAAGAAACGTTTACAAGCCTTTTGCAGCTTACGCTCGGTAACGTTTTTGGTAGCCGTGGTTTCAATCACTTCGCCGTCAGCATCGGCTGTGTCGGTACACTCACCAAAGCGCAGACGCACGGTGTAGCACTTGTCGGAGTCTAAAAGGTAGTTACAAACTTTGGTGGCTTCACCAAAGCATAGCGGCAGCATGCCGGTAGCCAAGGGATCAAGGCTGCCGGTGTGGCCAGCTTTTTGTGCGTTAAACAGGCGCTTGACGGTTTGCAGCGCCGCGTTTGAAGTCATTCCGGCGGGTTTGTCCAACAGCAGAATGCCGTGAACACTACGCCCCTTTCTGCGGCGACCCAAGGTTAGCTATCCGCGCCGTCTTCGTCGTCTTGATGACGAGCCTGATCTTCAGCCACCACTTCATCAATCAACGAAGTCATTTCAACGCCATGCGCCATGGCGGTATCTTCGTAAAAACGGAACTCTGGGATGGTACGCAAACGCAGGCGCTTACCTAAGATATGGCGCATTTTGCCCCCATATTCATGCAGCTTTTCTAGCACCGGCGAGAAGTCGCTCTCAATACCGGCCGCAAGATTTAACGAGCTGACATAAACCTTGGCGTATTTAAGGTCGGTTGTGACACGGACTTCGGCCACGGTAACACCAAACAACGCCGGATCTTCGAACTCGCGCGCAATCAGCTCCGACAGCTCACGCTTGAGCTGCTCACCAATACGGTCAGTACGGCTGTATTCCTTGAAGCTCACTAAATCTGCTTAGCCACTTCAGTACGCGTAAAGCACTCAATCTGATCGCCTGGGCGAACGTCTTTGTAGTTCTTCACACCAATACCGCATTCAACACCAGACTGTACTTCGTTAACGTCGTCTTTAAAGCGACGTAGCGAATCCAGCTCGCCTTCGTGAATAACTACGCTGTCGCGTAAAACACGGATTGGGCAGCTACGGCGTAAAACACCGTCTTCAACCAAGGAACCAGCTATCTGACCAAAGCCAGAGCCACGGAATACTTCCTTAACAATCGCGGTACCCAGAATTTCTTCTTTGATATCCGGCGTCATCATGCCGCTGATAGAGTTCTTAATGACATCAATGGCTTCGTAGATAATGCTGAAGTAATGCACATCCATTTCATGCTCTTGCAGCAGCTTACGTGCAGCCGCATCAGCACGGACGTTAAAGCCGATCAGAATGGCTTCTGAAGCCATCGCTAGGTCAACGTCTGAAGAGTTAATACCACCAACACCGGCGGTCACTACGTTCACTTTGACCTCTTCGTTGCTTAGCTTAACGAAGGATTCGCGTAGCGCTTCACAAGAACCTTGAACGTCGGTTTTCAGCAAGATATTCAAGGTGGCGCGCTCGCCGCCCTCTTTCATCTGCTCAAACAGTGCTTCCATCTTGGCCGCCTGCTGACGCTTCAATTTAGCATCACGCTCACGTTGCTGACGGAACTCAGCCACTTCACGGGCCTTACGCTCATCCGCTACTACAAGGGCTTCATCACCGGCCTGTGGCACGCCTGATAGACCCAACACAGAAACCGGAATAGAAGGACCAGCCTCGGTCACTTCTTGGCCATTTTCGTCATACATGGCACGCACACGGCCAAACTCTTGGCCACATAGAATCATGTCACCCTTACGCAGGGTGCCGTCTTGTACCAACACGGTAGCAACCGGGCCGCGGCCTTTAGCAACGCTAGACTCAATTACTACACCCGACGCTGGCTTGGTCGGGTTAGCGGTCAGCTCCAGAATTTCAGACTGTAGTAGTACTGCTTCTAGTAGCTCATCAATGCCTTGACCGGTGTGAGCAGAGACATTCACAAACGGCACATCACCGCCCCAGTCTTCTGAGATTACTTCGTGCGCTGAAAGGTCGTTACGCACGCGATCAGGGTCGGCTTCTTCTTTATCGATCTTGTTTACCGCAACCACCATCGGTACACCGGCCGCTTTGGCGTGTTGTACCGCTTCGACGGTTTGTGGCATGGCGCCGTCATCCGCTGCTACCACAAGGATAACGACGTCAGTGGCGTTGGCACCACGGGCACGCATTGAGGTAAACGCGGCGTGACCCGGTGTATCTAGGAAGCTAACAACGCCGCCTTCAGTTTCCACATGGTAAGCACCAATATGCTGGGTAATGCCACCAGCCTCGCCAGCAGTTACGCGGCTTTTACGGATGTAATCCAACAATGAGGTTTTACCGTGGTCAACGTGACCCATGACGGTTACCACCGGTGGACGAGTCTCTTGGCCTTCGGTGTTTTCATCAGCGTCTTGGCTTTGTAGTAGCGTGTCTTCAACACTTTCTTCTACCGCTGCCTTGGCATTGTGGCCCATTTCTTCAACTACCAGCATCGCCGTATCTTGGTCGATAGACTGGTTAATAGTTACCATGGCGCCCATGCCCATTAGGGTTTTCACCACGTCAGCACCTTTAACGGCCATACGTTGAGCCAACTCGGCCACCGTAATGGTCTCTGGTACTTCTACGTCGCGAACAACTGGTGCTGTTGGCTTTTCAAATGTGTGCTGGTTGTCAATTTCAACTTTGACGTTACGCTGCGCCGCTTTCTTCTTGCGGCGACCTTTGCCCGCTGCCAGGTGCAGCTGGCCATCGCCACCACCACGGTTATCTTTACCGCGAGGTGCCTGTTTCTTAGCCGGTGGCGCTTTACGCGTTGGGCGCGCCGCCGACTTTTCGCTTTCTGGTGCAGCCGGCGCTGTCGCAGCTGCTTTAAGCGCTGCTTTTTCAGCCGCGGCTTTACGAACTTTTTCAGCGTTCTTTTCGATCGCTTCTTGCTCGGCTTTACGCTTGGCTTCTTCCGCCGCTTTTAGCTTAGCTTCGGCTTCTGCCGCTTCACGCTCAGCACGACGCTGCTTAGCGGCATCGTCCATCGCTTTGTTGTCGGCTTCTAATTCTGCACGGCGAGCTTCAAGCGCTTTACGCGCAGCTTCGGCTTCGGCCTCAACGCGCTTCTGCTCTTCAGTCTTCTCACCAGCAGCGGCCTCTGCGCCCGGCGTAAAGGTACGCTTCTTACGCACTTCTACCGCTACGGTACGGGCTTTACCCGCAGTGCCGGCCGCTTTGGCTTCACCGGTGGTGCGGCGCTTAACGGTAATTTTTCGAGTCGGAGTTGCCGCTGGCTTTTTACCATGTGACTGGCGCAGGTAACCCAGCAGTTTCATCTTCTCTTCTTCAGATAAAACGTGTTCTGGATCTTTAATATCTAAGCCGGCCTCTTGCAGCTGTGTGAGCAGGCGCTCTACCGGTGCTTTCACCGATTCTGCAAATTGTTTTACTGTGTTATTAGCCATGGTTCCGATCTCTATTATGGTTTGAAGTGATGCTCAGGGTGCGGTCTCGCCAGCTAACCCCTTAGGCTTCTTCGTCCTCAAACCAAGGCGCACGCGCCTTCATAATCAAATCGCCAGCACGCTCTTCGGTCATGCCGTCAATTTCTAACAGTTCGTCCGTAGCGCTTTCGGCTAGGTCTTCTTGGGTGCAAACACCACGAGCCGCCAATTGATAAGCCAGACCTTCATCCATGCCTTCCAATGCCAACAAGTCGTCAGCTGGCGCGCCGGCACCACCGGCGGTCTCTTCACCAGCAATGGCCTGAGTAAGCAGCCAATCGCGGGCACGGTTACCTAGCTCTTCAACGATGTCTTCGTCGAACTCTTCAATTTTCAGTAGCTCTTCTGCAGGTACGTAAGCGACTTCATCAACCGTGGTAAAGCCTTCTTGCACCAAGATGCTGGCCACTTCTTCGTCTACGCCCAGGGCGTCAACAAATTTAATCGCCTGTACTTGCTGCTCGGCTTCGGTTTTCTCTTCCGCCTGCGCCGCAGTCATCACGTTCAGCGTCCAGCCACTTAGCTCTGACGCCAGACGTACGTTTTGGCCGCCACGACCAATCGCTTGTGCCAAGTTGTCTTCGGCAACGGCGATATCCATGCTACCGGCATCTTCATCAACTACGATCGACTCAACTTCAGCTGGTGCCATGGCGTTAATCACAAACTGCGCCGGGTTGTCGTCAAACATAATGATGTCGACACGCTCACCCGCTAGCTCGTTTGAAACCGCCTGTACACGCGCACCGCGCATGCCGATGCAAGCACCGATAGGGTCTAGACGCGAATCACTGCTGCGTACGGCGATTTTGGCGCGACTGCCTGGATCACGAGCGCCGCCCAAGATCTCAATTAGGCCTTCGCCAATTTCTGGCACTTCCAGGCGGAACAATTCAATTAGGAACTCAGGGCAAGAACGGCTCACCCAAAGCTGGTGGCCACGCATTTCGCCACGAGCTTCTTTTAAGAAACCACGTACACGGTCGCCAACGCGTAGCGCTTCGCGTGGAATCATTTCTTCGCGAGGAATCACTGCCTCAGCGTTGTCACCAAGATCCAATACGGTGCCAACACGGTCGGTACGCTTAACCACGCCGGTGATTAGCTGGCCAACTTTGTCTTGGAAACGCTCAACTACGCGCTCACGCTCAGCTTCACGTACCTTTTGCACAATCACTTGCTTAGCAGCTTGTGCAGCAATACGACCAAAGTTGCCAATCTCTACCGATTCAACCTGCTCTTCTAGCACCGAGCCCAGCTCAGCCGTTGGATCAATCGCTTGTGCTTGCTCCAAGGTGTACTGCTGATCAGGTAGCTCTAGCTCTTCTTGATCTTCTTCAAGCTCAACGACGGTCCAGCAACGGAAGGTATCGTGGTCACCGGTTTCACGGTCGATTGACACGCGAATATCCACTTCCTCTTCATACTGCTTGCGCGTTACCGCCGCCAGAGCAGACTCCAAGGCTTCAAACATGACGTCTTGGCTAACACCGCGCTCCGCAGAGGCCGCTTCAACCACCAGTAACATGTCCTTTTTCTTCATCTCACGATTCCTTAACGTTGTTCAGCTAACGCTGGGCAATGTCTATAAAGTGCTAAGCCGGTGCTAACCGACCTTTCTCAATTTGATCAAAATCTATGGTGACGGGCTTACCGTCTACCGATAATTCAATTTCACGGCCGTTTACAGCAACAATATCGCCCGTAAATTTACGGCGACCTTGCATGGCAATGCTCAGCTGGATAGCCGCGCGCTCGCCGACAAAACGCTCGTAGTGTTCGAGCTTGCCAAGCGGCCGGTCCCAGCCTGGCGACGACACTTCCAGGCTGTACTCAGACTGAATTGGATCTTCAACATCCAACACGCCGCTGACTTGGTTGCTAACCGCCGAGCAGTCATCAAGGCCAACGCCATCCGGCTTATCAATATAAAGACGCAAAGTGACGGTTTTGGCGCGGATTAATTCCAGATGCACCAACTCGTAACCCATCGCTTCCACGGTAGGTTCCAAGATATCCAGTAACTGTTGCTCGCGTCTTGCCATATCGTTATAAATCACTTGGCCAACGGCCAAAAAACAAAAAGGCCCCATTCTTAACAAAGAAGGAGCCTTTTCGGTCCAAATTTGGTAGCGGGGGTAGGACTCGAACCTACGACCTTCGGGTTATGAGCCCGACGAGCTGCCAACTGCTCCACCCCGCATCAGGATGGCGCGCATTATAGGGATGCCCCCTAGCCTTAGCAACCGCTATTTAAGAAAACATTGCGAAATAAGGGTTTTAGTTCTGGGAATTCACCATTGAAGCAAAAAACTGCCCAATTTGGAGAACCATACACAATGCAAACTCAACTCAAAATCTTCTGTTGTAGACCATATGTAGGCCAAATGTAGCCCATTTGTAGGCCATGAAAAGTTCTCTGCAAAACCGTTTGACCGTCGGGCTACTAATCCTCACTAACCCGTTGAAGCAGTTCACCGGGTTCACAATCAAAGTAGTCGCACAGTGCATCAAGCACATCAATAGTCGCGTTATATCCAGGAACATTTGCAACGCGGGTCAACGTAGGACGAGAAATGCCTGTCTCTTCGCAGACCTCCTGTACAGAGATTCTTCGTCTTTCTTTGAAAGCTTTCTCGTCGAGAAGCTGCTTAAACATAATCCTAAGCATGTCAGCCAAGCCAATAATTGATCTTATTTTTTACATTTTAACCTTTTTTGGTTGATTTTGCTCAAAGATTAAATATAATCATATATGAGCAATATAGATACCAAAGGAATATTTTATGTCTCAAACGTACTTAACCACCGCAGAACTAGCGGAACGAATCAAATACGACCCGCGCACTATTCGAGAACGCCTGAAGGACAGCGTGCTTATCGAAGGGAAGCACTATTTGAAGCCTTTTGGTGGACGCAAAATTCTTTACATCTGGGAAACCATCGAAGCTGACATGTGTTCAGCACAAACAGCGACTTTCGGAATTCCTATGGCAAATGGAGAGGCATGCCATGGCTAGCATTGGAAATCATAGAGATAAACTTTACTTCGACTTTAGATATATGGGACAGCGATACAGGGAATACACTGCCTTGGTCGATACACCAGCTAACCGTCGCAAAATGGAAAAGGTGGCTAAGCGGCTGGCCGAGGAGATTTCACTCGGCACCTTTAAATATGGCGAGTTCTTCCCCGGCTCCAAGAACGCAGAGAAGTTTTCTGCTGGCACGGCCAAGCCGAAGGCTGTTGCGGTTGATACGCCTTTCTTTGCTGATTATGCAGAGACATGGTTTGAGCAGATGAAGATCGGCTGGCGTCGTTCACACATCGCCACTATCCGATCAACGTTAGATAAGCATCTAATCCCCTACTTTGGGGATAAAGAAGTCGGCCGCATCGATAAGGTCGATGTGAAACAGTTCCGGTCTTGCCTCGCCAAAGTCAAAGGCCGGAATGGAAATACATCCTTAAGCGCTAAAACCATCAACCGGATTATCCAAATACTTGGGCAAATCCTTTCGGAGGCGGCCGACGACTTCGATTTTAACAATCCCGTGACGAAGATAAAGCGGTTAAAGCAACAGCGTGTGGATATTCAGCCGTTTACGTTTGAGGAAGTGCGACGGATTTTGGATCACGTGCGAGAGGACTTTCGTCCTTACTTCACGGTGCGTTTCTTTACGGGCATGCGAACCGGTGAGCTTCATGGTCTCAAGTGGAAGTATGTGGACTTTGAGCGTCGCCAGATTCTAGTTCGCGAGACGTGGATCCGTGGTGAATGTGAATACACCAAAACCGATGGCTCTCAACGCGAGATTGATATCAGCCAACCAGTGATGGATGCGCTTCTCACTCAGAAAGCTTCGACGGGAGGTTTATCAGAGTTTGTGTTCTGTAATCGTGAAGGTGAGCCCTTAGATACGGACAACGTCACGAATCGTGTCTGGTATCCCCTACTACGTCATTTGGACCTAGAGAAACGACGTCCTTATCAAACACGACATACCGCAGGAACACTATGGCTAGCGGCTGGGGAGAACCCTGAATGGGTGGCCAAGCAGCTCGGTCATGCAGACACCACGATGTTGTTCCGAGTGTACTCACGTTATGTCCCTAACCTCACGCGCCAAGACGGCTCAGCTTTCAACAATCTCATCAACGCAGCTTTAAGCGGCAGCAATAAGTCGGAGACACAACATGTATCTCAATAATCGAACCTTTTTAAACACGCCAGAAAAAATTAAAGCACGCAATGCACAGCAACTGACTGAAGCATTAATGCTGCGGATGCAGATACCAAACAACCAGTCCTTAGTGCCCTATTTGTCGCCGGGCACAAGCAAGACGAACAAAACGGCCCTGATAGATTGGGTTAGCCGGCACGTTGACCTCACCGAGGTGGTGACGCCTTCACTGATAAGCCACGCCGCTGCAGAGCTAATGGATCACCTTCAAGCGCTGACAGAAGACTATTAAGCAACCTATCAACGAGACACCAATAATGCCGACAAAACCGATTGAACGACTCCTGTTTATGCAAGGCAACAAATGCTTCTTCTGTGACAAGAAACTCACGCGAGCCGACGCAACCATCGAACACCTTTGGGCCAAGTCCAAGGGTGGCCCTAATGGCCGCGATAATTGTGTGAGCTGCTGCGTATCACTGAACAGACTATTCGACGATATGTCGTTGAGAGAGAAATTTACCGTGGTGCTAAACCAAAACGGCAAGTTCAAATGATACGCCACTAGCCCATTAGACACTCACGTTCTTCATTTCAAACTGCCTTGGTGACAGCATGCCATTTGTACCATGGCGCCGCGTTGAGTTGTAAAACAACTCGATGTAATCAAACACGTCACGA
>JAUHZK010000005.1 GCA_030425645.1 Gammaproteobacteria bacterium | reverse complement strand
CCCGATTAGGGCAGAGGACTAAAGCCAAGATTAAATTTCTAGTTATTAATCACTACTTCAGGAGTTGTAGTGCTATCACCGCAACCAGAAGTTGTGACTGTGATTGTTGGTCCTACGGTCGGGCCCGTAGGCTCTTCGTATTGGACGTTGCAATTAGCTAGAACTGCGCCTTTGTTACATATTTGAAAAATACCACTCGAAGCTACTTCTGCAAAAAGTACACCAGACGTCGTACAGACGGTATCGATTAGGTCCGCACCACCCTGAACGTTTTCGACACTGTCTCCTAAGACATTTCGGACAGTGGCGGTGTTAGGATAACCTTCTTCCAAAGTAACGGAGGTCGTACCATATTGAATGGTGTCACCCGTCACTGCGTTATCTCCAATTGCTAGGGCATTTACTGCTATCGCACCCTGATTAAGTTGATGGGCCAGTTGCTTAACTTGGGCCTTACGAGCCGAAGCAACCATGCCGTCAAACGAAGGCAAAATTAAGGCCGAAAGAAGGCCGAGAACGGCAATCACCATGGCCATTTCAGCAAGGGTAAAACCTGATTGCTTTGATTTCATAATCAATCTCCTTAGAACTCAAAATGCGATTTTTTTGCATTTTGAGAATCAATTTAAAAAGTAAATAAATGCTTCGAAAAATTCTCTTCGAGCAGTCAGATACATATCAATTACCGTGCCAATTTTATCTGGGCCGGTTTTGCACCTTATATATATAAGCAACTGATAAACATTGGTTTTTCTGTTGCAGAAAGCGAATTTTTTGCATATTGATAATCAATTTGGTGGTGGCAAGCTAATTGCTCAGAACATGCTGTAATCCAAATGGAATGACTTATGTTCGACAGAAAAAACCAAATTAAAAAGCGACCTACGGTGGCTCGTTCAAGGAGTGTCTCTGAGTACTGTTTGATGTCTGTTTGCGTTTCCGCTGACAAAGTTTCTCTGGTGCTCGGACGGCAGAACTGCCCTACTGTTTATGAGAGGCCTATCGGCGGGCTCGCCGGTGTTTCATCTGTACTCAGCAGCCTGACCTCTGAGCTCGGTTTGCGAGGTATGCCGGCTAGCTTAGTGTTGGCGCCTAGTTGCTACCAGCTGATGTGGGTAGCGGCCCCACCGGTTGCCAAACATGAACTTGAGGATGCGATCCGGTGGACGATTAGCGACCGAGTCACATTTCCAGTAGAGAACTCAGTCGTAAGATGTTTTGATACCAACCAGACCTTAAGCGCGAAGGGTGAAAACAACGTACATGTAGCAGTGGTTGCCAACACCTTGCTGACTAATATGGGGCAGGCGTTCTTAGATGCTGGCTTATGTCTTAGAGACGTACAGATAGCAGAATTGTGTATTGCCCGGTATTTGCATTCCTTATCATCTGCGCCAGTCTCCGCTGCTGTTGCCTGTGGTCCTGACTATGGGGTGGCTGTGGTTCAGAGCGAAGATCAATTTTTGTTTAGTAGACGTTTTTCTTTGGAGCGTTCCGGCGACTATTTAGACCAGATAAAAGACTCTTTGCTCGGCGCTGATCGCTACCTTAAAAAGCAAACTGGCAAAGTTATCTCTGAGGCTTGGCTACTGCTAGACGAAGAGCTAGCAATAGATGGTGAGTCATGCGTCGCCCACGATGATTTGTTACCAGCCTCGATGGCTTTGCGCTCAATGAGTGTGCCGTTATTCGTGGAGTCCTTTGCGGCTTTAGGAGCCCGGTTTTCCGCTAATGGTATTTCTTTTAATCGCGCTCAGCGGCCCGTTTTGTCTGTTGTCTAGTCATGCAACACGTAGATTTTATAACTGCTGAATTAAAGGCGCCGTATCGCTCTCGACGACTTTGGGTATTGGTTACGGCGCTTGTGTGTGGGGGGCTGTTGATGGTGGTTGGTCAATTCTATTGGCTATCCGAACGTGAAAAGTCACTACAGCAGTTAGCGCTGGCTGAAGCCAAATTGTCCGAACTCAAAGTTCAGCTTGCAGGATATACAGAACCCTTTAGCGAAAGTGTATCCAAGGTGGACGGTTCGGACGCACGCTTCTCAAAGTTGTTGTCTCAATTTAACCAAATGCAGCCAGCTAAAACGCCAACGCCTCCTTGGCTAGAGGTGTTGCGAGAGTTCGATGTGGCCGCGGTTTGGTTGTCTCGAATTTCCTATGTGAATAGCGGCAATGTAGTGCTGCATGGCCATGCTCTGTCACAGGGTGAGCTGCATATATGGCTTAACAAGCTATCCACAAGTACCGCCATTGAAGCGTACAAAGTATCTCAGCTAGAGCTTGCTCCTCAAACTGAGGGCAAACATTCAGAGATTTCTTTTCTTGTGAAATTCAGTCCTCGGAGAATCCCATGAAGTCACTCCGCTTAGTGTTCAGTATCGCCTTAAATCGTTTCAGGCGAATAGAGTTCTTTTTCATTGTGTTGGCAACCATGTTTGCCCCGGTTTTAGTGCTGTATGCGGCTGAGTGGCGTTTTATAGATGCCGACAAAGTCGCTGCCGATAATCAAACCAAGTTGCTCCAAGGAGAAATAAAACTGTTGTCGGTAAAAACTGCGACAGCGACGGTCGATGCCAGTGATCTTGGTGGTGAGGCGGAAACCACTTCTTCGCTCGATCAGCGCCATCAGGCATTGGCTCTAATGAGCACGTTGCGGTCATCGCAGGCATTGCTAGCTGAGCTGAACGCGCTTATAGAAAGCGAGCAAGAGATTGAGATAGTGAGTATGCAGAGCTTTAGTTCAAGCCCGCAGCTGAGTGAATTAGCCAGTCTCTCTCTGCTTAGAGTGAGTTTGACGTTTTTAGGCAGTTATGAGGCTGCGGAGTCATTGCATTCAGCGTTGGCGGAATCTGAAAGCATTTGGGACGTGCGTAGTTTCGAATTAGGTCGTGACAACAAAACACGGCTGTTAATTGCTTTTGAACTTGCCGCAGTGACCGGCAACGCTAGTGAAATTGCGATGAGTTTGGAGTGAGCAACAAAATGAAAAGGCACTACCTGGCAACCCTGTTTTTGAGCCTTGGTTTTATAAATCCTGCTTTCAGCAATCCAATGCAGCCGCCAACAATCAAGCAGGGCAAACCTGCCCTAAAGATGGAGCTACAAGGGGTGTTCTTTAGAGGGGGCGAGTATTCGGCTTTTATCAATGGTCGTGAGCTAAAAGCAGGCAGTCGAATACGGGGTTACACACTTAAGCGTATTACTACAGAGGGTGTGGAAATGGTTAAAGGGCAAAAAAGGTTAAAGCTGACGCTGATTGACAGCTCATTGAAGCAGCGTCGCAACTAACCATTCGGTGTTAACGAAAACAGACAGCAGTTGATAGGCGAATAAAGCCTAGGAGATGCAGATGAAAAAAATGATGATCTTATTAATGGGTGGAATTATTTCCGGGTGTGCTCACACTGGGAAAGACAGGAGTGGGGCTTCCAGCTTCGAAGATGCGCTTGCATTTGCGCCGCTAGAAAGCACGCAAGAGAATCAACCGATACCAGTCTCGGTAGAAGAGCTCGATCAGTTGATGTCGTTTAACTACTCTATGCCAGAGGTAGAAGAGAGGTTCGACATCAGCGCCGTTGCGATGCCTGCGCGGAAGTTCTTTATGAGCTTAGTGAGCGGCACTGGCGAAAATCTGGTGTTACCCAAGAAACTGTCTGGAACTATATCTTTAACGCTCAAAAACGTCACCATAGAAGAGGCGCTCAACGCCGTTGCAGACGTTTATGGATATGACTTCGAGAAAAATGATTATGGCTATCGGATTATCACCGGTGACTTGCAGACACGGATGTTTAAAGTTGATTATCTAGCAGTCGCTCGAGAGGGGAAGTCACATAGCCAAGTGCATGCCGGCGATATGTCTCAGCCACCGGCGATCAGTGATGGAAAGCGCCCCGACAATCATAGATATGCGACTGGTAACGTGGACATTCAAACGGTCAATCGTTCAGATTTTTGGGCCGAGCTGGAACAAGGCTTAGGCCAGATAATCGAGGCCAAGCCAGGCCGTAACGTTAGCTTAAGCCCACAAAGCGGCGTGGTTGTGGTGACCGCTAGCTTGAGAGAGTTACGCCAGATTAAACAGCTGCTGGAGGCTATGGAAGCCAATGTTTCTCGGCAGGTGATGCTAGAGGCAAAGATACTCGAGGTGACGTTGAGTGAGGGTTTTCAGTCCGGTATTAATTGGTCAGGTCTAGCCCTAAATAGTAGCGGTAACGGGTTCTTTGCTAACCAAATTGGCGGCGGGTCAGTTCTTAACGGTGTGGGGTCAGGGGTTCGGGGAAATGCCGGCCAAGTTGGGCCTAGTGGCAATGCTTTCCCGTCTTTGAATGACGTTGCTGCCTTTGGTGGGGTTTTTAATCTTGGTTTCCAAGGAAATGACTTTGGAGGCTTTATTGAGCTGCTTAAGCAACAGGGAGATGTTCAGGTCCTGTCTAGCCCAAGAGTGTCAACGCTCAATAATCAGAAAGCTGTAATTAAGGTCGGCACTGATGAATTCTTCGTAACTGATATAGCGACTACCACCACCAGCACCTCTGGTGCCACCACGACTTCGCCGTCTGTTTCCTTAACTCCATTTTTCTCGGGAATTGCATTAGACGTGACACCGCAGGTAAGTGATAACGGGATTATCACGCTGCACGTACACCCAACTATTAGCGAAGTTTCTGAAACTAACAAACTATTGCCCTTGGGCAATGGCAGCCAGACTGTGCCGTTGGCAACCGCGAACGTACGTGAGTCCGACTCAGTGATTCGTGCCAAGAGCGGCCAGGTAGTTGTTATCGGCGGCCTGATGCAAAGCGTTACGGATAATCAGCGCGCGGGCATTCCGGGCTTGTCCGATGTACCCGTGGTTGGCGGTGCCTTTGGGCAGCGGCGCAATTCAGAGCTGAAAAAAGAACTGGTCATCCTGCTTCGTCCGGTGGTCGTTGAAAACGGCGACTGGACAGGTGTTTCGCAGACTTTGGGAATGCAGGATTGGTAATGTCATGTATGCAGATTACTTCCAACTTGAGTACCCGCCGTTTGACCTAACACCGGACACGCGGCAATACACTGCGATGCCGCAGCATGCAGATACGCTGATGTCTCTTCAGTATTGCATTTCTGCTGGGCATGGTTTTTTGAAGATTAGCGGTGATATTGGGATGGGTAAAACCCTGCTCTGCCGGATGCTGATCGATAGCTTGGACGACAGTAAATTCGTTATTTACTTGCCGTCGCCACCACAGAATGTTTCCGGTATTCAGCGTGTAGTGGCTCAGGAGCTTGGCATCAAAATCGATGCGGGGTTAGATGATGACAGTGTTGTCCGTGAAATTTATTTGAGGCTTATTGATTTACGTGCGGCGGGCCGTACGGCCGTTATTGTTCTCGATGAAAGTCAGGGTATTGGTGTTGAGGCACTTGAAAGCTTGCGGCTGTTGGCCAACTTAGACACGCGAGATAGCCGACTTTTGCAGGTTGTGTTGTTTGGTTCGAATGAGCTAGACGACTTGTTAATGCGGCCTGAATTGGCCGCCCTAAGGCAAAGGATTGTTCTAGATGTGCGTTTGAAGCCGCTTTCTGCAGAGGATGCTCGCGCGTATTTGATCGGTCGGGTAGTCAATGCCGGTGGTCGTAACATGCAGTTGTTTCATGAAGAAGCTTTGGGGCTTTTGCTCAAGCATGCCAAGGGTAACCCGCGGGTAATTAACGTGGTCGCTAACCTGGCTTTGGTCTCGGCATACGCAAATCGCCATCAGCGCGTGCTAACCAAAGATGTCTGTCGAGCACTGACGGAGTGTTCATTTCAAGTTGGGAAAACGAGCGCCGTAAGGCGTGTGATGGCTAGTCAAATAACGGCCGGATTACTGCTGGGCTTTGGTGCAAGTGCATTGCTGATGGCGTTGGCATTTGCGGTTGTGTAGGAGAGTAATGTTATGTCTGTAATCGCGGAAGCGCTAAGAAAAGTTGATCCTGTCGTAGGCGTGCACACTATGCCCTTTCATTGGGAAAGAAAAAATCAAGATAAGCCGGCTTCTAGAGAACTGGTGTGGTTTGCAGCACCGGTGGCGTTAATTTCATCCGCATCTATTTGCCTGTGGTTGTTGTTATCCCAAGCACCAGCCGAGCAAGGCCAGCGAGTCGCAATGTCGGTTGATCAATCGCTAACCGGTACTGCGGAGGTTGTTGAAGTCGCACAAGAAAAACAGGTGGCCGAGATCGAACGCAAAGTGTTATCAGTGACTGATGGCGAAGTTAGCTTGCCAGTAAATTCCTCCGAAACCATCGAGGTTAAAGGGGCAAACGCTGAGGTTCTGGAGATGAGCCTGCGTCCCTATAGTCTGACTACAAAACCTGCGCCAAAGGACGAACTTGCTAAGACCGAAGTCGAATTGGTTTCTTCACAACCAATTGAAAAAGTAGACCGGTCGAAGGCGAGGGCTGCGGGCGCCGAGGTTCCTATTCAAAAGGTGGCGTCAGTTCAAGCTGAGAGGAAAGAACCAAAGGCAAAGGTTGCTCGTAAGGCAGAAAAAGCTGCGCTTAAATCCCCAATAACAGCTGTTAATGAGCCGAGTATTAGCGTCTCGACTGCGTCGACCGGTTGGTTGGAGAAGTCGAGACAGCTGGAGCAAAGCGGCAACATTAAGGCAGCTATAGCGGTTGTTGAACGACATACCGGTGAGCAGAACTTTCGTGGGGTTGGTGAGCTGTATTTAGCACGGTTGTTTTATCGAGATAGACAATATGCTAAGGCGCTCTACTGGTATCGAGAGCAACTAATTTTGAACCCCAATCACGTCAAAGCCCTAGTTGGTTTGGGGGTCTGCCACGAAGCGCTTGGCAACATTGGTTCTGCAACGGCGGTGTATCGCAGGATCGTGCAGCAGCAAGGTATGAAAAGTCCACTGGGGGAGCTTTCTATCGGTCGGTTAGCAAAACTGAGAGGGGCTTAGAAAGTGAGTGCACTAAGCGTCGTTTCACCGGCAGGTCATGAGATCCTAAACATAGGGGATAGACCAGACGCTGAATTGCTGGCCAAACTACCTCATAGCAGTGCACTGCGTTTAGGCGCGATACCGGTTCGGCGTGAGGGCGAGTCGGTGGTTGTGGCGATGCTAGATTGTGAAAATATCTTCGCCATCGACGAGTTAAAAGCTACTTTAGCCGCTGATGTGATAGCGGTTCCTTGTGAGCAAAGCTTGCTTAGCGAAATGCTCCAGCGTTCTTACCGACGCTCTGATGAAATTAGGAAGATTGCCAGAGTATTGGAGCAGGAGCTATCTCAGCATCAAGTAACGATGTCGAGTGCCGCAGGTGATGCTACGAGTGCTGAAGATGCGCCAGTCATGAAGTTGTTACAAAACATATTTGTAGATGCTTTGGAGCTGGGAAGTTCAGATATCCACCTTGAGCCGGGCCCGGCGAGCTTTAGGATTCGCCAACGAGTAGACGGCTTATTGCAAGAGCAGCGCGTTGACAAGGTCAATATCTTTGCTGCCTTGGTTATCCGCTTAAAGCTAATGGCTGAGCTAGATATCGCCGAAAAGCGAATACCGCAAGAGGGGCGCTTTGTAATGCCGCTGCTAGAGCAAGAGGTAGAAGTTAGGATCGCGACAATGCCGACTGCATATGGCGAATCCGTCACTATGCGTCTGCAAGTGAAGTCGAAACAACGCCGTGAGCTAGGGCATCTCGGCTTCAATGCTGCGCAGACTTCGGTGATACAAAAAGTATTGCAGGACCCTCAGGGGATGGTCTTAGTTGTTGGTCCTACCGGTAGCGGTAAAAGCACAACCTTGAACGCGTTGTTGTCTGAGCTTGATACCTCAGAACGTAAATTGCTTACCGTTGAAGATCCCATTGAAGTGGAGGTTGAACGGGCCACTCAAGTGCAGGTAAATAACAAAATCGGCCTTGGTTTCGCTGATGTATTGCGTGTCGCATTACGGCATGACCCAGATGTGATTTTGGTTGGTGAAATGCGCGATAAAGAGACAGCCGAAATGGCGGTTAGAGCAGCGATGACCGGACACTTACTGCTCTCTACTTTGCATTGCAACGACGCGCAGTCGGCGTTACCTCGTTTGCTAGACATGGGAGTGGAAAAATATTTGGTGGCAGGCGCGTTGCGACTTGTGGTTGCGCAGCGTCTGCTACGTAAAGTTTGCCAATTCTGTGCTGAGCCTAGGGAGGTTTCAAAAGCAGACCTTGCCTGGCTGTCGTCATTTTCTATGCCGGCTCCAAGTAAATATAAAGAGGGCAAAGGCTGCCACCATTGCGGCGGTAGCGGACTCAGAGGGCGTGTAGGTGTTTATGAGTTGCTTGAGCTAAGTGATGAGCTTGGCAGCGCGATGCTCGAGAATCAGCTAGATACATTTGAAAAACAACAACTACAAAAAAATAGTCTATGGGTGTCGGCGTTCGAGAAAGCGGACCAAGGACAGACTACGTTCGCTGAAATTAGGCGCGTACTCGGTAATGCAGAAGGGCTGACCAAATGAAACAGTTTCACTTTGTCGCCCGAACGAGCGCTGGCGATTTGATTCGAGGAATCAAGACGGCCGTGACCGCGGAAGATGCAGCAAGGTCACTGGCAGTGGCCGGCCACTTCCCAATTTCTGTTGAGCTAGAGAAACAGAGTTTTGCAGAAACCGTTAGGCGAATTGGACAAATAAGCATTACCCCGCTGTCTGATTCGGAGCGAATTATGTTTTGTCGCCAAATGGCGAGCCTATTGAAAGCTGGGCTGCCGGTCTCTACCGCACTTGAGTGTATTGCGCGTAGTACCAGTACGCCGCAATTGAAGCGATTGACCTTGGCGGTGGCGCAAGATGTGGCAACGGGACAAGAGTTGGCGAGCGCCTTGCAAAGGAACAAGGAGCTGTTGTCACCGGCGTCTATTGCCATCGTTCACGCTGCAGAACAGGTGGGTCGCTTGGATATGGCTTTTGCCGACATATTTACCCAACTTGACCGCGAGCAAACGACTCGGCGCGACGTATGGAAGGCTCTACGCTACCCCTTAGTGGTTATGGCAGCATTGATGGCTGCTATGTTGGTGGTCAATATTTTTGCAGTACCGGCGTTTCAGAAGGTATTTCATCAATTAGGTGCTGATTTGCCCTGGGCGACAGAGCTGCTTATTGCATGCTCTAGCTTTGTAAATAAATATGGCGTGGCCTTTGCTGCAGCATTGGTTTTGTTTTTCTGTGTGGCCAATTTAGTTATTCGTTTACCCCGCGGCGAATTCGTTTGGGGTTGGACCAAAATGAATGTGCCGTGGTTTAGTCGAATAGTTAATTACTGCATGATGTCGCGGTTCTGTAATGCTCTGGGAATGATGACTAATTCGGGGATACCGCTGGTTAGGGCATTGGGGGTCAGTGCTGATGTCGCGGGTAACTCCTATTTCAAACAGCGTATGGCATCGCTGCAGGGTTATCTTAAGGGTGGGGATTCACTACATTCTGCTGCGCAAAGAAGTGGACTGTTCACGCCGGCAGTTTTAGAAATTTTAGCCATCGGAGAGTCCACCGGGACCTTATCTGATTTGTTGTCGCAAATCGGTGAATACTATGAAGACGAAGCTAAACATCAGGCTCAACAGCTAAGTGCATTGGTTCAGCCGGCATTGTTATGTGTGTTGGCCGCTGTTGTGGCCGTATTTGGGCTAGGCGTTTACTTGCCGATGTGGTCAATGCTTTCCAGCTATTTCTAGACTCCCAATGCGGCGCTCTGCCTGTTTCAACGCGTTGGTTTCCGCGGTTGTCTGCAAATCAGTAATTGCCTAGTGTTGCATAGTATTAATTACGAGCTAGCTGCGAGTAACGAGGTGATCTACTAGTAACGTAGTTGCGGGTCCAATTAAAGCGCTTATAAGGCGTGTTGCGCATTTGTTAAACCGCGCGCTTAGCTTGGTCTATTTGATGAGAAGGGTACGGCGAAAGACTCAGAACCAAGTCGCTATAAAACTAGGCAGAGTTGGCTAAACAATTGTCGTTCTAAATCTGTCGTTTCCAGGGTAAATGCGATGGCGTTGCCGGCCCGGTTTAATGGGGTGACACAGTTTCTATCTGAAACAATGTAGGCGGCGCCTCTGTAGTCACCGGCAGTGACCCCAAATGTATTCGACAAGCAGCTTAATGTGCCGTTAACGTGCTGCGTTGCGGTCAGTGTGAAAGGTGATAAAAAGCTACCGGAGAATAGGCAATCATCTGCAGCGAATTCGAAACTACCTTGGTTTTGCACGTACAGAGCTGGTAAGTGACTAAGTAACCCGGTTAGAACAGTATTATCGGACCAGATATTGTATGCCCCAGTGGAGGCTGGCACCGCATCTCCTAAAAAGGTTTCATACTGCCCTTGCTTGTACAAGTCGACAACAACGGTCAATTCGTTGTTTTGCCACTCCAACAGCACGAAAGCGTCATTAATTGAGGAGTCTGGCTGATCTTTCCAGAACTGATTATTAAGGGGGCGGTTTAGCTCCATTTGCGTGACATCACCCTCATCCGAGACTAGCGACGGCACCCCAAAAACGTTTACCGCATTAAAGTGGGTTGAGCGCTCGTCGTCAATAAATTCAGCCCTAACAATGGTGCCGCCAGTCGGCGCAATAACGACTTGAAGCCGATAGTTGCCCAACGTCGGATGCGAAAGTGAGCCTTCCCAGACACCAGTTTTGCTGCTGATAGCGGAGCGTTCTTCTGCTTCTAGGGCTGAGTAATTGGCGAAGCTGAGAGAATAGGTTTGCTCGCCCGTTGGCACAGTTGGATTGGTAGTCTCAGAACCTGAACACCCCATCAGTGTTAATAAAGCAAAGCCTATCCCTAAATTTCGCATAGTGATCTCACATCATTGGATTACTGTGTAAGATCAAGCCCGCAAATTGTGTGCCACCAATTTTTTCCTTTTATATCAGTGGCTTGCCATTTGTGTGATTAAGGATTTTGCAGAATGAAAATCATATTACTTGGCTGTTTGTGAAGATGTTTGAAAGGCGTATTTCGCCTGATGTTAGATTTTGAAGCCGTTGCTGCGGTACCACTGCAATGCATCACGAATACCGTCTTCAACGGGTGGAACTAGATAATCCAGTTCCTTAATGGCTTTGCTGCTGTCATACATTTGCGGGCGTCCCATATACCGCGCTTGGCCGGGGTTAATTTGCGGCGCTTGGTTGGTGATGTTGCCGAACCATTCTGATAAATAAGCGTAAGCAATCCAAGCCCAGTAGGGCATGGCAAAGCGGGGTCGCTTGGTATTCACGGCGTCCGCCATCTGGCCGAAGAAGTCAGCAAACGGCAAGTTGCTATAGGGCATGCCGGCGCAGATATAACTCTCACCAGCGCGGCCTTTGTTAGCCGCGGCAATATGGGCTTTAGCCACTTCTGTCACGTGGCAAAACGATGAGCCGCCGGGCGGGTAGGCCGGAATCTTGCCATCTTTTAATTCAAAGAAAACGCGACCGACTTGTAGGGTGTGATCATAAGGCCCGATCATAAAACCGGGATGGATCAGCACTACATCGAGCGCGTCACTTTGGTAGCTGCGAGCAACTTCGTCGCCAGCCACTTTGGTTTCGCCGTAGTTGTAATCCATATTGACGTAGTTGAAAGGGTGGCCTTCGGTTACCGCTTGGCCATCTTCGCTATAGCCAAAAACGTCGGCCGTGCTGGTGTGAATAAGGCGTTTAACACCGGCAGCGACACAGGCCTCGGCAATATTACGGGTGCCTTCTACGTTAATTTGGCGTTGGCGAGCGTATTGGCGCTTCCAGAACGACGTGTCGCCGGCAACGTGGAATACCACGTCGCAGCCATCGGCTAATCGAGCACACTCCTCGGGCTTGGTGATATCAGCGGCTACGTATTCAACTGCGAGTGCCTGTAAATAAGGCGTACCGTTCGCGCGGCTACCTGAGGCGCGTACGTCCCAGCCCTGTTTAAGCAGTTCAACTACTAGGTTAGTGCCTAAAAATCCGGTGGCGCCGGTGACTAAACATTTCATAGTGATAATTGGTACTGAGTTTTGGGGCTAGCTTAGCGTGTAGCTAGCAGCGAATATTGACTCTAAGCGCTAGCTAAATGACCAGAGTGACCTGTCCGTTTTCAATTTTTGTTTCTGGTGGCTTGGGCAGTTTGCAGCGTTGCCCGCTAAGGTTTTCGCCAGTGGCTAAGGAGAACTCATAACCGTGCCAAGGGCAGCGTACCGTGCCTTCTGCCGAAGTATGCCCTTGGTCTAGTGGCCCTAACATATGCGGGCAAAGAGTTGCGTGAACGGCTATATGATTTTGATGTTCACGTAACTGCCAATCGCGACCGGCGAGACTAACCGTTATCGGTAGCTTGGCTTTTAATTCTTCAATGTCGCCAAGGGACACTGTTGTACTGTCTTTTTTCTGGGGAGATTTGACCTTGTCTAAAGCCTGCTGGCGAGTCTCCATCATCTCTTGGTCTTCGTCGTATAAACGGTGATAGAGATTTTGGTAATAGCGGCCTAGCGGTGCCGCCATTGGCTGCGGGATATTAGGCACAAAGAAGTCGACGACCACCTCAATATCCTCTGCGTCATGTTCAATTACATGCGTCCAAATCTCGGTACCGGCGCCAACGCCAGCTAAGGTGGTGGTGATCCAGCGTTTGCGTTCTCGGTCTAGGCGTAACTCTAGCAGCACCTCTTTGCCGCCGCGTTTGGCAGCCAGTGATTGAGCGATTAAGCGGCTACTGAATTTAAGTAGCTGCCAGGGTTGGTGGCGGAGTGATTTGCCTAAAGCTTTGTGCCATAGCGATTTGGCTGGCAACTGGCTAGGGTTGGTGTTGGCTAGTGTGGCCTTGGCCCGCCAGCCCCAGTCGCCGGCGTCAATGCACTCTATGTCGCTAAAACTGCTTTGGTGTAACCACGGCAGGTGTTCCCAGTCGAGTGCATTTTCATACATTCGTGCCAAAGAGACTGGCATGCGGCGGCGGTAACTGCCGACATGAGGTACCCAAGCTGCCATTAAGGGAACCGTAATACAGCAGTAGTCGCAGGCACCGCAATATCTACGGTGTTGTTGGTCAGTGTAGCGGTGCCGCTGCTAATAGTGGTGCCGCTGCCGTCCTCGGCCTGCCAGTTCAAGCTGCTGACGCCAGCATTGCTGAGCTGCAAGTTTAGGTCGTGGCTGAGGTTTAGGTTGAAGACTGCGCCGGGCGCTTGCAGGTCAATCTGCATGCGAGCGATATCGAAGGTGGCTGCGGCTAGATTGGTGGTGCTGATATCAACGCGGTTGCTAACGGTAATAGCAGGGCCGTAAGCCGGAATGCTTTGGTTATGTGTGCCCAGTGTTCGCAGCGGGCTATTAATGCCGCCGCTATCAAAGGCGTTATTTTGCGTGGTGGTGGCGTTGCTTGGGTCAAGCGGTTGATGAGCAATGCCAAAACTTTGGGCGCGAATGGTCATATCGGCAGCATCATTTGCAGCCTGCATATTGGAGACCCAATAGGCACCGTTATGGAGCAGGCCGAGTGATTCATCAAAGTCGCCGCCGCTACGGGTGTAAATCACCTCTCCCGGATTCTCCGGGTTGGTATGGCGGTCAAACATGTCGAATATCTGCGTTAGCGAGTCATAGATAGCCGAGTTTTCGTGGGTTTTCAGTGTGTAGACAATGCTTTGCGTGTCGTAGCCCAGATCAGCACCAGCTTGATAGCGGCTATTGGCACCGTTGCCGGTGTCAACCGGGTCGCCCAGCCCGGCAATATGCATGGTGGGTAAATGCAGATAGTTTTCCGGTCTGGCGGGGCCGTTTATTATCTGTGTTGAGGCAACGCCGGCAAACAAGTCGGGGTTGCGGCTAGATACATTAATGACGCCACCGCCGCCATGCGAGTGGCCCAGAATATAAATGCGATTTTTGTCGATGCGGTATCGCGCCGACATATGCTCTATTACTTCTAATGGGTCGAGCTCGCCACGGCCTTCGAAGAAAATATCGCCACGCCCCAATAGCGAGGCAAATAGATAACCTCGGGCTTCTAACTCGTCCTCTAAACCTAGGGTCAAGCCAAAGGGTTCCCAGGCGTAATTGTTTAGACCATGAAAATAGAGCACTAGTGGCCAGTCGTGACTGCTGCTGGGATAGGCCGTTGGAATATAGGCCAAATAGGGCTGCATGGCGCCGGTGTATTCGTAGCTAACGGCGGTGTCTCTAGGTTTTACGGTATTGGGTATCAAACCAGCCGCAGGGCCTAAATTGGGCGGCGGTGGTATTGCACCTGGACCGCGGGTAATGCCGTCACCAAAATCAAAGGCCGATTGGTAAGTGTGGTTGATGCGGCCGGTAATTGCCGGTGCCACGGTGCTGGCTTGGCTTTGCATGGCGGCCAAGTTCACAATCGCATGGGCGTCGCTAACGTCACCGGCGAGTAGGAGGTCGGCTTGAATATGGTCGTCGTGGTAATTCGGGTCATGCGGGGTAAAGGCAAGATCCCATACATTAGAGCCGGGAGCGTTATTGGCGTCGGTTCCCGGCGCGGTAGCTGTGGGTGAACCGGCCGGCACGGTCCAATATTGACGATGGTCGTTCGGGTCAGCCAAGCCGGCACCAACGTTGAGACGCCAAGGTGCGGCGGGCAATGCGGAGAGTGGAATACGCGCTTCTAAGGCGTGCTCAGATGTGCGTACTTCACCGCCTAGGCTAATGAGATCGCTGCTGACACCGCCGACTTCGGCAATTTCGCCGCCGTCGCCCCACAAAGTAAAGGCATGGCTGTGTGCGCTGCTAATTCCTGCATTACGTGGCCATGCGGTTACCGTGGGCGTGGTGCCCGCGTTACTGAAAGCGAATGTAGCAATTTGCGTATTGGCGGCCGGAAATGAAACAAAGCGAATATGAACATAGAGATCGCTGTTATCCGCCTCTAAGCGGACAAAGGCAATGTCGGCCGTGAAATCTGGCCAGCGGTTAGTGTCGGTCGGTAATAAGTAGTCGCCATTATGGGCCGCCCGGTCGGCACCAAAAGCGCCCCATGTTGCGTGGCGGTATACATCGTCGTCTTCAATTGGCGATGGCTGCGGGGTAGGTGGGCAGTCAGCTGGGTTAAGACAGTAGTATTCTTCGTGGTAAATGCCGTCGGCGTTGGCGCCGCGCGCGAAATGTACTTCGTCGGTACCGACGAACTCACCGTCAACAATCACGCTTTGATTAGCGCGCCCAGAGGGCATGCCATCAAAAAGTGGCCAGCTGTTGGCGCTGTTGCCGCCATTATCTTCGCCAAGGCGTGGGCTGTTGTCGCCACAGGCTGCCAAGCTTAAAACGACGGCTGTAGCGCCAAAAATTCGAGTAAATGTCATGCCCCCTCCGAGCGTTTGGGTTCTATTATGTCGCGGCGGCTGTTGCCTACCGCGTTTTTATTATTTGGAATAGTAACAAAGGATTGCAGTAAGCGTTTAGCTGGCGGCGTTCTTCCGTTATTATTTGCTGCCTGTTAAGCCCCAACTGAATAGGAAATACGAATGGGACGCGCCTTTCAAAACCGCAAAGAATCAATGGCTAAAACTTCGGATCAGAATGCCCGAGTTTATAGCCGTCATAGCCGTGAAATTTATGTGGTAGCCAAACAAGGTGGCCCAGAGCCAGATAGCAACCTCGCGTTACGCAGTGCGATTGACCGCGCTAAACGTTCTCAGGTGCCATCGCATGTGATCGAAAAGGCGATTGATAAAGCCAAAGGTGGCGCTGGCGAGGATTTCCAGCCAGCCCGTTACGAAGGCTTTGGTCCCGCGGGTAGTATGTTCATTGTGGATTGCTTAACCGATAACCCAAATCGCACGATTAGTGATGTGCGTAACTGCTTCACTAAGTCGAACAGCAAATTAGGAACGCCGGGTACGGTGGCTCACTTATTTGATCACTTGGCGATTATGCGTTTCGGCGGCCAAGATGAAGAGGCGGTACTGGAAGCGTTGCTGATGGCTGACATTGACGTTACCGATGTTGAAGAGGAAGACGGCACCGTAACGGCGTTTGTACCACCCGCGGAAAGTAATAAGGCTGAGCAGGCGTTGAAAGACGCGTTTGGTGAAATCGAATTTGAAGTTAACGAAATCCAGTTTATTCCTCAGAACACGGTTGCCGTGAGTGGCGAGGAAGACCAACAAATGTTTGAGCGCTTAACCTCAATGCTCGATGATGTTGATGACGTGCAAAACGTCTATCACAACGTTGAAGCCTAATGCGTAATTGCTTCCTGTCGCCATGTGTTTTCGGCGGCAGCTAGCTGCTGTTGGGAAGGTTTTCCCAGTAGCCAAGAAGATACCGGGTTAACCATACAGTGGCTATTCATGGCAGTGCGGCCGAGCAACATGCGAAAACGCATGTTGTCGCGATTGGTGAGCGTCATTTCGATGGGCCAAGTTTGGTTGCCCAGTCCTAATTCAGTCTCAATAACATAGCGTTTTTCTTGGTGGCCGCCACTGTCGGTAACGGTGCGCTGGTCCAATACGGCGGCTTCGCGCCATATTTGCACGTCGTTATTGTCTTGGATTGGATGTAGACCAAATCGCACCCATAGCTGGCCGTTTTTTTCGAAGGGATTGACTTCAAAGCTATGGAGACAAGACGTACGCGCTCCTGTGTCTATTTTGGCGGCAATCAGTGGTAGTTCGAGTTGCGGTAGGCTCAGCCATTCACGCCAGCCGAGCAGCGTTAAATCGGGTGTGGAATTTCTATTAGGCATTCTTATATGACCGGCGGGTGGTTCAGTTCGCGGGCAGTGTCTTGTTCTTGTTCCGCCTGCAATTGGTCAACAACTTGCTCAACGGCGTCAACTGAGCCAAAGCGAGCAACATGAAACACGGCATCACCTTCGTTAACCAGCGGCAGGTTAAGTCTGCCAATGACAATGCCGTCAAATTTAGCCTTAAGTTCGACCTCGTTATTGCCGAACGGATCAGAAATAGTCGCGAGCAATTGTCCTCGTTCGACGTTTTCTCCGTGACCGACAAAGGGTCGGACTATGCCGCTTTGTTCTGCCCGTAACCAGCTACTGCTATTGGCGATCACCGAGGCTTTGGGTTTGCGGCGAGATTTGGGCAGCATGCCAATATGACGCATGGCGTTCAGTACGCCCTTATAACCAACGCTAATACTGGTTTCATCAAAACGCAGGGCTTCGCCGGCTTCATAAACCAGCATTGGTATTCCTTTACTAGCGGCATATTCTCTTAGTGAGCCGTCCCGCAAACTGGAGTTAATAGTAACGGGGGCACCGAAGGCCGCGGCCAACTCAGCAGTGCGGCTATCAGCGACGTCAGCACGAATTTGCGGCATATTGCCGCGGTGAATAGCACCGGTATGCAGGTCAATGCCGTAATCAGCTTTAGCGACGATTTCTTGCGCAAACATCCACGCCAAGCGTCCGGCCACCGAGCCACGCTCGCTGCCGGGAAAGCAGCGGTTCAGGTCACGGCGGTCTGGCAGGTAGCGTGACTGCTCTAGAAAACCTTGTACGTTCACTATCGGCACGGCGATTAAAGTGCCCTTAATATTGTTGAGCTTGGGATAAGCCAATAGCCGACGTACGATTTCAACGCCATTGATCTCGTCACCATGCACCGCCGCACTCACAAACAGGGTTGGTCCTGGGCGTTTGCCGCGAATGACCTCGACCGGCATGGTGGCTGGTATATGCGTATATAACTCTGCAATAGGTAAATTTACTGACGCACGAGTGCCTGCGGCGATGGTGGTGCCGCCAAGACAGATGTCAGGAATGGCGTTTGTCGCTTTACGGCTAGACACGTTTTAGCCTCCGCGCGTGCGGGTGCGGCCGGCACGGGCATTTTTTTCGATGAACTGAATGATCATGCCCGCTACATCTTTGCCAGTGGCGGTTTCAATTCCTTCTAGGCCGGGTGATGAGTTCACTTCCATGATCAGGGGGCCACGGCTAGAGCGTAGTAAGTCGACCCCGGCCACATTAAGTCCCATCACCTTTGCTGCCTTGACGGCGGCAGCCCGCTCTTGTGGCGTCAGCCGAGTAATGCTGGCGGAGCCGCCGCAATGTAGATTTGAACGAAACTCTCCTTCCTTAGCCTGTCGTTTCATGGCCGCGACGACTTTATCGCCGACTACAAGGCAACGAATGTCGGCACCGCCGGCTTCCTTAATGAATTCCTGTACTAGGAAGTGCGCATTTAAGCCGCGAAATGCATCGACCAGAGATTCTGCTGCTTTACGCGTTTCTGCTAGGACCACTCCTTTACCCTGCGTGCCCTCAATTAATTTAACGATATAGGGCGGTTGACCAACGCTATCGAGTAAATCGCCAGTGTCGTGTGGGGCGTTGGCAAAGCCGGTGGCTGGAATACCAACCCCTTTACGTGACAGCAGTTGCAAGGAACGAAGCTTGTCTCGGGAGCGTGAAATCGCGACAGACTCGTTTAGTGGGTAGACCCCCATCATTTCGAACTGCCGTAGTACCGCGGTGCCGTAAAAGGTTACGGAGGCGCCAATTCGAGGAATAACGGCGCCATAGCCCTCCAGCACTTGGCCTTTGTAATGCACCTGTGGTTTGCTGGAAGCGATATTCATGTAGCAACGTAGGTGGTCAAAGACCTGGGCCTCATGGCCCCGTTGCTCGGCGGCCTCGATTAGGCGACGGGTTGAATAAAGCTTGGGGTTACGAGAGAGAACGGCGATTTTCATGGCTAAGGCCTATAGCAGGTGCATGGCACCGAATACGAATAGTGCCGAATTTTATGCCTAAATTAGGCGGTTACCTAGCAAAATTAACGATCTGCATCGTCGCCTCAACTTGGCCTTAGCGACGCATTGAGTTAATGTTCTCAGCCAATTAATGGCAACAATGCTTTAGCGCTACACAGCGCACTTGGGGAAGTTGATGGTAGATAAGATTAAGGTAAGCAGCCCGCTGGTGATTTTGCACGGCGACGAGATGGCGCAGGTGGCTTTCGAGCGGGTTCTAGAACAGTTTGTGACCAGCAAGCTGGATATCAACTTGGTGGAAATAGACCTCTCGGCTGAAGAGCGTTTGGTGACCAATGGCCAGGTTGTTCGTGATGCCATTGAGGCGCTAAAAGAACACGGCGTCGGTATTAAAAACGCCGGCATGACCGTGAACCGTGCACAGCTCGATGAGCTGCTTGAAAAATATCCGCATATTAAAGAATCCGAGCTAGACAAGCTGGCGACCAAGTCGCCTAACGGTGCTATTCGTAAGGGCATTGCAGGCAATATTACGCGTGAGGATATTCAGTTCCGCAATCTGCAACACAATCCGCCGCAGTGGATTGGTCGCGATATTGTGGTCGATACCATGGACGGTGGCGGCATTAAAGAGAGCGCCAACGCGCTATCAAAAGCCACCGGTGTAGCGAAGGTAATGTTTGTTGGCGCTAGCGGCGACCCGGTGGAGTTGCACCGCCGTGACATCCATTTGGGTGATCCATGGCTAATTGCGACCAACGATATTCAGAAGGTACGTGATTGGGCGCATAAGTTTTTCCAACGCGCCTTGGATGAAAAACGTGATATCTATCTTGGCTTAAAAGATACCGTGATCCCGGGTTACGACGGCGTGATGCGGGAAGCCATCGAAGAAATTTATGAGGCCGACTACAAAGCCAAAGTAGAAGCGGCGGGTTTGGCTTATCACTACGAGTTAATTGATGCCCAGGCGGCGCGGATTGTGGCTAATCCGCCAGAGCGTTGCCTATGGGGGGTGCCGGAAAACACCTCGGGGCGCAAACTATACAAACTGGTTGAGGCGCTGAAAGAGTTTGGTATCCCCACGCGCAATACGGCGATCTCTATCTCACGTATGAGCGCCGGCGGTGGTGACCAATACGGTAGCTTCAACATGGCAGTGCCAGAGGACGGTCTGGTTAAAGTGATTGTGGATGGTGAAGAGAAGCATGCCCGAGCGGTTAAGCAGGGTGACCCGATTCTCTTTATGCACAATGAGCGCCAAGCCATTAAAGACTGGATTAGCGATGTTTTCCGCGATGCCCGCCGTAAACACAAAGAGGTTTACTTCGGTCTTAAGCGTGAATACATGGAATACGACGATGTCTTTAGCCATGTGTTAAATGAGGTGCGTCGTGAACTTACCCAAGAGCGCGTAGCGCCGCCATCATTTATGGTCATGCGCCCATCAGTACAGCTGCAAAAAATGATTACTGATCCGCCGCGTAACGCCTTGTATCCGGCGCTTAATTTAGATGGCGATATCTTCTCTGATATTTCTGCGGCACTCGGCGGCAGCTTGGCAACGGCTAGCTCGATTATCTCTAGCGTTGACGGCACGCTGTTGTTCGAAGCGCCACACGGTACCGCACATGACCTTTACTTGATGTATCAGGAAAGTAAAGGCAAGACCGCGATCTTTAACTCGTCGGCGCTGTTGTTTGCCGTTGCCAATGCCTTAGAAGCGATTGGTCTGCGTGAGAAAAACCAAGCCTTGGTGTATTACTCAGGCAATATCAAGGCGGCCTTAATCGAGACCGTTGGCCAGGGCATTATCACTGGCGATATTAAGGGCAAAACGCTGCAGCCCGAGAACGAAAAAATCGTCGATATGCAGGGATTTTTGGATGCGATTGAGAGCAACCTCGGCGCTTAACCAAGCAATCACTGGCTAGCAATACTGCTAGCCAGTGATGGGTAGGAGACTATCGGTTTGGTTGTCGCACTGAAAACGCGCTAACCAGATACTCTTTCATACGGTGGCGGTTTCTGAGCGCCGGTTTGGTGAGCCATTTATTAATAAAGTGGCCACTGATAATCGACAGTGTCAGCACGATGAAAAACTTAGCTACCGAGGCATAGGCGAAGTCAAAGTCGATCAGCTTCATCACCACGCTGTTAATCGGTACATGTACCAAATAAAGTTCATAGCTAATTAACCCAACCCACGGTAAGTGGAAACAACCGAATACGGTATTTAACGGGCTGCCTTCTTTTTGCATGAGCCACAGTACTAACGCAGTAGAGAAGATCACATAACAGGTTACGTCTAGCCAAATTGCACTGCTGCGGTAGCCTTCTGGATCAACATAAGACAGGCTCATGCCGTAGACGATTTTACCGATAGCTAGCAACACCAAGAGTTGGAAACAGCGTCTAAATAGTGAGTTGCTCGCCCAACGGCTTAGGGTTGCCGAGTCTGAGAACACCAAAAAGCCGAGTAGAGTTCCCACTAGGAAACCGTCAAAGCGGCCTAGTAGCGTCCACCAATGCGTGCCGTAGTAGCGGCCCATGGTGGCAACGAGTACGAGTAACACGACAGCCCAGAGGTAGCGTCGATTGATTTTTCTGACATGCACAAAAATCGTAAAGAACATTAGGCCCCAGAGCACGTAGTACTGTTCTTCAAGAATCAACGACCAGGTGTGAGTAAGCTCCGGGATGCGAGGGAATACTTCTCGTGACCAGAGTAATAAATCTAGGTTTTGATATAGCAATAAGTAGGGCAGCGTTTGAAACTGCTCGCGGCTTCCGGTGACAAATACCAAAAGCTCCCACATCAGCATGATGCCCAAAAACGCTGGGAATAGGCGGGCTGCTCGATACAACATAAAGGTACCAAAGCCGTCGCCGCGATCACGCAGCGTTAGCATGGTGCGCGTGATTAACATGCCCGACATAACGAAAAAGAAATCCATTACGCCCCACCACCAAGCAATTAGGTGGTGCAGGTTACTGTGATAAGCGACGATGCCGATCGCGGCTATGGCGCGGGCTGAATCTAAATTATCGAAACGATGTAGACCGCCAATCGAGTCTAAGCGCCGAGATGGCCACTGATTTATATTCAACATTGGTTAACTCCCCCCTCATGGACTTAACAGGCGTTGATTCAATTAAACAGTTAAATGAATCCCGTTTGAATTCATATTCGAATAAAAATGAATTCATATTCAAAATACAATTAGCTTATGTTTGTTGCTTTGAGTTCAATGAGTTGGGCTTTTTAGGTGCACGCTAACGGAGAGATTTGCGGCAAAAACAGCCCATTTGGGTTACTGATGCTAAGCGGCTTAGCACGTCGGGATAAGGGCTGTAGGCGGTGGTTGCCTCATTTATAATGGGGTTCCGTTAAACGAGATTCAGACCGATATGCCTTCGCTCGCCGACCAATTGCTGAAAGCCGGGATTGCCGACAAGAAACAAGTTAAGAAAGCGCAAACGGCAAAACGCCGCGAGAACGCTCAGAAAAACGCCCAGGTTAAACAGCTCGGTAAAAAGGCCCGGCGTCAACTGCAAGAGCAGCAAGCGGCGCAGAAGAGTGCAGAGGAACAGCGCATGCTGAATGAAAAGGTTGCACGCGACCGCGAGCTTAACCGTCAGAAAAATGCCGCGGCGCAGGCAAAGGCTTTGCAAGCGCAGATTAAGCAGCTGGTGAATATGAACGAAGTAAAGCGTGAAGGGGATGTCGCCTATCGCTTTGTGGATGGCGGCAAAACCGAGACGATTTATGTCAACGCGCTGTTAAAACGACAGCTGAGTAAAGGCCAGTTAGCAATCGTGAAACTGGCCGACAACTATCAGTTGGTATCAGCATTAGTGGCCGAAAAAATTAACAGCCGTGACGCCTCGGTAGTGGTGTCCTTACATGACCGTGTGGCCGACGCCGAAGACGGCGATGACCCTTATGCCGACTACAAAATTCCTGACGACTTTGACTGGTAGTCATTGCTGTGGCAGCGGCCTTTGCTAATAACGCCAACTGTTTTGCCGGCGGACTTATTCGTCGTTGCCAACATAGTCTTGGTTGATAGTGCGTGAGCCAATCAGAATATGGGTCGCCGCCCAAGCTAGGAACAGCACTGAGCCCGCCAATGTGTAACGCAGTGCCTCTACTTCAAACATCGGCGTAATGGCATCGCTGATAGCCCCGATCAGTACTGGGCCTAGACCCAAGCCGAGCAGGTTGGCCGCCAGACCAAATACAGCAATCGCCATAGAACGTTGGCTGTTATGAATAATCCCATAAATAGATGCAAATAAAGCTGGGATTGCCATTGAGACAAAGCTGTTGCCAATAAAGAAAAACAGCAGGCAGATCTCGTAGCTCGGCGCTAGAATTGATGCCACTACAAATGGCACGGCGACCAAGCAAGCGATGCCTGGCAGTCTAAGCATCCAGGCTTTATCGCGTTTTGCTAAGCGGTCTACTAAGAAAGCCGCCGATAGCGTTCCAACGACGGAAGAGGCCGCAGCGGTACCGCCGTAACTAATGCCAATAAAGCCGATATCCACCCCAAAGCTACGGATAAAAAACGGCACTGCGAATGAGGCAATGCCGTAGCTAAAGAAAGAAACGATAGCGAAAGAGATCAGCAGTTGGACATAGGTCTTTTTCGCCAATACGCCGCGAATAATGGCGCGAGACTCGGCGTTAAAAATTTCGCTCGGTGCCGGCACTTTGGTGATTTGTCTCGGTTCCCGCAGGGTGAAAAATGCCAGTACGGCGATAAATACCCCTGGCAAGCCGACGGCCATTAAGGTGGTGCGCCAGTCGGTTGCGGCGAGGATGGCACCGCCACCGGCTAGGCCCAAAAAGCTACCGACAAATACTGAAAACGACAGCACACTGGCGGTCTTGCCGTGATGCTCTGGAGGGTAGTAGTTGGAGGCTAGCGAATGTGTTGGTGGTACAGCGCCGGCTTCGCCTACGCCAACACCAACACGGGTTAAGAACAGGCTGGTGAAGTTCTGCGCCAAACCACCAAGCGCGGTCATGGCGCTCCAGATGGCTAGGCTGACAGAGATCACAATACGTCGATTACCCATGTCGGCCCAACGCGCGAAGGGAATCCCCATCAGCGCATAAAACACGGCAAACGCTGGCCCTGATAACAGGCCGAGTTGTAGGTCGTTAAGTTGGAAGTCGCTTTTTACGTCTTCAAGCACCACAGCCAGAATGCCACGGTCTACATAGTTGAGTACCAGCACCACAAAGATTAGCCCCAAACAATAGTGGCGGTACCAGCCACTCGGGTTGTTCATTTGACCAAATTGGGGGTGTTTCTCAGAACTCGGGCCGGCGGCCATAGGTTTTCCTTAGTAGCCGCTGCGTTGGCTGTTATTTTTGAGCGCATAAGATACCTGAGAGCGGCGCTAAATGCGCGCGCTCTTGGTAGTTTTTAGCGGTGAAGCGTTTGTTGCTGAGCTGTTACTCAGCGTCTGCCTTTGCAGCTTCTTCAGCTTCTAGAGCTTCGATCTTGGCGGCGATCATCTGCTGCAGCTCGGGCAAGTTCTCTTGCACACGGCGAATGCCAAGGTTCATACCTTCTGACATTAGCTGCGGCATCACGGCAAGTACCTTCTGACCTACGTCGGTCTCGTAGAAGTCAGCAATGGTATGTAACTCATCCGCCGTGAGCGCATCGACATAAATCTCGGCCAATTCCACTTTGAGGCTCTCGTAGGACATGTGGCGATTGAAGAAATCGCGCATCACGTCGGCGAAAGGTACTAGGTCTGGATTTTGATCCAGCTCAACGAGTAGCGACTCTTCTATCGAAGCTTCCAATAATTGTTCTAATTGCGATACTTCTAGCAGGCGATAGGCTGCTTCATAACGCGAGTCGGCATGAGTCGCCGTGGCTAGCAACATGAAAATGGCGGCGAAGGCAGTCCGTTGGAATAGATTGCGCATAGTTATCCCCCTATTGCGATTAATTAACCCCGTGTTTAGTTTGAATGCGATTGCCGGAAAATTCAATTTAGAATTGGTAATTCCCTAGCTAGGCCGTTGGTGGGTAAGGGGGTTAGCCGCTACAGCCTTTGTAGTAGCGGGTTGTCGGCGTCGACATTAAATTCAGCTAAGGGCAACGATGGGTTAGCAATAGGTAACTGTGCCAGCATGGCCCGCATGACCACGCGGCAGTTTGTGGGGGTGATGGTGACTTCGCACCAACCGTTGCGCGTGCCGTCCCAAAAATTGATGTGGGGGTTGTTGGCTTGAATATTGAGCTGCTGTAAAAACACGTTGGCTGGGGGGTTAATGCTTGCAATAGGGGTGGCGGCCACCGCACTCGTTGCAAATTCAGCGCCAATCGGTTCACCGCTGCCGTCGTAATTGCTGAACAGCTGCGCGGCAAGGAAGGCGTGTAAATCGCCGCTGAGTACGATGAGGTTGTTCACGTCTCTGTCCGCTAATGCTTGCAAAATAATGCGGCGCTCATCGGTATAACCGTCCCAGTGGTCTGTTTCATAAACCGCAGCAGGCAGTTGGCTGATTTGAATGGGACTAAATGGAATCGGCAGACCAAGCACCTTCCACTGAGCGTCGCTATCGGCCAATGTGTCGAGCATCCAATTACGTTGGATGCTGCCCATCATGGTGCGGTCGGGTTCGTGTCGTGCTTCGCAGGACGACTCCAACACCAATTGACGCTCGCCAAAGTTGCCTTCGCCACAAGGGTGCGGATCTCGGTGCATCCGTAGCTCAGTCAGCACTAGCTCGGCGAGATTGCCGAAGCGGAAGCTGCGTTCAACTTCAATTAAATCGGGGAAGTCGCCGTCTGGGTCATACGGTACTCGTACCGGCAGGTATTCATACCAAGCTTGAATGGCGTCGCGGGTGTATTGCGTGAAAGCAACCGGGTCTGAATCCAGCGGGTGATCTGGCCCGCGGGGGCGTTCACCATCCCAGTAACGATCATTCGCAATTTCATGGTCGTCCCAGGTGTGAATCAAGGTGTGTTTTTCTAGCGCCTCTTGTAACTCAGCTTCGGCGCGATGCGTCTTGTAGATAAACCGGCAGTCGTTTAGGTCGACCGCATATTGCTGCCCCGACGGAAGGTTAAGTAGGCGGTCTGGCCCAATGCCGATAATGGCCGACTCGTAAATAAAGTCGCCTAGGTGCAATAGATAGTCCGCTTCCACGGTCGCGATCTCACGGTAGGCATGGAAACGCCCGAGTGTGAAATCTTGGCAAGTCACCAAAATCATTTTGAGTTGGTCTACGGCCTCATCCGCAAGCGGCAGCGTGCGCATACGGCCAATGCGAGAGGAGGTGTCGCCATAGGCAAAGCGATAAAAGTAGAACTGGTTATTGCCCAGTAAACCATCGGTGTCTAGCTTGATGGTGTAGTCGGACGAGGCGGAGAGAAAGCTAGCGGCAATTGCGCCGCGGGCGACGACGTTGCTAAAGCCCTCGTCACTGGCAATTTCCCACAACAGCGGCTGATCAATTTGAATGTGTTCCGCCGCAACCCGCGTCCACAACATCGCGCCGCTAGGCGTTGGGTCGCCGCTGGCAACCGAAGAAGGAAAGATGGCGGCGGCATTGCCAGCGCCGGGTAGTGGCAGCTCCAGAGGAGTATTGGTGCCGTTGTCGCTACTGTTAGCGTTGTCTGGGGACTGTGCTTTGCAGGCGCTAATGACAACAGGTGCAGCAATTGCGCCAAGGCGTAAATGTTTTAAAAACTCTCGTCTGTTCACAGCGTTATTTTTCTAGTGGGCGTTAAAACAAGTCAGATAAGTTTAACTATACGACAGCTCTGCTGACATAGCGTTAATTAGCGCTATGCTTAGATGACATTGATAAAACAATTTGGCGCTGTGAGCTTATTGATAGGCAGCGACCAAAAGCGGAGAGAACCATGACGATTGATACCGTATTTTGGGTGTTTTATTGGTCGGTAATGGCGAATGTGGTGTTGGGTCTGCCAACTTTGTTATTACTCAGTTACAAATTGCCAGCAACGTTGCGAAGCCGCTATTACCGCGAGCCGTATTTTCGTGAGCAAGAAGTCGCATTGTTGACCCGGTTCCCCCTGTCCATTTTTAACGATGTCGCCTTAGCCAGTATGTTTGTATGGCCGCGCTTGGGCGAAAAACGGGGCGTGGTTGGGGTAGGCGACGAGTTATCAGGCGTCTACCAATGCGTATTACGGCTTTATTTTTGGGGTACCAGCAGCAGCTTGGTGTTGGCGTTAGCGGCAGGCGCTTGGTTATGGCTGCATTGATTTGAGGTTTTCGGTTTGCTGGCCTCGCACAGTTGTTATGCTTGCTTAGAATCGCAGTTGACTAAGGCAAGAACATGAGCGAACAGGTACTGAAAATTTCCGATAATTTTTGGAATATTCGAGGTGTTTTCAAAATAGCGGGCGTGCTCAATATCGGCACACATGCCTCTTTAGTAAGGCTCCAAAGCGGCAAGTTTGTTTTGCTCGATGCCTATACCCTGCAGGGAGAGGTCAAGCGTAAAGTCGACGAACTCACCCAAGGTGGCGCTGATATTGAGGCAATTATTAATCTACACCCTTTCCATACGGTGCACGTAAAGCGCTCGCATGCGCAGTACCCTCAGGCCAAGCTGTATGGCACGCAGCGGCATTTAGACAAGTTTCCTGAACTGCCCTGGCAGTTAGAAAAAACCGAATCGGCTGAATTTGCCGCCTTGTTTGCGGATGATTTTGAGTTTTCCGTGCCGGCTGGCGTGGACTTTATTTCTAGCAATGAGAATCTGCATTTCTCCTCAGTGCTGGCTTATCACAAAGCCTCTCAGACCATTCATTCCGACGATACCTTGATGTATCTGATGTTGCCGGGCTTGCTGGGCAAATTGAAACGCCCCGAAATCAGCTTCCATATGACCTTGGGGGCTACCTTAGAAAAGCGGCCCGGTGCGGCTGCTGAGTTTCGGGCTTGGGTGGAGGCATTGGCCGCTCAATGGTCGTCGGCGAAGAATCTCTGCGCGGCGCATTCGGCAACCCTAAAAGTTACTGCTGATGGCTCCGCTAGTGTCGCTGAACGTATATTGCAGGCCTTAAGTAAAGTTGAAAACACACTGCAACGGCATGAGAAGAAATATGGCTAGTTATACCGCTCGATGTGGTTGCGGCAAGCAATCCATCAGCTTAGCGGCGGCGCCGCTGGCACAGTTAATCTGTCACTGTGTCGACTGCCGCCAAGTCAGTGGCAATGACTACACCGAAATTGCTTTTTTCGCGCCCGACAGCTGCCAAGTGAGCGGTAAGTTTACTGAGGTCACCATGCCGGGTGGTTCGCAGCATCCTAAAACCTATTACTCCTGTCCGGATTGTGGCGAATGCCTTTACGCCACGGTATCGGTGTTGAGAGGCCAGGTTGGGGTGGTCGCTGGCAAGATCCAGGCGCCGTTTGAATTTGCACCTAAATTTCATGTTTGGACCAGTGAAAAAGCTGATGGCGTGGATATTGATTCGAGCGCGCTACAGTTCACTCATGGGCCGCCTAGGCCGCCGCATTTGGTTTGAGGCTTAAAAGCTAGAGCCGGGCTCGGTTAGAAATTGCAGCTCTGCGGCGGTGGATTGGCGGCCGAGTATTTTGTTGCGATGAGGGTAGCGTCCAAAACGGTCGATGATGGCTTTATGCCGGTATTCAAAATCGAGATTAGCTGGCGCGTAACGTTCAAACAATGCCACCGCTTGCTCATGGATGTCGGCTGACTCGCTGTGCATATATGGCATCAGTAAAAAAGGCCGCTCAGTATCATTCAACTCGTCTAATACGCCGGCGGCAACGGCGGCTTCTGCGAGTTGCAGTGCCAATGGATCTTGCGCAAATGCGGCAGCGCTATGACGAAAGATATTGCGGGAAAACTGATCCAATACAATGATCTCAGCTAAACATCCTAGGGCGCTTTGCCGCCAGCTCTGTAATTTGCCAGAACAGGCATCAGCTAATGTTTGCTGAAAGCGGTTTGTCACTAGTTGGTCGAACTCGTCGCCGCCGTTCCACCATTGCTTCGGTGAGATTTCAGTAAACCAAAAATCAATAACGTCTTGCCACATGAGCTGCACTCTAAATGGGGTTAAGAAAACCTTAACGTAGCACTCGCAGCCAACGCCAAATACTAAAGATGCTGGCCAATGCGCCGGCAACATAGGTAAGCGCGGCGGCCTTTAATACCTGCCGTGCTGCCGGCAGATGCGCCGCTGGCAAGTAGCCTTCCTCAAGAATAGGCAGTGCCTTAGCAAAGCTGGCGTCAAACTCCTCCGGCAAGATCATGGCGTACAAGGCTACCGAACCCAGCATGGCGACCACGCCGGCCAACAACATCAGTACGGTTAGTGGAGGTGCTTTGGTGATCAGCGTTAGCAGTGGCGCTGCCGTCATCACAAAAATGCCCAGCCGTTGGGCGGCAACAGCTAACTTGGTGTAACGGCTGCGTAGGCGGCTGACAGGTTCTTGGCGATGGTATTGAATGGCGTGACCAATTTCATGGGTGGCGATGGCGACCGCAGAAATAGACTTGCCGTCATAAACGTCTGGCGACAACCCAACGAGTTTCTCCTCTGGCGAGTAATAGTTTTGCTCGGGCTCGGCGCGTTTAACGGTTACGCCTTCTAGTTTGTAGCGCTCAATAAAGTGCTCAGCCAACTCTGCGCCCGTGCCCGGCATGGCGTCGATAGTTTTGCTGTGCTTGTTAATCACATATCTCACCCAGAGACTGGGGCCGTAGGCGAGTAGCAGTAATGCTGCTAGACCGAGTAAATAAATCATGGATCTATTCTATGGTGAGTCGGTGCCCGAAAGGGAGTTCTGTTTTGCTTAAACGCGGCGTCATATTTAGGTGGTTTGGGATTTATTTTGTCTTCTGTTAGAATAATCTACTGTTGAGTAGAATAAATGAGTTTGCGATGAGTTATGCCTACCCAGAGCGTGAGCGACAAATTGTTGCCGATATCGTCCAAAGCCCCGGTTTCCATAAGCTAGTTGATACCCGCACATTGCCTTGGCAGCAGGTGCTATTAGTGTTGGGCTGTCACACCGTTTTTTGGGGTGGCGCTTGGTTGTTTCTACAAGGTCTATATCCGTGGCCTCTGATGCTGCTGACGTCCGCTTTTGCCGCTTACGCCGCGTTTACGCCGTTGCATGACGCCGCCCATGGAGCGGCATCAAAAAGTCCATTTTTTAATGAGCTTATCGGCACGCTATCGGCGCAGCTATTAGTGCCGGGCGCAACTGCGCGTTTGTATCGTTATTTACATTTAGAACACCATCGTCACACCGGTGATCCGGTGCTCGATCCCGATGAAGTAATGGTGTCTGCGACACCGATCAAACGTTTCTTTGCGATGTTGTTTATCGACATAACTTGGCTGCGTTGGCAGTTGAAGTTTCTAGATCGCCGCAGCCGCCGCGACAATATTATTGATGCGATAACGCTGGTTGTAACGGTCGCTTGGCATGTGGGTTGGTTGCTATCACCTTTGGCCTGGGAGTTTGTTTTGGTTTGGGTGCTGCCACAGCGTCTGGGAGTGTTGATCACGGCGTATTTGTTTGCCTCAATTCAACACCCAGAGGGCGTGGTCGAGCATAGTCATCCGTTTCAAGCTACGCGTATGTTTAAGGGCGGCTGGTTAAGTCATATTTTGATGATTTCGCAGTCGCAACACCTTATGCATCACTTGTTCCCAATGGTGCCGTATTACCGTTACAACGGTGCTTGGAAGTTGTCGCAGGATTATCTTAAAGATGAGGGCATCATCTGGGATGTGCCAGTTGGCACCAGAAAAATGCCGGAGCAGTTGCCAACGGAAGCCTCTAACGGTTTGATTGATGTTCAAATTGTGCGCACTGAGTTGGTTGCTGAAGATGTGTTAGCTTGCGAGTTTGCTGCCTGCAGTGGCGCAGATTTGCCGGCCTTCGAAGCCGGCGCCCACATTGATGTGCACATCACGCAACAATTGGTGCGGCAGTACTCATTAACCGGCTTAGCCAGCCAGGGTAACTACGCCATTGCGGTTAAGCTAGAAGCTGATGGCCGCGGTGGTTCTAAGCGCCTGCACGCCGAGTTTGCCGAGGGCAAACGCGTACGCATATCCAAACCACGCAACTTGTTTGCGTTGCAGGCCGATGACAGTTATTCGGTGTTGGTGGCCGGCGGTATTGGCTTAACCCCAATTCTGGCAATGGCGAATGAGCTACATGGCAGCCAGCGTCCATTTGAGTTGCATATCGCCGCTCGTAGCGAAGCCGCCTTGCCATTCTCAAGCTTGCTAAATACCGGCGCTTGGTCTGATCAGGTTAAGCAGTATTTAGACGATGTCCGCCTAAGCGCCGCTGATTTACCTCGTTATCGTGACGGCGCGCGTTTGTATCTCTGTGGGCCGCAGGGTTTTATGGATGCGGTTAAACAAATGGCGGCCGAGCAAGGTTGGCCGACCGAGGCGGTCTTATTTGAAGCCTTTACCTCAGACGTCGATAACAGCAATAACCAGCCGTTTACGGTGTCGCTCAGTCGCTCTGGTTTAGATCTGGAGGTGCCAGCCGATCAGAGTCTGCTGGATGTATTGCAGGCCAACCAAGTGAAAATTAATGCCTCTTGTTTGCAAGGCTTTTGCGGCACCTGCCGCTGTAAAGTGCAGCAGGGTGATATTGAGCATCGAGATCAATATTTGTCAGACGACGAGCGTAGCGCTGGCGAGATGACTGCCTGCGTTTCGCGGGCCGCGGGCGAGCACTTAGTATTAGATTTGTAACTTTGCCTGCGCGGCCGAGCCAGAAAGTAGTAGGCTGCTGCTACTTTTAAATGGCCGCCCTAGATGTTCGCCGTAGTAGAAAAAGTCAAACCGTGGATAGTTGCCGCTCGCCCCGTTGGCCATGGCATGTTGGCCCTGCCGATGTTGTGGGGGCAGGCTGCGGCTTGGACGGTGACTGGGCATTTTTCATGGGCTTGGTTCGCGCTGGCGCAGCTATTGGCGGTGCTGATTCAAGTTCACACGCTTTATCTAAACGACTATGCCGATGAGCCGCTAGATAGAGATAACCACGACTACTGGTTGTCGGGCGGCTCGCGGGTGATTCCGGACGGCCAACTGACCGGGCAGCAGCTTTACCGGGCCTCCTTTATCCCCGCCGCACTCATTCTGTTGCTTAGTATTGCTGCCTTAGCCTACGACCGCGCTTGGCTACCCCTGTTTGCAGTATTGGCGCTGCTGGCTAGTGCTTCTTATAGTCTGCCACCGGCCAAAACGGCTTATCGCGGCCTAGGTGAATTGCATCAAGGTCTTAGCTGCGGGCTTGCGTTACCACTATGTGCTTACTACCTGCAGGTCGGCAGCTTGTCGGGTTTTCCGTGGTTATGGTTAAGCCCGATTGTGCTGGTTTTCTTTGCTTCCAATATTATGACGGCGCTGCCCGACATGGAATCTGACGCCAGGGGCGGCAAGCGCAGTTACCCAGTTAGGTTTGGCTTGGTTTCGTCGATGCAACACGCGGCCTTTATTTCTTTATTGGCTGCGGTAATCGCCGCCTGTTTTGCGCCACTGGCAGTCGCGTTGCCGCCAGCGTTGTTATTTCTGTATTTGGGCCTCGCGCCAAGACAAATATCGGTGCCGAACATTAAGCGTTTTATGCTCTTAACCATCGCCGGCCATCTGTGGTTAATGGTATCTTGGGTGGCTGATTTATTTGGGACGATCTAGTTTCATGCCTCGCGTATTGTTGGTTCTGCAAGAATGAAAGTTGCCGTTATTGGTAGTGGAATAGCGGGCCTGGCTGCGTGCTGGTATTTGAGTAAACAGCATCAGGTTACGCTGTTTGAACGCGGCGGCCGCGTGGGTATGGATGCGCATTCAGTAGCGGTGGATACACCCAAGGGCAGTGTTTATATCAACGTGCCAATGAGGGTGTTCTTTCAAGGTTATTACCCCACTTTAACGGCTCTATACCACGAGGCCGAGATTCCTTTTGAACCGATTAACTACGCCGCCTCTTTTAGTCAGCTAAACGGTGACACTTACTTCCGTTACAACAACCTGCGCGCAGGCCCTTATAGCTTGCCAATGCTGGCGGGCAAAAGCCTATGGAAGCCGAAAGCCATTGGTTTAGGTGCTGAGTTATTGCGTTTCCTGAATGACGCCAAGCGGCATGGTGGTAATGCCCAGCGCTCGGCGGCGGCAGACCAGCAAACCATGGCCGAGTGGTTGCAGGCCAAGGGCTATTCTCAGCGTTTTGCCGAGCAGTTTTTGTACCCAGCTTTTGCCGGTATTTGTACCTGCGACTATGAAAGTGTGGCTGCCTATCCGGCCGGTATTATTCTGGAGTACCTCGCCAGCGACCTGATTAGCTCAAGCGTACATCGACTAAGTAACGGCGTTTATGAGGTCACTGAAAAACTCGCCAAAGCCGCCCAAGACATTCGTTATAACGCCAAGCTAAGCGGTGTTCGCAAAAGCGGAAATGGTGTCGAACTGATTAGTGAAAATGGTGATGTAGAGCACTTTGACCACGTTGTGATTGCTACGCAGGCCAACAAAGCCTTGGCCTTGCTGGCTGATCCTAGCGAGGAAGAGCGCAGCGCGCTTAGCCAGATTGCCTATCAAAGCGGCCGCATTGTGGTGCACCGCGATGAAAGCCTGGCACCGAAAAATACGGCCGAATGGGCACCGGTTAATTTCTTACTTTCCGACGACCAATCGCGGCCAATGGCCAGCATTTGGCTGAACCGCATTTATCCCGAGCTTGCTGATCAGGCCAATATTTTTGAGTCTTGGAATCCGTTGATTGAGCCCGCTGCAGACAACATTCTTGTTGATGCCACGGTAGACAGGCCGGTGGTGACACAAGAATCGTTGCAGGCCATTAAGCGCCTAGAACACCTCAACCAACAAGCGGGGCGTAAGATATGGTTCTGCGGCTCCTATTCTCGGCGTGGTATTCCTTTGTTGGAAAACGCGGTGGCCTCGGCGAAACAGATTGCCGACCGTATTACTTAAACAGGTTTGTACGTTATTGGGTCGCGTTTAGTCAGCGCTCTGCGTTGGCTTACAGATAAGCTCTAGGCGCTCAATCCGTAAGGCATCTATCGAGATAAAGTCGGTTATTGAGCGCTGCTGTGTAGCTTGATTGATTTCATCGAATGCGGCTTTGGCGAATTTCCGTTGTGCCGACTCAGTGCACAATTGATCGGCCTCAAGGCGTGTTAGGTGGTTACGCACACGGCTTTCAATATCTGGCAGCAACCACTTTGCCTCGTAGTCTGGACCTACTTGTTGGTGTAGAAACGATAGGTGGTTTTTAATTAGCTGGTAGTCAATTGCTACCGTGAGCTTGGCCGGTATGGCTTCGGCAGTTAACGAAATGGTTTCTAATGTTGCTTGCTGCGGCGAGACGCGGTAGGCCTCTAGCTTGTCCCACGGCGCAATCAGGTGAAAGCCCGGCTCGTATGCCTCGCCGTGAACCGTGCCGCCGCCAAAGCGCTCCCACTTAACGCCGACCTTGTTGCTATCAACGTATTGAACCATACGTGGCGTAAGCCACAGCAGTAAGGTGCTGATGGTGACGCACCAGAACAGTAGCGCCAGATATTTTTTGTAAGGGTAGGATTTGGGGTTCATTCGCTGAACTGGTTCTTTAGTGTTGCCGCAGTTCGTTGTCGATCTTGCGGTCGATGTGATCGAAATACCATTTTAAAGCGTTTACGCCCAGCCAGCGGAAAGGCTCTGGCGGTAGCGGGTAAATGCGCCGTCTAAGACGATCTACGTCTTCGTTGGTTTGCCCTAAAACCTGATCCGCCACCATCTTGCCGCCTAAGGTGGCTTGGGCTACGCCATGCCCGTTATAACCGACGCCGTAGTATACGTTTTCTTGCTTATTGCTTTGGTTCATCGGCAAAAAGTCTAGCGTCATGCCAATCCAGCCGCCCCAGAAGGTATCTATTTCTAGATTGGGCAATTCAGGAAAGCGCTCTTTGAAGATGTTCTTAAATTGCTCGAATACTGCTGGTTGGTAGCCGCCCGCCAGCTTGCCGCCGTAGCCGTAACGCACAAATTTAGAGCCGCCCATAATGCGTTTACCATCTGGGCTAGGGCGGTAAGATTCCAGCGCCTCATGGGCGGTATAAATGCCTTCCTTGCCTTTCCAGCCAACGGCTTCCTGTTCGGCTTCGCTTAACTCACGGGTTTGGAATAGCGTTACCCGTAGCGGAAACACTTTGCTTTTTAGGTGGCCTAAGGTGCTTGGCGCATACGCGTTGGTGGCTACCACCACCTTGTCGCAAGTCACACTGCCTTTGTCGGTGGTGACTTCAACCGGATTGGTTTTGTGGGTAATCTCGCTTACGGTGGTGTCTTCGTAAATGCGTACACCGGCTTTCAAGGCTTCGGCGCGCAAGGCCATTACGTATTTACCCGGATGCAGATGCCCGCCGCAGTGCTCTAAGACACCAAATTTCACCATATTGGGCAGACCGCGCTCGCGGGTTTGATCTTCATCTAGAAAGCTCACGTTAACGCCTAGGCTTTGAGCAAGGTCGGCCATGTTTTTGAGCGGGTCACGATGCTTGGGGTGTAAACCAGCCACTACGTTGCCTACGGGTTTGTAGTCGCAGTCGATCTGGTATTTCTGGAATATTGATTCGGTGTATTCCACCGCGCGGTCGGCAAAGCGAGCGAATTCAATGGCCCGTTCCTGACCAACGTATTTAACAAGGGTAGGGAGGTCTTTGCCGATAGTGGGAGTGAGGTGGCCTTCGTTACGACCGCTGGCACCTTTGCCGCAGTAGTCTCTCTCCAGTAATACCACATCAACCCCCGCTTCTTTCAAGTTAAGCGCTGCGCTCAGTCCGGTGTAGCCGCCGCCAATAATGGCCACGTCGGCTTGAATGGATTCGGTTAATGCCGCTTGTTTGTCGTTGGGCTCCTCAACCCAAACGCTAGTGCTCTCGAAGTTGTAGTTATGGTTCATCGTGCTCTCTCCTTCGCTTATAGCTAAACACCTTAATTTAGCAAGCGTGGTAGAGCATTGACCTAGCGCGACAACAAGGCCTATGTATTGAATGGCGCGCTTGTTTGGCCCCGCTGGTTAGAACAATCCGTCGCGTTTGGCGCTTTGGTAAATGCCTTTGCAAACCGCGTTTTGCTGCGACCATGAGAACCGTGTAGTAAGGGGTAAATCAGGTAACCAGAAGCGGTTAGGGGTATCTAAGCTTGGCGTAGTAGGGGTTAGGTCAACATCTGCCACAATCACGCCCGCACCATCTTCTAAAGACAGGCGTTTCAGTACATTGCCTTGGTTATCTACAATTTGGGTTTCACCCAGTAGAGATGTTTCTACATCCACATCCCAGAGCCGCTTGGGCAGCCAGGCGAATTTACCTTTCACCTCCCCGCAGTGCGAAGCGTGAATATTGGCAACGCCCAAGTACTTAGCAAAGTTAGACGGCACTTGTCGGAATAACGCTCTATTGGCAACGTGTAGCTGCTCAAATTGGTCACGCATAAACGTCCAGTTATTCGCAATCGACCACCAGTGCGTGCCGGTCATAGCAAACTCGATTTTGCCCGCAAGGCGATTAATGGTTTGGCTGCGAATGGTTTCCCAACACACCGCCGTGCCTACTCCGCCCAATTCGGTTTGGTGTACGCCGTCAGTATTGCCCGGTACGTAAAAAGCGTTTTCCACCATCGTGGGTAAATCTTTGTCGTGACGCGTCACCGTGCCATCTGGCCGAACTAGCGTGTAACAGTTATAAATATCGCCATCGCGCAGCTCTAGATAAGAACCGCCAATCAACACGCCATTATCGGTCGCCAGCTCAATCAACATATCCAATGCCGGATTTTCCGGCGGCAAGGCACAGCCCCAAAGCCTGTCATCCAAAACTATAGAAGTCGTAAAAAACTCAGGTAAAGAAATAACCTTGGCGCCTTGAGCAATGGCCTCTAACGCCAGCTCCTTTACATGGGCAAGGTTGTATTGCACGTCCGCTAAGCGCGCCTGTATTTGTACGGCGGCAACGCGATGGGTGTTGTTCTGTTTAGTCATGGTTTGCGTGTTTCTCGCGTAAATGTTTTACGTGTTCGCGGTCTGTTTTCCAAGACGCGGTTAAGCGGCCAGACTGGATCGCTGTGATCGTAGTTTGTACTTGCGCTTCAGTTAGTACAGTCGTGATAAACGACTTTATATAACGGATGTAGCCGCTGCCGTGAGTCACGTTCTCCGGCATTTTCGTTTTAAAGCTGCTGTCACCCACAAACACAATGACTGAGTGAATGGCCTCGGCGGGAATATCTAAAGCGGCTTCTAATGTCTTTGTATGCTTATAGTTCTGGCGTAAGGGGTTCTGGAATTTATAGCTTTTCTTATAAATCTTTTGTGTCCAGCTCGCTTGACGCGCACTACCGAAAATCCAGCCCTTCATGTTTTTGGTTTCCACCACAAACAGGCCAAAGCGAGAAACAAAAATATGGTCGATTTGTGTGGTGCCGTCGTCCGTCGGTAACGTGACGTTATGGATGGGGTGGTAGGTTTCAGAATCTAAGTAAAGCTTTGCAGCGAGCTTTACCAAAGCCTCACCAAGCCGGCCCTTAAACCAAGCTGACTTAAGAAATCCAGCAATGAGAAAGAGTGGGAGAAGCCAGTAGAGATTATAAACCTGTTCGACTATTGGGGTGTAATCCATCGTTAAATAGTACTCTGCCTCCAACTCATTTAGGCTGTTTCAATGAAAACTAGTTTGAAGAATTTAGTCCTTGTTTTGGTATCCGTAGGGCTTAGCGGATGTGCGTCAGCCCAGGTTAAGCTGCAAGACAGACAAGTCGGTAACGGTTTGTCGCCTTGCCCAGCTAAGCCCAACTGTGTCGTTTCGGAATACTCAGGTGAGCATTACATAGCACCGATATCCGTCGGCAGTGATGTGGCCAACATGTGGCGCCGAGTTGGCTTAGCGTTGGCGAAAATGGATAGAACTCAGATTGTTGAGCAGCAGAGCGACTATATCCGAGCAGAAGTTAAGACTTTATCCGGGCTATTTATCGACGATTTTGAACTGCGGTTAGATGCCGCCAAGCAAGAGTTGCACCTGCGTTCAGCCTCGCGGCTTGGCTATTATGATTTTGGTGTTAACCGCAGGCGCGTAGAGCGTTTTCGGGAGTTGCTGACGGCGGTTGAATAGATGAGCTAAAGGATGAGCTAAAGGATGAGCTAAAGGGCTCCGCAGTTGTTAACGTCATAAAACGTGGTCTGTCCTCGTTTTATTGTTGGCGATAAAAGTTGAGCGTAAAGTCGGTAACACAGCCTTGCGTATCGGAAGTAGGCGGAAACCACATGGTTTTGGCGTGCTGTTTTACTTTGTTAATGAAGCGTGGGCTTTGTACCGACTCTCTTACTACGGCTACCTCTGCGGTTGTTCCATTCGGCTTAATGGCAAGGGCCAGTACAATGGTTCCAGCCATTGTCGGGAATTTTGATAACGCCTCGTTATACCTAATGTAAAAGTTCGGCTGGTGCTGAGTCATTGTTATTTTTATCCGATGTTCATCGCATGACTTTTGGTAGCTAGAGTGGCGAGCTTTGAATGCGTCCCAGCTTTCAGTGGGATAGGGTTGTTGGGCGATGGGCGTGCTTGAACAACCAAACAAAAGCGCCGTAAGGCAGCAGACTAAAGGGAATTTCCTACGGTTCATTTTTCTCTAGTCCTTTCTAAGACGCTCCGCGATAGCATCCATAGCGTCTCTTGATGGAATGGGTAGGTTCTTAAAGGCGAACTTTACCTCACCTTCTTTCACGTAAGCCATTTTCCTAAATACCACGTCAAACGGGTGGTTCTGCGGAAACACATTAAAGTGCGCGTGGGCCACGCCGTAACCATGCACGCCCATGCCAATACGGCCCGGTGCGTATTCACGCATAATTTTCTGGCCAATATCAAAACCGACATTCATCACATGCGTGGCTAGAGATTTGGGTAAATCGGTGAAGTGGTCAATATGCTGTTTGGGGAATACCACAGCAGACTCAGGGTAGGGCGCATGTAACGGCACAATCGCCATCACCAGTTCATCTTCGTAGATAACACTGGCCTCGGCCTGGCCGTTAATAATTTCGCAAAATGGACAGTTGGCCATAGTCACCCTTAAAGCAAAGAACGTGGTTGTCGGTGCTGGGCTCTAGTCTAGCGAGCTAATGATGAAATGGAAGTGAGTATTATCTGGGGGCGCTGTTAAAGGGCTCTGCCCCCTTTAACTGATTTAACTTCGGCGGATCAATTTACTCGGATCAATTTACTCTGACCCCATCGGTTCATCGGTTCCCATCTGTTCCCATCGGTTCTCTGACCCCATCGGTTCAAAAAAACGTGGTCTGTCCCCATTTCCCTTCCTAATTATTATTCCAATTATTTTGCTAATTGTTTGACTCGCCACGGACAAGTAATACGCTGTATCTTTCGTAACTATAACCGTGACCGTTATACCCATTGTTTAGAAAGATATAAGTCGATCCTCGGTAATAGGTGGAGCTTAAATAACTTGCCTTATGTGAATTAGGAAAAGCCTCGGTGTCGTATGCTGGCTCGTCAGGGTTGCTGCACGTTTTTCCGCGTAGCCACTCATCAACGTCACTACGTTGGGAGCATAAAATGAGTGTATTTAATTCTTCCAAAGTGGGAAGTCGCCAATCTTGAAAGCCTGCAAAACCTTCATCACGGTTCATCTCGCTCACATATTTGTTCGCCGATTTTAGTGATAGTTTTTCACTCTCGCCTTCGCATCTGTTGCCTGTCCAACGAAGCCCTAGGGCACACCTGGTCCACATGAGCCCATTCGAAGCGACTGTGGTGCCACTCAATCGATCCAATTTTTGTTGCTTAGCTTTTGCTTCAGCAGCTAATTTCGTTTGGCGCTCGGCTTCGGCGACTAAGGCAGCAAGCCGGTCTAAGCGTTTTTGGGTAGGAGTTTTAGTAGTACGTAGGTCGGCAACAATAATTTCATCGGCGGGTACGTAGACTACTTTTGTTGCGTGACTTCGCCATTCTCCATCAGCCGATATCTTAGAAATTTCAATTTTATGATTTCCAGCGGGCACTTGCAGAGATTTGTAACCGATCCTAATTGTACCAACAGGTTCATCATTAATAAGAACTGTACTGCCTTCCATGTCGTTCACGACGCGTAGCGTACCCACTTGTTCACAAGCGGCGAGAAAAAAGATACAAAGTAGCAGAGAAGTACGGATAAGCACGGTTAAGAGTCCTGCATAATTAGACTAAGAGCTTCATCGACAGATGTATACAAGCGGTTACGTACGGTGAAATAGTCGCTAGAATTTTTATCCAGCGACACAAGCTTCATATAAATTTCGTGGATATAGAGAAGGTGTTGTATATGATTGTTTTCAAGGATGCCTGATACTTTTATGTCATATTTTTTTTGGAATTTATTAATCGCACTTCGAGATTCAATACTATTAAGGTTCCCATCTAGGTTCCCGTCATATAAATCTAGTCCGTATAGGGCTTGTTGAACCTTCATTTCGTCACTTTGATGCGAATCAATCCCTTTTGAATTTTTTCCGCTTGACGTTAATGAGTTTGCAACTAAGCCTCCAGCAACACTACTCCAAAAACCGGCATGTGTAGTAAGTGGAAGCAACATTGCAATCATAGCGATTGTCTTAGGAAGGGATGGTGTGCTTTTCATCGGCTTCTCTCTCAGTCATTGACAACGACACAATAGCATGGCGACTAATCCAACTGCGACAAATCCCGAACCGCACCCTTATCCGCACTAGTAGCCATTTTGGCAAACACCTTTAGCGCAGGCGTCACTTTACGCGGGCGGTTCTCGGCGGGCTTCCAGCCTTTGGCGTCTTGGGCTTTACGGCGTTCGGCTAGGGTGGCGTCATCTACGTCGACATCAATCGTGCGATTTGGAATATCGATTTTGATGGTGTCGCCGTTTTCGATCAGGCCGATGGCGCCGCCGCCGGCGGCTTCTGGTGAGGCGTGGCCGATGGATAGGCCGCTGGTGCCGCCTGAGAAGCGGCCGTCAGTAAGCAGGGCGCATTCTTTGCCTAGGCCTTTCGACTTGAGGTAGCTGGTTGGGTAAAGCATTTCTTGCATGCCGGGGCCGCCGCGTGGGCCTTCGTAGCGGATGACGACTACGTCGCCTGCTTTTACTTTGTCTTTCAGAATGCCGTCTACGGCGTCGTCTTGGCTTTCGAAGACGACGGCGGTGCCGGTGAATGTCCAAATACTTTCGTCTACGCCGGCGGTTTTAACTACACAGCCGTCTTCGGCAATGTTGCCGTAGAGCACGGCTAGGCCGCCTTCAGCTGAGTAGGCGTGTTCTACCGAGCGGATGCAGCCGTTTTCGCGGTCGTCATCTAGCGTTGGCCAGCGGGTGCTTTGGCTAAAGGCGGTTTGGGTTGGGATACCGGCAGGGCCTGCTTTGAAGAAGTTAAGTACGTCTTCATTTTGGTTGTTAACGATGTCCCATTTTTCCAAGCCTTCCTGCATGGTGGCGCTGTGCACAGTTGGAATTTGGTTGTGTAGTAGGCCGCCACGGTTTAGCTCGGCCAGAATGCCGAATACGCCACCGGCACGGTGTACGTCTTCCATATGGTATTTCTGGGTGGCTGGGGCAACCTTGCTTAGGCACGGTACGCGGCGTGAAAGGCGGTCGATGTCTTTCATGGTGAAGTCCACACCGCCTTCTTGTGCTGCGGCTAGCAGGTGCAAGATGGTGTTGGTAGAACCGCCCATGGCGATGTCTAGGCTCATGGCGTTTTCAAACGCTTCGAAGGTGGCGATGTTGCGTGGTAGTACGCTGTCGTCATCTTCTTCGTAATAACGTTTGGTGATTTCTACGATTTTGCGGCCAGCTTCTAGGAAGAGGTTTTCGCGATCAGCATGCGTTGCCAAGGTAGAGCCGTTGCCCGGTAGTGATAGGCCAAGGGCTTCTGTAAGGCAGTTCATGCTGTTGGCGGTGAACATGCCTGAACAACTGCCGCAGGTTGGGCAGGCGCTGCGTTCTATTTCGGCGACGGTTGCATCATCAACCGAGTCGTCGGCAGCCATCACCATGGCGTCAACCAAATCGAGGCCGTGGTCGGCGAGTTTGGTTTTACCGGCTTCCATTGGGCCGCCAGATACAAAGATGACGGGAATGTTTAGGCGCATCGCGGCCATGAGCATGCCCGGTGTGATTTTGTCGCAGTTAGAAATACAGACCATGGCGTCGGCACAGTGTGCGTTCACCATGTATTCCACGCTGTCGGCGATTAGGTCACGGCTTGGTAAGCTGTAGAGCATGCCGTCGTGGCCCATGGCGATGCCGTCATCAACCGCAATGGTGTTGAATTCTTTAGCTACGCCACCGGCTTTTTCAATCTCGCGTGCGACCAGTTGACCCAGGTCTTTTAGGTGTACGTGGCCGGGTACAAATTGGGTGAACGAGTTAGAAACCGCAATGATGGGTTTTTTAAAGTCGTCGTCTTTCATGCCGGTGGCACGCCATAGGGCGCGAGCACCTGCCATGTTGCGGCCAGCGGTAGTTGTGCGAGAGCGGTATTGAGGCATTGCAGTCTGCTTTCAAATTCAAAAATGGATAGCAGGCTATTTTAGCATTATTGCCCCCCTCTCCCCCAGCCCCTCTCCCCGTGGGGAGAGGGGAGAAGAAAGGCTATTTCGCGTGAAAGGGGACAGACCCCGATTAGAAAGATGGAGCGATCTTCACTGAAGTTGTTGGCTTCGGGCTGTGGGGTCTGTCCCCGCTACTCTAAGAGCAAGTGCACTCTTGCGGTGGCAACCGGTTTTTGCGGCTTTATTTGCCAGCAACGCACTTGCAGCGTGGCCACGCGGCGGCCGAGGCGTACCATTTCCACATCGGCATAGCAGTCTCTAGCAGTGGCACTGCGTAAGTAGTCAATCTGAATATTGATGGGTTTAGGAATGCGGTTTTGTGGGTGGTCGACCACGCATTGCAGCAGCGCGGCGTTTTCCATAAAGCCGGCGACCACACCGCCATGTAGGGCGGGTAGGTAGGGGTTGCCGATATGTTTGTTTTGCACCGGCAGGGTAAAGCGGGCGGTTTCTTGTTCGTAGGCTAGGCCTAGAAATTGGGCGTAGGGTACGTGGGCAATGAGTGCCGCAAAGTCTTTGTTCTGCGCGGCTTGTTCAAAGCTAATGTTGGTGGCAGCTGGCGCGTTCATGCTTCTGCCCTCGCGCCGGGGGTGTCGAGCATAAAGCTGGCGGTGATATTGGCGACCACGTTGTCGGTGTTTTGCTGCCAAACCACACCACGTACAAAGGCCACGTTTTGTGTGCGTTTAAAACACTCGGCGTCAATCACAACGGTGTTGTCGCTGCTGGCGGGTTTTAGGTAATCAACGTGCAGATCCAGCGTGGCCAGTGGCGCGACTTTAGTTAGCGATGCCATGGCCGCGAGGCCGGCGGTGGTGTCGGCGGCGCTGGTGATAACACTGGTGTGCAGGATGTCCATACTCGCATGGGCTTTGAATTCCGGGCGCGGCGCTAGTTGAATCTGAATTTTAGAGTCGCCGCGTTGCGTGACTTGCAGACCTAGATCGGCGCAGTGTGGGAAGACGCTAGGAAAGTTGTCGAGTATGGGGTGTGTCATGCCGCTTAATATACGCGGCAGCGGTGGCAGCGCATTTGCTGCTTGGCCGCTGCCTGGATGACCTTGCGGCTAACTGCTGGTCTGAGACGCGAACGATTGGGCGCGAAGGCTTAGGCGCGAACGATTTCGCGAATGCTTTGCAGCAGCGCCTGGGTGGACTTGTTAGCGGTGGGTTTTTTGGTGCCTTCAGCTTGGGCGGCAAGGCGGGCTTTATGTTCCTTGCCAGCATTGCGAACCAGTTGACGTAAGCGTTGTAGGTCTTGCTGTGCGGCGGGGTATTCTTGAATAAAGGCTGTGAGCTCGCCGCCGTTATCTAGCAGTTTTTGGTGCCAGGCGTTGATGGGCGTTTCTAGGTCAAGCAAGCGCTCATGACGGCTGCTATGCTCTTTGAGAATTTTTTCAATCTTCTCGTAGTCCCATTCCATATAGCACTTGGCGGCGTACCGCATTTCGCGGTTACGCGGGTCACCGGCTTTCATGCCAGCGATGCGTGTTAGCAAGACATGGCCTTCGTCATCAATCGGCAGAGCTAGGCGTTCATCTCTTTTTAACGAAACGATTTTTTCTAAGGTGGCGTGAATCTCATCCTGTTGGCGTTTTAGCGCGGTGAGATTGCGGCGGCCGGTGTCTTCGTGGATAAAGTTATCGTCGTTCATGGTCTTATTGTAACGCTGGCGGCAGCGCTTGCGTGCTAGTCATGGGGAATTGCTAGGCAATAAAAAACCCGACGTTGTTACCAACGCCGGGTTTCGTTGCTGTCTTGCTAGCGATTTGGGCTAGCAATTAAGGCTTACTTAATACGCTTAGCAACGTTAGCTGGTTTGAAGTACTTCGGCTTGAACTCAGCACTGAAGTCAGTCAGCTTGGCTTCGTTAACCATCGCAGTAGCGAAGTAACGGCCAGACTGAAGGTCATAAATGATTTCAGGTACTGCAGAAGCAGTTGGAATCATTGGGGTGGTAACCATGTGACCTTCTTGGAACTTCCAAAGCTCGCCGCGACCGTCGTAGCCGTCAACTTGCTGAGTAGACCATGCATCTTCGTTGATGTAGAACACACGCTTAGCTAGCTTGTGACGTTGGCCGTCTTTCAGCGTAGCTTCTACAACCCATACGCGTTGTAGCTCGTAGCGGGCTAGGTCTTGGTCGATGTGACCCGCTTTAAGAATGTCTTTGTACTTCAACAGTGGGCTGTTGATTTTGCCCGAGTTGTGAGCAACGTACATTTCACGCTTGCCAAGTAGCTTCCAGTTGTAGCGGTCTAGCGCGCCGTTGATCATGTCAACTTGGTCGTTAAACTGCTCGCCGTCAGAAGTTTGTGAAGGGTTGTCGTAACCAACGTTAGGAGCACGCTTTAGGCGACCAAAACCTTTGTTGTAAAGCCAAGCGTTACGCTTGTCTTTAGCTTGGTCAGCGGTTTCGTGTACTAGGGTACGGGTACCAGATGAGCCAAGGTCAGTTTGGAGGTAGTACAGCAATACGCCGTCTTCAGTACCGCCAGAAAGGTTAGCGTAGGTGAACAGTACGTCTTCCACAACTTGGGTCAGTTTGAAAGTACCGTCAGTTTTTACAATCGCCTGGTCGTTGTAACGAACAACGGCGTCACCCCGGTATTTGGTTTTGTGGTTCCAGATTGGCTCAGCACCAGAAGTTGGAATCGGGAATGGGAAACCAATTTCAGCGCCTTGCATACTATCGGTGCCTACCAAGGTAGCGCGGGTAGCGTTTTTCTTGGTCTCTTCTTCAATTTGAGTAGGGAAGAAGGTGCCACGGTACGATTTGTAAACGTGCATTTTGTAGCTGTCAGGAAACTTCTTGAACATGGCCTTGTGATACGCCACTAGTCCATTAGACACTCGCGTTCTTCATTTCGAACTGTCTTGGCGACAGCATGCCATTTGTACCATGGCGCCGTTTTGAGTTGTAGAACAACTCGATGTAATCAAAAATCTCGCGGCGCGCCTGTTCACGGGTTGAGTAGACTTTTCGTCTTATTCGCTCTCGCTTGAGGAGCTGAAAGAAGCTTTCAGCTACTGCGTTGTCCCAGCAGTTGCCTCGGCGGCTCATGCTGCACTTGAGGTTATGTTCGCGCAAAAACCGTTGCCACTCATCGCTAGTGTATTGGCAGCCTTGATCGGAATGCACCCACACAGACTGTTTGGGTTTACGTCGCCAAACCGCCATCAATAAGGCCTGTAAAACCACTTCGGTATGCAGACTATTTTGCATCGACCAGCCAATGACCTGGCGCGAGTAGAGATCAATCACAACGGCCAGGTACAACCAGCCTTCGTGTGTCCGGATATAAGTGATGTCAGTCACCCAGACTTGGTTTGGCTGCGCGATATTAAAGTCACGGTTAACGTGATTGCTGGCGGCTAAAGCAGGCTTACCCGCTTTATGCCTTGCGCGTTTGTTGTAGCCACGCTGAGCCTTCAGGTCAGCTGCTTTCATTAATCGATATACCCGATTAGGGCCGACGGCATAGCCCCAGTCGCGTAGATCAGCGTGTACCTTGCGGTAGCCATACACGCCGCCACTCTCCAGCCAAGACTGTTTAATCATCCCTGTGAGTTGTTTATCCGCTTTCTCGCGCTCAGACAGTGGCTGCTTAAGCCACTGGTAAAACCCCGAGCGATGGCAACGCATCACCCGGCAAAGCGTCGTTAACGCATACTCATGCCGATGGGCATAAATGAACTGATACCTTAGTCGGACAGTTTCGCGAAGAAAGCGGTGGCCTTTTTTAAGATGTCGCGCTCTTCGGCGACACGTTTTAACTCCGCTTTGAGCCTACGCAGCTCAGCAGCATCAGCACTTTCGTTGAGGCGAACATGCTCTGGCTTTCTATATTTATCGACCCAGTGATAAAGGCTTTTGGATGAAACACCAAGCCGCTGAGCGACTTCGACGACTTTGTAACCGTTCTCGATAACTTGCATCGCCGCTTCGCGGCGAAACTCTTCTGAATACGTTTTTCGGGTTTGCATAACCACTCCTGTTGATCGGTATTTTAACCATTAGGAGTGTCTAGTTAACTAGTGGCGTATCATTGTGGCCTTCAGAAAGTTTGTCAGCATGTTCGCCAACGTTGGCAGCGGTAATGGTGAAGAGTGGCTCTTCGCCTTTAACGCGGCCTAGTAGCAATTCAGCCTGTGTCTCTTTCGACATGGCTTCGATTTCGTTGTAGGTGTAGCTCTTTTCTTTGTCGGTCCAGAAAGCTGCGCCTTCGTATTCTGGGATAGTGCCGTCGGCGTTGCCGGCGCGCTCAGCACCAACCATCGTAAGCTCGGCACCTAGTTTGGCGGCTTCTGCTTCTGATACTTTGGCGCTAACTGAAAAGCTAGCAAATGCAGCGGTAAGTGCTGCACCGCAAGCCAGTGTGGTTTGCAGTTTGTTCATGGGTTTGTCTCCTTGCCCGATTACTTTCTTGGGGGCGCTACGGTTCTTTGCAACGCGTACGCTGAAATTAGCGGCACCCACTATAACGCTTTGAGCACAAAATGATAAACAAGTTCTATGGGTTTAATTAATGCTGCCAATATCGTTGCTAAAAATGCGGCGGCCAGCGCGTTTAGCCACGCTATAATGCGCGCCCCTATTAGCATGCCTCCGTGGCTTAACTATGACCGATAACAGCAGCTCAGCAGCTGGCACTTTAGCTGGCAACAACTTTTTGCGTGACTTGATTCAGAAGCAAATCGAGTCAGGCCAGCACCAGGGCGATGTGGTAACCCGTTTCCCACCCGAGCCGAATGGCTATTTGCATATTGGGCATGCGAAGTCGATTTGTACTAATTTTGGTTTGGCGCGGCACTTTAATGGCCGTTGTAACTTGCGCTTTGACGACACCAACCCAGAAAAGGAAAGCCACGAATATATTGAATCAATCAAAAGTGACGTGAAGTGGTTGGGTTTTGAATGGGACGGCGATATCCATTACGCCTCGGACTATTTTGAAACCTTGTATGAGTACGCACTGCATTTAATTGAAAACGGCGATGCATATGTTTGTGACTTGTCGGCCGAAGAAGCGCGCGAATATCGCGGCACGCTGACCGAGCCAGGTAAGAACAGCCCGCACCGCGAGCGTAGCCCTGAGGAGAACTTAGACTTGTTCCGCCGCATGCGAGCGGGTGAGTTTGAGGACGGTAGCCGAGTGCTACGGGCTAAGATTGATATGGCGTCGCCAAATATGAATTTGCGTGACCCAATTATTTACCGCATTCGTCGAGCGCATCATCACCAAACTGGTGACGCTTGGTGTATTTACCCCATTTATGACTTTACTCACGGCCAGAGTGACGCCCTAGAAGGCATTACGCACTCTATCTGTACCCTTGAGTTTGAAGATCACCGCCCGTTGTACAACTGGTTTTTAGAGCATCTGCCGGTGCCTGCTAAGCCGGTGCAGTATGAATTTGGTCGGCTTAACCTTAATTACACCGTTACTAGTAAGCGTAAGCTGAAGCAGTTAGTTGACGAGAATAAGGTTGACGGTTGGGACGATCCGCGGATGCCAACCATTAGCGGCATTCGCCGTCGTGGCTATACGCCAGCCTCGATCCGTAAGTTCTGCGAGATGGTCGGCGTTGGCCGCACCGACGGCATTGTTGATATGGGTATGTTGGAAGCCGCCATTCGCGAGGACCTAGAACCCAACGCAGCCCGTGCGATGGCGGTGCTTGATCCAATTAAATTGGTGATTACTAATTACCCAGAAGAACAGGTTGAGGAGTTATCCGCGCCGGGCCACCCAGAGCGTGAGGATATTCCCACACGGACGCTACCGTTTACCCGCGAAATTTATATTGAGCGAGATGACTTTCGTGAGTCGGCCAATAAAAAATATAAGCGCCTGGTGATTGGTAAGAAGGTGCGCTTACGTAATGCCTACGTAGTGGTTGCTGAAAGCTGCGTCAAAGACGATGACGACAACATCACAGAAGTGCATGTGCGCTACGAACCAGAAACCCTAGGAGCAGACCCTGCCGATGGAGTGAAGCCAAAAGGCGTGATTCATTGGGTTTCCGCTAGTCACTGTAAGCGAGCAACGGTACGGCTCTACGACCGTCTGTTTTCGGTTGAGGCTCCCGGCCGTGGTGATGGCGATTTCTTGGAAAACCTCAACCCTGAGTCGTTGACGGTGCTAAAGAATGTACCGATTGAGCCTAGCCTAGCGGCGGCATCTGCTGAGCAAAGCTTCCAGTTTGAACGTACCGGCTTTTTTGTTGCTGATCGCTATGAGCACAGTGATGAGAGCCCAGTGTTCAACCGCACGGTAGCCCTAAGGTCTAGCTGGAACGGCTAGGGCTTATGCGGCGCGGTCGCTAGAAAAAGTCGACCGGGTCTACGTCTACTGACCAGCGCATGCCGCTGGCGAGTTTATGCTGATCGGCCTGTGGCACTAACTGGTTTAATAGCTGGCTGCGCTCGCTGCGGGCTTGGCATTGAATCAGCACTTGGTAGCGCCAACGGTTGGCTTTGCGTGGCATTGGCGCGGTAATGGGGCCCATTACCAAGGCGGTTGGCATGATTTGCTGAGCCAACATTGAGACGGCGCGAGCAAAGGCCTCAGCGCGATCGGCGCGGGTATGCGAAATCCGAATCAGCGCCATATGGCTAAATGGCGGCAGCATAGACGCTTGGCGCTCTTCCAGCATGCTACTGATGGCACCGTCGTAGCCATTACTAATAAGCGCTTGCAGCGCCGGGTGTTCCGGCATATGGGTTTGAATAAACACTTCACCAGCAGTTTCACGGCCAGCACGGCCTGCGACCTGAATGACTTGCTGCGCTAAGCGCTCTGTGGCTCGATAGTCGCTGCTGTAGAGTCCGGCGTCGGCGTCAATAATTCCCACCAGCGTTAGCTTAGGAAAGTGATGACCTTTGGCGAGCATTTGGGTGCCAACTAAGATGTCAGCTTGGCCCTGTGTGGCTTTATCTAGCGCGGCATGCAACTGTTTGGCAGTGCTCGCACTGTCGCGATCTACCCGCAGTACGGTTTGCTCTGGGAATAGCGTTTGTAGGGTTTCTTCCAAGCCCGCAGTGCCGGCTCCGGCACTGATTAAATTGCTGCTGTGGCAACTTTCACATTGCTGTGGCGCGGCGCGGCTGGCATCACAGTGATGGCAACGTAAGCGGTCTTTATATTGGCCGCGGTGTAGCGTCATGCGGCTGTCACAGCGATGACAGTCGGCGCTCCAGCCGCACTCATGGCAAAGCAGTACGGGGGCGACGCCGCGTCTATTCAGAAACAGCATGGCCTGATTGCCAGCCGCTACATGATGTTGAATGCGGTTAATCAGTTGCTGGCTAAGCGGGCCTTTTAATGTTTGGCTGCGTAGGTCGATAGCCTGAATAGTTGGTACGGCTTGGCCGGTGGCGCGGTTCCGTAATGTCAGCTTTTGGTATTGGCCGCGTTGAATATTGGCCAGCGTTTCACCGGAAGGAGTGGCACTGCCTAATACGACCGGGATATTGGCTTGGTGTGCGCGTACCACGGCCAGGTCGCGGGCGTGGTAGCGCATTTGCTCCTGCTGTTTGAAGGCCGCATCGTGTTCTTCATCAACAATAATCAGCCCCAGGTTTTGTATGGGGGCCAATACCGCCGAACGGGTACCAATTACCACCTTGGCCTCGCCAGACTGAGCCGCTAGCCAGTTGTCTTTGCGTTGCTTGGCATTCAAGCCGGAGTGCAAAACCGTAATCGGCGCGGCAAGGCGCTGTTGAACACGGCTGAGAAACTGGGGCGTGAGACCAATTTCCGGAACAAGAATTAAGACCGCTTGGTTTTGGGCTAAATAATGTTGCGCGGTCTGTAAATACACCTCCGTCTTGCCTGAGCCCGTTACCCCCTGCAGTACAAAACATTGGTGTTGTTGGCTGCTCTGAATAGCGGCGACGGCGTCGGCTTGCTCTTGGTTTAGAGTCGGCCCTGCTACTGGCTGTGCATTGGCGGGGCAAGTGACGGCTTGTTCTCGCTGAGACACCAAACCTCTCTCTACAAGGGGCTTTAGCGCCGCCGATTTGTGCCCGAGTTGTTTTAATTGACTGAGATCGAGTCCCTTGCTGCTAGCCAACTGCTGGTAGAGCGCTGCCTGTTGTTTGGCGCGACCATTTAGGAGCTGGTCAATCGTCGAGGCGTCAGCATTCACTGCATGATAGGTCTTGGTCGTACTTAGCGTGGCCGGGTTGCCGGCACTAAGTAAAGTTGGCAAAGCGCTGCAGACAACATCGCCTAAGGGGTGCGCATAGTATTGGGCGGCCCAACTTAATAAGGCCAGTGTCGCGCTATCAAATAGCGGTGCGTCATCGATAATGTTTTCGATGTCTTTCAGCTTAATGTTGGCCGGCGCAGCACCGTGGGCAACCACTACGCCGACATGCGGTTTGCGGCCGACGGTGACGGCAACTCTAGCGCCAATAGCGACGGCTTGAGGGCTATGGTAGTGCAGAGTTAGGTAGAATTTCCCAGGTACCGCGACCGCAACTGGGCCGTTGAGGGAAGTGTGTGCTGTCATGCGCGCAGCATAACAAAAATGGCTAAATATTCCTGAATATTGCGGTGCACAAAAGCTGTGGATAACTTTGTGAGTAACCTGCTATAAGGTTTGGACAAGGGGGGGGTTCACAAATGCAGGTATCTTGTCAACGACATTTTTTGCTATAAATTGTTTTTGCTTTTAAAAACAATGAGATATTGCGTTAAAAAAATAATTTTACAGAATTGTAAATAGCCAAACGTTATGTTGCAGTGCAACCAAAACAGCATGTGAGTAACTGTGTAAAAGTAGGGGTTATTTACCTCTAAAACCCTAAAGTTTTGGTTTTAAAAATAACTTAAGTGGTTAATTGCAAAGGTTTTGCTGCGGGCGCACATTTAACGCGATGTGCCTCTTTTTTCTCCATTGGTTACACTGAGTAGATGGCGATAGAAATGGCACAAGCAGTTTTCTTACAAATTTGGCAGGTGTGGCTCGACACTGCGCTTTGGCTTTGTCTGGGTTTGGTGTTTGCTGCGGCCGCGCATGTGTATCTGAGAACAGAACATTTGCAACGTTGGTTGGCCGATTCTGGACCGCGTTCAGTGCTGCGCGCATCGTTGCTTGGGGCACCGTTGCCTCTGTGTTCTTGCGGTGTGTTGCCGGCGGCGATTGGTTTACGTAGAGCGGGTGCCAGTAAAGAGGCCAGTGCTGCTTTTCTGATTTCTACACCCGAGACCGGTGTTGATTCCATTGCCGTGTCGTATGCCTTGTTGGGGCCGGTCTACGCAGTGCTTAGGCCTTTGGCTGCATTGCTCACGGCTTTTGCCGCTGGCTTGGCAGTATGGCGCTGGGGCGATGATAAGCCTGTGGCCGAGAGTGCCGCCGAAACAAGTTGTTGTGGTGGACATGCGAATGAAGAAAGCGCGGCCCCTGACGGCGGAATTTGGGCTGGTTTGCGTTATGCGTTTTCTGACTTGCTGAGTGATTTGGCCGGTTGGTTAGTTTTTGGCGTGGTGTTGGCAGGGGTCATATTGGCCTTGGTACCGCCAAATCTGATTGCAGAACTCGGCCAGTCGAGCTGGGCTTTGGTCATCATGCTGCTGGTAGGGGTGCCGATTTACGTGTGTGCGGTGGCTTCTACGCCTATCGCAGCAGCTTTGCTGGTGGCCGGGGTATCGCCGGGTGCGGTGTTGGTGTTTTTGTTGGCTGGGCCGGCTACTAATCTGGGTGGTTTGGCGTTAATTCGAAACGAGTTTGGTACGCGTTTCGTAGCCTGTTATTTGGGCGCTATTTGCGTGGTATCGCTAACGCTGGGCTGGCTTATTGACGCCGTTGCGCCACTGGCTTGGTTTGGGTATTCCGCTGAGCTGGTTGCTCACCATGAATCGGGGTCGCTGCTGTCAATGATAGCGGCAGTTGCACTTGGCGTTTGGTTGCTCTGTTTGCAGTTTTTAGCGTTTCAAAGACGCCGTTGAGGACTGCTGCGCTGGTGCCGTTTTGTGCAGTTCTTGCGCAAATTCCCAAATTGCTGACAAAATCCGAGAAAAAACGACAGACGGTACAAAAATACCCCTTAAACGGTTGTTTTTCTTGAATTGCCCCTGTGAAGGGCTATGGCCAGTTGGTTTGTTGGTAAACACTCCGAACAACTGTTAAGAATATTAGGTTTTAGCTCCTTAATGGTTGATGTATAAGGCTTTTGTTAGCCAAATCAGTAGAATAATCACGTGCTTAAAGAAAGTCGCAGCCACCTTGGCTAAAACGCTTTAGATGCAACTAGCGGGGCTGGTTGCTATAGACACGGGGATTGAATGGGAACACTGGGGAAAATTAAGTCGACAGGTGCATCTGTTAGCGCAGCGTTACTGCTGTGCTTGGCATTGTGCCCGGCTGCTTATGCCAGTACCGCCCCGGGCTCGACCGTCTCCAATATTGCCACGTTTGAATACCCGGGTAGCCAGCCGCTTGATTCGAATACCGAAGCTTTTGAAGTTCAAGAGCTAACGGGGCTTAATCTGCTTGATCTAAACACCGCGCCCGTTGGTGTTGCTACTCCCAGTCAGCAGCTCTTGCAATTCCGTTTGGAACACCTTGGCAATGGTCTTCAGGCTTACAGTTTGGAGCTTACTCAGAGCGCGAGTGATGACTTTGATGTTGCCAGTCTGGAACTGTGGCTAGACAGCGACGGCGACGGTGTTTTCGATGAGACAGAAGATACACTCTACGACCCAGCCAACTTGCCGGAGTTGGCGGCCGGTGAGTCCCTAGATCTGTTTGTACGTTTGCTGGTGCCAGCGGGGTAGGCTATCGCCGGTGTGGCTGAGTTAAACCTAACCGCGACTGCCGCCGATGCTGGCGCAGAAGCTGGTACGCCCGGTGCGGTGGTTGCTGATGCCGGTGATAACGATACTGACCTGGTTCTAGGTCAAAACGGCGGCACCCAAACGATCACTACCGTGTTGCGAGTGAACAACAACGCGGCGCTAGAGCTAGACAAGCGTGTTAGTGAAATTAGCGACCCACAGGGTGGTGACCAGCCGGTACCCGGCGCCCACATTACCTACGAAATCACCATCCGCGTGCTCGGCGAGGGCGTGTTGGATGATGTGGTTATTAGCGACTTAATTCCAAGCAATACCGACTATCGCCTTGGTAGCTTGACACTTGACGGCCTGTCGCAAACCGACAGTGCCGATACCGATGCTGCCGAGTTTGACGGTGGTAATAACCAAATACTTGTGGACTTGGGCAGTGTGACCGCGCCGAGCGCGGATCGCGTAGTGACGTTCCAAGCCACGATTCAGTGAGGAAATTAGAGATGAAAAAGATGAACGCTTCGATCAAAGCAATGTTGTTTTCTGTAGCCATGCTGCCGTTGGCGGCCCTAGCGGAAGACAAAGTGGTTTTTAAATCTGAGGTTTTCCAAGAAGTAACCGTGACTGAAGACGGTAAATCGGCCACAAAACTGGTGCCAGCCGAAAAAGTATTACCGGGTGAGGAAGTGGTTTACATCCTCAGCTTTTCCAACGAGGGCGACAGTGAAGCCCGTGACTTGGTCATTAACAACCCGATTCCAGAGCATACCTGGTATCGCCAAGGCTCTGCGTTTGGAGCCGGAACCCAAATTTCAGTGTCTGTCGACGGCGGCAAGCGTTACGGCAATCTAATTGATTTAGACGTAACCCTTGCCAATGGCGAACAGCGTGCGGCGACGTTTAAAGACGTTAGCCATGTGCGTTGGACAGTGAACTACGCATTGCAGCCGGGTAAAACCGGCACCGTGAGCTATCGCGCGGTCGTGCAATAACTTGATAGCAAAACCTTAAGTAATTCTCATGTCAGAGGAATAGAGAAATGAAACTTAACTTTAAGAAAATAGCCCTTGGGCTAGTCTTGACCGGCGGCTTCGCTGGTAGCGCCCTCGCTGCGGGTACCGCCGCGGGAACCGATGTGGAAAACCTTGCCACGTTGACCTTTAAAGCAGAACCGACTGGTCCAGATTTGGTATTGGAAAGTTCCCCAACTGGCAACAGCACCGTTGGTGCATCTAACGGTGAGTCGACTGACTTCGTTGTTGATCGTAAGCTCGACTTTGAAGTTGTTACCACTGACACCACGCTGGTATCAGTGTTGGAAGGCGATACCGCGCAGGTCACCACCTTTACCTTGAAAAACACTTCTAACGACACATTGGATTTCGCCTTGGCGGCTCTAAACCGTGCAAGCGGTTCAATGACTGATCCTTATGCGGCCACTGATAGTTTTGATGTAACGACTGCGACTATGTCTATTGCTGTTGGCGGTTCTACACAAGACTATGTCGATAACCTAGCACCTGACGCGATGGTGACCATTACCATCACTTCAGACATTCCAGACGACGGAATAACCGTTGCTAATGGTGGTGTTGGTTCAGGTGACATTGCGCTAGTAACTCTAGTGGCGCAAGTCGCGGAAGATGATGATGGTTCAGGTGGCGCGGCCACACCAGGCGCGCTGATCGCGCAAGATAGCAGCGGCAATGCGGCACCTGGTGGCACCGCAGCTTCTGTGGCTGATGATCCGGATGCAGTGCAGGATGTGTTTGCTGAAGACGATGTTGAAGGCAACGCAGGTAGCACAATTGCCGCTCGTGCAGCGGTTACCCATAACTTTGTCGCTAACGGTTCAGGCCGTTTTGATGGCGATGGTGCTGGCACCGATGTAGCTAGTAATGGCCAGTTTGCCGCTACCAGTGGCTATATCATTGAGCAGCCTGAGCTAGTGGTAACGAAAGAGTCTGAAACCGTATGGGATGCTTTCAGTTGTTCTGTAGCGACCGAGCCGACCGACTCAACCGCTGATGTCGATACACTATGTGGTGTCGGTACTAATCCGAAAGCCATTCCTGGCGCCTATGTTCGCTACACCCTGACCATTCAAAACAACGGTAATACCGAAGTAACCGGTGCCTCGATTGCGGACACCGTTGATACCGATACCTTGTTAGTGGTTGGTCCGCCAACTTCGGTAGTGGTTGAAGATGGTGATGAAGCGGCTGTTGATCCAATCCCTACGGACGGTTCAAGCGCAACAGACCTGTCGCTTTCCGGCATTACCATTGCCGAGAAAGATGCGGCAGATGGCGACGATGTAATCGTAATTACGTTCTTCGTAACGATTAAGTAACTGCCAAACCTCTGACAGCCAAGCCCAAGGTCTAGTAATAGGCCTTGGGTCTTGGTGTCTAAGAGCATGTTGTGATTAGAACAGTGCCACAGCTACCTAAGCTAAAGACGTCTATGTTGATGGGCGTTAAGGCTGCGTTGTGCTTATTGCTGGTGATTGCCGGCGTGAGTGTGGCTGTGTCTGCGCCGGTAACTACGCCGGGGACCGTGATTGCCAACACGGCTAGTGCCAGTTGGCTACAAGCGGGAGAAGCACGCGATACTGATTCTAATGAAATAGAAACCACTACCACTATTTTCCAAACGTCAGCAGAGATTGAGTTCTTACGAATTGCGAATACTGCCGGCAATAATGCCCAACCGGGGGATATTCAAAACTCCCAATGTAATGCAGCGGCGTTACCCGATCCACAAACCGCCGACGGGCAAACTTTAAATGGCAATGAGAATCTAGATTCCGCTGCTGCGTATTTGCAGGGCGACCCTGTGTTTATGCAGGTTGCTGATGGAGATCAGAATTTAGATGACGAAGCCATCGAAAGTGTTTTAGTCGTACTCACTACCGACAATGGTGATGAGGAGACTTTACGAATTTATGAAACTGGCGAGGACACGGGTGTGTTCGCTGGTTATATCCAAACGGATGACAACGCTGTTGTTCAAAACAACTGTGTATTAAATGTAGAACGCAATAGCCAGATCGAGCTCGAATACACCGATCGCTTTGACAGTACCGAAGTGAAAGAGGCCTCGGCGCTTATCGATCCTTACGGCATTGTCTTTGACAGCAGCACCGGCGAGCCGCAGGACGGCGTTACCGTGACCCTGATAGATGTCAGCACCGGCCAACCGGCCACTGTGTTTGATGACGACGGCACGACGCTTTATCCCAGCACGGTCACAACCGGTGATGCCGCGCTCGGTTTTGCGCCTGGTGAATACCGCTTCCCATTGGTTAATGAAGGCGAATATCGGCTGCAGATTACGCCACCGGTGAGCTATGTCTTCCCTTCTACCGTGGCCGCTGCCAATTTGCCGAATGATCCGTCTACGGGAGACCCATACACTATTATTGTGGGTTCTTACGGCGAAAACTTCTTGGTGCCACAAGGTCCGCCAGTGCGGGTAGATTTGCCTATTGATCCGTTGTTGCAAGACTTAGTGCTTGAGAAAACCGCACAGCGCCAAGTGGTGCAGCAAGGTGACTTCCTACGTTATAGCTTAAATCTAGCTAATCTCAGCACCACCAATGATGCGATCAACACGCATATTGGTGACCGTTTGCCGCTTGGTTTGCGTTATCAAGCTGGCAGTACGCGTCTTGATGGCGTTAAAGCCCTAGATCCGGTGATTGGCCCGAATGGCCGCGACCTGACCTTTGAGGTGGGTGATTTGACCACCGGTACCTCTCGTAGCTTGTCTTATGTCGTCAGAATTAGTGCCGGCGCCACAGTCGGAAGCGCTGTGAACCGCGCGCTGGCGACGGCCGACGGCGGTTTTGTCTCAAACGCAGCCGAAGCTGAAGTTGAAATTGAAAGCGCATTCCAGCAAGGCACCATGACCTTGGTGGGCCGCGTAATGGAAACTGATTGTTCTGACGAAGACCGTCCGGCGCGCCCAGTCGTGGGAGTAAGAGTTTATCTAGAGAATGGCCGCTTTGCGGTGACCGACGACGAGGGTAAGTATCACTTTGAAGGCCTGAGTGCACGCACCCATGTGGTACAGGTAGATCAGGCGACACTGCCGCCACAATACGAAGCACAGCTTTGCTATGACGACACGCGCTATGCCGGTACACCGTTTTCTCGTTTTGTAGATGCTAGCCAAGGTTCACTTTGGCGCGCAGATTTTTACGTCAAAGAAAAACAGCCGCGTACCTCGACTGCCGGCGTTCGTTTGCAAAGCCAATTGGACCAAGACGGCTTGAACTATCAGCTGCAGTTTAATGTTGGTGACATAGCGGTTAAAGACAGCACGCTAACGTTAATGCTGCCCGAGGGTGTTACACCGACCGTTGGTAGCGCAACACTAGATGGCCAGCCGGTACGGGTTCGTCACCGTGATGGCGTGGTGAATGTGAAGCTGCCTAAAAATGGCCTTGATTTCACCAGCGAACTAAATCTTGCCGCCACGCTTGGTGTTGGCGCTTGCCAGGCTGGTACGCTAGAGGCTCGCGCGATGGCGACCTTTGGTACCGAAGCACGTAAGCGTAACCGCACGCCGGTGGCCACTAACACGGTCGCCTGTAGTGAAACATTAGGTGAGCCTGAAACTTATGTTTACCGGCCGCAGTTCGATGTCCTCAGTACAACACTTAAGGACGTTGACCGCGAGGCGCTGCGTGCTTTGGCGGCGCGTTTAGTTAACCGCCCTGTGTTGACTGTGAAAGTACGCGGCCATACCGACAGCGACATGATTTCTAAACGTAATCAAAAGCTCTATAAGAACAATGTCGAGCTCGGTTACGCGCGGGCGCGCTCAGTTGCTGATTTCTTAGCGCAAACTTTGGCCATTAATCCAGACCGGATTGAGGTTGAAGGCGTTGGCCCGTATGAGCAGATTGCCAGCAACTTAACGCCTGAAGGTAAAGCTAAAAACCGCCGTGTTGAAGTGCAGGTGTATGCGGCTGCTGTTAGTAATGGCCAGTCTCTACAATTGATGCAGGCAGATAGTGGTTATCAGACAGTAGCTATTGAAGGTCAGGGTTGGGTTGCTCCCGTACTTTGGCAGCCGACGTTAGTTGAACAGCCGCAACTAGCGGACTTTGATGCGCAATGGTTGGCGACACAGAACGCTGAGACTGAGATCGTCCTACCAACCGAGGGTTATAACCCGGCTGGCATTAGTACACCAATTGTGGTGAAACACGCCAATAACCAACGTATTCAAGTAGAAATTAATGGCCGTGGCGTGAGTGCGCTGAACTACGAAGGCCGTACCCGTAGCCGTGACCGCAAAGTTGCGTTAAGTACCTGGAAGGGTGTGGATCTACCGGCTGGCGACAGTGAGTTGGTCGTTCACTTGCTCGATAACGAAGGCAATATTACTGACAGTATTAGTCGGGTAGTACGTCGTAGTACCACGCCGGTGCTGGCTGAGCTGCTAGAAAACCGTTCACGTTTATTAATAGATGGTCAGCAGCCAGCAGTGATAGCGGTGCGCTTAACCGACATTAGTGGCGCGCCAATTGCCCGTGGCATGAATGGTGAGTTCAATATTAGTAGCGGGCAGGAAAGTCTTGAAGCTGCTCTCGACAATACGATTCAGGGCGACCGTAACGCCCGCCCAGCTCGTTATCGCTATGTGGTTGCCGATGATGACGGCACCGCCTTTATTCGCTTGTCGCCGGCAGCCAGTGCTGGCCGGGTTGACCTTGAGTTCCGGTTTGCCGAAGGCCGTCGCAGCCAAGTAAGTACTTGGGTAACTGAGCAGCCTAGAGATTGGATTTTGGTGGGTCTGGCTGAAGGCAGCCTGTCGCAACAAGCTCCAGCAGGCAGCGTGCAAGCGGCCGATGGCAATGAGGTTTACACCGATGGCCGGATTGCTTTCTTCGCTAAAGGGCGTGTTTTAGGTAGCGCCTTGTTAACCATGCGCTATGACGACAATAAAGGCGAAGCGACGCAGTTTGGCCATGGTGGCGATATTGATCCAGATAGCTGGTATACCTTATATGGTGATCAGTCCTTTAGTGGCCAAGAAGGCGCCAGCCAAGAGCAAATTTATGTGCGTCTAGAGCGCGGGGCCTTCCACGCTACCTATGGCGATATTGAGACCGGCCTAGATGTGGTTGAACTAGCCAGCTATCAGCGCTCCTTAACTGGTTTGCAGAGTGAGTTGCGCGGGCGTTATGTCAGCTACAACTTGTTTGCGGCAGAAACCGAGACCGGTTTCTCGCGTGATGAAATCCCCGGTGACGGCACCTCTGGCTATTACCGCCTAAGTAATGTTCCAGCGTTAAATACCGAACAGCTGACCATTGAAACTCGCCATCGCCTGCGTAGCCATGAAGTGTTAAGCACGCGTAACTTGCGTCGCTATTACGACTATCAGATTAACTATAACGACGGCACTATCTTCTTCCGTGAGCCGGTGCCGGTGCGCGATGCTGAATTTAACCCTATATATATTGTTGCTAACTATGAAGTAGATGGCGGCGGCCAGAAAACCACCACAGCGGGCGGACGGGTTGCCCTACACAATGCTAGTCAGCGCCTAATGCTGGGTGTTAGCTATCTTAGTGAAGATGACAATCTAGCTGAGCGCAGCGTGGTGGCAGCAGATGGCCGTCTACGATTTGGTAAGCACGGCGAACTGCGGGTCGAATACGGTGAAACTACCCGCGATCTAGCAGGCCTAACGACCAAGGCTGCCGGTAAAGTGATTGAGCTTTCGCATCGCGGCGGCCGCGTGAATGGCAGTATTTACTTCCGTGAAGTCGAGGCCGGTTATGGTTTGGGCAGCGTTTCTGCCAGCGAAAATGCGACTCGTAAGATTGGTGTGCAAGGTGAGGTTAAGTTGACCCAGCACGTTAGCCTGACCGCAGATGTGGCTGATGAAGAAAACCTGACCGTTGGCAACAAGCGTCGCTTCGCGCAGCTGTCTGTACGTGCCCAGAATGCTACGGGTCATGTTGAGCTTGGTTTCCGTCACGCTGAAGATGAAACCGCCGCCGGTGTTACATCGGAAAGCCAGCAAGCGATATTGGATCTACGCCAGAGCTTCTTTAATAACTTTATTGGTCTCTCCGCCCGTTATGAGGCAGCTTTGTCAGATAAAAATGCGGCCGCGGATTTTCCTGAGCGAGTGGTTTTGGGCTTGGATGTGCGGGTCGCGCCTTCTACCTTGCTATTCCTTAAACAAGAATATACCGAAGGCGCCGAACGTGACACGCGTAGTACTCGTCTAGGGTTGCAGTCTGAACTGTGGCAAGGCGCGAGTTTGCAAAGCTATATCGCACATGACGACCAAGGTGATGGCCAGCGCCTCTATACCGGTAATGGCTTGACGCAACAGTTGGCGATGCGTGACGGCTGGTGGGCAAGCCTTGGTTTTGATCAATCCACCACCTTGCGTGATAGCGGCGTAACGGCATTGAATGGTGACACGCCATTGGCGAACGGTAGTGCTGATGACTTTAAGTCAGGCCACGCTACCATAGGTCGTAAGGGTGATTTATGGCACTGGGATCTTCGCTATGAAGCGCACCGTAGCGACAGCTCTGAGCGCGACGGCATTATTACCTCATGGCGTCGCCAGAACTTGGAAGGTAAGGGTATCGACTTTGCCCTGCGTTGGTTGCAAGACGAGACGGCCACTAGCCGCAAATCAACAGTTGAAGCTCGCTTTGGCTTAGTCTGGCGTCCGGTGGAAGCGAAATGGTTCTTCTTAAATCGTTTTGATGTAATCGCCGAAGATGAACGTAGCGATACTGGCGGTGATTTCCGCAGCACTCGTTTAGTGAACCAATTTAACGCTAATTGGCTGTTTACCGAACGCGATCAATGGTCATTCTTTATTGGTGCCAAATATGTTCGCGACACCATTGATGAAGACGTTTATAGCGGTGCTTATAGCCAGTTAGGTGTTGAGTATCGTCATAGCTTCAATGAGTGGTGGGATTGGGGACTGCAGATTTCTAGCCATGATGACTGGGTAGCTAAAAACCGACAGTATTCGGCCGGGCTAAACGTTGGCGTGTCGCCACTGCAGAATCTATGGATTAGTGTGGGTTATAACTGGGCTGGTTTCCAAGACGAAGACTTTGATGAAGCGGCGTGGACCAATAACGGTGCTTATATTCGGTTCCGCTTGAAGTTTGACCAGCAGGGCAATGGCGCTAACTTGGCGCGCCATCGCGCGTTGCCGGCGAAGGAGCACGAATAATGCGCTGCTTAGGCCGCAGCCTATGGTTGGTGGCGCTGCTGCTTCCCAATGCCGCACTTGCTTGGAAAATGGAGGCAGGTACGGTCACTATTCAAAATACGTTTAACGTGGCTAACTTTACTCCGGTTGTTTTTCAGCAAACCTACGATGTAACGCCGTTGGTGTTTATGTTGCCGTCAGAGCAGGGTGGAGATCCAAGTGATATCCGTGTGCGTGCTGTGACGCCGCTTGGGTTTGAGGCTGTGCAAGCTGAGCCAGCAGGGAATGACGGCCCCCACGTGGCAATGACCGCGCATTACATTGTCATTGAGCCAGGTAGCTATGAGTTGCCTAACGGCACGCGTATTCAAGCTGGCTCTGTTAATACAGCAGAACGGCAACGAGCCTTCAATTCGCCACTGATTACCTTGCCTCCGCAACCGCCGTTGCCAGCAGAGGGCTGGGAAGATGTTACCTTTCCAGATGCCTTCTCGACTACGCCAGTCGTTGTTGCTCAAATTCAAACTATGAACAATGAAACCGGTTTGCCGCCGGCTAGCTTTTCGCAGCCTTGGCTAACAACGGCAATAGATAACGTCAACGCCAGTGGCTTTGATGCGGCCTTAGAAAGGTCCGGTGCCAATAACGGCAGTGTCATCTTGGCGGAAAATTTTGGATGGCTGGCGATGGAAATTGGCGCCTTTGATACTTTTGAAGATAACAGCGGTAATAACGTTAATGTGACAGCGGCTCGAAGTGGTCGCCTAGGCGGCTGGGACGGTACTAATAATATTATTACGGTGAACTACACCGATTTGGGTGCCGGTGCGCAGCCGATTATCGGCGCATCTCTGAATAACCACCGTGACAACGACGGTGGTTGGGTGCGTTATCGCCAGAATACTCAGGATAGGGATTCGGTACAGCTTCGTGGTGACGAAGACCGTGACTTAGATAATGAGCGTTCTAAAAATAATGGTCAGTCTAACGAGACCGGCGTGATTGCGTTTAGCCGGGCTTTTAACGCTGAGTTTGGCGAGCCTGACATTGTCTTTATGAAACTTGTTGACCAAGTGGTGTCGGATCCAATTAATGGCGTGAGTAACCCAAAGGCGATTCCTGAAGCAGTAGTGCAGTACCGACTTAACGCCGGTAACCACGGCGACGGGCCGGCCACGGATGTTGTTTTAAGTGATGCGGTGCCGACGAATACGACGTTGTTTGTTGGTGATATTAATGGCGCTAATAGCGGGCCCGTGCGCTTTCAAGACGGCAGCCCATCGAGTGGGTTGGTATATAACTACAACCCCTTAGCACCGACTTTGGACTCATTAGAGTTCTCCAACGATGGTGGCAATAATTGGGCCTATCAGCCGACGCCCGATGCAGATGGATTCGATAATGCGGTGACGCATTACCGAATTAACTTTCTCAACGAGTTTAGTCATTCGAATACGGGCACTCCGCAGTTTGATCTTTACTTCAGGATTCGAGTGGATTGAGACCGGTGTTGTTGGGGGTAAAAAGGGCGCTGGCGGCGGTTGTACTAACTGGCCTATCTCAGCTTAGCTTTGCATGGCAGCTTGAAGTTGACGAGGTAACGCTTAACTGGAATTTCTATAACACCGTAACATTCCAACAGCCCTTTCCAGTAGGGGTCACCCCCGTTGTCTTATCCCTAACTCCGGGCACACAAGGAGCAGCGAACGACGAACCCGCCGCTGTCCACATCCAAAATGTGACCAATGTGGGTTTCCAAATTGCCATTGTTGAGCCAGCAGGTTCGAACGGCCGCTATGAAACCAATGGAGCTGTAGTTTCCTATTTGGCTATTGAGCCTGGGGTGCATACCTTCCCGAATGGCGATGTAATTGAAGCGGGCACCATAACTACCTCTGCGTTGCAGCATGGTAATGGTGTCGGTGGGGCTGAGAGTTGGGCAACGCAGAATCTGAATGGTAGCTTCTCAAGTAACCCGGTTCTGGTGGGCTTACAGCAGAGCTTGAACAACGAATCACTTCTGTCTGGCGCGCCGGGCAATAACCAGCAATCGGAAGTTTGGGTGACGATGACGACGCGGAATGTTGCTGCGACGAGTTTTCAAACAGCCATTGAGCGAAGCGAAGTGAATAACCAGCCTTTGTTGTTCAACTTGTCAGCTGAAACGATGGGCTATGTTGTGATGGACAACGGTTCGGCTGGTGTTTTTCAGGATAATAATGGTGATGATGTTGCCTACGAATCTTTCCGTACTGGCGACAACGTGCGGGGTTGGGGTAACGGTTGTTACCATCGGCCAAATGCCGGTTTCTTTAACACTTACAGCGCCGTGCCAAAGGTTTTTGCTAGCAAAATTACGCATGGCGGTGGCGACGGTGGCTGGGCGCGGCAGTGTGCGTTGTCTGCGACTCAGGTGGGCTTAGCGGTTGACGAAGATGTGGACCGAGACAGCGAACGTAACCACACTACGGAAGACTTTGGGGTATTGGTTTTTGGCCAGCCGTTTGTGGCGGACATCGAGCCGCAGCCTGAACCGTTACTGCGCAAGACTGTGCTAGTTGATCGAGACCCAATTAATGATGCCGTTAACCCGAAAGCGATTCCCGGCGCCGAAGTCCTGTATACGATTCGAGTAGAAAATCTTGGTGACGGCGTGGCGACCAACGTACAGTTGGACGACCCTGTGCCGGACAACATGGATGTGTATGTGGCGAATACGGAAAACTGCGGTTCAGTGGCTTTCCGTGATGGTGCACCTAGCAGCGGCTTAAGTTGCGCTGCTGCCAATGTCAGTTATGACGACGGTAGTGGCAACTTTACTTATAGCCCAACTGCGGATGTGGATGGGTTTGATGCCTTAGTAACCGACGTCCGCATTAACTTCACTGGCAGCTTATCGGCGAGCGGCTTATTGGGTGACCCCAGCTTTGAAGTCGATTTACGCATGCGTGTACGGTGATCGCTGCCGAGTTCGGTTAGTGGTATTACAATAGCCGCATGAAAAAAATTGTTGTTCTATGGCTATTCGTAGCCGCTATTTTCCTAGGTTGTAGCCGTCCGCCTGAACCGGCTTCGGTACAAGTTGCTTGGATCCGCAATGCTCCTCCAACGGCAGAGGTCTTGGCTGGTTACCTCTCGTTTCATAATCCGGGTGTGGAACCATTAACGGTAACTGCGGCTAGCAGCCCACGTTTTGAGAAGATCGAGTTTCACCATATGCGCATGACAGACGGGCAGATGGTGATGCGAGAGTTGCACTCCTTGGAAGTTGCGCCGCGCTCAGTGCGTCAGTTAAGCCCAGGTAATGATCACCTTATGTTGATCGGTCCGACTCGCCCGCTTGAGCCGGCTGAACGCGTGCCAGTTGATTTAACGATAAAAAAAGCCAATGGCGAAACCTATGTAATGCCGCTTGAGTTGTTGGTTAGGCAGCGCGCACCGCATTAATGATTATTCGTACCCATCAGCTACGTAAGCAATATGGCCAAGACAAAGTGGTTGATGGTCTAGATTTGCAGGTGCGGCGTGGGCAGTGTTTTGGTTTGTTAGGTCCCAATGGTGCTGGAAAAACAACCACGATTCGAATGTTGTTGGGTATGACTAAACCCAGCGATGGTAGCGTAGAAATACTGGGGCAGCCGGTACCTCAGCTGGCGCATGTCGCGCGCCAGCGTATTGGCGTAGTGCCGCAGCTGGATAACTTAGATCCCGACTTTACCGTGGAAGAAAACCTTCGGGTTTATGCGAGCTTCTTTGGCTTGGCAGCTACAGAATTGGCCGATCGAATAGATTGGTTACTGGAGTTTGCCGAATTAAGCCATAAGCGCCGAGAGAAAATTGGGGCTTTATCCGGTGGCATGCAGCGTCGCCTGACCATTGCCAGAGCCTTGGTGAATGACCCTGAGTTGGTGATTCTAGATGAGCCCACCACAGGGTTGGACCCGCAAGTTCGACATTTAATTTGGTCGCGCTTGCGTGCTTTGCAAGCGCAGGGCAAAACCTTGCTGCTGACAACGCATTATATGGAAGAGGCCGAGCGCTTATGTGATGAGTTGGCGATTATGGATGCCGGCAAGGTTGTCACTCAGGGCAGCCCAAGGGACCTAATCGCACAGCATGTAGAACCGCATGTATTTGAGTTTCCAGAACTGGAGCCAGCACAGGCGCAGGCATTGGCGCAGCTGTCAGGTGTTCGGCTCGAGCAGTCGGGTACCACTTGGTACGCCTATAGCGATGATGCAGAGCCGGTACTTGAGTGGGCTCAACTGCAAGCCTCAGCGCTCGATGTACTAGCGATGCTACAACGCCGACATAATCTTGAAGATGTGTTCTTGCGACTGACGCGGAGAGAGCTACGTGATTAGGGCGCTGCTACCAGCCTTGTCTGTCTGGCGTCGCAACGCCAAAGTGTGGACCAAGTTGATGCGCGTCAGCATGGTTATTCAGTTTGGTGAGCCGCTAATTTATTTATTGGGCTTGGGTTACGGCTTGGGGCAGTTCATACCGTCGATGGACGGCCTGCCTTATCTAACGTTTTTGGCTAGCGGCCTGGTGATGTCATCGGTGATGAATACCGCGACCTTTGAAGGCATGTATTCCTGCTATACCCGTATGGACCCGCAGAAAACGCATCAGGCAATGTTGGCAACCCCGTTACGGGTGCGTGATGTGGTTTTGGGTGAGCAGCTATGGGCGGCCACTAAAGGTTGTATTCCCTGTGTTGCGCTGTTACTGGTGGCCACCGGTTTAGGCGCGATTACCGCACTAACGGCCTTGCTGGTGCCGCTAGTTGCGCTGGTTGCAGGCTTGGCTTTTGCTGGATTTTGTATGCCAATCGTGCCATTTGCGCGAAGTTATGATTATTTTAGCTACTTTTATACATTGGTTATTATTCCAATGTTTATGTTCTCAGGGGTTTTTTACCCCTTAGAGAACCTACCGCCATTTGTCTCGGCCTTGGCGCAGTTATTGCCGCTTTCACATGCTGTTGAACTCGCGCGGCCGCTGGTGATTGGTCACTGGCCTGACGACGTTGCTGTTCACCTAATGGTGTTAGTGTTTTATGCTGTCGGTGGTGGGTACCTATCAATAAAATTATTTGAACGGCGTTTAATGGATTAACGTTGTTTATGCACGGTGTTGGATCACGGGGGTGTCCAACAGGGGAAGCAGGGATGAATGAAATAACACCGCATAAGGTGGAAGCTGGCGAGCGCATTTTTGCCGCGGGTGATACGGGCGATTGTGCCTATCTGATAAAGACAGGCGCAGTGCGTGTTTCCGTAGGCGAAGGTGAGCAGCAACGCACGCTTGGGTTGTTGGGCGAAGGCCAGTTGCTTGGCGAGATGGCAGTGATCGACAACTCTCCAAGAATGGCGGATGCCTATGCCCATGAAGATACCGTTTTGCAGCGTATCGAAAGTCACCAATTTTTAGATCGGGTTGAACAAGCAGACCCGCTGCTAAAGAAGTTATTACATGTAGTGGTTAAGCGCTATCGAGGTGGGTTGGAACGCGTGCGAATGACCGCGGCCGCCCGTGCACCCGCTGCGTTGACAGTTGATGACTATTACCCGCTGCGGGTTGAGGCAGCCCTAAAAAAAGACTTGGACGCTGGCCGGGTGGCTGTCCAGATTCAACCCGTTTTGAACTTGGGTAACGAGCAAACTGTCGGCTTTGAGGCGCTTCTGCGCTGGCATTCTGAAGCCTTTCCGGAGATGGGAACGCAGGCCTTGGTAGGCCTTGCTGAACAGACTCGCCTAATTAACGACTTGGGTTATTACGTTTTCGAGCGTGCCTGCGCTGAATTTGTCGCCGCGGGGCTGCATCAAAGACATTGGCTAAGTATTAATGTGTCGGCCAAGCAGTTGCTGGAGTCGGACTTTGTAGAGCGCTGCGAGGAGTTGGCACGCGAGCAAGGTATGCCTTTTTCACAGCTAGTATTTGAGTTGACCGAAAGCTGCATTCCCGAGGCTGAGCTCATTCAACAGCCACTAAGTCAGCTCCGCGAAAAAGGTGCGCGCGTGGCTTTGGACGACTACGGTAATGGTAGCTCGTCGCTGATCCATGTCTGCAAGTTCAAGGTTGATTTCGTCAAGTTAGATAGTGAGATCATCAGCGGCTTGGAGACCCTAGAGGAAGCCCGAGTGGTGGTTAAGGCCGTTGTGGGTGCTGCCAAAGCCTTAGATATTCGAGTGGTTGCTGAGGGTGTGCAAACCGCTGCGCAAAGGGACTTCCTTGCCGACGTTGGCTGCGAGCTGGTGCAAGGTTATTGGTACGCAGAACCAGCCGAAGCTGCCGAGTTTGGTAGCGCTTAATGTCTCGCCCAGCGGCTTACGTTAAGTCGCAGCGGCAGTGCCGGCGGGCTCTAAATCCACGGCATTAATAGTGGCACTTAAAAAACGGCCGTACTTTTGCGCCTGCCCAAGATCGTCGCTGAAACCTGATTGCCGGTCATAGGCTTTGCTGCCACCGATAAATACTGCCTCAATCGCGTTGTCATTACGGTTCACCATGCGATGCGTATCAAATGGTTCGAAGTAGGCCTCTTGCATATCCCAAACACCGTCATCGATGCCATTGGGATTAAAGACAACTACATCTGCTCGGTCGCCTTCACGAATGTGGCCTGCTTCAATTCCGTACCAATCAGCTAGCTCCCCGGTTAATCGATGGATGGCGCGTTCTCGACTAACGCAAGGTGTGCCTTCTGCCTCGGCGTCTAAAACGTACTTGAGAAAACGGATAGGGAAGTTATAGGCGGCTAAATTGCGTAGATGAGCGCCACTGTCGGCAAAGCCAACATGCACCTGCGGGCTGGCGATCAAACGGCGCATAACCTCGGTACGGTGTGCTGTGTAATAAACGCCCCAGCGTAGTTGCGTCTGATGTTGTTCCATCAGGTCTAAAAAGGCATCGGCTGGGTGTTTGTTTTGCGCCGCAGCAATCTCGCCGAAGTTCTTTCCAACCAGTGTTTTGTCGGGGCAATCAACGATCCAGGCATCGGCGAAGTTGCGGTCCCAAACGCCTTTAGACAGGGTCGCATTGAGATCTTTCTTAAACAGTTTGCGAAAGGCGGGATCTTTGATTTTCTCGTATTTGAATTCTTTCAAATCCCACAGCATTTCGCCGCCGGTGAATTCCTGAAAAGGGCCAAAGTCGAGGCCGTCGGCGTAAACCATCAGTGGCGAAGGTAGAAACTGCCAGCGGAAGTTGGCGCGTAAAAATGTATTGGCCAACCAGCCGGCGATTGGCCCTAGCCGATTAAGACGCGGCTGTGATTTCAGATCCATCACGGTTAACAAGGTGGTCTTCAGCTGCTTACGGAACCAACTCATGGCTTCCCAGAAGAACATCACAATATTGATCTTGCCGACGGCATCGGGGGCCGACTGTAAAATTCGGCCGCGACGTCGCAATACGCGGTTTAGGGCGCGGTATTCTTTCCAGCTAGCAAAGGTTGAAGGTAGCGGCCGCGACCAAGCGCGGTCACCGTCAACGCGGTCGATTTTAGTGGTCATGCTGCTCATGCCCAAAAAGCCAGCGTCTAGGGCGTCTTCTAGCAGTTGTTCCATTTGCTGCATCTCAGCAGCGGTGGGACGCAAGCCTTTAGTGGTCGAGCGCTCTAGTCCCATTACGGCGGCACGAATATCCGAGTGACCGATAAAGGCGGCAAGGTTTGGCCCTAGTGGATGTTGTTCGTAGAAGCGTCTGAACTGCAGCGGAGTTTTCCAGGTTTTCTTTTCTCTTACCAAGGGTAAGACGACATCTCTGGGGACGGCTTCTACGCGGGTGAATAGGTCAGAGCAGTCGTCGGCTTCGGCGGCCACCATGCTAATGGAGCAAATGCCGGTGGTAACAGTGGTGACGCCGTGACGAATCGACTCTTTTAACTCCGGCGCAATAATAATTTCAGCATCGTAGTGTGAGTGGGGCTCAATAAAGCCCGGTGTGACCCATTTACCACTCGCATCAATAACATCTTCGCAACCGCTTTCATCCAGTGGCGTGTCACTCACCTTGGCGATACTGCCATTGCGGATACCTACGTGCTTTATCGACGCGGTATTTAGGCTGCCGTCGAAATAAAGGCCATTTTTGATGATGCTGTCGTACTTCATGCTGCGTTATCCGCGACTACTAACTCAATTAGCTATCTTACCTATAAATGATTGCTAAGGCTTTTTGGATCTTACGCCGAATTCGCGCTGTCGGCATAAACAACGCTAAATAGCTAGATTTGTATTAAGGTGCGGGCACAGTAATTATGAGGAGACACCCCATGCGCTTGGGTTTAGCTTTGTTCGCCGCTACCAGTCTATTTGCCACTGCGGCGGCCGCGGGCAATATGAATTATCGCGTTACCGAGATGCCACCGAAAATGGCTTGGAGTAGTGATGTTGAAATCGCGGTTGAGGTTCGTCACTTTTTTGATGACCCGGCAAACCCAGTGCAAGCTAAAGGCGATTATTCGGGCGTGTTTGAGGCCGAGTTTGCGCATGATTTTGAAAGCGGGAATGGCCGTGCTGTTATTAGTCCGTTTGCGCGATGGGATAGCGAGGATGACGAGCGTACGCACTTTGATCTACGCGAAGCCTATCTGAACTGGTATATCGGCAATTGGGAAGTGCTAGCCGGTATTAGCAAAGTGTTTTGGGGTGCCACGGAGTCTGCGCACCTGATTGATATCATCAACCAGACCGACCAAGTAGAAAACCTGGATGGCGAAGACAAGCTCGGCCAGCCAATGCTACGAGTGAGCTGGTATTCGGCAGTCGGCAGTTTCGAAGCATTTGTGTTGCCTGCCTTCCGCGAACGAACCTTGCCTGGCCAAGAAGGGCGTTTGCGTTTCGACTTTGGCGCGGTCGTTTTGGATAACGATAACGCGGTGTATGAAGACCCTGATAAGGATCGCCACATCGATTATGCTTTCCGCTACAGCAATAGCTTTTCCGGCTTTGATGTCGGTTTAAGTTACTTTGACGGTACTAGCCGTGATCCTCGTTTGATTCCGGATGCGTCACCGCCGTCGACCACGGTGATCCTGCCGTTTTACGAACAAATCCAGCAGTTGTCGTTTGATGTGACTGGCCAAGTAGGTGGCTGGTTGCTAAAGGCTGAAGGTTATCGTCGCAAAGACTTTGTCGAAACCTATGGTGCCTATGCCGCCGGCTTTGAGTACACCTTGGTTGGATTTGCTGGTAGCTCAGCGGATGTCGGCTTGTTGGCCGAATATATGCGCGACAGCCGCAACTCACAGGCCACTTTGTTCCAAGATGATGTGTTTGTCGGTACCCGCATTGCCTTTAATGATGTTCAGAGCACCGAGATTTTGTTGGGTGTGGTTGAAGATCGTGAAAACGATGGCCGTTTAGGGCTGCTAGAAGCAAGCCGTCGTTTGGGCGAAAGCGGCCAGCTAACCTTGGAATATCGGCAAATCTCAGGCAATCCAGATGTGATTGATGGTGCGCCTAACCCGGCCGCTGCCTTGGATCGCGACGACCACGTATTGCTTGAATATCGCCACTTCTTCTAGGCAGCGATTGCTAGCGTTACCTTAGAAGGTGTATTTGATCGCTATCGCGAGCTCGTCGCGGTCGCTATCCGGGTTGTTGCTGCCGGCACCGGTATGCACCTTATAACGTAGCTCGCCTAACCAAGGGCCTTTGCTGACGTCCAAGCCGAATAGGATTTCCTTGCTGCCTTCAACATAAGTGGGCGCAGGGGAAGGGCCAATACCGTTAACGTCGTGGAAGAAGCCAGTGATTTGTTTAACGTTAAAGCCTTTGAATAGACCTGGGTAGTCAAGGATAGACAGCAGCTTATAGCCCCAAGAGAATGACTCTGCCCAGCCGTCGGTTTGGCGCTGAGGATTCAGCACGATTAACGGCAAGGTCTGATTTGGGTCTAGTGGATTCGCCGCGAAGGCGGCTTCGGCTTCATCTCGGCCTTGTGATTGGTGAGTAACCGTATTGGGGCCATCGAAATGTAGTTCATCTCGGCTCGGCATATCCCAAATTTTAGTAAAGCCAGCTTCCGCAATCACAATCCATTGGTCGGCAAAAAACGGCGCGTTTGAGGTCGCCCAAATGCTAACCACGTCACCTTGGCCCACTTCTAAGCGTTCGTAACCATGAATAATTTCGCCGCCTTCAGGAAGCCGACCTTGGGGACCGTAACGATAGGTTTCTACCTGACTTGGAATGGCCGCACGGCGACTGTCGCCAAAAGCGGGTGCCAGCGCGTAGTAAACCAAATCGGCACCACCAATTTGGACCGGTAGGTTCGGCCTGTGCGCGTATTCAGCCGACACCGAAATATCACCAAAGGTGGTGTTAAAGCTAAAGCCGTAAACCTCGATATCTTCGGGATATTCCAAGATCAAATTCATTGTGTCGGCGAAGATTAGGGCGCCGGCCACTTCGGCTACGCCGAGCGAAAGGTTGCCAGGAATCGGCAAAAGGCTGGTGAGGTTGTTAATGGCGTCGATCAGTTGTGCGCCACCCGGAATCAGTGCCGCAGCGCTTTGCAGGTCCACGCCGGGGAGAGTTGCGCGGAAGCTGCCGTAAGGCAAACGGCTGTGGTAGTTCATGTAGTAAAGGCCGATGTCGGTATCGTTCAGCCATTCGGCGTAATAGCGCATGGACAGTCCCCACTGGCCGTTGTCGCTCGGTGTCATGTCTGGCTCGCGACAGACAGTGCGGCCGAGGGTGCCGCCGCGGTGAGCATAGCCATAAGGGTGTGTGTCTAAGCCAACCGAATCCGGATTGAAACAGCCGCGGCCGGCTTGGTCCAAGGGCACTGGATCGGCAAAGGTGAGTCGGCTGTCGTTAAGGTTGTCAGGATCCTCGGCGCCTTTGCCGAAGTCGATCATAATGTAGTCGCCGCCGGCTTCAGCCGCGTCAGAGTGAGAGTGGAATGCGCCCTGTGGGTCGATATGAACGTTGTTCCACTTGAGCTGATAAAAGGCCTCTACCGAAAGGTTTTCACTAATGTCATACGCAACGTCGACGGCGCTGATAGGACGAAAAATCTCTTTCAGGTTCATGCCGGGGTAACGAACCTTAACGGCATCGGGTGGGCTGATGACGTTAAGGCTGTTGATAACGTTAATTAGTGACTCTCCCCAGCTAATGACTTGGTCGCCAACCTTAACGCTGAGTGTGTGGTCGCCAATCTCGAAGTCGTGGTAAATGTAGGCATCTAGCAACTCGGCATTCGCTACCAAGTCTTCTTCTTGCTCAGCATTTAAGAACGTTTCGGCTGGCTGGAAAATAGTGTTCCAGTGTCTCTCTTTGCGGCCGTCGTGGGCCCAATCTTTAAAGCCGTAAAAGCGGAAAAAAGCGCCACTATTGCCCCAGTTAAGTTCGAGGTCTGAGGTGACTTTGGCGGTGGCAAAGGTTAAATCATGCTCGTCAAAGTTCATGTTGCCGTTGTCGGCGTTATTACCCATATTGCCGCGCCCAGCAAGGTATTCGGCGTGACCGGTAACCACGCAAGTACCTACTGGGTCTAAGGCGCTGGCTTGGCAAAAGTTTTCTTGCCCTGGCAGGTTGGTGCGGCCAATAAAGTTCTCGTCGGGCTTCTCCATTCGCCAGGCAGCGCCAGCGCTGAGAGTTGTCGAGAGTCGATAATTTAACGGTCCAATTTCGCCTTTAAAGGCGACAGCGAAAGGTGCCGTTAGAACTAAGGTAATGCCAACGCTAATGCGTGCCACTAATACACGGTATTGTGGTTTAATCACGTCTGTCTCCACCAAGCAAGCGCTTGATAATTTGTATTTATTGTCCAGTCACTTTAAACCGAAAGCTGACTAATTTGCCACTAACTCATGGGCGGATGAGCAATTAAGTTAGCCATAACTGACGGTAGAGTAGATTAATGAATCAAAATTCAACGACAGTTTCGGTTGCCATTATTGGTGCGGGGTTTGGCGGTATTGGCACGGCGATTCAGCTACTCAAGGCCGGTATCAAAGACTTCATAATTCTTGAACGCGCAGACTCCGTGGGTGGCGTGTGGCAGGCCAATACTTATCCGGGAGCGGAGTGTGATGTGCCGTCGCACCTGTATTCGTTCTCGTTCGAACCTAATCCACAGTGGTCGCGTAAGTTCTCTCCACAGCCTGAAATTAGGGCCTACTTAGAGCGATGTGCGGCCAAGTATGGCGTGAATGACTATATTCGCTTTGCCAGTGATGTAGAGCAGGCGGCGTATTGTGAGAACAGCTGTGGCTGGAACATCAGCTGTGCTGACGGCTTTTCGGTAACCGCCCAAGTTTTGGTCAAAGGTACTGGCCAGCTCAGTCAGCCGGCGATTCCTAATTTGCCGGGTTTGGCCGGTTTTGGCGGCAAGCAGTTCCATTCCGCCTATTGGGATCACGACTACGACCTCAGCGATAAGCATGTTGCTGTGGTTGGAACTGGGGCCAGTGCCATTCAGTTCATTCCTCATCTTGCTAAGCATGCGAAAAAGCTGACGGTTTTTCAGCGCACACCACCGTGGGTGCTGGCAAAGCCCAACCGCCATTACAGCCGCATTGAAAAATGGCTGTTTGAGAAGTTACCGTTTTTCGGTCGCTTGGAACGCCGAAAAATTTATTGGAATCTAGAGTGGCGTTTTGCGGCGCTGTCCAGCAATAGTTGGATTCGACCGCTGTTCAATTTGGTCTGCAATACCTATCGGCGTATGGCCGTTAAAGACCTGCCTTTGCGAGAAAAGCTCACGCCGAACTATCCTCTGGGTTGTAACCGCATATTGCTTTCGAGCGACTATTTCCCGGCCTTAAGCCGACCTAATGTTGAGGTTGTGACCGAAGGTGTTGCCGCCGTTAAAAACGATGGCTTAGTCAGCGAAAGTGGCCAGTTGATCGACGCTGACACGATTGTCTTTGGTACCGGCTTTAAAGCAACTGAGTTTGTGTCGCCAATACGCATTACTGGGACGGCTGGTCGAGATCTGAATGACCGTTGGCATGATGGTGCCGAGGCGTATTACGGCATGACCGTGGATGGCTTCCCTAACTTCTTCATGCTTTACGGCCCTAATACCAACCTCGGACACAATTCGATTGTGTTTATGTTGGAGGCGCAAATTAATTACCTGGTGCAGTGCGTTAAGCGCTTGCGCCAAGGTGACGTCAAACAAATGGATTTACGTCCTGAGGTAATGCAGCAGTTTAATAAAACGGTTCAGGACAAAGCCGCTGACGCAGTGTGGAGTGCTGGCTGTAATAACTGGTACCGACATGCCAGCGGTAAAAGTACCAACAACTGGCCGGACTTTACGGTGCGCTATCGCCTGCAGACCCGGTGCGTTAATTTTGATGATTACGAATTGAGTAGTAACTGATGACAAACGAACAATCGCTGCCAGTGGCGCCGGCACCCTGGCAATTAACCGGGCGTGGCTATATTGCCGCCTTACGTTTTGCCGACGGCGTGTTGGCGGACGACCCGTTTACGCCGCCGTCAATGAAAAGCCGCCGACTTGCTGGTGACATGGGTTACATCATGTTGGTTGACTACAGCAGTTCAGCGGTGGGGCCGTATTACGAGTTGCTCTTTATCCCGGGACGCTTTCGGCAGCCAGGTGGCAAAAAACGTTACAGCATTAGTCGGATTTTTGTGTCGTCGGAAGCCAGTGTGGTCAACGGCCGCCGTAACTGGGGGATTCCTAAATTTCATGCTGACTTCGATTTGCAGTACGACAGCAAAGGTGGCGTTAAAGCGACGGTGAGTCGCGACGGCAAAGTATTTTGCCGCCTAGGCTTTCGCAAAATGGCCGTCGCGCTGCCAGTGACCACAGCGCTGGTGCCGCGGTCGTTGCGCACCTTAACCCAAGAGTGGCAAGGCCAGCGTTTTGACTACACGCCCGCCGCCAGTGGTTGGGCTGGTTTGGCCAGTGTGACTGAAGCCTGGGCCGACCCCGAAGAGTTTGCCGAGCTGGGCAAGGCGAAGCCGCTGCTGGCAGTCGCCACCACCCAATTCAAGATGACCTTTCCAATTTCAACTATTAGTCCAATAACAGACGCTTAGTCGTTGGCCGTAGAGCTGACACTGACGCGAGGAGACAGACCATGTTTGCGCAATTAATGAAAACCATGAAAAACGCCGGCATGTTGCCGCGTATTTCCGAAACCGAAAAACAAGCTTTAGCCTCTGGCGATGTTTGGCTGGATGGGGAGTTTTTCTCCGGCAACCCCAACTTCAAAGAGATGCTAAGAACGCCATGGCCAGAGTTGAGTGCCGAAGAAAAAGCCTTTCTTGAAGGGCCGGTTGAAGAGCTATGTCGACGCACCGACGCTTGGAAAGAGCGACGCACAGCACAGGTGCCGGCCGAGACTATTCAATACATCCGTGACAACGGTTTTATGAGCCTGAATATCGCCAAAGAATGGGGCGGCTCAGGTTTTAGTCATTACGGCACGGCAATGGTGATGATGAAACTAATGGCGGCCGGCATGAGCGGTAGTTTTGCCGTAATCGCCAATTCAGTTGGCCCAGCTGAGTTATTAGAGCTTTATGGCACCGATGAGCAAAAGCAGCGCTTTTTGCCGAAGTTGGCCAGTGGCGAAATGATTCCTTGCTTCGCGCTAACCGAGCCGACCGCCGGTTCTGATGCCGCCTCGATTAAAGCCGATGCCTTGGTATTTAAAGATGACGATGGCGAGCTAAAACTAAAACTGAATTTCCGCAAACGCTATATCACGCTGGCGCCAGTCGCCGACATTGTCAGCTTGGCCGCCGTTGTGCGTGACCCAGACAATCTTTTGGGTAAAGGCGAAGATTTAGGGATCACCTGTGTGCTGCTAACCCGCGGTATGGAGGGTTTGTCTCTAGGTGACCGCCATTGGCCCAATGGTCTGCCGTTTTATAACGGACCGATTGTTGGCAAGGATGTGGTCGCGCCGCTAAGCAATGTTATTGCTGGCGCAGAGGGTGTTGGCCAAGGCTGGGCAATGTTAATGGAAGCCTTAGCCGGTGGTCGCGCGGTGTCGCTGCCTGCCAACGCGGTTGGATTCGCCAAGCTGTTTGCGCAAACCACCGGGGCTTACGCCGCGGTGCGTCAGCAGTTCGGCATGTCGATCGGGCAGATGGAAGGCGTGCAAGAGCCGCTGGCACGCTTAGCAGGTTTAACCTATGGCATTACCGCGGCACACAATGTCGCCCTCGGTGGACTCGACGCTGGCATTAAACCGCCGGTGGTTTCGGCCGCGTTAAAACAAACCACGACTGAAATTTGCCGTGGCCTGGCGCTGGATGCGCAAGACGTATTTTCTGGCGCGGGCATTATGCAAGGCCCCAATAATATTGTTGGCGCTGCCTACAACGGTGCCTCTATGCCGGTAACCGTAGAAGGTGCGAATATTATGACGCGCACTCTAATCATTTTTGGCCAAGGCGCAACGCGCTGCCATCCTTACGCGCAGCAGGTGTTGCAGGCGTTGGAAGAGGATGACGTGCCGGCATTCCGTCGTAACTTAATGGGTTGGTTGGGTCATGTGGTGATGAGCGCCGGCCGCACGGTAGTGCGTGGCCTAACGCGTGGTTATAGCGCTGGCAGCCCGGTAGGTGGTCCAACGGCCAAGTATTTTCGCCGTCTGTCGTGGGCCTCGGCGCGTTACGCCTTGTTGGTGAATCTAGCAATGCTGTTACTGGGTAGTAAATTAAAAGCGAAAGGTCGGCTATCAGGGCATTTCGCTGATGCCTTTTCCAATATGTATCTGGCCTTCAGTACGGCGCGTCGTTGGGAGGCGGAGGGTCGTCAGCAACAGGATCTGCCTGTGGTGACCTGGATGCTAGACACCAGCATGCAGCGATTGCAGAACGCTTTCGAAGGTATATACCAAAACTTTGATACTCCGATTGTCGGCCGTTGGTTACGTACGGTGGGCAGCTTAATGTTGCGGGTTAACACCCTAAGCAGTGGTGCCAAATCAGCGGATATTGCCGCCAGTGCAGCGCTGGTGATGCAGCCCACAGCAACGCGTGAGCGCCTCACCGACTTGGCGCATCGTGCCGGTGCTAGCCAAGCGGGCGCTGGACGTCTGCTGCATGCCTTCGATTTAATGGCGGCGGCGCAACCAGCCCTGTTAAAAGTTCAGCAAGCGCAACGTAGCCGTAAGTTGGGCCGTGGTCCTGCTGAGGACTTGGCCGAGGCGGCGCTCGCGGCAGGCATTATTAATGCTGAGGAACAGCAAGCCATTGCCGCCCAGAAAGCGGCTCGCTTAGCCGCGATCGAGGTCGACGTATTTGATTTCGATATGATGGAAAATGCGTTGTCAGCTAATACCCATTATAGTGCTGACCGATCGCAGGTGGATGTGTCGCAAGCCGCCTAAGCCTGAGCCAAAATAAAACCGGAGGATGTAGCCATGGCCGCCCAAGAGAAAGCACAAATTACGCGTTTCGAGGAGGCGGTCGGCCGCTATGCCGAAGGCGTACTAAAACTGCGCTGGTTCATTATTGCGACCAGTGTGGCGCTGCTGGCTACTGCACTCTGGAGTATTAAAAGCTTTATTGGTTTTGACACCGATTACCGGGTGTTTTTCGGTAAAGACAATCCGCAACTCTTGGCCTTCGACAATCTAGAAAACACCTACACCAAAGTAGACAACGTGTTTTATGTGTTGGATCCAGATGGCGATGTCGACATTTTTACCCGCGAGACTTTGGCGGCGATTGAGTTTCTGACTGAGGAATCTTGGTTGCTGCCGTTTAGTACGCGGGTAGATTCCATTACCAACTTTACCCACACCATTGCCGATGGCGATGACCTGTTGGTAGCGGAAATGGCGGAAGACTGGGACAACATTACCGATGCCGAGCTGGCCTTAATTAAAGATGTGGTGCTAAACGAGCCGTTGTTGCTCGACCGCGTGGTATCCAGCGACAAGCTAGCCGGCGCAGGCAAAATTGCCGCGGTGTCGGTGACGTTTACCTTCCCCAAAGAAGACATTCTAGAAGTGCCGCAAACGGTCACCGCCGCACGTGATCTTGAAGCCCGTTTGTTAGAAAAATTCCCACACCTCACCACCTATATGAGCGGTTCTACCATGCTCAATAACGCCTTCTCTGAGGCGGCGCAAAGTGACTTGTCGGGTTTAATTCCAATGATGTACTTGGTGGTGATTGTCACCATGTATTTGTTGCTGCGCAGCTGGGCCGGTGTTGTCACTACGCTCTCTGTGGTGACTATTTCGGCAATGGGTGCGTTGGGCATTATTGCCGCGCTAGGTGTGAAATTGACGCCGCCGACGGCGAGCACACCGACGGTGATTATGACCTTGGCGGTGGCCGACAGTATTCACATTCTGGTGAGCATGATTGTGGGGATGCGCGAAGGAAAAAATAAACACGAGGCCTTGGTGTATTCGCTGCAGCTAAATATGTTGCCAGTGTTTCTGACATCAATCACGACTGCACTGGGTTTTTTGAGTATGAACTTTGCCGACGCGCCGCCACTGCGAGAGTTCGGCAATATCTCGGCCATTGGTGTGATGATCGCGTTCTTTGCATCAGTCACCTTGTTACCAGCAATGATGAGCCTATTGCCTATTAAAGCCCGCACCGAGAAAGACTGGGTGTCGAACATGATGGGCAAAATGGGTGGCTGGGTTGCCGCTAAATACAAACCCGTGTTGTTGGTGAGTGCCGCGATGTGTGGTGCGCTGATTTGGTGTATGCAATACAACGTTGCCGACGACCGTTTTGCTGAATACTTTGACGAGCGTGTGCGTTTCCGTGCTGATACTGATTTTATGTTTGAAAACATCACCGGTATTTACGCAGCGGGCTGGGATTTAGACACTGGCGAAAGCTGGGGCGTGGCCGATCCGGAATATCTGAAAATCTTAGAAGCCTTTGAGGCGTTCTGGCTGGCGAGGCCTGAAACGGTCCATGTAGACAGCATCATCCCCATGATGAAGCGGGTGAATAAGTCGATGAATGGCGATGACCCGGCGGCTTATGCCATTCCGGAGTCGCGTGAATTGGCGGTCGATAACCTCTTTCTTTACGAAATGGGCCTGCCCTTTGGTTTGGACTTAACCAACCAAATTAACCTCGACAAATCTGGTAGCCGTTTTACGGTGACTTGGAATAACGTTGGCTCTGCCCAAACACGTGAGTTAGAGGCTATGGGCCGCGCTTGGTTACAAGAAAATGCACCGCAGCTTTATGGCGAAGGCACCGGCCCGGCCGTGATGTTCTCTCATATTTCTAAGCGCAATATCGACAGCATGTATAGCGGCACCACCTTTGCCTTGGTGGGTATCTCATTCATTCTGATTTTTGCCCTGCGCAGCCTAGGTATGGGCTTTTTGTCGCTGGTGCCAAACCTCGTTCCGCTGGGTATTGGTTTTGGAGTGTGGGCCTTATGGAATGGCCAAATCATATTCACTATGGCTGCCGTATCGGGCATGACACTGGGGATTATTGTGGATGACACCATTCACTTCCTCAGCAAGTACCTGCGAGCACGGCGTGTGTTGGGCTATAGCGCTGAGGAAGCGGTGCGTTATACCTTCGAAACCGTGGGCGCCGCCATTGTGGTTACTACGCTGATTCTGGTGGCCGGCTTTACCATTATGGGCACCAGTCCATTTGCACCGAATGCCTCTATGGCTCAGGTCACCGCCTTTGCTATTGGTGGCGCCATGTTGGCCGACTTCTTCCTGCTGCCCACATTGTTGATTTGGTTTGCTAAGCGGCGCATGGCTCGAGGTAAAGACTTGGCAAACGAGGCGGCTTAAGCCGCTCTATAGCGCCAACGAGGTAGCTGCTTATGTCACAGCAAGAAATAGTTGGCCTGCTTGTCGGGTTAATCTTGTTGCCAGCCTTATTGATTGGCTTGGAGCGTTTGTGGCCGCAGCTGCCACATTACAAAACCATACGTAAAGCTTGGGCGGCAGATGCCGTTTGGTATTTGGCTCAGAGCTTTGTCGCCCGTGTGGCGGCTCCTTGGGTGGTTTTCTTAGCGGTATTGCCGGTTTTTATCTTAGGGGACTTACCTTTAAGTAATTATTGGAACGGCTTTGGCCCGCTGTCGCAGCTACCGTTTTGGCTGCAAATGGTATTGGTATTCTTGCTGGCTGATTTCCTAAGCTATTGGCAACACCGCATGTTTCACTTGGCACCATTCTGGCCGACGCATGCAGTACATCATTCTTCAGAAAATTTAGACTGGTTAAGCGCAACGCGTTTTCATCCATTTAATGAAATTGGCGCACAGCTTGTCTATGTGACACCGTTGATTGCTCTCGGCTTTAGCCCTTACACCTTTGTATTGTTTGCGCCGTTTACAGCAGCGTATGCCGTGTTTTTGCATGCCAATGTAAATTGGACCTTCGGACCATTTCGCTACTTCCTAGCGAGCCCGGTTTTCCACCGCTGGCATCACAGTACGGATCCCGCGGCTTACGAGAAAAACTTCGGTGGTTTCTTGCCTGTTTGGGATATGGTGTTTGGTACCTACTACCAGCCGAAGGGCCAAGTGCCTCAGGCTTTTGGGATTGAAGAGCCAATGCCTGAGGGTTTTGTAAAACAGCTGGTTTATCCGATTACGCATAAGCGTTGATAGCATTCTGTATGGCTGACTTGCTCTATTTTGCAGACCCAATGTGCAGCTGGTGTTATGGCTATTCATCAGTCATTACTGCGCTGGCAGAAAAGCATCACGTGGAAGTGGTAATGGGTGGTTTGCGTGCGGGTGAAACGCGTCCATTGAATACGGCCTATCGCCAGCAAATTCAGAATCACTGGCAGCATGTGCAGCAGGCGACGGATTTGCCGTTTGATTTTGAAAACGGCATTCCTGAAGGTTTTGTCTATAACACCGAGCCAGCCTGCCGCGCAGTAGTGACGGTGCAGGCCTTAATACCCGAATATAGCCTGCCGATGATGGCAGCAATACAGCGGGCCTTTTATGCGCAGGCTGAAAACGTCACTGACACGAATGTGCTTGCGGACATTGCGACTGAATTTGGCATTGCACATCCGATGTTTTTGCTGAATTTTGAAAGTGATGAAATGATTGCAGCCACTGCGGCACAATTTGAGCGCGCCCAACAATACGCGGTGGGCGGCTATCCAACCTTGCTGATTAAGCGGGGCGACCGTTGGCGTTCTTTGGGCATGGGTTACGAGCCGCTGAATATGGTGGAAGAAAAAATAGCGGCGATAACGGCGGCGGAAGCCTAAGCAGGCTAAGTTGAGCCCGCTTTCAAGTGGGCATCGTGGAACAGAGAATACAGGAATAATCATGGTAAATATTGAAGTCACGCGCACCCTAAACGCACCCATCGAGAAAGTGTTTGAGATGCTCACCGATCATGCCAACTACAAACAGTTTCGCGGCCTTGATGACTCCGAGTTGATTCGTGAAGGTAACAGCGAAACCAATGGCCTAGGGGCGCAGCGCCGTATTAAGGCAGGGCCGGTCACCTTCTTTGAAGACGTGGTGGCGTTTGAACGTCCAACCCTATTTGAATATCGCATTGTGAAAATGACACCGCCGTTGCTCGAGCATCTTTTAGGGCGGGTTGAACTCACCGACAACAATGGCAAAACCGATGTGCGTTGGGTCTCAGATTCTAATGTCCGAATCCCGCTAATCGGCGGTTTTATAGGCAAGCGTTTAGCGGCTGATGGCCATAAAGGTTTCGACAGCATCTTGCGCACCATTGAAAAGAAATGTGCCGCCTAGTGTTGACCCACACGAATCAGAAGCGCAAAGTAACTGCATGAATCAGATTATGGCAAAACCCGTTTACTTACTGTGCGTGCGCAAACTGCACTGGCACGAGGTGGCTGCGTCTTTCTGACTTATTGAGCTTGGTAACAGCATTCAGAAAGCCGCAGCGGTTTCACCCCTGCGGCTTTTTTTATGCCTGATGCCTGCCCGAGTGGGGGACAGACCCCGTTTTTAAAAATCGTGTTGAACGTTTGAGTTTGGCAATGTTAAGCCGGTGGGGTCTGTCCCCATCAATAGTTTTAAGGAGAAGAACAATGGGCGTGCCAATCGCCTTCGCTACCGTAGTGCTGGTGTGGACAACCACACCGCTGGGTATTCACATTAGCAACGAGAGTTTGAGCTTTAGTGCTGCCGCAACCTTACGTATGTTGGGTGGCGTGGTGCTGGCTGGCTGTGTGTTGCTGTGGTTGCGCCAAGGGCTGGCGCTGCGAAAGGCATGGCATAGCTATCTGGCGGGCAGCATTGGCGTATTTGGCGCCATGTTGATTACCTACTGGTCGGCGCAGTTTATTCCGAGCGGTTTAATTGCCGTGCTCTATGGCTTGGCGCCAGTGGCGTCGGCAGTGATGGCGGCGTTGTTACTCAAAGAGCGTGTCAGCGGCCTGCAACTAATCGGCTTGGTGCTGTCAGTCTGCGGCTTGTTGCTAGTGTTCCAAGACGAGTTGGTGCTGGGCGCTGAAGGCTACAAAGGCGTCATTGGCGTTAGCATTGCGGCGGTGTTGTTCCCGTTTAGCAGCATTATGGTTAGGCGTATTAATGCGCCGGTCAGCCCTATGCAGCAAACCACCGGTACGTTGTTAGTGGCGTCTGTTGCCTATGTTTTGGCGTGGGCGTTAATTGATGGTGAGCTGCCGCAAAACGTTTCCAATCGCTCCATTGCTGCGGTGGCCTATTTGGCCGCATTTGGTTCGGTGATTGGTTTTGGAGCGTTCTTTTACTTAGTGCAGCGCGTGAGCGCGGCGCAGGTTGCGGTAATACCCGTCATTACGCCGGTGTTAGCGGTGCTAGTAGGAGCGGTATTTAACAATGAGGTACTGGGTACCAGCACCTTATTAGGTGCCGGCTGTATTGTTGCCGCGGTGATATTTGCGGAACTCGGCCAGCGCCGTGGGAAACAAAAAGTGGTGGCAACGGCACCGGTTAATACGGCTGGTGCGGATGCCTAAAGCTTAAGAAGAAAAGGGAAAAGGGGACAGACCCCGCTTCCAAACTCGCCACAAACGATTGAGTAGCGATGTGCTTGGACGGTGGGGTCTGTCCCCGAGAGTTTGCTTGTTGGGTTTAGGCTTTACACCAATCAATTAAGCGCTGCGCCAGTTCTTCGCCGCAGTCTTCTTGCACAAAATGGCCGCCATAAATGCGGTCATGCGGCTGGCCCTTAGAACCGGGCACTAACTCGCGCATCGGTTTGTCGGCTTTACCAAGCACCGGATCGGCTTTGCCGAATACGGTTAAAAACGGCTTCTCAAACTTCGACAAGCTTTCTTTAGCGGCAATGCAGGCTGCAGAGGCAGGGTCGTTAGTAGAGTTCGGTACCAGCAGCGGGAAGGCGCGGGTTCCGGCTTTGTACTTGGTTGCCGGAAATGGTGCGTTATAAGCCGCAATCACGTCTTTGGGTAAATCCGTTACCGTGGCGCTGTCGATAATTTTGCCAATCGGAAAAATAGGCGAGTACTTGGCAAAGTTTTTCCAAATGGTGAATGCCCGCGGCATCTTCTGCTCGCCGGTGGTGATGGCGCCATTAGATAACATTACCCGGGCAAAACGATCCGGTTGTTCGCCTACTAAACGTAAGCCCAGTAACGAACCCCAGTCTTGGCAAAACAGAATAATGTTATCCATCGCCAAGGCGTCTAAAAATGCCCCGAGCCAATCCATATGGCGTTGGTAGCTGTAGTCGCTAATTTTGTTGGGTTTGTCTGATTTACCAAAACCAATTAGATCCGGCGCAATCACGCGATAACCGGCTTCGGCAACGGGCGGAATCATTTTGCGATACAGGTAAGACCAAGACGGCTCGCCGTGCAGCATCAGAACGATTTGTCCGTCTTTCGGACCCTCGTCAACGTAATGCATGCGCATGCCGTCAACTTCTACATAATTTGGCTCAAACGGGTAACCGGGTAGGTTTTCAAAACAGCTATCGGGGGTGCGTAATACTTTCATAGGCCTAATTTCTTGTCGGTTCCCAATGCTGGGATATCTTCAAGTTGTTCTTGTTGTTGTTTCAATAATTCGCGATTGTGTTGGCGCTCGCGGGCTTTGCGTTCTTTATATTTTTCATCCGCCCAGCATTGCTTTTGAGTGGCGCTGCCTTCCGGCAAATGGCTGCAATTTGGATGGAAGTATTTTTCATTCTCATAAGTGCGCCGAGCGTCGGCGCTGTCACCCTGAGTAGAGGGCGTGGCGCAGGCCGCCAGCGCTAAACAACAGAATAAAAAGAGGGCTGCTTTAATCGGAAGAGTCATTTTTAATCATCCGTATTTACAAAGACCTTAAGTGTAGCCGAAACGGTTTTGCGTTAGGCTTAACCGCAAAGATAAAAAAATCCGACAAAGGTGAAGGTCACGATGCGATCAACCTTAAAACTCCCAAAGGCGAACTGCTGCCTAAGTCGCCCATGTGGATTCTTATGCACTAACATGGCATCTAATTAGCGTTAAATCTTGGGGAAAGATAAGAGCATGTACAACCTCTTAGTCACAGCACTTGAAGGCGCTTGGGATAGCCATAGTTACGAGTACGATCGAAGCAGGTTCCTCGAGTACACGAATGAAACAATCGCTGAACGTTTCGAATCCTTGAGTTCCGATGCTATTGAGTATTTGATGTCCCTTCCGTGCTTGTTTGCGTATGAGGGGTTTCGGCAGCCAGTGAGAGTTGGCCGCTTGACGACGATTAAAGAAAGAGGGAAGAAGATTGTTGTCGGGTACGATTTCCACCCGCGACTTAACCCTATTCAGGCCTCCGAAATAGAGAAAATTAGCTCCCTTCTAGATATTCGTGACTGGGAGATGAATCGAACTCACTGGGCAATTAAAGACGAAGATCTGTTTCATTGCTTAAGGTCAGCCTCCATAGTTCGCGGCAATGTGCGAGACTGGCCTCAATCTGTAAGAGGCAAAAAGCAGCCAGCTGAAATTCGACAAAATCAGTCGCGAGTTACAACTGTTGGCGGCTTTGTCGCAAAAGTGTTATCTGACCTTGGAACCGATGAATATGAAATGTTCTATCGTGGTCATTCGGATAGAAAAAAGTACAAACTGGAACCTTCAATTTTTCGTAAGGATGGTCGTGGCAATTACACGCATCTAGACAATGAAGATACCTTGTATCGAGAGCTGATCGTTGCGAATGCAGGTGACTTCGAGTCAGACCATTACACCCTCGACCGGCTCGTTCGAATGCAGCATTACTCACTGCCAACGAGACTTCTGGACATCACATCCAATCCGCTTATTGCATTGTACTTTGCCTGCAAATCCAAGTTCGGTTCTCACATTGGGGGGTATAAGGACGAGGAGGAAGGTGAAGTAATTATCTTTTCTCTGGCGCGAATAGACGTAAAGTACTTTGACTCGGATACGGCCAGTTGCATTGCAAATTTAGCTCGGCTTCCCAAACAAGAGAAAGAATCCATAGACTTCACCCGTGAGGATAGGGATGAGTTTAACGACCAGTTTGAGCTCAAGCGGCTAACGCACTTTATTCGAGAGGAAAAGCCTTTCTTTGAGCCGAAGATTATTTCGGACGATCTGAAAAGGGTTGTTTGTGTGAAAAGCAAAAAGAACAATGCTCGTATCCATTCCCAGTCTGGCGCATTTCTGTTGTTCGGATTAGATGCAGTGCTTGATGAGAAAGGAAGCGATGAAATTAAGGTGACTCGAATAGTTGTTAGTAATAAGAAAAAAATTCTCGATGAACTTGACCGCCTTAACATAAACGAAAGTACTGTATTTCCACACATTGAAAGCTCGGCAAAGTATGTTGCTGAAAAATATAAATTTTCTGCGCCTTAAAGCTAACAAATAGCTGAGCTCAGAGGTTACGCATGATGCCCATTGGCCACGGCGCGCTTCCCAACTATGTGTTGGTTGAGCGTAAAGCCGTTAAACATTTACGTTTAGTGATTAATCGCGATGCGTCGGTGCGTTTGGTGCTGCCAAAGCGGGCGAGTATGCGTAGTGCATTGGCGTTTTATGGCGAACGGCAGGCGTGGGTGGATAGCAAGCGGCGTTTGGTATTGGCGCAGCAGCAAGCGGCGGATGCTTATGACGATTTAGATTCGGCTTTGTTTTATGGCGAGTCTTATCAAGTTGCGTATAACGCGCCTCGCGATGCCATCGATCACTCATTACAGATGATTACGGTGCGTGCACCGCGAAGTGCTGCTGCACGTTTGCGGGTGTGGCGTAATTTGGCGGCTTTGGATTTACGTCAGCGTTTAGAAAGCGAAGCTGAGCGTTTGGCGGTAACGGTGAATAAGGTCAGCATTCGAGACCAGAAAACTCGCTGGGGCAGTTGTTCGAGTAAGGGCAATATCTCGCTCAATTGGCGAGTGGCGTTAATGCCGCTGGATGTGGGTAACTACATTATTGCGCATGAGTTTGCCCATTTACGGCATATGAATCACAGCCCGCGGTTTTGGGCTGAGGTGGAGCGGCTTTGTCCAAACTACCGGGCGGCAGAGCGCTGGATAAAACAACAGGGCAGTGCCTTAATGATGGTGCAGCGCCGCTAAGCCCAAAGTTTGCTGGCTAGGTCGGCTAGAATGCGCCCATGCTGAGTTATAGACACGCCTTTCATGCAGGCAACCACGCCGACGTTTTAAAGCACATTGTGTGGCAGCAGGTATTGCTGCATTTAAACCGCAAAGACAAACCTTATTGTGTGATTGATACCCACGCGGGGGCGGGCATGTATCGCCTGCAGTCGGCCGAGGCGCAGAAAACCGCCGAGTATATTGATGGCGTTGCCAAGCTAGTGGTGTTGGACCCTGAAGACAGTCAGATGCCAGAGGTAGTGGTGGACTATCTCGCCGCGGTGCAAGCAGCTAATGCATCTGAAACCTTGGAGCAATATCCGGGTTCGCCGTGGTTCACTACGCAGGCATTACGTTGGCAAGACCGCGCTTGGTTTTGTGAGTTGCACCCAAAAGACTTTCCGCTACTGACACAGACCTTAGAAACCGCTGAAGTGCATCGGCGTAAGGTTAAGGCTCTGCGGGCAAACGGTTTTGTTGAGTTGGTTGCGAAGTTGCCACCGCAGGAAAAACGCGGCGCTGTCTTGATCGACCCTTCCTATGAAGTAAAAGACGACTACCAACGCGTGGTTGAGGTGCTTAAGCAGGCGCATAAACGCTTTGCCAGCGGTAGCTACGCCTTGTGGTATCCGGTAGTGGAACGCCGCCGTATTCAGCAAATGGAACGCGCCTTGGTGGATAGCGGCATTCCCAATATCCATCAGTTTGAATTGGCGGTGCGCTCAGATGCCGCCAATGCCGCCGCCGGTGAAGGTATGACCGCCAGCGGCATGATTGTGATTAACCCGCCGTGGACCTTGCCTGCGCAAATGCAGGAAACCCTGCCTTGGCTAGCCAACACGTTGGCTGGTCCGCAGGGGCGTTGGAAGGCTGAAGTTTTGGTGCCGGAATAGCTCGATACATTTAGCACTGACATTGCTAGATGAGGTTATGGTTCGGGTTTCGGCCTTAGAGCGTTCACACGATTGTGTTGGCATAGTGCCGAGGGCCGAGTCTATTTTTGAGGCATCAAAAATAGACGAAAAAATGCCTTACCCACCGTGCGGCCGCTTCGCGGTCCCTTGCGGTGCTCACAAAATCAAGCGCCTGCGGAACTCGCTTCGCTCAAACAGGCCGCCGGCTCAATCTTGATTTTGTTCCGCTCCTCAGCCGCACAGAGGGCGAGTACTACTATCTGGCTTATCTCTGTGATTCGTAGCTGGTTTGTCTGCTACTTACTTAGCACCAAGGTATTCGCAGGCATAATCGGGATATTCACTGTGCCAGAAACTACCGCTACAGCACCAAGTGGGTCGCGGCTAAACGAGGCGGCGTGGGTGCTGTAACTGCCGTGTAGATTGACCGCTATTTGGTCGCCCGGTTGTAGTAATTCAGCGACCGCTGAGAGTTCCACGCTATGGGTGCCGGTGCCGCGTAGCGGGATGACAAAGTCTTCTACCGTGTCCCACACACCTTGCCCATTGCCGCTGGCGCGGTTGTGAGCAATGCCAACAAACACAATGGTGTCAGCGTCTAAGCCGCTAAGGCTATTAACGGTGATTTCGGCGGTAGGAATTCCTGCTAATACGGCGCCCTCTGCAGGTGCCGTGTACTGGCCATTAGCAACGGTCACCGGCAATAGGTTGCCAGCGACAACGCGCGATGGCGGGAAGCTAAACTCAGTGCCGCCAATAATTAGCTCGTTAATATCTACAACCACACCGTTATTCACATCCAGTGACAGGCAGATGTCGTCAGCTGATCCCATTACTGCGTCCAGGCGGCCGGGAATACCCAGTAAATGCTCGTCGAAAAACGCATGAGTGGCATCGTCTAGCGTCAGTGCGGCGCAGTTTCGATCCGCCGCTGTCGGCTGCGGGTTTTGAAAGATCACACCGGGGCCAGGGAAGATGGTGTTGTGGCCGCTTTGGTAGGTCATCAGGCGCACATCGCTGCTGCCAACGTTACGCAGACAGTTGAAGTTATTTAGCGCGTGGTTAAAGGTAAATAAGCTGTCGCGCATGCCTTGGCTAAACAAGGCGGGAATGCCGAGTGGCGGTACGGGTGGCGATAGCGGAGCGGTACCGGGGCCGCCGTTGGTGGTTACCGCTGGCCCAGCATCGCAAAAGTAATCAAAGCTGTGGTAGCGGAGGAACTCGACGCCATCGGCTGGCATTTGGTTGCTAACGGCGCTAGTCGCCAGCAGTTGCGTTACGTAGGGATCGAAGTTGTTGATACGGTCGCCGGCATTATTGCCACCGGCAAAAAGTAAGCCGACCCAGCCAGACTTAAGCACACCATTGGTATTGAGCGCGTCGCTAAGGTCGCTCCAGGTGTTGGATGGCACCATGGCATCAATGCGTTTTTTAGGGTCTAAGACATGGGTTAACAGCTGCCATTGACCACCATAGCTGGCACCCACGGTGCCAATTAGTTGGTTAACGGCACCAGCTTTGGTATCAAAGTGGGTTGCTACCCAAGGCAGGTTTTCTTCTGCCCAGTCGAGAATTAACAGTACGTCTTGAATTTCAGCGTCTGGGTCATGCACGCGAATTTGGCCGCTGCTCTCGCCGTGGGCGCGCATATCAATGCTGATGGCGCCGTAGCCGTTGGCCGTTAGGCGCTCAAGGTTGCCGACTTCGTCGCTAAAATTATGGCTAGGTGCGCGAGCGTTGCCGAAGCCATGACTGTGAATGATAAGAGGGTAGCGCTGGTTGCCGTCGAACAGTTGCGGTTCAAGCACTTGGAAGACGATCTCGACGCCGGGGTCAGCGCCGGCAATGGCAACGCGATAGGCTTGGCCATTGCGCAGTTCACCGGGCTCTGGTGGTGGCACAGGAGCCGCAGGGTCGCGTTGGTTGTTGTCAGTGCCGGGGCTAGTTGAGCATGCTGCCAGTAACGCTAGGCTCGCGCTGATAAGCAGTTTCTGCATTAAACGAATCATCTTAAGTTCCTCCGGCGCACAATATAGCGCAAGCGGAACCCTAGAGTTCTAAGGTTAGCAATTTCACCATCGTTACTAGCTTGTTTTCCTGCTCCGCGCTAAGTACTGGCGCCTGAACGTTAGGCTCAGCAGAAGGGTTAGTAGTATTGTCTAACAGGCGTTGATATTTGCGTTGTTGCGCCTCGTACCAACTTAAGCTTTCGCTCACTTCGTTGCTTGAGTGCTGTTGATGCGGCAGCGGCGTGGCTAGCACTTTAGGTGCTAAAACCAGCAACGCTAGCTCTATGGCGAAGCAGCCGAGGCCAATGCCCAGCGCCAACCATTTTCCTTGGATGGAATTCATGATGACCACCTTGTCTCCGTTACCCGAGTGTTAAGGGTAGGAGCCAAGAGGGCTGCTTGCTACGCGGAATTAACCGGAAAGTACGGTAACGCTGATTAACGGCCGGCTCTGAGTCGGATTCCGATAATTGGCGGCATTTAGCCGTCGGCTGGCATTAGTCAGCGTGTGACGCTGGAGTTAGTGCGTTGGTGGCTTCAGCAACTTGATCTAGCAAGGCTGCGCGCTGTTCTTCGCTTAAGTCGGCGGCAACGGCAATCGGCGGGCCGTAATAGACATCCAGCGTGGCAAATGGCTTAGGCATCTGAATTTTGTCCCAGCTTTTGAACTGCCAGTAGCGTGTAGCTTTAACGCATAGCGGCACAATCGCTAGGCCGGTTTCTGAGGCCATGGCGACAATGCCGGGCTTGGCCTTAAAGGCGGGCCCGCGCGGGCCATCAGGTGTCACCGCGCCTTGTTTATGCTCTGCCAGCTTGATAATCATGGCTTGTTTGGCGGCTTTGCCACCTTTGTCGCGGTTGCCCCCAGCTGAGCTACCGCGCACCACTTCATGCCCGAGTGTTTCTGTAAAGCGTACGATCGGGTCGGCGGTACGAGACTTAGAGCCTAGCAATACCAGCTTGCCTGCCTTCTGACCAAAGGCCGCTGCAATTAGGTTTTGGTGCCAAACACTAAAAATAAAGCCGCCATGCTCTTGGCGCGCAATGTCGAGGTTTTCCCGACCGTGCTCGCGCACCCGCAAACTGGCTTTTAATAGCGTAAACAGCGCAATCGTTAAAACGGTTGCGAAGCCGATAAGGGCACTGGATCTCTTGGCAGCTATTGGTCACTCTCCGGGTCGTAGGCTAGGTTAGGTGCAAGCCATTTTTCGGCTTCCTCAAGGCTAATGCCTTTACGCGAAGCATAATCTTCTACTTGGTCTTTTTGAATACGACCCAGTGAATAATAGTCAGACTCTGGATGGCCGAGGTACCAGCCGCTAACGGCCGCTGCAGGCCACATGGCTTTGCTTTCGGTTAGTTCTAGTTCGATATGTTTATCGACTTCGAGCAGCTCCCAAATCTGGTCTTTGCCTAAATGGTCTGGGCAAGCAGGATAGCCCGGCGCTGGGCGAATGCCTTTGTAGGCTTCGGCAATCAGCTCTTCATTTTTCAGGCTCTCAGCCGATGCATAGCCCCAGAACTCTTTACGCACGCGTTCATGTAAACGTTCGGCAAAGGCTTCGGCTAGGCGGTCTGCTAATGCTTCTAACAAGATGGCGTTGTAGTCATCTAGGTTGTCTTTATAGGCTTGCACGCGCTCGTGACAGCCAATGCCGGCAGTCACGGCGAAGGCACCGACGTAATCTTGCTTGCCACTATCTGCTGGCGCGACAAAATCACTCAGGCATTTGTTTGGCACGCCGTCGCGTTTTTGGTTCTGCTGGCGTAGCTGGATGACGCGCATGGCTTCGGCATCGTGCTGAACCAGCACATCATCGCCGTCGCTATTAGCCGGGAATAGGCCAAACACACCGCTGGCGGTAATCCATTTTTCGTTAACGATTTGATCCAACATTTTGTTGGCGTTGTCGAATAACTCACGGGCTTCTTTGCCGCAGGATGGGCTGTTCAAAATATCGGGGAAACGGCCTTTCATTTCCCAAGTATTAAAGAACGGGCCCCAATCAATATATTGGCGTAGTTCTTCAATCGGGTAATCATTCAGCACGGTGACGCCAAGATTCGCTGGCGTGGTCGGCTGGTAGGCATCCCAGTCGATCTTTTGTTTATTGGCACGTGCTTGGGCGATGGTCAGGTAAGTGACTTTCTCGCCCTTGTTTTTGTGGCGCTCGCGAATGGTGTCGTATTCGCGGTTAATGTCGTCAACAAACTTTTCACGGGTGCCCGGCTCTTTGGAGAGCAGGGTAGACATGACGGGCACCGAGCGGCTGGCGTCTTTTACCCAAACCACAGGCGCATGGTAGTTCTTGTCGATTTTTACCGCGGTGTGTGCACGCGAGGTTGTGGCGCCGCCAATTAGCAATGGAATATCAAAACTCTGACGTTCCATTTCTTTGGCCATGTGCACCATTTCGTCTAGCGACGGGGTAATCAGACCAGAGAGGCCAATAATGTCGGCGTTATGTTCTTTGGCTGCGTCGAGAATTTTTTGCGCAGGCACCATCACGCCAAGGTCGATGACCTCAAAGTTATTACATTGCAGCACCACGCCAACAATGTTTTTGCCGATGTCGTGTACGTCACCTTTTACGGTGGCAATCACCATCTTGCCGTTGGACTGGCCCGCGGTGCCGGATTTGGCCTTTTCTTCTTCAATAAATGGAATCAGCCAAGCCACGGCTTTTTTCATCACGCGGGCTGATTTCACCACCTGCGGCAGGAACATTTTGCCGGCGCCGAAGAGGTCGCCAACCACGTTCATGCCGTCCATTAGCGGGCCTTCAATCACTTGGATTGGGCGGCCGCCAGCTTCTAGATTCTTAACACGAGCTTCTTCGGTGTCTTCTTCAACAAAGGTATCAATACCTTTTACGAGTGCGTGCTCAAGACGTTTCTCGACCGGCCATTCACGCCAAGCGAGGTCTTCTTTTTTCTTCTCGCCAACTTCGCCTTTGAACTTATCAGCGATTTCTAGCAGGCGCTCCGTGCTGTCGTCGCGGCGGTTAAGCACCACGTCTTCCACACGCTCACGTAGCTCGGGATCGATGTTGTCGTAAATCTCTAGCTGACCGGCATTCACAATGCCCATATCCATGCCGACTTTGCCAGCGTGGTAGAGGAATACGCTGTGAATGGCTTCACGCACCGGGTTGTTGCCACGGAAGGAGAAGGACACGTTTGAAACGCCGCCGCTAACCATCGCATGCGGGAGGTTTTCTTTGATGTAACGGGTGCCTTCGATAAAGTCGACACCGTAGTTATTGTGTTCTTCAATACCGGTGGCGACGGCAAAGATATTCGGGTCAAAGATAATGTCTTCTGGCGGGAAGCCGATTTCTTCAACCAAGATTTTGTAGGCGCGGCTACAGATTTCTTTACGGCGTTCTAGCGTGTCGGCTTGGCCGTCTTCGTCGAAAGCCATGACCACGGCAGCGGCGCCGTAGCGCATAATTTCACGCGCTTGATAACGGAATTGGTCCTCGCCTTCTTTCATAGAAATCGAGTTCACAATACCTTTGCCCTGAATATTCTTCAGGCCAACTTCAATCACTTCCCATTTCGACGAGTCGACCATAATCGGCACGCGGCTAATGTCGGGCTCGGAGGCAATTAGGCGCAAGAAACGCTCCATCGCCGCCTTCGAATCCAACATGCCTTCATCCATATTGATGTCGATCACTTGGGCGCCGTTTTCTACTTGCTCACGGGCAACCGCAAGGGCCTCGTCGTAAAGCTCATCTTTAATTAGGCGCTTGAATTTGGCCGAGCCGGTGACGTTGGTACGCTCGCCGACGTTCACAAACATGCTGTCAGCTTTAATCACCTCCGGCTCTAAACCAGATAGACGGCAGGCAACTTCCAACTCAGGAATTTGGCGTGGCTTAATACCTTTAACGGCTTTGGCGATATGTTCAATATGCAGTGGCGAGGTGCCGCAGCAGCCGCCAACAATATTCACTAAGCCAGATTCGGCCCACTCTTTGATGTAGACGGCCATATTTTCGGCGTCGAGATCATATTCGCCGAATTCGTTAGGTAGGCCCGCGTTGGGGTGCGCCGAGACGTAGGTGTCGGCGCAATTTGATAGCGCTTCTACGTATTGGCGTAGCAGGTCAGGGCCGAGTGCGCAGTTAAGACCAACGCTAATTGGCTTGGCGTGACGTAGCGAATACCAGAAAGCTTCCGTGACCTGGCCAGATAGCGTACGGCCAGAAGCGTCCGTAATGGTGCCTGACAACATGATTGGCAACTCTTCGCCATTGTATTCATCAAAATACTTTTTCACCGCGTAAACCGCGGCTTTAGCGTTGAGGGTGTCGAAAATGGTTTCGATCAGAATAAAGTCAGCGCCGCCTTTCACTAGGCCATCGGTGGCTTGTACGTAGTTGTCTACGAGCTCTTCGTAACTCACATTACGAAAGCCTGGGTCATTTACGTCGGGTGAGATTGAGCAGGTGCGGCTAGTGGGCCCGAGTACGCCAGCGACATAACGTGGCACGCCGGTTTCAGCGGCAACGGCATCGCAAGCTTCGCGTGCCAAGCGCGCTGCAGCAACGTTAATTTCATGTGCCAAATCTTCCATGCCGTATTCGGCCATCGAGATCTGGGTGGCGTTAAAGCTGTTGGTTTCGACAATGTCGGCACCGGCATCCAGGTAGGCTTTATGGATGCTGCGAATGATGTCCGGCTGGGTTAGCGCTAACAGATCGTTATTACCCTTAATATCGCTCGGCCAGTCAGCAAAGCGTTCGCCGCGATAATCGGCTTCTTCCAGCCCAAAGCCTTGGATTTGAGTACCCATAGCGCCGTCCAACACAAGGACGCGTTCTGTTAGTGACTGTTTGAATGATGCGAGTCGAGACATAGTTTTCTAAGGTTTGGTGGCGAGTAGGGTAATAACTTCAAATTGCGGGCTGCGGGCTTCACGAGAGGTCACCTCGCAAAGCTTCACAGTCAGGCTGGCTGCTTCAACTAGCTGGCTAAGCTCAGCTTCTGTGAAGCCGGTGTTTAGGTGGCCGAACGGTTCGACCATCTGTTTGTGCGAATGCGATTTTAACGTAGCCACCAAGATTTGACCTTGGGGGCGTAAAACGCGGGCAGCCTCAGCGACAACCGCGGCTGCGTCTTGGGTATAGGTCAGCGCATGTAATAGCAGAACCTGGTCGGCAGAATGGTCAGCACAGGGCAGTTGATGCATATCGCCTAAAGCGAGGCTAACGTGCGGGTAATCCGCTAAGCGTTGCTGACCGGCAGCAATCACCTTTTCACTAATGTCTAAACACAGTAGTGATTTAACCCGTGGCGCGAGAATTTCGGCCAAGCTGCCGTCGCCGGAAGCAATGTCAATCACATCTCCCAGCTGTAACAGTTCAAGCATGGCCCGAGAGGTTGCTTCAAAGGTACGACCAGGAGAATAGTGGCGGCGCATTTCACCGGCTACTGAGTCGGCCCAGCTTTCGTCTTGGTTCCGCCGGGCTAAAACAAGCTTCAAGGTCTCTTGGTCTTGTTCTAGCAGGGAATCCTCTAGCCCGTCATTGGTGACTTGCCACAATGCTTGTTCGCGGCTTGGGAGCTGCTTGACGGCAAAGCTGTAAAAGGCTGAAACGCCGGCGCGGCGATCGTGGATTAGCTGTAGCTCTTTTAGCTTAGCCAAATGGGTGGACACTCGAGACTGTGCCAAACCGGTTATCTCCGTTAACTCCGCAACGGTGAGTTCTTGGTCGTTCAGCAAGTGCAGCAAACGTACCCGCGTTGGATCAGCGAGCGTTTTTAATAGTGCAGCAGATTGGTCTAGAGAAATCATTTAATCATTATATATGGATTTATTGATTAAATGAATGCTAGGGAAGCGCAAAGCGCGGCACGGACGCTAATGATAACCCGAATGCCCCGGCTTCGCACCGCTGGAATAAATGGCGTTAGCCTTATATGGGGCCTTTTATTTTTGCGTGAATTAGGCACACTGCACGCATGCGAATTCTCCCCTGGTTGTTCTTGTTGCTGTTGGTGGCCCTAGCGTTGTCTATTGGGTCGGCGGGTCTGATTGGTTTTGACAGCCAGTCAGCGGTGCTATGGCAAATTAGATTGCCGCGCGTGCTAATGGCGGTGCTGGTTGGCGCCGCATTGGCTAGCGCAGGAGTGATGCTGCAAGGTTTATTGCGTAATCCATTGGCGGAACCTGGGCTATTGGGGATTAGTGCCGGCGCTGCCGCCGGTGCCGCATTTGTGGTCTTGCCGCTGCGCCTCTGGTTCCCAGAACTAGATATTGTTCATTGGTTGCTGCCGTTGGGTGCGGCGCTAGGGGCCTTGGTTTTCGCCAGCATTATTTTGCTGCTGAGTGAGCGCTTTGGTTGGCAGGACAATGTCGCCGTTATCTTATGTGGCCTCGCCTTAAATGCTTTGGCGATGGCGGTGGTTGGTGCACTGTTGGTCTTGGCTGATCCTTTAGCCACGCGAGAGTTGCTGTTCTGGAATTTGGGTAGCCTTGCCAGAGCCAGCCAAGCCGACTTGCTATTGCTGTTGGCGGTATTAGCGCCCGCGGTTTGTCTCTGGTGGCGTTTGGCGCGTCAGTTGGATTTGTTATCGCTCGGTAATGAAGCCGCTGAAAGCGCCGGTGTCGATACCCAGCGAGTCAGGCGTCAGTTGCTGATTAGCGTCTCCTTAGTGGCCGGTGTGGCGGTTGCATTAACCGGTATGATTGGTTTTGTTGGCTTGGTGGTGCCGCATATGTTACGCCTATGGAAGGGGCCTGCGCATACGTCGCTGTTAGCTCTGGCGCTGCCTTGCGGTGCTGGATTTCTGCTATTGGCGGATACCGTGGCGAGGGTAGCCATTGCGCCCGCTGAATTGCCGATTGGTGTGATTACCGCGTTAGTTGGTGCGCCGTTCTTTCTTTGGTTAATTGGTTGGCGACAGCGAGGCCTATCGTAATGCTGTCTGTTACTGGATTAGGCCTGAAAAAGTCGCAACGCGTATTGCTAGACGGACTCGACTGGCAGTTGTCTAGCGGCCAAATATTAGCGGTGGTGGGGCCTAACGGGGCCGGCAAATCGAGCTTATTGAAATGTTTGGCTGGCCTGTGGCCAAGCACCAGCGGCACCGTGTCTCTAGCGGATATGGAAATCACCAGTTTGTCTTTGACTGAACGTGCCGGTCAGTTGGCTTGGTTACCTCAGCAGAGCCAAGTGGCCTTCGATTTTACGGTGGCGCAAGTGGTGGCGCTGGGGCCGCAGCAGGCTCACATAGAGGTAATGCAGGCAGCGATGCGCGCCTTCGGTGTGCTCGAGTATGCAGATAGAAGTATTGCTGAGCTATCTGGCGGGCAGCAACAAAGAGTTCATCTAGCGCGGGTATTCTCACAGTTGAATAGTTCGCTAGCCGCCGTGCAATGTTTGCTGTTAGACGAGCCCTTAAACGGTTTAGATATTCGCTGGCAGCAGCGCTGTTTAGCAGAAGCAAGAGAATGGCTGGCAGAAAGGCCGCAGCGGTATGTGGTGATGGCCCTGCACGATTTGGGGTTGGCCGCCAGCCGTTGTGACCAAGTGCTAGTGCTAAATGAGGGTATGATTGAATTCATGGGTGCGCCCGAGGCTCTCAGCGAAGAACTGTTAGAGAAAGTCTGGCAGTACCCGTTAACAATACAGCGCGGCAACGCCGACAATAATTACCGTACTTTGGTCTATCCAAAGTAACGATTTAGGAAGACAAAACGCCATGAATGGCCTGCAGAGCTTACAAACGTTGACCACCGTAGTTGCCGACACTGGCGACATTGAAGCAGTGGCGGCTTATAAACCGCAAGACGCGACCACTAATCCCAGTTTAATTTTGGCCGCCGCAACGGATGAGCGTTATCAGCATTTGATTGACGATGCCGTGGCTTATGGGCGGCAGCATGGCAGCGAGCAACAGGAACAATTGGAATGGGCGATGGATCGCTTATTCGTGCTGTTCGGTTGCGAGATTCTTAAGGTGATTGACGGCCGTGTTTCGACAGAGGTTGATGCGCGTTTGTCGTTCGATACAGAGGCCACGGTCGCGAGGGCTCGTCGCATTATTGATATGTACGAAGCCGAGGGTTTTGGCAAAGATCGCGTGCTGATAAAAATTGCCTCCACTTGGGAAGGGCTGCAGGCGGGCGGCGAGCTAGAGCGTGATGGCATTCACTGCAATATGACTTTGATGTTTAGCTTTGCGCAGGCGCAAGTTGCAGCGCAAAACCAAGTCACATTGATTTCGCCGTTTGTGGGACGAATTTTAGACTGGCATAAAAAGGCTGACGGCGTTGACGGCTATCTGCCGGATGCCGACCCCGGTGTTTGCTCGGTGCGACGGATTTATGCCTATTACAAGAAATACGGCATTGACACTCAGGTGATGGGAGCTAGCTTCCGTAACGTGGATGAAATTAAGGCCTTGGCTGGTTGCGACTTATTAACCATTGCGCCGAAGTTTTTAGACGCGCTGGCGCTTTGCAAAAAGCCGCTGCAAGCCAAGTTGACCCCGGAGTGGGCCGTTGCCAACTGTGATGACCCTGCTGAGCAGCTGACTGAAGCCGAATTTCGTTGGCGTTTAAATCAAAGTGCGATGGCGACCGAAAAACTTGCTGAAGGCATTCGTGCTTTTGCGGCGGATACGGAAATACTAGAAAGTACGGTACGCCGTCAGCTGACATAAAAAAGGCCGCTTTCGCGGCCTTTTCTTTTTGTAGCTGCTTATGGCTGCTGGTCGTCGACGATCGGCACCGCGGCAACGCCGCTTACTGATACGACTTCTGGCAGACGTGAAAAGCTGCTCAGGTACTGGCTGTGAAATGGCATAACGACCAAACCCACTTGGTCGCCTTCTGCCAAGTTGGCGGTTACCCCGGCCAAGCTAAGCGAGTGGCTACCAAAACCACGGATTGGCGTGACTTGGTCATTCACTAAGTAGCGCCCGCCGCCGTCTGCAGGATCAATAGCAACACCCACAAACACGATAGGGTCGGATGCCGGAGTGGCCGACAAGCTAGCGTTTAAATCAAGGATGGCCGTAGGTATGCCTGCCAACGCTTGGCTGGCTTCGGCGGTGTATATCGGCGCAAAGTGTTGATAGCTCAACAACTCCTCAATCAGATTTTCCGGCAACACGTTGAGCAAAGCCGGTAAAACCGCTGGCAGGTCTTGTGCGGGATTGCCTAGGCCGGTTACTAGGGTAGTTACTAAGGTCGCTACATCGGCGGGTAGCTGGCTCAGTACATCAAGCAAGGTGCCTGGGTCCAGGTCCAGTAATAAGCCGAGAACGGTTTCTACAGCGACACCGGTAACAATATTGTCGAGCTGCACGCTAGCGCTCTCGCCGCCAACAGGAATGGTGTCAAAGGCTTGGCCAGTGTCGGCCTGTGAGATGCAGACGTTGGGGATGGTGCTGGCTGCTCCATTGCGGAGCTTTTCCTCTAAGAATCCATACATCATCTCAGCCGTATCGAAACTTTGGCTGCCGCAATGTACTTGGTCTTGCATGCCGAATAGGATCAATTCGCCGCTCTGCTGAAGCACTGGAACAATGTGGCCGTCGCGCTGTACTACTAGGCGTGCGTCATTGCCGGCTGCTCTTAGGCAGGCCTGATTCAGTGCCGCTTCAGTAGCGTTAAACAGCACGTCATGGGCGCCTTGAACAAATAAGGCGTCAACCTGAGGTGTTCCACGGCCGTCTTCGCGGCCTTCGCAGAAGGACACCAAGCTGTTGTTTTTCAGCATGGCCGTAAACTCGTCGCTGACTTCCATGGTGGTGGCACCCGTTAAGAAGGCTTGGTAAATATCGGCCGGCAATGCCAGCTGCGAAGTAGGGGTGCCGGCTAAAACTAAGAACGCTGCCCATACCGATTTGGGTACCGTGTTTGGAAATAGGCTGTAGCGTAGGTCGTGCCAGGTGATGATGGGCACGATGGCGTCGAAGCGTGCATCAACAGCAGAGCCAATGGTTTGAAAGCCGCCGCCATAGGACAGACCGATCGAGCCAACTACGGGGTCGTCGCCTTCTTTTGCGAAGTGATTACCAAAGTTTTCCTCGGCCCAGTCGATAAGGCTAGAGACGTCTTGGCCTTCGAGGTCAGGATCCATCAGCTGTACAGTGCCGCCTGATTCGCCCCAGCCACGTTGGTCGAAGCTGATAACAAAATAACCCTCTTCCCAAGCACGCTTGGCAATCACGGCAGATATTTCGGTTTGTACAAAGCCGCTAACAGGGTTGTTGGTATTGAAGTCTTGCACGCGCGATAAGGCCCAGCCATGGCCATGAATTAACAGCGGTGCGGTTTGGCCTGCCTCCAGTGCGGGGCGAAAAGCGGTAAACGCAATTTCGGTGCCGTCTGCTTTAGAGGCCACCACATGGTTTGAGAAACTGGCGTTTTGGGCTGGCGTGTTGACTGCTGGGTTACCAGTGCTACCGCCGTTTTGGCCGTTGTCGCCTCCAGGTGAACCGCAGCCGGCAGCCAATAGGCAAAGTGCTGCCAAAGAAATAATGCGCATAATGATTGTCCCTTGCTAATTATATTGTCAGGCCCGTTATCCGTTTGGGGGCTGATTGACGGCAGAGAAATTAGGGCAAATAGCCTGCAATGTAAACAACTAAGCGACCGCTGGTTAGGCTGCTGTGATCAGCTGTTATTTTGCGGTTGCAGCAAAATAGGACTAAAATAGTCCTCTTAAACCTTTCTGAACCCAAACGGTAGCTATTTATCCAATGCTTCGTATAGGCAAACTAACTGATTACGGCGTTCTGCTGCTGACCGATATGGCGGCTGCACCGGGTGAGTTGCGTTCTGCGACGGAGTTGGCAGAAAAGCACCATTTGGGTGGTGCAACGGTGGCCAAGGTACTCAAATTGCTATCTAAAGCACAGTTATTAGAAACCGTGCGAGGCAGTGGTGGTGGTTATCGCCTCTGTTGCGAAGCGTCGGCAATTAGGATGTCGGACATTATTGCTGCTTTAGAAGGCCCCATTGCGTTAACCGAGTGCAGCGTGCACGACGGTAACTGTTCGATTGAATCTGACTGCGGTGTCCGTACCCACTGGCAGGTGATTAATAACGCCGTGCACACGGCCTTGAATAACGTGACCTTGGCCGACTTGGTCAAACCCGCGTCAGCGATGCCCCAAGAACAACATATTCCCCTCACAGCCGTGGGCGGATTGAGCCGCGCATAACTGCGGGGTAGGTGAAAAATGGAAGAATTAGACCGCAAACCAAAAACCAGTGATGACGATCACGTAGACGAGTTGCTGAACCGCGACTACGAAGCGGGTTTTGTTACTGACATTGAAAGCGAGAGCCTGCCGCCGGGCTTGGACGAAGGTGTTATTCGCGAGATTTCAAAGCGTAAGGAAGAGCCAGAATTTATGCTGGAATTCCGTTTAAACGCTTTCCGCGAATGGCAAAAGATGCAAGAGCCTGAATGGGCGCATGTGAATTATGAGAAAGTCGATTATCAGTCGATTTCTTATTACTCGGCACCAAAGTTGAATGACGGCCCTAAGTCATTAGACGAAGTCGACCCGGAACTACTGGCGACCTATGAAAAGTTAGGCATTTCTTTAAAAGAGCAGGAAGTGCTGGCTGGCGTACAAGGCGCACCTAAAGTGGCGGTAGACGCGGTATTCGATTCCGTTTCAGTCGCTACTACTTTTAAAGAAACGCTGAACGAGGCGGGCGTAATTTTCTGCCCGATTTCTGAAGCCTGCCGTGAGCACCCAGAGCTGGTGCAGAAGTACCTCGGTACCGTAGTGCCAACCGGCGATAACTTTTTCGCGGCTTTGAACTCAGCGGTATTTTCAGACGGTTCTTTCGTTTATATCCCTGAAGGCGTGCGTTGCCCAATGGAGTTGTCGACCTACTTCCGTATTAACGCTGCCAATACCGGCCAATTTGAGCGCACCATCATCATTGCCGACAAAGGTAGCTATGTCAGCTACCTAGAAGGTTGCACCGCGCCGATGCGTGATGAAAACCAGTTGCATGCAGCGGTCGTTGAACTGGTAGCGCTAGACGACGCTGAGATTAAATACAGCACCGTTCAGAACTGGTATCCCGGTGACGAGAACGGCAAAGGCGGTATCTACAACTTTGTAACCAAACGTGCCGATTGCCGTGGCGTAAACAGCAAGGTGAGCTGGACACAGGTAGAAACCGGCTCGGCGATTACTTGGAAATACCCAAGCTGCATCTTGACCGGCGATAACTCAGTGGGTGAGTTCTACTCAGTTGCCGTTACCAATAAGCGCCAAGAAGCGGACACCGGCACCAAGATGATCCACGTGGGGAAAAACACCCGCAGTACCGTGATCAGTAAAGGTATCTCGGCCGGTCGCAGTAACAATAGTTATCGCGGTTTGATCAAAATCCTGCCGAACGCTGAAGGCGCACGTAACTACACCCAATGTGACTCATTGTTGATGGGTGACCAGTGTGGCGCGCATACCTTCCCGTATATCGAAGGCAAAAACCCCAGTGCGCAGGTCGAACACGAAGCGACTACCAGCAAGATCAGTGAAGACCAGCTGTTTTACTGCTTGCAACGCGGCTTAAGCGAAGAAGATGCGGTCGGTTTGATCGTGAATGGATTCTGTAAAGAAGTAATGAAAAACCTGCCAATGGAGTTTGCTGTTGAAGCGCAGAAACTACTTGGCATCTCACTAGAAGGTTCAGTGGGCTAATCATGTTAAAGATTGAAAACCTCCACGCCAGTGTCGGCGACAAAGCCATTTTGAAAGGCATTAACCTAGAAGTTAAGCCGGGTGAAGTGCATGCAATTATGGGCCCGAATGGCTCTGGTAAAAGCACCCTGAGCTATGTGTTAGCAGGCCGTGATGGCTACGAAGTCACCGACGGCAGCGTGACTTACAACGGTGAAGACCTAATCGAGAAAGATGCCGACGAGCGTGCATGTGACGGCATTTACTTGGCCTTCCAATATCCGGTAGAAATTCCGGGCGTATCTAACAGCTACTTCTTGCGCGCAGCGGTAAACGCACAGCGCAAGCATCGCGGTGAAGATGAGCTAGACGCAATGGGCTTTCTTAAGCTTGCACGTGAAAAAGCCAAATTGCTGGAACTGCCAGACAACCTGATGCATCGTCCGGTGAATGTGGGCTTCTCTGGTGGCGAGAAAAAGCGTAATGAAATCTTCCACATGGCCGTGCTTGAGCCGCAGCTATGTTTGCTAGACGAAACTGACTCTGGCCTAGATATCGATGCCCTTAAAACAGTGGCTAACGGTGTCAACAGCCTGCGTAGCCCGGATCGCGCCATGATTGTGGTAACCCACTACCAACGCCTGTTGGACTACATCGTGCCTGATCAAGTGCATGTATTGTCTGGCGGCAAGATTGTGAAGTCTGGCGATAAAGACTTGGCTAAGCAGCTTGAAGCTGAAGGCTACGGAGATCTAGTCGCCGCATGAACGCCATAGCTGAAAATACACTGCCGCACCAAGCGTGGCTGGAGACATGGCGCGAACGCGTTGTGCATCCAGACGCGCCAACGTGGCTAACCGAGCTACGCGAGTTTGGTTGGGGCCGCTTCGAGATGTTTGGCTTTCCCAATCAGCGCGCTGAGCATTGGAAATACACCCGTGTTTCTGCGTTAGAGACTAGCGTTTTTGCGCCGGCTGATTTGAGCATTGATATTGCTACTGCGCAGGCCCAAGTAGAACAGTTGGGTTTGGCAGCAGAAGACCGCATCGTGTTGGTTAATGGCGTGGTGCGAGATGAGCTTTCGCAGCTGCCTAGCGTTAAGGGTTATGTCGGTAGTTTTGCTGACTTGCTGCGTAACGACCCAGATCGTGTGCGCGCTTTTCTGGGTGCTATCAAACGCAACCACCATGTTGAAAACCCAGACCGTAATAATCTACGTGGCGAACCGTTTGCCGCGTTAAATAGCGCTTGTGCGATTGACGGTGCGGCAGTGGTTTTAGACCCTAATGCCGCACTTGAGGCGCCGCTGCACATCGTGCATATGTATACCGATGCAGGCAGCATGCCGCGTAATCTCTTCTTGCTTGGGCAATCGGCTGAAGCCAAGGTGGTGGAATGGCAGATTAGCTTGAGTGATGAGCCAGTATTTGCCAATGCCATTACTGAGATTGGCTTGGGCGAAAACGCGCAGCTAAAACATGAGCGCGTACAAAATTTTAATAACCAATCTTGGTTTATTGAAACCGTTTGTACCGACATCCATAAGCACGCGCGCTATTTCGGCAACGAGTACGCCTTAGGCAGCAAGCTGGCACGTGTTGATACCTTGGTTGATCTCAAAGCGCCGGGTTCGGAAACGCATTTAAATGGCATGTACCTGCCATTCGGCACCCAGCATATTGATTGTCATACCCGCATTCGTCACCAGGCCGCTGACTGCATTAGTCGCCAGCTTTACAAAGGTGTGGCCGATAAGCGCGGCCGTGGTGTATTCAATGGTCGAGTAGAAGTGGCGAGAGACGCCCAGCGTACTGATTCGGAAATGCAGAACCGCAATATTTTGCTGTCTAAGTTCGCCGAGATTGACGCTAAACCCGAGCTAGAAATTTACGCTGACGACGTGTCTTGTGCGCATGGCTCGACCATTGGCCAGTTAGATCAAACGGCTATGTTTTATCTGCGCTCGCGTGGTCTAGCGAAAGAACAAGCCGAGGCGATTTTGACGTGGGCTTTTGCGGCAGAAGTGGTGGAAACCACCGATCACGATATCGTCCGTAGTTACCTGTTAGATGCCTTGGCCCAACGCCTACCTGGCGGCGACAAAATTCGCAGCTTGGATAGCGACTTGGAAGCGGGAGAATAGCCATGAATGCACCGGCTATTACAACGCCATTTGATGTCGATGCTATCCGTAGTCAGTTTCCGGCACTGCAACAACAAGTGCACGGCAAACCGCTTGTGTATCTAGACAATGCAGCTACCAGCCAAAAACCACAGTGTGTGATCGATGCAATTGATCACTACTACTCGCTAGATAACAGCAATGTGCATCGTGGCGTACACGCCTTAAGTGAGCGGGCAACCCAAGGTTATGAAGGCGCGCGCGAGATTACTGCGCAGTTCCTTAACGCCAATAGCAGCAAAGAAATCGTTTTTGTACGTGGCACCACCGAAGCGATCAACCTGATTGCTCAAGGTTATGGCCGCCCGCGTTTAAAAGCAGGCGATGAAATTATTATTGGCCATATCGAGCACCACTCCAATATCGTGCCTTGGCAAATGCTTTGCGAGCAAACCGGCGCTGAGCTAAAAGTTATTCCCGTGAATGACGATGCTGAGCTGCAATTAGACGAGTATCAGAAGCTGCTGAGCGACAAAACCAAGATTGTTTCTGTTGGTCACGTTTCTAACGCGCTAGGCACTATTAATCCAATCAAACAGATTGCGGAAATGGCCCATGCCGTTGGTGCCGTTGTTATCTCAGATGGCGCGCAAGCGACGCCGCACACCAAAGTAGATGTGCAGGATTTGGGCGTGGATTTTTACGCCTTCTCTGGTCATAAAGTTTACGGCCCAACTGGTATTGGCGCCCTGTGGGCTAAAGCAGAGTTGTTAGAAGCGATGTCGCCTTACCAAGGTGGTGGAGAGATGATCAAAGTGGTGAGCCTAGATGGTTCTACCTACAACAGCATTCCGCATAAGTTTGAAGCCGGTACGCCAAATATCGCCGGCGCTGTTGGCCTAGGTGAGGCCCTGAAATGGGTGCAAAACATCGGCCTAGACAACGTAGCGGCTTGGGAAAACGAGCTGCTGGCTTACGGTACTGAGCGTCTGTCTGAATTTGATGGCGTTCGCATTATTGGTACTGCGGCACGCAAAGCCAGCATTCTGTCCTTTGTGTTCGACGATGCCCATGCTGCCGATGTTGGTAGCTTAATTGACCGCTTTGGTATCGCTATTCGTGCTGGCCATCACTGTGCCATGCCAGCGATGGAGCGTTTTGGTGTGGGTGCTACAGCGCGTGCGTCGCTAGCCGTTTACAACACCAAAGCCGATATCGACGCCTTTATTGAAGCCTTAGAAAAAACAAGAAATATGTTGGTATAGCGAATGTCAGAGCCAAAACCATCAGATCAACTTCTGTCCACCAATGTGACAGAAGGCCAAGACAGCATTAACCCGCTGTATGAAAACAAAGAAGAAATGCTTGATGCCATCATCGCGGCATTGAAGCTGGTGTATGACCCAGAGATTCCGGTCAATATTTTTGATTTGGGTTTGATCTACGCCATTGATATCGATGACCTCGGTAATGTTGACTGCAAAATGACGCTGACTGCGCCTGGTTGCCCAGTGGCGCAAACTTTTCCAGACACCGTCGGCGCGGCCATTGAGTCGGTAGACGGTGTGGTGGAAGCGCAGGTGGAAATTATTTGGGATCCACCTTGGACACAAGACAATATGTCTGAAGCAGCGAAGCTGCAATTAGGTTTGCTATAACTGTTTACACCCTCTCCCCCAGCCCCTCTCCCTCAAGGGAGAGGGGAGCGAATGTTCCCCTCCACCGGTTAGGGGGAGGGGCTAGGGGAGGGGGCGGCAATCTCAGTTATGCCAACCACGCTAGAAAACGCCAAGTCACTCCGTCAAAACATGACGGATGCTGAGCAAAAGCTTTGGTACCAATTAAGAGCGAAGCGTTTTTCGGGTTTTAAATTTCGGCGGCAAGTGCCGATTGGTAATTACATTGTTGATTTCGTTTGTAAGAAATCAAAAGTGATTGTTGAGGTTGATGGCAGTCAACATCAACAACAAAAAAGTTATGACAAAACGCGTACGCAGTTTTTAAAGCAGCAAGGCTTTACTGTGTTGCGGTTTTGGAACAATGAAGTTTTGAATGAAATGGATGGGGTGTTAGAGAAAATACTCGACACCCTCTCCCTCGGTCCCTCTCCCTCAAAGGGAGAGGGAAGAAATACAGGAAAGGTTTAGAAAATGGCTGACTGGTTTGGCGTAGCGCCAGAAGCAGAATTTGGTCCCGGTTCACGTACTACGATTGATGTGGATGGCGTGCCGGTATTGGTGCTTAACGTAGACGGCGAGATTTATGCGGTAGAGGACTTCTGTACTCATGATTCATTGCCGTTACATGATGGCAGTGTTGAAGATGGCGAGATTGTGTGTCCGTTCCACGGCGCGCGTTTCTGCTTAAAAACGGGTAAAAACACCGCGCCACCAGCGTTTGGGGATCTGCCGACGATGCCGGTCAAAATTGAAAACGGCATCATTTTTGTGCGCGACGCGCGCTGGGATTAGTCGCCGCAGTCTCTGAACTACAGCGCCGGTTTGTTTGCTCGCTTAGGGACAGACTACGCCAGCTTCTACCACCAGTGCTTGCGCTTGCGCGTCTCCGGCAATCTTGTATGGCGACGGGGTATCTAAGCTAAAAAATGGCTTCACCAGCTGCGAGCCATTGGCTTGCTGGCCGCTAGGAATCACATTGAGGTCTTCATAAACTCGAGCCCGCTGATCGGCCGTGGCTAACGCGCTGAATAGAATGCTGGCCTGACATTCGGTCACTGGGGTGTCGATGCTTAGACCGCCAATAATCGCAGGCGCTACCGGCACGGTTTTATCGACTAATGCAGCCGGGATGCTCTCACCAACATCGCTGATATCGTCATGCGCTAAAACGTCTTCGGTTTTAGGTTGGGGAGTGGCGGCCAACGTGAGTTGGCTGATGGATTCTTGTAATGCGCGTTCAGTATTTTCACAGCGAAATTCAGCCAAGCGGACTTCGGGGATGTTGGCCAGCGCAGCCAGCTGGCCTTTTAGCGCCGTATTATTGCTTTGGTCTTTTAACTGCACGCGGTTGGAATCCAGTTCGCTGCTAACTTCCAAATTAAACGCGCTTAGTAGCGTGGTTTTAAGTTCGCTACTGAGTGGCGTTGAGAATTCCACCTCGGTATTGCAGCTGCCGTTGGCTAGCGTAGGGCTGGAAAATATCAGCATTAAAACGGTTGCGTAAGTTAACAAAAATAAGCCGCTGAATCCCCCAGTGGCCTTAACTGCAATGTGTTGCATGCGCTGATATTCCCAAGTACTTGGGTGTCATTCTACTCAGCCTTGAAGACAAATAAAGAATAAAAACCAGTTGTTTAGTATTTTATTTTCGTGGTTGGCAAAATGACCTTGTTTGATAGCTTTTCCACTGGGTGAAGATAGCTAACAGCTGGCGTCAGCTGCCGGGTGCTGCTGGTAATTGCGCGTCTAAACTTCAACCGGTAGGTTGTCGTTATTGCCCCAGTCCGACCACGCGCCTGGGTAGCCAGCGACGCGCTTGTAGCCCAGATATTTCAGCATCACATAGCTATAAGCTGAACGGTGATGGGTTTGGCAGTAGGCCACAATTTGTTTGTTGGGGTTTAGTCCGGCTGCTTCTAGTTCGTCGCGGAGTTCATCCACGCTACGCAAGCGTTTTTGCCGACCGATATCCATGGCGCGTGTCCACTCATAATGAGCGGCGTTGGGAATATGGCCACCGTTAGCGGCTTTCACATCCAGACCGCTGTATTCATCCGCTGAGCGCGCATCTAAGGTGATGAAGTCGTCGTTGTGAATGTGCTGCAAAATTTGCTCAGCAGTCCACATCGGGCCTTCTGCGTATGTCGCTTGGTAGTTCGATGGTAGTAGTGGGCTAGCTTGGTCGCTGAGTTCAAAGCCATCGGCTTGCCACGCTGGGATACCACCGTCTAGCAACGACCAGTTCTGGTGGCCAATGCAATCTAAGGTGTAGCAAAGGCGGGCGGCCTTGCCGTTACCGGCATCGTCACAAGCAACTACGTGGGTATCGTTGGTCAGCCCCAAGGCGGAAAATACTTCGCTAAGTGTGTCTTCGCTGGCAACTAATCCCGCAGCAGGGGCGTCGCTACGTGTGATGCTGGCGTAATCCAAATAGACCGAGCCGCTAATGTGGGCTTCTGCGAACCGCTCCGGATTGCCTAGGTCAATCACCAAGATGTTAGCGGTGCCAGCCAGTGCCTCTGCTAGGGCTGCGGGGGAAATGATGGGTGGCAAATTATTCATGACAGTGTCCTAAAATCTAACGGAGTCCGTGGTCGCGGGTGGGCTATTACGGGTATTATCTCCCTTTTCCTAATATTGCACTAAAGAGTCGGAGTTTTTATGACAGTTTCCTTGGGTACCCCGCTATCAGCAACCGCCACCCGCATGATGATGTTGGGCTGTGGTGAGTTAGGTAAGGAAGTGGTCATTGAGGCTCAGCGCTTAGGTGTAGAAGTGATTGCGGTAGATCGTTACGAAAACGCACCGGCAATGCAGGTCGCTCATCGTAGCCATACTATCAATATGCTTGATGCAGAAGAGTTACGTCGTGTAGTTGAGCTAGAAAAGCCTGATTACATTGTTCCTGAAATTGAGGCGATTGCGACGCCGGAGCTAGTCAAATTGGAAGCCGAAGGCTTTACCGTAGTGCCCACAGCTGAGGCCGCGCGTTTGACGATGGACCGCGAAGGTATTCGCTGTCTCGCCGCCGAAGATTTGCAGTTGCCGACCTCGAACTACCGCTTTGCTGACACCGAGGAAGAATATCGCGCGGCGGTAGCGGAGGTTGGTATTCCTTGTGTGATCAAGCCGGTCATGAGCTCATCGGGTAAAGGCCAAAGTACTATTAAGTCGGAAGCGGATGTGACGCCGGCTTGGGAATATGCGCAGTCAGGCGGTCGTGCGGGTGAAGGCCGTGTGATTGTTGAGGGCTTTGTCGATTTCGACTACGAAATTACCCTGCTGACTGTGCGTCATGTCGGTGGTACATCTTTCTGTGATCCAATTGGGCACCGTCAGGTCGATGGCGATTACCGCGAAAGCTGGCAACCGCAGCCAATGAGCGACGCTGCCCTAGCAAAGGCACAACATATTGGTGCCAAAGTGACCGAGGCCCTAGGTGGCCGTGGTCTGTTTGGGGTTGAGTTGTTTGTGAAAGGCGACGAGGTAATCTTTAGTGAGGTTTCACCGCGCCCACATGACACCGGCATGGTGACCTTAATCTCGCAAGACTTGTCTGAGTTTGCCTTACACGTTCGCGCCATCCTTGGGTTTCCAATTCCGAATATCGTGCAACATGGCCCATCGGCGTCACATGTGGTTCTGCCGGAAGGGCATAGCACCGAGATGGAATACCAAGTGGATAGCCAGGCACTCACCACGCCAAACACCCAACTCCGTTTGTTTGGCAAGCCAGAAATTGCCGGCCGCCGTCGTTTAGGCGTAGCCTTGGCACGCGGAGAAGATTTACGCACCGCCCGTGACGTGGCAGAAAAGACCGCGGCGGGTGTAACAGTGAAGATGTAAAAAGCGAACCCTACGGGGTAGGAGGGGATAATGAATAAGCTAGTACTGCTGCTGGGCCTGTTATGGGCAAGCGCGGCAACGGCGGCACCTGAGGATGTCTTAGGGCTGTGGAAAACCAATGAAGGCGGCGGCCACGTTGAGCTTTACCAAGTGGGTGATGAGCTGCGCGGCAAAATAGTTGGCGGTGATCCGGACGAAGCCAAAGCAACCACTGATGTTAATAATCCTGATCCCGAATTAAGAAATCGTGAGCTGTTGGGCTTGGTGATTATTAAAGATATGGTTTACGACGCCAAGCAAGACGCTTGGGTAGACGGCGAGTTATACCGCAGCACTAAGGGTAAAACTTACCGAGCCAAAATTCGCCTCGGTGAGGATGGAGTGCTGAAGGTAACCGGCTATCTGGGTTTCTTTAAGAAAACGGTTGATTGGCATCGCTTAGAAAAGTAGCGGGAACGAAAATTATCCGCTCAGCTCTAAAGTCCACTAGACGAGTCTGGTAGGGGACAGACCCCTCCTGTTTGGTCTTTGTGTACTGCTGTAGTGCACGATGTTTTTCGAAGTGGGGTCTGTCCCCTTTTCTTTCCGGAGAGATAAAGCATGGCAAGTTGTGACTTAGCGCCTGGGCGCTCGATACGAGATTTTCCTGCGCCAACTTTTGATCCAGTTAATGAGGCCGACACGGCCAGCATTGTGCTGGCTGGTGGCTGCTTCTGGTGTGTTGAGGCGGTTTTTCAAGCGGTAGAAGGGGTTGCTGATGTTACCTCTGGTTATGCCGGTGGTACCGCTGAAACGGCCGACTACCGTTCGGTGTGCTCCGGCAGTACCGATCACGCTGAGGTTGTAAAACTCGACTACAACCCGCAAGTGGTGAGTTTGGGCAAGCTGTTGCAGCTATTTTTCTCGGTGGCACACAACCCCACGCAACTGAATCGCCAAGGCAACGACAGTGGTCGCCAATACCGCTCGGCGGTGTTCTACGCTGATGTGCAGCAGCGTGATATCGCGCTGCGATATATCGAACAGCTAGAAGCAGCGCAGTTATTTAGTGACCCTATCGTCACCACCCTAGAACCATTGACGACCTTCTATCGCGCCGAGGACTACCACCAAAATTATGCCTCGCAGAATCCTTATCAGCCCTATATACAGGGCGTGGCAGCGCCTAAGGTTCGGGATTTGCTAGATAACTTTGCCGCCAATGTTAAGAAAGCATAAGCGCGCTAGCTAGCGCCCGTGTGGCCGGCCCCGCGTAGTCGCGGTCGGCGTATACCAATTGTAAAAATACCTTTCGGCTGCTGCCTTCGCGCAAGTTAAGCGGCTTTAAGCCTTGTGCTTGCTGATAGTAGTAACACGGCGCCCAAGCAAAGCCTAAACCCTGCTCCAAAGCCCTTATCGCTGTGCTGCCCAAGGTTACGGTGAGTCGTTGCTCGGCGCCTAACCAGCCAGCATCGCGGTTGTCGCGGATGCCGGTATCCCTAACGACTATTTGCCGGTGTTTGCGGAGGTCATCCCAACTTAGGGGGCGTTTGAGTTGGTGCAAAGGGTGTCGCGTGGCGGCGACTGCCCTTAGCTCAATATCAGCAATGGTTTCACCCAATAGGCCGGGCGGGGGGTAAGCGGTAATCGCTAGATTGGCCTTGCCACTGAGTAGGTCTTCATTGGGGCCGCTGAGAGTGGTTTCCAAACATTCAAATTGGGTGCTTGGGAATTCTGTGCTGACGGCTTCGATGGCAGCCAGTAAACGGTCAGTGGGAAATAAAGTATCAACCGCTAACGAGACTTGTGCTTCCACGCCAGCCGCCAACTTTTCACCAGCGTCTTCTAGTAGCAGGGCATCTTCAAGCAGGTGTTTGGCGCGCTTATAAAGCGTTTTGCCAACGGGGGTCAGCACGGCTTTGCGGCCTTCTAGTTTAAAGGCGCGCAAAGAAAGCTGCGTTTCCAGCTTCTGAATCGCGTAGCTAACCGCACTTTGGCTTTTGTTTAGCGCTTCTGCCGCTTGCGCATAACCACCGGCATCGACCACGGCGATTAAGGCTTGCCATTGTTCAAGCGTGATTTTGGCTTTGTTGGGCTGGTTATTCATAAAGCAAATATATCCAAAAAATAGATAAAAAAGCGTTATTTATTGCTGTTTATATCTTTTTTATGCAGGTGTTTAATGGTCACACGCTAAAGAACGCGTTAACCCCAGGAGTAAATACGATGAATGCAAATGTTTTGAATTTAGTTGGCCGAGTTGGTTTGGCCCTGATTTTTGTTACCGCTGGTTTTAGCAAAATCACCGGTTATGAAGCCACCGCTGGTTATATGGAGAGTATGGGCGTACCCAGCTTAGTGTTGCCGTTAGTGATTTTGTTGGAGCTGGGCGGTGGTTTAGCCATTATTGCGGGCTTCTTTACAAAGCCTATCGCGCTAGCCTTGGCGGCGTTTTCGGTGGCGGCAGCGGTGCTATTCCATGGCAACACTGCGGATCAATTACAAATGATTATGTTTATGAAAAACATCGGTCTTGCTGGCGGCTTTCTACTATTGGCCGCGAATGGACCGGGTGCTTATTCGGTGGATGCCAAACGCGCCTAAGCTGACTACCTAGAAAGGAGTATGACGATGACTCAGCAACGCAATATTACCCAAGTGATTCCAGCCTTAGATACGGCTGACGGTGACGGCGTAAAACTACGCCGTAGCATTGGCGCGGCAGAGGGGCTTCGTCATGATCCATTCTTAATGCTGGATGAAATTTTGGCAGACGATGCTGCCGACTATATCGGCGGTTTTCCAGCGCACCCACACCGCGGTTTTGAAACCGTCACCTATATGCTCGAAGGCCAGATGCAGCACAAAGACCATATGGGCAATGTCGGTTTGTTAAAACCCGGTGGCGCGCAGTGGATGACTGCTGGGCGTGGGGTGATCCATGAAGAAATGCCACAGCAAGATGAAGGCCGCCTGCATGGGTTTCAGCTTTGGTTAAACCTGCCAGCAGCGGAAAAGATGAAGCCAGCGGATTACCGCGATATTGAGCCTGCGCAGATACCGGAAACTACCCTGCAAGGAGCCGCGGTCAGGCTGATTGCCGGCCAGTTAGCGTTGGCTGGGCAATCATTGAGCGGCCCAATTAACGGCAATGGCTATCCGGTGACAACTGATCCGCTAATGGTAGATATTCAGCTAGCCGCGGGTGTCGAAATTAGCTTGCCTATTCAAGCGGGGTATAACGCCTTTGCATATTTGTTTGAGGGTGAGCTGGAAGTCGCCAGCCAACGAGCCAGTGCACCATCGGCCTTGAAATTATCGGACGGTGATAGCGTGCGTTTTTTGAGCAAGGCTGGGGCGCGCTTATTGTTGTTCGCTGGCAAACCGTTAAATGAACCCGTGGCGCAACGCGGGCCTTTTGTAATGAACACACAAGAAGAGCTGTACCAAGCCATGAAAGATTATGGCCGTGGCACGCTGACAGAATAGGAATAGAAAAATGGGATTGTTAGTTAACGGTGAATGGCAGGATAAATGGTACGACACCAGCAAAGATGGGCGCTTTAAACGTCAAGCTTCGGCGTTCAGAAACTGGGTAACCGTGGACGGCTCGGCTGGGCTCAGTGGCGAGGGTGGCTTTAAAGCTGAAACAGGCCGCTACCACCTCTATGTGTCTTTGGCCTGTCCTTGGGCGCATCGAACGTTGATTTTTCGTCAGCTGAAAGGCTTGGCGGAACATATTTCGCTGTCGGTGGTGCATCCGCATATGCTCGAAAATGGCTGGCACTTTGGCGACGATTTTGACGCCCTAGACGGATTGCCACTAGGAGACTCCTTATTCGCTAGTGATTTCATGCACCAGATCTACACGCGGGCCATGCCAGACTATAGCGGCCGCGTAACTGTGCCGGTGCTGTGGGACAAGCAGCGTAATACCATCGTCAGTAATGAGTCGTCCGAAATCATTCGTATGTTCAACTCGGCGTTTAATGACCTCACCGGTAACCCTGTGGATTTTTATCCAGAACCGCTGCGGCAAGAAATTGATGAGCTAAATGAGCGGATTTATCACAGCGTTAATAACGGCGTCTACAAGGCCGGTTTCGCCACTAGCCAAGCGGCTTATGAAGAAGGCGTTAAGCCGCTATTTGAGACCCTAGATTGGCTAGAGCAACGCTTGCAGCAGGGTGGGCCATATTTATTGGGCGAGCAACAAACCGAAGTCGATTGGCGTTTATTCACGACGCTGTATCGCTTTGATCCGGTCTATGTCGGCCATTTCAAATGCAACCTAAAACGCATTGCCGACTACCCGGCGCTTAGTGCCTATCTGCAACGGCTAACCGCAGAACCTGGAGTCGCCGATACCTGTCATCTCGGGCATATCAAAGCGCATTACTACTATAGCCATACCAGTATTAACCCTTATCGGATTGTGCCGTTGGGGCCTAGCTAGCTCGGCTAGGCGTAGATAAACAAAACCCCGCAACATGGCGGGGTTTTGTTTGTTGGGTTTGTTAAGCGGGTATTAGTCGCCTTTGTAAACCTTTTCCCACAGTTGGATATAGGCTTCGGCAGAGTTGTAGAACGCGGTCACTGCTTCTTCGCCGCCTTCGAGCCGGATCTCTTCCACAAAGTCAGGAATCAAGCCGAAGTGGGCGCTACCGTCAATTTCGGTATCCCAAGTACGGCCGCCCGGAATGCTGAGCTTGTCGACTGACATCGGTGCGATGTGGTCGAACTGCGGCCCCCAGCCGTCGCCTTCAAACAACGTGAACGGATAATGAACCAACTGCTCCGGGTTCGGGCGTGGCGGGTTGTAACCGCCAAAACCATTGATGTCGAAACCTAAACCGATGGCAAACGGCAGCATGTTGCTACTGTCTTCCGCTGCGGCACGCTCGTATTGAACCTTGGTTTGCTGAAGCTCTGTTACCCAGTTGGCACCATCTGGCTTATAGGGGTAAGAATAACCGCCGTTTTTCAACAGGTCTTTAACGTCGTCATTGCGAACGCCACCTTGATAGCCGTGGCCAGAAATAATCGGGTACGGCGGATCTTCTTGGCTAGCAAGGTCGAGCAAGGTGCGTTTTACCAGCAGCGGTGCGTGGTCGAGCGAAATCACTAAGCCTTTCTCGAAGAATTTGCTGTAAGCGTGGTGGCCGAGGTCATTTAAGGCGCGGGCGTTACATTGGCGCACATCGGCATTGTAAGCAGGTAGCGGGCCGCCTAAGAGGTCAAGGATGGCGCCTGTGGCTGGGTCGTTACCAATACCCGGCACGCCGGTCATGTAAGAGCCGCCGGGTTTGAAATAACCCTCTTCGCCGCCTTCTGGGCAATCCACGGTGTCGTAGAAAGAACCGGTATCCCACAAATTGAGTAGGTTGAGTACGTCGGCACCGCCGTTCAGCAAGCTACCGCCAGCAAAGGCATTGTCGATATTGTGTAGCGGCACTATTTGCCGCACGCCGGCGTCATAAGCTTCGTTGAGTTTTTGCTCGAATGATTCTGGCGTGCAGTTTGGCTGTTCCCCGAGCGGGGTGATGGTGACACCACAATCAAATAACTGTGAGGCCTCAAGACCTAGAACCACCGCTAGGTTGCCATCGTTAATGACTTCGCGGGCTTCTTCCGGCGAATAAACAATTCGGAACCAGCCTTTGCCAGGGCCGCCGTGTTGGGCGTCAATATAACTTTCAATATCGCGCGTGAACTCGACCTGATTCATTGCGAAAGTGTGGTCGTTACAGTTTGCGGTTGGGTTGGCGCCATAGGTTAGGTTGCCGACCTCGCAGAGGCCGTTAATGTTGGTGCCGTAGTTCACTAGAATGCGTAGGCCCGCCATATAAGAGCGCTCAATCCAGCGATAGTAGGCTGATTGGTGCGTTAGCTGCTCGCCTGCTGGCCAGTCAATAAAGCTAGGCCAACCGCTGGTGTCATGCGTGCCGGCAGGGTTAGTGGCAATAATATTGTTGCCGTCGGTAATACCATTAGGTCCGTGGGTTTCTTCACAGTCATCCAGTGCATGCGCAACACCCAAGCGGTCTACTGCACTGCCGTGGAATAGCGATGCTAACGGCGCTTCGCGGCTGTCGTCGAAAGACAGCTGGCCACCCATGGTGATATGCGAATGCACATCGGCAAAGCCAATCACTGGCTCGTCTACGCCGCGGCCCTTATAGGTCTCGCCGCTGACTGACAGAGGCATCTCTGGATAAGGCGTGCAGGCTTTGTCGGTTAGCGCAAACTTAAATAAATGGTTGTCACCGTCAATGGTGCCTACTACTAGCTGCCCGGCGTCGTTAACTATCAACTGTTCGCCAGTGGCGTCGGTGGTAAAGCTATAGGTTTCCGCGACGTCGTCGTAGCTGACATGCCAAATGGCATTCTCGGAAATAGCCGTGGTAGCGGTTACCGAGGTGCCGGAGGCAGTGAGTGTGTTGCTGTCGGTGGCGTAAAAAATCTGTTGGCCGAGCATGGCGGCTTTCATAAAGAAGGCTTCGGCGGCGTTGCTGTCGGCTGCCGTAGCGGCGTAGCCGCCGCCGGTATTAACAACATATTGGCCGCTTTCCACGGCTTGCAAAGCGTAGCAGCCGTTAGCCATGGTGTATTCGTCAGTCGGTAAGGTGTTGGTACGGACTTCGTTGTTATTGCCACTGCCTTGGGTGCTCGGGCTGCCGCCGCAAGCAAGTAGCAGTACGGTCGACGCGACTGCGCCGATAGCTCGTAAGGTCATTTTGGCTCCTCCAATAAATGAGCGCTTTATGGTTTTGTAACCAAATCATATAAGTTTTATGTCGTCGGCGCACTTTCCTAAGCGATTGCTAGCGCGCCGGCGCTTTGGCTTCTAAAAAGTCTTGGCTGATGGGTGGATTCCAGTTCGATGGCCCAAACAGAATTTTTAGTCGTTGCCGCCAGTGGCGGTTATGTTTGAGTTCGTAAAGCAGTTGCACGAGACCACCAATGGCCACGCGCATGGGGTTCATATGTAAGCGCGGGTTGCCTGTTAGGCCAACTTTGGGTCGTTTCTCTCGTAATGGTCGAAAGGTTCCAAACAGACGGTCCCACAAGCCGAAGAAACCACCGCCAATATTCACCATATTCACAGCACCATTTTTGCCGCTGTCGGCAGGCTCTGACGAATGATGCAGATAGTGGTAAGGGCCATTCAGGAATAACCATCCGAGCCACTTCAGTACCGGGTTTTTGCAGGCCTCGTAATACAGGGCCGTACTGTGAGCGTGAATTTCCGGAATCACCATAAACAGGTTGATGAGGATAAATTCGACATACAGCGGCTCGGCTGAGAACAGCTTGCTGGTGGCGCCAAAAATCAGTGTGTAAGGCACCACCATGAGAATAAACAGCGGGAACGAGAACACCACGTCAGTAATAGACTGGTTCATCATCTGCTCTGGCACATGGTGTTGTCGGTGAAATAACAACCACAAAGCACGAAAGCTGTGACCAAAACGATGCAACCAGTAGTGGAAGAAACCGTGCAGCATGTACACCGCGAATACCGTTAGTACTGGGTGTAGATCAAACAGTGTTGGAATTTGGTCTATCCAGTCCCGCGCGACCGCCGCAAGCCGCTCGACGCTACTCCAGCCTATGGAAAACTCGCCGAACAATATCAGGCTGCCTGCGCCGATAGCCAGCAACAACAGGTGAATAGCAATCAGGTTGTAGACGTTGGCGAGCGCAATGGTGCCAATAATGTCGATGGGGAATTCACGGCCTTCAAGGGCTTTGAATTTGAAGTAGCTGCGAAACTGCGTAACGATGCGGAACAACACACCGCCAACAGCCAGTGCGACAACAATCCAGAGCGGTAGTGGGCTGTTCAAAGCCTCGCCCCATGCATCCATGCGTGCGAACAGTTCTTGCCACGCTGAAGTGGCATCTTCATCGCCTAGTCCAGATCCTAGGAAGGCGACTTGATTCATATAGAGCGGAAAAAACAGTGAGTGCAGCACCGCTAACAGCACGATGTATGTCGTTGCGAGTTTGCGCCAGTGGCTGCCTTCTATGCCGCTCATGTCGGCATCCCAAAACCAATATTTGATCGCGGCTTTCATAATAGCGTGTCCTAAGGCTCAAGAAAGTGTTGCCGAATGGCATCAGCGACTTTTTCGGGAGCGTCTTCAGTGTAGTAATGGTTTGCTGTTTCTAGTTTAACTAGCTTATGGCCGGGAAAGGTCTTTTGAACCCTCTTCAGCAATGGTGCAAAGGTGCGGTCTTGCATGGGCCAAGTGATTAAGGTGGGCTTATTGGCTAGAAGTGTTTGAACGCGAAGTTCTAGCTCCGTAAGCCAAGGCTTAGCCAAGCGAATTTGACGAGCTAACTCGGCTACTCCCCAGCGTAGTTTTGGTGAACTTTGTGGCTCTCGATAATGGTGCATCTCCTCATCGCTGAGGGTTCGATTGGTCCAGTTAGGTAGCATGCGCTCCACAAAAAAGTTTTTCTGTAGCAGCAACCAACGGCCAATCGGCGTTGCCATAAAGGCACTAAATAGCCAGAACTTAGGCGTGGGGGACCAATACCAAACGTTACCTAATGCTAGCCCACGAATACGCGGGTGTTCGGCGGTAGCCACACCCATACCGATGGGGCCGGCCCAGTCATGTGACACCAGAATAATATCGCGTAGATCGAGGTGTTTGATGAGTTCGCAAATGATACCTACGTGCGCTTGTGGGGTGTAACCGTAATGGTAGCGGTCGGGCCGTTCTGACAAACCATAACCAAGCATATCGGGCGCTATACAGCGGAAGTCGCTGCGTAGCGCCTTGATAACATCGCGATACAAAAAGCTCCATGCCGGCTGCCCGTGTAACATCAGTAGCACGGGGCCGCTGCCCTCATCTACGTAGTGCATTCGGCCAGCCGAGCTTTGAAAGTACTTAGACTCGAATGGGTACAGCACTGGGTTAGGCGTGAACTGCGGCGCACTCAATGCTATTGCTCCTTATAAACCTTTTCCCAGAGTTGGATGTAGGCTTCGGCCGAGTTATAAAAGGCTGTAACGGCCTCTTCTCCACCTTCTAGTCGAATTTCTTCAACGAAGTCAGGGATCAGGCCAAAGTGGGCGCTGCCGTCAATTTCGGTGTCCCAGGTACGGCCGCCGGGAATGCTGAGCTTGTCGATTTGCATGGGTGCGATGTGGTCAAACTGAGGCCCCCAGCCGTCGCCCTCAAATAGGGTGAAGGGGTAATGAACCAGTTGTTCCGGATTTTCGCGGGGCGGGTTGTAGCCACCAAAACCATTAATGTCGAAACCTAAGCCCATCGCAAATGGCAGCATGTGGCTGTCATCTTCTGCGGCGGCTCTATCGTATTGGACTTTCGCATTGCGTAGCGTTTCTGCCCAGTCAGCTCCATGCCATTTGTAAGGGTAAGAGTAGCCACCGTGCTTCAATAAGTCTTTAACGTCGTCGTTGCGAACGCCGCCTTGGTAACCGTGACCAGAAATGATTGGATAAGGTGGGTTTTGTTGGCTAGCAATATCGAGCAAGGTGCGCTTAACCAGCAATGGGGCATGGTCAATCGAGATAATCATGCCCTTTTCAAAGAACTTGCTGTAGGCATGTTCGCCTAGTTCGTTCAGTGGTCGTTGGTTACATTGGCGTCGGCTGGAATCGTAAACAGGAGCCGAGCCCTGCAATTGGTCAAATACGGCGGTAGCCAGTGGGTTGCCGTCGGTGGGAACACCCGCTAAGTAGGCGCCGCCGGGTACAAAATAGTCCGTTTCGCCGCCATCAGGGCAGTCTACGGTTTTATAGAAAGCGCCAGTGTCGTAGAAATTAAGCAAGTTAAGCGTGTCGGCGCCACCGTCTAGGACGCTGCCGCCAGCAAAGGCGTTGTCGATATTATGCAACGGAACTAGCTGTCTAACGCCGGCTTCATAGGACTCATTCAGCTTTTGTTCAAAGGACTCGGCGGTGCAGTGGCGATCCTCTCCGGTGGCGGTGATGGTCACGCCACAGTCGAATAGTTGTGACGCTTCCAGCCCCAGTATCACGGCTAACTTACCGTCGTTGATAACCTCTCGCGCCTCAAGTGGTGAGTAAACAATACGAAACCATCCCTTGCCTGGACCGCCGTGTTGGGCATCAATATATTTTTCAAGGTCGCGGGTAAAGTCTAGCTGGGCGTGCGCAAAGCGGTGGTCATTGCAATCTACGGTTGGGTTGGCTCCGTAGGTTTGATTGCCGAACTCACATAAACCGTTAATGTTTGTGCCGTAGTTAACCAGAATGCGTAAGCCAGCCATATATGAGCGCTCGATCCAGCGGTAATAAGCTGATTGGTGCGTTAGCTGTTCACCCGCAGGCCAGTCAATAAAGGTTGGCCAGCCTTCAGTGGCGTGGGTGCCGGCGGGGTTGGCCTGAATCACGTTGTTGCCGTCTCTAATGCCGTTGGGACCATGGGTTTCGGCACAATCGTCTAAGGCGTGCATCACGCCTAGGCGGTCGGCCGCGGTACCGTGAAAGAGGGATGACATCGGTGTTTCTCTAGTGCCATCTAGGGAAAGCTCTTTGCCCATGGCGATGTGAGAATGCACGTCAGCAAAGCCAATGGCAGGCTTGTCTACACCCTGGCCCTTATAGGTCTCGCCAGTCAGTGATAAAGGCATTTCCGGATACGGGGTACAGGCCTTGGTGGTTGGGGCGAACTCAAATAAGTGGTTGTCGCCTTCAGCGGTGCCCAACGTCAGTTGGTTTTCCGCATTAACGATTAACTGTGTGCCGGCCGTGTCTGACGTAAAACTGAAGGCTTGGTTTTCAATGTCGTAACTAACATGCCAAATGGCGTCGTTGCTAACCGTGCCGCTGGCTACGACATCGCTAGCGTTAGCGGAAATGGTTTTTTCATCAGTGGCATAAAAAATTTGCTGCCCGAGCATGGCGGGCTTCATAAAGAAGGCTTCGGCTTCATCAGGCGTGGTGGCGTTAGCGATGTAGCTGTCGTTGTTGTTGGCAATGAAATTACCGTTTTTCAAAGATACTAAACCATAACAACCGTTGGCCATTGAGTGCTTGTCGGTTGGGATCGCACTTGGTGTAACGGGACCTGTTGGTGCAGTCATGTTGGGGCTGCTGCCGCAGGCGCTTAATCCCAAGGCCGCCAGTGCCGTTATGGTGAGTTGTTTCATCGTGTTCGCCTCCAAGCGATACTTTTTTCTAGCCGGCCACAATATGGCCTCGCCTTGGCTGTGTCTTAACAGGAGTGAATGCGTGATTAACGCCAGTGACCACCTAAACATTAGCCTGTGGGGCCGGGTAGATAGTGCTATCGGCTAAGTGAGTGTGGCGTGCTTCAGTTCAAGGTTAAAAGCCATGAATGCTTGGAGTACTTTTGCTGGCGCTTCTACCTGAGGGTAATGGCCAATGCCCTCCAGTAGCACAATGTCTGGGTTGGGTATGACCTTGGCGTAATGATCTGCCAGGTGCCGACCTGATATTGGGTCAGCGGTGCCGTTGATTAGGCGAGTTGGAATGCCGGGCTTTTGAGTGGCATCCAGCCAGCGGGCTTCATGTTCGATGCGGTCGTTCATATAGCGAATAAGCCGGTGCGCATTACTCATGCCGTCGTTGTATTGGACCAGCTCCCAGAATGCGTTTAGCTCTGCGTTAGACGGTTGCGTGTCGGCACCAAAAATTTGCTTAAAGTTATTCTTGAATTGGCGTTGGCTAGCGAGCTTGGCAATGCAGAAACCAATAGGGCTAAGTAGCAGCTTTTGAATTAGCCGAGGCCGATGGGTCACTGGAAATAGTCCGCCATTTAAAAAGCAGGCCGACTGCAATTCACAGTCTGTTTCTTGTGCCTTATGGCGTGCCAAGAGCTCTTGCATGACTGAAACACCGTAGTCATGAACCAGCGTATGGCAGCGATTAATCTGCAAGTGGCTTAAGAGAGCTAGGTGAATATCCGCCTGTTCGTGAATGCTGTATTGATGGCGCTTTGGCTTATCGCTAAAGCCAAAACCCAGCATGTCCGGCGCGACGAGGCGAAAGTGCTGGCTTAGTTCGCCCCAAAGGGTGTGCCAGTCCCAAGATGCGGTGGGAAAACCATGAATTAGTAACAGGCATGGCTTATCACCACCGCTATCGCGATAGAAAATACGGTGTTTACTAAACTGGAAATAGCGGCCCTGTTGCCGCCATTCGTTTGGCGTTGCCCCAATCGCAGGCATGTTAGTCGCCGGCCCCCAATAGCGAGCGCTCCGCCTTCTGTAGCCACAACGCGATGCGCAGCGTCCAATTAGAAAACGTCGACTTTGTTTCTACTTGATGCAACACGCGGTACTCCAGCCCGGCTTTGCGGTGTTTGAGGGCGCCTTTGTAGGTTTCAGTATCAAACATTTCCAAGTAAGCGCGCCGGGAAGGATAGCTGACGATAATAATGTCGTCATAGTCTTGGCCCGCATGGCCTACAAACTGGTTTTGGTTGGCGGCTCGGTAGGCAATGCTGCCGCCCAGTTCCGCGATCATGGGCAGCACGATATCGGTATAGGCTTTGTAGGCTTCACGACCAGTGCGCCCTAGGGCGTTGTCTTCGTCGCTTGAATAGACTGCTAGTGGCCGATACTTGATGAGGTTCACCATGTCGAAGGGCGCATCCAAATCGGCATTTTGACGAACGGTTTCGACTTGTTGTGCGGTTGGTTCGCTAGAGGCCACGCCACTGTCGTTAGCCATTGCGTAGCCGCCCGATAGCGTCAGCGACATGGCAGCCCATATTGTTAGGGCGGCCTTGGTTTGTAGCTGTAAGTGTTTCATTGGATAGCCCTATTAATCGCCCTTGTAGGCTTTTTCCCAGACTTGTAGGTAGGCTTCGGCAGAGTTGTAAAAGTCGTCAAGCGCCTGCGCGCCGCCTTCCAGCCTTATTTCTTCAACAAAGTCTGCCACCATGCCGTAGTGCACACTGCCATCAATCTCGGTATCCCAAGTACGACCATCGGGAATGCTAATGCGGTCGAATACGATTGGATCAATGTGGTCAAAACGTGGGCCCCAGTCGTCGCCTTCAAATAGGGTGAAGGGGTACTCGACGAGTTGTTCCGGGTTGGGGCGAGGTGGGTTGTGGCCGCCAAAACCGTTGGCATCCATACCGAAGCCGAACCCGAAAGGCACCATATTGCTGGCGTCTTCGCTGGCGGCTTCGTCGTAAATGTCGCGGACAATGTCCATGAACTCTACGTGGTGGGCACCGTCCCATTTGTAAGGGTAGTAATAGCCACCGGCCTTTAATAGGCGTTTAGCGGTTTTGATCTGGATGCCTCCCTGAGCGCCGTGGCCGGAGACGACTGGATAGGGTGGGTCATAGCGCTCGGCGAGGTCTAGTACGGTTTCTTTGTTGAGCATGGGCGTGTGATCAAGCGAGATCATGATGCCCTTGTCCATTAAAGTGGTGAGAGCAAGTTCGCCCAGTGGTGTGATTTTACGCGCGTTGCATTGGCGTACCCCGTTGGGATAGGTCGGTACTTGTGGCGGCAGGGCGTCGGTTAGGATCTGTGTGGCCGGATCGTTGCTGGTGGGTACGCCGGTTAAGGTGCCGCCGCCGATCACTAAATAGCCTTCAGTGCCGCCGTCTGGGCAATCAACGGTTTTGTAAAACGCATTTGTGGCCCAGAAGTTGAGGAGGTTGAGCGCGTCCGAACTGGCGTGAGCCGAGCCAACAATGCTGCCGCCGCTAAAGGCGTTGTCGATGTTGTGGATAGGGACGACTTGGCGCACGCCCATGTCGTACGCCTCTTGGATGTTCGCTCGTAGCAAGTCTTCGTCGCAAGCTGGCACGCCGGTGCCGTCGGGCAAAAACTCAATACCACATTCAAACAGTTCGCCACCTTCCATGCCGAGGATTACAGCAAGCTTGCCGTCGTTAATGACTTCGCGGGCTTCAGCTGGCGAGTAAACAATACGGAACCAGCCCTTGCCGGGGCCGCCTGATTGTGCGTCTACATAGTCCTGCATCACCTTGGTGTACTCATTCATTTTGATGGTGAGGGTGTGGTCGTTGCAGTCAGAGTCGGGCGCACCCTGGTGGATGGCACCCACTTCACAGAGTGGCTGGTAGTTGTGGCCATAGCTTACAAAAATCCGTAGGCCGGCCAAGTAGGCGCGCTCCATCCAGCGGTAGTAGATGGCGTTATGCGTGTATTGGTCAATATCCGGCCAGTCGATATAGGTGGGCCAACCCTGTGTGTCGTGGCTGCCTGCGGGGGTCACTCGAACAATGTTTCCTGGGTCGCGCGTACCGTCAGGGCCATGAGATTGCTCGCAGTTGCCCAGCGCATGGGTCACGCCTAGCGGGTGAAACGGTGCGCCGTAAACCGAGCCGCCTGCTACGCCGACTTCAGTGCTGCCATCAGGGTAAATCATTTCGTGCGTGGAGCCGGGGTGTGAATGTGTCTCGGCAAATCCGATCACTGGCTTATCAATGCCTTGGCCTTTATAAGTCTGGCCGCTGGCCGCAACCGGCATCTCTGGGAAAGGCACACAGGCTTTGTCGGTTTTAGCAAACTGAAACAGGTGGTTGTCGTTGGCGGCCGTACCCAGTTGCAGGCTGCCGTCGTTGGCGACAATCAAGCTTTGGTCTTGCGTGTCTGAAACGAAGCTGTAGGCTTCTTTATCGTCGTGGTATTCCACATTCCAGACAGCATCTTTGGTGATTTCTGTGGTGGCGTTAACGCCGCCTCCAGTCGCTGTGAGTAGCTGGGTGTCGGTGCCGTAGAACATTTGTTGACCCAGCAGAGCCGCTTTCATAAAGAAAGCCTCGCCTTGGCTTGGGGCTTCGCCGTCGGCCACGTAGTTATTGCCGTTGTTACGTACAAACGCGTTGCTGGCGACGGATTTAAGCCCATAGCAGCCGTTAGCCATATCGTATTGATCTGTCGGCAACGGGCTGTTGCGAACGAGTAGGTCATTGGTAGTTGACGATGGGCTACCGCCACAAGCACTCAGCAATGTAAGGGTTGCTAGGGTAGTCATTAGTTGTTTCACGAGTTCCTCCTCCGCTATTTCTGCGGTTTTTTCATCGCAAAATTTTACGATCAGACTTGGCTTGAGGTATTTACCTCAGCTAAGCTAAGCTTGATTTAACTTGACTGACCCCCGAGCCTGCCGACAGGAAAATACGTTTGGAAAGCTATACGGTTGATAGGCAGTTCGTACAACTGCTGCTTGAGTACTGCGCGCAGCATCAGCTACCCGTGGAATCCATGCTGGCTGATCATCAGGCGTCGGAGGAGGTGCTGAACCGGTCTAGGTTACCGTTTTCCTTCTATGTGGCACTGATGGAAGATGCCGCTGCCCGCCTAGATGATGAACTGCTGGGCTTGCATCTTGTGCAACAAATACGGCTGAGCCATTTGGGTACAGTGGGATTGGCTCAGTTGGCCAGTGGCAATTGGCAGCAAATCATAGACCGGGTGCTGCGTTATAGCGGCCTATGGGCCAACGTGTTTGCGGACAAACTAGAAGTGACCAATGATTACGCCCAGCTAACGCAAGTCTGTCGGCTGCCGGAGGGGCACCCGGATAGTTTAAGTTTCCACCACGCGGTCTTTAACGTTGGTATGGCGCAAGCCTTGGCGCCAATCTTCTCGTCTAGGCCGTTATTGCCCATAGCCGTGGGTTTTCGCCACGCTCCGGTTAGTTCTGATGGAGAGCTAGAAGCGTTCTTTGGGCCCAATATCAGTTTTAACCAAGAACATGACTGGATTAGGTATTCCATTGCTGACCTAAATGAAGCTATCGGCGGCGAACCAGACCCCGAAGTCTTAGCCATGTTGGATGCAGCATGTGAAGAGCAGCTGAAGAAACTGTCGTTTCAGGGGGAGCCAGAGTGGCTGCGCAGTGTACGTAAGTACGTTATCCAAACCTTGCCGTTAGGGGCTCCTGTTTTAGCTGATGCCTCTAAGGCAGCCAGTCTCAGTGTCCGTCAATTACGACGTTATTTAGCCGCTGCGGGCACAGGGTTTCGAGAATTGGTAGACGACGTACGGCGTGAGTTGGCGAGCCAATATTTGAAAGACAGAAACCTTTCATTAGTGGATATAGCGCTGATGCTTGGCTATACCGAACAAAGCGCTTTTCAGCGTGCCTATCAGCGTTGGTATGGACGTTCGCCAGGGCAAAGCCGTGCTGCTTAGACATGCAGCTGTTGGCGTAAGTCACTAGCGGACCAGCCGCGTCTGCCACCGTTTTCGGCGTCTCGGATTAACTCAATGAGGCTTTGGTTAACCGGCGCTTGTGAGTCTAAGCTTTCGGCGAGCGCGATAACTTCACCATTGAGGTAATCAATCTCGGTTTTGCGACCCGCTTCTAGGTCTTCCCACATGGATGAACGGGCCAGTGGGTCAATCGCTAGCATTTTGTTGGCTAGCAGCTTAAACATCCACGTTGGCACGGTGAGTAGTTTGGGAATCCAATGTGGTGGCAGTGGTGTCAGCTTGGCGGGTTTAATGCCCGCTTGATTAAGTAGGCTTAGAGCTTCGGCTTGAGCAGCGGCTAGGCAACGGCGGAAATCGCGTTGTGATAGTTCTTCTTTTAGCGGTACGCCAGAAAGGGCGTTAATGGGGTTGTTAAGGTTCAGCAGCAATTTAGCCCATTGCACCGCTAAAAAGTCTTGCGGCTGTTCTAAGCCTAAGCCGCTAGCTTCGAATAACGGCAACAATGGTGCGGTGGCGCTATCGGCTTCGCATTCCAAACCGCCTTCTGAGCCTTGGTGAAATTTGCCATCGCCACGGTTAATCACGTTGAACTGCACCATGCCTGCTAGGCAGTAGTTGTTTGGCAAATGCTCACGTAATACGGCAGCATTGTTTAAACCGTTTTGCAGACTAATAATTAGGGTGCTGGGCGTAATGTGTTTGGCTAGGTCTTGCGCGACGCCGGCGGTGGCAGCGGACTTTACGCACACGAGGACTAAATCTGCATCGGCGGTGCTGTCTAACGACTCTGAGAACGTTAGCGTGTCTGACAACGGCAGTTGTTGCTCGTAACCTAAATAGTCGGTCACATGCAGGCCATGCTGGCGAATGGCCTCGCCAATACGGGCGCGGCCAACTAAATTAACGTTGGCACCAGCTGCCGCCAAACGTCCGCCGACATAACAGCCGATGCTACCGGCACCAATAATCGCAATTTTCTTATTCATTTCAGGGTTCATTCCGTTAGCATACCCGCACTTCATGCCATTCACATTGACAGGAACTTCGATGTCTTACGAACTCACCGGAAAAATCAAACTCATCCAAGACGAGCAGCAATTTAATAGCGGCTTTCGTAAGCGGGAGATCGTTGTCACGGTAGAGGACGGCAAATATTCACAAGATATTTTGCTGGAGTTCTTGCAAGACAAAATTGCACTACTGGACAGCTTTTCGCCTGGGCAAGAGGTGACGGTGTCATTCAATATTCGCGGTCGCGAATACAACGGTCGTTACTTCAACAACCTAGCGGCGTGGAAAATTACCGCGGCGGGTGCGGCAGCCGAAGCGCCTAATACAGGTGCAAGCGCTTGGCCAGAAGCACAAGCAACGACTACAGCAGCGAGTGGCTCGGCCAACGCGTTTAACTCCGCCATGAGTAACACCATTGATGACGACGAGCCACCGTTCTAATCAATAGCTAAAACAGCCGTAAAACAGCCGGGACAGACCCAAATGGGTCTGTCCCGGTTTTTCTGTTGCGGGCGCTAGTGATAAACGTCGTGAATATCGGTTTTGCCGCGGAACACGTAGTAGGCGTGAGCGGTGTAAACCAAAATCACCGGCACAATAAATAGCACGCCAACTAACGCGAACATCAGCGACGGTTCTGGCGCGGCAATATCCCAAATAGAGAATACACGCGGCACAATCCACGGCCATACGCTAATAGCTAGACCAACCATCGTTAGTAGATAGAGGCCAATACAGCTAAGAAATGGCAGGCCATCCCAGCGTTGCTCTTGGCGCAGGCTCCATAGCAGGGTGCCAAATAGCGCTGCGGTCCAGATTGGTACTGGCGATAAAAACAGTAGGTTCGGCATGGTGAACCAGCGCTCGGCAATGGGTGCTTCGACATAAGGCGTCCATAAGCTCACCATTAATACCGCGACACCAATCAGTGGCACCAAGCGTTTAGCAGCGCGGCGCGCCCAAGCTTGCTCGGCGCCTTCGGTTTTTACAATCAACCAGCAAGCGCCCAGTAGGGCATAGGCCAAACAGACGGCGATACCGGTAGCGATAGCGAACGGTGAAAACACGCTGCCAGCATGCAAGGCTAAGCTTTCAGCGCCGTTAGCATGAGTGACTAAATCAAAGCCTTGGATGTAACCACCTAATACCAAGCCTTGGCAAAACGCCGCCACGGTGCTGCCGCCAATAAAGGAACGATCCCAGAAGGTTTTTTGTTTGGCTTTAAAGCGGAATTCAAAGGCCACGCCACGGAATACCAGCGCCAGCAACATGATGCTGAGCGGTAAATAAAAGGTCGAAAGCAACAAGTTAAAGGCTTTTGGAAAGGCCGTGAGCAGGGCCATGCCACCGCCTACTAGCCAAGTTTGGTTGCCGTCCCAAACCGGTGCTACCGAGGCCATAATCATGTCGCGGCGTTGTTCGGTTTTGGCAAATGGGAACAAAATGCCGGCACCTAGTGAAAAGCCGTCTAGCAATACGTATAGGGTGACAGACAAGCCAAGAATGGCGGCCCACACGAGGGGTAATAATTCCATATTCATTGCAACGGCCTCCCTTAGTCTCGACCAGCCAAGAAGGCAGGGCGAGCGTTACCTTGATGCGGTAAAGATTCGGTGGTCAAACTGCCCGGCCCTTTGCGTAACAAGTGGCGGAAGAACAGCACAAAGGCCACAAATAGCACCGAATAAACCACCACAAATGCTAACAAGGTAAAGGCGACCTCCTGCCCGGGCACTAAGGACGATGCGCCACTAGTGCGTAGTAGACCAGTCACGGTCCAAGGCTGGCGGCCAACTTCAGTCACCACCCAGCCCGCCAAAATGGCGACAAAGCCAATCGGTGAGCAGAAGCGAATAACGGTGGCAAACCAATCGTTATTACCTAGGGTGCCGCGCCACCACTTAAACATGCCTAGCCATGCTAGCCCCAGCATTAACATGCCCAAGCCCACCATGAGGCGGAAGCTAAAGAATACCGGCGCTACCGGCGGGCGGTCTTCAGCCGGCACGCTGGTTAAGCCTTCTAGTTCACCAGCCGGGTCATGCGTAAGAATTAGGCTGGCGAGTTTAGGAATGCCGATTTCAAAATGGTTTTCTTCGGCTGCTTCATCCGGCCATGCGAATAGCAGCAAGGGTACTTCGCCGCCGGTTTGCCAGTGGCCTTCCATCGCTGCGACTTTAATCGGCTGATGCTCCAAGGTGTTAAGGCCGTGTAAATCGCCAATTACCACTTGGGTTGGCGCTAACACGGCGGCTGCTAGGAGGCCGGTTTTCATTAAGTCTTTGCCAAAGTCGACCTGGCGGTTATGAATGACATACCAAGCGCCCACCGCGGCAATCACAAAGCTGGTCGACAACAGTGCGGCGACCACCATATGGAAATAGCGATAAGGGAAGCTGGGGTTGAACACAATCGCCCACCAGTCCACTGGCATGACGATGCCGTCCACAATTTCAAAGCCGGCAGGGGTATGCATAAAGCTGTTGGCCGACAGAATCCAGAAGGCCGAGATCATGGTGCCAAGGCTGACCATGCAGGTAGAGAAGTAATGCACCTTGGGGCCAACGCGATTGCGGCCCAACAACATAATGCCAAGGAAGCCTGCCTCTAAGAAAAAGGCGCTTAGGACTTCAAAACTCATGAGCGGGCCCACCACTGGGCCGGCGATTTCCGAGAAGCGGCCCCAGTTAGTACCAATCTCGTAAGACAGCACCACGCCAGACACTACGCCCATACCAAAACTCAGCGCGAAAAAGCGCAGCCAGAAGTCGTAGGCACGGCGGTAGGTTTGTTTACGTTCGGGTGATTTAGCCCGCAGTTCAAGGCCCTCTAAGATCGCCAAAAAGAAGGCGAGACCAATACTGAGCGACGGGAAAATAATGTGATAGCCAATAGTGAAGGCAAATTGAATACGCGAGAGAAGTAGCGCATCGAGTTCCATAGCAAACCCCTTTGTTTGTAGTGGAATAGTGTGCACCAGAATAGGGCGCAGCGGGGTTTATGTCCTTGGTTTTACTGACAATGCTGCGTTGCAGCAAAGGTCATTGATTGAATGGGCTTGGCGGTTGGCTGGCCCCGGGAGTGCTTGTCGTGGAGTTTACTTATGCATAATCAATTTGCCACTGCGTGTTTCGCGTAGGCGGTATATCTGGTCTGCGTGTTGGATCAAAATTTCCTTTGCGCCTGCGAGCAAGCTTTGGCTGTTAATGCGGCGACTGTTGTCGGTGCCGCGAGTGGGGTTGGATTGTGGCGATGTGTTGTTCATAAGTTGCCTCTTGAGCTTGGGTTGTTCGCGTCTTGTTTATGGGCTTTGGGTTCGATAGTGCTGACGCCCAGCAAGGAGCGGAACAGTGATTTCACATCACCGGCATCTAGCTCGCTCTGTTTTTTGCTGGGTTTCCAGGCCATCCGTAAATGGCCAGAATGATTATCTAAAACTTGTAACCGTGGCTCTCCGTCGACTGGGTGAGTGAAGTGGGGCCGCGCTTGTATCGTGCATGCCATAAGGTTTCCTCCGTTGGCAGGTAAGAAAACAAGGTAAGTAAACGGGCGTCGCGGTTAGCTAGCTATCGTGTTGCACAATAGCTTAAATGATAATGATTCTTATTTGCAATAAGTTATTGCGAATAAATTATGACGCGTTTAGATAAGTAGGAAACGGAGCCCTAAATAGCTCAGCAAACCCGCTGGACCGAGCATAAGAGTTAAAAATAGGCTGGGTAATATCCACCAGTGTTCAAAGCCCTGTTGCGAGGCATCGACCAAAATACCCAGACCGACGACAAGGTCAAAGGCCAAAAAGTGTACCCAGCCCACTAACACCGCGCGCGGGTGTTGGAATAATTTTAATACGCCGCCCATGCTGAAAAAATGGCCGCGTGGTTTGCTGCCGGGTTCGTCAAAGCGCCCACCGATAAATAGTGTTAGCACATAGATCAAGCAGAGCATGGCTACCGGTATGACCATGAGGTTTAGATTGGCGACCGTCCAGCTAGGAAATACAAAAATCGCCAGCCATGCTGCCATGGCGAAAAAACTAGCGAACTGAAAAGTTATATTTAGGAAGCTTGATGATTTCATGGCGAGGATGTCTTAGTCGGGCGAGTTGGATTGTTGTTTGTAGGTCTTTGGTGTAACACCGTACCAGCGTTTGAAGGCACGGCGAAAGCTGGCGCTGTCGTGGTAGTTGAGCAGCGTTGCTACAGTTTCTACCGGCAGGCGGTTATCGCGCAAATAACTTGCTGCTTGGCGCGCCAGAATGCTGTCTCTAATTTGGCGAAAGCTGCTGCCTTCGGTTTTTAGGTGCCGTGCCAGTGTGCGTTTGCTCATAAACAACGCAGCGGCGACTTCTTCTTCCGAAGGCACGCCCGCCGGGTTGGAAAGCATTAACTTCTCAATCTTGAATTGGTAGCTGTTGGCGCTGCTATTGAGTTGCGAGAGCATGCGGTCGCATTGCGCTTTTGCCATTAAATAGGCTTCGCGGTTCGCAGCCGCATTTTCTGCTTCCATTAGCGCGGTGGGTAGGCGTGCCACTAACTCGCCCATGCCAAATTTCACTTCGCCGGGCAAAAATTCGGAATAGCGGTCGCCGTGCCTTGGCTTGGGGTAGGAAAAGCCAATTTCTATCTCATGCGCAGGGCGGCCCAAAATGGTTTCGGCGCATGCAAACATCACCATCGCGCACATTTCAGACAGGCAACGCAGTGCCTCTGGACTTAGCTCAATATCAAAGTGGCATTTGAATATGGTTTCTTCAGGTTGGGGATTAAACTCCAAACGCACAAAGTTCATGCGCGTAGGTGAGTAGGCCGTGAGCGCCTGAAATGCCTGCATTAAGGTGGCGCTGGTATTGGCCAGAAAACCCAAGGCACCGTGTGTAGACGGCCCCATTTGCTGGCCTAGCGTTAGGCCGAAGATTGGGTCGTCGGTTAGCGCTAAAGCGTTATCAATAATGCGTAACTGCTGGGTCGTGCTTAGTTGGGTGTTGTCTGCCAACAGTGCTTCGGCAGAGAGCGAGGTATTGGCCAATAGTTGTGGAATATCCTTCAACTGCAAGCCCAGCTCCCGCGCTACCAGCTGCGTGTAGGTAGTGGGAATGTTCGGTTCGTCTAAAGCGCTGCTTGGGGTAACGGCCATTTGCCTAGTGTCTTTAAATGTCCCCTTTGTGTCAAAAAATGTCCTGTTTTGCATAGGGTCTTCGCGGCAATCTGTATTCATCAGAAATTAGCCGCGGCAGGAATGTAGCCATGCGAAAGATTGAACCGTTTTACCAAACCCATCGCCGTTTGGATGAGCTAAACCCAGAAACCGACTACCGCGAAATCGTCTACCTCTGCGTTAACCGCATTATTCCCAGCTATCGCGTCATCTTTGATTTGCTGATCTATTCCACCGTTCTGCAATCTAGCGTGCCGCCAGAAGATTTCCCCGTGCTGTACCGCAAGGGCAAAGGCACGTTTATGAAGAAAACCGAAAAACGCATGTGTGACCAAAACATCATCTTTTCTACCTTCTTCAATCACCAAAACCGCGAAGAGTATGAAGAAGCCATCCGCAAGATGAACTACATGCACGCCATGTACCCGGACTACATTAACCAGCGCTCGCTATTTAGAGCCGGTATTAAATTCGCCTCCTTCCTTACCGTGGCCGAGAAAACCATTTACGGCGAATACAGCCAATTCAAAGTGCTGCGACAATACTCAGACAAGTTCGAGCAATCCATGCACCTGCTGTGGAGCGAGATTTTCAGCGACATGAAAATCAAAGGTATGCCCAACAGCTACCAAGACATGATCGACTTTATCTACGACAAAGAACAAGGCCCAATTCCCCACGACTATATTCCCGCTGGTAACCCAGACGTACGGCATTACTACCAAACCTTCGAGCAGAACTTTTTAGAAAAAAACTTCTCTGGCTGGAAGCGAATCTTCGCGCCGCTAGGCCGTCGATTCTTGGTTCTGTCTATGCCCAAAACAACCCGTGAATCGGTGGGCGAGCAAAGCATGAAAGGCGAGTGGTTATTCGCTGGCTTGTTGCGAACCTTGCTACGAGTGGTATCGCTCAGGGCCATCTACCTGCCCAGCTTCAACCGCGTTGGTAACTTGCTAAAAGACCATTACGTAAGTGAATACCAAGGCTGCCCCAAAGCCGAAGTGGAATACGTTGGCGCCGGCACCAGCCAAGCCAGCAAGCGTTATCAAGAAACTAAGGATGACTTGGATTTGCCGTGGGAAGGTTGCCCGTTCCATAGTGACAACCAGGGCCAAGTTGGACGCTATAAAGGCGAGTACGTTTAGCTATGCGAGTAGGGTTAAAGGACTCAGCCCCCTTTAACCGGACCCCTTTAACCATGTGGTGTTGCTTTGTAGCCTTGGTTTCGGTTGTGAGCAACAACTTCGTTGTCATAAGGAAACTCTGGGAAATCCCCGCTAGGGATTTGGAATAGGTTCAAGCTGCTTAGGCTGAGTTCGTCTATTTCCATATCTTTTTGAGTTATCAGCTTGGGAGCGTTTAACTGGCCATTGTGTTGTTTGTTGTCTGACTGAGTGTAGGTGAGCATAAACCCAAGAGGAGGAAACTTAATTGTGTGCCCGATTATTTTTTGGCGGTTTGAAATATTTAATTTTGAAAAGTATTTGACTACAACCTGTGCCCTGTAAGGGTAGGGCCAGTAGTGAAGCTCATAACATTCAGGAAATGGAGCGGATGGATTGAGAAAATACTCTCTTAATGGTTCGTCCATGTGATTGGTTTGTGCTGGGGCGTTTGTTTGCTCTGTGGAATTTGCCGCCAACAGGTGTCCCACAATGGCTCGGCCTACACGTTGAGGCTTTATCCATGAATGAATATGACTAGGCAACACAAGGTTGCTTGACTGCGCCGCTGTAACTTGAGCGCTAATCTCGTTAACCCACTTGATAAGAGCTGGGTCGTATTTGGCCCCTAAGCGTTCGTTGTTGCACTGAGAACAAATACTTCTAAATGCAGTGCCGCGTTGTGAGTGAGAGGCCTTGCTTGTACTCTCATTTACGATAAATCTTAGTTCAGTGTCTTTAAAGTTGTTGCAGCCCTTTGGAGGGACGTGATCTCGGGTAAGCGCTCCATGCGCCCCACATATAACGCAATAGCCGACCTTAGGTCCACGAACGGAAACTCGCTGGGATAGAGATTTGGAGTACTTTCCCATAGTGTTTAGGCCACGAAGCTGAACTCTTTATGGGCCATCAGACTGATTTTCTGGGTCAATATTGCCGATCCCTTTTCGAATCACTTTGCCGCTAGTTTTATTGGCGGCGCTGATGCCGCTGTAGACCACGTCGGAGATGATGTCGTGGGTGCCGCGGACAACGCGGGTGGTGTCGCGGGTAACGGGGATGGCTTCGAGTATGCCGAAGGGGATAGAGGCGATGCCTTTATGGATGGCGCGGACGGTGGCGGTGGTGCCTTCGATGCTGCCTTCTAGGATTTCTTGGGTGTCGAGTAGTAACTGATGGTTTTCTGCTAGCAGCACGAGTTCGGCTTGGCGGCCTGCTATGTAACGTAGATTGCGTTCGGCTTGCAGGCGGCTTTGGCGTTGTTGCCAAACGGCTATAAACGCTGTCGTGCTTATTAGTAATGCGGTGCTGGTGAGTGCGATTTCTATCATGGGATTGCCTCTGCTAATTGGTCCTTCGACAGGCTCAGGACTAGCGGGGAATTGTTCGATACGTACAACGTTAGTCCTGAGCTTGTCGAAGGGCGGGGCATTAGTGTTCTGCTAGCCGTTATGAATATTCACTTCTGCTTTTACGCCGAACTCCGGGAGTTGTTGGGCGATGATGTCGCGGGCTTCTTTGTAGACGAGCACGTTAATGGCACCGGGCGACATACCGGCTAGCGGTTTGGCGAATACGGTTTTAGCAGTGGCGAGTTCGATGGGGTTGAGGATCTCGACCGTAATCAGTTTTTTGCCTTGTTCGCCGAGTAGTGCGTCAAGGTCGGCGGGAATGGCGTTGCTGGCTTGTTGCAGTGCTTCGGTTTCAGCGGTCAGTGCTTTAGTTTGTTTGGCGCTGCGTTGCCAAAGCAGGAATAGCACAAAGCTAAGTACCAAGTTGCCTGCGAGTAGGCTGATAGTGAGGGTATTCATAAGAGTCTCCGGCGTTGCCGTGCTGGCCTTAGGACGGTTTCCAGTTAACCGCACCCAAAATTAAAATTTGTAGTTGGCTATTCATATCGGCCATTAGTTCTTCTACTTCGCGTGGTTGTTCGCTCGGTAGGTCAAGAATATCGGGTACTAGATTAATCGCCAGTGAAATCACCATGTTCGCTAGCCGCTGTAAATCGGTTTGAGTCATTTGCGGCAGTACGTTCATTAGCCGTAGGTCAGACGCGAGCTCGGTAGTGAAGTAGCTGATTTGATTGCGAATGGCGGCGCGAATACGGGCTGATCCGCCAACGCGTTCACGCGACAGTAGCAACCAAATGGCGCGATTTTCTAATACGTAGCGAATAAAGATATCGGTGGACTTATTGATCATCTCCGCCGGGTTAGGGGCTTTGCGGACGTCGCGCAGCATGCGGCGTAGCATGTCACTGGACTCTTCCAGTACGGCCATGCCCAGTTCTTCTAAGTCGGAGAAGTGTCGATAGAAAGCGGTGGGGCTAACGCCAGCGGCTTTGGTTACTTCGCGCAGGCTAATGCCAGCCATGCCGTTTTGGTCGGCCTCGACGCGGCGTAAGGCAGCATCAATTAAGTGCTGGCGCGTGTCGCCGCGGCTGCGGCTGGACTTGCCGGCTGCTTCCGGCGTGGCGCCGCTTGGCGCTGTTTCCAGCTTGGCGTCTTTGCTACGGCGGCGCGACTTTTCGCTTTTGTCTCGACTCATGACTGATCCCATTCGGGGTTAATGTTGCAGTTATGTTAACACATGTAACCAAAAACTAAACTTTATCGCTTTTTTGGTGCGTTAATAGCGCGTATTTTGCGAATATGTAATTGCTATAAGTATATTTATGTAACTAAGTGTTAGTCATTTAAATTGTTATAAAACAACAATTTATATATAAAACATGGCTCGGTTTTGGTTTTTTTTCAATAATTAAGTTGACGGGTGTAAACATTATGTTTACGTTTGTAAACATGAACTGTCACTAATGATGAGAAAAGAGACATGACACAGTTATCAAATACCGCCACTTGGACACAACGCCCGTTGGTTCGGATGGCACAACGCATTGGATTTGAGCCGGCGAACGTGGACTACTTTGTAGAAAAGCTAAACCCGGTTTGGTCTTTACTCAACCTACGCGCCACCGTTGTTAATGTGCGTGAAGAAACGCACGACACTAAGAGCTTTGAGTTGCAGCCCAATATGCACTGGCAGGGCATTAGTGCCGGCCAACATGTAGGTGTGAATGTAGAAATTAATGGCGTAACGCATAAACGCCGCTACTCGCTAAGCCGCGCTGAAGCGGTCAATGCTGATGAGTCCAAAACCATTCAGATTACGGTGAAACGTGTTGAGGGTGGTTTGGTATCTAACCATCTGCATGACCATATTCAAGCTGGCGATGTGATTGGCTTGGAAGCTGCCGATGGTGACTTTGTGTTGCCAGCAGAACTACCGAATAGCTTATTGGTGCTAACGGCGGGCAGTGGTATTACGCCAGTGTTTTCGCAAGTGGCGACCTTATTAAATGAAGGTTACCAAGGCAGCATTGAGTTTTTGCACTATGTGCGCTCGCCGGCTGATCGAATTTTTGGCGAGCAGCTAGAAGCCTTGGCTCAGCAATACAGCAACCTATCGGTGCAGTGGTGTTTTGAGGCGGCCGAGGGCCAATCAAAGCCTGAGCGTTTTTCTGCCAAGCAGCTTGCTAAGCGTGTGGCGGACTATCAAGAGCGTAACGCTATGTTGTGTGGCCCGGCCGGCTTTATGGAAGCGGTGCGCGAGCATTGGGCCGATATTGGCCGTAGCGATGCCTTGGCTTTTGAATACTTTGGTGCGCCGCCCGTGGATGCCACCGATGCGATTGACGCCAATATCACCCTAAAAACCGGTAAGCAGATTCAGCTCAATGCCGGCGAAACCTTATTAGACAGCCTGCTGGAAAATGGCCCCAATTTAACCGCGGACGAGTTGCCTAAATACGGCTGTAAGCGTGGCGTTTGTCACGAGTGCAAATGCCGTAAAACCAGCGGCGCGGTGAAGAATTTATTAACCGGCAAAGTTACCGCCGGTGAAGAAGATATCCAACTTTGTATTTCAGCCCCTGTGTCTGATGTGACCTTGGGTTAAGTAACTTATTGCGCGCCCTTCGACAGGCTCAGGGCTAACGGTGCCTTGTTAATTGACTTGGCCCGTTCAGGCTCAGCCCGAACGGACATTAGCCGTTCGCCCTGAGCTTGTCGAAGGGCAGGTTAAAGAGAGAGATTTAAAATGACTAAAGTTTTAACGGTAGAGCAAGCGAACGCGTTTGGTGCTGAGCTGGACGCAGTACGCGAGCAGCAGATGAATAACCTAGGCGAGCGCGATGCAAAACACATCCGCCGCATGATTAAGATTCAGAAAAGCCTAGCCTTGGCAGGCCGACTCTTGCTTTGGTTTGGTTTTATGCCACCGATGTTTGTGGTGACTTGGCCGCTGGGCGTGTTGTGCCTAGGTATCGCCAAAATTATGGAAAACATGGAAATTGGCCACAACGTAATGCACGGCCAATACGACTGGATGAATGACCCTAAGCTGAACTCGCAGACCTATGACTGGGACACCGTGAGTGACTCTGACGGCTGGCGTTATACCCATAACTACGAGCATCACACCTATACCAATATTATTGGAAAAGACCGTGACGTGGGTTACGGCGTGTTACGCGTAAGCAAGGATCAGCCTTGGGAGCCACATCACCTGCTGAACCCAGTAAGCAACGTACTGTTGGCGGCTGGTTTTGATGCGGGTGTGGGCTTACATGATGTGCAGGTAGACGAGTTCTTGAAGGGTAAGGTGTCCGCCAAACGTTCTTGGGAAGCCTTAAAGCGTTTTGCCCGTAAGGCTACCCGTTTGTGGGGTAAGGACTATGTGTTGTTCCCGCTGCTATCTGGCCCTAACTTTTTAGGCGTAATTGCCGGTAACTTTGCCGCCAATATGATCCGTAACGTATGGTCGAACATGATCATTATGTGTGGTCACTTCCCGGGTGAGGCACAGACTTATGAATACGACGAGTCGGTACTAGAAACCGAAACCCGTGGCCAATGGTATGTGCGCCAAATGAATGGTTCGGCCAATATTGAAGGTGGCAAGGTGTTTCATATTTTGAGTGGCCATTTGAGCCATCAAATTGAGCACCACTTGTTCCCAGATGTGCCGGCGCATCGTTATCCAGATATGGCACCAGCCGTGCGTGAGATTTGTGAAAAGTATGGCCAGCATTATGAAACTGGACCGTTTTTGAAACAGTACGGCAGCTTCTTAGGCAAGATCTTCAAGTACGCTTTGCCTACACGTAAGCAGCAGCTAGCGGCGGCATAGTTTAAACAACACTAGTGACCCAGGAGCGGCGGCTTGGCCCGTCGCTCCTTTTCCTGTATCTGGAGTGAGATCAATGAGTGACAACAAACTAAAAACCTGGGCGGGTCGAGGTGCCTCTATTGCACAGCTTGGTGCTAGCTTAGGTGCTGAAGTAGTCGACGTGGTTGAGCGTATGCACGGCAGCATTAGTCGTTCGCCAATGCCGTTGGGTAAGCTGGAAGATGACAGCGCACGCGGTATTTCTGGTTTTGTATATCGCTGCGTGAAGGGCGGCTTTGAGGCCGGCCATATCGGTTTGCGTAAGCTAGCCGAACAATGGCAAGACGCCGATGATAACGATCCGCGTTGGCTGCAGGTTCGTGCGGCGACTAATGGCGTCTGCGGCGATGCGTTGCTTGCGCGTGGCAACCCGCTCGCGCAGCCGATGGTGTTTGTTAATGAAGCGCCGGCGCCGGAGTTGGATAGTGAGGAGCCGGAAACGCTGCTGCTATTTATTCATGGTCTGTGCATGAGTGAACTGGGTTGGTTTGATGGTGTGCATAAGGCGGCAGCTACCAGTATGGCTGGGCGCCTAAATGCCCGTGTGGCCTACTTGCGCTATAACAGTGGTCTGCATATTTCAGAAAACGGTGAGAGCTTGGCGCGCTTGCTGGAAGACTATGCGACAAATGATCAACGCATTGTGATTGTCGGCCATAGCATGGGTGGTTTGTTGGCGCGCAGCGCGAGTTTCTATGCTGAACAGCATGGCTACGACTGGCTAAGTAAGTTAAGCCATGTGGTTGCCTTGGGTACGCCGCATAACGGTGCGCCAGCCGAGCGTTTGGGCAATATGGCCAATACTGTGTTAATGGCATCCCCTTACACCCACCCCTTGTCGCGTTTGGGCAATATTCGTTCCGCCGGTATTCGTGATCTGCGTTTTAGCAATTTGCAGCACAGCGACTGGCAAGCCATTGAAGATCCAGATCATTACCAAGACCTCCGTACGCCGGTGCCGTTGAATACCAACACGGAATATCTGTTTGTAGCGGGTACGCGCTCTGAACTGATGACCGACAACCCGCTAGATGCTAAGCACGATATGTTGGTGACGGTTGAAAGCGCTTGGGCGCTAGGGGATAACCCAGATTTTGTACTCCAAGGCGACAATATTAACCGCGTGGCGCTGGCCGCCACTGATCACCTGCGTTTGTTGTGGTCTTGCGAGGTCTACGACGAAATCAATGCCTGGTTAGACGATCTGTCCGTACTGGGTGGATCGGGGCCATAAATTAGGACTATTTCTGTCGCGCTGACATAGCAGTCACATACAAGTCTTCTTTTGCCTAATTCTGTTAATATCCTCCCGAATCGGAACTAAAGCCGATCTGGACCGAAGCCTCAAATCGGTCTTATTAGAATATTGGAGTAAGACAAAATGAAGACGCGTTTTTGGCCAGCCTTAGTGCTGGTTTTGGCCTTTACGGCTATCTCAGCCTGTACTGACAGCAGTGGTGGCGCCAATGGCGGCGCTGGCAACGGCAATAACAGTGGCGAGAACGGCGGCGGAGATACCGGCGGTGGCGATACAGGCGGCGGAGACACTGGCGGCGGCGATACTGGTGGTGGTGACACCGGTGGTGGCGATACCGGCGGCGAGACACCAGAAGCGCGTCATACCATCATTAAACCTGGCCCTAACGCCAGCGAAGAAGCGATTGCTGCGTTTGTTAGCGCTGGCACCGGCGATATCATCGAGTTCGACTGCGGCTTCTTCGATATTCAGTCAACACTACTACTGACGCACGTTGAAGACATTACCGTTAAAGGTTGTGGCATCGACAAAACCGTTTTGTCATTTAAGAACAATAACGCCCCAGAAGGCATGTTGGTCGATACGGCTCGCGGTATTCGCTATAGCGATTTAACCGTAGCTGATACCGCGGGTAATGGCTTTGAGATTCGCTCGGCTGATCATGTGACTTTGCAGCGCGTACGCGCCTTCTGGTCTTCCGGTGGCGGCCGTCATAGCGCCGATACGATTGCGGAAGGTGATGACTACGCGGCGGTAATGGACATTCCCTGCACTGATCCGCCTACGCAAAACCCTAACGCGTTTGAGAACGGCTTAGGTGACACAACGTCGCCTGACTACACGCCTGATGATGGCGCTGGCCGTTACGGTATTTACCCAGTGAAATCTAAGAACGTATTGGTTGAGGATTCCGAGTCTATCGGTGCTTCCGATGCAGGTATTTATGTAGGTCAGTCTTCCAATATCATTATTCGTCGCAGCCGCGCGGCCTATAACGTATTTGGTTTTGAAATTGAAAACGTTCAGGTAGGTATGTATGAGGACAACCTAGCTGAATGTAATACTGGCGGCTTCCTAATCTACGATTTGGATAACCTGACTCAGTACGGTAGCAATACCATCATGCGTAATAACGTTGCGCGCATGAACAACACCTATAACTTCACCGAAGGTGGCTTTGTAGGCAACGTGCCTCCGGGTAGCGGCATGATTACCCTGTCGTACGATCGTATCGACGTTTACGGCAACACCTTCCAAGACAACAACACCGGCGGCATTATTCACGCTAGTTATGAGTTGTTCCCAGAGGGCGCTGGCCGTCCTTCAGATAAGAAAATTGATTTCTACACTGAGGGCATGCGTATTTCCGATAACACCTTTATCAACAACGGTAACGGTTTGCCGGTTGCGAACTCTGAGGACTTGCAGTCTGGTCGTGTGGCGCAATTGCTGCCGGCTATTGTGGGTTTGAAAAACTTGGCAGCTGGCGACCAGTACCGTGGTGGCCACATCATTTGGGACGGTCTTTTGGATGACGTTGACCGTGGCTGTGACTATCCGAAGCAAGCTAACGGCGAGGACGATGTGCCGGTCAGCGAGTTGACTGCCGGTAAGCCAAACTATCGTGCGCATGATCCAGAGCCAGAATGCCGCTACAACCAGTATAAGTTTGACGACACTGGTACACGCATTCGCCCTGAGTGGTGGGCTTCTTGTATTGACGACGACAACGACTTTTCGAGTGACAGTTTGACGTTCTCGAACTTCCACGGCACTAAGGGTTTGGACGCGGCTTTGGCAATTGCGATCCCGGCAGCAGACCCGACTAGCTTGGACCCGATTGCGTTTGTACAAACCGTATTAAACGCGCTGCTGAATCCAGATGTGGTGCTGGATCTGTTTGATTTCCCAGCTGACCTAGATATCACGCCGCATAAATGCGAGCAGGAATACGGTCGTAATTTAGAGTTTTTACCTGAGGTAGTGATTCCTGAATTTGAGGCTACTGGTGAATTTGACCAGGGTATTTCGGGCGACCCTGAGGTGCTATGTAATGCCGAGGTAGCCGACGGCGCAGTGAACTTTGATGCCTACACCGTTGATTGCCCACGTTTGGATCAGTATCACCTGTTTGCTGATGCCGAAGACCCGCGCAGTGCGCCTAATAGCAGCGGTGTGCCGTTTGTAATGAACAGTAAGCTGTTCTCAGACTATGCGGTTAAATACCGTGTGGCTTATCTGCCCCCAGGCGAGCAAGCAACCTACCGTGCTAGTACCACCGCACCTAATGTGACGTTGGAATTCCCAGTGGGAACCATTTTGGCTAAAACCTTCGCCTTCTTAGATGCAGACGAAGAAGAAGTTATTGAAACCCGTTTGTTAATTAAGCGTCGTACCCATTTGGGCGCTATTTTCTGGGCCGGTTTGCCTTATATCTGGGAAACCGACGCTGAAACCGGCGAGCGTGTTGCAACCTTGCAAAAAACCGGTGGTAGCGCCAACGTTAGTTGGAACTTTACTGACCCAGAAACCGGCACGCTGCATGCTGGTAGTACCGCGGGTTACAGCATTCCAACGGCGTCTCAGTGCTTGAGCTGCCACTCCAACAAAGACCTTGATGGTGGTTCGGCACCGATTGGACCGAAAGTACGAAATATGAACCGTGCTTATCGCTCTGAATCTACCCAGATTACCGCCCAAAGCCAGCACGAGGTTGCCGGTCAGAACCAGATTAAATACTGGTGTGACAATGGTCTCTTAGCCGGCTGTCCAACCATTGAAGTAGATGCCGACGGCGTTGCGACTAACTTGCCGCGCGTACCTAAGTTCAATGTTCCGGGTGACTCTGGCCATGCCGCTGGTAGTGATGAAGATATTGAGGATCGTGCACGTGCTTGGTTAGAAGTGAACTGTGCGCATTGTCACAATGACCGTGGTTTTGCTGAAAACACCGGCTTCTATCTAGACAGCTTGCGTGTGGTCGATACCAGTTACGGTATTTGTAAAGGCGTAACCGCGGCGGGTGCCGAAGGTACCAACGGACGCACCGTTGATATTCATCCCGGCAGTGCGGCTGATTCGGTATTGGAGTATCGGATTAGTCAAGCTGCGCAAGACTCTGCGGCTGCTCGTATGCCGCCGATTGCTCGCAGTCGTACTGACTTTGAAGCGCACCAGTTGATCACTAATTGGATCAACAACGTAGTGGTGGCTGACGAGAGTAAGTACCCTAACTCAACCGCTTGTACCAGCAACTAGCGGCGAGTTAGCTACGCTTTGAAAAGCCAGCGGGTTACCGCTGGCTTTTTTTGTTTAACGCACAGGAAAAACATAAACTGCAGCGATGGAGAAGCATATAGCCACTATTCTGGTGTCGATGATTGCGATCGGCATGGCCGGTATCTTTTATCGCGCCGACAAGAATTCACCTACCACCCGAGCGTCGTCGTTGTTTCTGGCGTTGGTAGGCTTGGCCGCCTTATGGACGGTGGCGGCGGTGACTTACCCGATGAACCAATGGCCGACCTTTTCCGCCATTGTGGGGCGCAGTTATGAGGCTTTTGCCACGCTCGCCGGCATTGAGTGGGTGCGGCGCGTGGGCAAAATGCTGGCGCAAGAGGAAGGGCGTCGTTGGTTTGGCGGCATCATTGAACGCGTTGCGCAGCTGCTCATCGTCGCCTACTGGATACTGGTGATTATCTTTCCGCATCTGCGGCCGATTCAGTTTCCTGTGTTGTTCTCTAACCCCGGCGAAGTATTTCACTTGGCCTTTTGGATTCACTTCTTACCGCAACAGATCGCTTTGTGGCTAACGGGCCTGTCGGTTCTGATTACCTATATGCGACCGATCGACCGCGCAGAGAAAGATCGACTGGTCTATATGGTGGTGTCGGTGCCGTTCTTTATGGCGGCTACTTGGTGGTCGCAACAGAGTACGGCTTATTTAATTCCGATCGTGCTGGGTGTGGGGTTACTCATCTACTTCGCTGGCAATATTCGCTATCTGATTGTGCAGGGGCAACGTGCCACCTTTATGCGCCGCTTTATGCCTAAAGAGGTGGCGCATATGGTGCGAGAGAAGGGCTTTAAGTCTGCCATTCAACCAGATGAGTTAGAGATTTCTGTGGTTGCCTGCGACCTGCGCGGATTTACCAAATACGCCGCTGAAAATGACAGTAAGCAGGTTTTGAGTTTGCTACATGACTATTACGCAGTGGTGCATGAGGCTGCGCAAGCGGTGGGTGGTACGGTGAAAGATCATGCCGGTGATGGCGTGCTGACCTTAGTAGGTGCACCGGTTCCCTTAGAAGATCACCGCGCGCGAGCAGAAACGATGGCTAAGGAGATTCGTGAAAAAGGTTGCGTGTTGATTGAGCAACGCACAGCTGGGCAAGTTGGCTTGGGTGTTGGTGTTGCCTCAGGTACGGTGACCACTGGAGCTGTAGGCGGCTCGCGCCGCTTAGAGTATGTTGCTGTTGGTTCGGCGGTGAATATGGCAGCACGTTTATGTGACAAAGCCGCTAATGGAGAAATTCTGACCGATGTTGGCGTTGGTCAAACCGCCGAGCTGCGGTTGGGTTTGAAAGGCTATAGCGGCGAAACCGAAGCCATTCGCTTAAGTTAAGCCAGCAGTTCAACTTGCGTTTCGGCAAGCACCCAGCCGTTAACGCGTAATTCAATTTTGTGTTCGCCGGGATAATGAATGCGTGTTGTCATGCGTTCAAAGCTATGCCGCCGGGTAAAGAGTTTGCGAGACTCTGTAAATTCTCCCTCTGAAAAGATAAAGACTTTGGCGGCGCGGCTGCCATTGGCTTTGACGTAGTGCACCAAATATTCCACGCGTAATTTACCTAGCTGTTGTGGTGCGGAGAGGGAGGCATTGATTTGTAATTGATCGCCTTCGCGGAGTTCGGTTTTATTGGTTCCGAAGCTAGCAACGCTCAGGCCATGTGGTGCCTGATATCCGAACAGAGCGAGTGCCAATGGGTGGCTGGCCTTAAGTAGGCCGCGACAAGCATGTTTGATAATCCAGTCCGTATGCGGATGCTGACCAATGTTATCGCGGCACCAGTTGAGCACGAGGTCGGGATGATCTTTGCTAATGTCGTTGAGGTTATTGGCTACTGAGCGGCGCACATAGTCTTCATCGTCGCGCTTAAGCTTTTCTAGAATGGGGAAAATAGGTGCTGGGTCTTGCTTGAATGCAGGTAGCGCCGGGGCCCAAGGTAGGCGAGGGCGGCAGCCTTCAGAAGCCAGGCGGCGGACATGGTGGTTGTCGCTGTTGGCCCAAGCTAGCATCTGCGCCATCATGCGCTTGGGGTCTTGCTCAATAAATGGACGTACGGCGAACTCGCTGCTGGAGTGTTGGGTGAATAGCGCTAGCGCGGGTATTGAGGTTTCCCAGTCGTCTAGACCGTAGGCTTGGATAAACTCGGGAAACAGCATGGCTTCAAAGCCGCTAAACTCGGGCACAACGCTATTCAGTACGTTGATTGCCCGCGCATAGGGCAAAGCCAATTGTTGGTGAATGCATTCGCGGATGCGAGACATGCGAGCTTTCAGCTCTAACGAGTCCCAGTCACCGGCAAATACAGCGCTACAAAAGCCGGCCGCATCAAAAGCGGCATGTTGTTGGCTAATGCAATCGGCCATGCGGGTGATCAGCTCAGGGCTGTAGACGTTTTTTAATGGTTCGGCCATGAGCAGCTTGAATGATGCGAGTAAGCAATAAGATATGATGTAGTTTATAGCGTTAGTGCTGACGCTTTTGTGTCAGTTAAAAATAAATTTGGGGAGGGTGGCGATGAAGCCTGTAAACGCAATTGACTCTGGCTTTTTGTGGCTGGAAAAGACCAATCAACCGATGCACGTAGGCGGTATGCAGCTATATACGCCGCCAGCGGACGCTGATGAGACCTTCGGCGCCAAGATGGTTGAGAAGATGCGTTCGCATAAGACCTTATATGCGCCGTTTAATAAGCGCCTAACGCGGAAGTTAGGCGTCTGGTTCTGGGAAGACGAAAACGACTTTGACCCGGAGTATCACGTTCGACACCTGGCGCTGCCAAAGCCTGGGCGTATTCGTGAGCTGCTGGCGTTGGTATCACAGCTGCATTCAAATTTAATCGACCGCAATCGCCCACTTTGGGAAATGTATGTGATCGACGGCATTGAAGATGGCCGTATTGCCATTTACGTCAAAATTCACCACGCCTTAGTTGATGGTGTGGCGGCCATGCGCTTACTGCAGAAGTCGCTTAGTGAAGACCCGCAAGAGAGAGACATGGTGCCGGTCTGGGCCATGCCACCCAGCAAAAAACGCAGTGCCAAAAAGGCCGAGCCGCTCGATGGCTTAACTGCATTGGCCGATGTGCTGAACCAACAGGCGCGGTCGTTGCCGCGGGTGACGCAAGAGGTTGTGAGAAGTATTAGAGCCTCGCTCAGTAATGACCCTGATTACGTGTCAGCCTTCCAAGCGCCTAAAACGTTGTTCAACACTCGGGTGACGGGTTCGCGGCGTTTTGCCGCGCAAGACTGGGATTTAGAGCGCATTAAAGCGGCGGGTAAGCGTCACAACGCGACCTTAAACGACGTGGTGTTGGCAATGTGTGCCAGTGCCATGCGGCAGTATTTACTGGAACAAGACGCGCTGCCAGACAAGCCGCTTATCGGCATGGTGCCGGTGTCTTTGCGTGAAGACGACTCAATTTCTGGTAATCAGGTCGGTTTACTGTTGGCCAATCTGGCAACCGACGAAGCCGATCCCATTAAGCGCCTGAAGAAAATTAAGTCATCTATGCAACATATGAAAGAACGTTTTGCGACTATGACGCAAACCGAAATCATGAATTATGTTGCCACGGTGCTGGCGGTAAATGGCGCCAATATGGCCGCGGGTATCGCGCCCGAGTGGCAGGCATTTAACATCACTATTTCTAATGTGCCGGGTCCTAAAAAGGCCTTGTATTACTACGGCGCCAAGCTGGAGGGCACATATCCAGTGTCAATTGTGTTGGATGGCCAGGCGCTCAACATCACTTTAAATAGCTATAACGGTCAGCTTGAGTTTGGTGTGATTGCCTGTCGCCGTACCGTGCCGCATATGCAGAATATTCTGCGCTATTTGGAAGACGGTTTACGTGAACTGGAGAACAGCTAATTAATAGTTTAACGCCGTTCTGTAAATCGCCATAAAATTAATGAACAATCGATAAATATATCGGTTCGTAGTATCATGACCCCGCTGCCAGCAACCGGCAGCGTCCCTGCGGGGTGCAGGAATGGGGTCATATGCTATTGGAAGCTACACAACAACGGCGTGCTTGGCACGTGCTCGTACGCGATGCCTTTTGGCTTTTGCTGACGGGCAGTTTGGTAATCGGGCTTGCCATTTACGCCTATTGGCAACTTGACCAGCGCCAGCAGCAAGAGCTGGAGGCCCATACCTTAGACCATGCGGTTGATATCACCACCGCGATTCAGCGAGACCTCGCGGTGCGTGAGGCGGCGCTGAAACGACTCACCAAGCGTTGGTCTGCCGAAGGCGGCCTTGATAAGCCGCGTTTTTTACAGCAGGCGGAAATGATCTACCAGGACTTCCCCGGTTTTCAGGCGCTGCAATGGATTGATTCGAGTTACATCGTTCGGTGGACGCAGCCGTTAATCGGCAATCAAAATGTAGTCGGTATGCAATCTGCATTTGAACCACGACGAATGAAGGCCTTGCAGGCTGCTAGGGACAGCGGTCAGACCATGGTGACTGGTGTCATCGAGCTGGTTCAGGGCGGCCAGGGTTTTCTGTTGTATCTGCCTACTTATGTGGCTGACCAACATGGGCAACAGCTGTTTCATGGCTTTGTGCTTGCGGTTTTCCGTATTGGCGACTGGCTTGATTACGTCATCTCAGCGCCGGCTTCGGAATACCAATATTTAGGCATACAAGTTGGCATTGGCGGCGAGAGTGTGTTTTCTCGCGATATCGACCGCGTTGGAGTTGGCCGCCAATGGCCAGCCACCAAAGTGTCGGAATTCTATGGAGAGTCGCTAGAGGTAACGGCGCTCCCCCCTGACGAGTGCGTTGAAGATTATCTAAGTTGGTGGCCGCGTTTGGTCCTAATTGCGGGCATATTGTTAGCGATCAAACTCATGTTGTTTATGGGCTTGTGGCGGTATTCTTCAAGAATGGCGGTTATTCGCGCCAAAACTCAGGACAAACTTGAGAATGAGGTGGCGGCCCGCGTAGTGGCGGAGAAGGCCTTGCACCGCATGGCCCATTACGACGAACTCACCGAGCTGCCTAAGCGGCGTCTATTCGACCAGCGGCTCGAGGAAGCCATAGCCAATCACGACGCGCAGGGCGGCAAATTTGCGTTGGCTTATCTGGACCTAGATGGCTTTAAGCTTGTGAACGACGAACATGGCCACCCGGCCGGTGACCGTTTGTTGCAACTAGTGGCTAAGCGTTTAACCGATAAGGTTAGGAATTTCGATATCGTGGCTCGCGTTGGTGGCGATGAGTTTCTGGTTTTGATTTCGCAGGTCGACTCCGCAGAAGGAGCCTTGGTTGCCGTTAGCCGGCTCTGTGCGGCGATTGATGATATTGACTGTGTTGTCAGTGACGGCCAAAGCTGCAAGGTCAGTATTTCGGCCAGTGCGGGTTTAGCTATTTTCCCTGATCATGCCGGTAACGCTGCCGACTTAGTTGAGGCTGCCGATCGAGCAATGTACGAATCTAAAAACGCAGGTAAAAATCGCTGTACACTCGCATCCAATTGATGATTCAAATGGAGTGGCTCAGTGGCCGGCTTTTTACCTAAAAAGAAAGAACAGTTTCATAAAATTCCAAACGCTAAGGTCGCGATTGTGGCGGCAATGTGGCACCCGCAGTTTGTGGATGCGATGGTGGATCGTGCCATCGCTGAGATGCAAGACGCTGGCGTTAGCCGCGACAACATTAGCGTACATACTTTGCCTGGCTCCTTAGAGTTGCCGCTGGCCGCCAATATGCTGTTTGAAAGTGATCCTGAACTATCAGCGGTAATGGCCTTTGGTGTGGTGCTGCAAGGCGCGACTACCCACGATGCTTCGGTGTTGCAAACCGTGGTAGAAGGCTTCGGGCAAGTCTCTTTAAAACACAATAAGCCTATTATTAACGAAGTCATCGGTGTCACTAGCCTAGATGACGCCGCCGCCCGTTCGGACGACAGTGAATCCAATAAAGGCCTTGAGGCGGTATTTGCGCTTACCGAGTTGCTACATTGGCAAGACACTCTTACGCAGGAGTAAGAACGCATGAGTGCTGCTGACCAGCTGCTTGATGCCCACGTTGCCTTTGAGCTTTCGCAGTGGACTAACAAACTACCGCAGCAAATAGAAACAGAGACCGAGGCGTTTTTTGCCTGGGCTCAAAGCACGCCATTGAATCAGCTCAGCAACGCCGAGCGGGTTAAAAATGCGGCCCAGAGTTTGGTGGTGGAAATGCCATTACCGGACTCCATTGCTGAGCTGGTGGCAGGCATTGCGGCGCACCTTGTGGCGTTGCCGGTAAATCGTGAGACACAGCTCGGCGACATTGTTAGCGAGTCGTTACTTGAAGACAGTGTTGAGCAAATACTGGCGTTATCTGAATTGCGTGATGCGATTATTGCCGGTTCTATCGAAAGCCCGCTATTCACTATGCTGGTGTCCGATATTTTGTATAACGGCATTCGCGACTATCTGGCCGCGGGGACAGAAAAATTAGGTTCGGTATCTGGCTTCTTGGCCAAGGGCGCTGGTGCGCTAGGCAAGCAAATAGATGGGCAATTAGAAAAGCGTTTGCGTGGCTACATCAAAGCCAATGCTAAAAACATTGCCCGTCAAAGTAAGAGCTTTTTACAGACCTCATTAAATGAAGAACGACTACGAGAGCTGGTCGATGAGGTTTGGGCCATCGTAGCGCAAGCTAATTTGTCGGTTGCTGATGTGCTGCAAGAAGACGAACTGCAAGGCATGGCCGCCTATGGTCAGCGTTTTTGGATGGAGTTGCGGCAAACAGCGTATTTCCAGACCTTGTTGAATGAAGGCATTGATGCTTACTTTGCCAGCTATGGCGATAAACCCATTACCGAAGCCTTGGCGGATGTAGGGGTAGGCGCTGAGATGATCAAAGCTGAAGCGGCAGCCTTATTACCGCCCTTGATTGAGGCCTTGGTTGACACTGGGTATTTGGAGGCGTTGTTGAGGCGTCGGCTTGGGGCTTTTTATGCTTCTAAAGAGGCAGCCACGCTGATTGTATAAACATGGTGGGATAGGTTTTCTGGTGGTTGTTTCGGCCCTAGAGGGTTCCGTCTGCTTTCGGTAAGTTTGTTGGTAAGGCCGAGTTACTTTTCTCTATGGCGAGAAAAGTAACCAAAAGAGCCACCGCCAACCGCGCAGCCCCTTCGGGGTACCTTGCGCTTCTCGCGGATTTTGGCGGTCGCGGGAACTCGCTAACGCTCAAACAAGCCGCTCCCTCAATCCAAAATCCACTGCGATGCTCAGCTGCGCAAAAGGGGCCTTAGAGGAAAGACTCCACGTAAAGGAGAATGCTGGTTAGCAGTACCTTTGCCCTTCTATGCGGCCGAGCAACGGAGCTAAATCGAGATTGAGCCTGCGGCCTGTTTGAACGGAGCGTTAGCGGAGTGAGTTCCCGCAGGCGCTCGATTTGGCGAGTAGCGCAGGGGACTGCGAAGCAGCCGCATGGTGGGATCGCCTTTCTTTTGGTTACTTTTCTTTGGCGACGCAAAGAAAAGTCACTCGGCCCGCACCAACAGATTCGCCGAAAGCGTAAAAACCTTCTAAAGGCCGAAACCGACACCACCCAAGCTATTAGGAGCCTGGAAGTGCTACATGCCGTTACCAAACCGCTCATGATCAATCACACCGCTGGCACGTACCTGCGCCAGACCTTTAGCGTATTCCACCAGCACAGCAAGACCGTAATCCAGCCGTTCGACGGTACGTTGCTGCTGCTCAGTGTCATTCTTGCCGCCAGTGTTTAATACGCTACCAACATGGCGCACGATGGTGTGTTCTGGGGTAAAGCAGATACGGCAGTTTTTGTAGCTGCTCATACGCAGTTCGGCAATCGGGTAACTGCCACCAATGCCTGCAGATACGGCAGCGATATGAGCCGGTTTGTGGCCAAGCACAGCATTGCCAAAGCAAAGGAAAAAGTTCTTCAACGCGGCTGGGACCATGCCGTTGTATTCGGGGCTGATAACGACAAAGCCGTCACAGCTTTCTAGCTCAGCGGAGATCGGACTAAGGACGGCTTTCCATTCTTCGTCGCCTTTCCAGATACTGTTGTCCCACATCGGAAGAGGGTTGGCGCCTAGGTCTAGGGTGTAGCTGGTATGGCCGTTGTTTTGCAATTGCTCAGCGCAGTAGCGGCCTACTTTGGCGCTGCCTGAGTCATTTTGCATAGAGCCAACAATGATGCCGAATTTCATGGTGTTTCCTTACGATGTTTTCACTAGTGTAAAACAACAAAGGGGCGGAAAAACCGCCCCTTTGTGCCAAAAGGTTGACCCTAGATGCCGTCTTAGGGCTTCCAAGTCGTCAGCATGCCGCGCACCATCGCTGGTAACACTTTAAACGCGGCACCCAAGAATGTGATTGGGTTCTTGGTGTTGCCCATCACTAGGGCCGCTTCTAAGGCCGCGTAGCTTTTCTCGTCTTGCGGATACCACCATAGGTTGCGCTTACCTTTAAAGCGATCCCATGTCACACCTTGTGGGCGTGTCATTTCCAGTAGGCCTTCAGGGCCATGAGTACGACCTAGGCCAGATTCTTTCGGGCCACCCCAAGGCATTTCTGACATGCCATGAGTCATTAGGTGATCGTTAACAGCAACTACGCCAGCGACTAAGCGTTGGGCTACGTCGTGGGCGCCGCGGTTGCCCCAAACAGAGGCAGTTAGCGCCATGGTGCAGTCGTTGGCGCGGGCAATGGCGTCGTCGATATCGGTGAATTTTTCCACCGGTAGGATTGGGCCGAAGGTTTCTTCCACCATTACTTCCATATCGGTATTGACGTTACTGATCAGCGTGGCCGGGTGGAATAGACCTTTGCTGGTATCGCCGACGGCCTGCGACTGCGCCTCGACAACGGCGCCTTTAGCCAATGCGTCGTCCAGCTGCTTTTGTACCGTTTGCAACTGCTTTTCAGTGGTCATAGAGCCAATGTCAGCGTCGCCGGGGTTGGCGCCTACGCCGTGGCGCAATGCTTTGGTTTTGGCTTTCATTAACGCCATAAATTCATCGTAAATTTTGGCGTCTACGTAAATCCGTTCAATACCTGCACAGGTTTGGCCGGCATTTTGGAAACCACCCCAAATGGCACCATTGGTAGCGCGATCGAGGTCAGCGTCAGCTAGAACCACCATCGGGTCTTTGCCGCCTAGCTCTAGTGAAAGTGGCGTTAAGGTCGCGGCTGCTTGGGCCATGAGCTGTTTGCCGGTAGGTACTGAACCCGTGAAGAAGACTTTATCGAAACGTTGCTCGAACATAGCGGTCGATACCGCTCCGCCAGAACCAACGACATGAGTAAACAGACCGTCGGGTAAGTCACCGGCGGCGACGATATCTTCAATAACTTTACCGACCAATGGCGTTGCCGCGGCCACTTTCAACATTACCGCGTTACCGGCCATTAAGCCCATGATGACTTCGCCAAACGGGATGGAAAGTGGGTAGTTCCAAGGGCTAATAATGCCGACCACACCTAAAGGCAGGTGAACCACCTTGCTGTGCTTTTGCATAAAAATAATGCTGCCAGCCGAGCGGTTTTCTTGTTTTAAAACGCGGGCACTGTGTTTGCCGTACCAAGCGCAAGCTAGCGAACTCGGGATAACCTCGGTTACCAGTGCATCTTGGCGAGTCTTGCCGTTTTCGGCGCTGATAATGCCGGCGATTTTGTCACCGTTATCGACGATGTAACGACGCATCTTTTCGATGTGCTGGCGACGCTCGTTGAAGGCCATTGCGCCCCATATTTTTTGCGCTTGGCGGGCTTTCGCCACCAATGCTGGGAAGTCTTCCATGTTCGTGTTTGGAAGGCCGCCGAGGCTTTCGCCGGTGGCTGGGTTAAATGATTGTGTAACGCCGAATGGCGATGTAGGCATATTCATGGAAGCTCCCGCCTAGCGGCTAGGTTTGCGATTTTGTAAATGAGTAATGACGCCGATAACCAGCGCCATCATGTTATTAACTAAAGTGGTGATGCTGCGATCGAAGTTGGCTAATACCCAGTCTCTAGAGACTTGGGTAATTGCGCCGACAAGGGCGCTGGCAACTAGCTCGTCGTCAAGGTCAGCGACATTTTCGGCAGGGTAGAGCTTGGTAGATAAGCCCACTAATAGCTGGTCAAAGCGGCGCTGACCCTGTCGATATACCTCGTCTAGCTCTTCGCTGACGCCAACGATCTCGATATAAATAATGCGCGCCATGCGCGGGTCTTTTTTAATCGAGCCAAATAGGCTGGTCAGCGCGGCTTCGGCCATTGCGGTAGGCACTTGTTCAACCGACTCGACGGCTAAGTAAAGTGAATTGGCAAGGCGGCCAACCTGTTGTTCATATACCTGTTGCAGCATGCCTTGGGCATTACCAAAGGCTTCGTAGTAGTAGCGTTCAGTAAGGCCCGCCTGACGGCATACTTTACGGACGGTAGCGGCTTTGAATCCTTCCGTTCCGATGACCTCAAGGGCGGCGGCCAAGAGCTTTTCGCGGCGCTCTTTCTGCCTATCCGCCTGGCTTTCGCCGCGGTACATGCGACCATGGCTGGCAACGGTTTTAGTGTTTGTGACAACGTTCATAGTCAAAAATATTGACATATTGTGTTGTCAGATGTCAAATGTGAAAGTGACTATTGTCAAAACTAGCTTCTATTGTCGGCTGCGGCCGGCCTGTTACAGTGAAGCGCTATCAAGATTAAAAACAGAATGACGCGTTGAGGAGAACAAGATGTATTCATTGGCTAATAAGGTGGTACTGGTTACCGGTGCTGGCTCCGGTATTGGTCGTGCGCTGGCGCAGCAGTTATCCGCCAAGGGCGCTAAATTGGCGTTGGCAGACTGGGACGCTGACGGCTTACAAGAAACCGAAACTAGCTTGCAGACGCCAGTACTCTCGGCCCAGTTAGATGTTGCTGATAAGCGTGCATTTGAGGATTTTGCTAAGCAGGCAATTGATCATTACGGCGTGGTTGACGCAGTGATTAACAACGCAGGTGTTGCCTTGCTACAACGTGCCCAAGACCTCAATTACGATGATCTTGAATGGGTGATGAATATTAATTTTTGGGGTGTTATTTATGGCACGCACGCCGTGTTGCCCCAAATGCTAGCGCGTAATACCGGCTATATCGTCAATATCAGTAGTTTGTACGGGCAAATTGCCTGGCCGGGTAACAGCGCTTATTGCGCGGCCAAGTTTGCCGTGCGCGGTTATACAGAAGTCATGACGCAGGATTTAGCTGGCACCGGCGTGCATAGTTTGTCGGTTCACCCGGGTGGTATTCAAACCAATATTGTCCGCAACGCTCGGGTCGATGATGCCGGCGACGGTAATACCAAGGCGGCTATTAGTAAGAGCTTTGACAAGATTGCGATGACATCGCCAGACAAGGCTGCGGCGCAGATATTGCGAGCCATGGAAAAAGAAAAGGTGAAGTTAATTATTGGACAAGACGCCAAGTTGCTAGACCGCCTGCAACGATTAATGCCGGTGTCTTACCGCTGGTTGATTCGACGCATGGACAATGTGACTGGTGTTGCCAAGGCGAAGAAAACGAACCCGGGCAACGCTCAGCAACAGGAGGCCTAATATGCAGCGGATCGAAGACGCTGAGAGTTTACGGCAGCTACTGGGTAACCCACATCCGTTTACCAAGGAAAAAATTGGTAGTCGCCTAGACGACGTTTCACGTGAGTTTATCGGCGCGACACCGCTGCTATTTCTGTCGACCGTGAATGTTGATGGGCGTCCCACGGTTTCCCCAAAAGGCGACGCCGCAGGTTTTGTCAGTATTGTTGATGAACAGACCTTGATTATTCCTGAACGCCCCGGCAACAAATTGATGATGGGTTTTGAAAATATTCTCGATAACGGCCGCATTGGTTTGATCTTTGTACAGCCGGGCGTTGAGGAAACTTTGCGTGTTAACGGTCGTGCGACCTTATGTTTAGACCCTTCACTGCAAGAGCAAATGGCGGCCAATGGAAAGCCAGCTTTATTGTTGATCAAGGTAGAGATCGAAGAGGTATTTTTTCATTGCGCGAAGGCGTTCAAACGTAGCAAAGCGTGGCAGCCAGACAGCTGGGCCGAAGGTACCAAGGTTTCTTTTGGTAAGCAGATTGCGCAAGCTAAACTTGGCAAAGGCATGGCTGCCAAGGCAGCCGCTAAATTGATCGACCGAGAGGTAGAGAAAGACTACCGCAAAAATCTTTAGCCGCTGGCTGAGCGGCCGAAACGGTCTACTCCGTAACTGTGCGCGTGCATATTTAATCGATAATCAAAATGTTGAAATCCCTAATCATAGGTTTGGCCACAGTCGTTTTGCTGGCCGGCCTTTGGGTCTTTTTGGAGCCCCAAGAATTTGACGACGCAGAACAAAATGGCCGCTTGAGCTATCATTTAAGCGTAACTGGCGGCGTAGTCGCTGGCCCGGCAGTGCTGGTCGCGCGCGAGGGCTACCCAGTGGAAATTTCGGTGACAACTGATCAGTCGGACTTGCTGCATTTACATGGCTATGAAATTCAACAGCCAATCCTAGCAGGGCGTTTAGCAACGCTAAGTTTTGAGGCCCGTTTGCCGGGGCGTTATTTGCTTGAGTTAGAGGAAAGTGGCATTCCTCTTGCCAGCCTTGAGGTGTATCCACGGTGATGCGTTACTTATTTACGGCGCTGGCCATGTGGGCTGTTTCCGCAACGGCTCAGGCGCACGCCTTTATTCAACCGTATAAGTTACCCATGCCGTATTGGATGTATATCTACGGCGCGGTGGCGGCGTTGCTGTTGTCCTTTGTAGTACTGGCGTTATTTATGGGGCGCTCTAGCGTGCAAGCCGCTTCTGAGAAGTGGTTTGGCGATGCTGTAGTACTTTCTTTTGCGCGACGCATCCGACTTAAATTGCTGTTGCAAATTACCACCGTGCTGCTGTTGGTGCTGAGTATTGTCAGTGGTTTTATTGGCAATCAAGACTCCTCTCGCAACATCAACATGACGCTGTTCTGGGTCATGTTTACGCTCGGGTTTAGCTACTTTGTGGCCTTGTTTGGCAATTGGTACGCGATGCTTAATCCCTGGCAAAGCTTGGTGCGTTGGGGTTCGGCACTACTTCCTATCCTGGAGACGGGGCGTTGGCGCTATCCACGCCGTTGGGCTTATTGGCCCGCGGTGATCCTCTATATGGGATTTATTTGGATTGAGTTATTGGGTAGTACGCGGCCGTTTTCGTTATCGCTTTGGTTGTTGATTTACAGCGTGATAAATGTTGTTGGCGTGCTCTGCTGGGGACGCCGCGACTGGTTTCAATATGGTGAATTTTTTGCCGTATTTATGCGTTTGTTGGCGCTCTGTTCACCCATTCACTATGACCCTGACGCGGCTGGGAAAAAACGTTGGGGTTTGCGCTGGCCGTTTGCTGGCTTGTTGTCGGCTTCGCGGGTTGAACTCAGCCTAACGGTCTTTATTCTGTTTATGTTGTCATCGACCGCATTTGACGGCCTACGTGAAACCAAACAATGGTTTGCTTGGTTTTGGTATGACCCATACGGCTGGATTGAGGCGCTGATTGATCAGAAACCGGTTTACGCCTATGCGCAGCTAAGGCCCTGGTATATAGGCTATGAAACGGTGGTGCTGTTGCTGTCGCCGTTTCTTTACCTGGGCCTGTTCGCCTTGTTTTTATGGTTGGGCCAGCGGTTGACCAAAAGCGTGTTAACGCTACCGCAGCTGTTATCAACCTTTGCCTTGAGTTTGGTTCCTATTGCCGTGGTTTACCATGCCACCCATTACTACACCCTGTTGCTGACGCAGGGCGTCAAAATTCGGGGATTGTTTTCTGATCCATTTGGCTGGGGCTGGGATCTGTTTGGTACTTTTTATGCGATGCGTATGCCGATCATTCCGGACATGGGTAAGGTCTGGAATAGTCAGGTCTTTCTGATTTTGGCCGGGCATGTTGCTAGCGTCGCCGTGGCGCATATGTTGGCATTGCGGGTGTTCCCACAGGCACGCTCAGCCAGCTGGAGCCAGCTGCCGATGTTGTTGCTAATGATGGCTTTTACCGCTTCTGGTCTATGGATTTTGGCGCAGCCGCTACAAGGCCGCTAGCGCTGTTTTTCTGGACTTATGGGCGGCTGTAGATTGGTACACCGCCGACCACGGTTTGCATGATTTGAATGCTGCGAAGTTCGTTGCTGGGAACAGTCAGCGGGTTCTTATCTAGCACCACCAAGTCTGCGTATTTCCCAACCTCTATTGAGCCGACATCAGCATCTAAATGCATTTGCCATGCGGCATCGATGGTCATGGCGCGAATGGACTGCATGACATCAACCGTTTGTTCTGGGCCCAAGGTGTCACCGCCGTGGGTGTTGCGGCTGACAGGTGCCCATAACCTGAGTGTGCTGTCGACCGGCACCACCGGTGCGTCTAAATGCGTACTAAAGCGCAAACCGCTCGCTAGCGTTTCGGCAGTAGGGCTAATCCGCTGTGCGCGGTCGGGGCCAAGGAATTGGCGTTGGTGTCGGTCGCCCCAGTAGTAGGGGTGAACGATATGGTAGCTAGGAGAAACGTTTAGGCCCGAGCTAGAGTTGAGTGCGGCCATTCTTAGTAGCTGGTCGCTGCGTATGGTTTGCGCGTGAATCAGAATGTGCCGTAGGTCTTTTTGTGGACACTGGCTTTGGGCCTGTTCCCAAGCTGTGAGAATGTTATCGATAGTGGCGTCGCCATTACCGTGAATAGCTGTTTGCTGGCCAGCACAGTGCACCCGAGAAACCTGTTGGCTAAGTGTTGCCGCGTTAATGGCGGCGAACCCGCGATAACCGCTGGCATGGCCGTGGCCAGCGATATGATATGGCTGGCTTAGGTGGCCGGTATAACCCTGAATGGAGCCATCAGCTTGGAACTTACGAGCACCCACAAAGAAGTGCTTGCCATCGCTTGCCGGCAGCTCGATGTCGCCATCTAGCTGCTTAAGCGTGGTTTCCTGATTCGGCCAAACGACCACCCGTTGCGGTACTACACCGATTTTTTTGGCGAGGCGTAAACCGCGAATATGGTTGCGATTGGCCAGTCCATTCTGAACCGTGGTATAGCCTTGTGCGGCGTATTTCTTAACGCCATCTAGTGTGACTCTCAGTTGATCAATGCTGCTCAACTGAGTGAGCTTCAGAAATAGCGGAATAAATGCCGTTTCAGTTAGTAAGCCATTTAGTTCGGCGTTGTCGTCTCGTTTAATCTCGCCGCCGGCAGGTTCTGGCGTAGATTCGTCAATGCCTTCGGCAGCCAAGGCGGCGCTATTTAATACCCCCATATGACCACTGATGTGGATGATATAAATTGGAGTGTCGGTGCTAACGCTATCGAGTTCGGCCCGCGTTGGGTGGCGATGCTCCTGCATTTGGCTGTCGTCGTATCCCATTCCAACAATGGGGTTGGCACCGGCGTCTCTTTGTTGCGCTAGTTGGCTAAGCAAATCTGGAATGTTGGTGATATTGCCAATCGGTGGAGCATTTAGATCTGCAAAAATAGCGTAGAGGCCGACGCCGGGAAAATGGCCGTGGGCTTCAATAAACCCCGGTAATACAGCACGCCCTTTGAGGTCGATAGTGGTTGCGCCGGCTTCAACCCACTGCTGTACATCGCTGCGATCACCAACCGCAACGATCGTGTCTTCTTCTATCGCAATGGCGCTAGCGGTAGCATTTTGTTCGTTGGCGGTAATGAATTCGCCGTTTATCCAAACTTGGGTGGTTGGCGGTTGTGGGTTGAGGTTTTTCCAGGCCAACCAAAGTCCAATAGCGACAACGGCGAGGCTGATTAGCACTAGGTTATATAACGCTTTCATGTTGCTGCCTTATGCTCCAGTTGATTCAGGAAATAGCGGCAGGACTTTGGTGTCCAATACTAGGTTCTTTACCTCCGTGGATAGAAGTGTGGTTAGCGCTTGGCGGTTAGCCAAATAAAACCCTTGTCCATAATTCACACCAAGCTGTTGGGCGGTCTTGGCGGTTACGGCATCTTCAACCATTTCGGCTACCGTCAGAATATCCAGTTGCTCTGCCAGTTTGCAAATGCCTTCCACGATCGACTGGCTGTGTGGGTTGCTGGCGAGGTTGGCAATAAACTGACCGTCAATTTTGACGATATCAAACGGTAATTTGAGTAAGTGCTCAAAGCTGCTATGGCCGCTGCCAAAGTCATCTAAAGCCAACATACAACCCATATCATGTAGACCGTTTAACAGCGTTAGGGCGTTGCTCATGTTCTGCAAGCGCGCTGTTTCGGTGATTTCGAAGCAGATATTTTTAGGACTAACGTTATAGCGCTGAAATAGGGCGGTAATAATCTCTAACGACGGTGGGTTGCACACCGTTTGCGCCGAGAGGTTGACTGAAACCCAACCCCAACCCTGTGCTTGACCGTTATGGGTTTGTTGCATGGCGTGCAAGGTGGCTTCCAATACGTGGTGATCGTAGTCGGTGCATAAGCCAAACTTCTCTAGTGCGGGCAGATATTTAGTTGGTGCGAGATATTCGCCATCACCAAGGTCAATCGCGGTTAATACCTCGCAATGTGGAGCGCTGGGGTTATCGGCGGTTAGCGGTACTACCATTTGCCCAAAACAGCGTACGCGGTCTTCGTCGATGGCCTGTTTCACTGTTGTTGCTAGGTTAACGGCTTCGGTATGACTGTTGACCATGCGATCGCCGTCAAGCCACAGGTGGATGCCATTGCGGCCGCTTGCTTTGGCGACGTAACAGGCCACGTCAGCACGGCGTAGGGCTTCTTGGGCACTAATCACCGAGTCATCAATAATGGCAATGCCAAAACTGGCGGCCATAGAGAAAAATTGTTGGTGGTATTCGAAGTCCTTGTGGCTAAGTTTGGAACGTAACTGGTTTGCGAAGCGAGTGGCTTCATTGGTGCCGCAATTTTCTAGCAGAATTCCAAACTCGTCACCGCCAAGCCGGGCAACGCAAGTGTTGGCGTTGGCCTGCTGACGTAGGCGTGCAGACAGCTCTACCAATAAGGCGTCGCCGGCGGCATGTCCGCAGCTGTCATTAATGATCTTAAATTGATCGAGGTCAATGTAGATAAGGGCATGCGTTTGATGCTGAGAATTAGCGGTTTCGACTAGTCGCTGTAACCGTTCATCGAAAGTTTTGCGGTTGTAGCAACCGGTCAGTGCGTCTCTGCGGGCTTGTTTATGAAGGCTTTCTTCTAGGCTGATCTGCGAGGAAATATCTCGGGTTGAACTAACCATGGCCAAAATCTGGCCTTCGGCTTCATTCGCTACCGGCCGCATCACGGTTTCAACCCAGGTCGTGGTGCCGTCTTTGCCGACCGCTCTAAATCGCAGTGGTGCGGAGAAAAACTGATCTTGATTATGCGCTTGGTAGCGAGCCAAGAGACCGCGGTAGTCCTCAGCGGCAATAAACTGTCGTGGTGATTGACCAATCAACTCTTGGGCATCGAAGCCGGTTAAGGTGTTGATCGATTTGCTGACGAATTGGAAATCGCCGTCTAAGTCATGCAGCGCGATCACATCTTGGGTGTTATCGGCAAATAACTGCAGTTGTTGCTGGCTGTCGCCTAAGGCTTGGGCGATATCTTCAATATGTCGCTCAGCCGTGACCGACGCGCGGCGATATTGGGTTTCTCGGGTCGAGGTGTCGACGTAATCTCTAAATGCCTTTTCAATGGCGTAGGCAGCTGGAATCAGGCCGACGCTAACTACCGCCGTTACTAACGCGTAGTCCACTGTGTATGCCGGTAGCTGCGTGGTGAAATAAGCCAGTGCCAAAAGTTGCGGCACAGCGATAACTAGGTAGCGCTTCAGCGATAAATTAATAAAGGCGTTAAAAATCAGGATGAAGCCAGTTAGAAAAGCCGGCATGACCTCTAAATTAGGGTCTTGGCTGCTAACAGAAAAATATTGCAGCAATGTCCATAGGCCGGTAATGGCAACTCGATAGAGCGTGATCCAATCAATCGCACGGTTTTCTAGCAGTATATTGTTGGCCGTGCTGGCGTTGTATAGGTACAGCGCCATGCCGCAGCCGAGTAGTGCTGAGCTGGACCACCAAGCAATCAGAGCGGCCGTCGATACCTTGCCGAAAAAGATATAGACAAAGATGGCGCCCGCCACTAGAGCCATAACGGCTTCGGCGTATTGCAGGGTGATGGCGGCTTGTAATGGGCGGTTGCGCCGCGTGCCCGCGGCTAAGGCTTGTGTAGTGTCAGTCTTGTTCACTCTGTTGTTTTCCGTAAACCCAACAAGGTGTCGTTTGTTTTAGTTATGACGACGTCGTTATGCGTCGTTGGTACAGGTTAGCAGCTTGTAACGGTTTTGGGTTTTCCCAAGCGGCGCTGGTTTTGCAGTTTGTGTCTGTGCCATTTGCACGGTGTTTACCGCGAGGGTTGTGGGGTCTACACTCAGAGCTTGCGTAAAGCGCCATAAGCGTAAATGGAGACAACAAATAATGAACGAGACTGCGCAAGTCATTTCTGCCGATAATAATTTGGCAATGCAGGCCGCTGAGATGCAGCGGATTTTTTCTTTGCAGCAGCAGACTGCATTGCAGTGGCGGCATTCGACCGCTAAAGAGCGAGTTGAGCGTATTCGGCGTTTGAAAGAGTCGGTGATGGCTCGCGAACAGGCCATCTATGACGCTTTGTACGAAGATCTGCGTAAGCCGGAAACCGAAGCGGATCTGGCCGAAATGATGGTGGTCATGCAGGACGCCAAACACGCGATGGCGGAGCTAAAGCACTGGATGAAGCCCGTTAAAGTGCCGGCGACAAAGGCCTTGCTGGGCACTTTTAGCAAAATTACTTATGAACCCAAAGGCGTGTGTCTGATTATTGCGCCTTGGAACTTCCCAGTTAATCTGATGCTCGGGCCGTTGATTTCGGCTTTAGCAGCAGGCAATACGGCGATGTTAAAACCGTCGGAAATGACCCCGGCAACCAGCCGCGTGATTCAAGAAATTGTTGAAGACGCTTTCGACGAATCTGAAGTGGCTGTTTTCCAAGGTGCCGCAGAGACTTCGCAGGCGCTACTTGCACTGAAATTTGATCACTGCTTTTTCACCGGCTCCCCTCAGGTTGGCAAAATCGTGATGTCAGCCTGTGCGCAGAATCTAACCTCGGTCACCCTTGAACTAGGTGGCAAAAGCCCGGCGGTGATTGATAGCACGGTAAATATGAAAGACGCCGCCGGTTCGTTGGCGTTTGGTAAATGCAGTAACGCCGGCCAGATTTGTATCGCGCCGGATTATTTATTGATTGAAGAGGCCGCTCAGGCCGAGTTTCTGCAAGCCTTTGATGCTGTGCTCAAAACCCGTTACGGCAACACAGCAGCCGCTCAGAAAAGCTCGCCTGATTACACGCGCATCATTAACGTCAATCACGTTAAACGTATTCAAGGCTTGATTGACGACGCGGTTGAGAAAGGCGCTGAGGTTGCGATAGGCGGTGAAGTTGATGTTGATGACCGTTATATCCAGCCAACGGTGTTAATCAATGTGCCGCGCAATGCGCGTATCTTGGAAGAGGAAATCTTCGGCCCGGTATTGCCATTGGTGACGTGGCAGGATCAACAAGAAGCGATTGACTACATCAATGCGGGCGAGAAACCGTTGGCTTTATATGTGTACTCAAAAAATGAGGCACGCATTAAGAAAGTCTTGGCTAGCACTAGCTCAGGTGATGCGGCGATTAATACCTGTTTGGTGCAATTCCTGAATCACAATGTACCGTTTGGCGGCGCCAACAATAGCGGCATCGGAAACTCACATGGCATTCATGGCTTCAAAGCCTTTTCGCATGAACGCGGCGTTGTTCGTGACCGTTTTGCTTTGACGCAGTTGTTCTCGGCACCGTACACCCCGTTCGTGAAGCGGTTTGTAAAATTTGCCGTGCGTTGGATGACCTAGGTCGTCCAACCCTTCCGGTTTAATGGTATCTGTTTGGTTCCAACTGCTTAGTTCCAACGATTAACTGCGGTTTCGTGGTAGTTCACCCAAACACTGCTGTCGCTAGTGGTGCTAAGGGTTTCCACTAACTGTTGTTTAAACCAGCCGTTTCCAGGTCGTGCAAAATGGTAGCCAGCAGGGCAGTTGGCCGATTCAAAGTCACCATCGGCCTGAATGCGCCAAAGATCGTTGGTCGACGCAACCGGTGCTTGTAGAGCGTCATCGCGCAGGCAAGCGTAGGCACGCTGGTCGCTGCACAGGCCGTCATGAAAACGCCCGTCACTGAGGTCTAGATAGGCGCAATTGAGTTCGTTGTTTAGCGCTGGTTTGCCGGTCGCCCAGCTCCAGACCAAAGCCTCAAAATCGACCCCTTGGCCAACATAGCTAGGGTTGCCAACGCCAACTTGCGGCGGCTCCGGGTCAATCCTGTCAAGGCTAATTAAGTTCACGCCGCAATGCGCCATATCTTGTAAATGTTGTGCGCTCATCCGTTGCAATGAGCTGTTAGTTGCAGCGCCGACCAAAGTGGTATCTTCCCATTCGCGTATCCAGCGCTGGCGGTAATCGTCAAATGCAAAGTCGCCGCTATCGCAGTCAGGGTAGCCTGAAAAACCGGTATGGGCTTTTTGGCCTTGGCGCACCGAGCCGACGTCAAAGGCCCAGTTCTCCCAACCCGCTTGGCTGCAGGGGGCATTCAGCACGATACGTTTGTCCGTTGCTAAAATCTCGTTCTGGCTAATATCCATGGGCATGCTTTGACAGCCGCCATTGCCGCTTGGCTGGTAAATAAAGTCACCTAGTTTATTTACGATGGCTTCTAGGGTCTCTGCATGTGCAACCTCAGTGCTGGTGCCGATGCCGCTTAATGGAGCGGGGCTCAGGTGGTTCTCTAAGTCCAGAAATAGTAGTTGGCCGCGGCCTTGTTCTGACGCTAGGAAGGCAACGATCTCGTCTAAGGTTTCGTTGAGATGGCGGTCGGCTGCGGTACAGCCGAGGTGCTCTTGGCCGGCGCCGAGGCCATGACAAGTCACCGGCGCAAAACCGGCGCTGGCGGCGTGAAAAATCCAGTGCACGTCGAGTTCAAAAGAGCGCACGCCCAGTTGAAACTGTTCTACCAAAGAACGTGTTTGGTTGAGGTCGCTGGTGGAAAGCCCAGGGTACGCGCTGCTGTTGTAAGAGTTGTGGCTAGAGAAAATCTGCGCCTCACGTAGTGGTAGCGCTAAATTTAGCTGGCGCTGAAGGCTGAGTGCGCGATAAACCCAGCTACATTGAAAGCGGCCGATAGCGTCGCTGGGCGGGTTGTTTTCGCATTCTGTGACGCTCACTTCAGGCGGAACGGTAATGATAGGGCCGCCATCAGAGCCCGTATTGCCGCTAGAGTCAGGGTTCTCACATGCTGCTAACAGCAATATCAATATGGCGGTCAGGGCGCGCGTTAGCATGGTTGTCTCGCTTATTTACTAATCCATTTTGATTGTAATGGAAATGCGCGAGCCGTCGATAGCAGGCTGAGCTTTAGTGACTGTGGTTAGTAGCTTGCGAGTTAGGCGACGAGTTGTGTGTCGGTAAATGGCTGCCGCTGGCTGTCTTGCGCAAGCGCAGCTTGCGGCCACCAGCGGTGGTTGGGGTCGGATGGGTGCTGCTGGTGCGTAAACTCACCGGTATGCGGGTTGCCGTGTAGAAATCCCCAAGGGCGACACCATTGTGTGTGCACGAACAGCGTCCATGTTTCGTTGTCAACGGCGGTGATTTTATGAAAATCCTGGCCCCTGATTAGGTTGCTGTCACCGGCTAGCAGTTCGTGTTCTTCAAGAATGACCGGCTCTCCTGGGCATACCGTACTGACGCTGGCCTGTTGCCGATAACCGCCATGCAGCACTTGGCTAAAGGCGAGTTCCCAAGGGTGGTCGTGTACGCCCTCGTCGCGTGCATCTTCGTTAACAAAACGGTGCAGGTAGGCGAAACAACCGTCTTCTTCCAGCAAAAAATAACGCTCTAAATAGGGCCCGGCGGCTGAGCTGATCTTTTTGAGGGGCAGGGTTTCGGTCAGTGTAAATAGCTGTGCCGGGGTTTTGCTGAGGCAGTCGGTTAATAGTGGCTGCTGCAAAAATTGACTAAGTTCACTGCTGGCAACGGCGGTCGGTATGGCTTTGTTCATTCGTCGAATACATGCGGGCAACCCGCGTAATGAGTGAATTTTGTGTCCCAGCGGCGCACATCATTGGCGCGCCGCCAGCGGCCGTGGAAAAACTCCATTAAACAAGGGCCGGCGGTGGTCTCGACCATGAATGTATCATGTTCTTTGACCTCGCCGTAGGGCGGGTAGATGGCGCCGCGCCCCCAACTTAAGCCGCCGCGGCGTGCCGCGTACTGCTGCCAAAATTCGACCGGCATCAGCCATTGCTGTTGTTCTGCATCCCAGGCTTGTAGTTGGTTCATATGCTGGCGCAATTCGCCGTCCCGCTGTCCTGGCGGTAGCGTTTCAGCAGTGGCCATTGGTGCCCAGCTGGCACTAAGGCTAAGAGCAATGATCAGAGCCGGCAGACGCATTAGTCCACTCCCTGGTCTGACCAAACCGCATATTCATTGCTGCAAGGATCGGTAAAGTGAAAACGCTGGCCGCCGGGAAAACTGAAAATTGGTTTTACAATTTTGCCGCCGGCGGCGGCGATTTTGGCTTGCGTCGCCGCTAAATTGCCGCTGTAAAAAACCACTAGCGCAGCGCCGTTTTGGGTGCTGGAATGGCAGTTGGCTTGGTAAAAACCACCGTCTATGCCGGCGCTGTTTGAGAACGCAGTGTACTCAGGGCCATAGTCAGTGAACTGCCATTGAAACACGGTTTCGAAGAAATCTTTGACGGCCTTGAGGTTGCTTGCCGGTAGTTCGAGATAGTTAATTTTTTCGTGTTGCTCGTGCATTATCAGGCCTTAAATACTGGAGAACCCAAGTCCGCATAGACCGACAATGGCGACAATAGTGAAGGCGAAGATCGCAGATCGGGCCAGCCTCCAGTCGAGGTAGTAGCTGACCATATGCGCGACTCTTGCGCCGATGTAGAGCATGGCGAGGCCATTGGTCCATTCCGGATTGGCGCCAATAAATAAGCAGAATAGTAGGCAGGCAATAAACGCCGAGAGAGTTTCGCCGGTGTTGGCGGCGCTACGTGCGCTGCGGAACAAGAAGCTGCCATGGCCTTGGTCTATGGGCATTCCGGGGGTATGTTTATTGGCAATGGCGACCACGTCGGCAATCAAAATCTGCAGCACGATTAAGCCGCCGGCAAGGCCTAGGCAGATAACAGCAGCTTGGTAGGCCTGTAAGTATTCGTTCATTTGACTGATCTCAATAAGTGGTCTTCGTAGTGTAGAGCAAGCGCATGCTGTATGCTGCGGCTCTGCCGCGAGAAGCGCCAAAGCAATTGGTGTGGTTTTCTCGCATAATCTTGTTAGGGAAATGTGCTGGTTCCACACAGTTTCCCCCGATTTCGAGAAATCATTTTGCAGTTTGACGCGTTAGGGTTGTCGCCCGCTATATTGGACGCTGTGGCCGAAAAAGGTTACAGCAAACCTTCTCCCATTCAAGAAAAAGCCATTCCGCCGGTGCTAGCCGGGCGTGATGTGATGGCCGCTGCCCAAACAGGCACTGGTAAAACGGCAGGTTTTACGCTGCCGCTATTACAACGATTGAGTGATGGTCCTCGAGTGAAGGCCAACCAAGTTCGGGCGCTGGTGCTAACGCCAACGCGAGAGCTGGCTGCACAGGTGGGCGAAAACGTTGCCGGTTATGGCAAAAATTTGCCGCTGAAGTCAGAAGTTGTTTTCGGTGGGGTGAAGATCAATCCACAAATGATGCGTTTGCGTGGTGGCGTAGATGTGTTGGTTGCCACTCCTGGCCGCTTGTTGGATTTGTTTAACCAGAACGCTATTCGCTTTGACCAGCTTGAAGTACTGATTTTGGATGAAGCTGACCGCATGCTCGACATGGGCTTTATTCATGACATCCGCAAAATACTCAAAATCGTGCCAGAGCAGCGTCAAAATTTAATGTTTTCGGCGACCTTCTCTGACGATATCCGTGCCTTGGCGAAAACCATTGTGCGCGACCCGGTCGAGGTCTCGGTGACGCCGCCAAACTCCACCGCTAAGTCGGTTAAACAGTGGTTGGTACCGGTTGATAAAAAGCAAAAGTCGCGGCTACTTTGTCATCTTATCCATGAGCATGATTGGCAACAGGTACTGGTTTTCTCTCGCACTAAACACGGTGCTAACCGTCTGGCTAAGCAATTAGAGGCTGCAGGGATTAAAGCCGCCGCCATTCATGGTAATAAGAGCCAAGGTGCGCGCACCCGGGCCTTGGCAGATTTTAAGGCCGGCACAGTGCGCGCCTTGGTAGCGACCGATATCGCTGCCCGTGGTTTAGATATTGATCAGTTGCCGCAGGTGGTTAACTATGACCTGCCGAATGTGGCTGAAGATTACGTGCACCGTATTGGCCGTACTGGCCGTGCAGGGGCAAGCGGCCAAGCGGTGTCATTAGTTTGTGCCGACGAAGCCAATGACTTGTTTGGCATTGAACGGCTCATCCAACAATTAATACCGCGGCAGTTGGTCGACGGTTTTGAACCACAGCACAACGTGCCTGAGCGCGACTTAGATACGCGTCCGATTAAGCCTAAGAAACCGAAAAAGCCGAAGAAACCACGCGGCGAACACCAGGACGGTCAGCGCTCCGGCGATACTGCGCGTGGTCATAAGCCGGCTGGCAAGAACAAACGGCATAAAGCCAATAGCGGCTCACGTCAGGGCCGTGACGACGGCAAACAACGGCAGTCGACTGGTAACAAGAAAGCGGTTAACGGTAACGCTAAAGCAAGCCCGCAAAAGGTGCGCGACGCGAATGGCGATATTGATGGCAATCGCCCAGATGTCTCCAATGAAAACCGTCCGGTGGTGTTCGACAACTATGGTGGCGGTCGTCGTGGCGGCGGTCGTGGCAAGTCTGGTGGCCAACAGCGTAATCAGGGTCGTTCAGCGGGTCGCTCGTCTGGACGCCGTGGTGGCGGCCGTTCAGGTGGCCAAGCGGGTCGTGGCGGCAATAGTCGCGGCGGCGACGTCAACGGCAATCGCTAGCTTCGGTTTAGGCTGAGTTTTTTGGCTGAGTTGCAGAAAGTCGCTGTATTTGTAGATGTGCAAAATATTTATAAAACCACATATACTGTATATAAATCAATAACTTAGTGGTGTCCCAAGGCCGTTTTCTTGGGGCACGGTGCCCCAAAAATGTCCCAAAAATGGCAATTTCTCCCTTGCCATTTCTATCCAGTGGGTATCCCGATCCCCTCTTTCAAATCCTCGTAGCAATGAGCAACTATGAAACAACTACCTATCTTTATTGAGGGGAGGTAGCCAGTCATAAAAATTCGTTCCAACCGCCGCTTAATAACCGCATCGCTGACTTCAAAGTGCTGCGAAAGGTCGGCAACAGTAAAAGCGGCGAAGGGGAACTCACTAAGTAATTCATCCAGTTTGGCTGCGACAAAACATTGCTCAACCTTGTCAAACACTTTGTCGTTCATTTCCATCAAAAACTCACTTTGTAATAAGTAATGCTGCGAGAGCTTCTTCGCCATGTTGCTTCCTGTATTCGATTAACTCCTTGGTTAAGCGAGCACACACAATATCCGGCTGACCATCAACAGGGTTTTTGTATCGTTTGGTCGGTTGGTTCCGTTTCCCCTTGCTTTTCTTCTGCGGCACCACGGGCAAACCACACAACTCATAAAACTCGGCTTTATCTAAGCCCGCCTGAGCGATTGCACCGTTCACTTCGGCTACAACTGCCTTACATCGCTCTGCAAGCTCTGTATGAGCTTCATATTGCTTGAGAAGGTCTTCTTTCCGCTGCTGTAACACAGCAATCTGTGCATCTAACTCTTCAACTTGCTTAACCATCTAAATTTTCCTAAATAGGCAACTGGAAAATTAATAGTAAATGCAAAATAAATAAATTAACAATGCTATTCGTAATTTATTTTTATATTTGTTCGCTGGCGGTTGCTATTTGCTCGCTAGCGAGCAACAGATGCTCTACAAGCCTTATGTAGTAAGGCTCTATTTTTTCTCTATTAGTATTTTACTAACACAACCAAATTTCCATTGATTTTTATGTGTATATAACTTCTATATTTGACATGAATAATTAAGTGCGGCAGCATTTAATTAACTCAGGAATAAAAAAATGGAAAGATATAGAGAAGATACGAGAGTATTTCATGATAGAGACGGAAATACTTTACCAGTCACAATAAAGCCAGAAAGAAAAGATAAATTAGATATAGGATATATAAGTATGTTTCATGGAGAGTTCACCAAACTCATAAAAAGCGGTTTATTAACAGACAAGCAAACCAACATACTTATGTATCTGATCTTTTCTCGTTGTAACAATAACAACAAGATTACTTTGTGTAAGAACAAGGTCGCAAAGGAACTAAGCATAGGGCTTTCAACCCTCAACAGGGCTTTAAAGCAATTCGTTCAACACAATATATTCATACAAAATTTCGATAGAGACTTTGGTTATGACTATGAGTTGTCGCCTAGTCTTGGATGGAAAGGCAATCATGAGAAAAGGGTCGCCACCCACAACAGGCTTAAAAAAGATAAATTGGCTTATTTAAATTACCCTAAAAAAGAAAATAATAAGCCTAAATGTGGTAATAAAGAATTGACAAATAATTTAAGGCTGGTAAAATAAATCTAAATCCTGAGTAAAATTCTTTCTCCTTCAAAATAAATAATAAAGAATTTGTAAAAAAGCCACCGATGCGGTGGCTTTTTTATTGCTTATTAGTAATGCTAATTGAGTTTAGTCGTAAGCTTAATATGATTTCCTTATAGCTCTTGACCATGAGGAAATTATTTATGAAAGCTACAAATTCAAACGGAACACTAATTTACGATGATACTCACCCTGACTGTTTGCTTGTTTATCAAAGAAACGGCCTTAAATCTTATGCCTTCATTCGTTGCCTAGACATGTCTCAGGGCAAAGTAATGGATATAAAAGAATACTGGGGTGAATATGATGAAAGTAATCCGCAACAAAGCATTGGGAAAATACTGAGCTACGGATCCAAGTGGCCTAAATTACCAACTTCCTCCAGTAGTCTTGAATAAGACATGAGCTATAGCCACCCCAGCGGTGGCTTTTTTATGACATTGAATATCCTAAATCGTCGTCAGGTGGTTTTCGTCTTGGCGGTGCTCTCTGTGGCTTGGGTTCGTCTCTTGTTTTATCCGCAATCAGTTGATTTAAACCGCCTCTATATTTCGGCTGCTGTTGTGATGCTTTGAATTCTTGTTTGCTTTCAGCAACCAGCTTTCTATCTAACAAAATTTGCTGAACTTTCTGCTTGGTTTTCTCGTAGGCTCGTTTTGCTATAAGCACAGCAACTCTTTGGAGCAGATACATTTTGTTGAACTTCCTCTGCTGCTTAACGGCTTGAACCTCAGGATTATTCGCTCTGTATTCTTCTGCTGGTATTCGTCTTGTTGGCTGTATATCTAAACCTTGTCTTTCATAAGAACGATGGTCAACTCTCTTAGGCACTGCAACCTCTTCAAACTGTTCAATCGCTTCAAACTGTTGATTGACAATAGTGGCCCAACTTTCTCGCCAGTATTCCATTTCGTCTTTTTTGTTATACCAGTCCTTACCGTTGTTGCTGTGTTTGCGAATCTTCTTGCCAAAGCCAGTAGGGGTGAGTTCTCGGGTGGTAAGCAAAATATGCACATGCGGGTTATGTGTATCTAACCCATGAAAGCACATATCGGCAATTAAGCCTTCATCAACAAATTGCTGTGAAAACTTTCGAGCCGCCGAAATGTTTTGCTCTTTCGTGAATTCTTGTTGCAAAGAAATTTCGAACTCGCGGCATAGTTGAGAATCCTTTCTTTTCTCAGCTTGTTCGACTTCACCCCATAAGGTTTCACGGTCCAGGAACCTGCGGGGTGCAGAGTCAGGCAACAAAATTTCTTTATGTCCGACCCTTTCAGGATCACCAGAAGAATAGGTTCTACCTGTTCTATCGTCATACAACTTTTCACCAGAACGATAAGCAGCCATTTTCACAGCATTCTGCCCATCTTTTCGTGTGTGATTTTTGTGTTGTAGGTGATACAGCATGCTCTTTTTTCTTCTCTTTGTTTTTCGAAGAAAAATAAAGCGGGATAAGCCGTCGGCAAAGGGTTTTAACCCTTTTTAGACCCCACACATTGGAACAATGTAGAAGTGGGCTTACAGAAATAATTCTGTAAGTTAATTTTTGGTTTATATTTTTCCTATTTTATTTTTCATCGTATTTATATTTTAACTTAAGTTAATTTTATTTGCAAAATATAAATTATTTATGTTATTATTTATTTATGGGGAACTTAGAGAATAAATTAAAATTACAAGAACAAAGGGTCAACAGGGAAAGACAGAAACTTAACTTGGTTAAGAGAAGAATTTCGGCAGCGAGACGAAAGCACCAAAGCAGAGCAAAATTTTTAATGGGGTTTGCTTTACTGAAGCGATATGAGAAAGGCGGGCCTAAGACAAGAGAGAATATTTTGTCTGTGTGCAAGGAAGCACTGAAAGAAGCGGACTATGAATTAGTCGAGAGATTGTTGTTTGATATTCCTGAGTTCTCCCCCAAACCGGAGAATAACAATGAATAGAAAAATAATAATGACTTTTATAACGGCCTCGCTGCTATCACCTCTTGCGGGTGCCGTTCCTTTTAATGAAGAGTACGGAAACATTGATCCACACCCACAATATGACAGTTCAATATTTATAGGTGGTGGCGGTGCAGTTGCTACAAGCCCTTCTTTTAATTCACCAGAATGCACAACGAACTGTGGCGACCCAACAGCAGCAGAGACAGAAAGTAATGAAGATGCTGATTATTTCTTGTGCCACCAAAACAGCTCAAGCATTACCCATAGTCGTTACAACGGCACCCTTGTCAGAATGTATGAACAAGCCGACAAGCTGCCCAATAAGAGCAAATTTGTGTATATCAAAGAAGTTTGGCCTTACGGTTCTTCTTTAGGCAGTAGAGACAAAATGGTTATTAGCAGTGCTGACGGATATGTAAGCACTAATGGAACCTCTTGGGGTACAGCCGTAACTATCTACGGTAATAGCAACATTTATGTCTATGTCCCTAATGCAACCTCAGGCGACAGAGCTAGATTAAATTTTGTTTGGTCTAGGTATGTTAAAGGAACCAGATATAACGGCGGTAGCAGGACCGACACGGCTTCTAGGTCTTTCGAGATATGTGTTGAGTAAATCAAGCCAGCAGTTTTTTGATTTTTGCATCGATCTCAGACACTTCTAAATTTTGTCGCTTTCGTCTTTCTTGTGTGGCTTTGAGAATATCCCAGAGTTTCGTCAAATCCTCTTCTCTGGGTGTTCCTTTGTCATACGGACCAAAGTTATCGATCTGGCCTTTGACATTCGCGGCTTGTCGTTCCAGCCTTTCGTTATCAGCGATGAGATACTGTAATCGTGCTGTATAAGCATTTAATCGGTTGCTGGTTTCTTGTTGTTGCATCTGCTCCTTAAGAGCCATTGCTTGTTCAGTTTGGGCTTCAGTGCTCGCTTGCAATTCTCTGCCTTGCAGTAGGATGGCAACCAGACCCAACAAAATTGCAATCGCAGTAAATAGCCCATCAATGGCTGCCAAACTATCGCCTAGCTCACTGAACTTGTCTGGCTTGGTCAATGCTAAAAATTCCGGCTGCGGAATAATGCCGACCATCATTGAAATGTAAGCCAGCCAAACACCAACCAACACCGCAAATACAAACAACACTGCTTTTTTCATTTTAGTTAGGTCCTCCTGATAAACCTGTTTTTTTGTCAATTATGGCAGTTAAGCTGCCGAGTTCGGCAACTTCTACCAAGTCAAATCTGGTTGACTATCTTTTTGTGCTTGTTCTTCTGCTTCGGTTAAATGATAGTCGGGGTCAAGCCGCAGTTTGCTCAACTCCAATGTATCAATATCTTGATTAATTAGGTTGCCGTAGACTTTATACAACATTGTTAAATCGCAATGCCCTAAATATTCAGCCAGATAAAAGGGGTTAGCACCGCCTATGAGCATATTGACAGCGAAACTATGACGGAAATTTTTTAACGGCCTTATTGGTCTGACTTCCGTGTTCTTCATTAATTTTCGATAGTAATAATTGAAGGATTTAGGGCAATAGATTGGCTGTAAATCTTTTGGTGAGAACCAAATAAAACCGTGTTCTATTCTGGTTTGTTCCTTTTCATTCAATCGTCGTATTAAATCTAGCTGATTTTGAAGAGCTACTTTTGCTTGTGGGTGTAGTGCAATCGTTCTGGCACTTTTATCGGTTTTAACGGGACCAAACTCGCCGTAAGTAAAATTTCGATTGATTGTGATTTTGTCATTCGCAAGTCTTGTTCTTAATATTTCGTCTGAAATATAAGAAACCTCTTCGACCTGCAAGCCTCGAACTTCGGCCTGTCGCAGTCCGGTGAAAAAACAAAATTCGAGATAGTTGAAAATACAGTGATAAATGGCTGGGCAGTTAACCAGTGCTCTCCTTATGTCTCGTATATCGTCAGGCTGATATATATCGTCAATAGTGATTTGCTTGTTTTCGTTCTTTGTCGGCTTGTAGCCGTCAAAGGGGTGTCTCTCAATAAAATTCTCTTCGTAGGCATAGTTGAGCAATTTTTTATAAATTGATAAGTGAGAGTTGCAGGTATTTCGAGCAATCTTTTCTTCAATGACAAATTGGTGCTCTATTTGATAAAGGGTCGTTGTCGTTATTTCACTAATATTTGTATTGTGTGGGACAACCGTTAATAGCTTTTGCAAACTTCGCTCTTCTTGATAGAGAGTGCTTTTTTTGTATTTACCCAGCTCCGCATTGAAGCGGTTTCGTTCTAGATACATATCAATAATGTGTTTAACCGTCCTGCCAGAGTGTTGGTATTTCTGATCAAGGATTGCTTCAAACACCGCCTCATTAAAAGTATCGTTGTCTATGTGCTGTTTGATTTGATGATAAATACGGCTGGCTTTCGCTATGTTTTCATCGGTCGCTTTACCTACGGTTTTCTTGTGTCTTTTGCCGTTCCATTGGAAGGAAAGTCTGACCGAGCCAGAGCGAATTTCTAAGCCTGTTAAATCAACACCGATCATTGTAGGTGCCCCAAAAGTGTCCCATTGTGGGGCACTTTAAACGAAAAAATGGTTTAAGTCATTGAAAAATAAGAAAAAGGTCGGAATCTTTTGTGATGTGCAAAACATCTACTACACCACGCGTGATGCCTTTCGTCGTTCCTTCAGCTACCGCCGGTTTTGGCAACAGCTTAGCCAGCAACAACAAATCGTAGCCGCCAATGCCTACGCCATTTATCGCGAAGGCGACGATGGCCAAGCCAAGTTTAGAGATGCCCTAAAACATATTGGTTTTGAGGTTAAGACGAAACCGTTTATTCAGCGCGCCGACGGTTCGGCCAAAGGCGACTGGGACGTTGGCATTGCCATTGATATGCTGGATTGGGCACCGAAAGTGGACAAGGTGATATTGCTGTCGGGGGACGGCGACTTCGATCTTTTGCTACTTAAGGTGATTCGCGAATACGGTATCGAGGCTGAGGTTTATGGGGTAGAAACCCTGACCGCTAATGCATTGATTAACGCCGCCAGCCGTTTCCACCCCATTGGCGAAGATTTACTACTCTAAGCAGCCTGCTGTTGCTGCAGCCAGTTTTGGGCAGCGTTAATAGCATTGGGGTCCCAAGTAATCTTACGGTGGTTGCAGTCATCAACCACGATCAGATCGGCCTGTTGAATGATTTCTGCGTTTTTCTCGGCGTGCCAGAGCGGCGCCTCCACATCGTCGCGGCCGTGCAAGATTAGCAGTGGTGGCATTTTGCTTTGCATCTCATCGGTAACGATATCTTCAAAGTTGATCTTGTCGACCGGGAAGTTCATGAACTCGCTCATGCCATCGATAAAACCATCCAAGCAACGGCCACGAATATGGAATATCTCGGCAAATTCGCGATGCAAATAATGCGTTGGCGAGGCCACTGAAATCATATGTTTGATATTGGCACCCTCGTCAGTAATTGACCACATGCAACAAGCTGCACCGTAGGAGTGGGCAACCGCGACTTCAATTTCACCCAGCTCTTTAGCCACCTGGCCGATTACCTGACGCGTATGAACCGGGTGCGTACGATTGCCTTGTTTACCAAGCCCGGCAGAGCCGTCATGGCCCGGTAGGGCAATCGAGTAGACTTCATAGCCAGCCTTAGCGAAGGCCTGTGCATAGGCAAACATTTGGCTCGCGCGACCCATCCAGCCATGCGCAATCAGGGCAATGGGTTGACCTTTCTGGCCCCAGTGCCAAGCTCGAATACCGTTGCTTAATGTCACTTCTTCGGCGTCGCTAACGCCATCAAGTTCGCGTTTTGGTGCCGGAAAGTTTTGTGGCGTGGTCATCAACTTGGCGGCGTATTTACCCATGGCTTTGGGAAACACGCGGCCGACGGAATTAAATAGCAAACGAAACGCCTTTAGCATCGGCGCGGGAAATAAACTTTCGTCCATGACGGGTTCCTATAGCTTTATTGCGTTGCAGCATAAAGCAAGCGCTTGGTAGCTACCTTGGCGGTGTAGACGAGATAGTGCTTGGCTCTGGAGTCAGGCAAGCGCCTCGAATAAATTCTGTGAGGGATAGTGAAGACTAAAAAGTTAGGCCTAGTTCGGCCAATAACGCCTGCCACTGCGGAAATTTCTGCGGCTGCCACAGCCCAGAGATATGCTCGCGGGCCTGCTCTGTAGACCAGGTTTTTTCGCTAACGGCGTAGCAACTGTAAAAGCCGCTAACACGCCAGTTGGCGGCACAGTGAATATGGGTCTTGCGAGTTTGGTTGTCGGCTAGGGCGGTGACTGTTGCTTGATAGTCGGCTGTGCTTGGCTGCTCCCAATCCACTGGAATATAAATATAGTCTAACCCTTGCTGTTCGACGGCCTGTTGCTCTTCGGCAACGGCGTATTCGCTGTGGTTGGGGAGTAGGTTAATCACACATTCATACGCTTCATCGGCCAAGCCTTTTAAACGGTTAGGGCCCACCACACCGCTGCTGCTTAAATTAGGCGTCAGCTGACGGAAGTTGTAACTATTGGCAATGCTCATTGGAGTTGGCCTTAATAATCTTCGGCCATCATGCGTTTGCTGAGCGCATTGACGATAGGCTTCGGCAAGATATGTTCCAAGCGCATCAACCAGCGCATCACCGCTGGGAAAAGATAGTCCATCTTCTCTTTTCGCATGGCGTGGATAATGTATTGCGCGGCCCGTTCTTCGGATATCTCCATGGGCGCGGGAATGCCATCTTCGGCTACGCGTTCGGTGGCAACAAAACCCGGATAGACACTGCAAAATTTAATATTGTAAGGCGCCAGTTCAACCCGGCAGGTATCCATCAAGATACGCCCAGCGGCTTTGGCTGCGGAGTAGGGCCCCTGTTGCGGCAGGCCGAGAAAACCAGCCAATGAATTGGTGTGTGTAATCAGGCCATGCTGTTGCTGCTTCATCTGTTGGATTAGCGGCACTAGGTAGTTAACCAAAGTGTCGTAATTAAGGGCCATATTGGCCTTAATGGCAGCGGCGGTTTCGCTGGCCATATTGAAGGAAGGGCCGTCACCGATATTCAGTAGTGCAGCGTCGATGGCGCCAAAGTGTTGCACCGCTTCGTTAACCACACGTTGTGCATCTGCCTCGTTTAAGGCGTCTGAGGCGATGGCTAAGCATTCGCCGCCGGCTTGTTGGATTTCAGCTGCCAAGGCGTCGAGTAGGTTTTGCCGACGGGCAGTAATCACAATACGATTACCTCGAGCGCCAAGCTGCTTAGCAACACAGCGGCCAATGCCGGAAGAAGCGCCAGTAATGAGTATGGTTTTGTTGGTTAAGTCCATGGCAACGCACTAGGTTTAATTGCCTAGCACTGTAGCGGAATTGTTAGTCGATTGGCGACCTAAGGTAGAGACCCTACCCACCGGGATTAGCTCAATAGGGCGAGTAGGCTGTCAAAATGGATGGCCAAATAAAGCAAAATAGCGAGATTGGCGAATAGCAAAATCGGAATCAGCCAGAGGCCGAAAACAATCCAAGAGCCGGCGTGCAGATACACCACGGCAAGCGAAAGCGCGACACTAATATATAAATCAATGCCAATTTGGCGTCCCCACCAGGTTTGGTTAAGTGCGCGGACGGTTTTGAAAAAGTTTTCCTGATGGCTGGCGCGGATTGAATACAGCAAGAAAGCCAACCAAACCAGCCAAACACAGATCTTCGCTGCACCGGCGCCGCCATCGAAAACTAGCATTTGTGGGTGCCAGCTTAACCCTAAGGCAATGGCAACAAAGAGGCTGTAAGGGCCCCAAGAGAGTCCCCAGCCGAGTAGCCTTTGTGCGCGACTATGAGTCATGCCGAATTCCTTACTCAATGCTTCGGCTAGCAGTGTAAATGGCTTTAAGGGCTAAGCACAGGTATCTGCACGCTACCGCTAAGACTGACGGAGTAGAGGCCGGGGAGGGTGCCATGCAGGTTGTAGAGTGCTTCGTTGCCGGTAATGCGTAATACCAATTGGTCGCCGGCGTTAAGCTTGGCAGCAAAGCCGCTCATGCGGCCCACGGTTTCGCCCACCTGTTCTGGATAATGGCCATCAGTGCGCGGGAAGCTGTAACTCACATTGCAGCAACCTAGCAGCGGTGGCGGGTTGCCGCTGATGGGTGTTATTTGGTCAGCAATCACGTTGAAGGTGGTGTCGCCGTTACGGATAAAGCCGATCGAGACAAAGAATCTGGGATCATCGATCAGGCCCAAGATATTTGGAGTACCGGTGGCATTGACGTTGAGGTTTAGGAGTGGGATGCCGGAAATATCCATTTCTTCGCTGGCGGTCAATAGCGTTTGGTCGTAAAGGCTGACTCCGGGTAGGCCGGGAATGACAAAAGTCACCGGCTGGTCGCCGGCGGCAGTGGCGTCGCTGTCTAAGCTGAAGGTGTAATTACCACCGCTGGCATCGCCCGTTGTAATTTGGCTTAGTGAGCTAAAGCTGTTGCCAGAAATCGGCGCCGCCTGTGGTTCAAAATGTGTGGTGCATACCGCGGGCATGGCGTTGGCGTTGAGGGGGCTGACTGTATCGTCAATCACACCGAGCTTTTCGCGGAACCAGCCAGAGATGAGCTCGCGGGTACTGAGCGGGGTGTTGCCTTGGCTGTCACAGTAGACCACTTCGTCGACATAGATGATTTCGGTAAGGCCTTTATAGGACGGTGGCTGTGCGGCGGGCAATACATGGCCATCAGTTTGAATCAGAACGCGCACATCGTCAGAGCCGGCGCTCTCGTAGCAGCGAGCTAGGTCGATGGCCTCGTTATAGTTAAATAACAGATCTCGCTGGCCTTGGATCATAAACACGCTGGGCGGATTGCTAGGAATGCTGCCGTTGCCGATGGCGGGCTCTAGGTCGGCATCGATGGCAAAGCTATCATCGCCCATGTTTTCGCAGTAGCTGCGCGGTGTACGGGTATAAAGCGTGTTGTAGCTAGCATCGCTAATGTTGTCGAGTACCAGTGCCTCGATGCCCATGGTGGCGAGATCACCCGTAGGAGACGGGGTAATGGTGCCGAGGCTGGTGGCAACCGTGAGGAATTCTATCCAGCCGCTTTTAGGAATGTCGTTCGGCGCTAGTGAGTAGCGTATGTCATACCAAGTGGTGACCGGAACGATGGTGTTAACCCGCGTTTGGCCACCGTTGATAACGCCATCGGCTGCGGTGCCCATGGTCTGGAAACCGCCACCGTAGGAAAGGCCGATGGTGCCTAGGATCGGGTCGTTGGGTGTGTCTTCCGCGAATAAGACCGGGGCATTAGCCGGTGGTGGATTAAAGGTGGTGCCACCGTTGGCGGCGGTCACCGTAAAGCCTTCGCGTAGATTGGCGATCATCCAATCGGTTACGTCGACGAGGTCGCGGGCTTCGCGTTCGGGACTCATAATATCGATGCAGTTGGGATCGTCCGGCGCTAGGCAGGTTATTTCGCCATCAGTGAAGGCGCTTTCGGTGGTCGGGCCCCACATTAAGTGAGCGCCAAAGCCGCGTTGGTCGTAGCTAATGACCCAATAGCCTTCATGCCATAGTTCTAACAACGACTGCGCGGTGACGCGGTTAACCATAAACGCATTGGGGTTTTCCAAGTCGGCAAAACGGGCTTCGCCAAAGCCATGAGCATGAATAATGCTGGGTGGCCGGCTAGCGCCAGCGTCGGCAGGCACAAATACCGTGGCACCAATATTGTGCCCATCGGCCGCTGGTATCAGCACATCAAAACAGTAGGGTCGTCCGCTGGCTATGCGCTCGGCGGCCTCCAGTTCACAGGGTCGAATGCCGGGTAAATGTTGGGTAATGGTGACGTTGATATTGGCGCTGGCGGTTCTGAAGCCATCGCTAACAGTGTAGCTAACCGAGTCGTTGCCGCTGTAATTCAAAGGTGGTTCATAAATGACCGCGTCACCACTGTCATTCAGCCGCACTTTGCCGCCATTTGCCGACAGTGACTCAACCGAGAGTAGGCTTAGGTTGCCTTCGTTGTCGCTGTCATTATTCAGTACTAAGACCGTATTTCGCGGCGCGTTCATGCCAATGTTGAGGTTGTCGTCAACCGCGGTGGGGGCGGTGTTGCCGGGTGGTTCAACTGGTGGCGTCACAGGTGGTGTGGTACCACCGCCAGCATTAATACGTGGTGAGTTGTTGCCGCAAGCGGCGACGGTTAATAGCACCGTTGCCGTGACTAGGCCGGTAAATAAAGAACGCATTTGAATTCCCTCGTCAGCAAGCCACAGCGCTTAGGCGGTGACTTTAATTTGGCTAGCATTCTGCCAGCGGACTGGGATGCGAGCAAATAATTGAACGAGGGTTCTAAATTAGCGTTTGCTGATGTTTTGGCAGCGGGTTTCGGTCAGTAACAAGCTAGCGACTAAGCCCGTGCTAGATAAGGCTAGGAAAAGCAGTAGGCCGTTATCGTAGTCACTGGCCGCGTAACGCGGAATGTTATCCAGCATGGCGCCACTCCAAGTTTGATCTAACACCCAGCCAAACAACGGTTGTGCCACGGCTGCACCTAGGAACAGGCCGGTATTCACAACGGCGATCGTCATGCCCGCAAATAATGGTGGGCAGGTTTCTTTAACCGCTGCGTAGATAACCGAAATGCCGCCGCCCGAGATGCCAATCATTAGATAAAGGCTGTAAGCCAGTACACCCGGTGTCCAGTCTAGCCACAGCAGACCGGCCCAGCCGAGAACGCCAAGCAGGGCAAAACAAATAATCACCGGTTTGCGATAGCCAAGGTAGTCAGAAAGGCTGCCGCTGCTCATGGAGCCAATGGCGAGGCCAATTAGCATCACCGTGGTGTAACTGGTGGCGGCAGTGCGATCGAGTTCGAATAGGTCGCGTAGGATCGGCACACCCCAGAGTCCGGCAAAGGCGAACACGGTGCCGGCCATGCCAAACATGGCGACAAAGCCGGGCCAAACTTTGGGGTTGGCTAATGCCGCGCCGAGCTCCTTGATCCAGTGATGCTCTGGTTCTGCGTGAGGCGCTTCATTTTCCATCTCTCGTAGGCTCGGTAGGCCTGCGTCTTCCGGTGAGTTTTTGACCCGCCCCATAATCACCGCAGCGACCACCGCCGTTGCAATGCCAATACCTAAAAAGACGTTACGCCATTCGGTTATTTCTACCGCCCAAGCGAGTGGTGTGGCTGCCATGATGGCACCCATATTGCCTAAGGTAATGGTGAGGCCTGAAATTAAGCCATAGCGTCGCTCCGGGAACCAAAGCGAGTTGTATTTCATTAAGCCAACAAAGGTAAAAGAAACCCCAAGGCCCATTAGCACACGCCCAACCGCGGCCCACTCAAGGCTGGGAGCTAAGCCGAAGATGGCTGAGCCAGCGCCAGCGATGAGCATAAAAATACCAATGCTATAGCGAGGGCCAAGGGTGTCAGCAACCACCCCGGCGGGCAGCTGTAGGGCTGTATAAATGTAGTAATAAGCCGCGGCGAGAGAGCCGAGCGCCGCCGCCGTGGTATTGAAGCTGGCCATGAGATCGGCAGACACGGCGCCGGGGGCCATACGGTGAAAAAAGCCGATCATATAGGCCGCAATTAACAGTGCGAAGCCTAACCAACGTTGGCGAACAAATTGGGTGTGCGGAGATGTCATTGCGGCAGTGTGCGCTGAGTGAGCGCAGGAAGTGTTGACTCAGCGCGACAAGTTATTGATTCAATGCAGCAAAAGCTGAGTGCAGCAGCGCCCGGCGATCGCGTTTGATGCCGACATAGGTGGCACGATCTTTCTTAGCTAATGTGTCGGCGAGTTGCCAGCACCAAGCCCAGGTTTCTTCATGGGTGCCGCTAAAGTCGGCCACTTGGGTTTGCTCGGCGATATCGCCGGTAATAGCTTCGCCAGTGAGGATAAGATGATCCACGGTTTGTCGGTCGTGCAGGCAGTTCAAAAGGCCTTGCATTGGGGCGCTAAAGATAATCGGCACATCAATTTCAGCAAAGCAAAAACGACCGTAATCGCTACGCATGGCGCGAAAATCAGCCGCGCAGGCCAGCAGTGCGCCGCCGGCGTAACAGTTGCCGGTTATGTGAGCCACGACTGGTGCATTGAGCATGGCCAGACGCAGTAGCAGTTTGTCTAGTTCGGGTACAAATTCTTGTTTAACCGCGGCAATACCTTTGGCCTTTAACAGCGCTAAATCAATGCCATTGCACCAATGCTTGGCGTGGTCGCTAGTTAAGATAAGCGCGGTGTTGCCGTCATAGCTTTCTACTTCGTCCAATAAAGCGTTGAGGTCAGCCAGTGACTCCGGGTTCATTACATTGCCGTTTTCGCCGTTGGTCATTGTCAGTACATGGATGTTGCCTTCGAGGCGTAAAGAAGCAGTAGTCATGAGTTCGGCTCTGGGTGGCGTTGAAGTAAAAAGGGGCGGCCAGTGTAACGCGCTGTAGGTCAGAAGGGCACTACCTAGTTTGCTTGGGTTTTTGTTGTTTTAGCTGGGGCTAGGCATTGTCAGATGCCGGCGTTATGCTGCTTGCGCACAACATAATTAGGAGATTCACCATGAGTGCTGCAATTGCGACCTTACTTGGCTTTGTCGCTCTAACCATTGGGTTGGCTTTTGCCTATGTGGGCTACCGGGCCACCATGGGTTTGCTTGGAAAAACCCCATTTAATTCTTGGACACGCGGCGCGCAGACCTGGGAAGACCCCGCCATCATTACGCGTATCCATCACGCGCACCTGAATTGCATCGAAAACCTTCCGGTTTACGCCGCTGTATTACTGGCAGCAATCGGTCTTGATCAATTAGCGGTGATGGAAGGCCTGGCTTGCTATTACTTAATTGCACGGATTGCGCAGAGCGCCATTCATGTAATCAGTACCAGCGCCATCGCCGTGCTCTTCCGTGCTAACGCTTTGTTCGTACAGTGGGCGATTTTGGTTTATTGGGTATTGGCATTATGCGGTTGCATCTAATCCAACCGTCGGTTTGCTAGTTGCCGTTGTGCCACAACGGCTTTCTAAAAGCGCTCGCCAGGTCTGCCTCGCGGGCGTTTTTTTTATGGCATTTAATATTCCTTAGTATGGTCGCTTGATAGCAATTTTATTTAAATAGATAAAAACTATAAAAAACATAAAACATATCAGTTTGATAAATTTTAAGCGCGTGTCCATACTGGCCTGGTAGTTAATCAAAGGAGCAGTAAGATGCGTAACCAAGTCCCCAACGTAATTTTCAAAACTCGCGTTCGCGACGAGTCTGTCGAAGGCCCTAATCCGTTCCGCTGGCAAGATCGCAGCAGCGCCGACATTTTTGGAGGCCGCCGCGTGGTAGTGTTTTCGCTACCCGGTGCCTTTACCCCTACTTGTAGCAGTACCCACCTGCCGCGTTACGAAGAGCTGTACGAAGAGATCGCTGCGCAGGGTGTTGATGATATTTATTGTCTAAGCGTTAACGACGCGTTTGTGATGTTCCAGTGGAGTAAACACATTGGGGCCGACAAAGTGAAAATGTTGCCGGATGGTAACGCCGACTTTACTCGCCAAATGGGCATGTTGGTCGACAAAGCCAATTTAGGCTTTGGCTTGCGCTCATGGCGCTACGCGATGGTGGTTAATGACGGCAATATTGAAAAAGCGTTTGTTGAACCGGACTTTCAAGATAACTGCCCAACAGACCCGTTTGAGGTCAGTGATGCCGACACCATGTTGGCTTATTTGAAAGGTCAGGCTTAGGTAATAAGTGCGCCGCTGGTGGGTTTCGGCCAGCGGCTAGCGATTTTTTCTACTGATTTGTAGATTATTTTCGAAAAGTTATTGAATTCATTTTCAGCTGCTATTAGTATTACCTTAGTGCGGTTCAGGACCGCACTGATTTATCCTCCTTCCTGTAGCTTTAAAGCCCACGTTGTTTGACGCGGGTTTTTTTTTGCCTGTCGTTTTTGCCGATCCCTGTTTTGATATAGGCCATAAAAAACCCAGCCTAGGCTGGGTTTTCTTGCAACGGAATGTCGCGACTAGGTTTAGCCTGGGCGACCACCACCGTCGGCACGCGGTTTAGGCAGCTTGCGGAAATCAGGTGCCTGCGGGAAGCAAACCTCAGGGTATTCAACAAGCGCAGTTTCCACATCAAGCTCTTCATCGTTATAGGTAATGGTGAGCTCGCCTTCAGCGTAAGTAATGGTAATGGAGTCATCACCTGAACTTAACATCACGGAACCACTAGCAAATTCACCGTCTACGCTTTCGCTGGTAATCGGCGCTAAGGTGTCAACATCCACCGAGCCGCTTGGGCATAGCTCCGGTGCCGGTTCCATTTCGGCCTCTTTGGCAGAAGCTGGTTCGACGCTTGGAACGTTCTCGAAAAAGAAGCCATAACTGCCATCGATGGTGTGTTCGTAGACTTCGTCTTCCTGGTTGTAGTTGGTAGCGTAAGTTAGGTTGACGCGTTGTTCGGCACTGTGATCGTTATCGTTATCGATGACGTTAATCACTTCAGTTTCGCGGGTGTTTTCGCTGTGCGTGATTACTACTTCACTTTCCGAAGGCGGTGAAACGCGGTCGTCTATATCATCTTTGACGACTGGGTTTGTGCGCGTCTCGGAGCGCTCAAAGTTAGCACTTCTGTCTACGTTAACGGTATAGCTAATGTCAGCGGTTTCGCTGACGCTGTCGCGGGGTTCGGGGGCGGCTAGTGGTTCCGGTTCATCCGCCTCAATAATGTAGCTGATGGTTAGGTCACGTTTGATATTGGCGCTATGGCTAAAGCCGCTTACCTGAGTAACCTCATCTTCGGTCTCTGTCGTTGAGCCTGAACGGCTGTCGTTAAAGCTGCGGTCGCCGCCACCGTTGTAAGTGACAAATAGGTTGCCGCTGCTCATGCGTTTGCCTATTCCGGCGGTACAGTTTGTAAAGCTATTATTTAGCGTACGGCTTTGGCTGAAGTTAAAGCTGCTGTCGTCTTCACTAACGCTCGAGTTGAAGCTGCGAGAGCCTGTGCCGCTGCCCACTTCATCGTTGCTATCTTCAACACAGATAAAGTCAAAACTTTCGCTGCTCGACGCTTCTGATGACGCTTTAGTCTCAGCGTCGGCTTTGCTGTCAGCCTCTCTTGAGGTAGCGCTAGGGCCGTCTAGTCCCGGCAGTTCCAAATATTCGGCAAGGGCAATGGCTACTTTGGTGGCCGTTTCTTTATCGCTTAAATCAGCTTTGCTACCGGAATCAAAGCTGTCATCGTCACTAAACAAAAAGCAGCCTTGCAATAAGCAGGCGCTTAGTAAAATCATCCAATACTTCATAGGGCTATACTCACTTAGGTAATTAGAGTTTCGCTTGCGCGATCATTGAGCCTAACCTAAGTGAACTGGAATTCAAGGTATATTTGTTTATTGCAAACGCACATTAACTGTCGTTGAGCTAATGTTTGCTAGCGCTGCCGTTGTCATAGTGTTGGGCGTGGCGGAATAAGGTAAATAGGCGATGACCAAGCCCGTTCCGTTGCTGGCGCCAGACAATCGTCTTCTCTTGCGGTTAGGTGCGGGCCACCATAGCAAGGGTCAACGTCAATACATTGCCCCTCGTCGTTAAGCGTACAGCGTAGTTGGCCGCCATTAATTACCGGCTGGGCTTGTTGGATGGCGCGCGCGTAGTAAATAAATTCGCGTTCGCCGCTGTATTCGGGGTCGCTAAAGCTGACTTGGCAGCCATCGCCCCATTGTTGCGCGGCTGTGTCGCAGCTAAAGCTCTTCCAAACGTCGTCGATAAGGTCGCCAATGTCTTCATTGGGATGAGCTTGCGGTCGAATGCGAATAATTTCGATGCGTTCAATCTGATTGCGACTATCACTTGGGTTGTAGCATTCGCCGCCACACATATAGTCAAGCCGCGCCTCGCCGAGGGCCTTAACTGAATGCTCCGGGCAGCCCGGCAGTTGTTGGAATGAACCCAAGGCGCGGACGCTAAATAGAGGTGGCGTCTGCGTTCTGATTTGGCTGCCCATCGTGTGGGTAACCTTGTCTTGCTGTGCGTCAAACCAGAGCAAGATCCGTTCGCCACTGGTGCCATAAACTTGATTGTTCTCCAGTGCTTTCCAAATACTGTCGCGGTCGCGGCCGTCACTATGCACGGCGACTAAACCGCCGGTATAAAAATAGCTGCCTTGGCGCTCCATCTCGTTAACTTGCAGGAAGTTGTATTTGGTTTTGTTGATGTCGAAGGGCACAGAAACGGTTGGGTCGCCACCTTTGGCCTTGGCCGCCTCGACAAAGCTTTTCTGGGTCAAGGCATTGGTAGCGCCCGCTGCTTCGGTGCTTTTGTGGCGGCCAATCTCTTTGTAGCCGGTGCCGGGCTGGGCGGCGTGGTTGTCTGAACTAGCAATAAAGCCCCAACGAAAGGCCAGCGGTTCGCCGTTTTCGTCCGTTTCTTCAAAGTTACGCAGAGCCAAGGCGTACTGGGTGCTGAGTGCCGGGCGTGTGCTGAGCGCCGGCAAATAACAATCGGTGCATTGGCCGCAGGCTAGCCAGTCTTCTGGTGCGGTGTTGGGGATAGTCAGATGGCCAGCGCGGCCGGCCGCTAGGTAATCACCTTTGGCTTTTTCTACTTTGGCTACGCATTCGGCACTGTCGGGTTGTTCACAACGGTCCTGGATAATCTCGCCAGCGCGGTGACAGCAAGGCAAGTAACCTTCACTGGGTGCCGGGCAGACCTCATTACCTGCCTCGTCAAAGCTTACGGCGCGCCAATCGCGATATTCTTCGCTGTTGCCGTGGCCTGAGAAGGCTTCCACTAGGGTTTGTCGTTTAGGATCGTGTTGGGCCTTGCTAAGCTGCTTGTCCCAGCTGGCGCCCGGCGGTGTATAAAAGCCCCAAGTGTTGCCGTGGGGAATGACTAGGCTTTGCCAGCCACCTTCATCTAGTTTGCGGAATAGCTCATTAGGCGTTTCGGCGTATTCCAGACATTCCGTAGGCAGGTCATTAACATGCACCTCGGTGTCGCAGACCTCAACTGCTAACAAGTTCTTTTGTTTTAAGCGCAGACTTTGTTGGGCATCACGGTTTTTGAAGTCCATATACGGCGACAAGAAGGTTTCGACTGGCCCGAGGGGGTTGTTGCGCATGGCTTCCCAAGCGACTAGACCGGAGCTAATTGGGCGGGTGGGTACATCTGCTTCCGCGGTGTCTTTGATAATGACGTTCTTGTGCCCATAGTGGCTGTCGCGGGTGTTGCCCATTTGGGTCCATTCCCAGCCTAGGTAGGTGACCATGTCTGGGTTTTCGGGGGCGCCAGACACTGCATTGCAGGCGCGCACGGTGTCTTTAATTTCTTGCCAATGCCAGGGCGTTAGCCCTTCGGCGTGATCGTTAAAGCTCCAAAAATCTAAGCCGGAACAAAAACGTGCGTAGTCGCAGGCTTCCGAAGGTGGGTGCAGGCCTTCTCCGCCCAAAACGGGCATAGACCAGCCGTGGGCGTCCATGGAAAAGGTCGTGTGAACGTGGAAGTCACCAAACAAAATTTGACTGTCGGCGACACTGTGGCGTTGGGTTTCTTGTGCTTGCCAGGCCGGGGGACGAGCTTGCGCCACAGGCTCACCGTTGGTTTCAGGGGTGCCTTGGCTGTCGTACACAAGCCATATGAGGAAGATGGCACTCAATGCACATAGTAGCTTTGTGGTTGGCTTCATCTCAGTGTCCAATTTGTAATAGTTTTTTGCTGAGTATACTGCGCTCACTATTAAGTCGATGTCTACATAATCAAGACCATGCAAAAGCCAATAGAACAAAATACAAAACCATTACTGCTTTGCGTCGCCCTAGGCGCCATGCTTTTGGGAATGGTGATTGCCTGGAGCCAGCTGGCCAGTGGCTGGAGTGGCCGCCTGCCGGACACGGTAGTGGCGCGGGTGGCCGACCAAGACATTCTTAAGGCGGAACTACAGCTAGCCATAGACGCCGCCAATAGTAGTCGTCGTGAGCCGATAACTGCGGCGCAAGAGCGACAGGTGTTGCAGCGCTTGGTTGATGAGCAACTGTTGCTGCAATACGGCGTGAACTTGGGTTTGGTGCGAGACGATCCAACGGTACGCAAGCCGCTGGTGCAAGCCGTTATGAGTCTACTGCGTGCCAATGCTGCGGCAGAGGCCCCGAATGAAAGTGTTTTGCGTGAATGGTATGCCGCTAACGCCGCGCAATTTGCCGCAAGCGAACAACGTCATCTACGTCTCTATCGGTTGGCGCAAGGGCAGTTAACACGCCAACAACTACAGGTTAATGCGCAAGCGCTGGCAGCTGCATTACGTGAGTACGGCCAATTGACGGCTGAGCAAAGTCAGCAATGGCAAGTGCAGCGGCAAACGTATTTGCCGGATCGGCCGCTGCCCGTTAATAAGCTGCGGGACTACCTAGGCCAGTCCTTGGTCAGCGCCGCCTTGGCGAAACAGTCGCCAGAGGTGCTGGTTTTAGAACCGTTTGATAGCGGCCTTGCGGTACTGCATGTAGTCGCGGCGGTGCGTGGCGAAGTTGCCGACTTTGAACAGGTACGAGAACAAGTTACGCGCGCCTGGCAGCGCCAACAAGGCGAGCAAGCCTTGCGTTTGTTGTTGGCTAACTTGCGCGACGAGTATTCAGTCCAAATCACTGAAAGCTGGCGCTAAGATGCGCCGTTTTGGTCATATACCGCTGTTACTGGTTTTGCTGTGCTTACCCACGGCGGTTGGCGCGCATCAGCAGGGCAGTTCCTACAGCTCTTGGGTGCTGCAACAGGGGCCAGCGGTTTCAGTGCGTATCTCTGAACTCGACCTCACTCGCGTTGGGCTAGATCCTCAATATACCGACGCGTATCAAGGCAAAGTGGTGGACTATTTGCAGAGCCACTTGCGCCTTTGGGTTAACCAAGCGTCGTGCGTAGCTGACGCGGGTCGCATGCATAAATTCCAACCCGGCTGGTTGTTGGTCAGTTGGAGTTTTGACTGCGCGCAGAACCCGAAGGACAAGGGCAACGATGCCGAATGGGCGATTGAGACTGACATTTTGCTGCAGTCCGCGCCTAACCATCTGCATTTTGCGCGTTGGCAGTCTCCCAACGGAAATATTGATCGCGTTCTTAGCCTGCGCGATAGCCGCTGGCAATTGGCAATGGCAGAACCCCAATCAAGTGGTTTCGGGAGTTTTCTAGAATTAGGCGTTATCCATATTCTTGAGGGTTGGGATCACTTAGCGTTTGTACTCGCCTTGCTGTTGCTGGCTAACCATTGGCGTTCACTGCTGTGGCTGATCAGTGGTTTCACCCTGGGCCATAGCGCCACATTGGTCGCGGCGACGCTAGGCTGGCTAGCACCTAATATTGTGTTGATAGAGGCGGTCATTGCTTGGTCGATTGCCTTGGTCGCGGTTGAGTTCCTGGCGCTCAAGCGGCCCGCAGGTTATTGGCTGCTCTTACCGTTGTTCTTGCTGCTGTGGGCGCTGTGGCAAGGTGTTTCCGCATGGTTGTTGTTTGGACTGGCGCTATTTGCGGTTGGTTATTTTGCTGCGTTGCAAGCAGCGCCTAAATGGCAGTCACAGAGCAGGGCGGCGGTGACCGTTGCCTTTGGTCTGATTCACGGCTGCGGCTTTGCTTCTGTACTCGGGGCCTTGTCATTGCCAAACGCCGATATGGCCAGCAGCCTATTGGGCTTTAACTTGGGTGTGGAGTTGGGCCAATTGCTGGTGGTGGCGATAGCGTGGCCGCTACTGGCTATGTTGCAGCGGCATTGGCAGATGATCCCAAACATTATCGCTGTGTTGTTGCTGGGTCTCGCCAGCTTTTGGTGGACGACTCGCTTACTTTGATGCCGGCTTAAAGGTCTTTATACTGATCGCAAATAAATAATCAGCTTAGTTTTAAGCGCAGTTATGCCCGCGGTCTGGAGGAGATCATGACCTTAAAACTTCTATTAGCAGCAAGTGCCAGCTTGTTGTTATTAACGGCTTGTGGCGGTTCGCCCGCTACTGACGCAGTAACAGATGGCGGCGATACGGTGGTAGAGGTCAGCGAATTGGCCTGCCTGCCACAACCCATTCCGCAAAGTAGCTATCAGGTAAAACCACAGAATGCAGTGAATGATTTCACTATGAATGTGGCGAACATCATGCCGCCTGGTAACAGTGGTCATATTAGTCCGTTGACGTCGCCGCTACCGAATCAAGATCCTGACAGTTATGGCGACCATTACGATGATCAACGGGAGATGTATTGGAACAGCCAGTTTAAAGACGGTGCCTTTACTGACGTTGCGGCCTTGTCGCCTGAACATGATTTAGATAGTGGCGATGGCAACGTAAAAATTTACCGGGCTGACTTCGGTGTGCCCGTTATCCACGGTGATACCGGTTACGCGGTTTGGTATGGCGCCGGTTACGTTACTGCCCAAGACCGACTGTTTTTAATGGATGCCGCGCTGCGACAAGGTGCCGGTACCTTTTCAGCGTTAACGGGCACGGGCGACGTTGCTGATGACGTGCAGCGCAAGACCTTGCGCTATAGCCAAGCCGAGTACCAGCAGTTCTACGACAATCTCTCAGATTTAGCGAAAGACGCGCTTGACGGTTATGTGGCTGGTGCCAATGCCTGGATTGATCGGGTAAACAACCCGCTGGATTTAGCGGCCGAGTTACCAATGGAAATGTTAGCGCTGCAATACACGCCGTCGCATATCAATCCGCTAGATGTGCTCGCATTAGGTGTGTATATGACACGCTTTGTGGCCGCCAATGGTGGCGACGAGATGGCTAACGTTAGCCTGCTGCAGAATCTAACGGCTGATCATGGCCGCCTGCTAGCGCGGCAAATTTTTAAAGACGTGTTGTGGGTCGATGACAAAAAAGCCACGGTGACCGTCACCGACGCTGAGTTCACCAATATTTCGACCCCGGAGCCCCTACGTGAGGCGGTACTAGAGGCCGCAATGGACTATGCCGAAAGCCTGCCGCCGGAACTGGCGCGCGGTGACGGAACCGGCCACTTCCCTGAGCCGCCACCGGTACAGGCTAAGTTACCCGAAGATTATGAGTTTCCGTATCCGCCGGAGCTACTGAGTGCAGCACTGGAACGCTATAACAACCGTGAACCGGTGAGTCGTATTTCGGCGTCTTATCAGGTCACTGTTAATGACACCGCCAGTGAAGGCGACAGTACTCTGATTTTGTCAGCTCCGCAGCTGGGTTATAGCTACCCAACGCTGTTTTACGAACTAGAAGTGGTTGGCGGTGGTTACGCCTCACGGGGTGTAGGTGTTCCCGGCCTGCCGGTTGTTGGTATTGGTTACGGCACCCGAGTTGCTTGGGCGTTGACTACGGGCGAGTCGAAGACCATCGACAGTTTTGTGGTTGAGCTAACGGGGCCAGAAACCTATTTGCATGACGGCGAAGAAAAACAAATGGACTGCCGTGATGAAGTGATCGCGTACCGCAGTTCGGCGGCTGGCGTGCCGGCCGGGCCCGTCGGCTTAAATTCGCAAGATATTCGCGTATGCCGCACCGTACATGGGCCGGTGGTGGCGCGTTCTGCTGACGGCAAGCTTGCGAGAGCCGTGCAATATGGCATGTGGATGCGTGAAATTGAAACCGTGGAAGGCGTGCTGGCTTGGGCGAGGGCGCAGAACTTTGACGAGTTCCATGAGGCGATGAGCAAGGTGAGCTGGAACGAAAACACCATGTATGCCGACGCCGACGGCAATATCGCTTATTACCATCCGGGTTTGCACCCTTGGCGGCATCCGACTTACGACCAACGCTTGCCGGCTAAGGGCGACGGTAGTCAGGATCATTGCGATACCTTGGTGTTTGAAAATACGCCGCATAGCATTAACCCCAGCCGTGGTTATATGCATAACTGGAATAACAAACCCGCCAAAGCATGGGGTGAGGGAACCGGCGGTGCTGCCTCGCAAGAGCCAAGTGCTATCGACGGCCGCAACCGAATTTGGGAAGAGCTGCTAACCGCTGAAGTCAGCGGCGCAGTAGACGGTCATGGTGATGATGTTGCCGGTGTCAATTATCAAGACTTGTTTGATTTTGATAAGCGTATTGGCCGTATTGACCCCAAAAGCTATGCGCTGCTGCCGGTGATTAATCGCTGCTTAGGTGCAGCGAATCCCTGTGACCTGTCTGCTAAGCAGCAACAAATGCTAGTCGAGCTGCAGCAATGGGATGGCCAGCATTACAACGACGCTATTGATCCGCTCGCAGCTGAGGATGCAGAAGCATCGAAAGATACCGCTGCGGCGACTATCTTTAGTGCCATCGTAGCGGCGATGGTAGACGAGTTGGTAAGCGACGTATTGCCCACGGATTTTATTGCTCGCCACAATGCCCGCGGCAACCACCCTTATGACGTGGGCACCTTCCACAAACTACTGGTGCGGATATTTAAGGCCGACGATAGCAGTTTAGCCTTGCACTACGACGACTGGCTAAAGGGACGCACCGAAACCGAGTTTCTACAGGCGGCATTTAGTAGTGCTCAAACGCAATTAGAAGCGGATTATGGTGCGGCCACCGCGGTCACTGAATACAAACGTATGCACGCGCGGGCCGATGTCTGTGGTTTGGCCAACCCGTTGGCGGGGCCTTGCATCACCATGCCGCACCAAGATCGTGGCAGTTGGATCCATATTATTGAGTTTGATCCCAACTAATAGGGCGAGCCTGCCGCTGCGGCTGTAGCGGCAGGCTGTGAATTTTTTGTTGGCTTCTGGTCTAATAGCCAACGTTTTTTCTATGGGGTGTAATGTGCGTTATTTATCTGTATTGCTTATCGCCACGAGCGTGGCCATCAGTGCACCTGCGCAAGCGGGTTTTGGGGACTGGTTTGAGGAAACCTTTGGCGGTTTATTTGGTGGTGGCGACAGTAGCTCCATCGAACAGAACGCCTTGGCAGTGTTATCTGAAACCGAGATGGTAGAAGGCGTGCGCGAAGCGCTGGCGGTTGGTGTTGAGCGCGCTATCAATCAGCTTGGCAAAACCGGCGGCTTTTCTGCCAATCCTTTGGTGCGTATCGAAGCCCCGCAGGAACTGAGCTATTTGGAAGGGCCGTTGCGGAAGCTGGGCCAAGAAGAAATGGTCGACAACTTTATCGTCACCTTGAATCGCGCCGCAGAGAGTGCGGTACCCGAGGCGGCTGAAATTTTTGGCAATGCCATTCGAAGCCTGCAATTGGCGGATGTAAAAAGTATTGTCGAAGGCGGCCCTCAGTCGGCTACAGAATTTCTGCGTAACGCAACCGAGGGTGAGCTGTATAAACGTTTTCGTCCATTAGTATCGCGGGCGACATCTGATACCGGCGTCACGCGTAGCTACAAACAGCTGCAACGCATTGCCGCGCCGGTAACCATGTTCCTAAAAGACAACAACATTGCTGATGTTGATCTAAATCTAGATGATCACGTTACCAACGGCGCCTTGGATGGTTTGTTTAAGCAGCTGGGTAAGGAAGAGCAGAAGATTCGTGAGAATCCAGAGAGTCGCACGACTGAGATTTTGCGGCGGGTGTTTATCTAATACCGCGCAAGACCTTGGTGTCGGTTTAGGGGCTTAACCTTGGCTCGTGGTTGTTTCGGCCCTAGAGGGTTCTATCCGCTTTCGGTAAGTTTGTTGGTGAGGCCGAGTTACTTTTTTCCTTGGCGAAAAAAGTAACCAAAAAAGCCACCGCCAACCGCGCAGCCCCTTCGGGGTTCCTTGCGCTTCTCGCGGATTTTGGCGGTCGCGGGAACTCGCTGCGCTCAAACAAGCCGCTCCCTCAATCCAAAATCCCCTGCGATGCTCAGCTGCGCAAAAGGGGCCTTTAGGGAAAGACCTCACGCTACCAATGCAGCTGGTTAGCAGTACCCTTGCCTTCTATGCGGCCGAGCAACGGAGCTAAATCGAGATGGAGCCTGCGGCCTGTTTGAGCGAAGCGAGTTCCGCAGGCGCTCGATTTGGCGAGTAGCGCAGGGGACCCCGGAGGGGCCGCATGGTGGGATCGCCTTTCTTTTGGTTACTTTTCTTTGGCGAGACAAAGAAAAGTCACTCGGCCCGCACCAAGGAAACTTACCGAAAGCGTATAAAACCTTCTAAAGGCCGAAACCGACACCAGCAAAGTGGCAGGCCCGAAACAACCGCTAGCCGGCTCATCCGCAAGTGATACAGACCTATGCGAGTGCTATCCGAGCAACTCCCGCAACTGCGGCAAATACGCAGCTAACTCATCCTCAGAATAAGCCACTGCAGGCTTAACTCCCCACACCGGCCCAGGCCAAGCCGGGTCATCGGTTTGGCGGGCAATCACATGGATATGTAGCTGCGGCACCATATTGCCCAAGGCGCCGATATTGAGTTTAAAACCACGGTGCAAGTCCATCAGCCCTTGGCCGCAATGACTGACCTCTTGCCACAGCTGGCTTTGGTCGCTGGCGCTTAGGTCGTATACCTCACGGATATCAGGCCGTTGCGGTACCAGAATCAGCCAGGGGTATTGGCTGTCGTTCATTAGCAGTACCGAGCATAAACCGGCGGAGCCGACTTCTATGGTGTCGGCCGCTAGCTGCGGATGTAATGCAAAAGCTCCCATGAGTTTAGTGTTGGTTAATAAAGCTAAGGTAATGCTGCGCGGTTTGGCCGGGGCGTTCTGCCATCGGTACGTGACCGGTTTCTGGCATGATCACAACGGTCTCGTTGGCTAACAAGGGCGTCATTACGTCAATACGGCTTTTGTCGAGTACATCATCGCCATCGCCCCAAAGGATTAGGGTCGGCTGCGTAATCGAGGGCAGTTTGTCTTCTAACGCGGCACCGCGGTCGCCTTTGTATTGGTTAAAGATATAGGTATTAAAGGCTGCGTTATCGAGCGCTTTTTGGGCGAAGTATTTTTTCGCCGGCGCGGGCAGCCAAGGTTTTTTGACCGACACAAAATCAAGCAAGGCGTCGTATTCTTCAATCGCACTAATCACTAAGGGGTTAGGCTCGCCAGCCTCGCGCCGTTTGGTCATTTCGCTAGCAACTGGCTCGGCAGTGCCCGAGTTATTAAACAAGCCCATGGTAATCACACTGTCTGGGTAACGATGGGTATAAACCCCGGTGAGATTGCCGCCCATGCTGTTACCAACCAAGTGGAAGCGGTTGACGCCAATCGATGTTAAAAACTTATGAACACGATCTGCCTGGTCGCCAATACGATAGCTCCAACCCTCATGGCGGGCGGATTGGCCAAAGCCGGGTAAGTCCATGCTAATCACATGGTAGAAGGGGGTGATAGAGCCAGCAAAACGCGTCCAGTTATCTTTGTCACCACCAAAACCATGCACCATCACTACGGTTTCGGCCTGACCAATGCCACCTTCAAGGTAGTGCCAAGTTTCGCCATCAACTTCAGTGGTTTTATAACTTAGGCCATTGCGGTCGCGCTCTGCGGTTAGGGCCACGCCCATAAACTGAGCTGGAAATAAATTGGCCCAAGCCACCGCTGCCGCCAATACCAAAATGACAATCAGTAAACCTTTTTTCACGCCGTCCACTCCCCCAAGATTGGATAAAATTTGCTAATAACAGCCTAACTTTGCCACAGTAAGCTTAGCAAGCGAGTGGTTGCCGCGCGTAAGCTGGCTGGCGCGGTAATCAGTCACCCATCTAATTCTTTAACCGTATCCAGAATCCCCCTAAATGCCGAATGCGAGTACCGAGTGTGAGCACCGAACAACAGCCTTCGCTAGAAACCGCGATTGACCGCTATTGCGATGACTGCCAAAGCCGCATTGATAGCTTTGTCAGCAGGCATTTGCAGGGCGCCGGTTCGCGGCGGTTAAATCGGCAAGCCTTTGGCTGGGATTTGCTGCGCGTGCCGCTGAATATTGCCTGGGCGCCTTTTTGGTTATTGCTGCAGTTGCTGGGGCAGTTGTTGCGATTATGCGGTTGGCCTCGGGCTTGTGATTTTATCGGGCGTCTGCCAGTTGGATTTTCCACTCGCTTGCAGCGGCATCTCACCGGCTTAATCGAAAAAGAACTGCTGGATATCAGTCCTAAGGAACCGGATCCCTTATTACGCTATATGGCCGACGTTGCCGGTATTGACGAAGTGGTTTGGCAGCAGGCCTTAGAAGGCAATGTACTGCAGTCACAAAGCCAGCAATTAAAAGCGCGCTTGTTTGGAGCCCGCACGGCGATTGCAGAGTTATCCAGTAGCCTAGGCATGGCTGCTTTTGGCGCGGTAGCCTTTAAACAGTTTACGCCGGGGGCCTTAGGTGGAGGCGCGGCACTCGCCAGCTGGTGGGCATGGGAAAACGCTGTGCGCGACTTCTGGTTAGGTGAGCGCCTAGGGCGGGTTTGGTATGGCTGGTTTCCGCCGGAAGTTGACTGGGGAGCACGTATTATCGCCACGTTGCTGTTAATTGTGATTCTCGCCCTCGCAGCCTCAATGTCAGGTTTTGTTACCGATCCGCTACAGGCTAAGTTAGGTTTACATCAACGGCGTTTGAATAAGCTGGTAGATAAACTGCGAGAAGAACTAAAACAGCAGCTCGTTGGCAACGTTAGTAGCCGTGAACAATATTTAGCACGTCTAGCCGATGTGGCGGATTGGGTGACTATTGCTGCCAGTAAAGCCAGTTAGCAAAAAAATGATAAAAAAGTGGTATCAACCTTCTTGGGTCTGCCCGAATATAAATTTGCGACTCAGGCACCGTTGCATGTGTTCGAGATGACTGAATAAGTAGATAGATGAACAAAAAGGTATCGGGGGGTAAATGACTAAAATTAGTAAACGTATATCCTTCATTTTGCTGTTTATATTGCCATTTAATTGGTATTGGTATGCTGCCGAGGCGGGAGCCCTAGAGGGTGCTGAATTCTTTGAAGGTAGAATTACTGGTGTTTCTTGCCATAGGCTCAAACACGGCGCCAGGCTTCTCGAATTAAATGTTGAAAATAAAAGGGTAGTACCTTTTAAGTCCGAAAACCTAGGGTGTGATGAAGCAGCCCTTTTGAAACATCGTTGGGTTAGCGGTTATTGGAAAAGGTTTATTAACTCTGTAACGCCCGTTGAAGTAAAAATAGATTCAGAGGTTGTACACCCATATTCACTTAGCCGTTTTGATCATAATATTTTTGTATTTTTGTTTACTCATTTAATGTTGATATGGGTGCTTATTGTTATTTATCTGAGAGCTAAATTTAGGAATATTCCGTCTGATTTGCTGGGTGGTCTAGTCCAAGTTAGTAATGGAAAGGGGCCAGGTAAATAAAAAATGGGACAGACCCAACCGAAATAAAAAATGGGACAGACCCAAACGGGTCTGTCCCATTTTTAATTTGGTTGGTAGTGGGGTTTAAACCCAAGCACCACCAGTTTTGCGTAGTACTTTGTTAAGTACAAAGGCTGGGCCGATCAGTAGAAATACTAGGTCGTCGGTAAATGAAGGTTTGGCGCCTTCAATATGGTGGCCGATAAATTGGCCAATCCATGCGGCCACCCAAATCACGGCAGAAACGAGTAGCACGTTATAACCAGCGGTATGAATGCTGTAGAGCACCCACCAGCTAAAGGCGAGGAAGCCGATCATAATCACAAATAGCTTCATATTTAGGCGTGCGTAAAACTGCAGCATAAAGATAACGCCTAAGGTGCCGCCGTTGAGTAGCAAGAAGGCGTCGATACCGGCGATGGTTTTACCGGCTAGATAGCCGCCATAGATAAGATCAGTGGCGCCCCACACTAGGCCCAGTGTGAAAACTACGATAATGGGAACGCAAATCATATGAATAGCGGAGTTCACCGGGTTCATATGGGTCTTTGCGTATTCGTTCAAAAATTCTTCTAATGTACGCATGGATAAATCCTCCTAGCCAGTAATCTTTTGGTCACGATTGAGGTTACTTTATGCCTATTGTTTATGCCATGCTTGTACGCAACTGTCGTGACTAAAAATCATCAAAAAAATGACTTCTAAGCCTAGCCATCATTCTGAGCAACAGCCAGCAACCAATCACGTTTGGCTGTGGCAGGGTGTATTGATGATGGCGAGCCGGTCCTTGGCTAATACGCCGCATATGCACTTCCCAGCCTCGCTATATATTGGCTTGGATGGCGAGATTACGGTTTCTACGGATACCGGTCCACTGTCGGCAAGAGCAGTCTTGGTGAGGCCAAACTGCGAGCAGTGTGTCGATACGCATGACGGTGCCGTGTTGGACTTATTGATCGATGCTGACAGTGCGGCGTACCGCTACCTTGAGCCGGTGTTGCTGGAACGGGATGCGGTTGCGCTCGACATTGAGAAAATTACGGCACTGTTACCACGGTGCCAAGAGGCCCTAAACGGCAGCTTAGATTGCGATAGCGCCTGGCATTTAGTTGAGCAGCTATTGATCGGCTTTAGTGCTTACCGCCCTGAACGGCCAGAGTTTGACCCTCGCATTGAAGCTATTGCCACGGAGTTGCGCCGCAGTCTGCCGGTAAACCCAGATATCGAAGCCTTAGCCAAACAGGCTGAGGTGTCGGAATCACGTTTTATGCATTTGTTTAAGCAGCAGTATGGCTTGCCAGTGCGTCAGTACCTGTTATGGGCGCGGCTGCGGCAGGCAGCGGTGTTATGGCAAACCGGCATGATGCTGACTGATATTGCCGCCGAGGTGGGTTTTTATGATCAGGCTCATTTCGCCCGTACCGTCAGGCGTATGTTCGATTTCTCACCCAGCTGGCTGGCTAACCCCAATAACTTGCAGTTACATAACTGCCAGTGTGACGAGCCCTAGCGGCAGCTGCTCTAGTTCTGTCCCTAATGTTGGTGATGAATTCTGGCTAGGCAGGCCTCTGGTCGCTGCGATTCTTGGGCGCAAAACTGATGTTGGCGTAGATGAATTTTGCCGTGAGCATCATGCGGTCCGTGGCGATGATGGCGACGGTTTTTATGGTGCGGATGTTTGTGAGTTAACTCGCTGCTGCTTGTGGCTTTTGCCATTGGTTGGCTAGCGGCAGGCTTGGCGGCTGCTCGGGTTCGCTGGTCTCGATGGTGGTAGTGCTGCGGTGCATAACTATCGCCGTAGCCATAGTCGTAACCGTAGTGATGTTGCTGTCGTGGCCGGTGCTGCCAGCTGGCGTAACCCCGGTGGTGGTGATGTCGGTGATGGTGACGCCGATGGTGATGACCGTGATGACCATAGTGGCCACGTAGGCTGACATAGCCGCCGCTGTGTAGACCGACGCTGACATGCGGAAAGTGGAGTTGCAGGCTCGTGCTAACACGTGGGCCGGCCTGTGCCGTGCTGACGCCAGCCGTGAACACAATGACGGCAGTGGCAATAATTAAGCTGATAGATTTCATACGCTGACCCCGGTGGATTTTTCGGTACTTACTAAAGTCAACGCAATGCCCCAGTTTGGGTTGACAGCCTCACAACAAAATTTTGCGTAAATCTTCTAATGCTTGTTTTAGCAAGGCGATAAAACGCGCGGCCACGGCACCGTCAATCACGCGATGGTCGTAAGACAGTGCTAGCGGTTGTATTAGTCGGTCTTCGATGTCGCCTTGTTGTTGCGGCGGGCCAATACGTTTGAGCTGCCAGCGGGCTTGCCCTAGTCCTAAAATACCGACTTCTGGGGCATTAATAATCGGCGTGAAATGCTGACCGCCAATGCCACCTAGGTTGCTAATGGTGAAACTGCCGCCTTTAAGATCGGCTGGGCTCAGTTTGCCGTCGCGGGCGCGCTGCGCCGTCTCGCCGAGGGTTTTAGCTAGTGATCGTACGCCTTGTTGCTCAACCTGCTGGATGACTGGCACTACTAAGCCATCGGCGGTATCTACGGCGATGCCGAGATTGATCTCCGCATTTAGCCGTAGTGATTCGCCGTCGGCACTTAGTTGGCTATTAAAACGCGGCTCTTGCGCGAGGCAATAACTGACGGCTTTCATCACAAACGGCAGTAGCGATAGCGCCTGGTCGGGCTGTTGTTGTTTAAGCTGTTGGCGCCAGGCTTCTAAATCGGTGATATCGGCTTCGTCAAAATGAGTGACGTGCGGGATATTGGCCCAGCTTTGCTGCAGATGTTGCGCTGATAGTTTTTGTATCCGGCTAAGGGCAATGGTCTCGCTGCTGCTGGGTTTCGGCTGAGAAGTGGATGTCGCTGTCGAAGCCGGCGCAGCTTGGAGTCCGAGATGGTTTTGTATATCCGCTTTAGTAATGCGGCCATGCGGGCCAGTGCCGGTAATCTGGCTAAGATCAACGGCGTGTTCGCTAGCAATACGACGCACCGCTGGGCTGGCGTGAATGGGGCTAGGGCCGGCACTAGAGTTGCTACTAACTGGTGCTGGATCGTTGGCAGCGTCCTCGGCTGTTGGCTCTAAGTTTGCCGGTGCTGCTTGGTGGTTGTTTTCTGTTTCAGTTGCTTCTGCGGCGGTTGCTGGCTCTGGCTCAGATTCGGACTCTTCCTCTGAGCCGAGTAGTTGCAGTAGTGCGTCGCCGCTATTGACCTTGTCGCCGACGTTAACGGCGATGGATTCAATGGTGCCCGCCGTAGGGCAGGGAATATCCATCGAGGCTTTGGCTGACTCGAGCACGATGACAGGATCATCGGCGGCAATGGTGTCGCCAACCTTAACCAACACTTCAATCACTTCGACGTCTTCAATATCGCCGAGATCGGGGATGGTGATGTTGATTGAAGCCATCGTTACACCTCCCTTGGGTTCGGTTTTTCCGCATCTATTTGGTAGCGTTTGATGGCGTCGCTGCGGTCTTTACCCAGCGCGTCTAGTGCTGCGATAACAATGTGGTAGCGGTCAACCTCGAAGAAACTACGCAGTGATTCGCGGCTATCAGAACGGCCAAAACCGTCTGTGCCCAATACGGTATAAGGCGATGGGATAAAAGCACGGACCTGCTCGGCATACGCTTGTACATAATCGCTGGCAGCGATAACCGGACCTTGCTGGTCTGCAAGGCATTGGTTTAGCCAGCTGGTTTTGGGTGTTTGCTCAGGATTCAGGCGGTTGTAGCGGTCACAGTCATGGCCGTCGCGTGCGAGCAAGTTAAAGCTGGTGGCTGACCAGCATTGCGCTTTAATGCCGTAGTCGTCTTTCAGCAGTTTGGCGGCGGCCTGGGCCTCGCGAAAAATAGCGCCGCAGCTGAGCAGCTGTATTTCTGCCTTGGGGTTGGGAGCAGGGCAATACAAACCTTTTAAGATGCCTTCTTCGCAGCCCGCGGGCATGGCGGGTTGTGGGTAGTTCTCATTCAGTGTGGTGATGTAATAGAACAGGTTTTGGTTCTGCTCATACATGCGTTTTAAGCCATCATGCAAAATAATGGCGACTTCATAGGCAAAGCTAGGGTCGTAGCTAAGGCAGTTGGGAATGGTGCCGGCGACCAGTTGGCTATGGCCATCTTGGTGCTGCAGGCCTTCGCCGTTTAGCGTGGTGCGGCCCGAGGTGCCGCCGATTAAAAAGCCTCGCGCAAGCATATCGCCTGCCGCCCAAGCCAGATCCCCAATGCGCTGAAATCCAAACATGGAATAGAAGATATAGACCGGGATCATGCTGACGCCGTGGTTGGCATAGCTGGTGGCGGCGGCAATCCACGAGGAGATGGCGCCGGCTTCGGTAATGCCTTCTTCTAGTATTTGGCCTTTCTCGTCTTCGCGGTAGGGCATGATGTCTTTGGCGTCTACCGGCTCATAGAGTTGGCCTTCCGGTGCGTAAATGCCAACTTGTCGGAACATGCCCTCCATGCCAAAGGTACGTGCCTCGTCAGCCACAATTGGTACTAAGCGGGGGCCAATATCACGGTTGCGGGCAATCGCAATCAGGCAACGCACCGCCGCCATGGTGGTAGAAATTTCCCGCTCGCCGCTGTCTTCCAGTAGTTTCTCGAATAGATTGATATCGGGAATGCTTAGCTTTTCAGCATCGCCGTTACGGCTGGGTAAATAACCGCCGAGAGCTTCACGGCGTTCCCGCAGATATTGCATCTCCGGCGAGTCATCGGCCGGTTTGTAATAACTTAGATTGGCAGCCATTTCTGGGGTAATCGGAATATGGAAGCGCTCAGCAAATTTTTGTAGCTGATCGGCCGCGAGTTTCTTCTGCTGATGGGTAATGTTTTGGCCTTCACCGGCTTCGCCCATGCCATATCCTTTCACGGTTTTGGCCAGTATTACGGTGGGTTTGTCGACGCTACGCGAGGCCTCGTCATAGGCGGCGTAGACTTTTTCCGAATCGTGGCCACCACGTAACAGCTCGAAATAAATTTCCTCGTCGCTAAGGTCAGCGACCATTTCTAGTAGCTCAGGGTATTTGCCAAAAAAGTGTTGGCGTACAAAGGCGCCGTTGGTAGCGCGGAAGGCTTGGTATTCGCCATCCACGCATTCCATCATGCGTACCCGCAGTAGGCCTTTGTGATCGCGTTCTAGTAGTTTGTCCCAGCCGCTGCCCCAGATAACCTTAATGACATGCCAGCCAGCACCACGGAAATTACCTTCTAGCTCTTGAATGATTTTGCCGTTGCCGCGAACCGGCCCATCTAGCCGTTGCAGATTGCAGTTAATAACAAAGATCAGGTTGTCGAGTTTTTCTCGCGCGGCTAAAGCAATCGCGCCCTGGCTTTCGGGCTCGTCAGTTTCACCATCCCCTAAAAAGGCCCAAACCTTGCGGCCGAGATTGCCTGTACCGCTGGCGGGTAACAGCTTCCGGTGTTGTAGGTATTTCATAAAACGGGCTTGATAGATGGCCATAATCGGCCCTAAACCCATGCTAACGGTGCTGAGTTGCCAGAACTCTGGCATTAGATAAGGGTGCGGATAAGACGATAACCCTTGGCCATCTACCTCCCGCCGAAAATGATTGAGTTGGTCTTCGCTGATTCGGCCTTCTAGAAAAGCACGAGCGTAGATACCGGGTGCAGAATGCCCTTGAATATAGAGTAGGTCACCTTGTTGTTGTGTCTTGTTGGCTTTCCAGAAATGGTTAAAGCCGACTTCGTAAAGTACGGCGGAAGATTGGTAGCTGGCAATATGGCCACCTAGGTCGGCGTCGCCTTTGTTGGCTGCGACCACCATGGCGACGGCGTTCCAACGAATGGCTTGCATGAGGCGGTCTTCAAGTTCCAAATCGCCGGGATAATCGGGCTGCCGGTGACGAGGAATACTGTTTAAGTAGGGCGTGTGTGAGGTGTCTGGCAATTCAACGCCTGCCTCATAGGCCTCATAGAATACTTTGCGTAATAAGTACTGCGCGCGCTCTGGACCGGCCTGTTGAATAACGGCTTGGATCGCCTCTCGCCACTCATCGGTTTCCTGAGGGTCGCTGTCGGTGCCCCTAAATTTATGCACTTCAAACGCCATATAAACGCCTTATCTGCTCTCTATGGGTTTAGGCGTAAATACAGCTAAATACAAGCCATCTCTCTAACACTTAGCCGCTTTCCTAAGTCTCTTAGGCTTGAGCTTATTTGGCTTTGCAGTCAGAATGGCGGGATGTTTAAGCGCCGCACACTCTCGCGTTGGATTGGTCTACTAGCCGCACTCTGGTTGGTCGGTCAGCTGGCGGCTGCGTTCCATCTAGGTCATCACGAAGCTGAAGGCATTGGTGGCGCGGAGCATAGTTGTGTGATGTGCAAACTGGTAGCTGCTGATGATGTCCTGACGACATCGCCAACGCTGCCGGTGTTTGTGGCCTTTCTTTTTGCCGCTACGTTGGTTCCAGTTTTGCTGGTGGCCCGTCAGCAGCAGTGGCACTACCAATCCCGTGCTCCTCCCGCTAGTTAATCCTTCTTAACACTGTTTGAGATTGTTGTAACGCCCATTTCGGGGCGTTGCTTGCTATTGGATTAACTAGGATATTCCTGTGAAAAATATTTCTGTATGGATGGCTGCTTCTGCGGCTGTGGCTTTTTCTTCTGTAGCGGACGCACAAAATCGCGGCCGTATTTCTTCGACCGAATTTAACCCTGCGATTAGTTTGATTTTAGATGCTGGTTTAGCGATCTATGACAACGATGAAGATTACGAGATTGCTGGTTTCCCGCTAGGTGGAGAAGCCGGGGTGGCTGAAGAAGGTTTTGCTATTAACGAGATCGAGTTGGTGGGTAGCGCCGACGTTGATGACAAGTTTTACGGCAAGATTACCTTGGGCATTCATCAAGACGAGGGCGAAACAGAGCTTGATATTGAAGAGGCCTTTTTCCAAACCACGGCTTTACCGCATGGTTTTACCGTTAAGGGCGGTAAGTTCTTTTCTGAGCTAGGTTACCTAAACGTGCATCACAAGCATGCATGGGACTTTGCTGATGCGCCACTGGTGTACCGTGCCTTGTTGGGCCGCCAGTTTAATGACACTGGTTTACAGGCGCGTTGGATAGCGCCGACAGAGACCTTCCTTGAGGTGGGTGCCGAGTGGGCCCGTGGCGATGCTTTCCCTACTGGCGGGTCACCACAAGATGGTCGTGGTTCGGCGGTGTTGTTTGCACATATTGGTGGCGACATTGGTGCCAGCAACAGCTGGCAGTTAGGCGTCAGCCATTTGCAAGCTGACGATGTTGTCACCGAGCTTGGCGGTCACAGCCACGGTGGCGGCGACGCCCCAGATAATGAGTTTCTGGGTGACGTGACCATCTCGGGTGTTGATTTTGTATATAAATGGGCGCCCAACGGCAACGCCAAACAGCGCAATTTGAAGATTCAAGCTGAATACTTTGTGCGCGAGATGGACGGTGAGTTTGAGTTTGAAGATGCAGCTAACGCTGAGTCGGGTGACGGTAATATCGTTGCTGATCAAACAGGCTGGTACGTCCAGGCGGTTTATCAATTTGTACCGCGCTGGCGTGTAGGTCTGCGTTACGACCAGCTGGATTCAGATAACCAATTTAGCAATGTAAGTTTCACTGGTTTTGGCAGTGCTGACGACTTGATTGAGGAAAGTGGTTGGGCCGATGAGGACGTGAAGCCGGCGCGTAGCACGATTATGTTCGACTACAGCAATAGCGAGTTCTCGCGCCTACGTTTGCAGTATTCAACCGAAGACTCTCGCCATCCGGGTGAGGAAAAAGATCAACAAATCTTCCTCCAGTACGTTTATTCCTTGGGTTCACATGGCGCGCACCGCTTCTAGCGGTAGCCTTTACTGATGAGAAGCTTTATTAAGCTTGCTTCAGTGGCTTTGGCTGGTTTGTTTAGCGCCCAGTCATGGGCGCTAAACATTTTTGCCTGTGAGCCTGAATGGGGCTCGCTGGCGAAAGAGTTGGCACCTGAGGCCACGATCTATTCGGCCACCACTGCTTACCAAGATCCGCACTACATTGAAGCGCGACCATCGCTGGTGGCTAAAGCCCGCAAGGCCGATATGTTGGTCTGCACAGGCGCTGAAATGGAAGTAGGTTGGTTACCGGTACTGTTACGACAGGCCGGCAATCCTCGTATTCAAGCGGATCAGCCTGGTCATCTAATGGCAGCTGAACAAGTAGAACGACTGGAAGTACTGCAAAAAGTCACGCGTAGTATGGGTGATGTGCATGCCGGGGGTAACCCGCATGTACATTTGGATCCACATCGTTTGCTGCAAATTGCGGAAGTGTTGCGCGACCGGTTGATGGTTGTTGATGCTGAAAATAGCCATCACTATCGCCAACGTTTTGTTGATTTTGCGGCGCGTTGGGCGCTCGCCATTGAGCAGTGGGAGCAACAAGCAGCGCCGCTTAAAGGGCTGCAGTACGTGGCGTACCACAAGAACTTTAGCTACTTTGCGGAGTGGCTGGGGCTGCAACGATTGGCGACACTAGAGCCGAAACCCGGCGTTCCACCTTCGGCTAAACATGTACAGAAGTTACATAATTTGTTGGAAGGTCAGTCGGTATTAGCGGTGCTTACCACGGCTGCGCAGCCGACTAAGAACGCTGAACGCTTGGCGCGTAAGCTAAATAGTCCCGCTGTCGTGCTGCCGTTTTCACCAGGTGCTGAGGGTGCAGAGGATTTGTATTCTTTGTTCCAAATCAGTATTGATCGCCTGTTAGCAGCACGCTAACGTCTTGACCATGTACGATCTTTGGCACAACTACCATTGGCTGCTGCCGCCTTTTGCGGCGGGGCTGATGGTAGTGCTGACGCATGTGGTGTTTGGTCAGGAGGTTTTGCGACGCGGCATTATCTTTATTGACCTGACCATCGCACAGATGGCGGCTTTGGGCGTTATTGTCGCGGTGTTGCTCGGTTTTGAGGGTAGCTGGTTAATGCAGCTGTTTGCGGTGGCGGCGGCTTTGGTGGCAGCGTCTGGCTTAGCTTGGACCGAGACGCGTTACCCGCAGCGACAAGAAGCTATTATCGGTTCTGTCTATGTTGTAGCGGCGTCGGTAGTGTTGCTGTTGTTGGCCCAAGACCCGCATGCGTCTGAACACATTAGTCGCCTGCTGTCGGGTCAAATCTTGTGGTTGGGCTGGGCTGATTTGTGGCCGGTAGCGTTGCTTTACAGCGCCGTGCTGGGGTTATGGTTTCTGGGCGGGCAGCGTGGTTTTTACCTGCTTTTTTCACTTGTGGTGACATCGTCGGTACAAATGATCGGCCTCTACCTTGTATTCGCAACCTTGGTGTTGCCTAGCCTTGCTAGCCGTCGGCTGCGCAGTGCCTGGGGCATTGGGGTAGTTGGTTACGTGCTTGGGTTTGCGCTATCAGTGAATTTGGATTTGCCCGCTGGACCCGCCGTTGTGGTTGCGCTGGCGGTGGCTGGCTTAGGCTACAATGCGTTTTTGTTTAGCCGAACTCGTCGTCAATCTTAGGCGGCCTTCAATAAATACACAGTATGTTCAAATTACTCGAAGAAGCGCCAGACGGTACCCAGCGCACCTTAGATGAAACTTTGGCCGCGTTGCGGTACAACGCTGATGGTTTGATTCCCGCGATTGCTCAGCAAGCGGCTACCAAAGAAGTGTTGATGATGGCGTGGATGAACGAAGCCAGTATTCGAGAAACCTTAGCCACTGGCCAAGTGTGTTACTGGTCGCGTTCGCGGCAAACCTATTGGCGCAAGGGTGAGTCATCTGGCCATGTGCAGAAGCTGGTAGAAATGCGCACTGACTGTGACGGCGATACGCTGTTGCTACTCGTAAATCAAACCGGCCCGGCTTGCCACACCAATCGTAATAACTGTTTCTATAACGCGATGGATGCCTCTGGCTTAACCGTTTCGTCGACTTGATCGTCGGTTACCTTGGCTTTCGCTCGGTCTACCGTGGCGATCAGTGCAGGCAAAAATAGCAGATCAAATATTAGCGCCGTGGTGATTGTGATGAGCGCCAGCTCGGACATCCGCGCACTTGGTTCAAACGGTGACAGTGACATCACGGCAAATCCGCTCACTAGCACTACCGTGGTAATAACCAAGGCAACGCCAACGGTTGAGTACGCATAGTCTAAGGCGCGTTTAGGACTGAATTGGAAGCGACGCCGGGCATGCAAATATTTGCTTAGAAAGTGCACGGTGTCATCGACCACAATACCTAGTGTCATGGTCGAAACCATCGCCACGGTCATACTGATATGGCCGTTTACCCAGCCCCAGATACCAAAGGCCATAATCGCTGGCACGATATTGGGGATCATGCTGAGTAGGCCCCAGCCTAGGCTGCGTAGTGCGATACACAGCAAGATAGAAATACCTAATAGCGCGACAAAGGTGGCCTTGGTCATGGTGCCGCTAATTTTCGATGCTGTGTGTGCGTACATCATGGCGGGGCCGGCACCGCGATTTTGCATGTCGCCGTTAACGGCCAGTTCCGGTGCGTTAACTTGCAGCCATTCGTAAGCGTCTTGCTCGAGCTGGCGGATTTGCGCAGATTCAACGCGGCCTAGTGTGACAACGAAGCGGCTGGCGTCAAAATCAGCAGTCACTAGGTTTTCTAATGTAAGGCCAAAGGGCAGCGACATCTGGTACATCAGAAGATATTGTGCAGCGAGGTTGCGAGCTTCTGGTACTCGGTACCATTCGTCTTGGTCGCTATGCATGTTTTGGTTAAGGCGTTTAACAATATCGGCCACGTGGCTGACTTGTAATACGCCTTCTTGTTGCATAAACCATTTCGAGAATTCGTCTAGCGTGCTGAGGTAGTCAGGGTCGGCAATGCCGTTGCTTTCGCCTGTCGCTAAAGAGAACTGAATTTGATACATGCCAGTTAAGTGGTCTAGTGAAAACTCCGTTGCTTGACGAATCTCAGTGGATTTTTTGAAGTATTTAACGAGGTCTTCGGTGGCTTGGTTGCGTGTCGCTGACCAGGCCATGAAAGCTGTTAATGCCAGCGTCACGACAATGATGATGCGGCGCTGACTAATCACCCAGTTGCCCAGCGTAACTAGCGCGCTGCTGCGACCTTCTGGCTGCGCTGAAAGCGAAGCTTTGGTGAGGGTTAGCCAAGCCGGTAGTAGGGTGAGTGAATAAATCATGGCCGCAGTCACGCCAATGGCGGCGACGGTACCGAGATGCACAATGGGCGGGTTGTCGGCTACGCGCATACCGAGGAAGCCAATGGCGGTCGTCAACGAGGTAATGGTGATTGGTAAGGCATTCAGTTTAACGCCGGTCAAAATCGCGGGAACCAACGGTTGGCGCACGCGTGCATCACGGATGCCGCTAACCAGGTGTACACAATCGGCGATAGCCATTGTCATCATCATGGTGGGGGCAATGGCGAGGGTCGGCGTCATTTCGTAACCCAGCCAACCGGCTAGGCCGAGGCCACTGGTGATCGATAGCACAATAACCAGCACCGAACCGATTACGGCGCTAACTGAGCGGAACAGGAAGGCCATCATTATTACCATCATGGTGAACATGATGGGGCCAAGCACTAGCATGTCATGTTCGCTAGCGTTGGCGATTGCTTCGTTGGTCATCACAATGCCGGCGAGTTTCCGGGTGGTTTCGGGGCAGTGTTTTTCTAGGGCTTGATTCCACTGTCGGGCAGCTTGTGCGGCGGCGGCAATTTCCGCCTTGTCTTCGGTTTGGAAATGCAGGGTGAGGTTAACCCCCGCGGTGTGACCGTCAGGTGAGATGAGGCGATTAACTAGCTGTGGTTCGTTCAGCGCGGCAGCTTTGCTACGGGTAATATAGTCTTGGCTAAGCCCCGCCATCAGAGGCTCTTCTTCAATTAAGTCACGAATAAATAAGTCGTCATCGACGGCTTCGCTATGTTGGAAGTTGGCGATCGAGTCTACGCGGGTGACAAAAGGTAGTTCCCAAGCTGTTTGCGTGGCTTGCCATATGCACTGCATGCCAGTTTGGGTGAACAAGTCCTGGGAGGGGTTGCGAACCACCAACATAATGTTTTGGTCGCGCGTGTAGGTGTCCTGAATATTTTCAGAGGCGAGCAACCAAGGATCGTCTGGCTGAAAAAACGCTTTATAGTCGTTATTGGGTGTTAATTGCGTGAGGCCGCTGCTGCAAATTACCGCAAGCAGTAAGCTTAGCAGTAGGGTGGTCTTAGGTTTCTGCGTGACGGTCGGTAGTATTTTGCTGATAATTGGCATTTAAATTGAATATAAATTCATTTCTAATTAGCGGCAGTTTAATATGTGCGCCGAAGTGACGTAAGTCCTTTCTGTGAATTTATTTTTGGCCTATAAAGAAAGATCGCTAAAAGCGACCAGAGGTGGAGAGTGAGTAAATTGAAACAGTTGTTTTCGAAACTGTTGTTGGTAGTGAGCGTGTTTGCTGTGTTTATTTCGCAGCCCGGTTTCGCGGCTACTGAAACCAATGCCGACGATATTGTTGGCGACTGGATGGTGAATACGGGCGACGCGGTGGTGCGCTTTTATAAAGCCGATGGCGAATATCGTGGCAAAGTCATCTGGGCGGGCCGGGAGTCAACTGATTGGTGGCTAGAAGAAGCGCCAATGGAGATTCCTTGGGAAAACCGCAGAGAGGCCAAAGCCTACAAACATGCCGCTAGCTTGGGCGTCGACATTCTGGTTGGTCTAACCTTCGACGAGGCCGATACCTGGGTTGAAGGGCGCGTGTTTAACGTGTTGAACGGTAAAATCTACAAATGCCAGATTACGCTGCCTGAACCTGAGGTGCTAAAACTCAGAGGCTTTATCGGCCTGCCCGTATTTGGCGGTAGCGTAGAGTGGCACAAGTTGAGCGACAACCAACGTGCGGCGATGCCGACTTTCCCTAACCGCTTTGAGCACCCAGAGACTTGGCCATAGCCGCTAGCTTTAGATTGATGCAAATGATGAAAACTACACGCTCAGCGCTGATGCTCCTGGGTTTCCTATGGATGCTGCCGGCTGTTGCCGAGGACGCTGCTGAGGCTGACTCGGCGGCCGAGCCAGAGGCGAACGAAAAGCTAGATGAAAGCCTTGCTAATGATATTGATCATTTGGACTATCTGTTTACGCCGGGCCACATTTTCCCGCTATTTGGTTCCCACCCCTACATCGCCGAGGGACTGCCCGAAGGCGTTAAGCCGCCATTGCCCTACGGCATTACGCCAGGGATTTTTACCCAGACTCAGGATATCCAGCTGACGGATTTTCAGATTCACGGTGTCGATGCCTTGGGTGTGCCGCTGTCGGGCATTCCAGACTTCTTCCCGCTGTTGCAGGGTTTGACCGATGTGGAAGTTGATATTCCCAACTACCTTGTACAAAAAAGCATACGTGCCGATGCGTGGTTGTTGCCCATTTTTAATGTGTTTGTGCTGTACGGTGAAGTTGAAGGTGACGTATCGGTGGATATTAAGATCCCCGAGCAACAGCTCTCTTCAGGTAATCCTTTGACCGATCTATTGGGCGGTTTGCTAACGGTGCCGCAGGTAGATATTCCGCTGTTTGACGTTCAGTACTACGGCAAGGCCGTCGGATTAGGTTATACCGTCGCTATTGGTTACCAACGTTTGTTCGCGACTTGGACAGAGGTAAAAACTGAGACTGATTTGGACTCTGCCCAAGGCTTTACCATTCAGTCTGATTCCCATGTGTTGAATCCGCGTGTGGGTTGGATTGTATCGCCGTGGCTAACTGCCTGGGTCGGTGGTCTTCATCTCGAAGTAACGCGGGTGGCTGTGCAGTCTAACGGCGCTGATTTTCTAGGCGAGCTTGACCTTATTCGCGACCTGCCAGTGGTAGGGGATTTGGTTGGCAACTTGATTGGCGACACCTTGAACTCCGTGCCAGTGATTAATGAGGCGGTAAAGCTTGATTTTGAGGTGACGTTAACCGAAGAACAGCCATGGAATTACTTGGCGGGCTCACTTATTACGCTAACGCCGAATATTAATATTGAGCTTGAAGTTGGTTGGGGAGTGCGTGAGTACTGGCTGGCCGGCTTAGGGCTGCGATTCTAGTTGTGCAGTGTTGCAATTGAATTCATATTCATTAATATGGGAATCGAAGGCTTCGGTAGCAAGGGCATTTATATGCGGCTAGAGATGGCTGTTAGTTGTGTTGATGGTTACCGGGCAAACAAATGCAGGATGCCAGTTTTGTCGGTAATCAGCTCCACTTCTTGTCCTTTGTATAACCAGTAATTTGGGAAACGCTACGATGGCTTCCTCCTCCAAGCAAACAGCGTGTCATCCAGGCCGCGATACCGCTCAGGAACCGAGTGCTGTTAGTCGAGTTGATCGGCTTTGGCACCGCGGGGCTGAGTGGATGGCGGCCTTGGGTGGGGCGTTGTTTATGGGGACGATGGTGGCGGCCGTTAACCTGCCTTACGGTTGGTTTAGCGCCTTGTTGGCCGGTGGCAAGCAGGCTTTATGGACAGCTTTAATTGCGGGGCTATTGACCCGTTTTTGTCGTTACCTGTGTGTGCAAACCAGTTTTCGCTTATTGCCTCCTATGCTGTGTGCAACCCTTGGCCCGTCAGCGCTAGCGGTGCTAGGGGTAGCGGTGTTGCATAACCTAGAGGGTACCGCCAACCCTTGGGGATCTGTTCTAGTCACCGTGGTGATTGCACCAGCAGGCTTTTGGATGGTGGCGCATAATATGCGCCGAGTCGCCTTAGCAGAGCCCGCTACTGATGTTGCGGCGCAGCCTCGCTCTTAATTTCCGTTAATTTACTCGCTAACACTCGAGCAACTTATGATTCCATTTGATTGGCAAATGTTTGCCAAAATGCTGCGATCTATTTTTCGCAAGGGCAATTTCAGCTTCAAGCACGCTTTCGTTTCATTGTCTTTTTTGTTTTTGACAATGCTATTTATGCTGGTGATTTTGCCTTTTAGGTTGCTCGATTATTTGCTCTTTCCTAGCTGGAACAGCACACCAGTGACAGCACCAATTTATATTTTGGCTACGCCACGTTCGGGCACTACCTTCCTACACCGGATGTTATGTGCCGATCAGCAATTTTCTTGGATTAAGCTGTATCACACCATTTTTCCCTCAATTGCCCTGTACAAGCTGTTTGCCGCCCTGGGCAAGCTAGACGGTAAACTTGGTAGTCCGTTTCAGCGGTTAATAGCCAAGCTAGAAGGTAAGGCCTTTGGCGGCTGGGATGGCATCCATGCCACCGGCTTAGCAAAGTCTGAAGAGGACGAGCAGTATTGGGTGTACAGCCTGATGACACCGGCAGCCTTGTTGTTATTTCCTTGGTTGAATCAGATCGAAGATCTGCGTTTTGTTGACCAGCTTGAGGAACCGCGCCGTCAGCGGCTTGGTCAGTATTACCTAAAAAATCTACAACGCCATGCGTATGCAACTGGCTCCGACAAAACCTTGCTAGCAAAGAACGCCTTAGCGATTGGCCGTTTGCGGACACAGCTAGAAGTGACGCCAGATATGCGTATTGTGCATTTGGTGCGGCACCCTTATGAGGCGATTGCCTCAATGATCTCGATGTTTACCGTGCCTTGGTCAGTGCATTCGCCAGAGAAGGTAAAAGATCCGGCCTACACCGGCCAGATTGCCACGCTACTGATTGAATATTACCGCTATATGTTGGAGCTGCAGAAAGAGCTGCCGGCAGACCGCTATTTAGAGGTTCGTTACGAAGACTTGATTGCTGAGCCGGCCGAGGTGGTCAATCGTATTTACGATCAGTTTGGTGTGCCAATGAGCGATGAGTATCAGCAATGGTTAGCTGCAGAAGTAGCGCAATCGCGCCAATATCGTAGTAGTCACAGTTACAGTTTGGCGGACTTCGGTCTAAGCGAAGCGGATATCGCCGAGCAAGCGGCTGACTTGTTTGAGCATTACGGCTTTCGCCGCTAGCGATTAGGCCTACGTCTAGCCCGACATTTAATCGGACTGGGCCTCTTTGGCGGCTTCGCGCTCGGCTTTTTGCTTGTCGGCCGACATTTGCATAAAGCCCGACAGAAGTTGCGCGGCTTTGACGGCGTTTTCACCCTGGCCGATGTAATCGGCTAGGCCACCGATCGTAAAGCGCATGACGTAGAGTACGGCGTCTTCAACGCTAGGCGAGCCGGTGGTAATGATATGTTGGCTCATGCCCAAGCACAGGCTGATCACGCACTGCGCCAGTACGGGAATATCATCAACCGAAATGGTGCCACTGCGTTCCATGTCATCCATCGACATGGCTTCTAATTGGTTTAGGTGGTTACGAATCAGCTCGTCAATTTCCTTGGTATGGCCATAGCCGTACTGATACCAAGCGATAAACAAGTCTTTGTTGTCAGTGTTGACTCGAATAAGTGTGTCAAATAAACCTCTGATCGCTCCAATCTGAGCGGGTACGTCGGTGTATTTGTCGCCACGCTGCAATTTGTTACGGCCTTGTTCTAGCTCGTCAATGACATGTGCAAAGTGTTCAGCCAGCACTTCCTCAAACAAGCTTTCTTTGTCTTGGTAGTAGGAATAGAACGTACCGGTAGCAACGCCCGCACGTTTGGTAATTTTGGTGATTGCCGTATGGGTGATGCCGTTTTTGGCAAATTCTTTAACGGCAGCAGCGCCAAGCTTCTGGCGCTTATTTGGCGTGCGTTTACGTGCTGGCGTGCGAGTGGCTGGCATAGGTCTCATGATCTCTTAATCTGACAACATAGTGTTATCAGCATTTATTGTGCCAAAAAACTAATGCTTTAGGTTACTTTCCATGACTTAATTGTTTCGGCCGTTGTCATGATCCTTGTGAGAGCCTTTGTTAACAACGTTTATAGGGATGTTCTTAAACTGTTTATTGGGGCTTTCAGATTGTGGGCAATCACCGCACGCTGCGTTTTTTGTATTTTGTTTACGTTTTGACAGCCAGCGCCCAAGCAGGACGCCGACCGTAAACGCGACTAGCCCCAAACTTAGCCATTCTTGAAATCCACTAGGCATGGCTTAGCCGATCAATTGGTAGCAAAGTAGCGCGCCGACATAACCAAGCGCGGTCATATAGGTCCAAGCGATCAGCGGCCAGCGCCAGCCGCCGGTTTCGCGGCGCATGGTGGCCACGGTAGCCATGCACTGCAGGCAGAAGGCGTAAAACACTAATAAGCCAATTGCCATGCCGATAGTAAATACTGGTCGCCCGTCTGGCCAAGTGGCACTGCGGAGGCGGTCAATCAGGGTTTGGTCGGTTTCATCGGCGTCGGCACCTACTGCGTAGATGGTGCCAAGCACGGCTACCACTACCTCGCGGGCGGGGAATGATGCTAAAACACCGGCGGCAACCTTCCAGTCCCAACCTAATGGTTTGAATATCGGCTCTACCGCATGGCCGGCGCGCCCGAGTAGCGATTGATTTAAATGCGCCGCGGCGTATTGGTTCTCAATGTCGGTGCTGGCCTGTTCTAGTGCAATGGCGTCTAGTTGCTGTGCCGCTAGGGCGGCAAGTTGCGTGTCGCGCTGTGATTCTAAGTCGGCATTGCGAGGGAAGTAGGTGGCTCCCCAAACAATAATGGTCACCGCGAAAATCACACCACCGGCACGCCGTAGGAAAATGATTGCGCGCTCACTGAGGTTGATAAGGAAGGAGCGCCAATTAGGTTTGCGAAAGGGTGGTAGTTCCAACAAAAACGGCGGGGTTGGGCCGCGTAAAAGGGTTTTCTTAAATAACCAAGCGGTGAAAATTCCGCCAAAGATGCCTAAGAAATAAAGCCCGAGTAGTACTAATCCCGGCAGATTAACCAGGCCGCCGAGCCACGTTTTGTGTGGCACAAAGGCGCCGATGAGCAGCGCGTACACCGGTAACCTAGCTGAGCAGGTCATAAAGGGCGCGGCGAGAATGGTGGCGATGCGATCTTTACGTTCAGGGATAACGCGTGTCGCCATAATCCCGGGCACGGCGCAGGCAAAGCTCGACAGCATGGGGATAAAGCTTTGGCCACTGAGGCCGCACCAGCGCATTAAGCGATCCATCATAAACGCCGCTCGCGCCATATAGCCGATATCTTCTAGCAGCAAGATAAAGGCAAACAGGATCAAAATTTGCGGCAAAAATATAATCACACTGCCGACGCCGGCGATGACGCCGTCGACTAATAGGCTGTTCAGCGCGCCATCTGGTAGCTGTGCGCCTAGCCAGCCACCAACGGCACTGGTGCCGCCGTCGATCAAGTCCATAAAGGGCACGGCCCAAGCGAAAACAGCTTGGAAAACGGTTGCCATCACGGCAATAAACCCAAGGCTGCCAATCAGGGGCCGAGCTAAGCCTTCGTCGAGTCGGTCGGCGAGGCTGCGCTGCTGTTGTTTTAATGGATTAACCAAGCTGTTGATGTGCTTGTCGATCCAGCTGTAGCGGCGTTGAGCTTCTAGTGCCGCCAATGGCGTTTGCTGATTGCTGGCCTGTAATTCGTTTTGGGCATTCTGCAACTGCTGGGCTGCGCTGCTGTTTTGATCAACGATACGTTGGGCGGCATAGCTATCGCAGTCGAGTAGAGCGCGCTCAATGCTAATGCGGTTGCAATCTGCAAAGGCCGGTTGCTGGCTTAGCTGCTCCGCGGCTTGCTGTACTTCCGGTAGTAAGTTGATCTGGCTTCTAGATTGGGCGTTGTCGTTAAGCAATGCAGCTAGCGTTTTCTTTAGGCCCGCGAGGCCGTTGCCGCTGCGCGCAGAAACTTCGACAACGTTTACCTGTAGCAGCCGACGTAGCGCCGCAACATTAACCTGTTGGCCTTTGCTCTGCGCAACGTCACTCATGTTGAGTACAACGAGGCTTGGTAGGCCGAGCTCTAATACTTGAGTAGCAAAAAACAGATTACGACGGAGGTTGCTAGCGTCTACAACGATGAGTACCGCGTCTGGCGCCGAGTAACCTTCTAAGCTACCGGTTAACAAATCAATCGCTAGCATCTCGTCGGGAGAATGCGCCGCTAGGCTGTAGGTGCCGGGCACGTCGACCAGTTCGACCTCGGTATTGCCTAAGCGGGCTAAGCCGACATGTTCCTCAACGGTAACGCCGGGATAGTTACCGACCTTCTGCCGCATTCCTGTAAGGCAGTTGAAAAGCGTTGATTTACCGGTGTTGGGGTTACCGACAACGGCGATACGAGGTCTGGCCTGATTCACGACTTGGCCTCTACTAGGATTTGCTTGGCGTTTTCGTTACGGATGGAGAGGCGGTCACCCAGCACGTCTAATTCAATTGGATCGCCTGTTGGTGCTCTACGTGTTACCGCTACGCGGGTGTCGACCACTAAACCTAGGGCCATGATGCGTTGCACGTGGGCGTTTATTTCAAGAAAACCAGTGACGGTGGCGCGGCTACCGACGCTAAGCTCAGCAAGTGTTGTAGACATGAACGGGATGCTTATCTGTAATTGAGAATAATTATCATTTACTTGATGGGCTAATACAAGCGAGTCGGCCACATTTGCCCCTTGTCACGCCGCATAAATTCGGTAGGCTGCTAGCTATAAAAACAACCCGTTTGATAACAACAGGGGCAATGCGTTGAAGCGAGCAGCAGAGACAGTGGTGAGCTTAGATCGCCGCGAATTTTTAGGTTCCGGATTAAAGCTAGGGGCGGTCAGCGCCACGGCACTAACGGTGGTGGGTACTAGCGCTGGTTTGGTTGGCTGCGGTGGTAGTGCCGTGCACAGTGCGCAAGGCTATCGTTATTTACGCCCTGCAGACGTGCTTCTGTTTACTGCGATTACACCGGTTGTTCTGGCGCCAGCAATGACCGAGACAAAGGCGGATCTGATACTCGACAAAGTTTTACTGAGAGTAGATGAACTGGCCTATAACCTAGAGCCAGCTGGTCGAAAAATGGTTTACCAGTTGTTTGATCTATTAAATATGCGGGTCACCCGGTGGCTAACGACCGGCTTGTCGGCCTCCTGGGCAGATGCCGATTCGGAACAAGTGGGCGCATTTCTCGACCGTTGGCGCGATTCGTCATTTGAGCTTTTTAATGTTGGTTATAAGGCGCTGACGAAGTTTATTACCGCGGCTTATTTCAGCCTTGAAGAGAGCCAAGTTCATAGCCAGTATCCCGGCCCGCCGGCTTGGGCGGTGCAAGCGGTAGCGGAGGCGTAAAAATGGCTGTTGTTGATCCGATTAGCGTTGGTATTACGGGTGGTTGGGATGTGCGCCACGGCGGCCGCCTTGAACATGGCCTCACTTTAGAAGCGGATGTAGCCATCGTTGGTACAGGAGCCGGCGGCGGTACGGCCGCAGAGATTTTGGCGGCCGCTGGTTTACGGGTTTTGCTGTTAGAAGACGGGCCGCTTAAAAGTTCTAATAGCTTTGCCGATATGGATGAAGCGCGAGGTTGGAATGACCTCTATCAAGAGGGCGCTTCGCGAGCGACCAAGGACGGCGCGATTGCCGTGATGCAGGGCCGTGCGGTCGGTGGCACCACGGTGGTGAACTGGACCACCAGTTTCCGCACGCCAGAGCAAACATTAAAACATTGGACCGACGTGCATGGTGTTGAGGGCGTGGATGCCGACACGATGGCGCCTTGGTTTAAGCGGATGGAAGAACGCCTCAATATTCATCGTTGGCCGGTGCCGCCGAATGCTAATAATGAGATGCTGGCAAAGGGCTGTGAAAAACTCGGCTGGCATTGGGACATTATTCATCGCAATGTTAAAGGCTGCTGGAATATTGGCTACTGTGGTCAGGGCTGTCCTAGTAATGCTAAGCAGTCGATGTTGGTCACAACCATTCCAGCTGCTTTGGACAATGGCGCGACGCTGGTTCATAACGCGCGGGTTGCCAAGGTCTTGCAGCAAGGCGAACGCGTGACCGGCTTGTTGGTTAACGGTATTGGCGACGACAACCGCCGTCCGAACGGCATTACCTTTAATGTCAAAGCGCGCCGTTATATTTTGGCTGCGGGTGCTATTAATACGCCAGCGCTGTTATTGCATTCACAGGCACCCGACCCATCTGGTTTACTTGGTAAACGCACTTTTGTGCATCCAGTACCGGCTTCAGTGGCCGAGTTTGATGTGCCCATTGACGGTTGGCATGGGGCACCACAATCAACCTATTCGAATGAATTCTTATGGCGCGATGGTGTGGCCGGGAAAATGGGCTACAAAATAGAAATTGCGCCGATGTTGCCGGGTTTGATGTCGACCGTCTTGGGCGGCTATGGTAGTGATTTATTTAAACGCGTAAGCCAGCTTAAGCATTCAAGTTGTGCCATTTCCTTATTGAGAGATGGGTTCAATCCGCAAAACCAGGGTGCAACCGTAACGGTAGATGATGCCGGTTACCCGGTGCTGGATTATGAATTTACGGATTACGTTTGGGACGGTATTAAGGCGGCGCTGTCGAGCACCGTTGAGGCGCAGTTCGCAGCCGGCGCCAAATCTGTATTGGCCTCGCATTTAGATGCGCGCCCTTGGCGTTCTTGGGCCGAGGCCAAGCAAGGCTTGGATGCTTTGGCTTACGAACCAGTTAAAACAACCTTGTTTACGGCTCATTTAATGGGCGGCTGCCAAATGGGTAAGGCCGGCGAAGCCGTCTGCGATAGCCTCGGCAATTATTACGGCTTGGACAACTTATCGGTCTTAGACGGTTCGTTATTCCCGAGCAGCATTGGCGCGAACCCGCAACTATCAATTTATGGCTTGGTGGCTAAGTTGGCTTCCAAATTAGCTGAAGAGATGAATGGCCCTGTTACGGCGGCTGCGTAGAGCTATCTAGGTTTAATTAATGAAACAACTAACGCTGAGAGCGGTTCTTCTTGGCCTTGCACTGGCTGCTGTTTTGGGCGCTGCAAACGCCTACTTAGGATTAATGGTAGGACTAACCGTATCGGCGTCGATACCCGCAGCGGTGCTGTCCATGGCCTTGCTTAGGCTATTGGGCAACAGCAACCCACGCGAAAATAACATTGTGCAAACCGCTGCATCGGCCGGTGAAGCCTTGGCTGCGGGCGCGATATTTACTTTGCCAGCGTTGGTGTTATTGGGGGCATGGCAAGGGTTCGACTACGGTTGGACCTTGGCCTTAACGGCTGCCGGTGGTTTGCTGGGCGTACTGTTTGTGATCCCGCTACGTCGAGTCTTGGTGTTGGACAGTCCGCTACCGTTTCCAGAAGGCACGGCGACCGCTACGGTGCTGGAAGCAGGGCATGACAGCGCTGATAACCAAGGTGTGAAAACCCTATTACTAGGCGCTGTGGTGGGAGCGCTTATTAAATTCGCGCAGACCGGGCTTGGCCTCTGGACGGTGATTATTGAAACTGCCTCGCGCTTTGGTCAGAGCGTGGTTTATGTCGGCGGCAATGTGTCGCCAGCCTTATTGGGTGTGGGTTATATCGTTGGTCTCAATATCAGCCTTTTGGTACTGGCTGGTGGAGTGATCAGCTGGTGGTTGGCGATCCCGTTGTATGGGGTATTAATGGGTAGCCCTGAGGGGGATCCGGCAAAAGCCGCCTGGACCATCTGGAACAGTCAAATTCGTTTCTTAGGTGTCGGCGCCATGGCGGTTGGCGGCTTATGGACTTTGTTGAGCTTGGCCGGCCGTATAAAGGATGCTTTGGCATCATTGGCCGACACCCATGCTGATGATTTACCGCGGCCGCTACTGTTAGGTTTGCTCGGTCTTGTTAGTGTTGCGATCTCTGCTATTTACAGCGGTAGTGTTGGCTCAATAGCGGCGGGTGTGCCGCTGGCCTTGCTCATGTTGCTGGCAGCGTTTCTATTCGCGGCGGTAGCGGGCTACATGGCCGGTGTTGTTGGCTCCTCGCATAACCCGGTTTCTGGCATGACCATTGGCACCATTCTGCTGGCGTCGTTACTGGTGCTACTAATGCAGGCCTCAGGCCTCTCAGTCGGTGCGCCAGCAGCGTTGATGGTGGGCGCGGTGGTCTGCTGTGCAGCGGCCATTGCTGGCGATACCTTGCAAGACTTAAAAGCGGGGGCTTTGCTAGGAGCCACGCCTTCGCGGCAACAAATTGCGCAAATACTGGGTGTGTTGGCGGCGGCCTTAGTGATGGCGCCGGTACTGCAGTTGTTGTATCAGGCCTATGGGTTTGGCGCTGGTGGTGAGCTGCCAGCGCCGCAGGCGGTATTAATGGCGTCGGTTGCCAAAGGCGTGATTGAGGGTGGTCTGCCGTGGCCGATGGTGGCTATTGGTGCCGTCTTGGGCGCTGCCATTATTGCCTTTGACCTGTATTTGCAGCGCCGAGGTTCAGAGTGGCGAGCACCCGTTTTGGCGGTTGCTGTGGGTATTTATTTGCCCCTAGAAATGGCTGTGCCGCTGGCCTTTGGTGGGGTAGTGGCGTGGTCAGTGCATGGCACTATTGGTTCGGTGGCTGCCAAGGCTTCCCAGTCCCGAAAGGCTGATGGTGGCTTGTTGCTAGCGGCGGGGCTAATTACCGGTGAGGCCTTAATGGGTATCGGTTTGGCGGTGCCGTTGGGCTTGTTTGGCAATAACCCGTTTGCCTTAGGCGTCGCCCCATTGGCTTCTTTGGGTTTGTTGGTGGCGGTAGCGGTGTTGTGGTTGCTGCGGCGGCAGGCTCAAGCAGAATAGGTCTAGCGCTGCCAGAGTGGCCCTAATGTTGATGTCCGAAAACGGCTAGTTTTGTTTCTATTAGCGGCTATGATGCGGCTATGGAAAACACGACTACCGAGCTAGATCACGACAGTTGCTATCGAGCACTGAAGGCGCGAGACGCCCGCTTTGATGGGCAGTTCTTTACCGCTGTTCATAGTACCGGTATCTATTGTCGGCCAATTTGCCCAGCAAGAACGCCGGCGAGTAAAGGCGTGACCTTTTATGCGTCAGCGGCTGCGGCTAGCACGTCGGGTTACCGCCCCTGCTTACGTTGTCGCCCCGAGTTGGCGCCTGCTGAGCGCTACTGGCACAGCAGTGACGCGGTCACAGATCGCCTTAGCCGCTTGGTTGACGAAGGCTTTTTGGATCGACTGGGCTTGGCGACACTGGCGTCGAAAATGGGATATTCGGAACGGCACTTACGCCGCCTTTATCAACAGCGCTGGGGCGTTGGTCTCAATGAGGTTGCGCAGGTCAGGCGTCTGCATTTGGCTAAGCAATTATTGCAGGACAGCGGCTTGCCGATAACCGAAGTCGCCTTGGCTTCGGGCTTCGGGAGCGTGCGGCGTTTTAATGCGGCAGTAAAAGCGCGCTGGGGTATTTCACCTAGTTTATTTCGTCGGCGCTCGGCACAGGCGTCGCTGCCCAATGATGTCTTGACGCTGCGGCTTCAGTTTAGGCCGCCGCTGGATTGGCCGCATTTGCTTAATTTTCTAAAGGCGCGCTCGCTGCCAACGGTAGAGCGGGTGACAGACAGTCACTATGAACGTGTTGTGCGTTTGCGTGATCCGTCCGGCGAATGGGTGTTTGGGCATTTATCGGTTTCACAGCGTAATGAAAAAGAGTTAAACGTAGCTGTATCCGAAAGCCTGTTGCCTTATCTGGCGCAGTTAGTGCCGCGGCTTCGGCGTTTGTTTGATTTAGATGCAAACCCTGAGGCGATTGGCTTAGCTTGGCAGCAGCAGGCGGCGGATATGTATCCGCTTTGGCAGCGCTGGCCAGGGACAAGGGTGCCCGGTGTGTGGTCACCGTTTGAGGTGGCCGTGAGGGCGGTGTTGGGCCAACAAATTTCCGTTAAGGCTGCCATCACCTTAGTTACCCGTTTTGTTGAGCGCTTTGGCGTGGCTTTGCCAACGGAGCTACAACGCCCCGGACTCAGCCATAGTTTCCCTGAGCCGCAGGATTTGTTAGATGCAAATTTAGACGGGCTGGGTATTACCAGCCGTCGCATCCAGACCATCAAGGCCTTAGCAGCGGGGTTTCATTCGGGCGAGCTAGATTTTGAAACGGCTGACCCAGAGCAACAGCGGCAACGTTTGCTATCCATTAAGGGTATTGGCCCTTGGACGGTTGCTTATATGGCCATGCGTGGCTTGTTAGATCCCAACGCGTTCCCGGCCGGGGATTTGATTCTGCGGCGCGGTTTGGTCATTGGTAAAGAATTTACTGAAAAGGAATTACTGGCTTTGTCGGAGCCATGGCAGCCTTGGCGTGCCTACGCCGCACTGCTGTTATGGCGTCACTACACGGCTGAAGTGTTGGAGAAAAAAGATGTCGGAAATTAAATACGCACTTATGCCAAGTCCGTTAGGGCAAATCGCAGTTGCTGTTAGTGCCAAGGGTATTCGTCGTTTGGCCTTGCCTAGCCAGCTTGAGCTGCGGCCATTTCCTGCCGACTGGCAGCGTGATGACAGCGTCGCTGATGCTGCCAAGATCCAACTGGCAGAGTATTTTGCTGGCGAGCGTCGCCATTTCGATCTGGCGCTAGACCTGCAGGGTACTGATTTCCAAGAGGCAGTATGGGCGGCGCTACAAACGGTTGCATACGGCACGCATTGTAGCTACGGCGAGTTGGCACAGCAGATTGGCCGGCCTAAGGCGGTGCGCGCGTTAGGCGCGGCCAATGGTCGTAACCCGGTACCGATTATTGTGCCTTGCCATCGGGTGATTGGCGCCAATGGCAAGTTAACAGGTTATTTCGGTGGTGAGTCGATTAAATCCGAGCTGTTAGCGCTAGAGCAACGCGTTTGCGAAGCAACATCAGCGTCAGCAGGATTAGCCCAAGGCTAGAACCGCCGCCACCACCGCCACCGCTGTTTTCGGGTGTGCTTGGGGCTGGGTCATCGGCTGCAGGCGGGGTGCCGGTGTCGCCGCTGTCGCCACAGTTTTCGTTGTAGTGGTCACAGCCCGCTAGCCGGACGACGTTAGGGTTGCCGGGTGCTAGCCAGTCTTGCAGTCGAGAGCGGGCATTACCGCCGCCTGCCCAAGCTTGTCCAATCCAGCCGTAGAAGTCCTGGCCGTCAGGTGAATTACAGTCGGCACTACCCGCCGATAACTGGCCGACTAGGTGGTTAGATGTGTTCCAAATACCGGAGCCCGAGGAGCCGCCTTCGGTGGTACCCACTTCCCATCTCTCGACATGTACATAACGACCAGCAGCGTTGGTGGCATCCAGCGGGTTCGATGAACCGGGGCGGATGCTGAGTGGGTCGGTATCAATACTGATTTTCTTAACGTCGCCCGCCGGATGGTGCACGGTAACGCCGCTACCAAAGTTACTAGTAGACAAGTCCCAGCCGCTCCAATAGGGGTTAAAACGTTCAGGCGGCAATCCGTTCAGCTCTAACAAAGTGAAGTCATTGGTTGCCCATGTTGCCCGTAGCGTGGCACCGGAAACGGTTTGATTGGTATTCGCCGGAACATTGCTATTGCAGTCATTGGATTGATACTGCCAATAGGTGGTCGCGCTCAGCGCTTCAAGCCCATTGCTAATACAGTGGTTAGCGGTGAGGAAGAACGCGCGGCGATCTTGGGCCGTGTTGTTTAGCAAGGTGCCAGAACAGACAAAACCACCTGCCAGCGTGTTGTAAGTGATACGCGCTGTGGCGCGAATTTTGGTGCTGTGTCCGTTGCCGGCCGAACAAGCAACATTGATATGGCAGCTACCAGCCGCTTTGGTGCTGATGCTGCCGTCTTCTCGCCACCAGGTTTTAGTGCCGTGGCCCAAGGTTGAAATAACGAGATTATTAGCCTGTGGCTGGGACGTTTCTAACTCCAGCACAACGGTGTCGCCTTGTACGATTGGGCTCCAAAATTCGCCTAAGGCGTTGGCTTGTTCAGCGCCATAAGGGCCTTGCTGGCTGTCGCCATCCGGCGAATACAGCCATAGCTGGGCGTCTTCTGCCAAAGCAAAATCGGAAAACTGCAGGCTAATAGAAGCCGCATCAGGTGACTCCAACACCAAGCGCCAAAGCTGCTTGCCGTTGTTAAGCGGCTGCCAACTACCATCGGCTAAATCAAAGTCCACGCTGCGGTTAACGGCGATAAGCATGGCCGCGCGACGATCGGCTTCGGCAGCGGCGATTTGCTTATCTAGGTCGTGAAAAACGCCAAGCGAAATAACGTCGTTATCGCTAATTGCCGTGGTGAGCTGCTGCAGTCCCGGTGCCGATTGCGCGATGGCTGTGGCCGACATGCCCAGCGCCATCATTAAAATTAGGCTGTTGCGTATTAAGCGCATAATTTTTCTCTCTGTGTCCCGCTTACCAAGTGTAGTCCAGCTGCACATAAATGTAATAGTGCTGGCTTAGGCAAGTACATAGAGAGGCACGCTGGGGGCGCTAAAGTTCCCCAGCGTGGCCGCGGCGCATAAGCGCCTTATTGCTGAATGTTTTCGCGCGTTCTCGCAAATGGGCCGCCAGTGATCAGGCGAACGCCGCGCTTACGTAGAATGTATTTAGATAACCAGCGCACCGATACCAGAATCTTCTTATCGGTTTCTACCAAATAGAAGATATGAATAAAAGCCCACAGGAACCAGGCGATAGGGCCTTTGAATTTGAAGCCATAGACGTTGGCAACGGCATGGTTAACGGCAATAACGGCCATGCTGCCTTGGTCGTTGTACTTAAATGCCGCTGTGGTTTTACCTAGGCGCTCGTTCTTGAGGCGCTTAGCGAGGTAGCTGCCTTGTTGTTTGGCAACAGGTGCAACGCCTGGCAGGGGCGCGTCGCCCTGATGCTCAAAACAAGCCAAATCGCCCGCCACAAAAATATCGGGGTGATTCGGCAGCGAGAGATCAGCATTCACTTTCACTTTGCCCGCACGGTCTAGTTCTACGCCAGTGCGTTTAGAAAGTGCTTGGCCAAACTTAGAGGCTTTAACACCAGCCGCCCATAGAATGGTATCGGCGTTTAGTTGTTGTTCGCTGTCGTTAGCTTTAAGGGTAACCTTGGCGCGTTCAATATTCGTCACCATAGCTTGTTTAAGCACGGTAACGCCTAAGTCTTCGAGTGACTTTTGTGCTGCATCGCCCAAGCTTTTGGGGTAGGGCGGCAATACTTGAGCAGCGCCTTCGATTAGGTAAATCTCGCAATCACGTGGATCGATATTGCGGAAATCTTTAACCAAGGTTTTATGACACAGTTCAGCGATGGTGCCGGCCAGTTCCACGCCGGTAGGGCCGGCGCCGACAACCACAAAGCGCATCAAGGCCGCGCGTTTTTCAGCATCGCTTTCCAATTCGGCGTTCTCAAGCGCGGTCAAAATTCGGCGCCGAATCTCAAGCGCGTGATCAACGGTTTTAAGGCCGGGTGCCTCGGCATTCCACTGGTCATTCCCAAAGTATTGGTGTTTAACGCCGGTGGCTACCACTAACTTGTCATAACTCAGCTCGCCGCCCTCGTGAATAAGGACTTTGCGTTCAGGGTCAATATCGCTGGCCGTCGACTGCAACACCGTGGTGTTGCTGTTTTTACGCAATACTGAGCGGATTGGCGTAGCGATGTCTGAGGCATCAAGGGTGCCAGTAGCTACTTGGTACAGCAACGGCTGGAACAAGTGATGATTACGCTTGTCGACCACGGTAATGCGGTAATCTGTATTGCCTAGTTTGCTGGCTGCATAGAGCCCTGCGAAACCAGCGCCCACTATCACAAGATGCGGAGCAGAGGATGTTTGTGGGTTTTGTTGTTGCACCATTGGGGTTCGCCGTGGCCGAGAAAAGCGCGGCATAATACCAAAAAGCGCTTCCTAACTCAGTTCACTCAAATTTTAAAACGATAGTTTCATATGTGTACCGTCTTTCTGGCTTGGAAAATCCGTCAGGACTTGCCACTGATAGTGGCCTCTAACCGCGATGAATTTCATCAACGCCCAACATCAGCCGCGCATTGGCAGCAGGGTGGTGTGTGGTTTGGTGGCCGTGATGAAAAAGACGGTGGCAGTTGGTTAGGGGTGGCTAAAAGTGGTCGATTTGCGGTGCTGACTAACTTCCGTAACCCAAGTGCCGATAACCCGCAGGCACAAAGTCGTGGCGGCTTAGTTAAAGCCTGGTTGGAAGGGCAAAAAGCCGCTGATTTTTGTCAGCATTTGGAGCAAAACAGCCAGCGCTATAACGGTTTTAATCTTTTATTTGGTGACGCCGAAGAGCTTTTCTACTTTGGTAGCGCGACCGCGCCCGAGCCGAAAGTGCAGCAACTACCGGCGGGTTTATATGGGCTTAGCAATGCGGTGTTGGATGTGGACTGGCCCAAGGTGCGCCTTGGAAAACGGCGCTTTGAAACCGTTGTCACCGCAGAAGATGTGGAGTTTGATGTCTTGCGTGGTTTGATGGGGGATCGCCGGCAGGCACCTGACGAGGCCTTGCCGCAGACCGGTGTGCCGATTGAGTGGGAAAAGTTATTGAGCAGCCTGTTTATCGTTAGCCCGGCCTACGGCACACGGGCCACAACGGTGTTTACCTTGAATGAAGACGGTCGTTATGAATTTAGCGAGAGCCGCTTTCAAGCATCTGGCGAACTGGATGGATTTGCGCAAGAGCAATTTGCGACTGAACAATAATGAACAAGCAACAGTACGGTTTTTGGGAATCGCCGCTAAGCGCCGAGAAAGTCGCCAGCGCTAGCCTGCGTTATGGCCAAACGGCTCTGCTTGACGGCGTTGCTTATTGGTCAGAATGCCGCCCGCAGGAAGCAGGGCGGACGGTCGTGGTCAGCCACAATGGTAGCGTTCAGAAAGACTTGTTCCCCGCGCCTTATGATGCGCGCAGCCGGGTACATGAGTACGGTGGCGGCGCTTTTTGTTTGGGAGGTGGCTTTTGCTGGTTTGTTAACGCCAAAGACCAAGCCGTTTTTCGGGTGCCATTGCAGGGCGGTGATCCGGTGAAGATTTACCATCAAGCCGACTTGCGCTTTGCCGATTTGCACTGGGACGGTGCTCGCGCCCGCGTGCTTGCGGTTGCTGAACGCCATACCACTGAATCGATTGAAAATTTGCTGGTGGCGATTGATGTCACCCAAGGGCAATTAACTACCCTAGCCGAGGGCGCAGACTTTTATGCCTACCCGCGGGTGAGCCCGGATGGTCGGCATTTGAGCTGGTTGCAATGGCAGCAGCCCAATATGCCTTGGGACAATACCGAGTTGCGATTAGCTGAATTGGACTCGCGTGGTTTGCCGTTAGCGTCTCGAGTGCTGGATGATGGGGCTAGTGTTTTTCAAGCCGAATGGACGCCAAGTGGCGAACTGCTATGGACCGCTGATCACGATAATTGGTGGAATCTATACAACCGGCAGGGCCAGCTTAGCCAAGAGCAGGCTGAGTGTGGATTGCCGCTGTGGAACTTCAATATGTCCACCTGGGCGGCCAACGACGAAGACGTTTTGGGTCTGTTTAGCAGCGGTGGCATGTGGCGCTTGGCCAAAGTGGGCGTGCAACACGCGGAATATATTCCGTTGCCATTTACGTGGTTAGAACAGCTACGCGTAGAGGGCAGCGAGGCGCTATTGTTGGCCGGCGCGGCTGACACGCCCTGCCAAGTGATACGTATCCAACTCGACAGCGGTGAGTGGCAAACCTTGGCAACCGCGAGCCAGCTGCCGGTGGCGGCTGACTACCTATCGACACCAGAAAGCCTATGTTTTGACAGCACCGAGGGCGAGCAAGCCTATGCGCTGTATTACCCCCCGAATAACCCCGATGTTAACGCTGCAGAGGGTTCGCCACCCCTGATGGTGCGCTGTCACGGCGGCCCTTCGGCCGCTACCAGTACAGCATTAGAGTTAAAGCATCAGTTCTGGACCAGCCGCGGTTTTGCGGTGCTGGATGTGAACTATCGTGGCTCTACTGGTTATGGGCGTCAGTATCGTCGCAGCCTATACGGCCATTGGGGGATTAAGGACGTTGCCGACGCCGTTGCCGGTGCAGAAACCTTAGTTAAACAAGGCCGTGTAGACCCGCAGCGTTTGTTTATTTCTGGCTCTAGTGCTGGTGGTTTCACGGTGTTGGCGGCGCTCACTTTTCATGATTGTTTCAGCGCTGGCGCCAGCTATTACGGCATTGGTGATTTGCAAGCGATTTTGGATGATACGCATAAGTTTGAAGCCCGTTATGGTGATCAGTTGATTGGGCCTTATCAAACGCATAAAGACGAATATTCCAAACGTTCGCCGTTGTTTTCGGTGGAGAAATTAAACTGCCCGGTGATCTTTTTTCAGGGGCTGGACGACAAAATTGTGCCGCCCAATCAGGCTCAGAAAATGGTCGACGCCTTAGCTGAGAAGGGCATCACTTATGAGCACCATGAATTTAGCGGCGAAAGCCATGGTTTTCGTAAACAAGAAACTTTGGTGGCCACGCTAGAGGCCGAGCTGGCTTTCTACCAACGGCTTATGGCCTAGCCTGGCTAGACCTGCCTTTATGGCTAACTATTCGACCGTGATGGTAATTTTTTCTGAAGTCACCGGTGGCTGATGCGGCACATGCAGGTGATTACCTAGGATTAGCTGTAGCGTGTGCTTGCCCTTAGGCAGGGCGATGCTGGCTTCGGTTTGGCCGCCGCCAAAATGTTTAACGTTACTACCCATGGGTTGGTCGAGTGCGGGTAATTCGTCATCAACAATCAGGTGATGGTGGCCGGTATTAGCCTTTTCGACGCCGGCGGGAGCCACGCCCATGCCTCGTAAGCCAAATTTAACAGTGAAGGTTTCGCCAACCGTGTCGCCATCTTGCGGGCTAATAAAATAGGTACTGGCCCCGGCTGGCGAGGGGCTGCTTAAGTCGGTCGCGACAGCGGCTTGGCTAACTACCAGCGCGGCTGCGGCAAATATGATTTTGTTAAGCATTTGTATCTCCGGCACGATTGGGGTGGTACAGCTAAGGTAGTACTTTACGCAGCCAAATACCAATCTCGCTAATTTGCTCCATTACCACCTGATGTTCCATCGGGTAGGCATGCCATTCCACCTCATAACCCACTTGTTGCAAACGGTCGCGCGATTGCTCGGCAAAGCGGAAGGGGATGACTGGGTCGTAGTTGCCATGGGCCATCCAGATAGGTGTGTTCTGGTTGGCCGGATTGGCTTCGTCGCTCAGTTTGTCGTGCAAGGCTAGATAGGTTGATAACGCCAGGATGCCCGCCAATTGTTTGCCTTGGCGTAGGCCCGTATGTAGCGCAATTACGCCACCCTGCGAAAAACCGGCCAAGACAATTCTCTCTGCTGGAATACCGTTGGCAATCTCAGCAGCGATAATTTTTTCAATTTCGGCCTGTGAACCACGTATGCCTTGTTCATCTTGTTGGCTGCCAAAATCAACACCCAAAATGTCGTACCAAGCTGGCATAACCATGCCGCCATTAATAGTCACTGGGCGTTGTGGTGCATTGGGAAAGATAAACTTAATGCCGTGATCAGCAGCCAGACCCAACATGGGTACTACCGGCACAAAGTCATTGCCATCGGCACCAAGGCCGTGCATCCAAATAACTGTAGCGGTGTGTTTTCCGGGTGCGTTTAAAACAACAGGGTTGAGTGGGTAATCCATGATTCGGCGTCTTTCTGAGAATGACAAAGGCGCCGATTGTACCGGGGTTCAGTAAAGGTGTTGAAGATATGCTCGGCTACCCTTCGACAAGCTCAGGGCGAGCGGAAAGTTGGTTAGCAGTATTTTGCCCTTTGTGCGGCTGAGCAACGGAGTAAAATCGAGATTGAGCCTGCGGCCTGTTTGAGCGTAGCGAGTTCCGCAGGCGCTCGATTTTGCGAGTAGCGCAAGGAACCGCGAAGCGGCCGCGCGGTGGGTAAAGCATTTTTTCGTCTATTTTTGATGCCTCAAAAATAGACTCGGCCTTCGGGAAGAAAATGAACACAAATGAGTAATCCTTCTAGGGCCGAAACCCGAACCAAAATATTTTCAAGGAAAAACCCGGCAAAGTTGGGTCTGCCGGGCTAATGTTTTACGTGTTTTCTAAACGGTTGCTTTAGTTGTACTTCTAGCTGGTACTAGGGCTTAATTATTCAATCGAAAAACGTGCATTGACGTTAGCGCTAAAACGAATTTCGCCGGTTTCGTAGGTTTCCGCCGGGCTGAATGACTCAGCGTCAGCATAGGCGGCTGACTTCATCATCATTGGCCGCGGTGTTGGGCGGTGATTATTGCTATGCGCGTTTACGCTGATGGGCTTGCCGACTTTGACATCCAGCGCTTCGGCAATAATTTGCGCATTACGTTTGGCGTCTTCGGTGGCGCGCTTTAAAGCTTGGCGTTTTAAGTCGGCTGCCTTAGTAGAACCGAGGCTGGGCGGTGACACGTTATTGATACCGGCGTCCAATAGCTTTTCTGTGAGCGGACCAATGTTGTCTAGGTCGCGCAGGTCGATGAGTACCTGACGTGAAACGTAATAGCCTTGAAAGCTGCGTTTGCCGTTGTCGTAACGATACTCAGGGCGAATGGTGCTGGCGCTGGTGTTGACGTATTTGCGGTCGATATCCAGAGAGTCAGTCACCGCAAGGGTGCGACCAATAACCGCGGCAACCTCGTCGCGCGCTTCTTGAATACGTTTGCGTCGGGATTCAATGGAAACCGACACCATCGCCTTATCGGGGGCAGCGCTAATCTCGCCGACACCAGAGACATTAATGCTTGGCTGCTCGTCTTCGGCCTGGCTGGTAAGCGGTAGGCACAGCAACGCCAATAATGAAATTGGGAGAATTAACTGTGGTTTAAGTCTGCTGAGTATCATGCTGTGCCCCTCTAGTTCTACGCTTGATGTAGCTACAGACTACAGAAAGTCGCGGTGGTTTCATGCTGATACGTAGAAAAAAGTAGTGCGGAGTTCAGCCGTGGGATTCAACCGGCATGGTCGACAGTTAGTTTAGGCGGCATAAGCGGATTGATATAGCATCCATACGCTACCGGCTAAACACAGCAGCATTGCACTGCTGATGACCAAGTAGCTAAAGCGCTGGTATTCAGGTTTTTGGGTTCGCACCCAACGTTCCAGCCAGAAGCGATGAGGGTCTTGCTCGCCGCTCGGTTGGCGGCTGTCGTCTCTAAATAATGTGAGTCCAAGCACCAGAGCGCTTAGCCCTAGGGTGAGGCCGCTGCCAAACAAAAACAGGCCAATTGCCAGGGTGTTCGGGTTCATGCTCGCCTCAGGCTTGGCGCGGTTTGCCTATAAAGAACCGCCAAACATAAGCACTAGCTGGGCCACACCCGCACCAAAACCGAGTGCTGCCCCCACCGTGATTAACATCCATTCATCTTCTTCGAAGGCGGGGCGAATGAGACCTTCAAACTGCTCAGGGGTGAGTTGCTGCATGCGATCAATAATGGTGTTTTTCACATCCATCGCATCCTGCGCGTAGCCTTCAATATGTCGCAATGCTTCGGGAATGTTAGACACAAAGGTCGCCACCGCAGCTTCTTTCATGCCCTTGTAAGCACCGCCGCCAACGGCGAGTACAACAAACGGCTTGGTAATGCCCGCTTGCTCGTCAACCGCGGCCTTAACATGACGGGTGACCAAATCAATCAAGTTGTCTGACAGGCGGCCGTTGATGATTTCTTCAATCATATTGGCTGGAGTCAAAATTTCATCGGCAATCAGGGCACCGTAATCAGCCGAGACTTCTTTCTGACGTTTATGAAATAGACCTTGCACCACCACTGGACCAAATTTCTTTGGCTGTTGTGGCAAGAAAATCATTTTTAGGGCAATCCAATTGGTTAGATAACCCACTAATAAACCGGCGATTGGCAGCACCCAGTTGTTTGGCCAGAACAGAAAAACGATGGCCTGAATAATGCCGAAGGCAAAACCAAAGTAACCGCCAGAGCGACCGATGAAGACGAATTCTTTTTCGCCGGTTTCTAAAAAGATTCGGTTCAACAACTCTTTGTCACGCATTAAGTTGTTAATCACCATGCTTTTCACATCGAAAATATTTTCGATGTTGTTTTTCATTTCTTCCATCAGCCCAGAAACAATCGCTGGCGTTTCTTTCTGAACGTTTTTGTAGATGCGGTTTTTGGCTACCTGAGGCATACCTTCCCAAAGGCCGGGTTGGTAGCTGTCCATAACGTTGTCGACCACGTCTTTGGTCATGGTCAGTAGTGGTTGTTCTAGGTCTTTGGCAATGCGGTCTGGGTCTAGGCGCTGGAAAACCTCGCGCACATTCACCAAACGCTCCAACATCAAGTCACAAGCAATGCTGGCCATTTTCTTGGCCTTGCTAGGCACAATGCCCTGCCAACCTAAAAACGGTTTAATGCCGATAAATTCAATCGGAATAAACATCATCTTTAGTGCGATTACATTGGTGGTCCAGCCGACAATGGCGCTAATAAAGGGGATAGCAATAAACGCCCAAGGGTTGGCGCTAAAAGCCTCAGAGGCCGTCTGAATAACAGTTTCGAACATGCTGTGATCCTAGGCGATAGTCTCTAGCTGAGGCTGCTCGCCAAGTTATGGTTGGTTTTGACGGTTATTCTAGAGCCACCGCCGCGCTCTGGCTAGCGGGGTCGAGCTGTGCCTTAGGGGACAAGGCGCGCCAACAAGCCAGTTTGGGTGATGGCAATGCGATAACGAGCGCCAGCGTCTAGCGGCATATACACGCCGCCGCCATATTCGGTATCTACCCAAGGACGCCAGCGGCTGGGGATTTGGTCGAGCAGCGTCGAGTCGTCTGCGGTTAAGTCATAAGCACTGCCGCGTAGACGGCGGCTGTCGGCAACGTCTGCATAGCGGCCACTTAAGCGCTCAAGCCGGTACTGGCTGTCTAAGCCCAAAACATTGGCCCAGCTGTGCCATTTGATCACTTCAGCCTCTAGCCGCCATTGTTGACCAGCGAGTAGGAACTCTTGAGGGGCTTTATTGGTTTCGGACAATGTAACTAGCCAGCCATCGTCAAGCGCTTGGATGACATGTACTTCTGCAATGGGTGCTTCCCAGGTAAGGCGTTGATAGCCGTATACGTTCAGCCCCAGAGAACCGGTTAGCGCGGCGATACCGGCAAGACCTAAACCAAAGCCACCTTGTACGCCGGCGCGAATTAAATGCCTTTGAAAAAGGTGTTTGATGCCGCCTAAGGCTAACCAAGCGGCGGGAATTCCAACAAATAACGCAATCAGACTGAGGCCGGTCATGGTTCGCCCTTATAATGGTCGATTATTGACATTACTATGCTACGAATAACTATGCGTTTGCTATCCCTTGTATTGCTTTTTTGCGCCTTGTCTGCCTGTGGATTGAAAGGTGATTTAGTGATTCCAGAAGCTGAATCTGCCGCCGAAACCGAGCAGTCTCAGGGCTAACTGCAGCGCCAAATCTGAATAGATCTAGAATGAATTTTTTTGAAACGAAGAACGGTCAGCTCTTTGCTGAAGAGGTGGCCCTAGCCGATGTGGCTCAGCAGCACGGAACGCCCGCCTATGTATATTCGCGCGCTGCGATCGAAAGTGCGTGGTCGTCTCTGGACAAAGCGTTTGCCAGTCGTCCGCATTTGATTTGTTACGCCGTAAAAGCCAACTCTAATTTGGCCGTGCTGAAGTTGCTGGCTGATCTTGGTAGTGGCTTTGATATTGTTTCCGGCGGTGAGTTGGCACGAGTGCTGGCGGCCGGGGCCGATGCTAATAAGGTTGTGTTCTCGGGTGTCGGCAAAACGGTTGCCGAGATTCGCCAAGCGCTAGAGGCGGGTATTCACTGTTTTAATCTGGAGTCTGAGCCTGAGTTGGATCGCATTAACGCTGTTGCTGAACAGATGGGCGTTAGCGCGCCGGTTTCGCTGCGGGTAAACCCAGATGTGGACGCGCAGACGCACCCCTATATTTCTACCGGCCTAAAAGAGAACAAGTTCGGCGTTGATATCAACGAAGCCCCGCGGGTCTATGCGCGCGCTGCGGCAATGGCATGTATTAACGTGGTTGGTGTCGATTGCCATATTGGTTCTCAGCTAACCGAAGTCACGCCGTTTGAAGATGCCTTAGATAGAGTCCTAGCTTTGATTGATAGCTTGGCTGAGCAAGGCATTCGTTTGCAGCATATTGATATTGGTGGCGGTTTAGGGATTTGCTATGACGATGAAGTGCCGCCTTCCGCTGATGAGTATGCGCAAGCCGTGTTGGCGCGCTTGGATGCGCATGCACTAGGTCGTGAGCTTGAGATCGTGATGGAACCGGGCCGCAGTATTGTGGGTAATGCTGGCTGCCTATTAACCACGGTTGAATTTTTAAAGCCGACCGAGCATAAAAACTTTGCTCTGATTGATGCGGCTATGAACGATTTGATTCGTCCGGCCTTATATTCAGGTTGGCACCAAGTGCTGCCGGTGCAAGCGAATGAAAATGAGCCGACTGAACAGTGGGATTTGGTCGGCCCGGTTTGCGAAACCGGCGACTTTCTCGCTAAAGACAGGGCGCTGGCATTAGAAGCGGGCGATGTGTTGGCGGTAATGTCGGCTGGCGCTTATGGTTTTGTGATGGCCAGCAACTACAACAGCCGACCACGTCCAGTAGAACTGTTAGTCGAAGGCGACAGCGTGCGCGTCGTGCGTGAGCGCGAGAGCATTGAAAGCCTATGGGCCGGAGAGCAGGTATAAACCATGGCTAAGTTGGTTCTTGTCGACGGCTCGTCTTATTTGTTTCGCGCCTTCCACGCGCTGCCACCATTAACTAACAGCAAGGGGCTGCCCACCGGCGCCGCTTATGGCGTGGTTAATATGCTGAAGAAGCTGGTTGACGAAACTCAGCCAGATTACTTAGGCGTGGTGTTTGACGCCCCCGGCAAAACCTTCCGAGACGAGCTATACGATCAATACAAAGCTAACCGTGAGGCTATGCCTGACGATTTGCGTGTGCAGATTGAACCGCTGCATCAAATTGTGAAGGCATTAGGTTATCCATTGATTATGGAAACCGGTGTTGAAGCTGACGACGTGATTGGCACGCTAGCCAAGATTGCCGGTGACGCTGGCCATGATGTGCTGATTTCTACCGGCGACAAAGATATGGCGCAGCTGGTGAATGACCAAGTCACATTGGTTAACACCATGAGCAATACCACCATGGATCCGGCCGGCGTGGTAGAAAAGTTTGGTGTGCGTCCAGATCAAATTATCGACTGGTTAGCCTTGGTCGGTGACAGCGTCGATAACATTCCCGGCGTGCCTAAATGCGGCCCTAAAACGGCCACTAAATGGCTAGCACAGTTTGAAAATGTTGAAGGCGTGATGGCAGCGGCGCCAAATATGGGCGGCAAAATTGGCGAGCATTTACGTGGTGCACTTGATCAGCTGCCGCTGAGCTATGAGCTAGCCACCATTAAGCTCGATGTCGAGCTGCCGGAGTGGCAGGAGCTTTGTACGCAGGCCGAAACCAATTGGGACCAGTTGGTAGACCTCTACAAAGAAATGGAGTTTAAAACCTGGCTGCGTGACGCACTTAGCAAAAGCCAAGGTGATGAATTGCCGGACTTTGGCTTGGTTGCACAGACCGCCGGTGGCGAGGAAGCGTCTACCGAGGCTACGCCATTGCCAGTTGCCGACGGCGACTACGACATTATTTTTGAACAGCCTGAGTTAGATGCTTGGCTAAAGCGTTTGGAAACTGCCGAGCTGGTGGCTTTTGATACCGAAACTAACTCCCTCGACTATATGCAAGCCGAGATTATTGGTGTCAGCTTTGCGGTGGAGGCTGGCAAAGCGGCCTATGTGCCACTGGCGCATGATTACGAAGGCGCGCCGCAGCAGTTAGATCGCGACACTGTGCTGGCGCAGCTCAAGCCCTTACTAGAAAACGCTGACGTGAAAAAAGTCGGGCAGCACCTGAAATACGATATGCACGTGCTGGAAAATCACGGCATTCGCCTACAAGGTTTTGAGCACGACACCATGTTGCAAAGTTATGTGCTGAATGCCGGTGGCGGCCGCCATGATATGGATACCTTGGCCCTGAAATATCTGGGCCGCAGCACAGTTAAATTTGAAGCCATTGCTGGCAAAGGTAAGGCACAAAAAACCTTTAACCAGATTGAGATTGAAACGGCCGGCCCTTATGCCGCTGAAGACGCCGATGTGACGTTGCAGCTGCACCAGCAACTCTGGCCGCAGCTGCAGTCGGAAGACGGTATGCGCCGTGTCTACGAGGAGCTGGAGCTACCGCTGGCACCGGTGCTGGAGCGCATTGAGCATACCGGCGTGAAGGTGGATAGCCGCATTTTGCTTGAGCACAGTGCCGAGATCGTTGACAAGTTAGCGGCGCTAGAGCGCAAGGCTTTTGAAGAGGCTGGCTGCGAATTTAACTTGGGTTCGCCCAAGCAGCTGCAAGAAGTTCTGTTCGAAAAGCAGGGCATTCCGGTCATTCGTAAAACCCCGAAAGGGCAGCCGTCGACTGCGGAAGATGTGCTGCAAGAGCTGGCGCAAGATTACGCCTTACCCGCGCTGATTATTGAGCATCGCGGTTTAAGTAAGTTGAAGTCGACGTATACCGATAAGTTGCCGCAACAGGTTGATACCAATACCGGCCGCGTACATACCAGCTATAACCAGACAGTGGCTGCCACGGGCCGCCTGTCTTCCACTGACCCTAATTTGCAGAATATTCCAATTCGTACCGAAGAAGGCCGCCGCGTGCGCCAAGCCTTTGTGCCAGAAGACGGCTACAAAATGGTGGCGGTGGATTATTCCCAAATTGAGCTGCGCATCATGGCGCACCTGTCGGGTGACCAAAGCTTGCTAGATGCCTTTGCTGAGGGGCGTGATATCCACGCCGCCACGGCTGCCGAAGTATTCGGCTTGCCGCTAGAGGACGTGCCCACCGAGCGCCGCCGTGCTGCCAAGGCGATTAACTTTGGTCTGATTTACGGCATGTCTGCCTTTGGCCTTGCCAAGCAGCTAGGTGTTGGCCGTGGCGAGGCGCAAGAGTATGTGGATCTATATTTTGAGCGTTACCCGGGTGTGAAACGCTATATGGATGAAACCCGCGCTAGCGCTAAAGACAATGGCTACGTGGAGACCTTAATGGGGCGGCGCTTGTACTTGCCTGAGATTAACTCTCGCAACGGCGCTCGTCGTCAGCACGCGGAGCGCACAGCGATTAATGCGCCAATGCAGGGTACCGCAGCCGATATTATTAAACGCGCCATGATTGATGTAGACGAGTGGCTACCGACCAGTAACTATGACTGCAAAATGATCATGCAGGTGCACGACGAATTAGTATTTGAAATTCGCCAAGACCAAGTCGCCGAGGCCACGGCTGACATTAAAAAGGTAATGGAATCTGCGGCTAACTTAAATGTGCCATTGGTAGCAGAGGCTGGCGTAGGGGATAACTGGGACGAAGCGCACTAGTTTTTTCAAAGTAGCGCACTCGGCGGTCGATGGTGCTTGTTAAGTCATTGATTTTAAAATTGGCCTAACCGCTTGTCGCTGTTATTAATCGGTTGGTCAGAAGGCGCTGGAGCAAAACGCTTTGGTTAACTATCTTTAGCCCTGCAACGCTGTGCAGCTCTCTACATACCGGAACTTGTTGCCAGACATCCGGTCAGAGAGTACTGAGTGGTGACTCCTACCACTCGCCCGTTTCCTCCCAGAGCGGGCTCACCTTGGTCCCCAAGACGAGGTGAAGTGATTCAAACCCGGTGGCTCAAAGTCATCGGGTTTTTTTTATGCCTCGCCTTTTGTGGCTGGCTTTTCTATCTGCAACCAGCCGCCGATGCGCGCGAAAGCTTGATCTAAGCCAGTGCGTTTTAGGGATGAAAATAATTGCGCGGTAACCAAGCCATCGTAGCGTTGCAGCTCTTTCTGCACGCCAAGCAACTGAGATTTAGCCTTGCCGAACTTTAATTTATCAGCCTTAGTTAGCAGGCAATGTGCCTCTAAGCCGGTATGTGCGCACCAGTCCAACATCTGTTGGTCAAAGTCGGTTAACGGTCGGCGTACATCCATCATTAGAACTAAACCCTGCAAACTCTCTCGTTGGCGCAAATAGTTATCAATGGTTTTGCCCCATTCGTCTTTCATATGCTCCGGCACTTTGGCGTAGCCATAGCCCGGTAAATCTACCAGTCGGCGTTCATCGTCAATCGCAAAAAAGTTAATCAACTGAGTGCGCCCAGGGGTTTTACTGGTGCGAGCTAGCGCGCGTTGATTGGTTAACGTATTAATGGCGCTGGACTTGCCGGCATTAGAGCGGCCGGCAAAAGCGACCTCAAAACCTTGGTCGGTTGGGCATTGACTGACTTTAGCGGCGCTAGTTTGAAAAGCAGCAGACTGCAATGGGTTATACATGCAAACGAATTTCTGTATTGGGTGTTGGGGAAAAGCAGGCTTAGTGTACAATGAGCACCGCTAAAAATAGCTGCGTATACATATGGTTTGTATTAATCGCAGTCAGTCATTCTAAACCCATGGGAGCGTTGCCGATGAAACGGTTACTGCTGGCTACCGCCGCAACTCTAGGCATTTTTTCTTCAGCTCAGGCTGATGTTTTCGTAAACGGCGACGCTGAAGCCGGTAAAACCAAGGCTGCCGCTTGTGCGGGTTGTCACGGTGTTGATGGCAATAGCCTACTGTCTAGTAACCCTAAATTGGCCGGTCAAAACGCTAAGTATGTTGTAGCCCAGCTGCAGTACTTCAAATCTGGCGAGCGTGATAACGCTGTCATGAAAGGCATGGCGTCTGGTTTGAGCGACCAAGACATGGCGGATATCGCTGCTTACTACTCAGCGCAAACCCCTAAAGTGGGCGCGGCTGACGAGACCCTAGTACACCGTGGTGAGCAGATTTACCGTGGTGGCGACAAAGAAGCCAGCATCCCAGCGTGTATTGGTTGCCACGGCCCGCAAGGCGAAGGTAACCCTGGTTCAAACTACCCAGCGCTTTCTGGTCAGCATGAAGATTACGTTCGTGCCCAGCTATACGCTTACCGTAAAGAACAACGTGTTAACCCTAAGGCTGACATCATGATGGGCGTGACCCGTTACATGTCAGACAAAGATATCGACGCGGTTTCTTCATACATCCAAGGCCTTCACTAAGCACTTAGTAAAGCCTTAAAAAAGAAAGGCGGCTGTGGGTTTTGCCCCAGCCGCCTTCTTTTTGCCCAAAAACTACACAAACACACCTTAAGCGCAAAAAACACCTTGACTTGAAACCGTCAAATCCGTTTAATAGCGCGCTCTTCAAAGACGTCCATCCGCGGACGCACCAGATGGCCTGGTAGCTCAGTTGGTAGAGCAACGGATTGAAAATCCGTGTGTCGGCAGTTCGATTCTGTCCCGGGCCACCATTTTATTTCAATGATTTACCGAAATTTACAAACCGCTGACTAAGCGGGGTTGTGTCAATTTTGTGTCATTGATCCGCATAGCGGCTTCTAGTAAGTGGTCAGAAGCCAAATGTGCGTACCGATGCACCATCTCAAAAGAACGCCAGCTTCCAAGCTCCATAAGCTCTTGCATGCTGGTTCCAGCCTGAACGTGCCAAGAAGCCCAAGTGTGGCGTAAGTCATGCCACCGGAAGTTCTCTATTCCTGCGCGCTCTAACGCGGCATACCATGCCTTGGTAGAACAACGCTCGACCGGTTTGCCGTTATAGGTAAATACCCATTCAGCATTCTGGCCTTTACGGCGGCGCAAAATTGACAATGCGTCACCGTTAAGTGGGACTGCAATCGCTCGTCGAGCTTTTGCTTGGTCGTGGTGAATCCACGCCGTACACCTTTCCATGTCCACTTGATCCCATCTCAAGTACGACACGTTGGACTGCCTTAACCCAGTGGCTAACGTAAACGCTGCCATGTCACGCAAGTGTGTCGGTAGCTCAAAGAGTAGGGCGCGGGCTTCATCCTTGGTAATCCATCGCACACGGCGATTAGATACTGGAAAAAGCCGAACCTTAGGCACATGGTCGACCCATTCCCAATCGTCTCTAGCGCGTCTCAGAATGGATCTGATGAGTGCTAGATAGTGGTTCGCCGTTGAAGCGCTCGATTCCTCACGCTTAATGGCGGCCACCTTGTCGATTACGTCACGTTTAATCTGGCTCAAGTTCAGGTGGCCTAGATGTTGGTCTAGCCACCGGAGTTTTGCCACATCGTTGTGATGGTCGGCCTTGTGATCCGTCTCTTCTATCCACCGAACCACAGCTTCTTGCCATGATCGTTCGGGTTTGACGCCTAGCCGCTGAATTTCCCAGTACCGCGTTTTAAGTCGGTCGTGATATTCCTCGGCTAGTTGTCGGTCGGCAGTCCCAGTGCTTTGGCGTATTCGTTCCCCGTTTGGGGCGACGAAGTGAACCCACCAAGTCTTTCCGCGTTGGTAAATAGCCATAAGTTTTTCTCCTTATCGCTGCACCCAAGCGGCACCTGCCGAGAAGCAGGGTAGAGGGATCGAACGTAGGCGGCAAGATCGTCTGCTAAAAATATCCAATGCTTGCCGGGTTTCGCGGCGGGCACTAAACCCGCGCGAGCCTTGCGACATAAGACCGCTGGAGACATGTGTAACCATTCTGCCGCCTCCTTAAGGGTTAGTGTCGTTGGTACGGTGTCCATTGCCCATATCCTTCTCATATGCGCGGCGAATGGCGGCGCCGGTTATCTTCCGAGCCTGTTCGCTAGCATTGTTATAAGGCAGCCCAAACTTACGTGCTTTGTTAGCGGCTCGGTCTAGCATCCAGTCCTCTAGTGGTTTGTCGCCCGCTAGGTTATTGAGCAGATGATGCTTGCGAGTAGCTACCCATAGAGAATCCACAGCCGCCTCTGGGTCGTAGATGGTTTCTACGGCCATGTGAGACGTTACAGCCCCCAATATCTGGCGAGATAGCGTTTGCATACTAGGCGCGCCGTTAAGTGTTACAGGCTTGCGATCGGCATACTCAGTACCTAGCCACTCAACCTCGCTTAACTCTTCCCACATGGGGTGGTTAGGCCAACGGGTTTGGGTTTGATCTGTATCGCTTGGAAGGGTGAGCCTTAACCATTCTTGAGTGGCGTACTCCCATAACACGCCAAGGCGAGAAAGCAGTTTGTCAGGGGTGGCAGCATCATGCTCTCTTAGTGCTTCGCGCTTGAGCTGGAACTCCAATCGGTAAACCGGGCATTCGCCGTCCCAGCCGTTTTCAGCCCACAGTGTTTTCAGGTACTCCTTACCGCTCTTTTTAATCTCTTCTGTTTTGTCATACAAACGAGCCGATCGAATACCACCGGCACCGATCATCCAACCCGTGGGAATGTTGCCGATGCTATAGCGTGATTTTTGCAGTGCGCGTGTAACCCACGAGTTTTCATCCCAGTCATGCAGCCCGTAGGGCGCTACAAAGTCGACGAAAATGTCAGCGCGGGAAACTTGGGCTTGATCTTCTAGTTGGCCCAACTCGGAAATGATCGAAGCGGTTTCTTCAATGATTTGCTGCACGTTTTCCATTGCTAGCCAATTGGCACTGACTTGGGTGGTTGCTAGCGGCAAAGATTTTGCCGAAGCAGAAGAAACCTTAATTAGTTGATAGCTATCTTGCAGAACGTATTTGAACTTACCCCAGCCGCGATCAGAGACTTCAAACTGATGGCCGTCCAAATCAAAGACCGCCAAGGCCTTGTTGCTTTCATCTGCTGACTGAGCAAGTCGCTTAAGTTCTGAAAGCTCTATTTCTCGATCAGAGTGCAACTTACCGGGGAATGACAGATAAAGGCTATCTATTCCCTGTCTTAAAACCTTAAAAGGGTAATTACTGCAATTTGCAGGTGCTGTGTTACTAGCCAGCGCACCTGCCTCAGCGCGAGGCGCGCGGGCTGGCTCTGCCTGCCGCTGCGTCTCTCGCTGCGGCTGGTTTTTTTGAGTGTCAGATTGTTGGGACATTTCATGCTCCGATTTTTTGTGAAAGGAGCACGTATATTTAGGCACAGGCTACTGGCGATCGATAAAACAAAATTAGCGTTTTATTTTATTGCGTTCTTTTGCCCAGTTGACACGTGACTGCTTTAGAGCAGCAACAGGGTCTTCATCGGTGTTATATATCCCAAGTTCGTCTATCAAAAGTTTAGTGGCTGCTGAGTCAGTGAAATTTTCCCCAATGGCTGAGTATGAGTCCTGAAGAATTACATCCATGAGCCGTACATCCTTCCGCATGCCCCGGTTCTTGTGAGGCCCCGACAGGGCCTTCTTGTACGCATTTATGAATTTCTGATCATTTAGAGCGGTAGCAACAGAAAGCAATTTTATGAAAGGCGTGCAGCCTGAAACAGTTGGATCAATTGTTATCGCGGCTAAAAGTGACTCTGGCGAACCGATCTCAACCAGTTCCTGAATTGGAAGGCCGTAATACGACATCGACTTCAGGCTATATAGATTTACGTACAGTGGGCCAAGTATTGACCGAAGCATATCTAGAGCTTCCCATTCGTCTTTTGGTTGATCAAATGTGGCTGATTGGATGAGGTTGTTTAAACCAGTGTGAGGCGCTCTAACGTCTATTTTAGGTACTTTGTTGAGTACATGACCAAACTCTAGAAGGGGTAATGAAGCCGTTATAAATGGGAGCTCATACCACTGATGCCACGGAACAAATTGATCGAACAAATAAGCCTGTTTTTCAGGAGCGAGTTGCTTCAGCCACGCTTGAAGATCGCGATAAAAATTGTCGTTTTCTTTTAAGTGCTTATGGTATTTGTGAAGGTTTGCCGCTAAATCGTCGAGAATTATTTGTGCGTGGCTGTTTTTCATTAACTACCGACTCCTTCTTAAGTTAGGGCCCGCGAGAGGGTAATAGCCGATAGTGCCACGGCAAAGAGGAATCAATATTGTGTGCTGTTTTCCGAACAGGGAAGCAGGTTTAGCAATAACTGTTCCGCCATTCCATATTTGCAGGGTTGACGTGTGCAGGAATAGTTATGCTGCTTGGTAGGCTTGAGTAGCCTGGGCTTGATCTAACGGAGCTAGATACGTTAATGGTTCCATTAGGTAATATACGTATTAACGACGAGTCATATAGGCGGTGAATGTCTACGCGCATACAAAACCCGTTGTCTAAGTTATCAGTACCCCCATGGGTAACCGGAATTATGTGGGCGGCTTCTAATACTTTTGGAATTGTATCTCCAGTGATTACACAAATATTGTCAGCGTGCGTAAGGACTTCTTTGCGAAATTTAGATTGGTTGGGTCGGTTGATAACTGTCGTGGTTGTTCTCTGACGTTCTATTATCGAAGGTAATTCAGAATGACGTGTTCTTTCAACAGCATCTGCTGCTCCATCGTCAGTGTTTAAAGCATCTTGATCTGTTGCAACATCTAGGTCCGATATAGACGCAATCTGTGATGTCGCAGTCAAGCAGTACCTGAGTTCCTCATCCACAATATTTTTGGCGCAAACATCGTAGTTAGCTAAGAAATACAAGAATTCTCGCGCCATTCGTTTGTCATTTGCTGCTTCGCAACATGAAGGCCAAGCAGATAAATTTAGGTTGCCATTACGGTGTTCAATGATATGTTCAGCATGCACTGAAGGTGGCTGCGAATTTCCAGAAAGCGGAACAATTATTTTGACTAACTCTTCCTCAGTAATATAAGCCTGAGAATCTCCCGCTTCTTTTCCAAGGCAAGTAATAACCTCGAGTATTAAGACAAAGGGTTTTACCCTAATTCCGGCGTCGAGCCACTTTTGGTATAGCGCTTCAGGGAAGGTATTCCGGTTGGGGAGTTCTGTTTGATGGATTATTAGTGCTGCAAACTCGTCTTGGGATAGCTCGCTTGTGGCAACCTGCCAACCCAAGTTCGATAGCTGGATAACACCACTTTGGGGTTTAATAAGTCCAGTGCCTTTCCAGTATTGTCCAGAGTTTCTAATTAGATTTCTATCAGGAGTACGGACAAGGTTTACTCCCGTATTGGTGTCTGCTTGCACCTTAGCTAAGCTTTCAAGCAGTTCAGGGCTGCTCGGTGCAACGCCTTCGTGGGTCGCCAGAGCACGAAGGACACCTAAAAAAACGGGTGGTACTAGTAAACCCTCGGTTGGTGTTGTGCTGAGCCAACGCCATTTGAATTCTGGGAATGGTTTTGTTGGTATCAAGCTGCAACCTCATCATTTGTCGGAACTTGGACGCTATCGGTATCTTCTTCGATTGCTGTAAAAATAGACCCAAGAGCTTTTCCTAAGACCGGTGGTACAGCATTTCCGATTTGGCGATAGGCAGAACTATTAGGACCACAAAATTCATAATTAAGAGGAAATGATTGGACAGTAGCCAATTCTCTCACAGTCATACGGCGGTGATTTCCGGGGTGATGTAACACTACAACACCGCCTTTATCATCGCCGCGCGCGGTGACTGTGGGTGATGGCTTATCAGGATCAATTCGTCTATGACCAATATGTCCATTAAAGCGCAGCTTATATTTCGACCCGGTGTGATTCGATAAGTTATGTAACGTTTCAGGCTCGGGTATCTCTGATAGAGCTTGACCGACAGTCACCCACGATTTTAATTTTTGCTCGGTATTTTTTTCTGGTTTTGAGTGAGTCGCCGCTGGTGGGAACTGGATGTTATTTTCAACATCTTGTCTTACGCCCAGAATAAATAATCTCATCCTAGCTTGCGGTACTCCGTAGTCCGCCGCATTGAGGATGCAGTGATTGACTGTATAGCCTAGGTTGCGAAAGTCTTTTTTAATTGCTTCTAGTACAGCTCCTTTCTCCATCGAGGCTAACCCTTTTACATTTTCTGCCAGAAAATATTTAGGTTGTTTATCCTTTATTACTCGAGCCATTTCTCGATAGAGAAAGTTACGCGAATCATCGGTAGTTCGTTTCCAGTTGGCCACTGAAAAACCCTGACAGGGGAACCCCCCAACAATGAGATCAGCATCGGGTATATCACTAGAAGGTATTTCCCTTATGTCTCTACGATCAATATGCGCAGAGATGTTTTTTTCATAGGTGTCAGCGGCATCCTGAAAAATGTCATTTGCCCACACTATCTCGTGACCGGACGCTATTAGGCCAAGGTCGAAACCACCAGCGCCGGAGAATAAGCTAACGACCTTCATGCAGCACCTTTGTTGATGTTGTTTACTTCTAGAGCTGCGAGTTGCTCTCCCAGCTTTTCAGCAAACTTAACGGGTACAGCGTTTCCTACTTGCCTATAGCATGAGTTCATTTTCCCAACGAAAATAAAATCTTGAGGGAATGTTTGAATTGTTGCCGACTCGCGGACAGACATGCGTCGGTGATTCAAGGGGTGTTGTATTGCGCAAACGCCGCCCTTTCCATTTCCCCTAGCTAGTATTGTGGGAGAGGGCTTATTGGGGTCAGTCCTCCGGTGGCCGGTGAAGTTTCTATTTGTCACTTTATATTTTGAATAAATATGATTTTCGAGGCAGTGTTCGCTATCTGGTTCCGGAATCCCGGCTAAAGCTTGACCAATAGTTACTTTTTCGGGTTGGCCTTTACCTCCATGGGTGGTGTCGGGGTAAACATAATCATGACCTGTTGGTAAATCCTTTCGTGTGCCAGCAATAATCACACGCCATCTATTCTGAGGTACTCCAAACTCTGAGGCGTTAAATAGCTTAACTTGTACTCTGTAGCCTGCTTTTGAAAAATCGGATTCAATCTTCTGGATTGCAGTGCCGTTGGCTAGACTAAGTATGCCGCGCACATTTTCTGCAAGGAAATACTTAGGTTTTTTGGCCTTAATGACACGATAAAAATCTAAATACAATCTGTTTCTTTCATCGTCTTCGAAACGTTTTAAATTAGCCAAAGAAAAGCCTTGGCAAGGGAAGCCGCCCACCACAACATCAGCATAGGGAATGGAGTTTTCATGAATGTCGGTAATGCTGCCCAGTGTGATGTGACTGCCGATGTTTCTGGCGTATGTCTCCACCGCATCCGGGTCATTATCGTTTGCCCAAATAACTTTGTGGCCAGCTTGAATTAACCCTAAATCCAAGCCGCCAGCTCCAGAGAACAGTGAAATAACATCCATAATTTTTCTTTCTTTCCTCGTTTTTTTAGCTGGCTAGGCCGATGCTAGCTTGTGCGAGCTGCCTCAATTGGTTCGCAAAATATTATACATGCAGCGTAACGGCCTCAATGTGTCCAGTTTTTTATCTGCAAAAAAGGTTCTTGAAGATGGAGCAAGTATCCAGTAGTGCAGGCTCACATAGTGAGCCTGCTAACGGAAATTAGTAAGTGGCGGTCAAGTCAGTGCAATTGGTTGTTTGGCAAGGTGCACTTGGGTGCGTTGAAGTACAGTTAAATGCTTGTTGAAAATCCGTGTGTCGGCAGTTCGATTCTGTCCCGGGCCACCATTTTATTTCCAAATGTTTGAACGCCCACTGTCGGGTAAGTCTTTCCTGTTGTTTGAAGCGAACTGGAAGCAATCGGCGTGGCATTGAGCCACTTGCTTGATGTTCGATGACCAGTGCTGTGCGCTGTTGTCTCGCTGCGCTCGGCTCTGTCCCGGGCCACCACTTTTTCCTTTCGTCTTAAGCAGCTCTGATTTCGAAGTCTTGAACTTTGGCAACTGGGCGCACATTCCGGCTTACGCGTTCTGTTGTAACAAACCCGTAGCGGCTCATTGTCTTAAGTGTGCGAGACACGTTGCTAGGGGCTCGTCCTGTTAGCTCGGCTAGCTCGCCAATGGATTCCGGATGTTGTTCCCGAATCACGCGTAGTAGTGCACGGTTATCTTCGCTCAAAACCTCTGCCAGTGATTTCATTGATGTAAACCATACTTTAGGTTCGTCTTTTTGGGGTGTGTAGTCGCCCTTAGCAATAGCAAGCGTGCGTTCTTGTATTTCTTTCCGAGAAGCAATGCCAATTCGAATAGTCGGTAGTCGTTTCATGGTTTCACCTTGTCGAGATAGTTGTTAACGTCATCCCAAAAGTCAGCCATTAATTGGCTGGCATCTTTAAATTCATAGAGTTGCCCTTTATCGGCAGCATGCGCATGTTTATGGTCATATGGATAGCGCTGACCGGCATATTTAAATTTCTTTGGCGGTTTGACTGCATGAGCATTGTCATAACCTAAAAGGCGCTTGCCGCTAGGGGAGTGCAAACTGAGTGAGTATCGAATGCCGTGCGGCCTGTTGGTGTCGGCAGCGGTTTCTTTCGCGTCAATCTTGGCCCAGTAGCCTTGCCCTAGTTCCAGTATTGAACCATCTAGCTCTAGTAGTGTTCGAATTCCAGCGTCTTTCATTGCCTTATATTATCATCTGGTGATATTTAATCAATCTCATCGGTTTTCCCGTTGTGTCATCGCCAGCATTTAATAGAGTGTTTTGACGGGTTGGCAAGGTGCGCTAGGGTGCATTGAAGTACAGTTAAATGCTTGTTGAAAATCCGTGTGACGGCAGTTCGATTCTGTCCCGGGCCACCATTCTTTTTCTTGCCGCATAGATCTCCATCTTCGGGATGGTTGTCACGCTTCCGTGTTGCATTGTATTTCTCTTGTGTCCCCACTTTCGTTAATGGCGGTTTGATGCTGCTTAGCGCTGCGAGCTTTTGTATTTCCAGTTTTGAGTGTCGTAGATTGTTGAATTAATTTTGTGCGAAGCTTGTGGCAATTAGGTTTATTCGGGTGAGATAGCTTGCTGTTCAAAGAGAAGCTCATGTTGAGCAACTGTGACTCTGTCAGACAACTAAGTCGGCTTGAGCTTAAAAAACGAGTGATGATGGGATTAGCGTTCGCAGATGGCGTTGTTGTTAGCCCTAACGTCTTGGTAGATAACAACAGTACATTTGGTTTTTTAGGCGATCGCGCAGCCTGTAAATATCTAAATGAAGAGGGCGCCGGCAAGTTTATTGTTCGTGGCTTTGGCCTAGAGTCGTCAATGACTGTGCTTGATTACTATGACGCGTTGCCTGAAACGTTCTTGTTTTCGAGTTTGGGTGGAAAAAGCAAACAAGAACTCACGAATAGCGAAGTTACAGAATTGGTTGAGCGGTTGCGGCGGGTTCAGTTCAATCTGGATGCGATTTCGGCCTGTACGGTAGGCCTCAATAAACCGGCAACGGCGTTACGCGATGAAATCTATGGGCCCCAGGGGTTGGATGCTAGTTCCATAGTTAAGTATTTCCCTAACAAATCGAGCTATGTTGCTTTTGAAAAGAAGGCGGCGGGCTGGGTGTCTCGGTCGGAATGGTACGAAGGCGTTAATGCCTTTTTCAGTCAACATGTGCAGGGTGACGCTGAGCCGTTTAAGAGGGAAATACTCGATCCGGCTTACAGTCGCGTGCTGACAGTGGATAACGAAGCTTTTATTCACGACAATATTAATGTTCTGCCGGGTGTGCCCGGGGTGTTAATGGAGGGTACTGTTGGGCTACGGGCACTAAGGAAAGAAATTTCCCTAATTTCCTTCCCGCTTGAACTGTTTCAATTCATCCACACCTTTGGGATCGAAGATATCGTCAAATATCTAACTGATGAAGCCTGCAATTATGTAGAAGACAAATTGAGTGAGAAGGGCTTTAGATATTTGAGCCGTCGTAATTGGTTTGGCATGTATCCGATGATGGCCAGATTTATGGGGGTTGAACTGAAATGAATGTCGTATATCGCAATCATTGGTTTGCCATTGTCGAAAGTGACGGCTTTCATTTTATGCGGGAACACAACGCTAGTAATGGCGCGGTGATTCTGGCCATAGTGAACGACGCGATTGTGCTAGTTGAGCAATACCGTCCAGCGATTGGTAAGCACATGATTGAATTGCCGCGAGGCTATGGTGAGGCTGGTGAATTAAGTATAGAGACGGCAGCTAGAGAATTACGCGAAGAAACTGGCTATGTCGCAGACCCGCGAAATCTACGTCAGTTGGGGAAGGTCGCTCCAAACGGCGCGGTACTAGATTCTGAAGTTGATCTATATACAGTTGATTTGGGCGATGTAGAGCCGGCAAATACTGTTGGTGATGAGGTAGGAAGGGTCATGCTTGCTTCGCCGACGGAAGTTAAAAAAATGATTACCGCTGGTGGCATAACCGACAGTTTTACTATAGCGGCGCTGTCGCTATACCTATGGTGTTGAGCTTAGCGCAAGCGTGATCCTGCCTTTTCTCTAACGCTGGCTTATAAGGCGGTTTTTCGTTTACAGCTTATCGTCAACCACTGGCGAGATAATCGCGCGGCACCAGAGCGCTAGGTTAGCCAAATCGAAACTGTTGGCCAGCTATATTGAATAGTTTTGAAGAACCCATTAAGTTACCAGCTTTATAACTATTCTAAATAGCTAAACGCTGGAGGAAACCTAATGGATCTTTTGATGTGGCGAAATCGCTTGTTGGCGATGTTTGCGGTAATTGTTTTGGCTGCGTGCCAAGGGTCGTCTGGCTCTGGGGCAGACGATAAAGACGCCACCGATGGAGAGACGCCAGAGCAGCCGCCGGTAACGGAGACATCTGAACCGCCTAATGAAGGTGTGATTCTGGCGGAAGAACTACGCTACATGGTCGAGCGCAGTGGCATGCATTCTCTGCCGTCAGATCCTGATTCTATTCAAGCAGCGCTAACAACATTGCCAGACGGTTTGGGTGATGTAGTGGCAATGCATGCGGGCCGTTATTACAAAAACCCAAGTGAGTTTGTACACGGCGTAGGTGCGCTGGATGACTTGCTGGCTGATCGTGCTGACCTTCTGCTGAGCGGCTCACAGCCGACCCGTTTGTTAGAAGATACGCAAGACGGTGAAGTTTCAATCATCTTGCTACCTGTCGATGCCACTACGGTAATTGTGATACTGCCAACCGAAGTGGTTAAGGCGGATCCGGCGGCAGCTGATATGCCTGAAGCCAAGATTGACCTGAGTCAGGTGACCTATGAAATCAATGGCCGCACCCGCACGGTAGAAGATTTCATGAATAGCGGCTCCACTAACTCAATCGCTTTTGCTCACAACGGTAACTTTATCTACGAGGCTTACCAAAACGGATTTGACGCCCAAACACGCCCGCATATGTGGTCAGTGACCAAGTCGGTAACGACTGCCTTGATTGGTATTGCGGTTGAAGAGGGCTTAGTCGATTCTATTTACGATCCAATCAAAAAATACGTTCCGGAAGCGGCTGAAACCGTTTGGGAAGGTGTCAGTATTGAGGATCTATTACAGATGGAGTCGGGCACCTACTGGGTTGACGTGCCGGTACACCAGCCAGAGCAGTTGGTATTAATGGGTGCCGATTATCACAGTAATGGCCTTTACGGCATGACCCGCGACGAGTACCTGCTGAAGCTTACCCGTGTTTCGCCAACAGGCCATCATTACCGTTATAACAGTGGCGACTGCCAAATGTTGGCTTGGTTGCTAGAGAACTTATACAACAAGCAATACGCCGAGATTTTGTCGGAAAAGCTTTGGCAGCCGGCAGGTATGCAGGATGACGCCCTAGTAATGACAGACCGCCTAGGCAATACGTTTGCCTCTATGGGTTTAATGGCAACAACACGTGACATGGTTCGCTTTGGTGAATTGTTCCGCAACGGTGGTCGCACAGTCGATGGCACACAAGTTGTACCAGAGGCTTGGACAGAGGCTTCTCATAACTACGACAAAGCCAATGGCGGCGGCCCGCGTGGCTATATGTGGCCGCATTGGGGTGGCGAAGAGTCTGGTAACTACACCGCGGCTGGCTATGGTCACCAGCGGGTTGGCGTGGCACCTTCGCTTAATTTAGTTGGTGTACGTTTTGGTAACGACCCCGGCGAAAGCATGGCACCTAAAGAGTGGGAAGCCATGATGAATGCCGTCGGCACTTTCTTAGAAGAGAGCGTTGCCCAGTAAGCTTCTTGGCCACGGTTAACGCCCAAAAGGCTCTGCAGACTTCTGCAGGGCCTTTTTTTGTGGGTGCCTTGCCACGGTTGGCGTGCGTATAAAATCTATAAACTTTTTCGTTCGGCTTTGTCCTACTATTACGCTTGAGTAAATTAGGTATTAGCTTGTGGAAAATTACGAAGCACTGATCGCGACCTTGTCGCTAACCATGGGAGCAGCATGGGCTAGCGGTATTAACCTGTATGCGGCGATGGCCACTTTGGGCTGGCTGGCAATGAATGGCGAGATTAACTTGCCGCCCGATTTAGAAATTTTGGCTAATCCTCTGGTGTTTGGCGCCGCCGGGCTGATGTACTTGGTTGAGTTTTTTGCCGACAAAATTCCCGGCGTAGATACGGCCTGGGATGGGCTGCATACCTTCATTCGTATTCCCGCTGGGGCCATGCTCGCCGCCGGCGCTGTGGGCGATGTTAACGTCGCCATGGAAACTGCCGCTGCGATTATGGGTGGCGGTTTGGCCGCCGGTGCTCACGCCACTAAGGCGGGTACCCGGGCGCTGATTAATACCTCGCCAGAACCAGTCACCAATTGGACCGCTTCTATCACCGAAGACGTGATGGTAATTGGCGGTTTATGGACAGCCTTAAACCACCCGGTTTGGTTCTTATTGGCGTTATTGGTTTTTATCGTCTTAATGATCTGGCTACTACCCAAAATTTGGCGTGGTCTGAAAGCCGTATTTCGCGCCATTGGCCGCCTGTTCGGACGCAAAGATGAACCCGTGGCCGAAGACAACGCACTGCCACCTCAAAGCTAAGAAGATAGAGATATGCCGCAATTAGGAGACTCATTAACACTGCCTTGTGGCGTTACCATCCCCAACCGTTTTCTAAAGTCTGCGATGACCGAGGGTTTGGCAACGCCTGCGGGTAATGCCACCGAACGCCATCAAAACCTCTATCGCACATGGGCAGAAGGTGGCGCGGGTATCTTGTTAACCGGCAATGTGATGGTTGACCATCGTTATCTAGAACGTCCGGGTAATGTGATTATTGACGACAACGGTGGTGAAGATGCACTGCGCGCTTGGGCCAAAGCAGGCACTGCGGCAGGCAATCACCTGTGGATGCAGATTTCCCACCCCGGCCGTCAATGTGCACGCATTGTGACTAACCAGCCGGTTTCGCCGTCTGATGTGCAGCTCAGCCTAATGGGTAATTTTGGTAAACCACGGCCGCTGACGGCGGGTGAAATCCCTCGCATTATTGAGCGCTATGCGCATGTTGCCAGTGTTGCCAAAGAAACCGGCTTTACCGGCGTGCAAGTCCACGCCGCGCATGGTTATCTTATTAGTCAGTTCCTGTCGCCAATTACCAATCAACGCACCGACAAATGGGGTGGCAGTTTAGAAAACCGCGCTCGCTTCCTGCTCGCTGTGGTTGCCGCTGTGCGTGAGGCCGTGGGGCCGAAATTCCCAGTAGCGGTCAAACTCAATTCTTCAGACTTCCAAAAAGGCGGCTTTAGCCTAGAAGAAAGCCAACAGGTAGCTGCGTGGTTAGATGAAGCCGGCGTTGATCTATTAGAACTATCCGGCGGCACCTATGAGCGCCGGGCCTTGTTTGGTGAAGAAAACGATACCGATGCCTCAGGCGAGCAGCTGCGAGAAAGTACTGCTAAGCGCGAAGCCTTTTTCTTGGAATACACCGGCGCTATTCGCAGTGCCTGCAAAATGCCAATTGCCGTCACAGGCGGTTTCCGTTCTCGTGAGCTAATGAAGAAAACCCTCGCTGCGGGAGAGGTCGATGTAATTGGCCTCGCGCGGCCACTGTGCTCGCAACCTGACGTAGTGGCGCGGTTGATTGAAGGCAATACCGACCGTGCCTCAGAAGTTGAGCACGAACTACGCCTAGGCAACGGTTGGCTTGGCCCCAATAGCCGTATCGACAGCATTAAAGGCCTGAATGCCCAAGCCGGCGTGGCTTGGTTCTACCGCCAAATTGTTGCGATAGCGGAACAGAAACCAGTACGACCAAACCTCGGTGCCTGGCGGGCGTTATTCGAACACTTCCGCGACGAATATCGAATTGGCTTGCGATACAGAAAGCTAAGAAAGCAGCGTTAAGGAAATAAAAAAGGCCCTAGCAAAAACTAGGGCCTTTTTTGTATTTGGTACCAGAGGCCGGACTCGAACCGGCACGCTTTTTAGGGCGGGGGATTTTGAATCAAATTTGCGCAAAAACTAGCTGCTACTCGGTACAACTGAGCCCTAACAACATCAATCATAGTATGGGGTTTTTAGCTTTCTTTTTTGTTGTTGTTTGTAACTAGGCTGAATGAGTTTGGTACTAAATTTGGTACTAAATCTTAGTCTGTGACTGTGCCACCGACGATTTCTGAAGCCGTATGTTGTTTCCGGTGTACCTCAAAGGTGATGTCCGAGTCGTTAGGAACCGGGAATTATGGTTTGTTATGTCTTAGACCTTTGATACGTTGGCTTCTGCCCGCCCCTCGGTTTGTTCACCCTCAAAGCTCTATGCAGGATCGAAGCAATTGCTGTCAGGGTTATAGTGATTAAGCTTAAGATGTTCTTTGGCAATCTTTTAGTTAGGCAGGTGAATGAATTTAAGCATTGGAAAATTAGCAAAAGCCTGCGAAGTCAGTGTCCAAGCTATTCGCTATTACGAAAAAGAAAAGTTGCTTGAAGAGCCTGCACGTACGGCGTCGGGCTACCGACAGTATTCAAGTGCTGCAGTCAAACGGCTTCGTTTTATCCGCCGCGCTAAAGAGCTGGGTTTTACGCTTGATGAAATCCGGAACTTGCTGGCGATTTCAGATAGCAAAGACGCTGATAAGTCAGAAGTAAAGCAGTTAACCGATAGCAAAATATCTTTGATCGCAGAGCGTATTGCCGATTTAGAGCGCGTGCGAACAGCGCTTTCAAATTTGAGCGACTTATGTTCCGGTGAGGGCTGTGTAGAGAGCTGCCCAATTATTGAAGCACTGAACGCTGACGAAGTAGAGAAATCACTGTCGGTAAATTAAGCCTTGACTCTATAGTTAGCTTTAGGGTTTAGAATGCGCAGCATGATGACTACATTTACTAAGAACATTGCGCCACATGTGCAGGCGGAACTCGATGCTGCTGTTGCTGCGCGCCAACAGGGTTTGGTCACGCAGGAATTCAAACATCTTGAAAATGCTCATGTGCTGGGTCAGGAATCCACTTATTGGCACACCAAAGTACACGGCCTAATGCTGTTGTGGGGCTTGAGAAACAGGAGCCTTAAAGAAATCGCTGGTCAGATGCTTAGAATTGTTGGTGCGTTCACCAAAACGGCTATCGGCCTCGTGCCACAAGGCAATACTGGCGGAGCCAATGTCAGTCCATTTCGTCCTATGCCGCTTTCTACCGAACATCAAGAAATTATTGAGCAGGCCAAGGTAAACTAGGCGCATGCTTTATAAGTCACTTCATCTGCTATTGATATTGGCAACCCTAAGCTTCGGGTTTGCCGAGGCAGTTGAAGTGTCTCCAGTAGCCGCTGATACGCATGTTAGTGCCAGTAGCGGTGAAGCTGAAAGCCATCATCAACATCACCAAGAAACGAGCCATGAGGCGGCAGGCGACCATGCTGCTGACTCTCACTGTTCCCAGTGCTGCCATCTTTCCCTTAACGCTTTGGCGTGGTGTGGGTCGGTAACTGATAACACCCTATCTCCACAGCTTGGTATCAGCCGCTACGAACGCCGCTGGGTTACTCAAACTCCACTAACGCCGTTTAGACCCCCGATTGCCTGATTCGACTAGCGCGCACTGACGTTGGGTCTAGTGCGACTTTTCATTCAATCAGGACAATTCAATGATTCCAAAACCCTTGCGGTTGAGCGTTATGCTCGGCCATTCCCTGTCGCGGTGCGTCGTCGCAGTAGCCATGACGCTAACGCTTGCCGGCCCCGCTTATAGTCAGGATAAAGCGTTGGCGCTAAGTGATGCCATTCGGCTTGCCATCGATTTAAACCCGTCAATGCGAGAGTATCCGTTGCGATACGACAGTTTGCGGGCGCAACAACAAACCGCAGCGTTAAGACCAGCTATTAATCTTGGCGTTGAGCTGGAAAACGTTGCTGGCTCAGGCAGTTTTAGCGGTACCGATGCCGCCGAATCCACACTCAGCCTATTCTCCGTACTGGAACGAGGCGGCAAGCGTGCGGCTAGGCGCGAGATTGTGGCGCAGCAGATGAGTCACGCTGAGTTACAACGCCAGCAAGCCGTCATCAATCTCGCTGCCGATGTGGCACAACAGTTTATTCAGGTTGCAGCCACACAAGAGAAGCTGGCTATCAAGCAAGCGGCTCTTACCCTGCAGCAACGTATTCAAAAAGACGTGAGCAAGCGTGTTGAAGCAGGGGCAGCGCCCGATGCGGAGCTTTTGCGTATCAAAGCGGCGGTTGCCGAGCATGAAGCCGAACTGGCAACCGTGAGAACTGAATTAGCCATTCAGCGCCGTACCCTCACCGCGTTTTGGTCGCTAAAAGGAGACAACGACTTCCACGTAGCGGCCAAGCTCCTTCAACTGCCGACAGCACTTGGCTCGATCAACATAGACGAGCTGGCCGAAGGCAGCCCACAGGTCGCATTACTCACTCAACAAATAGCACTCCAAACCGCTGTAACTGAAGGCGTACGAGCAGAGGGTGCCAGCGACTGGGGCTGGCGGGTAGGTGCGCGCCATTTTGCAGACACAGACGACACAGCGTTCTCACTCGGTTTGGAAATCCCGCTGTTTTCTACACGCCGTAATCAGGGCGCGGAAGCTGAAAGCCAGCTAGAGGGCCAACGTATACAGCAGCAGCGCGATGTCGCGGTATGGAGGTTTAAGCAGCGTTTGCAGGCGCTCAATGCGCAGCTAGAAGCAAGTAACGCCGAAGTACGCTCGCTGCGCGATACCGCCGTGCCGCTCAGACAGCGAGCGTTTGAGGAAACACAACGCGCTTACAACCGAGGCCGCTATAGCTTTGCTGAGCTAGCCGCCGAACAGCGCGGCTTGATGGTGTCACAGCAGCGAGTGTTGGAAGCCGCTACGCGCAGCCATCAAATCAATATTGAGCTGGAGCGTTTGTTAGGCCAAATCGGCCCAGATAGCGCCCCACATAGCGATGACTAACGGAGAATCGCCATGAACCTTACATTTAATCAAACTCTACTTACCTTAATCCTATTGGCCGTGCTAACAGCCCCGGCGACAGCGGCACCTCATGACCATGACGATCACGAAGAGTATCCAACCGAAAAAAGCCATGACGACCATGAAGAGGGAGAGCTGGAGCTGGAGAATGCTGCGATTGAAAAGGCTGAAATAACGCTGGAAAAGGCGGCGCCGGCGGAGCTCACTATCACAGCTACATTGTTCGGTAAAACCGAACCCGACCCGCAGCGTGTAAGCCATGTAAAAGCGCGCTACTCAGGTCAAATTATGTCAGTAGCCCCTAGCTTGGGCGACACCGTTAAGCAGGGGCAAGAGCTCTTAGTGGTCGAGGCGAACGACAGCCTTAAGCGTTACACCATCAAAGCGCCTATTGGCGGAACGGTGGTGGATTTACATGCCAACAAGGGCGAGTTTGCAGGCGAGTCAGCGCTGATGACGATTGCTGACTTTGGCAAGCTATGGGCTGTGCTCAGCGTATTTCCGCAGGATGCCGACCGCGTGAAGAATGGCCAAAGCGTCACGCTGAGTGCCGGGCCGCGATCAGCTCAGTCAACCATTCGCTTTCTAAATCCCGGATCGGACTCACAGCCCACCGTGATGGCGCATGTGCCGCTAGACAACAGCGATGGTCGCTGGACACCGGGGCTCTTGGTGCAAGCGAATGTAGTAACCGACACCTTTACCGTGCCTTTGGCAGTGCGCAATGACGCCATCCACCAAGTCAACGGCGAGCGCGTGGTCTTTGTACGTAGCGAGCATGGGTTCGAGGTGGTGGACGTTAGCATTGGCCGCCGTGATGCCCATTTCAGTGAAGTGACTGCTGGCCTTCATGTCGGTGATCGCTATGCCGTCGGTAACAGCTACTTGCTGAAAGCCGAGCTGGAGAAATCCAGCGCCTCGCATGAACACTAAGGAGGCACTGCAATGATTGATTCAATGTTGCGGTTCTCTGTAGAGCGCCGCTGGTTAGTCTTAAGCCTGTGTTTTGTCATCATCGGCGCTGGCCTCTGGAGTTATCAAAAACTACCGATAGATGCCGTGCCGGACATCACCAACGTGCAGGTACAAATCAACACAACCGCACCGGGTTACTCGCCGTTAGAAACCGAGCAGCGGGTGACGTTTCCTATCGAAACCGCCTTGGCTGGATTACCGGGGCTGTCCTATACCCGTAGCTTGTCACGTTATGCACTGTCGCAAATTACTGTGGTCTTTGAAGAGGGCACCGATTTGTACTTTGCCCGCAACTTACTCAACGAGCGGCTCAGTAAAATTCGCAGCCAAATACCACCGGGTCTAGAGCCAGAAATGGGGCCAATAGCGTCGGGTTTGGGTGAGATTTTTATGTACACCGTAGAAGCCAAAGCGGGCAGCCAGCAAGCGAATGGCGAACCTTGGGACGCCATGGCGCTGCGCGAAGTACAAGATTGGATTATCAAACCACAACTCGCCTTGGTGCCGGGCGTGACCGAGGTCAACACCATTGGCGGTTTTAACAAGCAATACCATGTGCTGCCGAACCCCGTGCAAATGCTGACTTGGAAACTGAGCTTTGACGATATACGAAACGCACTGGCAAACAACAACGACAATCGCGGCGCCGGTTATATCGAGCGTAATGGACAACAACTGCTGGTGCGGTCGCCGGGGCAATTAGCGTCGATTGCCGAGATAGAAAATGTCGTGATAAAAACCGTTAACGGCACACCGGTGCGTATTCAAGACGTAGCCGATGTGGCCATTGGCAAAGAACTACGCACGGGCGCGGCTACCAAGGACGGCAAAGAAACCGTGTTGGGCACGGCCATGATGTTGCTAGGGGAAAACTCTCGCAGCGTGGCGCAGGCAGTGGGCGATAAGCTGGCGGTGATTAACCGTAGCTTGCCAAGCGGCGTGATGGCCAATCCGGTTTACGACCGCACCACACTGGTTGATAAAGCCATCACAACCGTGCAGAAAAACCTGCTTGAAGGTGCCTTGTTGGTGGTTGTGGTGTTGTTCTTATTGTTAGGCAATATACGCGCAGCTTTAATTACCGCAGCGGTGATCCCCTTGGCAATGTTAGCCACCATCAGCGGCATGGTGCGCACCGGCGTTTCTGCTAACTTGATGAGCCTAGGCGCGTTGGACTTTGGTTTGATTGTGGACGGTGCTGTGATTGTGGTGGAAAACGCCATCCGACGTTTAAGTGAAGCCCAACAGGCGGGCAAGACGCTGCCGCTGAAAGAGCGTCTTGAGGTTGTTTATAACGCTACTAGTGAAGTCATCCGCCCCAGCTTGTTTGGCGTGGGCATTATCACGGTGGTGTATATCCCCATCTTCAGCCTGACGGGCATTGAAGGAAAGATGTTCCACCCAATGGCCGCGACCGTGGTGATGGCATTATTAGCTGCCATGGTGATGTCAGTCACGCTAGTACCAGCAGCCATTGCCGCGTTTATGACCGCGCCTGTGGCGGAAAAAGAAAATGCCGTAATGCAAAAAGCCAAGGCGCTGTATCGCCCAATATTGACCTGGGCGCTACGCGCCAAAGCCTTAGTGCTTTTAGCAGCTGTGGCATTGCTGGTGGTCAGCCTGTGGCTGGCTAGCACTCTGGGTAGGGAGTTTGTGCCGCAGTTAGACGAGGGTGATTTAGCAGTGCAATCGCTGCGAGTAACCGGCACCGGGCTTGAGCAGTCTGTGGCCATGCAGCAAGCCGTGGAGAAAGAAATTTTAAGTTTCCCGCAGGTTAAAACTGTCTTTGCCCGTGTTGGTACCGCCGAAGTGGCTACAGACCCGATGCCGCCTAACATCGGTGACGGCTATGTGATGCTAAAACCCGCTGATGAATGGCCAGACCCGTGGTTGAGAAAAGCTGAATTGGCAGAACAAATGGAAGCCAAGTTACAAACCTTGATCGGCAATAACTATGAGTTTTCGCAGCCCATTCAACTACGCTTTAACGAGCTTATATCTGGCGTTCGTGCGGATCTCGGTGTGAAAGTATTTGGTGATGACTTGTCAGTGTTACTGGAATCCGCAGAAGCTATTGCGTCGCTAATGAACGGCATCGAGGGCGCTGCCGATGTGCGGGTTGAACAGGTAAGCGGCTTGCCCGTGCTGAATGTGATTCCTTACCGGACAGCGGTAGCGCGATATGGCTTGAGTGTGGGTGAGCTGCAAGATGTGGTGGCCGCAGCCGTCGGCGGCGAGTCAGCTGGGCTAATCTTCAATGGCGACCGCCGTTTTGAACTAATGGTGCGTTTGCCAGAACCGTTGAGAAAGGATTTAGCCTACCTGTCGCAACTACCTATTGCGCTGCCCGACGGGGGCTATGTGCCGCTGAAAGAAGTGGCACGGTTAGAAGAGCAGTTGTCACCCGCGCAGATCAGCCGCGAAAATGGTAAGCGGCGAGTGGTGGTGACCGCCAATGTGCGTGGGCGTGACTTGGGCTCGTTCGTGGCCGAGGTTCAGCGCCGTGTTGATTCCGAGCTGACGTTGCCCGCGGGCTATTGGCTGGCCTACGGCGGTACATTTGAACAACTGCAATCGGCCTCTCAGCGGTTAGGCATTGTGGTCCCGGTTACGCTGATCATCATTTTAGGCTTGCTGGTGATGGCGTTTAGCTCCCTTAAAGATGCCTTAATTATTTTTACCGGCGTACCGTTGGCTCTCACTGGCGGCGTGCTAGCCCTGTGGCTACGTGATATGCCGTTGTCTATCTCCGCCGGTATTGGCTTTATCGCCTTATCCGGCATTGCGGTGCTCAACGGCTTGGTTATGCTGAGCTTTATCCGCGAGCTGTGGCAATCGAAAGGTGACTTGTACATGGCCATTATTGACGGTGCATTAACTCGCTTACGCCCGGTGATGATGACTGCCTTGGTCGCTAGCTTGGGGTTTGTACCCATGGCTTTGAATACTGGCACCGGGGCTGAGGTGCAGCGGCCATTGGCTACGGTGGTTATCGGCGGCATTATCTCGTCCACGCTGCTCACCTTGCTTGTGTTGCCCACCTTGTATCATTGGCTTTATCGCAATCGGCCCGATGCCGCTCGCGCCCCAGCAAACACAATATTAGAAGGATAAAAACATGAGCTCAGAATGTTCTGGAAGCTGCGGTAGTAGCCAATCAAGCAAGGTTACTGACGTATCCTCAGTCAGTCGCGATTCCCTTACTCATGTGAGTGAATACTCGGTGCCAAAAATGGACTGCATGGCTGAAGAAAGCATGATCAGGATGGCGCTAGACGATTTACAACCGTCGGTAGTGGCCACATGTGATTTAAGCCAGCGCCGGGTTCAGGTCTTTCACGCCGACAATGAAAGCGCCGTTACTGAGCGTATTGAATCTACCGGCTTAGGTGGAAAGCTGATCAGTAGTAGTGAAGCCAATCCCAGCGACATCGATAGCGTCATCGACAGTTCCAGCAGCGCTGACCAAGAAAGCCGCATATTGAAGTGGTTGCTTGGCATTAATGCCGTGATGTTTCTGGTCGAATTTGCAGTGGGTTGGCAGGCCCAATCCACGGGTCTTCTCGCGGACTCCTTAGATATGTTCGCCGACGCAGCGGTATACGGCATTGCCTTGTATGCGGTGGGGCGGGCCAGTTCAATCAAGCTGCGCGCGGCCCATCTATCAGGCTGGCTCCAGTTAGCGCTTGTTATCGGCGCCTTAAGCGAAGTCGTGAGGCGCTTCCTTTATGGCAGCGAACCCGTATCTACATTGATGATGGGCATGGGCTTTGTCGCATTGATTGCCAACGTCTGGTGTTTACTCTTGGTATCTAAAAACCGGCACGGCGGCGCGCATATGAAAGCCAGTTGGATTTTTTCGGCCAACGATGTCATCGCCAACACCGGTGTGATTTTGGCCGGCGGGCTGATTGCGTGGAGTGGCTCGCATTACCCAGACTTAATTATTGGGTTCATTATTGCGCTTATCGTATTGAGTGGCGCGATTCGGATTTTGCGGATTAAAGCGTAGAGACACGCCTCTTGACCCTAAACCTAGCTATAGGGTTTAGAATGGCTTTAAATCAGCTATGATCTGACTATGTTACGAATTGTTATCACATTGCAGTTACTACTGTCCTTGCTTACCTCCGGTTGGGTGCAGGCGAGTGCGGCCAGTATGTCAGCGCCTGTTGATAACAGCCCTAGTCCAGTTGTCATCCCGGTTAAGCAAGCGGTTCAGCAAGATGTCCCGCCTTGTCATCAGAGCCAAACGCTTGAATCAGCTGTTGAGCAGGTTCAGCAGCCAGCAATGGCGAGCATGGCTTGTTGCGACGACGGCTGCCAATGTGATGACTTCTGCCAATCGCTAACTTTCACGCTACCCAGCGTGCAACGGTCATGGCCGATCGTTGACGGCAATCGGGTTCTCGATTTCGCTGCCTCTCAGTGGGCAGCAGTTACTGCCAGTTCACTATACCGCCCGCCCATACGCTAGTTCTAAGTCCCTCGGATTAATCCGTCCGCGTTTTGCGGATCGACTCAACTAGGTATGGAAAATGTTCACTTTATTTTTAGACTTTATTAGGTCTGCTCAACGGCTAACCGTTCTCTTCGCAGCGTGTCTGGTGACTACGCTTGGCATGGCGTCAGAGGGCGACCGACTGTCCCCTCAACGACTGTTAGAGCAAGTAGCGGCAGAAAACTTGGCGCTCGCGTCGGCTTACGAGCATAGCGCTGGGACGGCGGAGATGGCGGCTACCCAAGGGCGTTTGGCCGACCCTCGACTAATGTTTGGGATTGCTCCAGAAACAGCAGGCAGCTCGCTGGGTAGTCGCGAGAACATCAAAATATCGCAGGCACTGCCTTGGTTTGGGAAGCTAGCGGCCAGCCGAAAAAATGCAGATAGCACCGCCAGCGCCACGGCTAATGCCGTAGCTGCGTTTCAACGCGAACTGGCACTTGAGGCCAGCCATAACTGGGCTGAGTGGTGGTATGTAAATCAAGCGCTCAGCATTAATGAAACCATTGTCAGCAGTTTTGAGCTTTTAACCCGTTCGGCCAATAGCCGTTATCAAAACGGTCAGGGCAAGCAGCAGGATGCTCTGCAAAGCGAAATGCGTTTACTGCATGCGCAACATCAGCGAGTCACCTTGCAGCAGCAAGGGCAGCGTTTGGCGATTCAGTTAAACCAACTTAGAAACCGGCCGCTAGAGAACCCTGTATTGGCGCCTGCTGCAATGCCGGCAATGCCTGCAATACCTAAAGACGAAGAGCTTCTTACATCGCTGGAACAACACCCGGCCTATCTGGCGGCGCTTGACTTGGTTATCGCTGCTGAGGCGCGTTTAAGCCTTGCCAAGCGCGAACGTTATCCAGATTTTGTGGCCGAGGTTGCGCATGTTGGCACCTTAGATCCAGAGGAAAAACGCTGGCAGGTTGGCTTAGGGTTAAATCTTCCTTTTGATCAGGGCAAGCGGCGTCATGGTGTTGCCGCCGCAATGGCTAACAAACAAAAGCTGGCACTTGATGCGCAAGCCAAGTTATTGGCGTTAAAAGAGCAATTAGCCTCACAGTTGTCGCGCTATCAAGAACATCTGCACATTGAAGCACTGTACACAGAACAATTGCTGCCCTTGGCCAAACAAAGCCAGCAAGCCGCACAGCAAGACTATGCCAATGGCATTAGCGACTTCGACACGGTAACGGCCGCGATCACCGATTACCAAAAAGCAGCGATGCAATTACGCAGGCACCAAGCCGATCGCTTCATGATTTTGGCCGAAATAGAGCAATTAGCAGGCCGCCAGTTACACGAGTTCAATAGCCACGCAACCGCGACTACGACTCAGCACTAAGGACAATCCTAATGAATATCAAATTTACATTTCCAGTTGTGTTGCTGGCTGGTATCGGGCTCGGTTATTGGGGCGCTCATCAGGCACCAATCGACACAAACAGCACATCGGGCAATGCCAACGGCGAACCTGAAATTTTGTACTGGGTTGCGCCCATGGATGACAATTTTCGTCGCGACCAACCGGGCAAATCGCCGATGGGCATGGATCTGGTACCGGTGTATGCCGGTGAGAAAACGGCAGAAGAAAACAGTGTGACGATTAGCGCTGCGACCACCCAAAACTTGGGCGTGAAAACCACAGAAGCCATTATTCAACCTTGGGTGAAAGACGTTTCTGCGGTTGGCGAGGTAGTTTGGGATGGCAGTCAAATCAGCAAGGTTTACGCACGCGCAGAGGGTTGGTTGGAAACGTTCGAGCTGAGTAGCGTTGGCCAACGCATCGCCGCTAACGAGTTAATGTTCGGCTTATATGCGCCACAGTTGGTCACGGCTCAAGAGGAGTACTTGCAAGCCTTACGCTCTGGTAATCGGGTGCAGATCAATAACAGTCAGCGTCGCTTGCTGGCGCTGGGGTTGAGTGACACACAAGTTCAACAACTTAGAAGCCAGCGTAAAACGCAACGATTGGTGGAACATCGCGTAGCACGTGACTCGGTGGTGTTGTCATTGGCTGTGGCCAAGGGCAGCTATGTGACGCCAAAGACCGAAATCGCGACAGTGGTGAATACCGATCAAGTTTGGGTCGAAGCCTTCTTGCCAGAAACCGATGCGGCGAATTTATCCGTCGGTGATGTGGTTACGGTGTCGTTGGCGGCGTTTCCAAACGAGACGGTGGAAGCCAAGCTGGATTACATATATCCAGAACTGGAGCGAATGACCCGAACGGTGAAAGTACGAGCAATCGTGGCCAATCCTGCCAGACAACTACGAGCAGGTATGTTTGCTCGTTTGGCGATTCGCTCAACTCAAGCTGAAGCTTTGCAGCTGCCCACCGACGCCATTATTCGCATGCGTGATGGCGATCGCGTGGTGGTGGCCCGAGGTGATGGCCAATTTACGGTAAAACCCGTGCGCCTTGGTGCCGAGTCGAGCACTTCGGTAGTGATTGTCGAAGGCCTAGATGCGGGTGATCGAGTAGTGACATCTGGTCAGTTCTTACTGGACTCTGAGGCGAATGGGCAGCAGGCGCTTGAGCGCCTCACTGCAGCTAGAGCAGCAGAAGGTACCGGCAGCATTTGGGGATTCCCTCGCCGTGGACAAATCCGCTTATTTCATGACGAGATTGAATCTCTGGGTTGGCCAAGCATGAATATGGTTTTTGAAGTCGCACGCGACATCAACTTAATGCCATTTAACAAAGAAGACCGTGTGCGTTTTCGTATCCAAGAAAACTTGGACGGCGATTGGCTGCTGACATTTATTGAGCCGGCTGGTAACGCTGAAGATCAGGCATCGACCGAATCAGAGCCGATGAGTCAGCAAGGCATAGATCATGATCATATGAACCATAAGGATATGAATCATGATCGATAGCATTATCCAAAAATCTATTCAGCACCGTAGTTTGGTGCTGATAGCTGCGGTGTTGCTCACTGTGTTTGGTTGGCTAAACCTTCGCAGCATGCCGGTAGACGCGATTCCGGACTTGTCTGATGTGCAAGTTATTGTGAAAACCAGCTACCCAGGCCAAGCGCCGCAAGTGGTGGAGCAACAGGTGACGTACCCGCTCACTACGGCTATGTTGTCGGTGCCAGGAGCGGAAACAGTGCGCGGTTTTTCTTTCTTTGGTGACTCCTTTGTTTACATCATTTTTGCGGATGGTACAGACCCGTACTGGGCGCGTTCTCGCGTGTTGGAATATCTCAGCCAGATCACGCCGCGTCTTCCGGAAGGGACATCATCAGCATTAGGGCCAGACGCAACCGGTGTTGGCTGGGTATATGAGTACGCCTTGGTAGATCGAACCGGCCGCCATGATTTGTCTGAGCTACGCGCCATTCAAGACTGGTTCTTGAAATACGAATTGCAATCTTTGCCCGGCGTGTCAGAAGTGGCCAGCGTGGGCGGCATGGTGAAGCAATACCAAGTGACGGTTGAACCAGATTTGCTGCGCCATTACAGCATTAGCCTTGCAGACGTTACCAGTGCGATAAAGCGTGGTAACGGAGAAGTCGGTGGCTCGGTCATCGAAATGGCCGAAACCGAATTTATGGTCAGAGCCACTGGCTATATACAGGGCATGGATGAGCTACGCCAAATTCCATTAATGACGAATTCACAAGGGGTGGTGGTCACTCTGTCTGACGTTGCCCGCATTAACGTTGGCCCTCAGCTACGGCGCGGTATCGCCGAACTAGATGGGGAAGGTGAAGTTGCTGGCGGTATTATCGTGATGCGCTACGGCGAGAATGCTCAGGCAGTGATTAATGGCGTTAAAACCAAAATTGAAGCGCTGTCAGCCAGCCTGCCAGAAGGCGTTGAGATTGTGCCAACCTACGACCGCAGCGAGCTGATTAATCGCGCCGTCAGCAATCTTTACATCAAGCTACTGGAAGAGTTTTTAGTAGTGGCTTTGGTTTGCGCTTTGTTTCTTTTCCATTTGCGCTCGGCCTTAGTGGCTATCGTAGTGTTGCCGTTGGGCGTATTGGCGGCCCTGATGATTCTGCGTTGGCAGGGCCTTAACGCCAATATTATGTCTTTGGGCGGTATCGCAATTGCGATTGGAGCGATGGTGGATGCGGCCATCGTGATGATTGAGAACGTCCACAAACACATTGAGCACGACGATGGCAAAACCCCGCATTGGAAGCTGGTGACAAAGGCTTCCATAGAGGTCGGCCCGGCACTGTTTTTCTCGCTCATGATTATCACCCTAAGCTTTTTGCCGGTTTTCTCATTGGAGGCGCAAGAGGGACGTTTGTTTGCACCGCTGGCCTATACCAAAACGTGGGCGATGGCCGCTGGTGCTGCGTTGTCTATTACCTTGGTGCCGGTATTAATGGGTTATCTCATTCGCGGCAACATTGTGCCCGAGCATAAAAACCCAATTAACAGCGCGTTGCAGTGGCTATACGAGCCGGTCATCAAGTTGACCTTAAAACACCCATGGTGGTTTGTAAGCGCATCGGTAGTGGTGATGTTGCTGTCACTTTATCCAGCCTCAAAGCTAGGGTCAGAGTTCATGCCGCCGTTAGACGAAGGCGATTGGATGTATATGCCAACCACACGCCCTGGGCTGTCTATTGGTGAAGCCTCCCAGCTGCTTCAGCAAACCGACAAACTGATTAAATCGGTACCAGAAGTCAGCCAAGTGTTCGGCAAAATCGGCCGCGCGGATACCGCTACTGACCCCGCGCCATTGACCATGATTGAGACCGTGATTCGCTTCAAACCTGAGTCGGAATGGCGAGAGGGCATGACGATTGAAAAAATCCGGGCGGAGATTAAGTCTCGTGTCGATTTGCCCGGCGTGACCAATGCGTGGGTGATGCCGATTAAAACCCGTATTGATATGTTGGCCACCGGGATTAAAACGCCCGTCGGCATTAAAATCTCTGGCCCTGATCTAGATGTCATTCAAGCCATTGGAACAGACATTGAAACCTTACTGCCGCAGGTAGAGGGTACTGCATCAGTCTACGCCGAGCGTTCCGCAGGCGGACGTTATGTGGTGGTGGATATTGATCGTGCCGCAGCAGCCCGTTATGGACTCAATATAGCCGATGTTCAGCAAGTCGTGGCAGCGGCGGTCGGCGGTGCTAATGTGTCGGAGTCCGTTGAAGGATTGCGACGTTTCTCTATTAACGTGCGTTATCCCCGTGCAAACCGCGAGTCGATCTATGACATCCAAAACTTGCCAGTCATCACCGCACAAGGCCAACAACTAAAACTGCAAGATGTTGCCCGTGTTTTCGTTGACGATGGCCCACCCATGATCAAAAGCGAGAACGCAAGGCCAACTGGTTTTGTGTTTGTGGATATTGCCGATATAGACGTCGGTAGTTATGTCACTGATGCCAAAATATTTCTCGCAGAACAGCTACAGCTCCCGGCAGGCTATTCACTCACGTGGTCTGGTCAGTTCGAGTATATGGAACGTGCAAAGGCCAAATTACAACTGGTGGTGCCGGTGACTCTGCTGATCATTTTGCTGCTGTTATATGCCACTTTTGGTAATTGGGCTGAACCCCTAATGATTTTGAGCACCTTGCCATTTGCCTTGGCTGGCGGAGTAGGGCTGATCTACCTGCTTGGGCATTCCGTGTCAGTGGCAACCGGTATCGGTTTTATCGCCTTAGCCGGTGTTGCCGCCGAGTTCGGTGTAGTCATGCTGATCTACCTCAACGAGTCGGTAAATCAGTATCGAGCCAAATCGTCCAACCCAACTGCCGAGGGTTTCAAAAAGGCTATTCATGATGGTGCAGTGCTCAGGGTGCGACCAAAAGCAATGACGGTGACCGTAATCATCGCTGGTCTGCTGCCTTTGTTCTGGGGCGGCGGCACCGGCTCAGAAGTGATGCAGCGTATTGCGGCACCAATGGTAGGTGGCATGTTAACCGCGCCGCTGTTATCAATGATTGTATTGCCGGCTTTGTATTGGATTCGCTGTCGTTGGTTACTAGAACGTTAAGAAGTTGCGTGTAGTGATTGCTTTTGAGACTGAGTTATTTTCGGAGGTTTTTTACACCCTTTAATTTTACAACGCAGTTTTCTTTTGCCATTTGTGGGTGTATTGGCCTTCTACTCTAGGAGGGACACTTTTTTCTACTTGTCGTGCAATATTCTGTTAGCTATCCATCAGTGTTTAATTGGTGGCGTATGAATAATTGATTAAGTATCTGATAATTATGATATAATTTGCAATATGCGTAGCTTTTTTGAGTTGGATAAACAACTTGGAATGTATAGGGTCACCGGCCCAGTTAGCGCATCTCAGATACTTTCAATGGCGCACCAGTTGGTGCAATCACGTCACGCTGATAAAACAGTGTTAAATAGCCCAGCTGCTTGCAAAGCGTTCATACAGCCACGTATGCGCTTTTTGGAGCGTGAAACGTTTAGTTGCTTATTACTGGATAGTAAGCATCAGCTTCTAAGCTATGTGGAGCTGTTCAGTGGCTCAATTGCTAATGTGTCAGTGCATCCACGTGAAGTAGTGAAACTGGCACTAGCTGAAAACGCTTCAGCAGCTGTATTAGCCCACAATCACCCATCGGGTGACGCCACCCCCAGTAAGCACGATATTACGCTTACGCAGCATGTTTCAGCCGCTTTGGGTTTTGTTGATGTAAAGGTGATTGACCACATTGTGGTTGGTGAGCCTGATTGTGCGTCGTTTGCGGAGTTAGGGTTGATGTAGTGAACGCAGCTTCGCAGGTTCAACCTATCGTCCGGTTAATTCGGCAAGAAGATTCGACAGGGTGTGGATTAGCCTGCGTAGCGATGACCTCCAATCAAAACTATGAAACCGTTAAGGCCTTATTTGTAAGGCAATCGAGGCGTGGCAGTCGTTCTCAATACTATTACACGCGTGCTAACCAGCTCCTTAAGCTACTTTTAGCATTAGGTATCAACGCCAAGATAAAACGATCCAAGTGCTGGGACGATATTGGCGGTGTTGCGATAGTAGGAGTTCACCGTAAGGCCTGTGGTAACTTCCATTGGGTGGTGGCGTTAAAGAGTGCAGGGCGGTTTTTGATATTAGACCCGAAACACGGGGAGATATTAAACGGCGATGTGCGAGCAGATCGTTCCAAGCGCTATTCTCATAGCAAGCGACCTTCCAATTACATATGTATAGACCTAGCAGCACCTAAGCTGCTTATTTAGGTTTTACCGTTACTTCCAGTGCGAGCTGGCCAGCTGCATGGGCTTCTGCTAATCGTAAAAGTTCAGATGGCTCCGTCTCTAAGGCGCTCGCGCGCTTCACAATTTTGTCTAAATTCGGCTGTCGTGTGCCGGACTCCAAGAGTGATAGGTTAGAGGCTGCCATTCCTGTGTCTGCAGCCAACGTTTCTTGGGTTATGTCCTTTGCTTTGCGTAAGGCGCGTATCGCTTCACCAAAGTCTTCTTTATTGGGCCTAAGTTCCATCGCGAAAGAATCACTTAGAACTTGTTGCCTATCCATATTCAAAATGAAAATAAAGTTATCAATATGATAATATTTATATAGAGTGTCTAATAAGACCTTGTAGTGATCTTTTTTAAACAGGAGTGATTAAATTATGAAGTCAAAAGGCGTTGCATACTTACTTTGGTTGTTTTCTGGGTTTGGGTGGTTGGGATTTCTGGTAAGGCCTAGGGTTCCTAGACACTTTCCTGCTTTAAAAAATACTGTTGATCGATTACGTTTGGCGCAACGCGATCATTATAAGTATGACGCCGTTTAGGGTTATAAAACATCTCGATGTACTC
>JAUHZK010000004.1:185000-283582 GCA_030425645.1 Gammaproteobacteria bacterium | reverse complement strand
CCGGCAATTGCATCGGGTTTAATCAACTCTATTGTCACCGCGTCGACCTTATGTGCAGCCAAAATGGCCTGCGCAATTTCCTCGGCGCCGGTTTCAATCAAACGAAACTCACCTTGGGTCAAAATGTCAGTGGCAATTTTCACCGCCTGGTCATAATCCACCGTTAGGCGGGCATCGTCTTCCGCCGCCGCCGGGCGCGTATCCAGTTCCAATTCCAAGCTAACCCGCAGCTTCTGCGGCTCGTGGCGTTCGTAGTGATAGATGCCAATCACAGCATCGACTTCAATACCCCGCACAAATAAAACGTCACTCATTGGAACCAACCACTCCCGGTCTTTCTAGTTCAGTTAGCGGCCAACGTGGCCGGCCACTAATGGTTAAATCATCAGACTCACCAGCCAACAGCCGCTGGCAACCCGCATAGGCAATCATGGCGCCATTGTCGGTACATAGCTCATGTCTGGGAAAGTAAACCGCACCACCGCGCTGGGCAGCTAAGGCCTGTAATTGCTGACGCAGCTTTTGATTGGCGCCAACGCCACCGGCCACCACCAGCTGATGAATATTTTCACGCGCCATCATATGCGAGCATTTGATCACCAAGGTATCAATCGCCGCATCCTCAAAAGCACGGGCAATATCGGCGCGGTCTTGATCGCCGACCTCGGCCAATTTTTGTACCGTTTGCAGCACCTGAGTTTTGAGGCCGGAAAAACTAAAATTAACCGGCATTTCGCCGTGGTCAATTTTGGTCATTGGTCGTTTAAAATGAAAACGCTGCGGATCACCCTTGGTCGCCAAATCCGCCAATGCTGGGCCGCCGGGGTAAGGCAAGCCTAGCAACTTGGCGGTTTTATCAAAGGCCTCACCGACGGCATCATCAATCGATTCGCTGACCAACTGGTAGTCACCAATCGCCGCCACCCGTACTAACAAGGTATGGCCACCAGACACCAGTAGCGCCAAAAACGGATAACTCGGCTGCTTTGCCTCCATTAACGGCGCCAACAAATGGCCCTCCATATGGTGGACGCCAACAAAGGGCTTGCCCCAAGCCAGCGCCAAGGCACGCGAAAACGCCGTACCCACCAATAACGCGCCCAGCAAGCCGGGGCCAGTTGTGCAAGCAATGCCGTCAACCGCCCCCCACTCAATACCGGCCTCGGCAAACACCTGCTTGCTTAGCGGCGCCAATTTACGCACATGGTCACGCGAGGCCAGCTCCGGCACCACGCCACCGTACTCTGCATGCAAGGCAATCTGGCTATACAAGGCATGCGCCAACAAACCACGCTCGCTGCAATACAGCGCCACGCCGGTTTCGTCACATGAGGATTCAAAGCCAAGACAGATCATGGCGCGCATTATAAATGCCTAATTCCTAAATAACTGTGTCATCGCCGGCGTAGCACGGCGATCGCAAAACGCGGATACAGATCGCCACGGTTCGCTCCACACCCAAGCCATAACAATGCGCTGCTTGCACTGCCTGACCAAAATCCGTACAGTGCGCGCCTCTTCGGCATTTGGCCGACAGAGAATTATTCCATGTAGTGCAGTGCTGGCAGCTTGTACTACGGTATTTAAGGTGGTGATCCGCTATGCCAGAAGTACGAGTACGAGAAAACGAGCCGTTTGACGTTGCACTACGCCGCTTTAAGCGTGGTTGCGAGAAAGCTGGCGTTCTAACTGAGTTGCGTCGTCGTGAATTTTACGAGAAGCCAACTCAAGAGCGTAAGCGCAAAAAAGCTGCTCAGACCAAACGCGCGCAGAAGAAACTTCAGCGTGACGCTGCACGCCGCGTTCGCCTTTACTAGGCCAACGAAGCAACAGCTTTAAAAAAGCGGCGCTTAGGGCAACCTAAGCGCCGTTTTTGTTTTTGCGCCGTATAATCGGCGCTTATTTTCCAAACCGCATAAGCACAACATGTCTATTAAAGATCAAATCAAAGACGATATGAAAGCCGCCATGAAGGCTGGCGAAAAAGACAAACTGGGCGTAATCCGCATGGTCAGCGCCGCAATCAAGCAAATTGAAGTCGACGAGCGTAAAGAATTAAACGACGCCGAAGTGCTTGCTGTGCTCGACAAAATGGCCAAGCAACGCCGCGAATCTATCAAGCAGTTCCGCGAAGGCGGCCGCGAAGATTTGGCGACCGTTGAAGAAGCCGAAATCATCGTTTTACAGACCTGGTTACCAGAGCAATTGTCAGATGCCGAAATTGATAACCTAGTAGCTGAAGCCATTAGCGCCACTGGCGCCGAAGGCATGAAAGATATGGGCAAAGTCATGGGCATGCTCAAGCCTAAGCTACAAGGCCGCGCCGACATGGGCGCTGTTAGCGGCAAAATCAAAGCCCAACTGGCCTAAGCCTTAAGCATTTATCGTGGGCTTAATCCCTCAACAATTTATCGACGACCTTGTCGCGCGTACCGACATTGTTGAGCTGATTAACGCCCGCGTGCCGCTAAAAAAAGCCGGCAAAAACTACCAGGCCTGCTGCCCCTTCCATAACGAGAAAAGCCCCTCCTTTACCGTCAGTCCGCAGAAGCAGTTTTATCACTGCTTTGGTTGCAGTGCCAACGGCACCGCGCTCGGCTTTTTGATGGAATACGACCGCCTTGAGTTTGTTGATGCGGTGGAAGAGCTCGCCCGCATGCATGGGCTCGACGTGCCCCGTGAAGGCGGCCCCAGCCGCCCACAAAGCACTCGACTGAAATCACTGCATGAACTCATGGAATCGGTCAGCAGTTTTTATCAGCAGCAATTGCGCACACACACACCCGCTGTCGACTACTTAAAACAACGCGGCATTGATGGCAGCACAGCCAAAGCCTTTGGCATGGGTTATGCCCCCAATGGCTGGGACACACTTATCAAAGCCCTTGCCAGTAGCAACGAGGTGCAACAGCAGCTGATTACCACCGGCATGCTGATTGAAAAAGACGGCCAACAAAGCGGCAGCCGTAATGCCTACGACCGTTTCCGCGACCGCATTATGTTCCCAATCCGCGATACCCGCGGACGCGTGATCGCTTTTGGCGGCCGCGTAATGGGCGACGAAAAACCCAAATACCTCAACTCGCCAGAAACGCCGCTTTATCACAAAGGTAAAGAGCTTTACGGCCTCTACGAAGCACGCCAGGCGCTACGCGACATCCCACGCCTGCTAGTCGTGGAAGGTTATATGGATGTGATTGCCTTGGCGCAGTTCGGCATTCCCTATGCTGTGGCGACCCTTGGTACTGCACTAACAGAAGACCATATCACCCCGCTCTTTCGCGCCACATCCGAAGTCGTATTCTGCTTTGATGGCGACGAAGCGGGCCGCCGCGCCGCCGCCAAAGCCATGGACGTGTGTTTGGGCGCTATGAAAGATGGCCGTCAGGTAAAATTCCTATTCTTACCTGATGGCGAAGATCCAGACACCTTAGTGCGCAAACAAGGCCAGGCCGATTTCGAAAAATCAGCCGCTGAGGCCATGCCACTTTCTAGCTTTCTTATTCAAACACTTTGCGACGGCGTACAGCTCAACAGCATCGACGGCCGTGCTCGCTTAGTTGAGCTGGCCCGACCTTGGCTAGCCAAAATCCCGGTTGGCGTTTTCCGCAATCTACTAGCGGAAGAGCTAGCTAATCGCGCGCAAGTCAAACCCGTTGAGCTATTGCGCAACAACCCAGCGCTTGCCGAAGCGCCACAACGCCCCAGCAAACCACTATCGTCTGCCGGGCGACTGACCTTGACCCAACGCGCGCTGGCCATTCTGTTGCACGACCCAAGCGTTGCAGCTGGCACCGCTATGCCAGAAAACATCGCCCTAAGCGAAGACGGCGGCCTACAAGTGCTGGCCGAACTGCACACACGGGCCGCCTTGAAAAAGCCGAATTCCGCCCAACTACTGGAAAGCATGCGAGCTAACGGCCCTTACTTTAGGCGACTAAACCAGCTGCTCAGCCAAACCCAAAACTTACATGCCAGTGCCGCCGAATACGCTGAAACCCTGCAACGTCTGGACCGTGAACAACAAACCTCAGCGCTAAAAGCGAGCGCTGCTAACGTCACCGCTCGCAGCCCAAGCCAAATGAGCGATGAAGAAAAAAATACCCTTCGTGAAAAGCTGGCGGCGCAGGCAGCCTTGCAAGGTTTGCACGAAAAACAATAACTATTTTTTTAAATTTATTTGCAAAAGCGGCATTCAGCCACTATATAAAAGCTAAGCAAATCAACAAATTACGGCGCAGCAAGCGCAGCAACCCCAACCAGTGGTATAATCCGCCGCTTTTCCGCGTACTGCCTAGCAGTGGGCGAGTTGGATTTTTGCGCCTAGAAATAGCTACAAGAAATTATTCAACACTTAATTAAACTCAACGTTTTCAGATACTTATGAGCGACGACCAGCGTTCCAAGCTTACCCAGCTTATTGCCCGCGGCAAAGAGCAAGGCTACCTAACCTACGCAGAAATCAATGATTACCTGCCGGATGACATTGTTGATCCAGAACAGATCGACGATATCGTTGGTATGTTTTCCGATCTCGGTATTGATGTTCACGAAGAAGCGCCAGACGAATCCGATCTGACATTTAATCGTAGCGAATCTGACGACGATGACACCGCAACTGAAGAAGCGGTTGCCGCACTAGCGGCTGCAACAGATAACGAGCAAGGCCGCACCACTGACCCAGTACGCATGTATATGCGCGAAATGGGTTCAGTTGAGCTACTGACTCGCGAAGGCGAAATCGCCATTGCCAAGCGCATCGAAGAAGGTCTTTACGAAGCCCTATCTGTAGTTGGCGCTTACCCGCGCGCGGCGCAAATCCTATTAGAGAACTGGGATGCCAACCGCGAAGAGGAAGGCAAGCTAGAAGACGTGGTGATGGATCTGGTTGACCCAGACAACCGCGACGACGATGACATTCCTGAGAACGGCCAGATTGCTGCCGAGCAAGAAGCCGCCGCCGAAGATATTCCGCTTGACCCGAACGACGTGGCCGAGCAAATGAAAGTGCTGAAAAAGGCTCACGCAAAATCATTGCGCGCCCTAGAAAGCCACGGCCACGATAGCAAGCAGTACATTAAAGCGACGCAAGAAATGCAGCATGCTTTCTTGCACTTCAAATTGCCGCCGCTAATTGTTGAAGAGCTAGGCAATGAGCTGCGCTTCACCATGGAAAGCATTCGCGACCAAGAGAAGCTATTCCGCACTATCTGCGTTTACGAGTGCGGCATGCCACAGAAAGACTTCGTCACCACCTTCCCTGGTCACGAAACTGATCCTGAGTGGATTGAAAAAATCATCCGCGCCAAGCGCAAGCACTCTTCAAAGATCAACGTTCGTAAAGACGAGCTGCTACGCATTCAACGTCGCCTAACCGACCTAGAAACCGAAGCGGGTCTACCGATTGACGAGATTCGCACCACCCACAAGCGCATGAGCGTAGGCGAAGCTAAAGCCCGCCGCGCCAAGCGTGAAATGGTTGAAGCCAACCTACGTTTGGTAATTTCGATTGCGAAGAAATACACCAACCGTGGCCTACAATTCTTGGATCTGATCCAAGAAGGCAACATCGGCCTAATGAAAGCCGTAGATAAATTTGAATACCGCCGTGGTTACAAATTCTCTACCTACGCAACCTGGTGGATCCGTCAGGCGATCACCCGTTCGATTGCTGACCAAGCGCGTACCATCCGTATTCCGGTACATATGATTGAGACTATTAACAAGCTCAACCGTATTAGCCGCCAAATGCTGCAAGAGATGGGCCGCGAGGCAACGCCAGAAGAGCTGGCCGAGCGCATGGAAATGCCTGAAGACAAGGTTCGCAAGGTACTAAAAATTGCCAAAGAACCTATTTCAATGGAAACCCCAATCGGCGACGACGAAGATTCGCATCTAGGCGACTTTATCGAAGACCAAAATGCCGAGGCACCGCTAGAGAACACCGTTCAAAGCGGCCTGCAAGAGTCTATGCACGGCATGCTGGGCTCTCTGACCCCACGTGAAGCCAAAGTACTACGCATGCGCTTTGGTATCGACATGAACACCGACCACACCCTTGAGGAAGTTGGTAAACAGTTCGACGTGACCCGTGAGCGTATCCGTCAGATCGAAGCCAAAGCGCTACGCAAGCTTCGTCACCCAAGCCGCTCAGAAGCCCTAAAAACCTTCCTCGACGGACAATAGGCCGCAACGAATCACGCCAAATTCCTGCTAGAATTTGGCGCTATTTCGGGCCTGTAGCTCAGTTGGTTAGAGCAGGGGACTCATAATCCCTTGGTCCCTGGTTCGAGTCCAGGTGGGCCCACCAACACTCTCAAAGCCTTTGGAAATTGTGCGCGGGAGCATAAGTTGAGACATAATCTCAGTTTATGATCCCGCGGGCGCATAAGTTAAGACAATCTGACCCAAGCTACCCCACTATCAATAACGAAAACCGCGATTCCTCACCCAGAAGAACCACGAAGCTTACTAGCCAATTTTGTCGTTGATTTGCTTAATCACATCGCGACCTTGATCGTCTTCTACGGCGAACAAAAATAGACAACCATCTTGATTTGAACTTTCCCACTGCTCACCCACCTGCCGTTTTTCTCTAGCATCATCAGCGGTTACTAAATGTTCGCCCTTGTACTCCACCACCAACACTCTGCCATCTTCTAACTCAGCGACAAAATCCGGATAAAAGTATCCAGTGGAAACCGGCAGCCAAAATGAAAGTCGTTCCTGTTTCTCAATATTGCGGACCCACTGCTTGACTTTAGGATGAGCATCAAGTGCACGGGCACATATAAACTCCTCTGCATCATGCCCGTTGGCCTTTTTCTCCCTCAGATCGTGAATCATAGGGTAATAGTGTTTCTGGAACTCATAACTACCTTGATATAGGTTACGAGCAGGGTACTGCCCGGGCTTGTACTGAAAAGCAAAATTAAGCGCCTTATCAACAGGTGGCGCAACCATCTCAAACAACGCCCCCTGAAAGCCTTGCTTAATAGCTTCTTCACGCAATCGAATGATTTCATCACTAATGGCACGAGCTAGAACATGCTTCGCTCGAACAAGCTGAGTCAAAGTAAAACCTTTGTCTGCCATTAAATGCCGCAACATCTTGACTAAATAGCCCTGAAGCTGTGTTTGCATAACGTATGGCTTGCGAGTTTCGCGATCCAACCATCGCACCAAGTCCTGCTCGCTAACATTACTGGCGATGTCATTAAGGCTTAGCTGCCGAGTATCAGTTGCCGTATACGTAATATTTTCATTTCGCAACCTGATTTCAAAAGCTCGAGCCTCTTCGCTAATAGCGAAACCTTCTAGTTGCACACTTTGACTACTTAAGTCCCAATCCCCAAGTTGGGCAAGGGTTTCACGCTCAACTAGCTCCAAATGACCGTCAAGCTCCAGGCATAACTGTGGAACTGACGCAAAACTCACACCTAAGCGCTCTGGAGCGCCCATCGCCCTACGGGTAGCCCGATAGTCGTTAAATTGAGCCGCGACCTCTTCTCGCTTACGAGGCGAAATCGCTTGAGTAATAAACTGCTCTGCCTGCTCTAGTTCCTGGCTGGTTGCACTGCTTTGAATTAATACTGTAGCGCCAGCTGATGTTTCTCGAATATCGACCTTGGCCTTGATCTCCTCTGGCCAGTATTGTGTGTCCGGCATTGACGGTAGTTGGATATGACAGTCAGGAGCGGACGGTGCCAACGCCGAGACAGCACTTCCACCTCCGGTCAGCTCCACCTCTTGTTGTTTTGGCTGAACTACCACTCCCGCGGCTTCATAGCGCTCAAAACCCATATTCTGAACCATGCGATCCTTCAACGTAGAGGCCGCCTCAGCAAAGTTGGCCGCAACAATGTGAGCATAAGCTTTGTTTAGTGACCCTTGCTTCCGAGCAGATGCATAGGGCATGCGCAACACTCGACCCAATAGCTGCTCTACATCTTTGGCCGAGTTTACTGATTGAAGGGAAGCCAATACGTAGGCGAACGGGCAATCCCAACCTTCTTTAAGCGCTTCCACAGTAATCACAAATCGAACAGGACAGGAAGGGTCGAACAGATCCACTCCATCCAACTCTTTCTGGCTGCCAGTAGCAATGGCAATTCGATCTTCTGAGATATTAAGCTCGTCAAGTAAATACTGCTTGACCACCTCGACTGTCGCCGTGCCGTTTTTAGGTTCTGCCTGAATCAACATGATGGGCCGCACATAGTCATCTTCAGCTAAGGCTTCATCCTCAAGTTTTTTACGTGTCAGGTGGGCATCATGCAGACAGCCTTGCCACCCGGTCGGGTGCTCTACCAGCACGATCGGAAGCTTGATCATATCCTCTGCTTTTAGCTCGGATGCGGCTACGTGATATAGCACGTTATTGGTAGGGACAGGCGTAGCAGTAAGCTCAATAACGCAACCCGGGTTCATGCGTCCCAACGAATTAAAAAATCGATGAGTGCGATTATTGTGGGCTTCATCAACGATAACCACAGGCTGCTGCCTGTTCAGCCAGTTAGCCACCGAGTACTTGACTCGCCCCACATCGGAAGCCGTTAGGTACGGCTGGTGTTCGAGGTCTGCTTCGGTAACTTTGTCCAGACCTTCGATCTCATGCTCATGCAAATCATCAAAATGGGGCGCTAACTCCTCGAAGAATGAGTACACATTTCGCGTTGCCGTATTTGTGACATTGAACGCCTGAATGGTAGAGACAACAATAATGCATGTCCGCCCGACATCCTGCGGCCCAATAGTCTGTAAGCTTTCTAGATCACAAACCTGCACACGCTCGCCATAATGTTTGGCCAATGCCTGCCGATACGGATGACGAGCATTGCTGAGCGCCTCCATTGTCTGGGTTCGAATCGCGTCAGATGGAGTCAACCATAAGGCAACGGGCGCATCGGTTCCCAACACGGTTGCCCCCGCCAGTGCAACTGCATGTGACGCCAAAAGTGTTTTCCCGCCTCCAGTGGGTACTCTAAGGCAGACTGTCGGGACACCCTCAAACGCCTCCTGATATGGATGTGATCGACCTTGTGCCACCAAGGAAGCATTGAAGGCTTCAGCCGGCAACCGGCTCTGGCACAGTTGCAAGTACTCGCGCAACGTTGCTAGCGCATCGTCCTGATATTTTTTTAGCTTTAACATGACCTCACCGTACCTTTATGTCATAGGGGATTTGCTGAAAGGTCACGCCTTCAGCAGCCAAGCTGGCGTCACCTAACCGTGTGGTTTCCCCATAGATAACCTTCGGCCCTTCATGGGGGTACTGTTCCTTCAACATTTGAAGGACCGACCGAGTAAGCACGTTACCGCCATCTGGTCGCCTGTCTCCCAAAATACCGTTATAAAGCAAGTAATAGCCATTGCCTTCATGAACTCCAAGCAATGGCTTATCAAAGGTGTCAGCAGCAGGTGTGGCCGTCTCGAAGTGCCAGATGAATGAAGCCAATGTATTGAATCGCACATCTGGATTGATTCGGCCATCCACGTCGAAGGCCGCTTCTCCCAACCTGCAGAACCGAAAGCCGCCGCCACCTTTCCAGTTGACCGAGTTACTGATACCACCCTGTTCTCCGGCAATAACTTTTTCCAACCGCGGTGCGCAATGGGTCCTAGCATGATCGCCCATTTCAATACCGACGTAACGACGTCCCATCTTGTGAGCAACCGCCGATGTAGTACCCGAACCTAAAAAAGAATCAAGGACAATATCACCAGGGCGGGTGGCTAATGTCAGCACTCTATGTAGCAATCTCTCGGGTTTCGGCGTTGAAAATGCCGACGTAGCCCCAAATAAAGCGATACTTTCTTTTTTAGCTTCATCAGTATGGCCGGCCTCACTATGAGGCCACCAGTTGTGCGGTGTCATTCCATCTCGAACTTCAGAAAGAAAAAGCTTCAACGCAGGTACAGAGTTTTCTCCTTTCAGTCCCCACCAAAGTCTATTCTCCCTTACGTGGTCTTCGTGTTTTGTTCGCTCGTATTTCCAAGCCTTAACCTTATTGGTAACGATTTCGCCCGTGATTGGGTTTTCAATATCGTAAACCAGGTTTTTACGCTGGGCGATTGACGCTTGGTTTAGATAATCTACAGCCTTCCATGGGCCTCGCGGGTCGTTGTCCGGATTAGAGTAACGTGCTGCAGCGTCGTCAGTTCGTGGCAACAACTGATTGGCGAAAGCGGGCGACTTTCGATACACAAGAACGTGGTCGGTTATGGATGCTATTCCTCTAAAATTATTACTTACGCTGTACTTTTTTTGCCAGGTAATATGTCTAACAAAATTAGCTCGTCCGAACACCTCGTCACAAAGTACTTTTAGGTAATGCGTTTCATTATCATCGGCAGTGATCCAAATACTTCCATCTTCGCCAAGAAGCTCGCGCAACAAGACAAGCCGTGGATACATCATGCTAAGCCACTGACTATGCTCCAACTTATCGTCGTAATGCTCAAACGCACTTTGCGTGTTGTACGGCGGATCAATAAATATGCACTTAATTCGCCCGGCATAGACAGGTATCAACGCTTTGAGGGCTAGCAGGTTATCGCCTTGAATCAACAGGTTGTCTGAATAGGGGCCGGTTGTATCCCCATAAACGGCTTCCTGCTGGAGCAAGTGCACTGGAACGCGATGGGTACTTGCTTTGGCCTGGTTTTTATTGACCCAGTCGACAAATGGCATTCAATTTATCCCCGCAATTAAAGCACGCCGTAAATACATGAGTATTTCAGCAGCAAGCAACGTGTCTTTATATTTCTTCAGTTTAAACATGCCTCAGCGTACCTTTATATCGTAAGGGATCTGCTGGAAAGTCACTCCCTCAGCGGCCAAACTAGAATCTCCCAGCCGGGTGGTCTCACCGTAGATGATCTTCGGGCCATCGTGGGGGTGCAGCTCACTAAGCATCTGGAGCACAGCCCGAGTCAGTACGTTGCCTCCATTCGGTCGCTTATCCCCCAGAATGCCGTTGTACAGTAGGTAATACGCTTTACCTTGATGGACACCGAGCAACGGGGTGTCGAAGGTGTCAGCCGCTGGCATTGCGGTCTCAAAGTGCCAGATGAACGAGGCGAGAGTATTGAATTGAACATCCGGGTTGATCCGGCCATCGGCATCAAAGGCTGTATCTCCAAGCGCGCAGAACCGGAACCCGCCGCCACCGTGCCAGCCGACCGCTTCACTGACGCCGCCCTGCTCTCCGGCAATGACCTTTTCCAATCGAGGTATGCAATGAGTCTTGGCATGATCACCCATTTCAATGCCAACGTATCGGCGGCCCATTTTGTGTGCAACTGCGGCGGTTGTGCCTGACCCGAGAAATGAATCGAGAACCAAGTCGCCATCGTCCGTCGCAATTTGAAAAATACGCCTAATCAGCCGTTCGGGCTTAGGGGTGGCGAAAAGCTCATCTACTCCTTGAAGCACGGCAGCGGTTTCAGCTTTGGCTTCTTGATTGTGCCCAACGTCTTCCGAGAGCCACAGCGTGGTTGGCACTACCCCATCATCTAGCTCGGATATAAACCGTTTCAATCGCGGCTGGTTGCGCCCGTCTCGTCCCCACCAAATCCTCCCTTCGGCATCTAGTTCTGATATGCGGTCTGCCGAGTATCCCCAGCACCGTCCTCTTGGTGGCAGGATTTCTTCCCCGTGGGGATTGACGATTGGGAATAATCCTGAACTTTTTCCAGTTTTTGCGTACTGCCTACCTCTTTGACCAGAAGTAAGACTTACGTGGAGGGGGCTCGTGCTCCAGAGTCCTCGCGGATCGTCGTCTTGATTGGAATAGTCGGTTAAATTGCGCTCTGACCGGGGAACTCGTCCCATACTGAAGGATTCACTGTCTCGCGCATAACCCAGAACGAAATCTGTTGCTGAGGAAAACTGCGTGGCGTTGTTGTGGACGCTGGTCGTTTTCTGCCAGGTCGCGGTACCGATAAAATTTTTACGCGCGAACACTTCGTCCATAAGCACCTTGCAGTAGTGTGCTTCGTTGTCGTCCAGGGTTACCCAGATGCTGCCATCCTCGCTGAGCAGTTCACGCAGCAAGACCAGACGGGGGTACATCATGCTTAACCACTGGCTATGCTCCAGCTTGTCATCGTAATGCGCAAACGCGCTTTGAGTGTTATACGGTGGATCAATAAATATGCACTTAATTCGCCCGGCATAGACAGGCATCAACGCTTTGAGGGCCAGCAGGTTGTCGCCTTGAATCAACAGGTTGTCTGAATAGGGGCCGGTTGTGTCCCCATAAACGGCTTCCTGCTGGAGCAAGTGCACTGGAACACGATGGGTACTTTCTTTGGCCTGGTTCTTATTGACCCAATCGACAAATGGCATTTAACTATCTCCTTCGACCTCATTGTGCCCGATGCGATGTCTACGACCAACAAGATTCGCAAGGCGCACTTCTAGAATTTATGATTAACGCTACCTGAGCCTTACGTCTGTACAACGAGACAAATGCCGATACGTGGCGACATTACTTAGAGCGGACTTCATCCAAGCTCACCGGGCGTGATTGTAATTATCAAACCGATAGCAAAAGAAAAAGAGCACCAGAAGCGCAATCAGAACGGTGCCGAACGAATAACCAAGAGAACCAAACAATAGACTAGGAACGAGCGCGGAGAAAACAATACAAGTTGCATATGAAATCCCAACAGCCATATGGATAAGGTTTGCAATGAGATTCAGCATCACCCTAACCTCGTCACTCGCATCGGCCGAATAACTCAATATTTTCTTTGTCTTCCGGGAGACGTGCACGTAAAGCGCCGAATAAATGACGAAATTCGCGCTAGCAAAGACGACGTATGTAGATGCATCTTTCAGTGTAATTAGGGCGACGGCCGCAACGGCATATGAAAATATCAAAACCAGCCCAAGCACCAAATAGAAAACCAGTCCCACAAGCCCCGATCTCCGCGCGTGATCTACAGCTTCGTCTACTTGCTGTTCTTCAACAGGTATAAAACCACTTTGGGTCCAGCCTCGCAAAACTCCTGTCAAATATTTGGCTAGAAACGAATCATCCTTATTCTTGACCTGTTGCAAGCTTGTACATCTCCACGAATGCCTTTGTTTCGCTTTCCAAAGACATCGCCTTGGAAGGATCCAATTCCTTACTCACGTTTCTTAGCGCTTGAAGAGCAGCCCGCACAATATTTTCGTCTAGCGTCTGATGCATACTGCTTTTCTTACCAAAAAGAACGTAAGAAACATCAACGCCAGCCTGAGCGATGGCATCTAAGTAATCCCAAGTAGGAGATGAGGCACTGCGCTCATACATGGACTGGGTCGGCGTTTTCACCCCACCAATCAGCCCCATCTCGGCTTGAGTCAAACCAAGGCGCACCCTTTCCTGTCGAAGCCTGTCGGCTTTGGGACTAGCGTTTGATACCACTTGCATCCTAGCCACCATTCCAATAACCTTGCATTAATAGCACTTAATCTGTAATTACATAATATCACATTATATTACATATATATCTATTATATTAAATATATAGACAATGATTAGCACACCTGACGAAATCAAAGCCCAGTTTGAAGCCCAAGGAACCTCTGTCGCGCAATGGGCCAGAGACCACGGTTACAAAAAACACCTGGTCTATAACGTGCTAAATGGATTATCAAAATACAAACGCGGTGAATCTCATCGGATTGCCGTGGCATTAGGCATCAAACCAGACCCAAAAGAGAAAAAGACGTGAGTTAACTAAAAAAGCCCCGTGCTCTGGCGAGAGCACGGGGCTTCTGTTTTTTACGCATCAATCAGAGAAAGCTGCGTGAGTTCGAATTACCTAGCTTAACCATTTTCTTGGGGCTGTCAATGCTCCAAGCGGTCGGCCTGTGCCTCTCTGACTTTTTAACCATAGAAAGAGGAAAGGCAAATGAGCCCATACCTAGACCCCGCTGTGCCCGAATCTACTTCAGGCGCATTATTTGACTTCGAGTCCTACCAAGCTGGGAATAATCAAAACCAGGCTGGTAAAGACTACGTACGCCGTGCCGTAATGCGCGACACATCTCGGCAAGTTGGACAAACACCCTACCTGTCTACCTGCGTTAAGTTTCAAAGCCACAAGATGCAGCGAAGCGTTCCGTTAGAAAGCCGTGAAGGCGAACTGGCAGTCGCACTACGCCTAGAGCACGACCCCAATGTTGAGTGGTTCTTATCTCAACCCGAGCCTCTTACCGTAAAAATCACCATGAAGAACGGGCGAACACGAGGCCAAACGTGTACTCCCGACTTCCTAGTACTAACCAGCACTGGGGTAGAAGCAATTGAGGTAAAACCACGCGAAGCTCTCGACAAGCTAGTTGAGACGCGACCAATCGATTGGAAACGAACCCGAAAAGGCTATCGCTTTGTTCCACTCGAAAAGGCCTATAAAAAACTCGGTATTAAATATCACGTTGTTGTCAGTGACGACATGAGCAAGATCGAATCACTCAACATCAAGTTATTACTTCAGGTGATACGAGCAAATATTGATGGCCTCGACGCCTTAGGCGAGAAAGCCGTCACCGCATTATCTCAATGCAATTACACATCCCTAGAAGATTTGCGGCTACAACTATCACTACCCAACCTAGACCCACTAATCGCTTTAATCGCTAACGGCACCTTGTTATGCGCGCTACACAAGCAACGCATTGTGGATGCGTCATCATTTTTAATCACAAGCGACCACCTAGGGCTAAGGGTCATAGATGAGGTCCTTTCAAAGCGTGACCTTCCAGAACCACTTTTGTCTCCATTACGACTGCGGGGATGTCGTAAAGCACTAGCCGATGCCCTTAACCGACTAAAGGTAATCGAAAGTGGTTCCCCCCGAAGCACTTTCTACAGCCTAAAAAAGAAGCTAGAAGAAGGACTCGCTCAGGGCCTTAGCCCACTCGAAGCAATGCTGACCGACCACTCTAAGAAGGGCAATCGCAACAACAAAAGACCACTTTTAGTAATCGAAACACTGGACAAATACCTTGCTGACAAAAAGTCATCTGCCAGCTTTGACGAATACGTTAATGTTGCCAACGAAAGCCACTCAGGCGAGCAAGCGGTCGACCCTAAAACCTTTAAAGCTCACCTAAAGCAAATGGACGCCGTTGAACTCGCACGCGATTTCGGAGGCAACCGATCCGCCAATCTCGCGCGCAGCGCCTCGGATGCGACCAAACGCAGCTTAAAAGCTAGTCGCGCCTTTGAGATTGCAGTATGTGACAGCTATCTGATTGACCTACACGTTGTACTAGCCAATGTTGACGAGGTCAAAGTAACCAAGAAGGCATGGGCAAGCGTACTTAAAGATCTCTATTCGGGAGCTGTATTGGCAATCTGGGTGGATGTTCGCCAACCCAGCCGAGTGTCAGTCGCCTGCATGATCCGGCAATGCATCCGGATTCACAAACGGCTTCCTGAAACCATTCGTACAGATCGCGGCTCTGAATACCGTTCAGACTATATGGCCGCGCTTGCAGCACACTACGGTTTCAATCACGAATTAAAACCCGCTGGCTACCCACAAAGTGGAGGCCAAATTGAATCCTATTTTGAAACCGTTCGGAAACAGTTCCTAAAGCGACTGCCCGGCAACGTAGTGGACATCAAATCCGCCCGCAGCACCTCTGGCAGCCACTCGCCAGACCGCAAGGCCAATATCCCACTTATCGATTTTATTGCCGCCGCACAAAACTACATTCACTGGTACAACAACTCCACCTCCAATGAAAACGGTTATGCACCTAGCTTCGCTTTGCGCACGAGCCTTAACCAAATCACTAGTAGCGGTGTCCTAGCCGAATACGATGGAGATGCTGTTCTAATTACGGCCGTCGACGTACGTGAGTTCACACTCGACCCTCAACGTGGCTTACATATCAATGGGCGCCATTACTGGAGCCCAGCATTCAAATTACACAAGCTAAAAAAATCCAAAATCGACGTCCGGCTAGAACCCGAATCACCTGACCGCGTCTACGCGGCAGTGAAAGGCGAATGGGTGGTCTGCTACTGCACCAATCCAGATAACTATGCAGGGCTTGAACATAAAGAACGTGTGACACAGGCCATCATCGCGTCGAATTATTCAGCCATTAAAAATCAAGTAGCTGCTGTAGCCGGACCCAAGAAGCATCGCGAGATCATAGGAAAAATTCTTAGCACCCCCTCAAAACCAACCGATTTAGCACCTGTTGCTGCCGATGATTTCGACCCGTTTGCCAATATCACCCCAAGCAATCTCCCATCTATTGCCATTACTGAATGGAAGGAATAACCATGAAACAGATTGATAAAACTATTGCCGCGCTAGGCGATGCCTGCCTTCGTCATCACCACTTTGACCTTTTCACTAGCGATACCCGTGGTGCTTTAAGCGCTGCCTATGGTAGCGAGGTGATCTGGCTCACTGGCCCATCACGCGTCGGCAAAACAACTGGTACTAACGAAGTAAGGCTAGAGCTGGACCCGCTTAGTGCTAAAGGTTCTAAACGCGTAACGATGCGTATTGCTGTACGCAATACATCGAGAAACGGAGCGTTTTCCACCAAATCATTCACCCAACAAATGCTAGCCGCAATTGAGCACCCATTTTTTGGCAAACCTGGGCCAGACGACCCATCGGGCATTAAGCTAGCTCGGCTAATCCATCGCACGAGCGAAGCAGAGCTACAAATGGCTATGCAACTTGCGCTAGTTGATTTAGAGATTAAATACCTCTTCATTGATGAGGCTCAACACCTGCTGCACTTACCAGGCGGATTACGCAACGTAAGTGCCGTATTAGACTCTTGGAAAGGGCTGGCAGAAGAAGCTGATATCACACTGCTATTTAGCGGAGCCTATCCACTAATACACCTTCTACCAAGTAATTCACACTTGGTTGGGCGCAGCGAATTCATTCATTTCCCTCGCTACCAGCTGGATCGACCAAGTGACTTAGATCACTTCGCAGCATTGGTCGCCGCCGTTGATACCATTATTGGGTACGAAGCCTTCATGCCTCACCTAAAGCTGGTTTTCAACGAATCACTGGGCTGTGCAGGTTTATTGCTGCGACTCGTACGTAGCACATTACCCCGAGCCCAGCATCGTACAAACGGGAAAATCACTAAGGAACTGATCCAGTACTGCTCCCGCAGTGAAGCAGCTCGCGAATCGTTACTGGCAGAAATCCATGAAGGCGAAAGTCTGTTGGGCTATACATCGAAGCCTATACAGTCTTTGAAACCCTCGAAAAAGGGCAAAAAGTCAGCAAAGCCATTTCAAACGGCGACTAAGTCCCACCAAATGGGAGGTCGGCTATAGTGTTGAAGTTAAACCCAATCACTCCGCTTGGGCTTAACACTAAGGATGTGGAATCTTTCACATCCTTGGTTATGCGCTCGGCAGGTCGCCACATCGTGTCAACTTCACGCTTGCTACGTTACTGCTTTGAGACTGGGCAGCCCTCAACCGAATGCAATCCCAAATGGGGTGCCATAAGTAATGCTGAGCTAGTAAGACCAAACAGAACCAACATGGCCTTGCTTGAGGCTTACTCTGCCTGCAGCGACTGCGATCAAGACGACCTTGAACGAATGACGTTTATAGGCCTAGGCCGAGCAGTTCATCGCTGCTCCAAAACCTTTGCAAAGAATATACGTTGGTGCCCAGCATGTTTTTCGGAGATGGATAAGTCGCAATCCATACCTTATCTAAAGCTCTCATGGAGTTTACTGGGCCATACGCACTGTGAAGATCACCACGTCGCTTTGATTGAAAAGTGCCCGCACTGTGGTTGCAAACAAAATTCGACGAAACCTAATAATCAACTATCGAAATGCAACCGGTGCAACAACTCACTATATGACGACCAATCTCTCCTTGCAGACACTGACCCACCATATAGCGGAGATCTACTTTCCCTCATCTATGCGACAGCAACGTTGCCCACACAAGATTTTCCTATAGAAGGCGCAAAAACTTCTCTAAACGACATCTATGAAGCCCACTGGCATAGCAAGATTGAGCGCGTACTCTGGGAACATATTCCTCGTGATGAATGCTTAACATACGTAGACCACAAACCAATCACTTTACTAATCGCTCGCCGCCTCGCAGTGTTACTTGATGTTCCTCTAGTAGACTTCATATTAGGCCTCGGCCTTTATACCTCTCGATCGATTACGCATAGCTGGCCCAATGACACTGAGATCTTATTTAAGGCTCAGCGACGCACACTCAGCTCGCTCGAATTAATAAGAATTGAGACGTCCCTGAAGCGACAATTAAAGGCCAGTCATGCTGGCGACGAAGCTCCTTCGTTAGCTGCAATAGCTAAAACTTTAGGTTGTTCCACAGGTGGGTTGGAATATCACTTCCCAAACTTATGCGACCAATTGATTGCATTGCGCACAGAACAACAAGCAGCAAAGCGTATTGAACAATTTAAGTTAGCCCACCACCAAGCGTTTAAAATCATTGCCGAGAACCCACACATGGGGCGCAAAAAGCTTATTAGAAAGCTACGACAACAACATCGCTTGCCGGTACACATCCTCAGAAAGGCGATACAAATAGAACGCGTTACACCTAACTAATGAACGTTACTGGTAATTGACGTATCATCGCCCGCGTTTGGGCCTGTAGCTCAGTTGGTTAGAGCAGGGGACTCATCAAAATGGTGCGCTTGTGGTGAAAGCTACGAGATGAACGGGATGAATTCAGGGAACCCGTAGTGGCAGCTAGCCGCCGGCAACCCTGAGCCAAGCCAGCAGTACACTGCTGGAAGGTGCAGAGACTACCTGAGGGCTGTTGTTCAAGTTAACTCTTGTCGGCAAGCGCCCTTAATAACAGGCTAGAGCGTCCCGCGCCCTACCATTCGCAACGAATGCGGGCGGTGAGATAGTCCACGCAAGTTAGAAACAACTTGATACCGTGAATCCCTTGGTCGTAGGTTCAAGTCCTACCAGGCCTACCAGACTTCCCAATCTATTTTTTAGTTTGCTAACATTAGCTGTTAGCAAGTTAACCAGCCATTTCAAAAAAGCTTGGTACAAACGTCACACCCATTAATTTCGAGCTTACCCCCCCAAAAGCACCCACGGGCTGTAATATTAGCTGTGTAGAAGCGGGCCTAGTATGCTCAAGGCAATTTGAAGTGAAAAGATAACTTCTAATATGGACAGGCGGCGAATTGCAAGCTCCTGTTAAACCACACTTAGCCTTAGACATCCAAAAATTGGATTAAATTTGCCCTAAAAATTCGCCTGAACACAATAAAAATCAAATCCGTTAGGCGAATCAACCTTTGAGGGAAGACCATTCATGACAGAGACATTATTTAAATATGGCAGCCTCTGGCTTAAGGCGGACTTCCATCTGCACACGCGCGCCGACAAAGAATTCAGTTTCGACGGCCCGGATAATGACTATCTGAATCAATACGTGGCTGGCCTGCGTGACGCCTCTATCGGTCTAGGCGTGATTACCAACCACAACAAATTCGATTTAGATGAATTCAAACACCTCCGTAAAAAAGCGAGCAAGTCAGGTATCGGCTTGCTACCCGGTCTTGAGCTTTCAATCAAGGACGGCCAAAACGGCGTGCATACCTTGGTCGTATTTTCGGAAGATTGGTTTAATAACAAAGAAAATACCAACCATATCCAGTCCTTTCTCAGCCTGACATTTGCTGGCATTGCTAACTTTGAAGATGAAAATGCCCGCTCTAACCACGACATCGTTGAGACAGTACGAGAACTGAATAAATTTAACAAAGACTATTTCCTCATTTTTGCGCACGTTGAAGCGCCTAATGGTCTATGGGGCGGGCTAGCGCCAGGGAGAATACGCGAGCTCTTTGATAACGCAACTGTAAGGCGCAGAGCGTTGGCCTTTCAAAAAGTACGCACCCGCGATAAGCGAGAAAAAATCCAGCAGGCGTTGGGTGATTTATATCCAGCTGAAGTAGAAGGTTGTGACGCCAAGTGCCTTACGGATATGAAGACGCGTAAAGAAGCTAGTTACCTAAAACTTGGCTCCTTTAGTTTTGAGGCCGTTAAGTTTGCTCTGATGGACAAAACCTCCAGAATACGTGTTGAGCTACCTAGCCATAAGCATTCCTATATTCAAAAGATCACCTTTGAAGGCGCTGGCGCTCTGGGAGGCACTGAAATCAACCTTTCTCGCGAGCTAAACACCCTGATTGGCATACGTGGCAGCGGCAAATCATCTGTTCTAGAAGGGGTGCGCTACGCGCTCAATATTCCTTTTGGCGACAAATCATCGGATGTGGAATACAAAGAAGGGCTAGTAAAACACTTACTAGGTAGTGGCGGCAAAATCACCATCGATGCAATCGACCGCCGCAGTCAGCCTTATCAAATTCGCCGTATATTTGGTGAACGCCCCGATGTGTATGTGAATGGCCAGTTGCAACCGGGCGTGTCGGTGCGTGAAACGGTATTGCATCAGCCGATTTATTTTGGCCAGAAAGATCTTTCCAGCACGGGCGCTGGCTTTGAAAAAGATTTGATTGAAAAGCTGCTTGGCGACGAGCTAGTACCTGTTCGGCAAAAAATTGAGCAAGGTCGTCAGCGGGTGGTGGACGCGATAAATCAGATTAAGCGCCTCACTCGAGCGGCAACTCAAAAGCAAGAATGGTTGCAAAAAAAGCAAGATGCTGAATTTAAACTCAAGTTCTATCAGCAACACGGTGTAGAGACCAAGCTGCAAAAGCAAATTGATTTTGCCCGCGATGAGCGAAAAGCGCAGCAAGTCATTCACGGTGCTGAGCATTATCTTCCGGAGCTCAATAGTTTTGTCGCCAGCTTTGAAGATGAGCTAAAAAATCAGGCGTTGTATAAATCTGCCCAGAACCAGGCATTTTTTGATGACTTTTTTGCTACCTACCAGCAGTTGATTACTGGCTTTGATGGCATCAAGCAAACGGTGCTCAATGGTCAAAATACGGTTGCGCTATTACAGCAGAAGCTGGCTGGCTTTGTGCAACAAAAGCAGGCGCTAAAAGAAGAGTTTGCCGAGATTGAACGCAAACTGGCCACAGAGCTTAAGCAAGCCGGTGCACAGGCAATTAGCCCACAAGAATTTAAACAGCTTAAAGGCTTGTTAGATCAAGCCGAGCAAATGCTAGCCGCACTCGCTAAAAGCGAGCAGCAGCATGCGGATTTGAATCAATCCCTAGAGCGTGAATTAGCGCAGCTGAATGATCTATGTCTAGAGGAGTACCACACCATTGAGCAGGTGCTGAGCAAGATCAATCGAGCTGATTCGCCCCTTAAAATTGTGCCGCAATTTAAAGGGAATAAGGCTGCCATGCTTAAGCACATTCAAGATTTGTATCGAGGGAGCCGTATTCGTGAAGCAACGTTGCAAAGTGTGGTGGATGAGTACAGTGACTTTGCATCGGCCTATCGCGACGTTGAAAAGCTGAAAAGCACACTTAGCGGGTCTTTTGATACCTTCTGGCAGTATTTTGAAAACAACCTGGAAGCCTTGTTAACTTGGCAAGTTCCGAATGTGTTTACCATCGAGTATCACGGCAAAGCACTGGCGCACCACTCGTTGGGGCAACGGGCATCGGCGTTGATGCTGTTTGTGTTGAGTCAGCAAGAAAACGACGTGGTGATCATTGATCAGCCTGAAGATGATTTGGACAACCAAACTATCTATGACGATGTCATCAAGCTGATTCGCCAGCTTAAGCCTTCTACCCAGTTTATCTTCGCGACACACAACGCCAATATTCCGGTACTGGGGGATGCGGAACAGGTGATTGCCTGTGAGTATCAAGATGACCATATCGCGTTAGTTAACGGCAGCATTGACTGTGCTGAAGTTCAGCAACGCATTGTCAGTATTATGGAAGGTGGTGCCGAAGCCTTCGAGAAACGTAAGCAGGTATATGAAGCATGGAAACCGAAGAACTCTTAGCCATTATTGCCAGTGGTGAAGACTCTAGGCATCAGTTTAAGCAAAATATTACCCGAGCTGAGAGCCTGGTGCCGGAGTTAGCGGCGTTCAGTAATTCTAAAGGCGGTTTATTGTTTATTGGAGTCACTGATGACGGAGACATTCAAGGACTAACTATTGAGGATATGGGGCGAATTAATCAGTTGGTTTCTAATGCAGCTAAGGATGTAAAACCACCGATTTCCGTAGCCACGGAGAACATTGCTTTACCCAGTGGCATGGTGATGGTTGTTGATGTTCCTGAAGGTATTAGCAAGCCTTATATGGATGGCAACCTCCATGTATGGGTAAAAAATAGCGCCAACAAATCCAAAGTCAGCGCACGGGAAGAGCTGTTGAGGATGTTTCAATCATCGGCGCTGGTCCATGCGGATGAGATACCTGTGAACGGTAGTTCTGTAACAGACATAGACCAAGAGTTTTTTGACGCATTTTTTGAAAGGGAATACAGCGAACGAGTTGAAGACCAAGACGTATCCCGTGTTCAGCTGCTTGAAAACATGAATTTGGCAAAGAACGGGCAGCTAAACATCTGCGGCGCCTTGTTGTTTGCATCACGACCACAAATACGCTTACCCGTTTTTATTGTAAAAGCGGTGGCCTTTCCGGGTATTGATATTGAAGACGAGCGCTATATCGATAGCCAGGATATTCACGGCAAGCTGTCGGATGTATTCCAAAAGGTTCTGGGGTTTGTGTTGGCTAATATTCGCCATGTACAGAATGAACAAGGCATCAACTCGGTAGGTGAGCCAGAAATTCCGCGAATCGTGCTTGAAGAGCTTATTGCCAATGCGCTTATTCATCGCGATTACTTTGTATCTGCACCGATTAAGGTTTTAGTGTTTGCTGATCGAATTGAAATCGTGAGCCCCGGTCACTTGCCCAATAATCTAACGATAGAAAATATTAAAATGGGTAACTCGAATGTTAGAAATCCAATTTTGGCCTCGTTTGCTCCAAAAGTTTTGCCCTATCGCGGATTGGGAAGTGGAATAAAGCGCGCGATAAAAACCTATACGGACATTGACTTTATTGACGACAAGGAAAGCAACTCGTTCAAAGTAATCATTTCCAGGGATATCAGTTAGAGTCTTTACAATAACTTAGCTTTACAAGCTGAAACTAGAGGACGCAACGTCCAACAGTCTCAACTTATACTCCTTTTGCCTCTTAACTTATGCTCCCGCGCACAAAATCATTCCAAAGGCTTTTTTTATGCGTCCACCGGTCCCGCCACCCTCTCCCATAACCGTCAACCTCCTAACAAGTATGCCGTTTGTCTGCTATCTGGCACCATCCATATACAAATAGGCTTTGTTTAACCGCAGAAAAATCGTACGATTGTTAAGTTAAACCTAATATAAAAACCGAAGGAGAGTGCGATGGCGCGCATTTCTATTATCGTGCGGCTACTACTCGCACTAACCTTTTCGACCGTTCTGCTAACGGCCTGCAGCACCGGCAGCAGCGGCGGCACCCCAACCACAACACCTAGTGATGGCAGCGACGGTGGTGACACCGGTGACGGCGGAGATACTGGCGATGGCGGCGACACGGGCGACGGTGGAGATGCCGGCGATGGCGGTGACACCGGTGACGGCGCAGATACCGGCGATGGCGGCGACACGGGCGACGGTGGAGATACCGGCGACGGCGGAGATACCGGCGACGGCGGAGATACCGGCGATGGTGGTGACGGTGGAGATACCAGCCCGGCGGTCAGCAATAAATATCGCGCCGCCAATCGTTGCTTTACCCTCAAAGCTGGCGACCATTACCTTCATCAAAACGGTGACAGCTATGGCGTGACCACTGAAGCAGAAGACGCCACCGCGTTTTTCTGGAAACCAACTAACTTGGGCACCTATCTCATGCTGTCCAGCTACCAACGCGCCACTGGCGAAATCGGTAACAAGCAACTTCTTGGGCTAGCCGACCCAGCTGGCGACCTTTTGGATGCGGCAGGTAACTTTATTGGAGAAGTTGGCTTCCTAATCGGCGGCGTAGGTGAAATGACCGAATATTTCACTAACCCTATCAAGCTCCCATTGGAAGGATTTATCGACGGCTTCGGCGCCTATGACAGCGAGGACACAGTCCGCATTCGCTTGCTTGGAGACGGCGTGGTTACCACCGGTGAAACGCTAGAAGAACAAACCATTACACCAACCCTAGCTTTGGTCACCGAGGCCAACGATTTGGCGGTATGGGCCGTTAACGACCTTGACGAAAATGACGACGATTACCGTTACACCATTCAGTCCAATATCACGCAACAGTTTCTAAGCACGGCTGGCGGCACACTAAGCCTAGCCGATGCACCTAGCGATGCGACGCTGTACGAATTCATTCCAGCAACCGGCTGTGACGAATACCCAGAAGCGGAACTAGGCGCCAGCTTTGTAGGTGACAACAAACAAGCCATCTATATGAAAGATGTGCCCTACTTCGCCGATGAGATCGCAGCCGACCCAAGCGCAGCGGCTAACAACGAACTAACCGGCGATGAAATTTACGGCTGGGTAGATGCGCACGCGCATATTTCCGCTTACGAATTTATTGGCGGCCGCATCAACTACGGCGACCCCTTCCATAAGTTTGGCGTTGACCACGCACTGGCTGACTGCGAAGAAAATCATGGCCCACAAGGCATGACTGGCGTTGTTGAACACGTCACCACCACATTAGGGCCGCATGCGACCCAAGGCTGGCCAAACTTTGAATACTGGCCGCGTCGTAATTCTCTGCAACACCACCAGAGTTATTACAAATGGATTGAACGTGCCTGGTTAGCCGGTCAAAAAATCATGGTTAACCACCTCGTGCATAGCGAAATCTTATGCTTGCTTAATCCGCAAAAACAAAACGACTGCGACCCTATGCCGGCAATCTTGTTGCAAGCGGAAAAAATGCAAGACATGCAGGACTATATCGACGCGCAATACGGCGGCCCCGGTGAAGGCTGGTTCCAGATTGTGACCAACCCAACTGACGCCCGCCGCGTAATCGACGAAGGCAAAATGGCGGTTATTCTGGGCCTAGAGATGTCCAAGGTGATGAACTGTGGCGAATTTCAAGGTGTTGCTCAATGCACCGAACAAGAAATCGTACAGCGCCTAGACACGCTACAAGAGCACAAAGTCAGCAGCCTATTTCCGGTTCACAAATTCGATAACGCCTTTGGCGGACACAAACCTGACCTAGGCAACCCAGCAGGCATTTCCGGTGTGCTTTACCTTGGTAACATCGGCGAAACCGGCCACCCAATCGAATATGAACACTGCGCTGAAGACGGCTACACTGGCGAAGAAAGCCAACACGCCGATCCAACACGCTACGTCGAGTTACCTGACGACCCTACATTCGACCCAAGCCGCGATTCGCTAGAGAAGCTTGGCATCATCGAACAACTACTCTTCCAAATCGATTATTTGGGCAAACTATTCCCACAAACACCTGAAGAGTTCCGTGAATTCGACCCACGCGAAAACACCGACAACAACTGCAACGTACGCGGCCTAACGCCACTAGGAGAGTTCCTGGTATCCGAGCTCATGCGTCGCAACATGATGATCGAGCTAGACCATATTAGTAACAAGGCCGCTGCACGCATTCTGGAGCTAACAGAGAATGCTGGAGGCCCAGGCATTCACTACCCAACCGTTAACAGTCATGGCGGCTGGAGTGCGGCCAAAACTCGTGAGCGCATCACCGCGCAAAGCGGCTTTAGCCAACCATTCGGAAGTGGCCGTGGCGGCCTCTATAGCAACCTCATCAACTACGGCAATAGCTATCCAGAAGAAACCCGCATTGGACCGTTTGGTGGCGTTGGCATGTCCAGCGACGTTAACGGCATTGCCTCGCTATCAGGCAATGGCGGCACCGAGGGTGAACTTCCTGAAGAGTTTCTTAGTGTAGATGGCCGCGTCCGTTTTGGTCGCCAAGTCACCGGCGACAAAACCTTTAGCCTGCACGAGCCAGGCCGTGACGGTATCGACCACTACGGGCTCTATGCGGACCAAATATCCGACATGATCTACTGGGCCATACGCGAAGGAAAAAGCGAGCCAGAGTTAAAACAAGCACTCGGCAACCTATATTCTTCAGCGGAAGGTTATATCCGCATGTGGGAACGGGTCATGGCCTTCAAACCTGCGGAGTAACACACCTCGCATACCCAAAAGGCCGCGTTATTAACGTAACGCGGCCTTTTTTGTTTTTACGAAAAGGGGCTAGGCCGGCGAACATAAGTAACCCACTGGGTAAAACTCTTCTCAAACCACCTTTACTAGCCATACCGCAGCCAAAGCGACATTTCTTGGGCGATCCCAGGTGGTTCGCAGCCTTACAGTCGACAATTCTAACAATCGCTAGACTTACAGCCATTGCCTACTATATTTAAGTGGCCTGCTGAACGCCGGCCTATAAATAAGGAGATAAGCAATGAAACTAAGACTAATCCCTCTTGCCCTTACAGGCGCACTCACCTTGGTCGCCTGCGGCGGTAGCGACGGAGATCCCGATGCCAATATCGACAGCAAAGCGGCAGCGCAACTGGCGGCGAATGACTTTATCCGCCTGATCAATGTAAACCCCATTGCCGCCGCGACCGTAAATAGCCGCCGCACAGGTGAATGTGAAGTCAGCGGCAGCGTCTCATTCGATAGCGATGAAGACTACAATGACGCTTTCGACTATTCCAGCTACCGCGAAGTCTCGTTTAACGACTGCAAAGAGAACCTCGGCGAAGGCGAAACCGCACTCATCACCGGCTTTGCTGAAGCAGAATATTTGGGCAATGACACCGACACCGGCGAAGAAGGTAGTTACGACTACGAACGCCAACTTAGTGTTGAGTTCGAAGATGAGGGCGGGTCGGATACGGCATTTGACAACCAAAGCTCAACAGAAGACTTCACCTACGTTGATGACGGAGAAGGCACTGAAACAGAAACCGGTAGCGGCAACGTCAATGGCAGGATCGGCATCGCCGATAACGCAGAAGGCGGCGGCGCCTCGCTTGCCTACAACCTCGACTTCAACTTTACTGAGACCGAGACCGCGGGCAGCCCCTCACCAATGACCAAAGAGGATAGCGGCAGCTATGAATACTCAATAGCCTACAACGGTAGCTACACCATAGCGCTACAGGAGGTCGGTGAAGAGGATAGTAACTGCGTACCGGGCAAAGTAAACATCACCACAATCGAACCGTATACTGTCGGCAGCGACGCCGAGACCAGCGGCGTGTTTGAGCTAAGCTCTGGCGGCAACAGTGTTACTGTTACCTTCAGCGACGAAGGCATTAGCGTGGCGTATAACGACGAAGAAGCGGAAGCCTTATCGTTACCTGACAGCGACTGCCCAATTCAGCAGGTGGTGGAAAAAGCCATCGGCGGGGTAGAAACCACAGACGCAGCTTATTTTGATGACGACGATGATGAATAATCATCCAAGTTGAGCAAGCAATGTTTCGCTAGAAACAAAAAAGCCCCGCTTAAGCGGGGCTTTTTTATGGGCTGGAGCCAGCAAACGTTAGGCTGGCAAAATCTGCGCGACCAATGCCTCGCATGACTTTTGATCCATATAGCGCGGTACCGCATAGGTGAAACGGGCTTCTTCTAAAGCCGCTTTCGCAATCTGCGGAATATCCTCAGCCTTCAACGCATCCAAAGTAGATGGGATATTAAAGGTCGCGTTCATTTCACGAATGCGGGCAATAAACGCCTTGGCACGCTCTTCATCGCTACCACTACCAATGTCACAAGCTCGCGCCAGATCAGCTAGACGAGAGGCACATTTCGGCAAAGAGAAATCCAATACATGAGGCATCACGATGGCGTTAGCCAGACCGTGAGGGGTGTGATACAGAGCGCCAAAGTTGTGCGCAATCGCATGCACATAACCCACGCCAGCCTGAGTAAAGGCTTTACCCGCTTTGCAAGAAGCCGAGGTCATAGCTTGGCGCGCTTCTACATTGCTGCCGTCCGCTACCGCGGTAGGTAGGTTTGCCATAATCATTTGCGCAGCTTCAATCGCCAAGGCATCAGTCTTGCTATTAGCAGCTTTAGAAACATAGGCTTCTACCGCATGAGTCAGCGCATCCATACCTGTGGCGCTGGTAATTGGCGCTGGCAAGCCTGTCATTAAGGTGCCGTCTAATGCGCAAGCGGTTGGCATCAACGACAAATCCATAATCGGCAATTTACGCTGCGCTTCTGGGTCTGAAACCACTGCTGCGATAGTGACCTCAGAGCCGGTTCCCGCAGTGGTTGGTACCGCGTATAGCGGCGCCATGCCACGGAAAACTCGGAACAAACCAGCCATTTTGCGGATAGGCTTATTGTTATTGGCACGGGCACCAATCACCTTGGCAGCATCAATGGATGAACCGCCACCGATAGCCAGCAAACCGTCACAAGCTTCGTTTTTATAAACGCTAAAACCGTCCTCAATTTGCTCAACCGTTGGATCTGGCTTAACGCCGTCATACACCAAGGTTTCAACGCCCTGGGCTTCCAACTCAGCTTTAATCGGGTCGATTAAGCCCAGCTGCACCAACATCGCGTCGGTCACAATCAATACTTTCTTATGGCCTTCGCTAGCAATGTGCTTACACAGCTCCATTGCCGAACCAGCCCCATCAAAGGTAGTTGGCCATTTGTAAGGCAAAATCATGACCACATACTTAAATACGGTCATATAACAACGGAGTAAAAATACTTTAAGCGCGAACATTAGATTTTCCTCAACATCACGTAGATGGGCACCACATTACGCAATACCCGCAAAATTTCGTTTGGCACTATACCTTGTAGCGCTGCGTTAAACACCCGCAAGCCAGCAATGATTAGGCCTGCTCTTCTTTAGGTGCGGCCTCAACGCGATCGAGCTCAATATTAAGCGCGGTTCCAGAAAGGCGGATTTCACTTAAAGAAAACGCCAGCGAACCCAGCATAGCCAACAAGGCAACCGCAAAACTCACGCGCGCCAGTAGCTGGCTTTCAAAAAACAAAGCCGTCAGGCTTCCGGTCACCAATAACAAACTCAGCACACCTAGTGTTTGGCAGTGCCGTAGCAAGGTAATGCGTAGGCGCAGGTTGTCGATCTGTAGCTTTAAATTGCAGTTATGGTCATGCCGATATTCCATTGCCAAATGGCGCACCAAACCGGCTAGCGTCAAAAACCGATTGGTGTAAGCCAACATCAGCAAGGAAATGGCTGGGAACAACAAACCCGGCGTGCTGTAGGTTAGGTCTTCCACTACTTCTCCTTAGCGGTGCGCCACACCGCATGCTGGTCCCAAAACGCCACGGCCTCGGCATAGGCCTCGCGGTCAATCGGCACACCGGAGCCACCCTCTTCAACGCCTAAAGCATTACGCATCATAGTAATTGGCGCTAGCGGCGTTTCCTCTGGTTGCATGGTGCCCAAGCAGCCCACCACACCCCAATCGGCGTCTACGGGATCTTTCTCTTTTTGCATCTGCGCTTGGCTATAAAGAATGACCAACAAATATTCCGCCTGTGGGGGTTCTAAACCTTCAAACCAACGGTTCAAGACCGGCAGTTCTTTAGGCATGCGCGCCTCATAGGCCGAGCGCAACAATGCTCGATTCTGTTCGGTAATGGGCACTGCCATTACCCGAGTATCGGTCCAGTTCTTATAAACCGCCAACTTACAAAACGGCGCATAACCATCCAAAATGGTTAACGGCTCATGGGCATTTACATATTCTTCAAAGGCATCAGCACTGACACCCTGAATTTTCTCTAAGCGGCCATCAGTCGGAAATAAACGCTTACGGGCAAATTTAGTAAGAGCAATGCTAGGCATAGCGGGCTGGCTTTCCTTGGGGTTATTGATCACAGACCATAGAATAGCAGCCCTAGGTCACAGCCTTTGCCGTAAAACCACTGATTCCATGCCAACGCTTTTAAAAATTTGCTGCTTTGCAGGGCTGTTCACTTGCGCCCTCTCTAGCCATGCCGGCGACATCCGCGTGGTTATTGAAGGCTTAGAAAAACCGCTGGCCGAAAACGTTCGCGCTAGCCTTAGATGGCAAGGGCTAGATAGCGATCAGGTTTCGGCCGCTTACCTACAGAAACGGCTACAACAGTCCGAAGCACAGGTTCGCCAGGCGCTAGAACCCTTTGGCTATTACCACGCTCAAATCACCAGCCAACTACAGCAGCAAGACTCGCAATGGACGGCTCACTACACGGTGACCGCCGGCAGCGTAACCCGTGTAAAAGCACTTGATATTGCCCTAAAAGGTGCTGCGGCTAGCGACCCAAAACTCAAAACCGCCGCCACCAGCTTCCCACTACAAGTCGGCGACGCTCTCGACCATCAGCAATATGAGAGCGGCAAAGCAGCCTTAAGCAAACAGCTAAATAGCCTAGGTTATCTCGACGCCGAATTAACCGAAGCCGTAGTCGCGGTTAACAAAGCCGCCCAAACCGCCGATATCCGCTTGCATTGGAGTAGCGGCCCAGCCTATCGCTTCGGCCGTTTAAGCAGTGAAACCCAATATATTGATGATCGCCTAATTCAGCGCTGGGCAGGTTTCGAAACCGGCCAGCGCTTTAGCTACGAAAAGCTACTGGCGTTTCAACGCCGCCTAGACAGCAGCGGTTATTTCCAAAGCAGCGAAGTTGCCATTACCACTCAACCGCAGCAGGGCTTAGCTGACATCAGCGTCATTACTGAGCCGGCCGCGCAAAAGCTGTATCGAACCTCTTTGGGCTACGGCACCGACACCGGCGCTCGCGCTCAGCTAGGATTCGAACAACGCTGGCTTAACCGTTTTGGCCATAGCCTCCGCAGCGGCATCCGTCTGGCAGAACGCGAACAAAGCTATAGCGTCAGCTACCAAGTGCCGGCTTTACGTGGCCGCGCCGACAGCTACCACTACGGTTGGCAGCGTCGCGACCAACAGCTGCCCGAATACGACAGCCGCAGCGACCGCCTCAGCGCCACACAACTGTCTAATACGCGCAGCTGGCAAATCCTCTGGGGCATCAATATCGAACGCGACCAATTTACCGTCGCCGGCCAACGCCAATCAGAACAACTTTGGTACATCGAAAACCAGTGGTCGAAATTCCGTAGCAATGAACCCGTCTACCCCAACCATGCAACCTCACTGTTGGTAAACGGCCGCGTTGGCGCTGGTTTTGATAGCGAACAACAATACTTTTCACGCCTTTATGTGCAGCAGCTATGGGTGCGTCCCGCCAGCTGGCCCGGCCGCATCACAGTACGCGCCGCTGCCGGCGCTTTATGGTCAGACAGCTTTGACAAACTGCCGCCGCAACATCGTTTTTACAGCGGCGGCGACCGCAGCGTGCGTGGCTACGCCTACCAATCGCTATCTCCAACTGATGCCAGCAACAACCGCATTGGCGGCCGCTATCTGGCCGAACTATCAGCAGAATTGGACTATCGCTTTAGCGAGCAATGGGCCGGCGCCGTATTCACCGACGCCGGACAAGCCTTCAATATTAGCGATACCGACATCGCCGTTGGCGTGGGTATTGGCGCGCGTTTTATCACCTCGTTACTCGTAGTGCGAATGGACCTTGCCAACGCCATTAATCAAGAGAGCCGCTCCTGGCGCCTGCACCTAACACTGGGAACGGACTTCTAGCCATGCGTTCCTTACTCACTCGTAGCCTGTTATGGCCAGTGATGGCAGGCTTACATCTACTAGCCTGCATCATGCTCTTGCTGTGGTTTGTGCTCGGCACCGACTACGGCACGCAACAGGGATTTAAGATCGCCGCCCGCTGGCTGCCACTGACTTACCAGCAGGTTGAAGGCAATGCCCTCAAGCAACTCAGGGTTCAAGGTTTAAGCTACCAAGACGACAGCATCGAGCTAATCGTTGCCGAGCTTGATTGGTCACTAAACCTAGCCGCCCTGTGGCAGCAACCCAAGCAACTGCATATAGAGTCATTGCTTATCGACGGCGCTCACATCAAATTGCTGGGCAACCCTGAAGCCGAAACCGCCCCGAGCACGGAGCCGTTTTCTATCAACAGCGTTGAGTCAGCCATCAGCAAACTGCCCGTCGGGATCGCTATCGACTCACTGGTGTTGAAATCCGTTGAGCTCCAGCAAGCTGGCCAGCACTACGCTGTACACCACTTACAAACCGATGCCAAACTCACAGCAGACGGCCAGCTCAGCCTGTCAGCCAAGTTAGAAAACGGCCCCTTCGACAGCCAGGCCCAGTTTTCGCTTATGGCCCACATTATTAATGGCGCAGCCCAAGCCGACCTAAATATCGATCACATTAACGCCAACTGGCAACAAGCCGTGCGCGCCAGCGGCAAGGCACAGCTGCTCTACAACAAGCAAGCGCTGCAATTCCGGGCCGACTCGCTCCAAGCCAGTTACGGCAGCGCCAGCGTAAAACTCAACGGTCAACTGGCGCCAGGTCAAAACTTATCTTTTGATTTGAGCGCACCTAGCCTCACGCTGGCCCATTCGGAACTCGCCGGCAGCGCCAACATCCGCGGCCAAATTAGCAACGCCAAGCAGTTCACACTCAAGGCAAACGCTCAACAACTCACTTGGCTGGGCGAGCCACAGCTACAACAAGCCACTATTGACGCCTCTGGCGATCTCTCAAAACAAACACTAAACGCCGAATTGCGTAGCCAACATTGGGGGCAAGCGCCGCTGCTGCTGAATATCGAAAGCGGCTGGCTAGGCGGCAGCTGGCAAACGCTACTCGACGCTAGCGCACTAACACCCGAGGCCTTGCTCGCTCACCCGGCCTTGCAACTCAAAGTGTCGCTTGCACTCGCCAGCGCCGACATTGCCAGCACCGGCATTCGCCCGCAGCAAAACCTAGTCACACTAGAACGTCTGGATGGCGGCAAAATTGCCTTACATGCTGAAAGCCAAAGCGGCGACGGCAAGTTGTTAGCAGATGGCACACTGGCATTAATACGCAGCGCCAATGCTGATGTCGCCGTTAGCGCCACCTTGAACGGCCCGCAATATCAACTCGTCCAAACCCCAGAGCTAACTCTTAGCGCCTCGCCTAGGCTAGACATCCAGCTCGCGCAACAACAGCTTAGGCTGCGCGGCGATATCACCGTCGACCACGGCCATATTGAATTGGTGATACCTGAAGACGGTGCTATTACGCCCTCGAGTGATGTGGTTTTTGTAGACGACAGCGCTGCGGACGGCTCACCCGCCAACACGGCAACAAGCACGCTCAAACGCGACATCCAACTGACGTTGATTATCGAAGAACCCGTGACCATTAAAGGCCAAGGCTTTGATGGTGAAGCCAGCGGCAAACTCACCGTGACCGAAGGACCCGGCCAACAGCCCCGTGCACGCGGCGAGCTAGTGCTGGCCGGACGATACAAAGCCTATGGCCAAGATCTCACCATTCGCCGCGGCAAACTCATCTATGTAGATAGCCCACTGGACGATCCCGGCGTTGACCTAGAAGCGATTCGCAGCGTCGGCGAACAAATTGCCGGCGTTCGCGTCAGCGGCTTAGCCTCGAATCCGCAAATTGAGATTTTCGCCGAGCCCGCGCTGTCGGAAACCGAAGCACTGGCCTATTTGGTGCTAGGCCGCGGGCTCGATGCCAATAGCGAACGCGACCAAAACCAGTTGCGTAATCTGGCGCTGTCTTTGGGCCTATCTAAGGGAAGCAAGTTCTTAGAAAAATCAAAGCATAAACTCGGTGTCGATGAGCTCAGCATTCAAACCGGGGACAGTAATAATGACGCCAGCCTCTTGCTTGGCCGCCAGCTATCCAAGCGCCTCTACCTATCTACCCAAATCGGCCTATTCGAGCCCGTTAGTAAACTGCTGTTGCGTTACCAACTCAGCCGAAAATGTGACCTAGTGGCTGAAACCGGCAGCCAACAAGGGGCTGATCTGATTTGCACCATTAGCTCAAAAGCTAATTGAGCCCCGCCAAAGACTCACCCGCGGCATGCGCCGAGGCCCAAGCCCATTGGAAGTTGTGGCCGCCCAAATGGCCGGTTACGTCCACCACTTCGCCAACAAAATATAAGCCCGGCACGGTTTTACACTGCATTGTTTTTGACGACAGCTCATCGGTACTAACGCCGCCTAATGTGACTTCAGCAGTTCGATAGCCTTCGGTTCCGCTGGGTTTGATTTCCCAAGCATGTAACCTCGCCGCCCATTCCGCTAGCTGCTTCTCATTCAGCGAGTTCAAACGTGGGTTTCCATGTTGTTCGCACAACATCTCGGCAAAGCGTTTCGGCAATTTATAAGCCAGCACCGTTTTCAACTCAGACTTCGGCTGCTCCGCCACCATCTCGCTTAACCAGCCCGCAGCATCTTGGTTCGGCAGCAAATCTACCAACACCGTTTCGCCCGGCTGCCAGAACGACGAGATTTGCAACACCGCCGGGCCGCTAATGCCGCGGTGCGTGCAGAGCATGGCTTCTTCAAACACTTGGCCATCGGTGCTCGATACCTTAACCGCGGTTAACGCCAAGCCACTGAGCGGTGCGATGGCATCCAACGGTTTGCCACTTAAAGTTAGCGGCACCAACCCAGCCCGCGTCGGTTCGGTTTTAAGGCCAAACTGCTTCGCCAACTGATAGCCAAAGCCCGTCGCGCCCATTTTCGGTATCGACAAACCGCCTGTAGCGATGACTAATTTGGGCACGGCAAAATTGCCCGCCCCAGTGTTTAACTGAAAACCGACGTCGCTTTTTTCTACGCTATGAATCTCAGTATTGAGCCTAACCTCTACCGCGACCTTTTCGGCCTCGGCCAAGAGCATATTCAGAATATCTTTCGAGCTGTTATCGCAAAACAACTGCCCTAGGGTTTTCTCGTGATAGGCAATTTCATGCTCGTTAACTAGGGCAATAAAATCCCAAGGCGTGTAACGCGCCAAGGCCGACTTACAGAAATGTGGATTGGCCGACAGAAAGTTCTCTGGCCCTGAATACATATTGGTGAAATTGCAGCGGCCACCACCCGACATCAAAATTTTCTTGCCGGCTTTATTGGAATGATCCAACACCAATACGCGCTGGCCTAGCTGGCCAGCGGTAATCGCTGTCATCAGCCCGGCCGCGCCGGCGCCGATGACAATCGCGTCGTAACTACTCATAAGCTATCCGGGGACAGACCCCGCCCATCCAGCAAACTCGGAATACAAATAACGTGCACTGACGAATTGGAGGGGTCTGTCCCCCGCCGCATTAGTAGATAAAGTCGTCTTCGAGCGCGCGGCGCTTAGCCTTAGCATTGGCTTTATCGGCCATGCTGTTGCCATCTTTCACCAGCTCACCCGAACGCTCTGCTAGCCACTCAGCTGCCGGTTCCCAGACATTGGCCATCGCCTTGCTGCCCAAGACCACACCCATATGGCCGCCTGGCGAGACGGTAAAGGTTTTGTCTTGGCTGCTCACCACTTCCATTAATTTGCGCGCCACTGGAGCTGGCACCAGCACATCGCGGTCACCAGCAAACACCATCATGTCCGCTTTAATACTGGTCAGGTCAGATTCACTGCCGCGAATCTGCATCTTGCCTTTCGCAAACTGGTTATCAATCGCGCCACTCACCATCATGTCTTGAATCACGCCACCCGGGTACAGCAGCATATTGTTCAGATAGTCGGAGGTGGTGCTGTGGTTTTCAACAAACTCACGATCCCATAGCCGTGTTACCAAGTCCCAGTAGGTGGTAATCGAACCGATCGGGTCAGTGAGCTTGAAGCCTAAAGTGGTCAACCAATTTGGCGACGCCAATAAGGTTGGATTAAGTTTGTGAATACGCCAGTTGGAATATTTGCGTACCAAACGCGCGGGCGCATCTAAGGCCGTGGCTGAGCGCGCCACAATGCCGCCGCCACGGAGATCAATTGGGCTGGCTACGGTGACAATATTCTTCACCCGCGGATCTTTGTTAAAGCCGCTATTCAGCAGAATCAACAAGCCGCCCATACACCAGCCCATCATCGACACTTCTTCACTGCCAGAGTGCTCGCGCACTTGATCAATGGCCTTGCCCAGCATCTCGTCGGCATAATCTTTCAAGCTGAGGTGCGCATGTTCTTTTTGCGGCTCGCCCCAATCCACTAAATAAGTGTAAAAACCGCAGGCCGACATATAACGCGCCAAGCTGCGGTGCGGCATTAAATCAAAGGTTTCGGTGGTCACGCCCAGTGGCGGCACCAAAATAAGCGGCACCTGGCGGTTATTCGGTCGCACTGCCAACTGGCTACCATCACTCACGGTAATGCTAGATTTAGGCGGTGTTGGGTAATAGCGCAGACTCATCGGCGCCTGCTCATAAATCACGTCATACGGCGTTTTGCCTGACTTCACCAAGCTTTCACGCAAGAACAACCAGTCAAAGGCGTTGCTTAGCCCAGCAGTTAGTTTGTCATTCGCTTTTAAAGCACCAATTAGCGGTAAACGCATAGCCACAACCCAATAGTCATAAAAAAGGCCCACTACCAAGGGTAGCGGGCCCGCATTTTAGCGCAACTGCCTGATGGCCCCTATAGACCATACAGACAATCGCCAGCCGTTAATTTAACGAAGCACTCGACTGCAAAGTGCGCTCCCACATTTGCAGATAAGTCTCGGCCGAGTTGTATAGCGCCTTGAGCGCCTCGTTGCCGCCGGTCACACGTACCTGCTCAACAAAGTCAGCCACCAAGCCGTAATGCGACTGGCCTTCGCTATTAATATCGAACTGACGACCACTCTCAGGCACCTGTGAGATTTCAAAGGTCAGCGGCGCCACTTCAATACCGTCGCCCAAAACACCAGCCCAATCGGTACCCTCAAACAAGGTAAACGGATAACTAATAGCTTCGCTTTGCGGGCCAGCTTGGCCGCCCAAACCATTAGTGTCGGCACCATAACCCACCGCAAATGGGTAGTCGTAATTGGCCGGCATAACATCACGCACTTTCTCTACGAAGGCTGAGAAACCCTCGCCGTTTGGCTTGTACGGATAAATCAAACCGCCGCCAGCGAGCATGTCCTGCGCTTGCTGGGTACTAATACCACCATGACCACCGTGCGTGGAAACCAATGGGTAGGCCGGCGTTATTGCTGCGGCTTTCTCAATCAGTTCCGACTTCATTTCCAGCTCTAGGTGGTCAACTTCAATAATGATGCCTTTCTTCATCAGCTCATCAAACATGAAGTTGCCGATCGGGGTTGTCCAACGGGCATTACACTGCTTTTCCGGCCCATAAACTGGCAGCGTCAAGGCGCCAGTCACATCCGTCAGCGGCCCTAGAATCGGCTCTAAAGCGCCAAACAGCTGCTCACACTCGGCAGAGCCAGCCGTTTCACAGAGGCCGCCTGTAGAGGTGGTCATTACCGCGCCGGCGTCGAAGAAGTATTCCTGTTCTGGGCAGTCGTAGGTCTGCCAGAAACGGCCGGTATCTTTAAAGTTACCGAGATTTAGAACCAAACCTTCAAAAATACCATTGCCGCCAAAGGCGTTATCAAATTCATGCACCGGAAACAGCTGGCGCACACCTTTATCCCAAAGATCATCTAGCTGCGCTTTAATGCCGGCCTCAGTACAAGACTTTTCATTGGCTAGGCCAAGGGTTTCTTCTAGGCGGTCGTCAATACGGTCCTGCCCATAAGCATGCACGCTTTCAGATAGCTCAGACTCCGGCTCCCCCGGGTTTTCGCCGCCCAACAGCCCCGTCGGCAGGCTTACCGCTGGCAAGTTGTAGTTCACTTGGCAGTTAAACAAGTGCGAAATTTCGACGCCCTGAACCACTGCCAATTTACCCTCGGCAATCACTTGGCGAGCCTCTTCTGGAGAACCGACCAGACGCATCCAACCTTCACCGGGGCCGCCGCTTTGGGCGTCAATATAGTCTTGTAGGCGCGCCATAAATTCGATCTGCTTGTACACCGACTCCATTTCGTTGCATTGCAAACCTGGGCCACCCTGCTCAACCAAGGGGTTAGCTGTGTCGGTGGTTTTCACTAGCTCGCAGAGCACGCGGTTTTCAACCAAGTCGTTAACCATAATTCGCAAACCAGACTTCCAGGCGCGCTCTACCCATTTGTAGTACATGCCTTCGTGGGTCAACATGCCACGGCCGGGCCATTCCACAAATTGCGGATAACCGGCGGTGGCATGGCCGTCAAAGTCTTGCCCGTACAAACCGCCTACCAAATCTGCAAAACCGCTCGGGCCGTGAGTTTCCTCACAATCGCCCACGGCATGCTCTACGCCAAAGCGGTGATACGGAGAACCATGCTCAGCGCCACCCAAAAAGTCAGTCGCGGACCAATGCACGTGCACGTCGGCAAAACCGGCCACGGTGCCGTCTGAACGCAAACCCTTAAAACTAGGGCCGTCCACGTTGGTACTTAATTCAGGGAAGATTTCACAATCACGGGCTGGCTCAAAACGGAATGCACCCGGCGTTGCTGCCAACACCAAGGCACCGTTGTCATCTTCAGCCCAGCTGGCAGCAGCGCTAGCCGAGGCAATCACAAAGCTGTCGCCGTCCATGCTAATGGTCCAATCGGCCGCTTCCGCCGGAGCGGAAACGCTAGCCACGCCGCCAGCTGCTGCCGGGAAGCTATTGTCTTCCGCCAGCAATAAATACTTACCTAAGTCAGTGGCTTTAAAATAAAACGGGGTCGCTTCCGCCGCACTGGCCGCATCAAAACGGTAGTCGCCACCGGCTTGGCGCAGCGCGTACTGTTGCGTCGCCACAGACTGCACGGCAAAGCAACCGTTAGCCATTTGGAATTCGTTTTTAGGTACCGCTGAAAGCGGTTGCTCTGGATTGCCAGAACCATTACCAGAACCATTGCCGCTAGGGGATGAACCGCCACAAGCAGCCAATACCAAGGTAAGCATCGCTGCGGAATAACGTAGCTTAAGCATGTCTTCTCCAATATTTTTGTAGCTACTGATGATGAATACAAATTCAATCAGTGGCTTGTACGTAACTGCTACGTCAGGCAAAAAACTAGCACGTAGCAACCAGTCACAGAGACAACATATTTTGCTTGCGCCCTTGCGGCAGGGTGCCACCAACACGTTATAGTATGCGCCGGACGAGACACAGGAAGAGAGACGATGCGCAGCCTAAACGACATCGCCCACAAGCTATTAGCCGCGCTTTTGGCAGGCACCATGCTGTATGGCAGCCATGCCTTTGCCCACGGCGATGAAGAACACGACAGCACTGTTGATACCAGCAATGCTGAGGCCACCAACAACGCCACCATTACCATCACCGACGGCTGGGTTAGCGAAGGCCCAGACGCGATTAAAGTAAAACGTGGCGACCAAGTACGTTTGGTATTTACCAGCAACCAGCCTGATGAGCTGCATTTGCATGGTTACGACATTGCCGTGCAACTAGAACCCAACACACCCGCCGTACTAGAGTTCACCGCTAGTTATGCCGGCCGTTTTGGCTACGAGCTACATAAAGCCCACCGTGAAATTGGCGCGATTGAGGTACATCCCTAATGCGCCCTACGGCACTGCGGCTAGGCCGTAGCGCTGCTTTCATTTCAGCCGCCGGACTTAGCAGCCAGGCCCAAGCACACTCGTTTGGTATTAGTTACACCTTGCCAGTGCCATTTTGGTTATATGGCTCTGCCAGCGTGGCCGCACTCGCGCTGTCATTTTTGATCGCAGCCATTTTTATGCGCCGCGGTGCCGATGCCAACGGTGGCGCCAGCAAAAAAATCGTCGAACGACCGCTGCTCAGTTACTTAGTGCTGTTCTCCAAAGCCCTCGCCCTGCTGTTTTTAGCGCTGGCTATTGTGACCGGCATATGGGGCCACCCCAATGCCTACGCCAATCTCAATATGACCCTGTTTTGGATCATTTTTGTACTAGCGTTTGCTTACTTCAGTGCCCTATTCGGCGGCTTATACCAATACGCCAACCCGTGGCAGAGCCTTAGCCAATTGGCGGCCAAAGTGGTCAAGCCGATGTCACAGGGCCTATTCCGCTACCAGAGCCAAGACTACGGTTATTGGCCCGCCATTGGCTTATACATGGCCTTTATTTGGGTTGAGTTATTTGGCAACACCAAGCCGCTATCGCTAGCGTATTACCTGCTCGCTTACAGCGGCATTAACTTGCTCGGCTGCCTGCTGTGGGGCATTAAAAGCTGGTTCCGCTACGGCGAATTTTTTAGCGTTTTTCTACGCATGATGGCACTAGCGGCACCGTTTACCATTCAGCAAAACGACAAAGGCGGTTACTACATCAGCGGCCAATGGCCTTTTTCCGCCTTGCTAAAAGAAAGCGCCGACCATCGCAGCTTGGTGATATTTATTCTCTTTATGCTGTCGTCAACCGCCTACGACGGCCTGCATGAAACCGTGCCGTGGCAACGTTTATTTTGGTCTAGCCTGCTACCCGCGCTAGACCCAGAAGTCATCAACCAAGGCCTGCGCGCCATTGTTACGCACCGCAGCTGGTACCAAGCCTACCAATGGGGCAGCTTGCTGCTTAGCCCATTTGTTTATCTCGCCGCCTATTTGTTAGCGCTGTGGCTGGGCAAGAAACTGGCCGGCAGCCAACACAGCATGCAGCTATTGGCCATGCGCTTTGCCTATTCCCTACTGCCCATTGCCTTGGTTTATCACCTAACGCATTACTACACCCTGCTGATGACACAGGGTGTAAAAATCATCGCGCTGTTTTCTAACCCCTTTGGTTTAGGTTGGAACCTATTCGGCACCGCCGACTGGTTTAAATATCCCATCATTCCCGACATCAATATTGTTTGGCATGTGCAGGTAGTGACCATTGTGATTGGCCACATTATTTCTGTGTATATCGCCCACGTAGAGGCCTTGCGGCTATTTGGCGATCACAAAAAAGCCACCTTAAGCCAGCTACCCATGCTGCTGCTAATGATGGCCTTTACCACCGCCGGTTTATGGATATTGGCGCAACCTATTCAATCTGGGCTGTAGGCCAGCTACAGTAGACGCAAACTAAGAACATCACCCAACGCCACCCTAGAGTGCTGGAGACACAATGTCTGAAAAGATTACCTCGGTTCTAACCGAGAACCGCAGCTTTGCCCCGTCTGAAAACTTTCAGGCCCAAGCCAACTACACCGCACTGGAACTGACCGAACTACACGCCGCTGCCCAGCGCGACCACGAAGGCTTTTGGGCCGACCAAGCGCGTCGTCGCCTGCATTGGGAAACCCCATTCACGCAAACGCTAGACGACAGCAAGGCGCCGCACTACCAATGGTTTACCGACGGCAAAACCAACGTCTCTTACAACTGTGTTGATCGCCACTTAGAAAAATTTGGCGACAAACCCGCCATTATTTTTGAAGGCGAAGGCGGCGACACCCGCACCATTACCTACATTGAACTGCACGACGAAATCGGCCAATTCGCCAACGCCCTAAAAGCCCAAGGCTTAGAAACCGGCGATCGCGTAGTGCTGTATATGCCAATGACGCCAGAAGCCGTCATCGCCATGCAAGCCTGCGCCCGCATTGGCGCCGTGCACTCCGTGGTATTCGGTGGTTTCTCTGCCAGCTCGCTTCGAGACCGCATTGAAGACGCCGGCGCCAAAATGGTGATTACCGCCGACGGCGCCACCCGCGGCGGCAGCATTGTTGAACTCAAACAAGCCGTAGACGAAGCCCTCAGCAGCGGCTGCGAAACCATTCAAAGCGTGATTGTGCAAAAACGCACTGGCCACGACATAAACATGCAAAACGGCCGCGACATCTGGTGGGCAGACGCCATCGACGGCCAAAGCCAAGTCTGCGACCCCGTGTGGTTAGACGCCGAGCACCCTCTGTTCCTGCTCTACACCTCCGGCTCTACCGGCAAACCCAAAGGCATCCAACACAGCTCCGCCGGTTACCTGCTCGGCACCATTTACACCAACGACCTCGTCATGGACTTAAAACACGACGACGTTTTCTGGTGCACCGCCGACGTCGGTTGGATTACCGGCCACAGCTACGTTTGCTACGGCCCCCTTGCCGTCGGCAGCACCATCGTCATGTACGAGGGCGCACCCGTGGTGCCAGACGCCGGTCGCTTCTGGCGTATGGTCGAACAACACAAAGTCACTGTGTTCTACACCGCGCCAACCGCTATCCGCGCGCTGATGAAACTCGGCGACGAATTCCCCAATCAATACGACCTCAGCAGCATTCGCCTGCTCGGCACCGTCGGCGAACCCATCAACCCAGAAGCTTGGATGTGGTACCACGAAGTCATCGGCAAAGAACAATGTCCGATTGTAGATACCTGGTGGCAAACCGAAACCGGCGCACAAATGATCGCCCCCGTACCCGGCGCCACCGCTACCAAACCCGGCTCCTGCACCAAACCCCTACCCGGCATTGCCGCCGACATCGTTGACGAAAACGGCGACACCGTTAGCAACCCAGAAGAAGGCGGCTACCTCGTTATTCGCAAACCGTGGCCGTCCATGCTCCGCACCGTATGGGGCGACGACCAACGCTACTACGACACCTATTGGAGCACCTTCAACGGCAAATACTACGTCGCGGGTGATTCCGCACACCGCGACGCCGACGGCTACTTCTGGATTATGGGCCGCATTGACGACGTCCTAAACGTATCCGGCCACCGCCTCGGCACCATGGAAATCGAATCTGCACTCGTTTCACACGACCGCGTTGCCGAAGCCGCCGTCGTCGGCAAACCGCACGACGTAAAAGGCGAATCCGTATTTGCTTATGTAGTGTGTAAAGGCGAACGCCCGAGTAACGACGACCCCATCGTGCAAGAACTCCGCGAATGGGTAGCCAAAGAAATCGGCGCGATTGCTAAGCCAGACGACATCCGCTTCGCCGACAACTTACCGAAAACAAGAAGCGGCAAAATCATGCGCCGCCTTCTAAGGGCAATTGCAAAGGGCGAAGAAATTACCCAAGACACCTCAACGCTTGAAAACCCGGCAATTGTTGAACAGTTGCAGGGGAAGGCTTGAACCTCATCCTCACAAGAAAAGAAGCTAATCATTGAAACCTAAGTCAGACAGCCTTTTTCATTTCACTAAGTCTTTGGATGTTCTAAAGCTAATTCTGAAACACGGAGTGCATCCAAGATTTTGCTTAGAAGACGTCGAGTGGATGGGCTGGAAAGACACCAAACAAGTCGCCTTTCCCATTGCATGCTTCTGCGATATCCCCCTTTCCAGAATTGCAGAACATAAAGACTTTTATGGCGACTACGGACTGGGGCTCTCTAAAAGCTGGGGGTTAACTAACAAGTTGGAGCCTGTAGTCTACTCGCCGCCGGAAGGCAAACTTCAAGCCTTAATGAAATACATGTTTGATGTTCAATATGAAGACCAAGATAAAGAAGCTCAGCACAACCAACACCTCTATAAACTTTGGTCACTTACCAAACCAATAAGCGGCAAGATGGTTGTGTCAGGAGAAATAATAGAAAAGGAGTTCTATCAAGAAAACGAATGGCGATACGTTGCTCCAGAGAGCGTACTCATCGAAGAAGATCGTTTTTTTGATCAGAAAGAAACCGAAGCATCCAACCAATCAATGGAAAAGTATAGTTTGGCACTCGGTCCAACAGATATTCGCTATATCTTCGTCAAATCTGATAGCGAAATCCCAGGGCTAATCGACTTCATCAACACCGAACTCGGACACTTTCCACACAACGATCTAAAAATTCTAATTTCAAGAATTGTTTCTCACGAAACCTTATCGCTAGATTTGTAGAACTCCGTTAAGAGGCAACAAAATCAATGGGATCAGAGTCAATTGATTTCAGCTAGATCATTACCGTGAATCGCGACACCGAAATCTCACTACTAAAAATCAAAGGGGTCACAAATCAAAGGGGTCCAAATCAAAGGGGAAATCAAAGGGGTCAGAGTAAATTGATTTCAGCCAGATCATTACCGTGAATCGCGACACCGAAATCTCACTACTAAAACGCATTGTTGAATTAGTAGAAAACCGCGGCAATCAAAGACAAAAACGGGGACAGACCACGTTTTTCTAGCTAATAAGTTAAAGGGGGCAAAGCCCTTTAACCTCAAAGTGGAACCTAGTAAATGAATGGAAAAACGGGGACAGACCACGTTTTCTCCGACTAATGGGACTTAGATCAATGTTTTTAGCTAACCAAGCGGAGTAAACTACTTTGTCTCAGGCACTTTAGCCTGTGTGCCATTTAATCTAGAACAAGGTAAAAGCTAGCTTGTTAGCTGCAAAACATTTTCCCAGCAGCGGGTGTAATAGCGGCTTTGATGAAACGCTATTTCAGCAAATAGCTGACGACCTGCGCGAAAAGGGCTTTAGCGTTCGGCCCGCGGCTTTACCCGAGCATATAGCTAACGCTTTATATGCTCAGCAACAGAGCCTAAGTGACCATAAATACGCTGATGCGGGGATTGGCCGCGGTACAAATTTTGTTAAAACTGAGTTTGTAAGAACCGACGAGATTTGTTGGATTACGGGAGAGTCCAACGCCGGGGCGCAGTGGATAGACTGGATGGGCCAGTTGCAGCGCTTTTTAAACCAACAACTTTTCTTAGGCCTGTTTTCGTTTGAAAGCCATTTTGCCCACTATGAACCGGGGGCCTATTACAAAAGGCATTACGATGCTTTTCGGGGTGAGGCAAACCGAGTGTTGTCGGTAGTGACTTATTTGAACCCAGCCTGGGGACATGAGGAAGGTGGTGAGTTGGTGCTATATCGGGACGATCACGACCGAACTGGGCTGAAGGTTGTGCCGCTTTTTGGCAGCTTGGTGGTTTTCCTCAGCGAGGAATTTCCGCACGAAGTGTTACCCGCCAGACGCGATAGATACTCGGTTGCAGGCTGGTTCAGGGTCAACACATCCATTGGCAATAATATTGACCCGCCTAGATAACGAATGGAGCTGATTGAGTTAGCGGCTGCGATAAATATCACTTAGCTAAGTTGCACAACTAAATAACGATGGCTAATATTGTATTTCAAATGTAATACATTTTTTGCGTTATGAAATCAGCCACCATTCCACCACTACGAGTGACACCAGACCTACGCGCCGACGTTGAAAGCGTGTTAAAAGACGGAGAAACGCTGAGCAACTTTGTAGAAGAGTCGCTTAGAAGCGAAATCCATCACCGTAAAGCCCAGCAAGAATTCATCGCGCGCGGCATGGCATCACGCGAGAATACTAAGAAAACCGGTGTTTATTTCAGCAAAGAAGAAGTGCTGGACTCTTTACAGAACATTCTCGATAACGCGAAAAAGAAAGCATGAGCTATACCGTCCGCTTCTCATTAGAAGCTAAAGGCGATATCGAACGACTTTTTGCTTTACTAGCTGATGGCGATATTGGCAGCGCCACAAACGCACTACAAAACATTAAACAAGCACTGACGCTGCTAGAAAAGTTTCCATTCTCCTGCCGCAAAGCCAAGGGCGACAACCCTTTCTTTCGCGAGCTATTAATTCAGCATGGTCGCTCTGGTTACGTTGCCCTATTTGAAATTGAGGACGACGAAACCATCACCATAGTAGCCATACGCCACCAACGCGAAACCGACTACCACTAGATCCGGCGATGACTTTCAGCCCAGAAATTATTACGGCCACCCTCAATGGCCGCGACGTTGCAGTAGAGGTTTACCGCCCAGCCGGAAAACCCGTAGCACCCGGCGTGCTGTATTTGCATGAAATTTACGGCGTAATTGATCCCTACCGAGAAGATGCGCAAGAGCTAGCGAACCGTGGTTACTTGGTTTACCTACCCAATTTATACACGGGCGATTACAAGCGGGAATACTGCGTGCGCGCCATTGTAAAAACAGTCGGCCGCCACAACTCGGTTGATAGCCCTTTGTATAAAGAGATTGCTGAGCTAATCCAACTGCAAAAACAAGATGCAGCCTGTAACGGCGAACTAGGTATGATTGGCATGTGCCTAACCGGCGGTTATGTGATTCAAGCGGCCATGCGTGAAGGCGTAGAAGCGCCAGTTATTTTTCACCATTCACTAGGCCACCAAGGCGCTGGCGTACCAACCAAGGAAGAAGCCGAGTTAGTGAATGTAAAACGCATACAAGGCCATTGGAGCCGCGTTGACCCATTCTGCCCACGCAAACGGCGCGACCGCTTAAAGCAATTACTGGGCGACCGACTCGACGATCACATTTACAACATCCCACACGGCTTTCGTTCGCTCGCCAGAAAAACCCAAAGTTCACAGCTAGCCTGGGAACGCACGCTGGCCTTTTTTGACCAGCATCTCAGTCATTAACAACTCTCTAACTGATACCGGGGCGACAACTAGCTAGACTGTCGTTACAAACGCCCCTCGTCATTGCTCAGCGCTCGGTCGTTACGCTGCTTGATTTCTGCCGCCACCTCTCGCTGGTGGCGATTTACAAGTGTTCCGTTCTTATAGTTGAGCCGGTAGGAAGTCATCAGCTCATACTTTTTCTTATACGAAAGCGTCACCAGCTTATCTTTTCCGGCATTCCACGCTTGAAGGCTACCTGTGAAAGTACTGGTGATATCACCGACAATTAGCGTTGCCAACGGGTTGTCCTTAACTGCCTTCTTCGCAGCGTCAGTTTTAATATGTTTTGCTTTCCCATATTTCTTTGACAGCTTTGCGTGTAGAGATTCGTAGAAATACTTTCGCTCTGCCACGCTTTCTCCTGCCACGGGGAACCGCGCCTCTATTTGATAAAGCAATTGCGAGGCCTGACTAAAGAACAGAGTTACGTTGGCCCGCTTGCCCATCAACTGGGTTTTGTAGGTGTACTGCCGTGCCGCCGGCTTCTTGTTAATTTCCGTGTGACTAAAGCCTTGGTAGGCAGGCGTTCTACCAGGCGCCATTGGTAATTGGCGGTACTGAGCCTGCTGCTTCATTTCCGAAATAGTAGTCCCGTACTTCCAGCCATCTAGAGCGCTGTCGGCGCTCCGCAGACTATTTCGCTGCTCGGGGCAAGGCATGTTTTGATAAACAAGCCGCCCGCCAATCTGACACTTATAAACTTCCGCATGCACGCTACTTACAACCGCGAGCCCCACCAACATTCCCCAAATAGCCAAGCGCATATGTTTACCCCAAGTAACCGCCCTGAAACACATACTTGAACACGCTGACGCTAACCAAATCAAGCTCGCTAGCTGCAGCCGTTCAGCGAACACACTAACGAGCTGCTTGATAAAAACGAAGGCGAGCCTTCAAGCCCCGCCGGCTTGTTTTTTAATTCACGGCATAACGTTTAGTTTCAGCAGAATAAATCGCTAAAACATGGCCAATAAACACGGCCACAAATAGCGCCGCTCCTGCCGCCAATTGATAACCATGACCTTGCTGTCGGTAAGGCTCGGGCACTAGGTTGATAGCGTTAATCACATATAACAACGCCACCATAATGCCGGGGCTGGCCGCTAGTGGCGCGGCAAACCACAGCCACTCTTTCATTTTGCCAAAGCGTTGACGGGCTGCGGCGCGCGTACTGAGCAATACAAACACCAGCAACAATACGGCCGCCCCAGCGTAAAAGACTCCAGCCAACGAATGACTGTGGCTAGGCATTCCTAACTGCCAGGCCCAGTTGAAGAACACGGCAGCCAAGGCAAGGCCAGTCGCTAACAGCCATTTCGGGGCCAGCGTCATCTGCGCTAATGCGGCGGGCGTGGCGGTCAGTAGGCGAGCAGCCAGAAACATAAATACCGCCAATAGCCCAACAAACAGTAGCGGCAATGCATTGGTAAAGATGCCGTCATGCCATTCTGCGGCGCTGGCCGGCGCCTGCTGTAGCATAAAATCACTACCGGCAAATCCGGGCGCAAGCACGTAAAACCACAGCGCCAGCAGCCATATGGCGGCGAACGAAACATAGCTAACGCGTTGCACCAGCGAGCTGCTGTAATCACTACCCGTTGGCGCTGCATTCTTTAATACCGGGCTGCTTTCTCTGTTGAGATAAAAGGCCAGATAACCGCCCAGAAACGCCTGTGCAAACAGGGTGACATTCATCACCATATTCATTTCGTTAAAACTAGCACCATCAGAAAGCGGTGCCATACCCACCCAATACAAGCGCTGAATGGGCGCGGTTAAAAAGCTACCAAAGGCAAAGGCTTGCCAGCCGAGGTGAACAGCAATATTGCGTTTAACGATGGCGTAACTGGCCAGACTCAAGCCAACAACTACCGTAGCCAGCATGATCCATAAGCCGGCGTAAAAAACAAACTGACTATAGATTTTGGCAATCTCGGTATTAAGCAAGTAGTAACCGCTCATGGCCATTGAGCTAAAGCCGGCCAATAAATACACCACCCCTAAAACGCGGTGCGCCTTGCGGTGTTTACGACGAAACGCCGGCCAGAACTGAAAGAAACCCGCCGCCATAATTACCAGCCCCAACATCATGTGGGTACTCAACACATGGCGCTTGGTGTCATCCATCGCGAAAAAGTGCTGCTCGGTATCCATGATGCTGTCGCTACCGTGGACATACTCGCTAGATTCAATTTCGGCAATCAAGTTAATCCAAGCCGGCAAATGCTCGGCTTCTGGCGAGTCCGCCATGGCAACGCCGTTATTTGCTTGCTCGATGATAAATGCAATCTGCTCGTCACCATCGGTGACCGGGTTCAACGTCGGTGACACCTTGGTGCCAGCGTTAAAGGCAAAGAAACCGTAGCTAATTAAAAACACACCCGTTAGCAGCCATAAAAATGGCGCAAAGCGAGCTATTAGATTGGGTGGCGTTAGTTGGCTGGTCTGACTCATGGCAAATACCTCTATGTATCTGCGGCATAGAATATTGAAGCCAAGCAGCCCATAATTGGCATTTGACGACTTAATTTTGCCATTTGACGACAAGCGCCTATGAGCTATTTACTACGATCCAGCTTATTGACCGGCTTTGGAAGCCTGGTGCAAGACCTCCGCGGTGATCCCGAAGGGTTATTGCAGCGCTTTAATATTCGCCCCGACATTGAGCACTGTGGCGAAACATTTATCCCATTCCGACAAGCTTGCGCGCTGCTCGAATATTGTGCGGACACCTTGAGCTGCCCCGACTTTGGCATGCAACTCTCTACCCGCCAAGGCTTAGCCATGCTCGGGCCTATTGCCGTACTCGCGCGCAACGCCAACACGGTGGAATCAGCCTTAACGTCTATTAGCAACTATCTACATGTGCTGACGCCGGCCTTGCGGGTGCGGCAGGAGATAGCGCTTTCGGCACGGTTTATTCGCGTCCATATCGAGTTACGCGAGCCCGGTTTAGTTTCCTCGCGGCAAATGTTGGAACTGTTTATGGGTAACGGCCAATCCATTACCCAGCTACTGGTCGGCGCTAAGGAATATGGCTTGGCGATGCACTTTCCCCATCAACGCCTGGGGCCACAGTCGCTGTATAACCAATTTTGGGGTTGCGAGACCTTATTCGGGGCAGACTTCTGCGCCGTCGACTTGCCCATCCATGTAATGCAGCACCGAATCAGCGGTGCCGACGAAGAAACCGCCCGCGTCGCGGCCGAGTATTTGGCTACCCAACATGGCGGCGCACCGGCTGACTTGCGTGGCGAGGTATGCCACTTAATCCGCACGTTATTACCGACGGGGCACGGCAATATCCGTTTAGTGGCTGAGCAACTCAACCTTCACCCGCGCACATTGCAGCGACATCTGGCTGCGGAGGGACATGTGTTTGAACAGCTACTCGACGCCGAGCGCAAAGCGCTAGCAATCAGTTATTTAGCCGAACCGAGATTACGACTGACGCAGATTGCGGGCATGTTGGGTTACGCCGACCAGAGCGCATTAAATCGCTCTTGCCAGCGTTGGTTTTCCAAAACACCCAAACAACTGCGCCGTGAAAAAGCCGCTGGTGGCATCTAGCTACGAAGCCAACAACGGCCCAGTCAATTTTAGCTTCACGGCTAAACAAGCCGCCCTAGACGCTTCAAATTAGCCTAGCGATAACTTACATTAGCTTATGGATTTCATTTGGGTAGCCGTAGCGTTTGGCTGTGGCTTTTTAGTAAAACAACTTGGATTGCCGCCGCTGATTGGTTATTTAGCGGCGGGCTTTGGCCTGCATGGCATCGGCGTAGAACCCGACAGCTCGCTACAAACGCTGTCGGATTTAGGCGTTACGCTGTTGTTGTTCACCATTGGCCTAAAACTGAATGTTGGCAGTTTATTAAAGCCCGAAATCTGGGCCAGCGCCTCGGGGCATATGCTGCTGATTGTGCTGCTAACTTTAGCCAACAGCCTTTTCCTAGGCCAGATTGGCTTGGCCTATTTCTCCGCTTTAGATTGGCAAACCGCGGCCTTAATCGGCTTTGCGGTGAGCTTTAGTAGCACCGTCTGCGCCATCAAAATTCTGGAAGACCGCGGCGAACTACGCGCCCGCCACGGCCAAGTGGCGATCGGCATCCTCATTATTCAGGATATTGCGGCGGTTGTTTTTGTCACTCTCGCGTCGGGTAAAACGCCGTCGATCTGGGCTCTAGCACTACTGGCTTTGCCCGTCATCAGGCCACTGCTTAAAAGATTATTGGATCACAGTGGCCACGGCGAGATGTTGCCACTAGCCGGTTTCTTCTTTGCGCTCTCGTTTGGCGAGCTATTTGAAATCGTCGGCCTAAAATCCCATTTAGGGGCTTTAGTGGTCGGCGTACTCTTGGGCGGCCACAGCAAGGCGGTAGAGCTATCCAAGTCGCTGCTAAGCTTTAAAGACATTTTCTTGATCGGCTTTTTCTTGTCGATTGGCTTCACCGCCCTGCCTACGGCTGACATGTTTGGGGTAGCGTTGGTGATGGCCATTGCCTTGCCGCTTAAAACCGCGATGTTTTTTGCTTGGCTGTCTGCACTTAAGCTGCGCAGCCGCACCGCTTTCCTTAGTGCGCTCAGCCTCGCTAACTACAGCGAGTTTGGGCTCATTGTTTGCTCTATTAGTGTCGCCAGCGGCCTGCTGGCAAAAGAGTGGCTGGTTATTATGGCCTTGGCGGTGTCTATCTCGTTTGTGTTCTCGGCGCTTATTAACGCCCGCGCGCATGGGCTATACGCGCGCTGGAGCAACGTAATCAATCGCTTCCAACGCTCTGAACGTTTGCCAGAAGATGCCTTTCTTGAGCCGGGTGAGGCGTCGGTGCTTATTGCTGGTATGGGACGGGTAGGTAGCGGCGCCTTTGATGCGTTTAATGACCACCTTAATCAACATGCCTGTGGCGTTGATGTCGACATCAAACGCGTTAACGAACAGCGCGCACTAGGCCGCAATGTGGTGCTGGGCGACGCCGAGGATTTAGACTTTTGGTCAACCATTAACCTAGAGTCTATTCGGCTCATTGTGTTCGCCATGCCCAATCATTTGGACACCCTGGAAGCCGTGAAGCTATTGCGTAAAGTCGGTTACAAAGGCCGCACTGCAGCCATTGCCAAATACGAAGACCAAAAAATCGTCTTACTCAAAGCCGGCATTGATGAAGTCTTTAACTACTTCGCCGAAGTCGGTATTGGTTTGGCCGAGCAGAGCCTCCACCTAATCGAGCCTAACCACTAACGCCGGTTATTCCTCAGGCACTTGCTCCTCAGGCACTTGCTCCTCAGACGTTGAGGCCAAATTCCGCAGGGCTTGGCCGACAACCTCCGTCCCCAAAACTTGCAATACCGAGTGCGCATCATAGGCGTTCTCGTTATCACTCGGTTTTTGGCCAGACTTTAATAGAATCACGCCAAAGGCCTCATAGTCACGGTAGCTGGAGCTGATCACATTAAAGCCCAAGCCAAAACCGTGATGCCGACCGTAACCGTGGTGATGACCATAACCGAAAGAAAATGACGGCCGCACTACGGTTGAGTGCTGGCCTACGTTTTTCTCGGTGTCACTGCTGGTAACAACAAAATAGTCTTTGCCGTTCGCTACTGTTAACTCCGCGGCTCGATACAACAGATAGTTTTCCACCGTTTGCCGGTCAGTTTGAGAGTTGCCAGCAAAGCTCACGCGATAGCGATTTTCTTCCAGCTTCTGCTCTTGGTATCCGTAGTCGTCTTTGTTCTCAGCCGCCCGATACGGCGTTGCTGAAACGCAGGCAGCCAGCAGCATAACGCTTGCTAGCGAGGCCGTGATTTTTAGCATTGGCTTCATCTTTACGCTCCACAATAATGGCTGTTTAGACCTGCCAGCCGTGGCTAGGTTCCAAGCCATATTTACCCCATGAGACGTCTTAAACATAGCACTAAATTAGGTACTGCCCAATGTGCGCCAATATTGGCGGCATTTGCTGCTTTAGCGCCGCCGCCGGGAACCTTATAATCGCAAGCCACTCTACCGCTTTAACTTTTTGCCGTTGGAAAACCATGAACACGATTAAACGCTGGTATGTATCGCTCTATTTCACCGCCATGTTTGTGGTTAGCGGCTGGGGGCTTTGGCAAGTTTTGCAGACCGGCAGCATTTTGCCGTGGACCGCACTGGCACTGACGGCCTTACCCGGCGCGGTATTGGTATCGGTATTTTTCCTCGGCAACGTGGCACGCACCAGCAAGCACATACCCTTAGTGCAAGCACCCATGTGGGCAGCACTATTAGTCACCGCGGCTACCGCCGACAGCAGCAATACCGTTGCCATTGGATTGGCCGCTGTGGTCGCCACTCTGCTCTATATTTATTGGTACTCCAGCCTGAGTCGCCCGAAAAACAATGCCGTTGTTTTGGGCCAACCACTGCCCGCAATTGAGTTAGAAGGGCCGAATAACAGCGTCGTCACCAATGCCGATTTTGCCGGCAAACCGGCACTGTTAATGTTCTATCGTGGCAACTGGTGCCCACTGTGCATGGCGCAAATTAAAGAAGTGGCGGACTTGTACAAAGAACTCGATCGTCGTGGCGTACAGGTGGCGATGATTTCACCACAATCGCACGACAACACCGAAAGCCTAGCGCGCAAGTTCAATGTGCCTTTCAAATTTTTAGTAGACCGCGACAACCGCGTCGCCAGCACGCTAGAAATTTTGCATAAAAATGGTGTGCCGCTAGGCATGCTGGGCTACGACAACGACGCGCCCTTTCCAACCATTATTATTTTGGACGCCAAGGGCAAGGTTGCCTTTGCCGATATGACCGATAACTATCGAGTACGGCCAGAGCCAGAAACCTTCCTAAAAATTATTGATGAGAAAGGTTTAGCAGCCGCCTAAGTAAGCGGCTGCACGGTGGTAATGGTGACGCAGTCAGCATTCACCTCAAAACGCACATTGAATCCATCCAGTTCCAGACCGTAGTCGCGCTTATCTTGCTGATAAGCCGGCCTCGGATCTTGCGCCAGCACCGCTGTAATTAATTGCCGTGTCGATGCCGACACAGCGCTGGTATCAAGCTCATTGGCCCATACCACTTCTAACTGCGGCGGCGCTTCAACCGCCCATTGCATAGTCGCGGTAGGCAAACTATCGGCATACGGCACATAGGGTTTGATATCCATCACCGGCGTGCCATCAAGCATGTCAACGCCACCCAGCAGCAGGCTGCCATCGGCTTCGATAGCTTTTAATTCACATACCGATATACCAATCCGGTTGGGACGAAAGCCTGATCGCGTAGCGAATACACCAAGCCGCTCATTGCCGCCCAAACGCGGCGGCCGCACGGTTTTCTGCCAGCTGTCAGTGGTCGTTTCGGGGCAGGCATGGAACTGCCATAAGACCCACACATGACTAGCCTGCTCTAGCCCAGCCACGGCTGCGGGATCATTAAACGGTGCTAGAAACTTAAGTCGCCCTTCGGCGGCAACCAAACCAGGTTGGCGCGGAATACCAAATTTTTGGCTAAATGGCGTTTGCATCACGCCAATGCTTTGCAGCGGCAAAGGCTGGCTTTGCCGCTGAACGGAATTGGCCATTACTCGTCTTCCGCGCGCACCACAACCGAGCTTTTTTCTTCCTCGGCCTGCGCGGGCGTTTGCTGCGCCTGCGGACGGCTAATTAGTTGCAGTACTGTTTGCTGCACCGTTGGGCCTAATAGCTCGACCGCCTCAACTGATAGCCCACAAACCTTTTCGGTAATACGCAGTTTTTCGGTAGTGCCGTCGCTTTCGCAAACCGCCAAACCTTCAGCCAGCAGGGTATCAACAAAGTTGCGGAACAAGCCTTTGTCGAAATATTCCGGCGCCATGCGACCGCTCAAAATACCCATGCGCTCGGCCATGAGAATGCATTCTTTCTCAAAGTCTTTACGCGCAATGGCGTCGCCAACATGCTCCGACAGCAACAATGAAATCATGCAGTAGCGTTCTAGGGTTTCACGCATCACGCGGCTAAGGCCGATCAACGTCGCGTATTGTGAGCTGCGCACATCTGGGCGGCGGATCATGCTGCCGTCACGTAGCAACAGCCCCATATCCACTAGCGCATCAATTAGTTTTGGTAGCTGCACGCGCGCTTGTTCGCGGTTTTGGCGCAAGAATAATTCGCGCTCCAAAAACGGATACCAACCCATGCAGCGCTCGATTAACTCCTGCTGATCAATGGCATCGCTATGGCGTAGAAAGCGCGCCATTAACGACGGCAACGCCAGCAGATGCTGCACGGTGTTGCGGTAATAGGTCAGCAAGGTGGCCTCTTTACCCTGCACTGTAATCACTTCACCCCAAGGGTGATCAATACGTAACAAACCGGACACGTGAGCGGCTTCGTCTAGGGCCTGCTTACCATCAGTAACCGGCACCTCAACGTCGCGGCTATACGGCACGCGTTTTAGTAGCTCGGCAAAAGCTTCAACTTGATGAATTAGGTCTGGCTCGGCTAAAGCTTTTTCTGGACTGGCCAACAACGCTAGCGACACCAAGCTCACCGGATTCACCACCGCGGCGGCATTGATGCGGCGCATATTTTCGTCAGCCAGGGTATCGACGACCTTAGGCAGCCAACTTGGGCGTTCGCTTTTGCCTTCCGCTTCGCGCCATTCAGGCACTAACTCGTCGAGCATTTCGTCCATCACAATGGGCTCACCGAACGACACATACGGCTTGCCATAGGAGCTTTTGAAGATACGGCGGGCCTGTAGCAACTGACCTGCGGATTCTTTCTTCTTCGAGGCACCACGCAACTCTTTTACGTAGCTACCACCCTCAGGCACTTTGTCGTAACCCACGTACACAGGCACAATCAGCAACGGCTTATCGGGGTGACGCACATAGCTGTGTAACGCCATCGCCAACATACCGGTTTTAGGTGCCAACAAACGCCCGGTGCGACTGCGGCCGCCCTCGGGGAAGAACTCCATCGGATAACCACGGCGCAGCAGCAACTCGACATAAGAGCGGAATACCGCGGTGTAGAGTTTGTTGCCACCAAAACTACGACGTAAGTAGAAGGCACCGCCTTTCCGCAAAATGCCGCCCACCGGCCAAAAGTTCAGGTTAATACCGGCGGCAATATGTGGCGGCACAAGGCTTTGATCATAAAGCTGGTGCGAAATTAATAGGTAATCTAGGTGACTACGGTGCGAAGGCATGTAAAGCACGCCATAGTGCGGCGCAATGGCTCGCAAACGGTCGGCGTGGTGGACTGAAATACCGCTAAAGATCTTGCGCCATACCCAGCGCAGAATCAGATCCAGCACGCGAATGGTGTTGTTGGAGTAATTGGCGGCCACTTCGTCAGCGTATTTCCGCGCTTCGGCAGTTGCCTTTTCTAGATCTTGGCCGTCTTCTTTAGCTCGACGCTCAATGGCTTCACGCACCATTGGATATTTCACAACGTCGGCCAGCATCTGACCACGGCTATACAGCGTTGGCCCCAATGCTGCCGTCCGCTGACGGCTAAAGTGGACACGGAATACCCGTACCAATTTTTTAGTGGTTTTAGCTAAATCATCGCGACCAGCAAACTCACGAAAACCAACTGGCAGACCGAAATTCACGAAACATTGGCGGCCCTGCGCCAAGACGATCAGGAATTTACGCAGACGCCCTGGCTCTCGGGTATCCGAAAACATCAATTTAAACAGTGAGGTTTCTTTGCCAGGGTCACGGCCCCAAAGAATAGATACCGGCACCAACTGAATATCATAATCGCCGTCTTGCAGCGCATTGCCAAGCAAACTAGCAAGGCCTCGGTTAGAACGAACACGCAGGCGTGAAGACTCTTTCTGCCGCGTGGCGTCTAAGGCCGGTAGGTAAATAACCGTAGCTTCACCCTTAGCTGGTAAGCGCTTATCGGTATTAATAATTTTAGGCAGGTTGTTTTGAACGCAGAGTTTTTCGAGCAACAGACGGTCAGACCAGCTGCTGGTGGGCAGCATGTAGCAAACCGGCTTTTCCGGATCCAACTCTAGCCCCCCCGGTATTTCCGCGGGAGCAATGCGCGCGCTCACTAAGTAGCGCAACACGGGTTTCAGCATTAACTTACTGAAAAGAAAAAATAATCGGTAAAAGAACTGCATCGATCAGATCTCAATTGTTTACTCATTGTAGCCAGAATAAGCCAATAGCGTCGAAATCACCTTGGCCTATGGCACGTGGCGCGAGGGCGATGCACAGCTGTACAGCGAGCTTAGGCCTCTGGCGGGAAGTAACGTTCGGTAAATGGACAAGCCGCTGGCGGCAACCAATCTGGACGCTGGTAGTACAACTGCTCAATGCTTCTCAAGTAGTGATTGCGATAGGCTTGGTAATCAAATTCTTGGCCGATCAGAACCGACAACGTGGCGCCACCAATATCTAATTCTTGGACTTCGATGGAGCTAAAATACGGGCTTAACTCAGTGAGGTCGAACTGACCTTTGTCGATATACACCAGCGATTGCTGATCATAGGCTCGCAAATCCACCCGGTTATCTGCCAAGCGACCATATTTAGAAGTGCCGAATAATGCACTGACTGGCATATCGCAAAGCTGCGACACCATCGCCGACATGGTGTAACCGCCGGCAAACATGGGTTGGTCTCGCCAAGGCTCCAGTGCCGCACAAAGCTTTTCTTCTTGGATAAACATGGCGTAATCACCATGCTTTTCATGCTGCACTAGCAGCGACGCGGGAATAGCAGAGACCAATAACAACAAAATCGCATGCGTCGCGCCAAAGCCAATACTCAGCTTCAACACACGTCGTTGCGCCTGCTCGGTAAAGGCTGTCGCCAAGGTGTAAGCAAACGGCGCAAAAGCCAGTAACCAGTGCACACCCACTTCGCGTTTTAACGACACCACCAAGAACAACCACAGCGGCACTAGGCCAACGGCAATCGGTAGCATCAACTCACTGCGCCACCAGCGTTGACGCTGGCGAATCAAATACCAGAGCATCCAAGGCATCAGCACATAGACCAACAAACCTAGATACTGGGCAACAAAATCCCAATGCAGACCATCGCCCGTGTCACTGCGCGCTAACAAGTTGAAGGCGACGTTGTTCCAGCAGTTAGTGAGATTGTAATGCAGATGCTGCAAACCAAATGGCACGGCCACCAGACTCATCACAAACAAATGACGGAGGCCGCCATCTTTGCGGCGCATAAAGGCCACAATCAGCAAGCTCAAATAGAGGAACAGCACAAAGTATTTGCTCAGCACCGCCAAACCAAGCGCAATGCCGCCCAAGATAGGCCATTTCCAACGGCCCACGCCATAGCGCAAGGCTCGCTGGAAGCTTAATACGGTCAAACCACAGCAGAGCAACAAGGCAGAATCATTGGTCACCAAGAACTGCAGCATATGCATTGGCGACGCCACATATAGCGCAGCAGCTAGCCAAGCAGCGTTCTTACCCAGCGGGCGAGCCACGTGGTACAGCACCAAGGCCGTTGCAATACCAATAAAGTACGCCACCATGCGGTAGGCGAATACCGAATCCGACAACTGCCCCACTGCCCAGAGTACCCAGCCAATTAGGGGCGGATGATCGTAATAGCCAGGCTCAAGCTTTTCCGCCCACTGCATAAAGTAGGCTTCGTCCCCTGTTAGCGGGAAAAACGCCGCCAGCAACAGTTTAGCCAGCAGCAAAAGTGCCAATGGCCAAACATAATTTTTTGGATTGATGACAGTTGGGTTATTCACAGCGCTAGTATTATTCTGTTGTGCAGGTAGGCTACAGCAAGTTCTATTAAACAAAATATAACAGGAGACGGCATGACGCGCTTTACAGAATATGGCGACTACGACGCACTCGGCTTAGCCGAGCTGGTTCGCAAAGGCGAGCTCACGGCCAGCGACTTGCTCAGCGAAGCCATGGCGCGGGCCGCTGAGGTTAATCCCAAAATCAACGCCATTATTGAGCCGCTGCATGACTATGCCCGCCAATCCATCGCCAACGGCCTGCCAGATGGGCCGTTCACCGGTGTGCCGTTTTTGGTAAAGGATCTGCTGATCGCGCTGGAAGGCGTACCGCAAAGAAGTGGCAGCCGTTTTTTTAAGGACTATATCGCTACCGAAGACACCACCCTAGCGAAACGCTACAAAGATAGCGGCGTGGTTATTTTTGGTAAGACCAACACGCCTGAATTTGGTGTAACCCCAATCACTGATCCGGAATTATTCGGCTCAACATTAAACCCCTGGAATTTGAATCACAGCCCATCGGGCTCTAGTGGTGGTTCTGCTGCCGCGGTAGCCGCACGCATTGTTCCCATGGCCAACGGCGGTGACGGCGGCGGCTCAATTCGCACACCATCTTCTTGTTGTGGATTGGTTGGCCTTAAACCGACCAAAGGCCGCACGCCCTCTGGGCCACACGAAGGCGACCTTTGGTACGGTATGGCCATCGAACACGTTCTGACCCGCAGCGTACGCGATAGCGCCGCTATGCTTGATGCCACCCACGGTCAGGACGCCGGGCCACCGAATATTGCCCCGGCGCCAGAACGCCCCTACCTCGAAGAAGTCGATCGCGATCCGGGCAAGCTACGTATTGCCTTTTCAACTCACCCGATGATTGGGCGTGAGCTGCACCCAGACTGCAAAGCAGCGGTAGAAAAGTCAGCCAATATTCTGGCCGACCTCGGCCACCACGTTGAAGAAGCCACGCCGGATATTGACCGCGAAGCCTTTATTCGCGCCTTTGCCGTACTCGTTGCCGCCGACACCTGCGCCCTAATACGCAAAGGCGAACAAATGACGGGGCGCAAAGCGCGCCGACAAGACTTTGAGCCGCGCACCTGGGCATTAAAACGTCTTGGTGATGTATATACCTCGGCAGACTTCGCCCAAGCCTTCTGGCACCTCCAAGGTGTCGGCCGCACCATGGGCCAATTTATGCAGAACTACGATATTTTCTTAACCTCAACCTGCGGCACGCCACCACCCAAACCGGGTGACTTAAGCCCTCAGGGCATGGATAAATGGTCGGTCGCGGCACTCAATCACTTGCCGATTCAAAAGCTCGCCACCAACCCGAAAATGGTGATTCAAGCAGCTGAGCGTGTGTACGATTTTATGTCGCAAACCCCTGTCGCCAACGCCACTGGGCAACCGTCAATGAGCCTGCCGCTGCATTGGAATGATGCGGGCCTGCCCATCGGCACCCTATTTACCGGAAAATTCGGCGACGAAAGCACCCTATTCAGGCTGGCTGGGCAGCTGGAAAAGGCGCATCCATGGAAAGACAAGCAGCCGAATCTGTAGAGGAAGCCCAACATGGCCAAGAAAAACAACAACGTACAATTGTTCGGCATTGCCTTAATGGTGTTGGGCCTAGGTTTAGGCTACTGGGGCTATGAGATGTCTCAAGCCCTAGGCTCGCAACTCAGCCAAGCCTTTACCGGCAGCGCCGGGGATGCAGTAATGCAACGTTATATTGGCGGCGCTGTTAGTTTCGCCATGGGTGCTTATTTATTCTTTAAGCGTTAACACCATAAAAAACCCCACTTAAGCCATGCCTAAGTGGGGCTCTTCAACAAAGTGAATACTGGCTATTTTCTGCGGCTCCAAAGCGCTTTAGCCAAAGCACCCAAACCCAGCAGAATAAACACGCCGAACTTCTTCAAGAACACTAAAGCCAGCGCAAGAAAACCGGTTTTCGCCAATACTTTTCCGGCAATCAAGCCACCAATACCGTAAGCGGCAACGCGATCTACGCCCGGCTGATAGTCAGCATAACGCTGGCCCTCATTAAAGCTGGCAATAGCCATTACCGTCTCTACTTCAGCATCAATCGCCGCTTTCTGTTGCATGTCGGCGATGAAATTAAACACTAAAACACCCTGGCGACCTAACACGCGGATGTTGTAGTTCAGCGTGTGGTCCGGCGAGTCCCCGAACTTAATTTCTTTGGCCCAATGCAGCTTTTTCTCTACATTGTCGTAAAACGGCGGCGAGGCCCAACCAACCAAGGAAATCGGATCGTAACCATTCTCAACGCGGTGTTCGCTGGCGGCTTTGGTGTCTGCCTGCATTTCTTTCAACAGGTCGGCGTAGTTAATATCCTCAGCGTCATCGTCTTTAACGTGGCCTTCTTCTTCATAGTCGACCTCGACCGCCCATGAGTCCAGCTGCATTGGCGTGGTATTCGCGGGCATCAACATGCCCTGACTCAGGCTCTGACGCGGCGGGTTGCCCCAAATATCAACCAAAACCCTAGCGGCGTCTTCTGGCGGCAAATAGATATAGTTTTCTGGCACGTTTAATGTCGCCACACCTGCTGGCAACAAGATGGTGCCTTGCTTCTTCTCTAAAGCGTCCCAAATGCCTTGCGCATACTCTTCGTAGCTGATTTCCTCAACCTGTTCAGCCGTTGGCTCAGTTGTAGGCTCACTTTCCGCGAACGCTAGAAACGAAGCAGACAATGCCGTCGCGGCTGCAAGGCCACGTGTAAAATAATTCATGATTTATCCCCTAAATAACAGGCACGAACCCCTCGTGCCTTACTAACTAGTCGTCACTCGACATAAAGATTTGCAACAGGTACCAAAACATTAAGGCTACCGCGGCAAATAGTTCCAAAGCGGCGGCAACGTGCTGGCCCGGGCCATAGTCATGCAGTACGCGAGAGGTGTCATACAAAATAGCCGCCCCCGCATAAGCCACCATCACTACCGAAAACACAAAGCCCAGCTGGAAACCAAACAACACCGAACAGACGATGAGCACCAACGCCGCAATACCACCCCACATTAGCGCCGGCGCCAAAAAGGAAAAGTTTTTACGGGTGTAGAACACAATCGCCGTAAGCACGACAAAACCAATAATGGTGGCCAGCGCGGCATTCTCGATGGCGCCAGGCGCAAATGAATCCGCCAAATACAGCAGCGGCACAAAAATAATTGATTCAGCCAATACATAACCGCCTAAGGCGGCATATTGCACGGCTGGATTTTCAATCCGATGCGCCAAATGAGAAGCCAACCAAGCAACGATAAAAAAGGCGCCCAGCACAAATAGCCAGTTAACCCCTAGCAATGACTGCGCAATCGTCTGCGCCCAACCAGACTGGAAAAGCCACACTTCGATTAAGGTGAATAAGACAACCGCCCCTAGCAGGTGGCCATAAGTTTTTAGAATAAAGTCCGCCTTAGCCTCGGCGTAACTTTGCTCAGCTTGATATCCGTCAGACATAACGTATCCCCCATATTGCTGACCAAGCAAATAACCCAATTAGGTTCCCCGGCAGCATAATCGCACAGATCGGTTAATGATTGCCAACTTTTCACTTAGTAAAGATCATAAAAAAAGGCCGGATAAACCGGCCTTTTTTATGTCTACTGTTACTTCTGCAAACTACTGCTGATGCAAATGCACGTCCATTTGCGGGTAAGGAATACCAATTTCGGCATCGTCGAGCTTTAGCTTCACCGCCTCAGTGACAGCAAATAGCACATCCCAATAATCTGCGTTTTTAACCCAAGGGCGGACCACAAAGTCGACTGAGCTAGCACCCAACTCTTTCACTGCAACCAAGGGTGCTGGGTCTTTTAAGATGCGCTCGTCAGCAGCAATTACAGCCTCTAATACTTGGCGCGCCTGCCGCAAATCAGCGTCGTAGCTAACGCCTACCGTCAGGTCAATACGCCGGGTTGGGCGATCAGAGTAGTTGGTAATGGTGCCGCTCCAAACATTGGAGTTCGGCACGATAATGGTTTGGTTGTTACCGCTTTTTAGAGTGGTGGCCAGAATGCCAATATTCTCAACCACACCCGCCGTGCCGCCAGCCTCAACAAAGTGCCCTACCTTAAATGGCCGTGTCACCGCCAGCATAATGCCGGAGGCCAGTGAAGACAGTTGGCCTTGCAAACTTAAGCCTACCGCCAAGGCCATACCGCCTAGAATCGCAGCCGCTGCTGTCATATCGACACCCAGCACACTCAGTGCGGCAATGACTACCATTGCCAACAAGACCACACCCGTTAAGGTTTCGATAAAACTGCCGATGGTGTCGTCTAACCTCTTCCGCGAGGCATTACCAACCAACTTGGCAATCCACTTAGCCACAATGCGACCAATAACAAATACCGCAACGGCAGCAAGTAAATTACTTAGTACCGGCGTGGCTTGTTCCGCAAAACCATTCCAATCGATATTTTCTAATGACATGATTGACCCTCAAAAAAAACAAATAACCGCTGCTGCTGTCAATACAGCTGCGCCCCTGACGCTATGATAGCAGCATCGTAAAAGGAAGAGATGGCATGAAAAGACGGACGTTTTTACTGGGTGCGGCGGGTTTAGCCGTAGGCGGCTGGGCGCTAAAACCCAAAGCCCAAGGCGCTAGCTATTCGCCCTATTTCGCCGAACTGAACAATGCACTCAAAGCCGATGGCCCCTACAAGCCGAGCATGCTGCTTGACCTTGACCGGCTTGATCTAAATATCGACGCCATCACCAGCGCCATTACTGCGCCGAAAAACTTCCGCATTGTTGCTAAGTCCGTGCCATCCGCCGAGCTGATTAAATACGTGATGGAGCGCGCCCAGACCAATCGCGTGATGGTTTTTCACCAGCCATTTATTAACCTGTTGGCTCGAGAAACGCCCAACGTCGACATGCTATTAGGCAAACCTTTACCAGTGCAATCGGCACGTCAGTTTTACCTTGAGCACCGCCGCAATCCGCTAAACAACCAAGGCGTTCGTTGGCTCAGCAACCAGCTGTCACGTTCCTTGGGTATGGACTTGCCGGAGGGCTTTCAAGCCGACAAGCAGTTGCAATGGCTAGTCGACACGCCGGAGCGGCTTGGCGAATACCTAGCGCTGGCACAAGAGCTAGGTGAAACACTGCAAATCAATATTGAAATCGACGTCGGCCTGCATCGTGGTGGCATTACTGAACTCGAGACGCTCGACATCATGCTACGCACCATCGCCGCCAATCCGGAGCAATTACGCTTCTCCGGTTTTATGGGGTATGACCCACACGTGGTTAAAGTGCCATCGGTTATTGCCAGCCAAGAGCAGCTACACCAAGCCGCACTCGGTAAATATGAAGAGATGATTGAGCACGCAAAAGCACAGTTCCCGACATTGTGGCGTGACGACCTAACGTTGAACGCGGCTGGCAGCCCTACTTATCGTCTGTATGACGACATCACCCTAGTCAACGACCTCTCAGTAGGCTCGGCACTAATGAAGCCGACGGACTTCGACATCCCAACATTGGATGCGCACATCCCAGCGCTATTTATTGTCACGCCGGTACTTAAAGCATCGGAAGGCGTGCAAATTCCGGGCTCCGATAAAGTTGGGAAATTACTCAGTTGGTGGGACCCGAACCAAAAACAAACCTTCTTTATCTACGGCGGTTACTGGAAAGCCAAGCCGGAAAATCCACCGGGCCTACAGGTCAACTCCGTCTATGGTCGCAGCACTAACCAGGAAATGCTGAATGGCTCGGCCGAGGTAGACATTACAGTCGGCGACCATGTATTCCTACGCCCCACCCAAAGCGAACATGTGATGCTGCAATTTGGCGACTTACTCACTAGCCGCGGCGGTAAGCTACTCGGCCGCTGGCCGGTGTTTAACGAGGCCGCTTAAAAATAGCGGTCACCTCTGGCGCTTAGCAAAGGCTACTTTGGCACGTTGCGAGCCGTGCCAAAGGCCCAAATTTTGAGCAGAGTCAGTAACGATCGAGGCTCACGCTCAGGGAACGGGATCGTCAAGTCGGCATCCATACCAGCATCAATTTCGCCGTCGGCAAATAACGGTGCCAAACCGCCGTGAGCAGCCAAAAACTCGTCAACACGCTGCCTATCTTGGTCGCTTAGGCGCTGGTATTCACGCTGTAATTCTTGGCGACACCAAACCCGGTAATCAGTAGTCACCGTGCTCGGCAACTCTAGGCCATTGGCGGCGTAATCAAAGCGTTTTTTACCGGCTTTAAAAGCCAAAGCATTCTGGTGCAAGTAGGGCAAATAGGTTTTACAAATATCGCCAAGAATAAAGCCCCAGTCATCGCCTTCTGGCCATTGCCATTGAATCTCTGGCCCTAAGTCAGTAGCCGTCCGATACCACATCCGCGACAGCCATTCATAAACCGCTGGTGCCTGTTGGCGCATCACGATAGAAGATTCTGGGTCATTGCCAAAGTGTCTAAACATACTGGCGAAGTAACCATAATCAGCAACGCTTGGGTGCGACCCCAAGAGGTAAGGCTGACGTTTAAAGATTGGCTCCAAGGCCGCCAGTTGGTCGGTATACATATCCCGAATTTGGTCATGATTGGCCTTAGTCATGCCATCCCAATCCAACCAAGTTTTCTTTTGCCGCCAAGCAAAATATGGCGCCGCAATAAATGTCGGCACCGGCAGACTGCCCAGCACTTCAGTCGCAATCCGATAGCCCATTAGTCGGCGTGACCCTTTCGGCATCCAACGCCACCACATCGCCGGCCGCCACAGCCACTCATCGCCATAGTCTTCTACCAGCAAGGCAATAAATGCCAGCGCCGGATCTTCAGGCAGTACCGGGTTATTTGGATACTCTTTTTCAAACCAGCGCAGCATCGGCGTACTGTCTTTTAACCAAAGGCCATCACTGGTTTTTACCGCCGGCACTTTCATGGTGCCGGTCTTTTTGAACAGGTCAAACAGCACCGTGTGGTGTGCTTCTTCTCGTTCAAAGGGAATTTCTTTGTAATTTAAATACGACTCCAGCTTGCCGCTGAAGTAAGAAATATCCATGCGGAACAGCTTGAAAGGGGCGTGTTTACTCATTTAAGCAACCTGCTTCTTAGGCGACATATGCATATCAACCACGGCGCGAAAGACGGTATCGCCAGAGGCATCGGTCACATCAATTTTTACCGGTTCGACATATTTGCTGCGGCGAAACTCAGTGGCCAGGGTAGCCGTAGCCGTTAACTTCCCGTGGGCCACTTTGGTGTACTGCACTTGCATGCCGGATGGAATCCAACGGATGTCATCGGGGATTGACGCCACTGCCACCGCGCCAACAACATATTCCGCTAAGTTACACATCGCGATCGCGTGCACCGACTTAATATGGTTGCGCTTCCACGGACGGTCTGCCATTTCTGCCACAGCCATACCCGGCTCAACCTTGGTGAGCAAGGGGTTAATAGTGAAGAAATACGGTGCCTGTGCACTAAAGATAGTTGAAAAAAGACGCTTGCCGCCCGGTACCGAGTCGCAACGCTGCCAAAGTTTTAATAATTTGTCCGAAGCTATCACTCGGTTCTCCTCGTTATTTTTTGTGGCGTCTAGTTAAACAAAAAAGCCGACAACATGTCGGCTTTTCTGGGGCGGTTTTTTATTCGCATTACGTAGTAAATTTACGCTGCTTTCTTTCAGCTAGCCCTTTTTCTTTTTGGGCGACACCCACATTTTGATATCCGCACGAAATACTTCAGTGCCTTTTTCGTCGGTCACAGAAACCGGCGTAATCACCTCGCGCGCTTCGCCCACTTCAATCTTCTCGATGGTTGCGGTCGCGGTTAAGCGGCCCTTAGCAATCGCCTTGTATTCCACGGTCATGCCTTTGGGAATCCAGCGCATGCCTTTCGGGCAGGCCACATCACACAATACGCCGCCGGCTAACTCGGCCGAGTTACACATCGCAATCGCATGTACGGTTTGAATGTGATTGTGCACCGCACGGCGCTCTTTAAAGGTCACCACACAACGCTCTTTAGAAAGCTCCAAAAACATCGGCTTAATGGTGCCGAAGTAAGGTGCTTTCATACACAAGCCTTTACTGAACAGCCATTTGCCGCCCGGCTTTTGTGAGACTTTATTCCACAGACCTAATGCTGCTGCCATTTTTCTTTCCTAACTTGTTGGCTCCGGAAACTAACGGGGACAGACCCCATCAGTCCGGAGCAGTTAAATTCATTCGAGTTATCAATTTCTACCGAAGCGGGGTCTGTCCCCCTCTTCGTTACAGAGCCGCAGCTACGCGTGAACCCTGATTAATAGCGCGTTTCGCGTCCAACTCAGAAGCCACATCTGCACCACCAATCAACTGTGCATTTACGCCAGCGTCTTCTAGCGGCGCTAGTAGTTCACGCAAGCTTTCCTGACCAGTACAGATAATGACGTTGTCCACGTCCAAAATCATTGGCTCATCGCCCACAGAAATGTGGAAGCCTTGGTCATCGACTTTGTGGTACTGACAGTTACCCATCATCTTCACGTTCTTGTCGCGCAGTGTGGTGCGGTGTACCCAGCCAGAGGTTTTACCTAGGCGTTTACCGAGCGACTCGTCTTTACGCTGTAGTAAAGTCACTTCACGCGCTGGCGCTGAAGGCTCTTTCGGCTTCAAACCACCACGGGTTTGGTAAGTGGTGTCTACACCCCACTCTTTATTCCACTCTTCTGGATTCAGCGTTGGACTTTCACCTTCATGAGTGATGTATTCAGAGATATCGAAACCAATACCACCGGCACCAACAACCGCTACCTTTTTGCCCACTGGCGCGTTTTCACGCAAGACGTCGGTGTACATCAATACTTTCGGGTGATCCAAACCTTCGATATCTGGCTTACGCGGCGTTACGCCCGTAGCGATCAATACTTCATCAAAACCTGCCAGCTTGGAAGGCGTCGCCTTGGTATTTAGTTTTAACTTCACACCGGTGGTTTCGATCAAACGACCGAAATAACGCAGGGTGTTTTCGAACTCTTCTTTACCCGGTACGCGCTTAGCCATGTTGAACTGGCCGCCAATCTTGTCAGCCTGATCAAACAAGGTGACTTTGTGGCCACGTTGCGCGGCAACAGTAGCGGCGGCCAAACCAGCTGGGCCAGCGCCCACCACCGCGACTTTCTTCGGCGCGTCGGTTTTGTCGTAGTTCAGTTCGGTTTCGTGACAAGCACGAGGATTCACCAAACAAGAGGCTTCTTTGGCTTGGAAGGTGTGGTCCAAGCAGGCTTGGTTACAGGCAATACAGGTGTTGATTTCATCCGCACGACCTGCCGCCGCTTTCACAACAAAGTCAGGATCCGCTAGCAATGGACGCGCCATTGACACCATATCAGCTTGGCCAGAGGCGATGATTTGGTTACCCACTTCTGGGTCGTTAATACGGTTGGTGGTACAAACCGGAATTTGCACTTCTTGCTTAAATTTCTCAGACACCCAAGTAAACGCTGCACGCGGCACCGAGGTCACGATGGTTGGAACACGCGCTTCGTGCCAGCCAATACCGGTGTTAATAATGGTCGCGCCAGCAGCTTCGATGGCTTTACCCAATTTAACCACTTCTTCCCAAGTGCTGCCTTTTTCAATCAGGTCGAGCATTGAGAGACGGTAAATAATGATGAATTCTGGGCCTACGGCTTCGCGTACGCCTTTCACAATTTGCACCGGCAATTTCATGCGGTTTTCAAAGCTACCGCCCCACTCGTCGGTACGGCGGTTGGTGTGCTCAACCAAGAATTGGTTAATGAAGTAACCTTCTGAGCCCATCACCTCAACGCCGTCGTAACCGGCTTTCTGTGCCAATTTGGCGGCAGCAGCAAAGTCACGAATCTGTTTCTTCACACCCCAGCCTGGTAACGCCAATGGCGCAAACGGGGTGATTGGCGATTTGATGCGGTTAGGCGCTACTGAAAGAGGATGGTAAGCGTAACGGCCTGCATGCAGTAGCTGCAGTGCGATCTTGCCGCCCGCCTCGTGTACCGCGCCGGTCACTTGTAGGTGACGCTTTACTTCACGGCTGCTGCTCATCTTAGACGCGCCCGGATAGAACGAACCTTCTAAGTTTGGCGAGAAACCACCGGTGACCGAGATAGCCACGCCACCTTCAGCACGCTCGGCGAAATAACGCGCCAAACGTGGGAATTTCTTTTCACGATCTTCTAGACCGGTATGCATAGAACCCATCAATACGCGGTTCTTGAGTTCGGTAAAACCTAGGTCTAGGGGTTCCAGTAGCTTTGGATAATGTGGGTTGGGTTGAGCAGTCATGCCGTGCCTCTAAGTATGTCGATGGCCACGAAATCCACTAAAACCACGAAAAGAAATGCGGTGGTTTATGCACCGTTAAAAAAGCTTTTCGTGGGTTTAGTGGGTTTCGCGGCTATAGATGCTATATATATTTTCTGAGTCGCTGACCCCAGTCGGTCAACGCGGTGAGTATTTGTAACTTCTCAGCGTCGTTTTGAAATTGGCTGCGCAGCCTATCAAGCATTTGCTCGAAGTCCAATAACGACTGTCCACCGTCCGGTGCGAACTCCAAACGCTGGGCACGCCAGCGTTGCCATTCTTCCCGCTCAAACTCGTTCAGTGTCTCTGGAAAATGCCTCGCGCGGTAGCGAAAGAAGAGCTCATGCAAACGGTTATCACGGAAAGCCGGCGGGTTTTCAGCATAGTTAGCGGCTAGTAAATCCGTTAGATTCATGTCCGCTAATTCGGTACAAAGATTACGATCTTCGTTGCCAATAAAACCGCCGTACAAATCCTGCTCTGGATCATCACTGGGCTCAAAACCACCCAATTCAAATACCGCCGTTAGCTTGGCCGCAATGATGTCGTGATTGTCGCGAATCGTTTTCCAATGCTGGCGACACTGGTTTAAATCCAGCTTTAAACGCGCCGCTTGTGCCTCGGATAATGTCTTCGCCGGCGCAATCACGGGGCAACGATTCATATGAATATGTTTAACCGCAATACGTTCAACGCCTTCGGGCAAGGCGTCACGCGCCGTGAAAATACGCTCGTGAATATCTTCTGGCGACAACTCCAGCAAATCACGCGGATCATGGCGCAGGTCATACACCAAGACTTTATTCTTCGGTATTTTGGGGTCGGGACAAATTGGCATCACCAACGACAAACAACCAATGTCGGCAGGAAACATCGATGACACATGCACCACCGGCGTAAATTCACGCAGGTCAATCTGACTCCATGCGTCCTGTTTGTCTTTATTGCCCAACACGTATTCAAACAGTTTCGGCTGTTTCTCTTTAATCAGTCGAGCTAGGGCAATGGTGGCGCGCACGTCCGACACCGCGTCGTGCGCTTGGTCTTGTTCAAGGCCATTGGCCGCCGCAAGGTGCTCTAATTTGAAGCTGGGCTTACCATCTTCATGCGTCGGCCAGTTAATACCTTCCGGCCGCAGTGCGTAGGTCAGCCGCACCATGTCGATAATGTCCCAACGCGAACAACCATCACGCCACTCGCGTGCGTAAGGGTCGCGTAGGTTCCGCCATAAGGTGTAACGGGTTACTTCATCATCAAAACGCAGCGTGTTGTAACCCACCGCACAGGTATTGGGGCGGCTAAGTTCGGCATTGATTTTGGCAATAAACTCTGGCTCTGGCAGCCCACGATCCTCGGCCTGTTGCGGTGTGATATGGGTCAACAAGCATGCTTCGGGGTGCGGCACATAATCTTCGGTAGGCTGGCAAAACCACTCCACCGGCGCCTCTATTTCATTCAAGTCCTCGTCGGTACGAATACCGGCAAACTGCGAAGGGCGGTCAAGGCGCGGCACAGCGCCAAAGGTTTCATAGTCGTGCCAAAAGAAGGTTTTTGTCATTTATGTACATTTCGTACATATTGCGTATAATTTACACAATATGTTTTCAAAAAGGATCGCGTCATGAGCCTAGCAGCCAGCGCCACCGAAGTGCGTAAAAACTTCAGCGAGTACATGGAAAATGCTCGCAATGAAGACGTTGTTATACAACGAAACGGGCGCCCTTACGTGGCCATGATCTCGATTGAAGAATTAGAAACACTGCGGCAGCGTAAACAAGATGCCTTGCAAGAATTAGAAAACGAATTTGAACAGCTGGCCGAGCATTACAGCAACAACAGCAGCAACCTCGACGGCGCCTGGGACATGCTGCAAGCCGCAGAGCCCCAAGTACTAGCCAAGGCCTATAAAGCAGGCGTCGACAAACGCGGCTATTAAGACATGCCACAAATATTGGTTTTAGCCGGGCCCAACGGCGCCGGCAAAAGCAGTATTGGCGGTGAATTTATCCGCCAAGCCGGGCAAGACTATTACAACCCGGACGAGCGCACCCGCGCCATCTTAGAAGAACACCCCAATTTAAATAGCGCCGAAGCCAACGGCCTTGCTTGGCAGCAAGGCTATCGGCTGCTGCAACAAGCGGCCGAAACCGGTCGTAGCTTTGCCTTTGAAACCACCCTCGGCGGCAACAGCATTCGAGATGCTCTGGTTAACGCGGCCAAAGCCGGTTGTACCGTTAACGTTTGGTACTGCGCACTAGACTCTGCCGAGGCCCATATTCAACGGGTGGCAGAACGCGTCGCCAAAGGCGGCCACAATATTCCCAGCCAGAAGATCTACCAACGTTACGACCGCTCGCGTTTAAATCTAGTTAAGTTAATGCCACTACTTTCCAACATTGAGCTATTTGATAATAGTCGCGGACTAAACCAGAGCGGCATTCCACAACCGTTGCGTGTGCTCTCAGTGCAACAACAGCAAATCCGTCACTGCTTGCTCCCCAAACAAGTACCACAATGGGCCAAACCCATTGTCGCCGCTGCCATTAAGGCGCACCACTAATGCTCCCCATCGCTAGCGCCCTGCCGGCGTTAAAGGCGGCTTTACAAGCCTCAAATCTCGTCATCCTCTCTGCGCCACCCGGCAGTGGCAAAACCACCGCTGTGCCGTTGGCCTTGCTAAATGAGGATTGGCTCGGCGGCAAAATGGTGATGCTAGAACCCCGCCGCATTGCCGCCCGCGGTGCCGCCAGTTATATGGCCAGCACCTTAAACGAAAGCGTTGGCGAGACCGTCGGTTACCAAGTTCGCCATGAGCGCAACATAGGCAGCAACACAAAACTAGAAATCGTTACCGAGGGTTTGCTCACCCGCCGCCTGCAGTCTGATCCCGAACTCGCCAGTTATGACCTAGTGATTTTTGATGAATTCCACGAGCGCCACCTACAAACGGATCTAGCGCTAGCACTATGCCACGACTGCCAACAAGGCCTGCGTGACGACCTAAAAATCCTGATTATGTCGGCCACACTCGACGTTGCGGCACTGCAACGGCAGTTTCCAGATGCGCCCGTGGTGCAGGCCGAGGGCCGCAGTTTTCCAGTAGACATTCACTGGGGCCAACGTTGTGAAAAGCGCGAGATCGCTCAGGCCACTGCCAACACAGTAAAGAAGGCACTACAAGAGCAACAAGGCGACGTACTAGTATTTTTACCCGGCCGTGCCGAAATTCAGCGCTGTGCAGAACAACTGTCATCGCTCGAGAACGCCGAATTAAAAATACTACCGCTCTCTGCCGACACGCCAGCAGCGCAACAACGCAATATATTGCGGCAACAGACTTACCGGCGCGTCATTCTCTCCACCGCGCTGGCAGAGTCCAGCGTCACCATCGAAGGCATTACCACCGTGGTTGATAGCGGCTGGTCACGGTTACCGAGCTTTGATGCCAACCGTGGCTTTACCGGCTTAGAAACCTTACGCACCAGCCGCGCCAGCGCCACGCAGCGCGCAGGCCGCGCTGGGCGTTTAGGCCCCGGCCATTGTTATCGGCTATGGTCAGAAAACGAACAGCAAGCGCTGGCCGCACAAAACGCAGCTGAAATTTTACAGGCAGATTTGGCGCCTTTAATGCTAGAGCTTGGCGCTTGGGGTGTGAACGAGTTCGAGCAACTGACCTGGTTAGACAAACCACCCGCCGGCCATATCGCCCAAGCGCAATCACTATTACGCAAACTGGGCGCCTTGGATGCGCAGCAGCGTTTAACGCCACATGGCCAAGCCCTAAACCGCTTTGGCTTACACCCGCGTTTAGCCACCATGCTGCTAAAGGCCGACGGCAACTCAGAAAAAGCCTTAGCGGCCGAATGCGCGGCGCTACTGAATGACGGCAGCAGTAATCGCGATAGTGATATTAGCCAGCGATTGCGCGCACCCAGTAGCGCCGCCAAGCGCAGCGCTAAGCAACTGAAACAACAGCTCAAGCTTAGCGCCACCACTATCGATACCGACGACGCTGGCGCCGTGCTACTGGCCGCCTTTCCCGATCGCATTGCCAAACAACAAGGCCGCAGCGGCGAGCAAGTACGCTACAAACTTAGCAACGGCGCTCAAGCGTTTCTGCCGATTGAAGAGGTCTTAGCCCAACAGGAGTGGTTAGTCGTATGCGAGCTACAGCCACAGCGCGAGGGCAATCGTATTCGCCTCGCTGCAGCGGTTACTGAGCGCGACATTAACCAACGTTTTGCCGATGAGCTCACACCGCGCAGCATCACCTCTTGGGACAAGCAACAAGGCTGTGTGCTGAATGAAACCCAAATCCGCCTGGGCGAACTGATACTGGACCGCCAAGCCACAAACGGACAAGGCGACGTGTTACCGGCACTATGCGACGGCATTCGCCACACCGGCTGGCACTGTTTGCCGCACAGCAAAGAAACCGATTCACTATTAGCTCGGCTGCGCTGGTTGCAGCAAAACCAGTCCGACTGGCCTGACTTTAGCGAGCGCTATTTACTAGAGCATTTAGAAAATTGGCTGGGCCCGTGGCTGGACGGCAAGACTCGTTTAAAACAGCTGGCCGATGTAGCGCTAAAAGACGCTTTATTGAATCATCTAGGCTACGAGCGAAAAGCCGAACTTGAAGCGCTGGCGCCTAGCCACTTGGCAGTGCCAACCGGCTCAAATATTCGGATTGATTACAGCCGCGACATTCCCACCTTGGCCGTGCGTGTACAGGAAATGTTTGGCGCCAGCCAAACGCCGACGGTTCTAAACGGCCAAGTGCCAGTAAAGCTAGAGCTACTCTCGCCAGGCCACAAACCGATTGCCGTCACACAAGACCTGCCGAGTTTTTGGCAAGGCGCTTGGCTAGAGGTCAAAAAAGAAATGAAAGGTCGTTACCCCAAACACGTTTGGCCGGATGACCCAGCCAATACCGAACCCACCAATCGCACCAAGAAGGGTTATGCGATTCGGCCGCGTTAGAACTTATCCGGCCGCAGTACATTCACCGGATGGTTGTACATGACCATGGCAAAATGCTTATAGAACTTGGCCTGCACGGTAGATTCTATTTTTTCCGCGATGGCAGCGGAACACAGCACCTCGACGCGAATATTACTTTCCTCGCCCCAACTACCTGAGCGCAGCCCACGGCTACCTTCGCCACGGGCGTCGGTAATGGTATAGCCCTGCGCACCTTGGGCTTTGATAGTTTCAATCAACTTCGTCTCTATCGATGACTCAGTAACGATAGTGAGCAACACCACGGATTCGTTCTGCATGGCGATTCCTTTGCCGTTAAGCATGCAGCCAGCGGGCAATTTCCAAATACAAAGGAATGCCAACTAACACATTAAATGGGAAGGTCAGCCCCAACGAGGCTGTTAACGAAAGGCTAGGGTTAGCCTCAGGCACCGAGATACGCATTGCTGCAGGCACCGCAATATAAGAGGCGCTGGCCGCCAGCGTCGCGAGCATAGCCGTGCCGCCCACCGACAAGGACAAACAAAGTCCTAACCAGCCGCCAATAATGGCGCTGACCAGCGGCATCCCAATCGCAAAAATAACGAGAAAGAAGCCATACTTTTTCAAATCACCTAGCTTAGAGGCCGTGATCACACCCATTTCCAAAAGGAATAGCGCTAGCACGCCTTTAAAGGCATCAAAAAATAGTGGCTCAATGGTAGCAACGCCGTCTTTGCCTGCAATCCAGCCAATCGCCAAACCACCCAACAACAGCACAATACCTTTGCCAGAGAAAATTTCATGCGCCAGGCTACGCCACTGGCCGTTAGCCGCTGCGCCTTTCGCCAGCCATACACCCACAATAATCGCCGGCACTTCTAGGATCACCAGCAGCAAAGGCATATGCGCTTCGAAGGTCACGCCCAGGTTTGCCAAATAGGCCGCAGCCACCGCATAGGTACCGACGCTAACCGAGCCGTAGTGGGCCGCAATTGAGGCCGCGTCCGCACGCGGGAACCGGCCAGCAATTTTCAATACCGGAAACGCCAGTAGCGGCAACGCTAGCCCCATTGCTGCCACCACCAAAATTTGTGGCAGCAAGGACATAAACGAGGTAGAGGACAGCTCAACCCCGCCCTTTAGACCAATCGCCAGCAACAAAATGATGCTAACCAACTCATAGGCCTGCGGCGGCAATCGCAGCGGCGAACGCACGACACCAGACAGCAAGCCCAGAATGAAAAACAACAAAATTGGATCAAAGCTCATGACGGTTACTACAGTCTCTTTATTGTCGCTAGCGGCAACAGGCAAAATTGCAGGCTAGCGAGAGTGCCGCCAACGAAACCACCTGTTACAGGGCGCAGCATAGCCCAACACGGCCACAAATAAATACTAGAAACGAGCTCACCAAACTTTATTTCACGACTGCGTGCTATCGAGACATTTAAGCAGCCAATATCAACGCGTCTCACGCGCGCTGCTAAGCCTTATTTAATTCCCCACGCTGACAATCTGTCGCTATAAGCCCGGCAGGCGGCAAAAATGTCAGCCGGATTATCGCCCGCTGCTTCTACGATTTCAGTGGTGCAATAGGCTGCCTGCGATACATATTCACCCATCACATCTGCAGGTGGCGTGCCTTGCGGTACGTTCTGAATCGCTTGGGCAAAGCTCGGATTCGGCAACATATGTCGGTAAATCAACAAAGCATCTGGGTAAGGTCCCCAAGCCAGCCAGTTAACCGCGTTGTCGACAGTGGCATTTACTGGCCGGTCTTCTGCATCGGAAACCATGACGTTGAAATAGCCTTCACTGTCGATCGTCATCTCGTGATCGGCATAACAGCCTACATAGCGCTGAGTCGGTAAATCATTCTGACAAACCGACCAAAAACGCAGTTGCTCGTCACCAAAGGCGACCCCATCAGCATCGCGATAACTTGGCGCTTTAGCCCGAATAATGGCGACATTGCCGTAAGTCCGGCTAAATAAATTGGTGGTGTAAGCGTTGTGAATATTACTCAGGAAACCACCACCGGCAGGTAATGGCAGGCTTTGCTCAACTTCTGCCGGAATCGGCAACCCCAGAAAACCGCTGGCTAGGTTAAAGACGGTGCTGGGCAAGCCGTAGAACACCTTAGTTTCGGCCGCCGCATCACCCACACCAACATAGAACGGCAGATTGCTGGGCACCGCATCCGGAAAACCGATCGTTTCTAAAACATCATTTAAACCGCCGGGCGGCAATTGCCCACCCAAGGTCGGCAGCAATGGCTCTACACAGTTCGCGGTTGGCAATAGCTCTAACTCGCCATCGGCTGTTTCCAAGGTCAGCAACGGCAAACCGACGCCACCATCAAAATCTTTGCTCTCGTCAGGAACATAAACCCGATAAAACAATGCGGTCAGCAACGGCTGCGGCACCGACTGCGGCCCAACATTAAAGGCGCCTGCGTAAATCGTATTGGCGGCGCGCTCCTCGGGTACGGCTGAAAATTCAACATAGGCCGTATAGGCATCACCCCAAGCCGCATTTTCTTCCGCGGCGGAATTGACACCACCGGCATTGGGCACGATTTCGGCGTCGGCTATGGCATCAGTTGGGCGTAGTATTGGGTCATAAACGTTATAAGAAAAATAACGCACATCTGGGAAATAGCCGTCTATCCGTAAGCGGGTTTGCGGCAACATAGGTACCAGCGCCACCCAGTATTTAGCCGACTCATCCGGAAAGGCGATATTCATGGTGTCGATATTGCTCGCCACCTCCCAGCCGCAGCCAACACCTGCCGGATACGCCTCGCGGTCTTGCAAAGTGTGCCCCGCTGTATTCGGATCGACGGTGCCGACATCCCCGCCGTCGGTAACGCCATCAGAAGTTCCACCGCCACAAGCAGCCAACATTAACGCCGCACCGCCAACCATCGCCATTAACGCTAATCGCATTGCCAAGTCTCCGCCTAAGCCAGTCGCATACGACTGGCCGAAATCATTAAAATAATTTCATTAGCTTAGGCGCTCAGCAATAGAAGCACAACACCGACGGCCGCCCTGCGAACGGCGCTAAAGCCAGAAGATTCTTAGCTTTTTGCGGCAGCTATTGCGCCCACTGCTGCAACGCAGCCACCGTCTCAGGATGCCAAAGTATCTTGCGATGCCCGGCTTGCTGAACCGGCAGGAACTCTCCATCCGCCACTGCGGCGGCCATTGCTTTGGCCCCAAAACAAGGCGTGTCGTCATCCTGCGGGTCATGCAAGTAAAGGCAAGGCTGCTCCATCAGGGCAGCATGCTGCAGCACATTGAGGCTATCCCAGTCGAGATTCAGTTCACCTTGTACTTGGCGATCAAACTCTTCCTTGGCCGAGGCCGGGATATTGAACATTAAGCGCACATCACGCAGCACAGCGCGGTAGTCCACCACGCCGGCAATGGCGACAAAACGATTCACCACCAAACCGGCTTGAATCGCCAAGGTGCTGGCAAATGCACCGACGGAATGCGCCACTAGCAAATCGATATCGCCAATTTTTTGCTGCATCCGCAAGGCGACTCGCGACAATTGCACCGGGTTAGTCCGCGAGCCATCCGAGTCACCGTGAGCCGGGTTATCAACCAAAAAGACTTGGTAGCCAAGCCGCTGTAGCGGCTCTACCAAGGTGCCCATTTGCGCCGCCCGCGCTTCCCAGCCGTGCATGAACAGGGCCGTGCGTAATGGCAACTCAGCATTGATCGGCGCAAAACGCCAGCAGGCCAAATCGCCACCCTCAAACTCCAAGCTGAAAGACTCGGCCTGTTTTAACAGCTCGCGCTCACGATTAGGACGCGGGAAACGGCGCGGTTGATACAAATGCTTGCGCACCAAGGCGCTACCCAAGCGCGGCGACAACTTACACAGCAACCACACAAGCCGCCGGAAATGCTTAAAGCCTTGGGCTTGTAGCTTGTTCTGAAAATCCAGTGGAGGCTGCCGGTTGGGGGCAAACCATTCTGCTTCTGAAATAGTTGGGTTTGGCTTGTTCATATGCGCATTGTCGCCAGCGCATAAAAAAAGCCGCAATGGCTTTGCGGTCAGAAAGACCTAGTGGTCGTGACCACCAGCGTGTGCATGACCATGCTCAATTTCCTGAGGCGTAGCTTCGCGAACTTCGGTCACTTTGACTTTGAAAGTCAGCACCATATCCGCAAGCGGATGGTTGCCATCAACCGTTACGGTTTTCTCAGCAACAGCCGTAATCACTACAGGAACCGGGCCAGCGTTGCTTTCTGCAGTGAAGCGCATGCCCACTTCTAGCTCATCAACACCTTGAAAGGCTTCACGTGGCACTTCTTGCACCATGTTTTCGTCGCGCTTGCCGTAAGCCATTTCTGGTTGCACGGTTACGGTTAACTCGTCACCAGCAACCTTGCCTTCTAGCTCAGCTTCAAGGCCAGGGATAATGTTGCCAGCACCATGCAGATACGGCATCGCCTGACCTGGCTCTGACTTATCAATAACTTCGCCATCTGGGCCAGTTAACTCGTACTCAAAAGCGCCAACAGTATTCTGCGCAAGTTTCATGATGAATTTCTCATTAACGTTTTAAAGCGCGCACCCTATCTGTTTTCGAGCGCTAGGGCTATAGTTGCAGCCATAACGACTGCCACTACGGAGGCTATATGCGGCTTCGTTTCCTTCTCAGCAGCATGAGCTTAATCGCGCTGGTTAGCACTATCGTCTGGTTAAATCGCCAACCCGACAGCCAAGCCGCATCGATGCTTAAAACCGTATTCAAAATTGGCGAATACGAGTTTATTCCGGGGCAGTTGTTTCTTGGGCTAGGCATTAGCGTAGTGTTGGTGGTGCTAGCCCGCACACTCGTGAACAGCCTTGAAAACAGACTGCGCCGCAACCAACGCAGCAGTCGCGCCGCCAATATTGACGCCACCGTCACCCTAAGTCGTTACGGGCTTTACATGCTGGCGTTGCTGCTAGGCATTGCCGCGGCAGGATTAGACTTAACCAACCTGACTATTATTGTTGGTGCACTTTCAGTCGGCATCGGCTTTGGCCTGCAGAATATCGTTAGCAACTTTATTTCCGGCATCATCCTGCTCATTGAGCAGCCTATTCGTGCCGGCGACTTTATCCAAGTCGGTGACATTGAAGGCTTTGTGCGCCGCGTTGGCATTCGCGGCACCGAGGTCGTGACCTTTGACCACAGCACCGTCATTCTGCCGAACTCAGAACTGATTAGCGGCACCGTCACCAACTGGAATTTACACGACGACTACGCGCGTATTTCCGTCACCGTCGGCGTTGCCTACGGCTCTGACACCCGCAAAGTCGAACGGCTACTACTGCAATGCGCCTACGACAACCCGTTAGTGATATCTGACGCGCCAGATATCGTGCCAAAACCCGGCGTTGCCTTTATCGACTTCGCCGATAGCGCGCTAATGTTCAAACTCGTTTGTTATGTTGAGGAAGCTGGCAAACGTTTTGCCATCACCTCAGAGCTTCGCTATGCGATTGACGACAGCTTCCGGCGGAACGGCATTTCTATACCCTTCCCGCAGCGCGACGTTCATATGCGAGACACCCCTGCCGACCAAGGCATTTCAGGAGCTATTCCGGCAGAGGCCGCCGACGATGCCGATGTACATCCTCCTGAGTAACTAAAGGCGCCACTCGCTCTCTTTAACCGTTACCGCTTGGCCGCGCATACGCACGCGGTCGCCATCTAACTGACAATACAAGTCGCCTCCACGCGGCGAGACTTGGCGCGCACGCATGCTATTGAGCCCGAGCACTTGAGCCCAATACGTCACCAATGAACAATGCGCGGAGCCAGTCACCGGGTCCTCCGGAATGCCGTAATACGGCCCAAAGAAACGCGACACGAAGTCCAGTTCTACACCCTTAGCGGTGGCAATAATGCCGCCGTCTGTAATCTGCTCTAGCTGGGCCATATTAGGAGCCAGCGCTTCCACGGCAGCCTGCTCCGACATCACTACTAGATAATTGCCATTGGGGATATCGGCTTTAAAACATTGCACCTGCTGCTCTGTTACCCCAAGCCCATTAGCAATAGCTTGCGGCAGCGGCACTGAACGAACCGGCTGCGCTGGAAAATCCAAGGTTACGCTGTCATGTTCCACCTGCACCCGCAGCTCGCCGCTGCGGCTAGCAAAACGCAATTCAACCCCGTCAGGTGACTCCGCCAACAAGCCATATTCAGTTGCCAGCACCCAGGCCGCTGCCAAGGTCGCGTGGCCACACAAGTCCACTTCTACCGTTGGCGTAAACCAACGGATATTCCAAAACTCGTTATCGCGGTGAACATAGGCGGTTTCAGAAAGATTGTTTTCAGCCGCAATATCCCGCATCAATGCCTCTGCCAACGGTCCATCAGTAACGATTACTGCCGCCGGGTTACCGGCAAATGCGCGGTTAGTAAACGCGTCAACCTGAAATTGTTTCATCCTCATTCCCCATTGCCTGTTCGCTTTTGCATATGATGACGGCAAGCAGATAAAAATGGGAGCCATTTAATAACCATGACTGCCGATCACCCCAACAATGCGCCCTTGAACAAAGCCGAACAACTGGTACAGCAATACCTCGTCGTTCGCCAACATAGTGAAGCATTGTGTGCCCCATTGCGGACTGAAGACTACGTTGTGCAAAGCATGCCCGACGTTAGCCCAAGTAAATGGCACCTAGCTCATATCAGCTGGTTTTTTGAGCAATTTATTCTGTTGCAACACTGCCCAGACTACCGCTGCTTTGACGATAACTTTGGTTACTTGTTTAACAGCTATTACGTCAGCATGGGCGAACGCCATACGCGCGCCGAGCGCGGCTTGCTATCGCGCCCAACCGTTAGCCAAATTATGGACTACCGCCAGTATGTTGACGATGCGCTCTGCAGCTGGCTACTGGAGTTAGATACAGCAAGCTTAGACAAGATTACGCCGCTGGTAGTACTTGGTATCAACCATGAGCAACAGCACCAAGAGTTGCTATTGATGGACATCAAACACGTCTTTTCTTGCAACCCAATACTGCCGGCCTACCGTGACAGCGAGACAAAGGCGCAACCACAACCACAGGCTGCATGGCAGCAACACCCCGGCGGCCTTGGTCAAGCGGGGCAAGCCATTGCCGACACTGGTTTCTGCTTCGACAACGAAACCCCACGCCATCAAGTTCTATTACCCGCCTTTGAAATCAGTACCACTCTGGTTAGCAATGGCGACTGGCTGCGGTTTATCGAAGACAGCGGCTACCAACAACATGCGCTGTGGCTCTCCGACGGCTGGGCATGGTTAGACGCAGAAAACATTAGCGCCCCCCTCTACTGGCAAAAACAGCAAGACCAGTGGTACGAGTTCACCCTTAACGGCCTGCAACCGCTAGATACCGACGCGCCAGTTTGTCATATTAGCTTTTATGAGGCCGAAGCCTATGCCACTTGGGCAGGTGCAAGACTACCCACTGAATTTGAATGGGAAGCCAGTGCGCCGGCCGTTGGTGACGAAAGCCCCCATACACATCCAAACAATACCGCCGGTTGGTATGGTCAAGTCTGGCAGTGGACTCGCAGCGCCTACGCGCCTTATCCGGGCTTTAAACCTTTAGAAGGCTCCTTGGGCGAATACAACGGCAAATTTATGAATAACCAATATGTCATGCGCGGCAGCGCCTGCATTACACCACCCGGCCATACTCGCAACAGCTACCGCAACTTCTTTTACCCGCATATGCGCTGGCAATTTGGCGGCCTACGTTTAGCACGAGACCTGTAGGCCAATGAAGATCCTCGATTTAGCACCAAATACCGGCGACTTTTTAGCCGAAGCCTTGGCTGGGTTGCGTGCGTCGCCAGCGACGCTGCCATGCAAATATTTTTACGATGCCGAAGGCGCAGCACTGTTTGAACAAATATGTGAGCTACCGGAGTACTACCCTACCCGTACCGAGCTGACCATTCTCCGCAGCAATCTGGCCGAGATTGCCGCGCTGATTGGGCCCCACGCACGCATCGTTGAATACGGTAGCGGGGCTGGGGAAAAGATTCGCATGCTACTCGACACCTTGGAACAACCGGCCGTTTATACCCCTATCGATATCAGCCGCGAGCAGCTGCTCAATAGTGCCGACTTATTACAGCAAGACTACCCGCAGATTGAAGTGTTGCCAGTCTGCGCCGACTACGTTACCGAGCTAACGCTGCCCGTTCCTGCCACAAGCTTCAGCCGCAGCGTGGTATTTTTCCCCGGCAGCACCATTGGCAATTTCACGCCTAGCGACGCCCGTGCCTTTTTGCAGCGTTTCTACCGGCTGTGTCAGCAAGGGCAGCAGCCCGGTTTGCTGCTGCTTGGCTACGATCTCAAAAAAGACCCTGCGACCCTAGAGGCCGCCTATAACGACAGCCAAGGCGTTACCGCCGAGTTTAATTTGAACTTACTCCGACGCATCAATCAGGAACTTGATGGCGAATTTGATATTAGCCAATGGCGCCACGAAGCGCGCTGGAACGAAAACTCAGGCGCTGTAGAAATGCACCTGATTAGTTTGCAGCAACAACAAGCCAAGCTTAATGGCGATACATTCCATTTTACTGCTGGCGAAACCATTCACACCGAGAACAGTTTTAAATACCACGCCAGCGATATGCAGAAGCTTGCGGCCGACGCCGGCTTTAACCTAGTAAAAGGCTGGACCGATTCCGCTCAACATTTTCAAGTCCAGCTATTTGAGGCCAAGGCGCAAAGCTAAACCACGGCGTTATGGAGAGAAGCGGTTCCAGCGAACAAGTTTGATATTGCTGCCCAAAGAGTCATTGGCGTAATCCAAACCCATCTCTAAGTTCATTACGCCGTTACTGACCGGCGTCAGGCTCAAGCCCGCGCTAACAACCGTCAACACACCCAAGGCCTGTCCGCTTTCATGCAGCACAGCACTACCGCTGTCGCCGGGCAACCCTGCATTATCAAAGGCCACGGTATATTGCCAACCATTGCCAATGACCTGTCGAATCGGCCCCTCTTTTTCCTCGTTCGGGCGAAAACCCGAGTGGAAAGACGACTGACCATAACTGTAAGTGAAGTCACCCACTGCAGCCCCTCCCGCCAATAATCCAGTTGGGCCTTCATAGGCGATCGCCGCCGGGTGGACACGGCCGTAATCACGGCGGTCAATCTGAATCAAAGCAAAATCGTTGTAGCGGCAAACGTTGCTTGCAGGCGTCTCGCGATTGTCCTGCATTGAGCGCCAACTGCTGTAATAAAGGCTACCACTATGGGCCGCGTTTTCGATGTTGACCGCAGTACCTAAGGGCAAATTATTGGTCTCGCATGAGTCACGCCCACTATTCGCATCCGGGCTGAAACAGTGCGCGGCAGCGCCGATGTAATAGTCGCCGCTACCATCAACATAAATAAAATTCGAGGTGCATGAACTACCATCGGCAGACACCAAAACCCCTGGTCGAATCTGGCTTGCATTCGGCTCAGCAAAAGCCGGTGACTGCGAGTTTTCACCACCTGATGCACCACCTCCTGCACCACCTGGCGCAGCGGTTTCCCGTGACGGTTCAGACGCACCGCCACCACAAGCCAACATGCTGATGCTCAACGTCACCAGCAGACCATATCTCACTTCCATCATCCCCATCCCCTTGCCAGCCCACTGGCGAATATATTTGTGTGCACCGTAAAACCCAGCCATTGCGATAAGCAAGCACTTACCGACCGAAGGCCGAGCTGAACATATGGAAGGTTATTTTAGACTATTTGGAATAGCAAGGATTGCCATCCCTGAGCTAGCTGTACGGCCAGTGATCCTCAACAAAATGCCGGGCTTGCGCCTCTAGTCGCTCAAGAATATTGGGCTCAGCATGCTCTAAGGCTTGCTGAACAGCAGCCAATGACTGACGCCCAGCCGAGAGCCCTTCTTCATACAGTGCGGCGATATTGTCGGGGTCGACACGGTCGTATTGCGACAACGACATATTGATGGCGACATCAGTAGCCTGCATCTGAATTCGGGTGGTGGTATCAATGGCAATATCGGTGGCATTAAATAGCACGCCGACCAAATCCTGTGGCGTGCCGTAGTCCGGCGCCGCATTTAGGTTCACCCCGACGATGACATCGGCCCCCAAGGGCGCCAACTGCGACACTGGGACGTTTTCGACTAAGCCGCCATCAACCAGTAAGCGACCGTCTTTTTCCACTGGGGTAAACAAGCCGGGAATACAGGTGCTTGCCAAGACTGCCTCGGTTACGGAACCGCTAGTCATCACCACGGGCGTGCCGGCGGCCAAATCCGTAGCAACGATCGCAAGTGGCAAGCGGCTTTCCGAGAAGTCACGGTCGCCAATCGCCTGCTCAACCACATCGCCCATTTGGTCATGCGACATTAAGCCAAGCTTATTGAGGCGAATGCGGGCGATATCAAAAAACTCTAATTCACGGATTAGCGCCAGAATTTCTTCGGGTGTTTTACCAAAGGCGTATAACGCCGCCACAAAGGCGCCAATACTGGTACCAGCCAACACCTGAGGACTAACGCCAGCCTCGTCGAACACCTGCAAAACACCCAGATGCGCGGCCCCACGCACAGCGCCACCGCCCAGCCCTAAACCTAATTTAGGGTCGGCAAGACTCATCCTGCCCGCAATACCTGACCACTGAGCAGGTCACGGATTTCTGAAGGTTGCGCAGTCACATCACAGGCACCGGGCAGCACATAATCCAACTGCGAACCCAGCTGCCTACGTACCGCCGCCGCATTACGTAACGCCGCTTGGCCGGAACGATTAGCACTGGTAGAAACAATGGCACCGCCAAAGGAGTCACATAAAGCCCGTACTTGCGGATGCGCGCTAACGCGAACCGCGAGACTATTAAAATCACCCCGTAACCAATGCGGCACGTCATCATGGCAAGGGATGGTAAAGGTCACGGCAGCGGGCCAAGTGTCATTCAATAGTTGGCGCTGTTCAGTGCTTAACGGCGCAAATAGAAATTCTAACTGCGAGAAGTCACTCCCAATCAATATCAGCCCCTTGCTCACTGGCCGTTGCTTAATCGCCAACAGCCGGTAAACCGCTAGCGCATCAAACGGATCACAACCCAGCCCATAAACGGCTTCGGTTGGATAAGCGATAACACCGCCGGCTTGCAACTGCTGAGTGGCGCGCTTTATATGCCAAGCACTCATCGGCCCACGCTATTCCTTCGCAGCTGGCTTTTTCGCCGTTGCCTTCTTAGCAGCCGGCTTCTTGGCTGTGTTTTTCTTCGCCGGGGCTTTCTTGGCCGCCGTTTTTTTCGCTGCCGGTTTCTTGGCCGCTGGTTTTTTGGCAGCTGTTTTTTTCTTGGCTGCCGGCTTCTTAGCTGCCGCTTTTTTGCCCCGGCGCTTAGGTTCCGGCGCTTCTTCAATCAGTTTTTGGCATTCTTCCAAAGTCAGTGACTCAGGCTCACGATCTTTCGGAATTTTGGCGTTTTTCTTGATGCTAACGTCGGTGATATACGGGCCCCAGCGACCTTTCAAAATTTGAATATCGCTGTCATCAAATAGTTTGATGATTTTCTCAAGGTCGGCTTTTTTCTTCTCTGCAATCAGCTCTAACGCCCGCGGCAATTCAACCGTATAAGGGTCGTCTTCTTTCATAGAGACAAACTTGTTGGCATAACGCACATAAGGGCCAAAGCGCCCAATCGCAACGGATACCGGCTCGCCCTCTGGCGTTTCGCCTAGCTTACGTGGCAGCTTAAATAGCTCCAGCGCCAATTCCAGATCGAGATCATCCATTTTCTGGCCAGGCTTTAAGCTAGCGAAAGATGGTTTCTCTTCGTCATCTTTGGTGCCGATCTGTACGAACGGCCCATAACGGCCCATGCGCACTGACACGGGTTTGCCGGTTTTCGGATCGGTACCTAGCTGCCGCGCCTGTGCAACTTCTTCACGCGAGATATCCTGCTTCTCATCTACGGTTTGCTTGAACGGCTGCCAGAAGTCCCGCATTAGCGGCACCCAGTCTTTCTCGCCACGCGACACCGCATCAAGATCATCTTCCAAATGCGCAGTGAACTCGTAGTCAACGTAACGCGTGAAGTGATTAGTTAAGAAACCAGAAACAATCTTGCCAATATCAGTCGGTGTAAAGCGACGCTGTTCTAGCTCAACATATTCACGCGCTTGTAGTGTTTGAATAATGCTGGCGTAAGTAGATGGGCGACCAATGCCATATTCTTCCAGCACTTTTACCAAACTAGCCTCGGTAAAACGCGGTGGTGGCGAAGTGAAATGCTGTTCAGCTAGCACATCGCTTAGCTTCACCACATCGCCTTCTTCCAGCGCCGGCAGACGTTTGTCATCGTCATCTTTTTTGGCGTCTTCGTCTTCACCTTCTTTATAGGCCGACAAGAAACCAGGGAAACGCAAGGTAGAACCCGTGGCGCGGAATACGCCGGCATCACCCGCGGCCATATTGGCAGCCACCTGATCAAAAATAGCCGGCTCCATTTGGCTAGCTACGGCCCGACTCCAAATCAGCTCATACAACTTAAACTGATCTTCGTCCAAATATTGTTTAATCTCGTCTGGATGGCGCGCGGCAGAGGTCGGACGAATGGCTTCGTGCGCTTCCTGTGCGTTTTTAGATTTGGTGCTGTAGCTGCGAGCGCTACTAGGCAAGTGATCTTCACCGTAACGCGTGACAATCTCTTTGCGGATTTCATCGACCGCTTCCGCCGCCAGATTCACCGAGTCAGTACGCATATAGGTGATCAAACCAACGGTTTCGCCACCAATATCCACACCTTCATATAAACGCTGCGCGGTACGCATAGTGCGCTGAGCGCCAAAACGGATTTTGCGCGAGGCGTCTTGCTGCAAGGTTGAGGTAGTAAATGGTGGCGCCGGGTTACGGCGGCGTTGTTTCTTCTCAACACTAGTCACCTTAAGCTCGCCATTGGCAGCACTTAATAAGGTGTCTCGCACCGACTGTGCGCTATCTTCATTTTCAAAGCTGAACTGGCCAACCTTGTCGCCTTGATAAATATTCAGCTTGGCGGTGAAGTCGCTGCCTTTATTGGCGGCGGCATCAATTGACCACCACTCACGCGGTACAAATTTAGAAATCTCTTCTTCGCGCTCCACAATCATGCGTAACGCTGGCGACTGTACGCGGCCAGCCGACAGACCCGGCTTAACCTTACGCCAGAGCAAAGGCGAGATATTAAAGCCCACCAAGTAATCCAACGCTCGACGCGCTTGCTGAGCGTCAATTAACGATGTGGCTAGTTCACGTGGGTTCGCCACCGCATCAGCCACGGCTGACTTGGTAATCTCATAGAAGGCAACACGCTTAACTTGGCGGCCTTCTAATAACTTTTTGCTTTTAAGGATTTCGTAGAGGTGCCATGAAATGGCCTCACCTTCGCGGTCCGGATCTGTCGCCAGATAGACGTTATCGGCCTTTTTAACGGCGTCTAGAATCGCCTTAACGTGCTTTTGGTTGCGGTCAATCAACTGGTACTTCATGGCGAAGTCGCCATCAATATCTACCGCACCTTCTTTAGGTACCAGATCACGTACGTGGCCGTATGAGGCCAGCACCTTAAAATCTTTACCTAAGTATTTTTCAATGGTCTTGCCCTTTGCGGGCGACTCGACCACTACCACGTTATTGGTCATTCCTGATCCTTTGCTGCAACAGCGCCCCTTTTAATAAGTGCGCCAAAAGCCAATAGGCCTGAATTTGCGCACCTTATATATACAGGTAACACAGTTTGCAAATATTCGGCTAGTGTTTTTTTAGTCGCCGACTGGTTTCAGGGCAACCGCAAGCTTGGAAAAGTTAGTTAGGAAGGCCAGCCGCTCGATCGAACAACAGCTCTTCAAGCCAGACACAGGCGTCTTCTTCGGCGGGTTGGTTCGCCAGCACCATCAGAATCAACCACTGAAACTGCTCGAGACTCATATCGGCAACCGATAATGCCAGCGTGCGATCTAAAATTAGCTCGCGCTGCGCGGCACTAATAATGTCAGCGCCTTGCAAATACATGAGGAAATCAACGCATTCAGCACTGAGCAAATCGCGCTCTTCAGGCGACAGTACCCGAATACTATTTTGGCCGACGGTTAGTTCGTAGCCTCGGCTCTGGTCGCCCACTGGATCAACTTGATCAGCGAGTTCGTCTAACCATTGAAAAGCATGGTGGATTTCTTTTTCACCAAACCCTTCTGACACCAAGGCACGCTCAAGCGGATCAGGGGCCTGCGGGGCTTCTTCTAAAATTTCAGAGGCGAGAAGGGCATCGGCACCGGCGACAGGTGGTGCATCGTCTGGAAGTTCTTCGTAGTGCTCAAACATATATAAAAGCACATCGAAAGCAGTTGGTCTCATAGGCCCTCAAGCATAGTTTTGACTCATTTCCGTAAGAATTGACCGCTAGTGGTTTTGGTCACTACACCGTCTAATTCCAACATCACCAGCATGGACGAAACTTCTGCCGCCGTCAAACCACTACGCTCAACTAATTCATCTACCGACACTGGGTCATATTCTATGTAAGCCAGCAGCGGCGAATCGCTCTCAACCTCATCAACAGCTGCACTGCTTACCGCTTCACCGGCCACCGTTGACGCCGCCGCCATTTGGCGTCCGGCATGGCCTAGCTGCGGCGCCAACTCTTCAAGAATATGCTCGGCATTTTCAACCAGCTTGGCACCGTCACGAATCAATTGATGACAGCCGCGGGCTAACGGGTTGTGGATTGAACCGGGCATGGCAAACACTTCCCGCCCTTGCTCAGTGGCGTAGCGAGCGGTAATAAGTGAACCACTACGCAGAGCCGCCTCAACCACTAACGTTCCTAAAGACAAGGCCGAAATAATACGGTTACGTTTAGGGAAATTATGCGCCAGCACGGGTGTGCCAACGGGAAACTCTGACAGCAGCAAACCTTTCTCAGCAATCTGCTTCGCTAGGCCGTGATTGCGGCGCGGATAAACTCTGTCGAGGCCAGTGCCACAGACCGCAATGGTTAGCCCCTCGGCGGCCAGCGCGCCCTCATGGGAGGCGGCATCAATGCCTAGCGCTAAACCGCTGGTCACCACCAACCCCTTAGCGGCGAGGTGCTTACCAAACTCCATAGCCGCGCCGCGGCCTGATTCGGTCGGGTTGCGAGACCCTACAATCGCCAGCTGCGGCAGCTTTAATAAATCAATGTCGCCGATTGCATAAAGCGCCACTGGCGCACCCACCACTTGCTGTAGCTGCGCAGGCCAAGCGTCATCAAAACAAGTCAAAAAATGATGGTTGTCGCCTGCCAGCCATTCTTCATCAACAGCAACCTGCGACCAATCCGGACTGCGAAGCCAATCAAGCGCCTCGCCTTTACAACCTAAGGCCTGCCAGTGTTGCGCAGAGCCCGCAAAGACTGCCGCCGCACCGCCAAAGTAATCCAACAGCTTGCGCGCCAATACCGGACCAATGCCGGGGCCACGCAAAAGCGCAAACCAGTATTTTGACTCGTCAGTTAGCAAAGCAGTGGCGGGCCACTACTGCGTCGACAGCAGCGGTGAGCGCAGATAGTCACCCACACGCATGGCCTGCCGAGCGTTCATAACCAGCGCATGCGCCACACGCTCATCGACCCGAAACACCACCGCAAGGCCGCGATATTCACCGGGCAACCATACCGACTCCGGCTTCTCGGCAACCGTGTCGCGAATTTCCTCGTCTGGCGCAAAACCTTCAAAGGTAGCACCCAGCTCGAGCCCACTATCTCGGCCTCGGTTAAGGGTCACAATTTGATATTGACCAATCCGAGTAATGACATCAAAGCCAGCCACGACCCGAGCATCTACGTCTTCAGCTACCGGTTGTAACAGCAGCTCTGGCACGTAGTCGTCATCGTCAAGCGGAAACAATAAATCTCCGCGCCGCGCTTCTCGCAAAGACTCATCAATAGTTAAACGGGCAGGGTCACCATCTCGCAATAGCGTCGCCGCACCTACCACAATACCTTCGCGTCCTAGCAGCTCACCTGTCTCAGGGTCGTAATAATGCTGCCCCGCTCGCATCACCTGCCAATTGGCGTCGGCGCCATCTGGCAGCCGACGCGCAAAGACATCCATGCCTTTGGCTGCCATCAAGTGACCATCAGCAGGCGCTAAAATATATGGCGCGGCCTTGGCAGCGTCTTCGTCAATAAAACGCGCGTGCTCAATAAAACTTTTGATCGCCGCCATTGGCAAGGCTGGTACCGGTTGCGGTAATGGTGTTGTGCGTACCAACGGCTTTAAGCGTTGCACACCATCACCACGTTCTAGACGCAGCACGGGCTTACCGTTAATCCACTGCAAGGAAATAATGTCGCCGGGGTAAATTAAATGCGGGTTGGCAATTTGCGGATTGACCAACCAAATTTCTGGCCACAACCAAGGGTTAGCGAGAAAGTGAGAAGAAATATCCCAGAGGGTATCGCCCCGCTGCACCACGTAGCGCGTTGGTGCCGACGGTTGCCGTAGCAGCTCAGGAGGAACGGCCACAGCCATCCCGAGATTATTCGGTTGGTTCGCTGTAATCTCAGGCGCAGGTTCAGCGGTTGGCACCACAGCGCAACCCGAACCGAGCAGAACGACCGCTGCTAGAGCGATCCAGCCACCCAATAACAGCCCCTTGTTTCCCCTTTGCGCGTCCATAAACCTTCATGCTGTGACGTATAATAGTCACCCTAGTGTAACCAAATGCCGCTTTTGCGCCAGCTTGTTATTGCAATTCAATAAACCACACTTGATCAATACGCACTTTGCACCATGGCTAAATTAAACATTCTCGAATTTCCTGATCCCAGATTGAGGACCAAAGCCGCACCAGTAGTGGCCGTTGATGGCCGCATACAGCAACTGGTGGACGACATGTTTGAGACCATGTATGCCGCACCGGGCATTGGCCTTGCGGCAACTCAGGTGGATGTTCATAAGCAGGTCATTGTGATGGATTTGTCCGAGGACAAAACCGAACCACGCGTCTTCATTAACCCGGAAATTCTAGAAGAGCACGACATTGGCACCATGCAAGAAGGCTGCCTTTCTGTGCCTGACATTTTCGCCGACGTTAAGCGTGCACACAAAGTCAAAGTTCGAGCCCTAGATCGCAACGGCGATAGCTTTGAGCTCGAAGCCGATGAATTATTGGCGGTCTGCATTCAGCACGAGATGGATCATTTACAAGGCAAGTTATTTGTCGATTATCTGTCGCCATTAAAACGCGAAATGGTGAAAAAGAAACTCGCCAAAGCCAAACGCCGCAAGGGCTAACTCTCTCTTATGCGAATTATTTTTGCCGGCACACCCGACTTCTCCGTTGGCTGTTTAGAGGCGCTTATTCAGGCGCAACACCAAGTGGTGGCGGTATATTGCCAGCCTGACCGACCCGCCGGCCGTGGCCGCAAACTACAAGCGGGGCCGGTTAAACAAAAAGCGCTTGAGCACGACATCCCTGTCTTTCAACCAATGTCGCTAAAAGGCGAAGATGAGCAACAACAGCTGCGCGCCTTAGATTCCGACCTAATGGTGGTGGTTGCCTATGGCTTGTTATTACCGCAAGCCGTATTAGATACACCCCGTTACGGCTGCATCAACGTGCATGCGTCGCTGTTGCCTCGCTGGCGTGGCGCCGCACCTATCCAACGCTGCATCGAGGCAGGCGATCAAGAAACCGGTGTCACCATTATGCAAATGGATGCCGGCTTAGATACCGGCGATATGCTGACGAAAACATCGTTAGCCATCGGTGCCGAAATGACCGGCGGCGAGTTACACGACAAGCTGGCGGTTATTGGTGCAAAAGCCTTAATTGAGACGATTAAAGACATCCCCAACGGTTTAAACCCGAACGCACAAGACCATGGTTTAGCGAACTACGCGCACAAACTCCACAAGAATGATGCGCGTATTGATTGGCAGCAAGATGCCTTTGCCATCGTTAACAAAATCCGCGCATTCAACCCTTGGCCGGTTTGCTGGACTGAATTAGACGGGCAACGCATCCGTCTGTGGCAAGCCCAAATAGACGAGGATGCTCAAGGTCGGGCAGGAACCATCCTCGAGGCATCGGCCGCCGGCATTGTCGTTGCCACCGGCAGCGCCGCGGTACGCATTACGCAGTTGCAGGCGCCCGGTAATAAAGCGTTAGCGATCAAAGACTTTGCCAACGGTCACGACCTTCAGGAGTGGGTTGGCAGCCTGTTTCAATAATGTCCAATACCGCCAACCCTCGCCGGCTAGCCCTGAAAGTATTAACCGCAGTAGTGCGCGACGGCCAATCGACGGGCCAAAACCTGCCACCGGCACAAGGGCTCTGCAGCCCAAGGGATCGCGGCTTGCTACAGCAGTTAGTAATGGGCAGCCTGCAACACTGGTTTAGTTTGCAAACCGAGCTGGCGCTCTACTTAGACAAGCCCCTAAAAACCAAAGATAGCGACATTCAATGTCTGCTGACACTGGGGCTATTTCAAATACGCCATACTCGCATTCCCCCACATGCCGCCATCTCCGAGACCGTTAACCTTTGCCCTAAAAACAAACGCTGGGCCCGGGGCCTTTGCAATGCGGTATTGCGTCGTGCATCACAAACAGAAAACACGGCGTCGGCACAGCCTGAGTTGCCGGGCTGGCTGATTGAAAAAATTAAGCGTGATTGGTCACAACAACAGGCGACCATCTTTGCAGGCAGCCAGACCGTAGCGGGCATGACTTTACGTGCAGTCGGTGATCGGGGCGAGCTACAACAGCAACTACTAACCGAAGGCTTAAAAACTGAGCCGCATCGGTTAATCCCCTCAGCGCTACGGGTCACGGAAAGTGCTGACATTACTCAGCTCGACAGCTTTAAAGCCGGCCGTTTTATTGTGCAAGATGCCGCTGCACAAATTGCTGCGGCCCTATTGGCACCACAAGACGGCGAGCAGATCCTCGATGCCTGCGCGGCACCGGGCGGCAAAACCACGCATATCCTACAACTCGCACCACAGGCCTCGGTGCTCGCCCTAGACGCTGAAGCCGACCGCCTTAAACGGGTGCATGAAAACTTAGCTCGCCTCAAACAGCAGGCCACAGTGGTCGCCGGCGATGCGCGCGAGCCACAGCAATGGGCGCCAAATACGGTTTTTGATCGGATTTTGTTAGACGCCCCCTGCTCGGCCACGGGCGTGATTCGACGTCACCCGGACATTAAATTATTAAGGCGCGGAAGCGACATCGCCGCACTGGTGAGCTTACAAAAAGAAATTTTAAATGCGCTTTGGAAACAGCTAAAACCCGGCGGGCGCTTGGTTTATTGCACCTGCTCGATCTTGCGTGAAGAAAATGATCAGCAAATAAAAGCCTTTCTTGCCGACCAACAAGATGCCAATGAAATTCCCATTGAAAGCGGCTGGGGCATCACGGCCGAATACGGAAAACAGCTTTTTCCGGGTGACTCTGACATGGATGGGTTTTACTATTGCATCTTGGAAAAACAATCGGCGACCTAAAACGGTCCCGATAAAGTAGCGCACTATGAAAATTGTGATTGTTGGCGCCGGACGAGTTGGTTCAACGCTAGCCCAAAATTTGGCATCAGAAGCCAACGACATCACGGTGATCGACCAAGAGCCTGCGCTACTGCACGAGCTACAAGAACGACTTGATATCAAAACCATCCAAGGTTTTGGCGCGCACCCAGAAACGCTACGCAACGCCGGTGCCGAATACGCCGATATGGTGATTGCGGTGACCGGTTCTGACGAAACCAATATGGCAGCCTGCCAAGTTTGCTACAGCTTGTTCCATACGCCGACTAAGATTGCGCGGGTCAGGGCCTCGGAATATATCAGCGACCCTGAAACCAAAACCCGACTCTTTAACGAAGACAATATTCCAATCGATATGATCATCAGCCCCGAGCAGCTGGTGACCGATCATATTCGTCGACTGATTAAATATCCGGGCGCTCTACAGGTGCTGGACTTTGCCAACGGCAAATTACGCCTAGTTGGTGTAAAAGCCTTTTATGGCGGGCCTTTGGTGGGACATGAGTTGCGGGACATTCGCAAACACATGCCCAATATTGATTCACGTATTGCCGCCATTTATCGGCGCGGCCAAGGCCTGATTCCGGAAGGCAATACCGTTATTGAGGCCGACGATGAAATCTTTTTCCTCGCCGCGCGCAAAGATATTCGCAAGGTGATGGCCGAGGTCCGGCGAGTCGACAAACCGGCGCGACATATTATGATCGCCGGCGGCGGCAATATTGGTTTACGCCTTGCCAAAGCGCTTGAGAGAAACAACCACGTAAAGTTGCTGGAACAACGACGGCCGCGGATTCACTATCTCAATAACCTCTTAGACCGTACCCTCGTATTACACGGTGACGCGGCTAACGAAGAGTTGCTGCTGGAAGAAAATATTCAGCATGTGGACGTATTTTGTGCCGTCACCAATGACGACGAAGCCAATATTTTGTCGGCCATGCTGGCTAAACGGCTCGGCGCCAAACGCGTGATGGCGCTGATCAATCGCCCCGCTTATGTTGACCTTGTACAAGGCGAATCGGTGATTGATATTGCCGTCTCGCCACAGCAAACCACTATCGGCGCGCTATTGGCGCACGTTCGCCGCGGCGACGTGGCAACCGTGCACGCCCTGCGCCAGGGCGCTGCAGAAGCCATTGAGGCGATTGCACACGGGACCTTTGAAACCTCTAAGGTAGTGGGGCGCGCGGTAGAAGATGTGCCATTACCTAAAGGTGCGACCATTAGTGCGATTGTTCGTGGCGAACAAGTAATGATGGCCCACCATGACACAGTCATTCAGGGTGAAGACCATGTAGTGGTCTTCCTTACTGATAAAGCCAAGACGGCCGAGGTTGAGCGCCTATTTGAAGTGGCGCCAACCTTTATCTAAAAGCCCAGCCAAGCTCAGCCCAAAGAACTTATGAATCCAAAAGTGGTACAACGAGTCAGTGGCTTATTGCTGATGTTATTCAGTAGCACCATGCTGCCGCCCTTGGCCGTCTGGGCCATCTATCAAAAAGGCGAGGCCGAGCCATTCTTATACGGCTTTCTGATTACCCTAGTGAGCGGATTCTGCACCTGGTTCCCGGTGCGGAAAGACCGTTCCGATCTTCGTCTGCGCGACGGTTTTGTCATTGTGGTGGCTTTCTGGACCGTACTGGGCGCGTTCGGATCACTACCGCTACTGATTTCCACTCAACCTAGTCTTAGCGTTACCGATGCGTTATTTGAATCATTTAGTGGTCTCACGACCACTGGCGCAACCGTCATCACAGGGCTCGACGCGCTCCCGCAGTCTATCCTGTACTACCGCCAACAGCTTCAATGGCTCGGCGGCTTGGGGATTATTGTTTTAGCGGTGGCCATCCTGCCCATGCTTGGCATTGGTGGTATGCAGTTATACCGAGCGGAAACGCCCGGCCCAATTAAAGACAGCAAGCTCGCGCCCCGCATTTCCGAAACGGCCAAGTCACTTTGGTATGTCTATTCGGGATTGACTGCCACTTGTGCCCTCGCCTATTGGCTGGGAGGCATGAGCGCTTTTGACGCTATTTGCCATGCATTTAGTACAATCGCCATCGGCGGGTTTTCTACACATGACGCCAGCATGGGCTATTTCGACAGCTCATTAATCGAGCTGATCGCCGCCTTTTTTATGGTGGTGGCCGGAATCAACTTCGCCCTACACTTTTTGGCCCTTAGCGGCCGGCAATTTAAGCACTATTGGCGAGACACAGAGCTAAAAAGCTATCTAGCCCTACTAACGCTGGGAATTTTTGCCTGTTTCTTTGGGCTCATTATTAACGGCCATTTCGAAACCCCTAACGATGCGTTGGTAGACAGCATTTTCCAAGTGGTCTCATTCGCGACTACCACTGGCTTCACCACTGTTGATCACAGCAACTGGCCGACCGCACTGCCGGTGCTACTACTGATGGCGAGTTTTATCGGCGGCTGCGCTGGTTCCACCGCTGGTGGTATCAAAGTGGTGCGGGTGGTCTTACTGATTCGCCAAGGCGCGCGTGAATTAAAACGCTTGGTGCACCCTAATGCCATCATCCCGGTGAAGATGGGGCACCGCGTGGTAGACGCGCGAGCTATCGATGCTGTCTGGGGCTTCTTCGCCGCCTACGTCGGCATCTTTGCGCTGTTGCTGGTGCTGGTGCTTGCTAGTGGCCTAAACCCGCTAAGCGCTTTTGCAGCGGTAGCTGCCTGTTTAAATAACCTTGGTCCAGGCCTAGGTTCCGTTGCTAGCAACATGGCGGCCGTCTCTGACCCTGCCAAATGGTCCCTTATCCTAGCAATGCTTTTAGGGCGTTTAGAGATCTTTACCCTCTTAGTTCTGTTCACGCCGGCCTTCTGGCGCAAATAAGCACCTAAGAAGCCCGCTAAACCCGAACGGGTTCCGTCGGCTTATTAGAACCCGACCTGCGCTCCATAGCGCACAGCTTCCGCTCGCCCCACTTGCCCTGCCGTACAAGCTAGAAGCTTCCTACCCAAGCTCTAAGTCTAGCGTTAGACGACAGACATTCACCTAAGACACTCTCCTAAAGCCTATGACCCATTAGTTACCGCTAAGTGACGGTCGCTAGGCCGAGCAAAGCTCCGCTTCGATAACGACATTGGGGGCGTACGCAAACCGCTACCGAATGACAAACCCTGCGTTGACGCAAAAACTAACCGCTCGCGCCACGTAGACCGTCGTATTATCTATGCTCGCTGTAACGCCGTAGGTAGCCGCAAAGTCCAAATAGACAACTCCTGAGGCGATAAGAAGAGGAAAAACCACAGATTCCAGACAGCAAAAAGCCCGCTAGATAACTAGCGGGCTTTTCTTAATAGAACTTGGCGATGACCTACTCTCACATGGGGAATCCCCACACTACCATCGGCGCTAAGTCGTTTCACTTCTGAGTTCGGGATGGGATCAGGTGGGACCAACTCGCTATTGTCGCCAAGAAAACCGGTTTGTTAAGACTGACTCTTAACCAATTTGGAAGATTGATAGCGTTGACAGTGTCAACACATTGATTTTGCATGACCGAAGTCAAACATTTTGAGTGTTATATGATCAAGCCTCACGGACAATTAGTACTGGTTAGCTTCATACATTACTGCACTTCCACACCCAGCCTATCAACGTTGTAGTCTTCAACGGTCCTACAGAGAGCTCAAGGCTCTAGTGAGATCTTATCTTGAGGGAGGCTTCCCGCTTAGATGCTTTCAGCGGTTATCCCGTCCGAACGTAGCTACCCAGCAATGCCACTGGCGTGACAACTGGAACACCAGAGGTTCGTCCACCCCGGTCCTCTCGTACTAAGGGCAGCTCCTCTCAAATCTCAAACGCGCACGGCAGATAGGGACCGAACTGTCTCACGACGTTCTAAACCCAGCTCGCGTACCACTTTAAATGGCGAACAGCCATACCCTTGGGACCTGCTTCAGCCCCAGGATGTGATGAGCCGACATCGAGGTGCCAAACACTGCCGTCGATATGGACTCTTGGGCAGTATCAGCCTGTTATCCCCGGAGTACCTTTTATCCGTTGAGCGATGGCCTTTCCATACAGAACCACCGGATCACTATGACCTACTTTCGTACCTGCTCGACGAGTATGTCTCGCAGTCAAGCATGCTTATGCCATTGCACTATCCTCATGATTTCCGACCATGATTAGCATACCTTTGTGCTCCTCCGTTACTCTTTGGGAGGAGACCGCCCCAGTCAAACTACCCACCATACATTGTCCCTAATCCAGATAATGGACCGAGGTTAGAACATCAAATGTACAAGGGTGGTATCTCAAGGGTGGCTCCACAGAGACTGACGTCTCTGCTTCGAAGCCTCCCACCTATCCTGCACATGTGCATCCAATGTTCAATGCAAAGCTATAGTAAAGGTTCACGGGGTCTTTCCGTCTAGCCGCGCGTACACTGCATCTTCACAGCGATTTCGATTTCACTGAGTCTCGGGTGGAGACAGTGTGGCCGTCGTTACGCCATTCGTGCAGGTCGGAACTTACCCGACAAGGAATTTCGCTACCTTAGGACCGTTATAGTTACGGCCGCCGTTTACCGGGGCTTCGATCAAGAGCTTCGTCCGAAGACTAACCCCATCAATTAACCTTCCGGCACCGGGCAGGCGTCACACCCTATACTTCCTCTTTCGAGTTTGCAGAGTGCTATGTTTTTAGTAAACAGTCGCAGCCACCTGGTCTCTGCGGCCCAGCTTTCACTGGGCGTACCTTCTCCCGAAGTTACGGTACCATTTTGCCTAGTTCCTTCACCCGAGTTCTCTCAAGCGCCTTAGAATACTCATCCCACCCACCTGTGTCGGTTTGGGGTACGGTTCAACATAACCTGAAGCTTAGGGACTTTTCCTGGAAGCAGGGCATCGCTGACTTCGGAACCGTAGTTCCTCCGCATCACACTTCAACAACATCCCCCGGATTTGCCTAAGGGACTAATCTTTGTGCTTGCACCGGGTAATCCAACACTCGGATCGTGTAGCCTTCTCCGTCCTCCCATCGCAGTTATGTCGAGTACAGGAATATTAACCTGTTTCCCATCGACTACGCATTTCTGCCTCGCCTTAGGGGCCGACTAACCCTGCACCGATTAACGTTGTGCAGGAAACCTTGGGTTTTCGGCGTGCGAGTTTTTCACTCGCATTATCGTTACTCACGTCAACATTCGCACTTCTGATACCTCCAGCAGCCCTCACAGGTCCGCCTTCAACGGCTTACAGAACGCTCCTCTACCATGCACACAAGGTGCATCCGCAGCTTCGGTATATTACTTAGCCCCGTTAAATCTTCCGCGCAGGCCGACTCGACCAGTGAGCTATTACGCTTTCTTTAAAGGATGGCTGCTTCTAAGCCAACCTCCTGGCTGTCTGGGCCTTCCCACATCGTTTCCCACTGAGTAATATTTAGGGACCTTAGCTGGCGGTCTGGGTTGTTTCCCTCTTCACGACGGAAGTTAGCTCTCGCCGTGTGTCTCCCGTGATTGAACTTGCGGGTATTCGGAGTTTGCATCGGTTTGGTAAGTCGCTATGACCCCCTAGCCGAAACAGTGCTCTACCCCCCGCAGTTATACACGAGGCGCTACCTAAATAGCTTTCGAGGAGAACCAGCTATCTCCAGGCTTGATTAGCCTTTCACTCCTATCCACAGCTCATCCCCGCATT
>JAUHZK010000004.1:0-180000 GCA_030425645.1 Gammaproteobacteria bacterium | reverse complement strand
AACTGCGCCGACACCAACCACAGCCAAAACCCAGAAACCGAACAATGTTACCGCCACAAGTGCCGCCCCCAAAGCGAGCGAGCCCGTTGCAACACCGACAACAGAGGCTGCACCGTTATTGTGGAAAACACTCACCGTTAAAAGTGGCGATAGCTTTTCATCATTAATGGAGCGCGCCGGCTTCAGCACTCAGGCCTGGTACGAAGTCATCAGCCTAGGTGAAGCCACTAAAGCGCTTACCCAGCTGCGCGTCGGCGACCAGCTAAAGGTGGTGCAAGAAGAACAACGCCTAGCGGCTTTGGATTTCCAATTAAACACGGAAGACACGCTGCAAATTCGTCGCCAGCAAGACGAACTGACTGTCAGCACGCGCAGCGTGCCCGTCGAGCGCCGTACCGTGTCGGCCGTTGGCAAGATAGAAAATGCCTTCTACCTAGCGGCACAGAAAGCCAAGCTGCCTGACAATATTATTATGGAGCTCGCCGACCTGTTCGCTTGGGACATCAACTTCGCGCTGGATATCCGTTACGGCGACAGCTTTTCGGTGCTGTATGAAGAGAAGTATCAAAACGACAAGAAAATCGGCGTTGGCAAAATTCTCGCTGCCGAATTCATAAACAAAGGCAAAACGTTCCGCACCGTGCGCTATACCGACGCTGGCGGCAAAACCAACTACTACACCCCGGATGGCCGCAGCATGCGCCGCGCCTTTTTACGCTCGCCCGTGCACTTCACCCGTATTAGCTCGCGTTTCAACCCCAACCGCCTACACCCTATATACAAGACCAAGCGGCCACACCGTGGCGTCGACTATGCGGCTCCGCGCGGCACACCAATCATGTCTTCTGGTGATGGCGTCGTCACCTTCGCTGGCACCAAAACCGACTATGGCAAGGTCGTCATCATTAAACATGGCGAGCGCTACAGCACCCTATACGCACATATGAACCGTATAGGCAAAGGTATGCGCCGGGGTAAACGGGTTAAACAAGGACAAACCATCGGCACGGTAGGCTCTACTGGCTGGGCCACCGGTCCACACTTGCACTACGAGTTCCGCGTTGATGGCGCACACCGCAACCCATTGACGGTAAAACTGCCTCTCGCGCAGCCAATTGAAAACCGCTACCGCGCTGACTTTGAAGCGCATGCTGCACCGATGATGGCCTGGCTGGATGCGCTCAATCAAACGCAAGTTGCGCTGAAAGACTAGAGCTGTCGTCGCGGACTAAATACCGAACTCATGCCGGCGCAAGATCAGCTATATATTGGCCTAATGTCCGGCACCAGCATGGACGGTGTTGATGCCGTACTAGCACGACTGGACAAAGAACCCGGCGTTGTCGGCCATTACAGCCTGCCGTACCCGAAGGACTTATTGACCTCACTGCGGCGCGCCGCCAGCGGCAACGCTCTTAGCGCTTGCGACTGGCTGCAACTTGATCAAAACGTTGGTGAACACTTCGCGCTCGCCGCTTCGCGGCTCATCGCAAAACAAGACGTCGAACTAAACAACATCGCCGCCATTGGCAGTCACGGGCAGACGATTTGGCACGAACCACATAGCAGCTCAATGCAAATCGGCAACGCTAACCCGATTGCCGCGCAAACAGGCATTACTACAGTGGCGGATTTTCGGCGTATGGATATGGCTTATGGCGGCCAGGGCGCACCGCTAGTGCCAGCGTTTCACGGCGCTTTGTTTAGCGCCCCCAGCGAACGGCGAGTGATTCTCAATTTGGGCGGCATTGCCAATATCACCGTGCTCAACCCTGGCGATAGCATTTCAGGCTATGACACTGGGCCAGCCAACTGTCTGCTCGATACACATTATCGACATTGTTTTGATAAAGCGTATGACGAGAATGGCGACTGGGCCGCTAGCGGCTCAGTTCAGCAAACGCTGCTAGAGAATATGCTCAGCGAGCCCTACTTTGAGCAAGCGGCACCCAAAAGCACGGGGCCGGAGCATTTTAGCTGGGGCTGGGTAACACACTATCTAAACCAGCAACCCTGCGAGGGCGCCGACCTACAAGCGACGCTCACAGCGCTGACGGCAGAGACCGTCGCTAAAGAAATCAAAAAGCAGCAAGCGGAGCGGGCCATCGTTTGCGGCGGCGGCGTTTATAACCGTCAACTTATGCAAGGCATACAAGACGCGCTGCCCAACACGGTTGTCGAAACCACGGCCGCACACGGCATCGATCCTCAGCATATAGAGGCCATGGCATTTGCCTGGCTAGCCAAGCAACGGCTAGCCCAAGAACCGGGGAATTTGCCTAGTGTTACCGGCGCTCGGCAACACTGCCCGCTCGGGGCGGTTTACCAGCCCTAGGCACCAGCCAACTACCGCGGGCTAGCCTTTAATTAAGGTGCCAACACCGGCGTCGGTAAACAATTCCAACATCACCGCATGCGGTACACGGCCATCAACAATATGCGCGGTGCGCACACCCGACTTAACTGCATCAAGCGCACAATGAATTTTGGGCAGCATGCCGCCGTAAATGGTGCCGTCCATAATCAAGGCCTCAACATCTGCCGCGCGCAGGCCAGTCAGCAACTGTTCTTCCTTATCTAATACACCAGCGGTATTGGTCAGCAACAACAACTTCTCTGCCTGCAAGACCTCGGCCACTTTGCCAGCTACTAAATCGGCATTAATGTTGTAGCTCAGGCCATCAGCACCCACGCCAATCGGGGCGATCACTGGGATAAAGTCAGACTTATCCAACATTTCCACCACTGACGCGTCGACGCTCTCAACCTCGCCAACATGGCCAAGGTCAATAATTTCGGAACCGTGTGCAGCTTCTTCATCTGGACGACTCAGTTTACGCGCCCGAATCAGATCGCCATCTTTGCCCGTTAAACCAACGGCGCGACCGCCATGCTGGTTAATCAGGTTCACAATTTCTTTATTCACCTGGCCGCCCAAGACCATCTCGACAATGTCCATGGTCTCGGCATCAGTCACGCGCATACCGTCAACAAATTCTGTTTCTTTGCCGACACGCTTTAGCAAATTACCGATTTGCGGGCCGCCGCCGTGCACAACCACTGGGTTGATCCCAATTTGCTTAAGCAAGACAACGTCACGCGCAAAGCCCTGCTTTAAGGCTTCCTCGGTCATGGCGTTGCCGCCATATTTAATGACAATCGTTTTGCCAGAAAACTGTTGAATATACGGAAGCGCTTCACCGAGCACCTCGGCGAACTGTGCAGCCTGGGTTTTATTTAGTGCCATATCTATGCCGAACTCTTAAGCCGTACCTGTTGAACCAAAACCGCCTGTGCCGCGCTCGCTGGCATCAAATTCATCCACCACCTCAAAAGCGGCCTGAATAACAGGCAAAAATACCAACTGCGCAATCCGCTCACCCGGTTCCACCGTAAAAGTGGTGTCGCCACGGTTCCAGCAAGATACAAACAACTGCCCTTGGTAATCAGAATCAATCAGACCAACCAGATTGCCCAGCACGATGCCGTGCTTATGACCCAAGCCCGAGCGCGGCAAAATAACCGACGCCATATTCTGGTCCTGCATATGAATAGCGATACCAGTGGGGATAAGCTCAGTTTTACCAGGTTCCAGCGTTAGCGCTGTATCTAGGCAAGCGCGCAAATCCAAACCGGCAGAGCCCGTGGTGGCATATTCCGGTAGCGGAAATTCTTTACCAACCCGGTCATCTAATATTTTGAGTTCTACTTTGGTATTCATTATTGATTCTTGTTTTAACTGTTCTTAGGCGACTGTTGATACTCAGCCAATATTAAATTCATTAACTCTGTCGCTAGCGCGGCCTTGCTCATTACTGGCAACTCTTGCTCACCGTTAGCAGTCACCACCGTTAACGCGTTTTGATCCGCATCAAAGCCGGTACCCGGCTGGTTTACCCAATTGGCCGCCACCATATCTAGCTGTTTACGTTCTAGCTTACCGCGCGCGTACTCAAGCAATTTATCTGTTTCTGCTGCAAAACCAACCGAAAACACATCTTTATAAGTCGCCGCCACGGTGGCCAGAATATCCTCGGTTCGCTCCAAGGCAATATTAAGGTTTTCGTTTTGCTTCTTAATTTTATTGTCGGCCTGCTGTGCTGGGCGGTAGTCCGCCACCGCCGCGGTAGCAATAAAAATATCCGCCTCTGCCGCTCGCGGCATTACCGCGTTGAGCATTTCCTCGGCCGAATTAGCCCACACGCGCTGCACATGCGGTGGCGCGTCCAAGGTTACTGGGCCACTAACCAAGGTAACCACCGCACCCAAGCCTGCCGCTGCGGCCGCCACGGCATATCCCATTTTGCCGCTGCTGTTGTTACTGATGTAACGCACAGGATCAATCGGCTCTAAAGTAGGCCCCGCGGTAATCAGCACTTGCTTACCCGACAGAGGGCCGTCGCCTAGCAAACGTGACAAATCATCCACTATCTCTAGCGGTTCAAGCATCCGCCCTTCGCCGGTCTCTCCGCAAGCCTGCGAACCACTGCCCGGCCCCAGCATCACAACGCCACGCTGCTCTAGCGCCACGCAGTTCTCTTGGGTAGCGGGGTTTGACCACATCAACCTATTCATCGCCGGTGCAATCACCAGTTTTGCATCGGTCGCCAAACAAAGCGTGGTCAGCAAGTCATTCGCCATACCCGCGCGCAAGCGGGCAATAAAGTCAGCACTTGCCGGCGCCACACAGATAACGTCTGCCCAGCGCGCCAGCTCAATATGACCCATAGCCGCTTCGGCACCGCGGTCAAACAGTTCGGTACGCACTTCGTTGCCCGACACCGCCTGAAACGTTAACGGTGCCACAAAGGCCTGCGCGCCTTCGGTCATTACGACCCGAACCTCGGCACCTTGCTCGCGAATGCGACGCACTAAATCAGCCGATTTATAGGCCGCAATACCGCCACTCACGCCAAGTAATACTTTTCTACCAGCCAAACTCATATTGCTTTGCTCACAGCCTTGGGCGACAACCCAAGGGTGGTTATTGTCTAAAACGCGGGTATCCTATGCGCTCTAACCCTGATCAACAAGAATAATGCACGACTGGATCAAGCTACTACGCCCAAAGCACTACGTAAAAAACGGCTTTGTACTGTTGCCGCTATTCTTTGCCGGCAGCATTACCGACCCCGAGGCACTACTCCCCGCTCTGATTGCATTTGTTGCATTTAGTGCCATTGCCAGCGCGGTCTACATTATTAATGACGCCCGCGACGTCAAACTCGACCGTTTACACCCCGAGAAATGCATGCGGCCTTTGGCAGCGGAGCGCATTTCCCTAACGCAAGCCTACGCCATGCTGGTCTGCTTAGTGGCAGGCGCGGCCGCACTGGCTATTAGCACGCTACCCTTAGAAGTCACGCTAATCCTGGCGGCCTATTTGCTTCTCAACATTGGCTACAGTTTTGGACTCAAGGCCATCGCCATTTTAGATATCAGCATGGTTTCCACTGGCTTTGTACTACGGCTACTGGCCGGCTCAGCGGCGGCACAGATTCCGTTGTCGCATTGGATCATTACCATGACGTTCCTGTTGGCGCTATTTTTGGCGCTAGCGAAACGACGCGACGACGTTCAGCTATTCCTTACCCACGGCGACAAAACCCGCAAGTCCGTTGACGGCTACTCTATGGAAGTGGTCAACCACGGCATGTCTATTCTCGCTGCCGTGGTGATTGTGGCCTACCTTAATTACTGCAACTCCGCCGAGGTGCTAGCGCAATGGAACGCACCGTGGTTATTTACCACGGGCGGCTGGGTAGTGCTGGGAGTGCTGCGCTACCTACAAATCACCCATATTGACGGCAACAGCGGCAACCCGACGCGAGTCTTGCTAAAGGACCGCTTTGTGCAATTTACGGTATTCGGCTGGATCACCAGCTTTGCTGCCATCATCTACCTATAAATGAAACTGGTAATTAAATACAGCCTGTTCGCACTTATTGCGACGGCTATTAACTTAGGCACACAGTGGTTAGTACTACTCATCCGCAACGACGACCTGTGGTTATTACTAGCACTCTTTGCCGGCACCGCCACCGGTTTGGTCGCCAAATACATACTCGACAAACGCTGGATCTTTTACTACCAAACCAGCGGCGCCAAAGATGACGCTGAACGCTTTACGCTATATACCGTAATGGGCCTGCTGACCACGGCCATTTTTTGGGGCATGGAACTCAGCTTTCATTATTTGTTAGCCAACGAGTACGCTAAATACATAGGCGGCGCCCTAGGCCTTAGCATTGGCTATTACATTAAATATCAACTCGATAAACGCTTCGTTTTTACGCAACCAAATGCCAACCGAACAGCAAATTAGCGGCTGGGGTCGCTTTCCCAAAGCGCAAGGCCAGCAACATTTTTACCGCAGCGAGTCAGAACTCGCCGCGTTGGTAGCCGAGCACCCGCACTGCATTGCCCGCGGCGGCGGCCGCGCCTATGGCGACAGCGCGCTGGCCGGAGTCATGCTGAATAGCAAACACTTTAACCACGTTCGCGCCTTCGACCGCGACAGCGGCCTGATTACCGTAGAAGCAGGATTGATTCTGGCCGACCTGTTGGCAGCATTTGTGCCACAGGGCTGGATAGTACCAGTCACGCCCGGCACTCAATTTGTCAGTATTGGCGGCATGGTCGCGTCGGATGTACATGGCAAAAACCACCACGTGGACGGCAGCTTTGGTCAGCATATCCAATCACTACGGATAATGATGGCGGATGGCAGCATTCAGCAATGTAGCGCCACCGATAACGCCGACTTATTCCACGCCACCATCGGCGGCATGGGACTTACCGGCATTATTCTTACTGTCAGCTTTCGGATGTTACCCATCCAAAGTGCTTGGATCAGGCAAGAAACCCGGCGCTGCGATTCGCTAGACGCCGTTATGGATGAGTTTGAGCAGTCACAGCACTGGAAGTACACAGTGGCTTGGATCGACTGTCTTAGCCAAGGCGAAAATCTTGGCCGCTCAGTGCTATTCCGTGGTGAACACGCCAGTCGCGCAGAGCTACCCATGCCGCTTGCCGAGCGCGCACTCGCGCCCAAAGCCAAACGCAAACTCAATGTGCCGTTTAATTTCCCTCGCGGCTTGCTAAACCGCTGGACAGTGAGTGCCTTTAACGAGGTCTATTTCCGGCGCGCGCCGGAAAAACGCACTGACTTTGTGGATTACCAAAGCTTCTTTTATCCGCTAGACGCCATCCATAACTGGAACCGCATTTACGGCAAGAAAGGCTTTGTGCAATACCAATGCGTGATTCCAAAAGCCGAAAGCCGCGAAGCGTTACAGAAACTACTAGGCCTTATCGCGAGCGCTGGCGAAGGCTCGTTCTTAGCGGTATTAAAGCTGTTTGGCCCGCAAGACGGGCTACTATCTTTCCCCACCGAAGGCTACACCCTCGCGCTCGACTTTCCGGCCAAACCCTCAGTATTTGCTTTGCTCGACCGCTTAGATCAAGTCATGCTCGAACATCATGGCCGCATTTACCTAACCAAAGACGCACGCATGAGCGCGCACACCTTGCGCCAAAGCTACAGCGAGCTAAGCCATTGGCAAGATATCGCCAACCTCTACGACCCTAAACAACGCTGGCAGTCCGAGCAATCTAGCAGACTCGGATTACGCCAATCAGAGCCTCCGAAAGAAGCCCAAAACTCATGAGTCAGAATCAAACCGCATTAATTATTGGCGCCCACTCCGACATGGCTCGCGCCATTGCCAACCAACTCGCTAGCGAGGGTTACAACCTGCAACTCGCCGCCCGCAATGCCCAAGCCCGCCTGGCGCGCAGCGCCACTGACCTAATTCTGCGTCACCAAGGAGAGGTCAACTGCCTCGAGCTAGATGTTGCCGCAACGGACAGCCACGCCGACTTTATCGAGCAACTAACACCGCTGCCGGATGTTGTGGTTTGTGTTGCTGGGGTTATGCCGGACCAACAAAGCGCTGAGCAAGACTACGCATTGGCAAAATTAATGATCGACACTAACTACGCTGGCGTTGTGAGCCTATTTGAGGGTCTTGCCCCCCGCATGGCAAGCCGCGGCACGGGCTGCCTAGTGGGCATTTCCTCGGTCGCCGGCGATCGCGGTCGGCAGAAAAACTATATTTACGGCTCCACCAAGGCTGCGCTCACTACCTACCTGTCCGGATTGCGCAACCGTCTCGCCAGCAAAGGTGTGCACGTCATTACCGTTAAACCCGGCTTTGTGAACACCGCCATGACCGAAGGCATGGACTTGCCAGAAAAGCTCACGGCCGAGGCCAGCGAGGTAGCACTAGACATCAGCAAGGCCATCCAAAAACAACGCAACATTATCTACAGCAAACCTATCTGGCGGCTTGTGATGCTGGTGATTAAGCACATCCCAGAATTTATCTTTAAGAAGCTCGATATATAGCTTCGATAAGCGGACGTTCGTACCGTTGCCAGCCACGGCCGGCGGCGGTACTTTGCCAAGATGGCTATAAAAGACTGGCCGGAAGGCGAACGCCCCCGCGAAAAATTACTGCAACTTGGCGCCCAAGCCCTTAGCGACGCAGAACTGCTCGCTATCTTCCTGCGTACCGGCGTAACCGGCTACTCCGCCGTCGACCTTGCGAGAACACTGTTACAAGACTTTGGCGGCCTGCGCCCACTACTTGATGCCAGCGAGGCCGACTTTTGCGCCGGCAAAGGCTTGGGCAGCGCCAAATACGCTCAGCTACAAGCGGTGCTGGAGATGTCACGACGGCACTTTGAACAAACGCTGCAAAACCGCTGCGCCCTCAACAACCCCGATGACACTCGCCAATACCTACTGCAACAATTGCGTGACCACCGTAGCGAGGTTTTTGGAGCGTTGTTACTCGACAGTCAAAATCGCGTCATCCGCTACGATAACCTGTTCTTCGGCGGCCTAAACAGTACCGCGGTCTACCCACGTGAAGTCGTCAAGCACGTTTTAAAACACAATGCCGCCAGCGTTATCTTTGCTCATAACCACCCCTCAGGTGTCGCCGAGCCTAGCCAAGCCGACATCCAAATCACCCAACAACTACAACAAGCCTTACGAACCATCGACGTTCGCGTGCTTGACCATATGATTGTTGGCGACGGACGTGTTGAATCACTGGCCGAGCGCGGGCTAATTTAAAGGCCCGCAAACGAGCTACACACAAGTTTTTGTTGAAATGGCGCCCGCATACTGGTATAAATCGCGCCTCTTTGTCGCTGCAAAAGCAAGCTTTATGCGCTTTCACTAAGCGACAACAACAAGATTTTAATATTCGTAAATCGCTGTTTTTAAAGCGTTTTACAGAACAAGGAACTGGAAAAATGGCACGAGTTTGTCAAGTAACCGGCAAGCGCCCAGCTACCGGAAACAACGTTTCTCACGCGCAAAACAAGACACGTCGTCGCTTTTTGCCGAACTTGCACAGCAAGCGTTTCTGGGTTGAAAGCGAGAACCGCTTCATCAGCCTGCGCGTATCATCTAAAGGCCTACGCATCATCGATAAGAAAGGTATCGACACCGTTCTTGCTGACATGCGCGCTGCTGGCCAGAAAGTTTAAGGAATAGAACAATGCGCGAAAAGATCCGTATGGTTTCAACTGCCGGCACTGGTCACTTCTACACCACCATGAAGAACCGCCGCAACACGACTGAGAAGCTTGTACTTAAAAAGTACGATCCAACCATTCGTAAGTACGTTGAGTACAAAGAAGCGAAGATTAAGTAAAGCTTAGTCTTGTTTCGCAAAAACCCGCCCCCGGGTTTACTCAGGGGCGGGTTTTTTATGTCCGCGACTAATGAGTGCCGAGGCTTAAGCAGCCTGCTAAAATACCCCGACTTAACCAGCACCAGACTCATGCGTTTTATTGCCCTTATCACCACCGCGCTTATCTGCCTTGCGACCAGCCTGCCTCTAGCAGCCAAGCCGCTTGCAAACATGAGCCCTGAGCAGCTATTAGCTGCCGAAGAAGGCAGCCTGCTGGTGTTAGATGTGCGCAATCGGCACGAGTATAATCGTGGCCACATTCCAGATGCGGTGCATATTCCGCAGCACCAACTAGCTAATCACCTAGAAGAGCTTAGTGCTTGGCGCGACAAATCGATCGTAGTTTATTGCGAGAGCGGCTACCGCGCCCATTTAGCGGCCTCTTTGTTGGCCGAAGAGGGTTTTAACAAGGTTTACCACCTAGTGGGCGACATGCGCGACTGGCGCGACTCTGGCAGAGAGATTGCGTTCTAATGAGCCAACACGCCGCCAACCTAAAATTCAATGATTACCTAGAGCTCTGCAAGCCCAAGGTAGTTGCCTTAATCCTATTTACTGCCGTTATCGGCATGTTTTTGGCCACTCCCGGCATGGTGCCATTAGACGTACTGGTATTCGGTACCGTCGGCATTGGGCTCGCCGCCAGCTCAGCCGCGGCCATTAACCAGCTACTGGATCAGCGCTTTGACGCCAAAATGGCGCGCACGCAAGGCCGGCCGCTACCTCAAGGCCACGTGAATAGCCGCCAAGTGCTGATTTTTGCTGGCGTGCTCGGAACCCTGTCGATGGCCATTTTAATTTGGCTGGTAAATCCATTAACCGCCGTACTCACCTTCTTTTCATTAGTGGGCTACGCCGTTATTTATACCGTATGGCTTAAGCACGCTACGCCACAGAATATTGTCATTGGTGGCGCCGCCGGCGCCGCACCGCCGTTGCTTGGCTGGGCAGCTGTGACCGGAAATGTCGGCCCAGAGGCACTGATTCTATTTTTGATTATCTTTGCCTGGACGCCGCCACATTTTTGGGCGCTCGCCATCGCCCGCCGCGAAGACTACGCCAAGGTTGACATCCCTATGCTGCCCGTCACGCACGGGTCAGGGTATACACGCTGGCAGATTCTGTTTTACACCGTCATTCTAATTATCGTCACGCTGCTACCGTGGCTGATCCAAATGAGTGGCTGGCTCTACCTCGGCACTGCCGTTATCACCGGCGCCATCTTCCTCGGCTACGCCATCGCCATGATGCTTAAACCGGAAGACAACAGCTTGCCAATGAAAACCTTCGGGTATTCAATCATTTACCTCATGGTGCTGTTTGCCGGCCTGCTGCTGGACCACTACCTGATCTAAATAAGCCAGGTTGACGTCAACCTTTTGCTTCTCCATGCGTTAGTTCTATTCAGAGTCCTCTGAAAAGACTATGCTTTGAAAACAAACGACTATCAACCAGCCAACGGCACTAGCGCCCAAGACCTAACCCTCGAGGAAAACACCGTGCTTAGAGGCGGCCTTAGCCAAGCCAACCAACTCAATCTGTTTTTAATGGACGTTGAAAAGCGCGCCTGGCGCATTGCCGTGGCCGCCGTTAACAATCCCGATGACGCCGCTGATATCACCCAAGACAGCATGCTGGCGCTAGTCGACAAATACGGCAGCCGCCCAGCCAGCGATTGGGCACCTTTGTTCTGGCGCATTCACAACAACCGCATTAAAGACCATTTGCGGCGTAGCAATGTACGCCGCCGCTGGCAGGCACTGATAGGCAAAAACGAAGACCCCAGCAGCGACGACCCGCTAGAGCAACTGAGCCAGCATAACGACGGCCCGATGCGATTACTCGGAGCCGAAGTGGCAGCCAACGAAGCCTACGCAGCAATCAACCAACTCCCCCGTCGTCAACGCGAAGCATTCTGCTTACGCGTTTGGGAGGGGCTCGATGTCGCCCAAACTGCCGCCGCCATGGGTTGCAGCGGCGGCAGCGTTAAAACCCATCTGCACCGCGCCTTAGAATTCCTTCGCCACCAGCTCGGAGCACACCTAGAAGCGCTCCCAGACAACAGCCAATAAGCGAGGCCACTATGAATACTTTCCAACACGACCCGCAAAAACCTTGGCGCAACCCTGAAGCGGACAACCGTCAAGGCCAAGCATTAGACCAAGGCATGGACATGCCTGAGCATATTAGCGAACGCCTAAGCCAAGCCCGCCGCCAAGCCGTACAAGACTATGAACGCGGCCAGCGCAGCGCACGTCGCAAAAGCTGGGGTACTACACCCTGGTTAGCGGGTGCTGGCCTAGTAGCTGCCGCCGTCAGCGCCGTTGTAATTGCGCCCGGACTGCCGACTAACGCGCCAACCACCTCTCCGATGCCGATCGAACTGATCGCCGCCGACGAGGACTTGGAGTTCTTTCAAACCATGGAATATTTGGAGTGGAGCTTAGACAATGAAAGCACTAGCTAAACGCACTATTGGCACCCTGCTGCTAGTCGCCATGGCGTCCAGCGCCTGGGCGCTCGACTGGAACGAGCTGTCTGAGTCCGAGCAACAAACACTAGCGCCGGTTAAACCGCACTGGCAGAAAATCCCCGAAGCACGCCAGTACAAACTGCAGCAGCGTGCTCAGCAGTGGCAACAAATGACACCAGAGGAACGCAAATCGCTAACCCAGCGGATGCGCAACTTCCGCCAGCTACCTAAGCATCAGCGGGAAGCCTTACGTGAACGCTGGCAAAAACTACCGGCTGATGAACGGCGCGCGCTGAAAGAGCGCTGGAAAAACATGACGCCTGCGGAAAGAAAAGCCGCCAAACAGCGCCACTTAGAGAAGAAACAGAAACCCTAGTACAAAAGGCTTAGGCAGGGGCCTCGTCGCCAAGGCAAGGGGGGGGGCAGCTTAGCTCGCGCGTTTGTTTTGCGCAGTAAAAACCAGCGCGCTATAAAACACCAGCGCGTAGCCCAATAGTTCCAAGCCTTCTTGTACCGCGGTTTTAATCCGCCAGTCGTTAACTTCCGGCACCACCGCTTCCCATAAAGAACCGGTGCCAAACAGTCGACTAAAACCGATCAGAATCAATAAACCTAAGCTCAAGTAAGCAAAAAACGGCTGCGTTCTTAGCGTTAACACCATCGGCAAAGTGGTACCACGGTTTCGCCAAGCGCCAAAAATACTTAGAAAAGCTAAAGACCAAGCCGGATAAACCCAAGCACCGTGCGAGATTTGGTCAAACACTACGTCTTGCTCGCGGATAAACATACATCCCAACAAGCCCGCCAACAGAATTAAAGCGCCACGACTCGCCGGTTGCTTATAAGCACCCCAGCCGTATAACAACGCCGCCAATAGCACTAGGCTTTCTTGCGCATACTCTGTCGCCGACGACTCGTCCACAGCGCCGCCATAGTAAATCGCATCAATCGCCACCATCGCCGGCACTAAAATCATAATTAGCAACTGCGCAAACACAGTTAGCCCTAACAGCATCAATTCACTACGAGTGTTATTCATTTATTCTTCTTTATATAACCGGCATCAGGGGTTAGCGCCTTAGCGCACATCATAAACTCATGCCTTGGCAAGATAAACAAGCCTCCGTGCCCAGCACAAAAGACGAGTAAGACCGATGGCAGAAAACAGGATAAAATGTACTCATCAACCCTAAAAACGGATACACACCGTGAAACGACCTAACAACCTCACTCCGATTTATCTTGTGATCGCCATCATCGGCGCGATTATCTCTTTTCTACTAGTTGGCACCGAAAACGCCCCTGTGAAAATTTCACTAGTGCTTGGCGCACTGGTAGTGATTTTCCTAGCCATGGAAATTTATATGGGCGCTAAGGATTTGGGCGACTATTCGGATCGCAAGCCGCGATAACAACACCCTTCAGCATAAAAAAGCCGGGCAATGCCCGGCTTTTTTATTTCTGAATTTTGGAGTTATCTAGACTTCTAGATAATCCAAAATCCCTTCAGCTGCTTGGCGACCTTCGTAGACGGCGGTTACTACCAAGTCAGAACCACGCACCATGTCACCACCGGCGAATACTTTTTCGTTGGTGGTTTGGTGTTGGAAGGTTTGCTTTTCTGGGGCAATCACGCGGCCGTTTTCGTGCAGCGAGATATTAAAGTCAGCAAACCAGTCTGACGGGCTTGGTTGGAAGCCAAAGGCGATCAATACGCGATCACATTCGATGATTTGCTCGCTACCCGGTACTTCTTCTGGGCGACGGCGGCCATTTTCGTCTGGCTCGCCTAAGCGAGTTTCAACAACCTTAAGACCAGTAACTTTGCCATTTTCACCAACAATTTCTACCGGCTGGCGGTTAAATGCGAATTCAACGCCTTCTTCTTTGGCGTTAGCAACTTCACGCTTAGAGCCAGGCATGTTTTCTTCGTCACGGCGGTATACGCAAGTAACTGAAGCAGCGCCTTGGCGGATAGAGGTGCGGTTGCAGTCCATGGCGGTGTCACCACCACCTAGAACCACCACGCGCTCGCCAGCCATGTCGATGAACTCATCTTCTGGCTTTTCGATTTCCATCACGCGTTTGATGTTTGAGATTAGGAACGGCAGCGCTTCGAATACGCCGTCCATGTCTTCACCCGGAAAACCACCTTTCATGTATTTGTAGGTGCCCATGCCTAGGAATACGGCGTCGTATTCATCTAGTAGCTCTTGGAAGCCGATGTCTTTACCGATTTCGGTGTTTAGGCGGAATTCAACGCCCATGCCTTCCATGATTTCGCGGCGGGTTTGTACGACTTCTTTTTCTAGCTTAAACGGCGGGATACCAAAGGTAAGCAGACCACCGATTTGCTGGTATTTGTCGAAAACCACCGGCTGTACGCCGTTGCGTACCAAGATGTCGGCACAACCGAGGCCCGCTGGACCAGCGCCGATGATGGCAACTTTTTTACCGGTAGCGACTACGCCAGACATGTCTGGACGCCAACCTTGTTTAACGGCTTCGTCGGTGATGTATTTTTCAACAGAACCGATGGTTACGGCGCCAAAGCCGTCGTTTAGCGTACAAGCACCTTCACAAAGGCGGTCTTGCGGGCATACACGGCCGCACATTTCTGGCAGTGAGTTGGTTTTGTGTGACAACTCGGCTGCTTCAAACAAGTTGCCTTCTGCAACCAGCTTTAGCCAGTTTGGAATGTAGTTGTGTACTGGGCACTTCCATTCGCAGTATGGGTTACCACAGGCCAAGCAACGGTCGGCCTGCTGGCCCGACTCTTCTTTGTCGAACTGGCCGTAGATTTCGTTCCAGTTTTTGCGGCGTACATCTACAGCGACCTTTGCTGGGTCGTGACGTTGTACGTCCAAAAATTGCATTACGTTTGCCATCTATTATTTTCCTTCCTACTGGCTTACGCGGCTTTAAGAAGCGCGTCTAGCAGGCCACCAATTTCTGAGGCCTTAGGTTTAACTAACCAGAAGTTAGGCAGATAAGTACGGAAATCTGCCAGAATTTCTTTCGCCCAGCTTGAGCCGGTTTCAGCTACATGCGCTTCAATCATGTTGCGCAAGTAGTGACGGTGCGCTTCTAGCGCTTCTGGGGTGAGGCGATGAATATCGATTAGCTCGTTGTTGTAACGATCAACAAACTGACGATCTTCGTCGAGCACATAGGCGAAGCCGCCGGTCATACCGGCACCGAAGTTCACACCAGTGCTACCCAGAATCACCATGCAGCCGCCGGTCATGTATTCGCAGCCGTGGTCGCCCACGCCTTCTACCACCGCGGTGGCACCTGAGTTACGCACACCAAAACGCTCACCAGCCATGCCGGCCGCATATAGGTGGCCGCCAGTGGCGCCGTATAGACAGGTGTTACCAATGATGCTGGCTTCGTTCGACTTAAAGCCGGAGCCTTCTGGTGGGTAAATCACCAGTTTGCCGCCTGCCATGCCTTTACCAACGTAGTCGTTAGCGTCGCCTTCCAGATACATGTTCAGGCCGCCGGCGTTCCATACACCGAATGACTGACCCGCAGTACCTTTCAAACGTACATTCAGCGGCTGCTCATCCATACCCAAGTTGCCGTGGCGCAATGCGATTTCGCCTGACACACGCGCACCGATTGAACGGTCAGTGTTACGTACGTCAAAGCTAAATTCGCCGCCGGTTTTGCCTTCAATGGTAGAGAGCATGTCTTCAACCATTTTCTCAGCAAGCAAGCCTTTGTCGTATGGGTCGTTTTGTGGCGCTACGCAGTACTGCGCCTTGTCCACCAAACCGCCAGTCGACAGAATTGGGCTAAGGTCTAGCTTCTTCTGCTTCTCTGTTTTGCCTTCTAAAATTTCTAGCAAGTGTGTTTGACCAATGATTTCTTCCAGCGAGCTGTAGCCCATGCTGGCAAGAATTTCACGGGTCTCTTCAGCCACGAAGCGGAAGTAGTTCATCACCATTTCTGGCAGGCCGATGAAGTGCTTCATACGCAGCACGTTGTTTTGCGTAGCAACACCGGTCGCGCAGTTGTTGAGGTGACAAATACGGAGGTATTTGCAACCTAGCGCCACCATTGGGCCGGTACCAAAGCCGAAGCTCTCGGCACCCAAGATGGCCGCTTTAATCACGTCTAGGCCGGTTTTTAGGCCGCCGTCTGTTTGTACGCGTACTTTGTCGCGAAGGTCATTCGCGCGCAGCGTTTGATGCGTTTCAGACAGACCCAACTCGAATGGAGAACCGGCATAACGCACTGAAGTCAGTGGTGATGCGCCGGTACCGCCGTCGTAACCAGAAATGGTAATCAAGTCGGCATAGGCTTTTGCCACACCCGCAGCAATGGTGCCCACGCCCGGCTCAGCTACTAGCTTCACAGAAACCAGTGCTTTCGGGTTTACTTGCTTCAAGTCAAAGATGAGCTGGGCTAAATCTTCGATTGAGTAAATGTCGTGGTGCGGCGGTGGCGAAATTAGGGCCACGCCTGGGGTCGCGTAACGTAGCTTGGCAATAATGCCGACTACTTTGTGACCCGGCAGCTGACCGCCTTCGCCCGGCTTAGCGCCTTGTGCGACTTTAATTTGCAGTACTTCGGCGTTTACTAGGTAGTGCGGCGTAACACCGAAACGACCTGACGCGATCTGCTTAATTTTTGAAACTTTCTCATTGCCGTAACGCTCAACAGCTTCCCCGCCCTCACCTGAGTTTGAGCGACCGCCAAGGCGGTTCATCGCGATAGCTAAGGCTTCGTGCGCTTCTGGCGCTAACGCGCCCAGCGACATACCGGCTGAGTCAAAGCGCTTGTAGATGCTTTCTAGCGGCTCTACGTCATCAACGCTGATGGCTTCGCGGTCTGAGTTCAGCGCGAATAGATCACGGATGGTTGTTACCGGGCGCTCATTACATAGCGCGGCGTAACGGTCGTAAGCGTTGCGGTCGGTGTCTTGCACGGCTTGGTGCAAGGTTTGAATCACGTCTGGGTTGTAGGCGTGGTATTCGCCACCATGAACGTATTTCAGCAGGCCACCTTGGTCGAGCGGCTTACGCTTGTTCCAAGCCAGTTTGGCTAGGTCAGCTTGGTCGCCATGCAGGTCGACAAACTCAGAACCTTTAACGCGGTTAGTGGTGCCGGTGAAGCATAGGTCAACCACTTCGTCAGCCAAGCCCACAGATTCGAACAACTGCGAACCACGGTAGCTGGCGATGCTGGAAATACCCATCTTTGACATGATTTTGTAAAGGCCTTTGTTAATACCTTTACGGAACGCACGGCGAAGCTCGCCAACAGTGCGATCGTCGCTGATTTCGCTGGTGCGATGGCGCATGTCGTATAGCGCTTCGTATGCCAAGTATGGGTGCACGGCGGTAGCGCCGTAGCCGATAAGGCATGCAAAGTGATGTGAGTCACGCGCAGTCGCTGTATCAACCACGATGTTTGCGTCACAACGCAGGCCGGCTTTTACTAGGCGGTGGTGAACTGCACCAGTGGCTAGCAAAGCGTGAACAGGTAGTTGGCCTTTTTCTAGATCACGGTCAGACAGCACAACAATGGTGGTGCCGGCTTTAACCGCGGCTTCAGCTTGGTCAGCAACCGAGTTGATTGCACTTTCTAGATCGCCGCCTTCTGGGTAGCTTAGGCTGATGATGACTTTTTGGTAGTCAGCATTGTCTAGCTCAAGCAGTTTTTGGTATTTGCCGGTTGAAAGCACGGGGCTATCAACGGTAATACGCTTGGCGTGATCGGCGTTAATATCAAACAGGTTGCGCTCACGACCAAAGATGGTCTCTAGCGACATCACAATTTGCTCACGCAGCGGATCGATTGGCGGGTTGGTTACCTGCGCAAACTGCTGACGGAAGTAGTCGTACAAGCTACGCGCTTTTTCTGACAGCACCGCGAACGGGGTGTCATCACCCATCGAGCCGATGGCCTCTTGGCCAGCTTCGGCAAGTACACGAACCACTTGGTCGCGCTCTTCAAAGCTGAGCAAGAACATTTTTTGGTAAACGTCAAACAGCTCGGCATCCATTGGCGAGATGTCGCTGTCTTTTAGGCTTGATTCCAGCTGGATCACGCCTTCGTGCAGCCACTGCTTGTATGGGTTGCCAGACTTAACGATGGCGTCGATGTCTTCAGGCAGTAGTAGCTCGCCGGTTTGGGTATCAGCAGCCAGCATTTGGCCCGGCTTCAAGCGACCTTTGGCAACCACTTCGGCGGCTTCGTATTCCCACACACCTACTTCTGAGGCGAGGGTGATGTGACGACCAGCCGCAGCCGAATCAGTCACAACGTAACGCGCTGGACGTAGGCCATTACGGTCTAGCGTACAAGCGGCGTAGCGGCCGTCGGTTAGAACGATACCGGCTGGGCCGTCCCATGGCTCCATGTGCATGGCGTTGAATTCGTAGAACGCACGCAAGCTAGAGTCCATGTTGTGAATGTTCTGCCAGGCGGGCGGAATCAAAGTACGCATGGCGTGGAAGATATCCATACCACCGGCTAGTAACACTTCAAGCATGTTATCTAGCGACGATGAGTCAGAACCATCTAGGTTTACCAGTGGGCGAATTTCGTCCATTGGTAACGCGTCGGTATCAAATTTGAATGAACGCGCAGTGGCCCAGTTACGGTTGCCACGAATGGTGTTGATCTCACCGTTATGCGCCAAGTAGCGGAATGGCTGTGCCAATTTCCACTGCGGCAAGGTGTTGGTTGAGAAGCGCTGGTGGAATACAGCAATGGCTGATTCCATGCGTGGGTCGCCCAAGTCTTTGTAGAACTTGGTCATATCCACTGGCATCACCAAGCCTTTGTAAGAAATTACATGGGCTGATAGTGACGGGATGTAGAACATCTCATCATCTTTAATGCTGTTCTCGGCGTTACGACGAGCAACGAATAGCTTCACTTGGAAGTCTTGCTCGCTAGTGCCTGCTGGAGCGTTTACAAATACTTGCTCCATTTGCGGCAAGGCGGCGCGCGCCATTTCGCCACATACGTCAGGGTCAACAGGCACTACACGCCAGCCGGCCACTTCTAGACCTTGTGCGGTTAGGCCCGCTTCAATGGCTTTACGCGCTGTATCCGCTTTAGCTTCATCAGTGTTTAGGAACACCATGCCGGCGGTGTACAGCTCAGCTAGGGAAATACCGGCTTCTTCAGCTACGGTACGGAAGAATGCATCTGGCTTACCTAGAAGCAGACCAGCGCCGTCACCGGTTTTACCGTCAGCGGCGATACCACCACGGTGAGTCATGCGCTCTAGCGCCTCAATGGCAGTTTCAACTAACCAGTGGCTAGCTTTGCCATCCATATTGGCAATCAAACCAAAGCCACAGTTATCGCGCTCAAACTCTGGGCGATACAAACTGTTTTCTAAGTCAAAAGAGGTCATAGACGTGTTAGCCATGAACTTTTCCTGTGGTAACGGCCACACAGGCAACAAATAGCGATTTGCGCGCTGCAAGGCGGGCTCCAGCATGCTTTCGCGCAGTTCTATTTCCCGCATAGAATTGCTAGCAAGCCAGACAAATAAACTGTTAAATCAAAAACTTAAGCCCCAACAAGCCTGCGAAAAACAGATCCAGGCGGGCAAAAACGGGCTGCGTATTCTGCCATATTTGGAGATTTGCTTCCAGTTGTGCGCTGCGACACAAACGCCAGCAGCCTTAGCAAGTGCCGCTTTGCGGGCGCTAATCAGCCATTGCGGCGATAGAAGCTAAGACAGCGACTCGTTGATAGTTGCCAACAAGGCAGAAGGTTCAAAATCGGCGGTTACCACTGCCTCACCTAAGGCTTTTAGCAGCACCAAGCGCAACTGGCCATCCAAAACCTTTTTATCAACCGCCATCGCTGATAGAAACTGCTCTTCGGTCATGCTGCTAGGCGCCTTGATAGGTAATCTAGCTGCAGCAATCAATTGTGTTGCCCGCTCCGCATCGGCGCGACTAATCCAGCCCAAGCGAGCCGACATATCCGCCGCCATCACCATACCGGCACCAACCGCCTCACCATGCAACCACTCGCCATAGCCCAAACTGTGCTCAATGGCATGACCAAAAGTATGACCAAGGTTTAACCAAGCACGCACACTACCTTCGCGTTCGTCACGCGCCACCACGTCGGCCTTATTCTGGCAAGAGCGATGGATGGCATAAGTTAATGCCGCCTCATCTTTTGCTAGCAGTGCCGACATATTGTCTTCTAGCCAATCAATAAACGGCGCATCGCCAAGCAGGCCGTATTTGATGACCTCAGCAATACCAGCCGATAGCTCTCGTTCCGGCAAGGTACTCAACACGGTAGTGTCTGCCAACACCAGTTGCGGCTGCCAGAAGGCGCCAATCATGTTTTTACCTAAGGCGTGATTAACGCCCGTCTTGCCACCGACAGAGGAGTCCACCTGCGACAGTAAGGTAGTTGGAATCTGAATAAATTTCACGCCGCGCTGGTAAGCAGCCGCCGCGAAACCGCACATGTCACCGACCACGCCGCCACCCAAGGCGATCAAGGTTGTATTACGCGAGTGCCGCTTTTCCAACGCCACGTCAAAAATTAGATTTAAAGTTTCAAGGGTTTTATAGCGCTCACCATCTGGCAGCACCACGGTATCGACTTGATAATCAGCAAGACTGGCTTTAAGCGTCTCTAGGTATAAAGGCGCAACGGTTTCATTACTAACCACCAGCACTTGCTTGCCAGCAATATGCGGAGCCAACAGCTCAGGCTGCGAGAGCAAATCTGCGCCAATATGAATCGGATAGCTGCGATCACCTAGATCAACATTCAGTGTTTGCATGGAATTTTAAGAACGCAAAAAGACTAAGAATGCGGCAATTATAGAGCTTCTACTTCTCGCAGAATGCGTTTACATAACGCCGCCGCACTTTCCTGACCCGTCAGCACCGTAATATCGGCAACTTCTTGATACAGCGGATGACGATATTCATAAAGCTCCGCCAGCTTCTGCTGTCGGTCGTCCACCGCCAACAGAGGCCGATTGTCGCAACGCGCAGTACGCGCCATTTGCAGTTCTACCGGAGTCTCTAAGTAAACCACAATGCCGCGGTTAATCAGGTTGCGGCGATTTTCCTCTTGAGTCACCGCGCCACCACCAGTCGCAACAATCAACTCCGGCAACTGGGTCAGCTCATCAATCACCGCCACTTCGCGCTTACGAAAGCCGGTCTCGCCTTCCTTCTCAAAAATATAAGGAATGTCGACGCCTGTGCGCTCCTCAATCACATAATCGGAATCATAGAACTCCCGCCGTAGCGCCTTCGCCAAACGCTTCCCAAGCGTAGTCTTACCAGCCCCCATCGGGCCGACTAGAAAAATAGATCGCTGCTCCATTAAGGCTGCTCGATAGGCACCAAGAAACTGGTCTCTAAACCCAGTGGCGAAGTCACCTTAACCCTAAAGCTGCCACTCTCGGCGTCGCCCGAGTCTGCCACCGTGACCACATAAAAGGTTGGCCCCGGCGCGTTGGTGTTGACTACACTGAAACTCGAATCACCATTAATCGTGCCAACATCAGTGGTTACATCAATCGTGGTACCGGCAGGCATTGGCTGCTCACTGCCATCGGGCATGGTGCCAAAAACCTCTAGCAACACGGCAACTGTACCGTCTTGCGGAATACTGATGCTCCCCGGCGTTACCCTTAATGACGCAGCCGATTGCGCCATCACCAACACGGTTTCCGTCCAAACGAACAAACTATTGTCGGCGCTGCAACCGGTAGCGCAACGAGTTCCGTTGAACGCCCCATTAGCAAGGTCGTAACTACTATTGCTATTAAAGTCTTCGAACTCTTCTATGCACCGCGGAGCCGCTGGGCTCGTCTCACCAGGGCATTTGAGCCCATTACTGCGAACACCATTTTCATCCGCATCAAATAACGGCTCGTCAACATCACCAAAGGCCTCGCCGCTATCGTAGAGACCGTTACCGTTGGCATCTACAAATGACTCCTCGCCTACCGTAAACGCGGTGATCGTGGTGCGACCATCAAACGGCCGATCACCATTAGATACCCAGTTGACCGTACAACCTCCGTTAACCGTGGTGCACTGAGCATCGATAGTGCCGCCCTCGGTAACAAATGACACCGACACGCCATCCCGCACCGGGTTGTTGAAAAGATCATTTAGCGCCACGGATATCGGCACGGTTTGGTTATTGGCCGTATAGGCTTCTGGATTGAGAGTGGCAGCCGCTATCGAAAAACCGTCTTGGTCAGGCAAGCCCGTAGAAACCACAATGTTGTCATTCTGAGTTACCAAGGCATTGGTCGGAATCGCAGTACAACTAGCTGAAGCCGCCGGCCCCGCCACGGATGCGGTTACCACCACCGGCGTGGAAACATTACCAGAGCGCACAGTTGTTCTGGCCAAGCCATCGGAGCCGGTAATCGCTTGATCAACCGACAACTCAAGACCACCTACCGTGGTACTCAATTGAAAACAAACCAACTGCCCTTGCACTGGCGCCTGACTACCGGAGTCATCAACCACCCGAAAATCAACATTGGCACTCTGCGGCCGCGCAGGCGTCGCCACACCTCCGCGCAACGCCAATTCGGTCACCGTAGTCGGGCTAACCAGCAAAATCGACCCCGCCGAACCCGGCTGGATGGATACTGTGCCCTGCGCCTGCAACTCACCGCTATCTACTACCACTTGTGCCGATATTGTATTGCTCACAACCTGACCAGAGGCACTACAGCCCTGGTCCGTATAAATAATACTTATCGCGCCTTCTTGGTTGAATTCAAAACTATTTGCCTCAGCGCCCCCCGCTGAAGCACTAAACGCCCCCAAGCCTCGCGCACTACAGGACGAAGAAAACGTCGCCGACAAACTTTCTTGTACAAACGGGGCACCATCATCTTGGACCACACGCACCCGAATAACGGTACTGCCACCGGCACTAATGGAAGCCTGGTCAATCTCAACCAATCCCTCAGAAAAAGGTGAGAAGCCGCTACCCAAGCTAACATTAACCGCACCAACAGTACCGGAGCCGCCATCGCCACCAATAAAGGCGTTGCCGCCACCGCCGCCACAGCCCACCAATACCGCCCCTGCTAGGGCCAAAAAACCAATACGCATAATTAATCCTAGGGCTACTGCCCAACCTCCAAACCTTCATGCAAGATTCGAGGCGTTACAAAAATCAACAACTCCACCTTATCGTTGGTATTGCGCTTGCTTCTAAATAGCGCCCCCAACACCGGAATATCCCCCAACAACGGCACCTTGGACTCCGCTTCTGTTCGTGAAGTTTCGTAAATACCACCCAATACCACCGTCTCGCCGTCTTCTACTAAAACCTGCGTTTTGACCTGGCGAGTATCGATACTTGGAATAAAACCGCCTTCCACGCCACTTGGTACCGTTTGTCCAATGGCATCCTTGTTCACTTCCAAGTCCATAATGATGCGGTTATCGGGCGTAATCTGGGGCACCACCGCCAGACGCAAAGTCGCTTTCTTAAACTGCACATTAGTGCCGCCGTCGCTGGCCGTTTGAAAAGGCACTTCCACGCCTTGCTCAATGCTCGCCTGCTTTTGATTCGCGGTAATAATCCTTGGGTTTGAAACCACCTCGCCCTGGCCTTCAGCCTGAAGCGCAGAAAGCTCCAAATCCAACAAGTAGTCAGGCTGCAAAATGGCCAAGCCAAAGCTCCCGGCCGGGGAAGCCGTCGGCAAACTTACATTCAGCCGATCGCCCAAGCTTGGCGGCGCAGTCGGCAGACCATTTTGACGAAAACCGTCAATTAAGAAGTCAGCGGCTTCGGCGCTGCCACCAAAGGCAATAGCTCCATCGCCAGAACGCTGAATAGTCGTCGCCCCAAACCGAACACCTAGCTCATGAGTAAAGTTATCGCTGGCAATCACAATACGCGACTCAATCAGCACCTGCCGCACCGGTATATCCAAACGCTCCACCAGAGCCCGCACTTCTTCCAGTTTCTCCGGCGTGTCATTCACCAGCAAGGCATTGGTACGCTCATCAACCGACACGGTGCCACGGTCCGACAATAGACTCGCGCTCTCGGCACCGCGCAACAATGCCGCCATTTCATCGGCCTTGGCATAGTTCACCTGAATCAACTCACTCCGCAGCGGCGCCAACTCCTGCTGCTTCAGCGCCACCTCTCGCTCTTTCTGCTCGCGTGCCGCAAGCTCGTCAAACGGCGCCACATAGACAATATTGCCAACCGTACGCTTGTCGTAGCCCTTGGTTTCCAAAATAATGTCTAAAGCTTGATCCCAAGGCACCTCAGTAAGCCGCAACGTAATACTGCCGGTTACGGTATCAGAGACAACGATATTCAGGCTCGCCACATCGGCCAAAATTTCCAGCAACGCTCGCACTTCAATATCTTGGAAGTTGAGGTTTACTTTTTCACCGCTATAAGGAAATTTTTCTTTCTTCTCCTTAACGGTTAATCGTCGCAGCTCAAGCACCCACTGCTGGTCAGATTGCCAAGCAACATGCTCAAAATCACCCGCCGTATTTACCTGCAAACGCATACCCGTTTTGCGCTTTAGGACATCAAAACTAGTAACAGCGGTGCCAAAATCGGTCACGTCATACTTTTGCAGTAGCCGAGTCGGCACGGTTAACGCTGAGGCATCCACCAACACCCGCGTACCTTGCTGCTTAATGTCAGGACGCACACCTGGCTGATCAAACTTCATAATAATTTGCGCCGCGCCGTTAACAGCACGTTTGAACTCAACGTCTTGCAGCTGCGGCAAAGCATCCGCTTTACGCGCCGGCACTGTGGTAGGCGCAGCCGCCAATACAGGTGCCGCAGCGCCAGAGTTTCGGGGTTCAACTTGGTTAATACGCAAGACTACCTGGCTACCATTTTCAGACACATACCAGGGCGCGGCGTTATCTAAGGCCACTACTACCCGCGCGCGCCCATTGGCTGCTGCCGCGATTACCTGGCGTACGCCACCTTGATTAATAGATTGGTTGCGCGCCGCCGAGACAGCCGAAACCCCAGGAAAATCCAAGGAAATACGAGCAGGCTGCTCAACGCTAAAGCTGTTTACCGGCCCCGGCGGCTGATCAAATTGCAGCACCAAATTACCACCACTACCGGCAAGGTCTTGGTACTGAATACTTTGTAGTTCAGCAGCGTAGCTCGGCAAAGCTACAGCCAACCCCCATAGCACCACGGCAGCTAAGGCTTTTGTTATACCCATTTGGCTATTCGCTCTGGTATGTTTCAAACGACCATCTCCTAAATCTATTTCGTACCAACGGCGGCCGTGTTGGTTAATGACAACACCGTTTCACGCTCAACCCAGCGCCCAGCGCCGTCGGCAAACAATTCCTTCAAGACCATGCCGGCATCATTAACGGACTGTACTTGACCATGGTTCTGGCCTATATAGTCGCCAACGCGGACACGGTAAATAAACGGCTCACTCGAACGCACCAAGGCATAGCGGACGCCGGCTATTCGAAGACTACCCACCATACGCAGGCTATCTAATGGAAACGCCTCTAGGGGCTCTTTTTCACGCCCAGCCACGGGGCGCGGCCCGTCGGTTGGCGTATCCGGCTCTACGCTTTCTTCAGGATTAAAAATTTCGTTCGGCACAAAAGGATCGCGCAATTCACCCACCACATAAGGCGCTGGTTCATAGGGCGCAATCTCGGGTATCGGCGGTAATTTCCCTGCCGGACGCTCTTTGACGTCGGCAATATAACTCTCAAGATCGGCCATCTCGCGCCCGCAGGCCGCCAACAACAGCAACAAACCAACACTTAAAGCCAGGCGCATTACTCGCCCTCCTCTAAGTAACGATAAGTTTTAGCAGTGGCCGTCATGACTAGCGGCAGCTCGACGTTGACATCCTTATTACGGCCGCGCTGCTTAGCGCGCGTCAAAGTGATGTCGTGCAAGGTCACAATACGCGGCAACGCAGCGACCCCTTCGGCAAAACTGCCGTACTGATGAAAACCACCAACCAAGGTAATACGAATCGGCAACTCCGCGTAGAAGTCGAGCGGCTGTTCCGATTGCGGCTGGAATAAACGCTCTTCCAAGCCACTCGAGACCCTCAACTGCGATACGTCTTGTAACAGACTCGCCACTTCCTTGCGCCCCGGCAACTGCCGCAACATATAACCGAAACGCTCTTCCATCTCGGCAAGCTGCGCCTTGTAATCTTCTAAGCCGGCGGCTTTACGTTGCTTGGCTTCAAAACGCACTCGCAAGGTGCCCTCTTGTTCCCGCACCTGCTCAAGCGCCTGCACTTGATCCTTGATCACAAACCAGTAGCCACCAAATGCCAGCATGGCACAGAGCAAACCAACCACCACTGCCTGCATGACACCAGGCCAACGGCCAATGTCATTGACGTCTAAATTGCGTAGGTCATCTAACGTCATGAGGCGTCCTCCTCATCCGTTTTCTCTTCTGCGAGCTGCCTAACCCGTAGGGTAAAACTACTGCTACGCACAACACCATTGGCCTGCGTTTTAATCACCACCAACTCAGGCTCAGCAAACCAGGGAGAAGACTCCAAGGCACGCATATAGGCCGACACCCGCGCATTCGACTGCGCCTCTCCGACAATCGTTAGATTCTGACCACTCATGGCGACCGAATCTAGATATACGCCCTCTGGCAAGGTGCGAGTAATTTCATTAAAGAAGTGCACAGGCGCCGAGCGGCTGGCCTGCAAGTTTTCAACCACTTCCATACGTGACAACAACTGGCTTTTAAGCCGTTCTAATTCACGAATCTCGGTGATTTTCTTATCTAACTCGGCAATTTCGGCCCGCAACCGGTCATTACGAGCAGTTTGATGCTCTATGGCTGTTAAGTAGCCATACCAAACCGCCGCTACGACCAACACAGTTACTACCACAGCCGCCACGGTCGCTATCACCAGCCGCTTTTGCTTAGCGGCACGGCGCTCTTCCCGCCATGGCAGCAAATTAATACGCGCCACGGTTAGTCTAGACCTCGCATCGCTAATCCCGCCGCAATCATCAGCGCTGGCATATCTCTTTCTAAGGCGTTCGGATTGGCGTGTGTGCTGACCTGCATATCCTGAAATGGGTTTGCGACCACACAGGCCACATCCAAATGCTCCTCAACCATCTCCGCTACGTTTGGCATAGTGGCAACGCCGCCGGCCAAAATAACCATGTCAACTTTGCCATAACGCGGGGTTGAGGAATAAAACAACTGCAAGGCGCGATTCACAACCTGCACCAAATCAGCAACAAATGGCTGGATAACCTCTTGCTGATAACCCTCTGGCAAGCCTTCACCGGTTTTTTTCGCCAAGCCAGCCTCGGCAAAAGTAAGGCCGTAACGGTCCATAATTTCGTCGGTTAATTGGCGGCCGCCAAATACTTGTTCACGCGTATAAACGGCCTTAAGGTCATGCAAGATGGTGGCGGATGCCGTTGTTGCACCGACGTCAAACAAGGCCACGGTCGCACCCTCACCGTCATTCGGCATCTGGTGCCGCAGCAAATACGCCGCGTTTTCCATCACAAAAGGCTCAACGTCCACCACCTGTGGCAACAAACCACCCACCTCAAGCGCGGCAACACGTTGCTCCACTTGCTCAGTGCGCGACGCCACCAAAAGCACTTCTACCTGCCCTTCTTCACCATCTACTGGGCCTAGCACCTCAAAGTCAAAATTCACTTCATCAAGCGGAAAGGGAATGTAGTGATCAGCTTCAATCGCAATCTGCTGCTCAAGCTCGTCATCGCTCAAGCCAGCGGGCATGGTGAGGGTCTTACTAATCACTTGGGAACCGGCTAATGCCACAGCCGCTTGCTTGGTCTTACTACGTGAGCGCTCCACCGCTTTGGCAATCGCTGTACCAACGGCTTCGATCTCTTTGATTTGGTGATCCACCACCACGTCATCAGCCAATGGCACGGCTGCGTAGCTTTCCACGCGGTAACCCTTGCCCTGCTTACGCAGTTCAAGCATTTTGATAGCCGAGGTACTGATATCAATACCGACAGCTGACGTTGGTTTGCGATCCAAAAAACCCATTCGTAAAGCCCGTGTGAGGCGAACCCCTTGCCCCTCTATATTTTTATAGTATTACTCATAACTATATCGGCTGTTGTGACCGACAGCCACACTTAATATACCGGTTATGGGCATAATATGGCCCTGCATTGTTCAAATTACTCAAGAGATCTATGAAAGCATTCAAGCTGCTGGCGATTTTAAGCGCCTCGGGGTTCGCAGCACTCGCACTTGGCCTAGTCGCCTTTTTAGTGGCCTACAGCGTACTGTCCAAACAGTTGCCGGAAATAGATACCCGCACTGACTTCGCCCTAGAGGTGCCTCTGCGCATCTATAGCGCGGATCAAAAGTTAATTGCCGAATACGGCACGCAGCGCCGCACACCGGTAGCCTACAACGAAGTACCCGAGCAACTCATTCAAGCTTTTCTATCCTCAGAAGATGATCGCTTCTTCGAACACCCCGGCGTTGACTGGCAAGGCCTCGTACGCGCTGTCGGGCATTTAATTGCCACCGGCACCCGCGGACAAGGCGGCTCAACCATCACCATGCAAGTGGCACGAAACTTCTTCCTGAGCCCAGAAAAAAGCTACAAACGGAAATTACTGGAAATCTTCCTAGCGCTAAAGATTGAGCGCGAACTCAGCAAAGAAGAAATCCTGTCCTTATATCTAAACAAAATTTATCTTGGCAAACGCGCCTATGGCGTTGCTGCTGCGGCACAGGTCTACTATGGCAAAACTCTCGACGAGCTAAGCCTTTCCCAGGCCGCAATGATCGCCGGCCTGCCAAAAGCACCATCGCGCTACAACCCCATTGCCAATCCACGCCGTGCACTGCAACGCCGCAACTACGTGCTGCGCCGCATGCATCAGCTCCAGCATATTGACGACAATATGCTCGCCGCCGCGCAGGCCGAAGACATTAGCGCCGAACTACAGTCAATTGAGCCCGACATTGACGCTGGCTACGTAGCGGAAATGGTGCGCGCCAAACTGGTTAAGGAGTACGGCACCGAGGTTTACAACAGCGGCTTCCACGTCTACACCACCGTTCACAGCGACAGCCAACAAGCAGCCAACCGGGCGCTGCGTTCCGGACTACAAAACTACGACCGCCGACACGGTTGGCGCGGCAGCGAAGCCGATGTCGACATTGCCGCCATTGTCGCCAAAGCCAATAGCGAAGAAGAAAACCAAGATATTCAAATTACGCAAGCCGATGCGCTACAGGATTACTTATCCAGCAAGACTACGGTTGGCGACCTGGTACCCGCCATCGTCACTGCGCTTGGCGAGCAGAGTGCCACGGTCGAAGCTCGCAGCATCGGCACCGTCGAATTAGATTGGGACGACCTCAGCTGGGCCAAAGCCTATATAGACAACAACCGAGTGGGCGAAGCACCGCAAACCGCAACCGATGTACTAAAAGTCGGCGACCTCATTCGACTGCGTGCACGCGGCAAAAAAACCGACCCTGAGACACAGGCAGAACGCCAAGACTGGACGCTCGCGCAGATCCCCAAAGCCCAAGGTGCCTTGGTGTCTCTAAACCCAGAAAACGGTGCTCTACTAGCCCTAAGCGGAGGCTACGATTTTTACCATAGTAAGTTTAATCGCGCCGTACAGAGCCGCCGCCAGCCGGGCTCTAGCTTCAAGCCATTTTTGTATTCAGCGGCCTTAGAAAAAGGCTATACCGCGGCCACCATCATTAATGACGCGCCGGTGGTTTTTGAGGACGACAAACTGGAAACCAGCTGGCGCCCAGAAAACTACAGCGGCAAATTCTTCGGCCCCACCCGCTTACGTTGGGCGCTAACGCATTCGCGCAACCTAGTATCGATCCGCATCCTGCAAGACATTGGTCTAAATCACACCATTAACTACGCCGGCAAATTTGGGCTCAACACCTACAATATGCCGCGAGACCTGTCGCTATCACTTGGCTCTAGCGTTGTCTCCCCCTACGAATTAGCCAGCGCCTATACAGCCTTTGCCAACGGCGGCTTCCGTATCCCGGCACACTTTATTGAACACATCAACGACGCCAACGGCCAACGCGTATGGCAAAGCAACCCGCCGATTATCTGCAAGGATCGCTGCGAAGAATTGGTCGGCATGGCAGGCGCGGAAGAACAGCCGCTAGTGACTGACGACAGCCTCGTTGAAAACACATTAGCCGAAACAGCTGACGACGAAGCGGTCGCTGACGGCGAAATCGACACCACTACGGAAACCGAAGACAACAGCGCCGAAGAACCCGCCTTTGTCGCCCCAGAGCCCGTACTAGCAGAACGCATCATGACACCGGAAAACGCCTGGTTAATGCATAGCATGCTACGCGACGTAGTCAGCCAAGGCACCGCGCGTAAAGCTCTACAGTTAAAACGGCGCGACATAGCCGGCAAAACCGGCACCACCAACGACCAAAAAGACGCCTGGTTTGCAGGCTACACACCTAAACGCGTAGCCGTCGCTTGGGTTGGCTTTGATGAAGTCGACACCTTGGGCCGCGCTGAAGTCGGCGGCCGCGCGGCACTGCCGATTTGGATTGAATACATGGGCGAAGAACTCAAAGACGTTCCACAAGTGCTGCCCGACCTACCCGATGGGCTCGTCAATGTACGCATTAACAAAACCACCGGCGAACGGGCCTCGGCCGGCGATCCGGAGGCCATTTTTGAGACCTTCCGCAGCCAATATGCTCCCCAAGAGCAGTACTCAAATAGCAATGGCAACTACGGCTCTAGTGGCAATAGCGGCGGCGAGATTGTTGAGGAACTGTTTTAAGCGGTCACCTTAAAACAGTTCCGACAGGCGGAGGCATGGCCAACAAACAAGAACTGGCAGAAATCGCCGCACGCATCATGCACCAGCAACGCTTGCAAGATTATGGCGTTGCCAAACGCAAGGCGCTGGAAACATTGGCTACCACGCCACAGACCGCAATGCCGGAGAATCGCCTTATCAATGAGGCGCTACAGCGCTATATCGCCTGCTTCGGTAACGCGGACGATCAAAACTGGGCCGCACAGTTAAAGCGCAGCGCCAAAGAGGCCTCGGCATTCCTTAGCGAATTCCCGCACTACATTGCTGGCAGCTTGGCCAGCAATATCGCCAAACTAGATGACCGCTTAGAAATCCACCTTTATAGCGACAGCACCGAACCGCTGCTGTGGACACTGCAAGACCACCATATCCCTTACCGCGAGCAAGAACGCGTGGTGCGGATAAATCGACAAACCGAAGCTAGCTACCCCTGCTTTAGTTTCGTCGCCAATGACATCCCGGTCAGCATCACCGTTTTCCCAGATAGCCGACCAAGGCCACGCCAATGCGACATTGACGGCAGCCCAATGCCAAGATTGAAGCCGAAGCAGTTAGGCGCGCTTTAGACCCACCAAAGCGACAGCCAAGGCACCCAAGTAATCAGCAATACCGCCGCCAGCAACAAGAAAAAGAATGGGATTGAAGCGCGGTATAAAGTCATCACTGGCTTATTAAAGCGGTAGCTGGCAATAAACAGGTTCATCCCCACCGGCGGCGTAAAGTAACCCAGCTGCATATTCGCCAAGAAAACGATACCTAAATGCACGGGATGAATACCGTAGCCCACCGCTATCGGCAGAATAATCGGCACCACAATCACTAGTGCCGAAAAAATATCCAGCAACATGCCCAGCAACAACAGAAAGATTGTCAGCGCCAGCAAGAAGGTGGTTGGGCTATCAATCCAACTACGAATCCAAGCGAATAACTGCTGCGGAATTTCGGCGTCAATCAACACATTAGTGGAGGCCAATGACACTGCCAGAATGACCATAATGCCGCCCACCAAAGTCATCGACTCACGCATCACCGCTGGTAGCTCAGCTAGGCTGATTTCGCGCTTAAGCAACACATGCACAATTAGCACATAAGCCGCCGCCACTGCCGCGGCTTCAGAAACCGCCAAGAAACCACCGTAGATACCGCCTAATACCAACACTGGCAGCGGCAACTCCGGCCAGGCTGCGCGCAAACCCTGCAATGCCTCAGCACTGGAAAAACGCTTCTCTTGGCGCGGCAGCTTGCGACCTTGCCAGACACAATAACCACCCAACACCAGCATCATTAAGGCACCGGGCAAGAGGCCTGCACGGAATAGGTCATCAATATTTACCGGCGTCGACAGCGACATTTGCTGCGCTACTACACCGTACAAAATCAACGGTAGCGAGGGCGCAAACAAAAGCCCCAAACTGCCGGCCGAGGTAATCAGACCCAAGCCAAATTTTTCTGGGTAGTGCGCTTCGCGCATGGCCGGATAGAGCAAGGCACCGAGAGCAACAATGGTCACACCCGAGGCTCCGGTGAACGCCGTAAAGAAAGCACACACAGCCACCGCCACCATGGCCAAACCGCCAGGCAACCACCCCAGCAAAGCATCGCTTAACGCCACCAAACGTTGCGGCGCGCGACTTTCACCGAGCACATAACCAGCAAAGGTAAATAGCGGAATCGCCAACAACACAGGCATCTCGGCCAAGCGATACACCTCAACGGCGATCGCCAATAATTCAATATCGGCCTGCCAATAACCGTAGAGCGCAGAGGCGGCAATAATAGCGAACAACGGCACGCCGGCCACAGCCAAAGCCAACAACGGCAATGAAGAAATAGCCACCGTTATGACTCCTTAGCGCGAGGCACAAAAGCCATTTGCAAAAAACGGAACGACATTAAGCCGAAGCTATAGGGAATCACGGTTTGAAACACCCATGTTGGCAGCCCCAACACACCCGGGGTTGGAAATTCTTTTTCTAACAGCACAAATTGGTAGGCATACCAAGCCACCACCGCACAAACCACGGCGGCGGCAAAATTGGCCAAGCGCGCGAGCTGCAATTTGGCGTTGCCTTTTAACACCGGCTCTAACAAATCAATGGTGATATGGCGCCCGGTGCGTGCGGCAGCTGCGGCGCCCAACAAACCCAGCCACAAGACTTCAACGCGCAACAAGGGATCAATCCAGGTTAGCGAGGTCCCCGCCACATTGCGCAAGACAATTTGCAGAACCGCGAGCGCGATCATGCTCCCAAGCAGCAGCGCTAAAAAGGCGTCTTCCAGCTGATGTAATCGGCGAAACAACGTTTGCATAGTGTTACTGCTTAGCTAGTGAGCCCAGTCTATTGCGCCCGAAAGCGCTCAAGCTCGTCACGCAAGCGTTGCAAGGTTTCAGGGTTATAAGCACCCGCCTCACCCGCGCGCAACAAGGCACGTTCGGTCGCGGCTTGCCAGTTCAGCTTGTCATCAACATCTACCGCAACAAACTCAATACCCTGATTTTTTAAGGCAGCAATAGCGTTGCTAGAACCTGACCAGGTTTCCGCATCAATTTGGGCATATACGCGAGCCCACACGTCTTTAACAATCTTCTGATCTGCCGGGCTTAGCTTTTTCCAAGCCTTGGCACCAATCGCTAGCCAGCCACCCAAATAGCCTAAAGGATAGTCGGTCACGTATTTCACTTGGGTGTACCACTGCAGCGCAATGGCGCCGGCTGGCGAGGTGCCGGCAGTGTCAATCAAGCCAGTTTGCAAACCGGTATAAACATCACCAAGGCCAAGCGGTACGCCGTTGGCGCCAATCTCTTCAATAGCAATAGCAATCAACTTGTCGCCTTGCGGCAACCACAATTTCTTGTCGCCAAGATCCGACATCTTGCGGATCGGTTGCTGGCTCATTAAATAAGCAAAACCACCTGTCGCCAAGCCCATCGGCACCATGCCGGCCTCTTCTAGGCCCGCAAAAATTTCGGCGTCGAACTGAGCGCGGATATGGTCAACCTCAGCTTTGTTATTCAACAAAAATGGCAGGCTGTAAATCTGTGCATCGGGATATAAGTCGGCCATGGTGCCGCTAGTAAACGCACCGCCATGCAGCTGCCCAATACGCATTTTGCGCATCACACTAGCGTCATTACCCATAACGCCACCCGGATAAAATTTAAACTTCACCCGACCCTCTGTCAGGCTTTCAATTTCTTTTCCGCCGGCCCGCATGGCTTGCATGATCGATGTGCCGTCCGGCAACAAAGTTGCAATTTTTAAGGTCGTTGCCTGACTTGGCAGCGTCACCGCTAGCAAAGTCATGATCAAGAATAGCTTTTTCATTTTTCCTACTTGGCGCCGTTATCCGCGCCCCATAACAATTTGATTAAAAATAATCCTGGCCACTAGCCAGCAACTCGCGGGCTTTTTCTTGCGCCAAAACATTCGCCAGCGTTAATGCCGGCGCTTCGACCTCGGCCGCCAAGACTTCGTTCAAAAGACGGTCGTGTAACTCTTGGTCAAACACCAAGCGCGCGTAAAACTCAGCAAACAACGCTTTCGCCATTAAGTTGTAACCATCAGAAACGGCAATAGCGCGTTCAAAATGCGCCCGAGCAACTTCTGGTTTACCACCTAAAGCGGGCGGCACCTGACTAGCCAATACGCCGCGATACAACCAAGGGTTGCCGTTATCAAGCTCCGGCGACAGAGCCGTCACCCGCTCCAACATAGCCGTTACCTTAGGTAGCGCCGCAATCGCATTAAAGTCGCCGCTATGCGTTTGGATCCAACCCGCCATCGCAGTGGCGTAACCGTAAATCCACTTCACATCATCGTCGTCATCAACTTTCTGCAAGGCCTCTTTGAACGCGTTCGCGCCCTGTTTTTCGGCTTCACAAAGGTCATCCAACGTTGAACAGAAAGCCCGCTGCGCGTAGTCCTTAGCAATACGGGTATGCAATTGCGCCCTAGCCGGCTCATCGACAAAATTACCGCCATAAGCGCCATACAACTGTGCACCAGCTAGCAGCAAGGTTTCACTATCAGGGTTGCGCGCCAGCAAGCCGTCAACCATCAAGATATAAGTCGGCAACGCTTCTGCTACCAGTTGTGGATCTCGCTGGTTTTGCACGCCTTTATTTAGGCCATCAGCAATACCACCCGTGATAGAGCAGCCGCTAACCAAGGTCAGCAACAACAAAACCAATAGGGGTTGTTTTAACTTTATTCGCTTCATTTAGGCTTCCCCACCCTAGTGGGCATATCGATGAGGCGCGCATTCTACCGAAGGCACCGCGCTAGCACTAATTTCGACTAATCTTATTAATCTGAACTAAGTGATGGGGTTTGACCGCGGGCTGCGTAACAGTTCCCGGTCTAGGGAGTAGGCCTTAAGCACAGCCATACTCAAAAATAGTAATAGCGCTGGCAGCAGTGCAAACGCCACCTGCACGCCCTGCAAGGCTTGTTGAGACTGCTCAGCACCACCTTCTAGGAAGCCAAACACCTCTAACACCAAGGCCGCGATAAATGCGCCAGCGGCGATGCCGATCTTTTCATTGGCGATCCAAACGCCAGTAAACAAGCCCTCGCGGTTGAGACCGCTGGCCCGACGATCCAAGGCGATTACGTCCGGCACCATAGCGAAGGGATACAACTGGATCGCGCCCATGCCGGTGCCCATTAGCGTCACGATCGCTACTACCAATGCTAAGGACATCACACCATCGGCAAAATATAACGCCACACAGCCAAGCGCATAAATGGCGACACCGGCCATTAAACCTTGCTGCTTACCAACCACACGCGACCATCTATTCCATAACGGTATCGAGATAAGCGACGGTAGCAAGTGACACAAGAACAACAGCGTTACCAACTCACCGCCACTACTCAGACGATGAGCCACATAAAACGGCACGGTCGCTAACAACGAGTTAGCACCTACCATCATTAACAGGTAAGCCAGCATCAATACTTTGAATGGCCGATTGCGCAAGGCGATAGCAACAGCTTGCCAGCCCGCCGTTTCAGAGCGCTGCCAACTTTTACGCGGCAACTGAGCCGTGGCGAAAAAGGTCAGCAACATCACCATAAACATTAACGAGCCCAGCACTAAAGCCATAAAACGGTGACCAGCGATGCCACCGCCGCCCTGTTCAATAAGCAGCGGTGCCAAGGCGCCACCGAGCATAATGCCGACCACCACAAAGGCCATACGCCAAGACAAAATGCGGGTGCGCTCGTGGTAGTTATCCGTCATCTCAGCCGGCATCGACACATAGGGCACGACATAAACCGTGAAACAGGTCGCGGCGACCAGATACCAAGCCATTACCCAAGCGAAACGGGATTGCCACTGCGCATACTCTGGCACGGAGAAAACCATCACAAAGGCGACAGGCAAGGTGAAGGCACCTAACAGCATCCACGGCCGGCGGCGGCCCCAGCGCGAACGCGTGCGGTCAGACAGAAAACCCATCATCGGGTCAGTAAAGACATCCCAAAGCTTGGGCAAAAACATCGCCGCACCCGCCCATGCGGGGCTGACACCTAAGGTCTGCGTTAAGAAAAACAACATGACCAAGGCCGGCACGGTATTAAACATGGCGCTGGCAATTGAGCCCAAGCCATATCCCGCCAATTGGCGATGACTTAAGCGGCTTTCAGCAACAGACAATGGTTCAGACACGGTTGGTTCAGGCATGCACGCAGCCTAGCATAGGCAGCGCGCAGCGGAATGCGCCGGGACAGCTAGGCAGCTGGCGTGAACAGCTCGTTAAAGTACTCTGTTAACGCAGCCTTGGTTAGCTCCGGCGGCATCGCATTCAATACTTGGTTAAGGCCCGCCAAGCGGTCAGGAATACCGTCCTCGGTCATACCAAACTGCGCCATTAGCGCGTTAAAGCCCGGCCCACGCAGCATCTTCGGCTGCACTTGGTTAAGCATTTGTAACATCGTCTCTGGTGGCTCGCTGTTATCCAGCAACTTCGCCGCGGCAACTGACTCCTTCAAGCAGCGAATAAAGTCGTCAACGTTCTCCAGCACCGCCTGCGTGATCGACAAATGCACGTTTTCTTTGCTGCCATAAAAACCCAGCTGCGGCTGAATAATCCAATCACGGGCCTTCATTTCGTCAACCAGATGGAAGACATTAAATTCATCGGTAGTGAAGGCGACTAGGGACATTTCCGGTTTGCCCAACATTTTCAGTTCTGGGATTTCCTTAAGGCCTTCTAAAATTTTGTCGGTGGCATCCATCGTGCGACCGATCAAACGTTGATAGCCCTCTTCGCCAAGAAAGTTCATCACCGCCCAACAGGCTGCCACTGGACCACCTGATTTGGTCGACTGAATGGTGGTGTTGATAACTGTGTAACCGGTCCACTGCGAGCAGGTAAAGATTTGGTGGCGGCGAATGTCGCGATTCTTATGCAAAATCACCGACGCGCCTTTCGGGCAATAACCGTATTTGTGCCAGTCCATCGAGATCGAAGTCACACCCGGCACCGAAAAATCGAATGGCGTCACTTCGCGCCCCATGCGTCGCATCCAGCCTAAAACGAAGGCCCCAATGCAACCATCAACATGCAAACAGATGTCATGCTCTAGCGCGATTTTACCAATCGCCTCAATCGGATCTGTTACGCCATGGGCATAAGAAACCGCCGACGCCACTAACAATACGGTGTTCTCATCAACCGCCGCGGCCATTTTTTCAGGAATTGCCATAAAGCTATCGGTGTCGACTTCGACCAACCGCAGCTCCATATCGTAATAATGCGCAGCTTTATGGAAGGCCGCGTGCGCGGTCGCTGGCACCACCAAATTTGGTTTGCCGTTTAGTGTTTTTTTATCTCGAATATAGTCACGTGCGGTTTTGACCGCCAACATGCAACTTTCTGTGCCGCCACTGGTGAAATTGCCCACACAGTGTTCGTCACCCTGCATATGCGCGATCGAGGTGGCTACGATTTCGTTTTCAAAACGGGTCAAACTAGGCGTTTGCGTTGGGTCAAGGGCATTAGCACTTAGAAATCGGGTGTAGGCTTTCTTAGCCACCTCATCAACTTCAGGGCCAGCGTCATAGACATAAGCCATCATGCGCCCGTCATGCATCGGCATGTCGGTCATGGCGTATTCATCCATGGTCGAAAAAACATCTTGTTTGCTTAGGCCTTGGCTGCGGAATTCCACCAGCATCTCCTGAAATTAGGGGTTTGATTATCAACGCAAGGACAATAACCTAATCCACTTAGCACAAACTTGCAAACTGAATTTGCATTCAAACTAAGATCTGCGCGCCACCATAACAGCTCGTCGGGGCGCAGGGTGACCCTCAATGGTCAATGCGGAATTCTTAGCATCAAGGTATTGCGGCAATGAATGGAACCACATCCAAGCCGACTGGCGCTGCTCTTCAGTAGTGGTGTCGGCCTCATCAACACAGCGCGCCACGCCGGCACCCGCCTCCAACAACCATTGCTGCAAGCGGGCCACTGTTGGCAGTGCATGCACATTACGCATCTGCGCATAGCGACCATTTGGCGTCAGCTCATCGGCATCATTACCCGGTATCACCAAGGTCTCCAGCACCAATTCACCACCCGGTCGCAACTGCCCTAGCAACTGCCGAATATGCTGCACCGGGTCGCGCCGATGATAGAGCACACCCATGCTAAATACGGTGTCGAAATAGGCCGTATCTTCAGGCACGTCATCAATGCCTAGCGGTAACATTTCAACCTGCTGGCTCGGCTCCAACGCATCAGCAAAATAGAAATGCAAAACCTCGTACTGCATGCGAAACAGCCACATTGGGTCGACGCCCAATACCTGTGCAGCACCCTCACCCAACATTCGCCACATGTAGTAGCCGTTGCCGCAACCAACATCCAGCACCTTGCGCCCTGCTAGCGGCTGGATATGCGGCAACACACGCTGCCACTTCCAATCGCAGCGCCACTCGGTGTCAATATAGTGTTCAAACAGCCGGAACGGACCTTTGCGCCAAGGGTGTAATGGCAATAACGCTTGCTTTAATTGCGCCGACTGCGTCGCGGAGCAATCGCCGTCGACCGCCAGCATGGGGCTAAATTCATAGCGAGCGTTCTCTACCGCCGGCAACGCCGCTAGCGCCGCCCGCCATTTTTCAAGATCGCCATGGCCTTTGCGCTCAACAGCGGCTAGTGCTGGCAGCAGCGCCTCGGCAAAGGGGTAATCAGCGAGCTGCCAAGTCTGGCTCATTCGGCTTTCACCGCGATCATCGACATAAAATTAAAACACTGATACCAGACATCAACGCGAGCAAAACCCGCCTGCTGCAGGCGCGCCTTATGTTCCGGCACCGTTTCCGGGATCAATTTATTTTCTAAAGCGCTACGCTTTTGCGCGATCTCAAGATCGCTGTAGCCGTGGGCTTTTTTATAACGATGATGCAAATCAATATTCAGTTCATCCAGATACGGGTCTGGGAAGACCACCTTTTCCGATAACAGCAACTTACCGCCCGGACGCAAGCCTTGATAGGCCTTTTGCAGCAGCGCCAAGCGCTCTTCAACGGCAATAAACTGCAAGGTAAAGTTCAGCACCACCAAGGAGGCATTATCGATGTCGACATCCTGCACGTCAGCCTGCACAACCTTAACCGGCACGGTTGCCGTATCGGTCTCAACATTTAAACAGCAACGCTCAACCATGGCCGCAGAGTTATCAACGGCAATAATTTCCACATCCGGCTGCGTAATCGCATGGCGCATCGCCAAACTCGCCGCTCCCAAGGAGCTACCTAGGTCATAAACCCGGCTGCCGGGCTGCACATAACGTGATGCCAATTCAGCAATCGTCGAAATCGTGGTCGCATAACCCGGCACAGAGCGCTGAATCATGTCAGCAAAAACATTGGCTACCCGCGCGTCAAAGACAAACTCGCCGAGCTGGTCATGCGGTGCCGCGTAAATATCATCTTTACTCATGCGCTTGCTCCGGAAATAAACTTAATAAGCCAGCCTCGCTGGCGTCACAAATGCCGCGCTCAGTGATCAAGGCGGTGACCAATCGCGCTGGTGTTACGTCAAAACCGTAATTCGCCGCTGCTGTTTCTGCCGGCGCAATTTGCACGGTTGCCAACTTGCTTTCTTCGCCAGCCAACAGACCGGTAACCGTTAGCACTTCATCCGCACTACGCTGCTCAATCGGAATATCTTTTACGCCGTCCGTAATCTGCCAATCTATCGTCGGGCTCGGTAACGCCACATAAAAAGGCACACTATTGTCATGCGCCGCCAAGGCTTTTAAATAAGTGCCGATCTTATTGCAAACGTCACCATTACGCGCAGTGCGGTCACAACCCACAATCACCATATCCACTTGACCATGCTGCATTAAATGGCCACCGGCATTGTCCGGCAACAAAGTATGGGCAACACCATGCTGGCCCAACTCCCAACAGCTTAAGCTGGCACCCTGATTGCGAGGCCGGGTTTCATCAACCCAAACATGCACGGGTATTCCTGCATCAGCAGCCTGATAAATCGGCGCCAAGGCCGTACCCCAATCTACCGTGCCTAACCAGCCCGCATTACAGTGCGTGAGCACATTTACGGTACGGCCAGTTTTTTGGTAACAGGCTTCAATCAGCGCCAAACCTTGCTGGCCTATTTTCTCATTCAGAGCAACATCTTCTTCACACAAAGCCGCCGCCTCTTGCCAGGCTGCCTGCAGGCGCTCGCTGCTAGGTAGGGCCAATAAGCGCGATCGCATTCGCGACAGCGCCCATAGCAAATTCACTGCTGTCGGCCGTGTCTGTTGTAGTAAATCAGCGGCACTGGCTACCGCTGCATCAGAGCAGTCTGCTCGCATCGCTAAAGCCATACCGTAGGCCGCTGTGGCGCCAATTAACGGCGCCCCACGCACCGTCATATTCTCAATCGCGGCCGCGGCCTCGGCGACGTTAGTTAACTCCACCGTTTTGAACTGGTGCGGCAAACAGCGCTGATCAATAACCGCCACCGCGGCATCAGACAGCGGCCAAATAGTGCGACAAGGTTTTCCGTTTACACGCATAGATATAACTTCAGTTAGTGTTTTACCAGCAACAACGCTTGGTAGCCTTAAGGCCGACATTATAAAATTATGCCCCTCCTAATATTGGCCTAACGTTGCTGTCATGCTCGAAAAAACGCTCGCTGAAGAAATGGTTCAGATTGGCCACGCCAGCCACCAGCGCGGCTGGGTACCTGCTTCGGGCGGAAACTTCTCCGCCAAGCTAGACCAAAAAACGATCTTGGTGACCCGTAGCGGCGTTCACAAAGGCCATATGACGGCGCAGGATTTCCTAACGGTTGATATGGCCGGGCAAGCCCAAGGCAGCACTCACAAACCTTCGGCCGAAACCCTGCTTCACTGTGAGCGCTACCGGGCCATGGCAAACGTTGGCGCTGTGCTGCACACCCATAGCATCGCCTCTACGCTGATGCCCGCTGACTTTGGCAGCGTCACACTCAGCGGCTACGAGCTGTTAAAGATTTTTGCCGGTATTGAAAGTCATCACAGCGAAATTTCAGTACCGGTATTCGCCAACGACCAAGATATTCCGGCACTCGCGCAAAGGGTTGCTGAGAAACAGCCAGAGCACGCCTATATTATTGCCGGCCATGGCATCTATGTATGGGGCGACAACCTCGCCCAGTGCTATAACCGCCTAGAGGCACTCGAGTTTTTACTCGAATGCGAATGGCAAAAACACCGCTGGGGTTAATTATGCAAAGCCAACTCACCATTTATAACGAACAAGCCAAACCGCTACAGCAAATAAGCGACAGCACGGCGATCGAGGCGGAGTTAGATAAAATCGGCGTTATTTATCAACGCTGGGCGCTAGCGGACAACTCAGGCAGCAATCAAGGCACCGACCAAGACAGCCTATTGGCGGCCTACGCCGGACCGATTGAGGCACTCAACCAGCAGTTTGGCTTCAACAGTATCGACGTTGCTAGCATCGACCCAAGCAACCCCAAGAAAGACGAGTTTCGGCAAATGTTTTTAAGCGAACATAGCCACAAAGACTTTGAAGTGCGTTTTTTTGCCAGTGGCCAAGGCTTATTTTATTTACGTCCGCAGGTTACTGCGCCTAACACGGTCTTCGCCATACTTTGCACTGCTGGCGACCTTATTTCAGTACCGGCCGGTATGACACACTGGTTTGATATGGGCTGCGAACCAGCCTTTACGGCGATTCGCTTCTTTACCACCGACCAAGGCTGGGTGGCTGACTTCACCGGCGACGACATCGCCACACGCTTTCCGCTTTTGGACAACCACTAGGCTTTGCCATGCCCGCCATTCGCCAAATTATTACCGACATTGAAGGCACCACCACCGACATCGCCTTTGTCCACCAAGTGCTGTTCCCCTATGCGCGCCAGCAGCTTGCCGACTTTGTCGCCGCCAACGCCAACAGCCCCGAAGTGCGCCTACAACTACAGGCGGTCAGCAGCCAGGCCGGCCGCCCACTCAGCGATAGCGAAGCAGTGCAACAGCTACGGCAATGGATTGATGAAGACAAAAAAGTCGAACCACTAAAAACGCTGCAAGGGCTGATCTGGGCACAAGGTTACGCCAGTGGCCAGCTAACCGGCCACGTTTACGACGACGCCGCCGCAGAACTCTTGCGCTGGCAGCAAGCCGGCCTCAATTTGCATGTGTATTCTTCCGGCTCAGTGCGGGCTCAGCAGCTGATTTACGGCCATAGTAATCATGGCGATCTGACGCCCTTGTTTAACGGCTACTTCGACACCCGCATTGGTCATAAGCGAGAAAGTCGCAGCTACGAAATCATTCGCGACGCCCTCGGCGGCAACGCCTCACAGTTACTGTTTCTATCCGACGTCACCGAAGAGCTAGACGCCGCCGCCGATGCCGGCCTAGAAACGGCTTGGTTATGCCGTGACGGCAGTACCGCGAGCGAGCACTACCACGCCCACGCCGATTTTTTCAGCGTTAGCGAGCACTGGCAGTTATAAAACAGATTGACCCTGTCGCAAGCGCTCTGCGACACTGCAAAACGCGACTTCATATCACTTAACAAGGGTCACTTAATAAGGCGCTTTTTCGGTATGCAATATTCTGAATTTACCGACCTCGGTCACGGCATTACCTGCATCGACACCATGCAGCATCGCGCTGGCTTAGCCGCCTGCTACCTAGTTGAGGAAGATGGCCACGCCGCTATTATTGATACAGGTCATAGCCTTTGCACGCCGCGCATTTTGGCCTTGCTTGCCAACAAAGGTATCGCCCTAGAGAATGTTGACTATGTGATGCCAACCCACGTGCATCTTGATCATGCCGGCGGTGCTGGCAGCCTAATGCGCGAATTACCCAACGCCAAGCTGATCATGCACCCGCGTGGCGCGCGCCATATGATCGACCCTAGCAAGTTGATCGCCGGCGCTACCGCCGTCTATGGTGCCGAAGGCTTAAAACAACAGTTTGGCGATATCCTGCCGGTAGATGAAAATCGCGTGGTTAGCATCAAAGATGGCGACAGCTTTCAGCTGGGCCAGCGTCGCTTAGAATTACGCGACACCCCCGGCCACGCTAAACACCACTACGCGGTTTGGGATAGCCAAAGCCAAGGCTGGTTTACTGGGGATACCTTCGGCATCTCCTATCGCGCCACCGATGGCCCCGAATGCGGACTGACTCAGGCGCATTACATTATCCCCACCAGCACGCCAGTACAGTTCGACCCAGACGCCTGGCTAGACACTATCAACATGCTGATGAGCTATCAGCCACAGCGCATGTTTCTAACCCACTTTGGCATGATTGAAGACGTTGAGCACTTGGCTAATGACCTACGCCGCAAACTGCATGAGTACAGCTTATTGGCCCAGCGCCACCGTGATAGCGACCACCCTCATCAGGATCTAAAAGCCGCACTGAAAGCACTGCATAAAGAAGACTTGCAACGCCTAGGCGCCAAACTAAGCGAGCGCGAAATCGAACAGCTATTTGCTGTCGACTTTGAGCTCAATACCCAAGGCCTGTTGTTCTGGCAAGAACACGCCGCCTAATCGGCACGCCACAGACAAACTTTTTAACAGCCTAAGAAGCCCCTGCCTCCTCGTATCAAGGGAGGTTTGATTTTCTTGAGATCACCTTGGTGCGGGTTTCGGCCTCAATAAGTTCATACGGTTGCGTTTACTTATTCCCGATGGCCGAGTCTATTTTTGAAGCATCAAAAATAGACGAAAAAATGCCTTACCCACCGTGCGGCCGCTTCGCGGTTCCTTGCGCTACTCGCCAAATCGAGCGCCTGCGGAACTCGCTACGCTCAAACAGGCCGCAGGCTCAATCTCGATTTTGCTCCGTTGCTCAGCCGCACAAAGGGCGATGCACTGCTTAGCAACTTGCCACCTGCCGAACGGCAGCACTCCCTGTGTTACTTGCCTAGCGCTTGCGACAGAGCAGCGGCCATCGAGCCCTTAGCCGCAGCAGCAGGCTGACGGCTTTGGTATTGGCGCGCATCACGGCTTTGACGAGCATCGTCACGCGCTGACGACTTGCTATCAGCAGGCTTCTCGCTCGGCAGCGGATCATCCAAGCGCATGGTCATAGCTATGCGCTTGCGCGCCACATCCACTTCCAAGACTTTGACTTTAACCACTTGGCCAGCTTTAACGACATCACGCGGGTCTTTGACAAAGTTTTTCGCCAAGGCAGAGATATGCACTAAACCATCTTGGTGCACACCCACGTCAACAAAGGCGCCAAAGTTAGCCACATTGGTTACCGTGCCTTCCAAGATCATTCCCGGGCGCAGGTCTTTCACTTCGTGCACGCTGTCGTCAAAGGCGGCAGTGGCAAATTCCGGCCGCGGGTCTCGACCCGGCTTATCCAATTCCCGCAGCACGTCCTGCACAGTCGGCAACCCAAATTGATCATCGGCAAAGTCAGCAGCTCGTAAACCTTTAACTACGGTAGCGTTGCCAATTAAATCCGCTAACGACGTGCTGGCGCCCTGGGCCATTTTTTCTACCAAGGGATAGGCTTCTGGATGCACAGCTGAAGCATCTAAGGGGTTATCACCGCCATTAATACGCAGGAAACCGGCACATTGTTCAAAGGTTTTATCACCTAAGCGAGGCACGGCCTTCAGCGCCTCGCGCGAACGGAAGGCACCCTCACTGTCGCGTTGCATCACAATTTGCGTAGCAACGCTCTCACTTAGTCCAGCCACTCGCGCCAATAACGGCACCGACGCCATGTTGAGGTCAACCCCAACAGCGTTTACACAATCCTCGACAACACCTTCAAGCTGACGCGCCAATTTGATCTGGCTCACGTCGTGCTGATACTGCCCAACGCCAATCGACTTTGGCTCGATCTTCACCAACTCCGCCAGCGGGTCTTGCAAGCGCCGCGCAATCGACACCGCACCCCGCAAAGACACATCCATATCCGGAAACTCTTTAGCCGCCACTTCACTGGCTGAATACACCGACGCCCCGGCCTCGCTGACCACTACCTTGGTTAACTTCAGCGCCGGGTGTTTTTTGATCACTTCCGCCGCCAACTTGTCGGTTTCACGCGAGGCCGTGCCGTTACCAATGGCGATTAACTCGGCGCCATGCCGCTTGGCCAGCGCAGCGATAATGGCGACCGACTGATCCCATTGATTTTTAGGTGCATGCGGATAAATAGCACCGGTATCCAAGACTTTGCCGGTGGCATCCACCACCGCAACTTTAACGCCGGTACGTAGACCAGGATCCAAGCCAATCGTTGCCCGTGGCCCCGCCGGCGCGGCTAACAACAAGTCTTTTAGGTTGGCACCGAAAACACGAATCGCCTCTTCTTCAGCGGCCTCGCGCAACTGATTAAATAGGTCCAGTTCGATCTTGATGGCCAGTTTAACTTTCCAGCCCCACACAACCGCTTGCGCAAACCAGGCATCCGCCGGGCGATTTTTATTCTCGATCTCAAAGGCCTGCGCAATGCGGCCCTCCGCCAAGGTTTTATGTTCTTCCGGCAAACTCAGCGACAACATCAACAAGCTTTCATTACGGCCTCGGAACAAGGCCAAAGCCCGATGCGAAGGCACTTTATGAATAGGCTCAGCAAACTCAAAATAATCTCTGAATTTGGCGGCTTCTTGCTCCTTGCCAATCATCACCTGACTTTTTAGCTCGCCCTTACGCCACATCAGGTCACGCAGCTCAGCCAGCAGTTCAGCATGCTCGGCAAAGCGCTCCATCAGAATTTGTTTGGCGCCTTCAAGCACGGCTTCGGCATCGGCAAAACCCGCTTCTGCATTCAAATAAGCTGCGGCTTCTACGTCAGGGCTGAGGTTCGGATTGGCCAGCAAGGCATCAAGCAGCGGCTCAACGCCCGCCTCGCGCGCAATTTGCGCCTTGGTACGGCGGCGCGGCTTATAGGGCAGGTATAAATCTTCGAGACGGGTTTTGCTGTCGGCCTCATTAATCGCGGCCTCAAGTTCAGCCGTCAACTTATCCTGCTCGGCAATCGATTTCAGTACTACCGCACGGCGATCTTCTAATTCACGCAGGTAAATCAAGCGCTCAGCCAACACCCTTAGCTGGCTATCATCTAGGCCACCGGTGACTTCCTTTCGGTAACGGGCGATAAAAGGCACTGTAGCGCCCTCGTCAAGCAATAAGGCAGCGGCTTCAACTTGACGGGTAGAGGCAGAAATTTCCTCGGCAATTCGAGCAAAAATAGTCGCAGTAGACATAAGTAACAAGGAGGTCAGACAGTAGGATGGAAAGCCACGCATCCTAGCAAATTTTGCCGCCCCTAAAACAAAGAAAGCCCGCTTTCGCGGGCTCTCTATAAGGCTAAGTTGTCAGTTAATTACTTAACGTCAAACTCGGTGCCCCAACCAACAACCATCAGAACGTCTTCGTCGTCATCTGCGCCGTCGTCGTCGTGATCTAGATAGCTTAGACCCATTGAGAAGTCACCTACGTTGTAAGTAACAGATAGGTCAATCGCATCGTTGTCGTCAGCCTCGTCGCTAAGGTAACCAGCGTGCAAGCTAACACTGGTGGTTTCGCCACAAGCAACGTCGTAACCCAAGTCTAGGTAGTAGAACTCATCTTCTTCAGTACTGTCTGCGCGCTCTTCGTCACCGTAGTACAGAGTTGCACTCCAAGCTTCGCCAGCCACACCAACGTAAACTTCATTGATGTCACCGTCGGTAGACTCGTCAGATGTGTAACGAATGTAACCTAGGTCTAGGCTTAGACCGTCATTCAAGCCAAGGCCGTAACCTACGTAGTAGTTAACTTCATCTTCATTTTCAGTATCGTCGTCAATAGCAGCGTTAGATAGCCATACGCCAGCGTAAGCACCGCTGTCGTGTGACCAATCAAGACCACCTTGTACAGCTTGACCGCTAGATACGCCACGGAAGATGTAGTCAGAAGTAATTGCGAAGTTACCAGTCACTTCAGCAGATGCAACGCCAGCAGCCATTACAGCAGCACTAGCTAATAGAGCTTTTTTAAACATTGAGCACTCTCCAAGTTTATTAGTAAATCCCTGTAGAACCCCGTCAACTGAATTCCACAGGCTGGTTTTGTACAAAAACCGAAGTCATATATATGACAGTTTGGTTACAGTTGCAACCGTTTTGGCACATCTCACCGGAAAACCAGTTCAACATGCACATCAACAACTTAGCAAAGTACGGGCCAAGTTGTAAAAAACTTAGCCTATTCTTTTAAAAAAAACCGCCAAAACAGCCCCCTACCCCTAAAATGCGGCGCCATGAATGCAATCAGTGCCACCCTTAACCCTGCCCAACGAGCGGCCATTGAGCGCACTCGAGGCGCCACTTTGGTGCTCGCAGGCGCCGGTAGCGGCAAAACGCGGGTAATTACCCACAAAATTGCACACATGCTGTGCAATGAACAAATTAGTGCGCACCGTGTTTGTGCAGTGACATTTACCAACAAAGCCGCGCGCGAGATGAAAGAGCGCGTACAGGCGGTAATGCCGGAATATGACCGCAATGTCAGCACCAAGGGACTAGTCGTTAGCACTTTTCACTCGCTCGGCCTGCGTATGATCCAACGCGAACTGAAAACACTGGGATTGAGAAAAGGCTTTTCCATCCTCGACGGGCACGACACCGGTGCCATTGTTCGCGACCTAATGAAACAGTCCGGCGCCGCTGACAACCTCGAAGCCGGGCCATTGCTACACCAGATTTCAAACTGGAAGAGCGCACTGATTACGCCCGACCTCGCCGAACAACAAAGCGAAGAAGAGCTCAGCCTCTTTACCGCAAGGCTGTACCGAGATTACCAACGTCTGTTGCGCGCCTATAACGCGGTCGACTTTGATGACCTAGTACTACTGCCAGTTGAGTTACTACGCGGCCATACCGACATACGTAATAAATGGCAGCACCGCATTCGTCATCTATTAGTAGATGAATACCAAGACACCAACGGCAGCCAGTATGAGTTGCTAAAACTATTGATTGGCCCTGCTGGCAACCTCACCGCGGTAGGCGACGACGACCAAAGCATTTACGCTTGGCGCGGCGCACAACCAGAAAACTTGCTCAACCTGAAGCAGGACTACCCGCAGCTTGAGCTAGTCAAACTTGAGCAAAATTACCGTTCTACAAGCCGCATCTTGCGCGCCGCCAATACCGTAATTGACAACAACCCGCATATTTTTGACAAAGCACTGTGGTCCGACATTGCTGATGGTGAAATGCTACGTGTGATCCCCACCCGCAATGCTGAAGATGAATCCTTTCGGATTGTCAGCGAAATGATTGCCGAGAAAATACGACTCGGCGCCGGCTACGGCCAGTTCGCCATTCTCTATCGCAGCAACTTTCAGGCGCGACTATTCGAAAGCGCTCTACGCGAACGCAACATTCCTTACCGCCTGAGCGGTGGCCAAAGCTTTTTTGAAAAAACCGAGATCAAAGACTGCATGGCCTATATGCGGTTACTGGGCAACCCCGACGACGACATGGCCTTCCTACGCGTGGTCAATACACCACGGCGCGAAATCGGCGCCGTTAGCCTTGAAAAGTTAGCCAACTTCGCACGCCGCAAAAACATGAGCCTGTTCGAGGCCAGCTTTGAGAGAGAGCTAGAAGATCTACTATCCGCTCGCGCCTACAGCCAACTAATTCAATTCTCAGAATGGCTAAGCGGGCTTGCAGACCGCGTTCCCGATGAACCCGCCGCCAGCCTTGCGCGGCGCGCCATTGAGGAAATCCAATACGACGAGTGGCTCAAAGAAACGGCCAGCAGCATTCCCGTGGCAGAAAAGCGCTACGAAAACGTACTTGAGCTGATTGACTGGATTGATCGCACAGCAGAAAGGCGTGAGATTGAAAACGAAGACAACACTTTAAGTGACGTCGTCGCCCACCTCAGCTTAATGGACATTCTCGACCGCCAAAAACAAGAAAAAGAGGAAGAAGAAAATAACGCGGTCGAGATGATGACCTTACATGCGGCCAAAGGTCTTGAGTTTGATTACGTCTACCTCGTTGGCATGGAAGAAGAGCTACTCCCTCACCGCAACAGCATGGACGAGGCTGGCATAGAAGAAGAGCGCCGCCTCGCCTATGTAGGCATTACCCGCGCGCGCAAAACCTTAACCATGAGTTATTGCAAACGGCGGCGGCGCTTTGGCGAAGAATACACACCAGAACCAAGCCGGTTTTTAGACGAGTTACCCACGGCCGACGTACGCTGGGAAGGCAAGGAAGACCAAAGCATGTCAGCCGAAGAACAACACCAGCGTGGCCAGTCGCATCTTGATGCTTTAAAGGCCATGCTGGCCGGAAAATGAATCCGCATTCATGGACCAGCGGCGCAAAAGCGGCGACCAACGGAAGGCATCACAAACAAATTCGACTAGCGGTTGAATAAACCGATTACTACCGTTTCCTTAAATAAGTAACTGAACTATCGTTCTTTAAGCCGAAGTGGCACTGGCCACTCGACATCTTGTTTTGGGGTAATTACGGGATTCAATCATGAAGAAACAATTTTCAGCAGCCGCGTTAACACTTGGTTTTGTTAGCGGTGGTGCCATGGCCGGCCCACTAGCCGATTTATTAGGCACCGTCAGTGGCCAGCTTGGCGCGGGGTCGGGTTTAACGGCGGGCGCAGGCTCGGCACTTAATACGCTTACCGGCGGACTTAACAGCAGCCCACTAGGCGAACTTGTTACGCTGCCAACCGTCGACGCCAACGGCAACAGCCTAATTGGCCTCGGCGCCTTTGAAGGCGCCGCCACCGGTAACGGTCAATTGATCGGCATTGGCGCGGGCAATGACAACCAAAACGGCGCCAGCGGCACTGGCGGCCTCGTGGGCCTCGGCGCGCTACAAAGCGGCAGCAGCGGCAATAGCGGCCTGGTTGGCGTTGGTGCCTTAACTGGCGACAACTCCGGCAACGGCGGTCTAGTAGGACTGTCGGCGCTATCTGATGGCGGCGGCACCAGCGGCCAAGGTGGTCTATTGGGTGTTGAGCTACTTAATGGCGATACCGTACTTGGCCTTAATTCAGGCCTAGCGGGTCAGTCACAGGACATTATTCCTAACCCGACCGGCGTTTCTGGCACCGCACTAACAGACGCTCTAGGCGCACCATTGCGTGATGGCCTGCAAAGCGGCCTACAGCGCGGCGGCCAAATCAGCGGCCCACTAGAAGGTCTCGTAACCACTCTAGACGGCGCGCTAGTAGCACCGCTGGGTGATGCGCTAGCTCCAGTTACCGATCAACTAGCCGCAGTAGCTGGCGTCGGCATTGATGGCGACGGCACTAGTAACGCCGGTGCCGGCAGCCTGCTAAATGCGATTGTGACCGGTGACAGCAACGGCGGTAACGGCAGCGATATTAACGCTGGCATTATTGGTGATAACAGCGGCCAAGGCGACGGCGAAGTTGTTGGCGCTGGTGCCTTTGCAGGTGACGATGCTGGAGGCAACGGCCTACTAAGCCTAGGCGCCATTAGTGGCGGCAACGGCGGCAAAGGTGGCGACATCAATGTTGGCGCAGCCAACAGTGGCGAAGGCTCTGCTCGCAACGGCGGCGGCCTACTAAGCGCTGGCGTAGCCAACAACAACGGTAGCAACACTGGTTGCACCGGGCCAGACTGCGGTGTGATTCCTAAGCCGCCTGTTGACGTTCCTGTTAGCAACAACAATCAAACCGAGCAAACCTGCGGCACCGATGCCGATCACAATGACACTGGTTTACAAGGCGCTGGCCAACTAACGCAGTTCAGCTCACGCAATGCGGGTGATGAAGGCTGTAAAGACGTCCGACTTTAGCAGTCAGAGATTACTGAGAACATTCAGCAAATCCATCAAAAACGGGCCGTTTCTACGGCCCGTTTTCAGAACACTTAATTAAATTTTATTTTTATGGGAGCCACTCGGTGAATACACGCACCTTGCTTACCGGCCTATTGGCAGCAACAGCACTTAGCACCACCCTCGTGAGCCACGCCGACGACCACGGCCACGGTATCGACAAGCGTTTTTATGGCGCTTTTCAAGCCAACTACAACTACTTTGATAGCGACAGCAACCTGCAAGACCAAGAAGGCTACACAATCAGCCTAGGTAAGCCGATTTTTAGCTGGCTAGACCTTGAGCTACAAGCCTTTCGTGCAGAAGCAAAAGACAGTGGCGGCAACAAACTGGATTACCAAGGCTACGGCCTAGCAGCACGTCTATTCCCAGGCCGCTACACCATGCCGTTTTACGGTTTGGTTGCCTACTCTATTGGTGACGACGAGTCGCTAAGCAACGATGACAGCGACTTTATCGACCTAGGTGTCGGCTACGTACACGCCTTTACCGAACACGGCAGCAGCATTCGTACTGAATACCGTGCTCGTCGCAGTCAAGCCGATGGTACCGATAGCGAGCCAGTTAACCACGTGGTAAGCCTGGGTATCGAGATCCCATTTGGCGCAGCGAAGCCGCTAAACCCAACCCTAGACGGTCAGCAAAACTACCGTAACGTTAAAGTTGCCCAACGCCCAGCCACCTCTGACTGGACCAGCAACGTGCCATGCGCCGACGCTGACTTTGATGGCGTTTGCGACTTTGGCGACCAGTGTGCCAACACCCCGGTTGGCGTCGAGGTTGACGGCAAAGGCTGCACACCAAGCGGCCCTGCCGCTGCGCCGATCACAGCTGAGGCACCGATGATTCTGGAAGGCGTTGAGTTTGAGTTCGACAGTGCTGAACTAACCACCACTTCTTACCCAATCCTTGATCGCGCTGCCGAAACCCTACACGCCTACGCTGGCGTTCCGGTGGAAGTTGCGGGTCACACAGACGGTAAAGGCAGCTTCAGCTACAACCTGAACCTATCGACTCTACGCGCACAAGCGGTTTACGAGTACCTGCTTAGCAAAGGCATTTCTTCGCAGCGTCTTAGCTACCAAGGCTATGGCGAAAGCGACCCGATCGCCGACAACAGCAACGCCGACGGTTCAGACAATACCGAAGGCCGTGCTCGCAACCGCCGCGTTGAACTACGCGCCGCTGAAAAATAAACCGTAGTCATACAAAGACACAAAGGAATACATCATGGCGATTGATTTACCTCCAGCCATTCCACCGCAGCTGGCGACTGTCGAGTTCGCTACGCAACAAGCGGGCCAAGGCAACAGCTACGAAGGCCAGGTAGGCGATATCGTGGTTAACGTTCACGGCAACACGCTACTTAGCCACGACCAAATTGCCGCCGCACTAAGCGAAGCCGGCAACCCTTCGCAAGCTGTTCTGAACTTGAACAACGCCTACTGGCAAGCAGGCCACCTACTGGTCTCACTGCAATATGCCGTTGACGGCCAGAAGCTTGTGATCGGCGTTACCGAAGGCAGCCTAGCCAACATCATCGCGCCAGAAAGCGTTTACCCGTTTTTTGACCATCTAATTGGCGACGAAAACCTAACGCGTGACGAGTTCGAAGATGCACGTCTACTAGCTAACCTCAAATCTGAGCGTGCTGGTTTTGACCTAAACCTTCGTTACCACATGGAGCCTAACCAGCCCGAGAACATCACTATCGTGATGGAAAGCCAAGAAAACGAAGACCACCAAGCCACCGGCGTTACCCTCACTTTAGGTAACCCAGGCAACCGCTTTGTTGGTCGTTACTTCGGTAACATTGAGCTTAGCCAACAGTTTGATAACGGTGCGCAGCTAAACATCGGCTGGGAAACCGCCATCACCAGCCTAAGCTCAGAACGCGATCTCAATGGTGGTCTTGACTACAACCGCTACCTCATCAGCCTGGACCAACCTACTCAGTACGGTCTATATGGCCTGTCGTACAACCAAACCCGTTTTGGTTTTAATGACGCCAATGGCAAAAATGAGAACGTCTTGGTTGATATTTCCGCTACTGGTGAGCAAATGCTGTGGCGCAGCGACCGCACCCGCCTAAGTTTGCGTGAAGTGATTGGTCACGTTGAAGACCAAACCAAAGGCGCCACCGAACGTGACGAGCCACACAGCTACGCCAGCTTAGGTCTTACTTGGTTGCAGCGAGTAGGCAATCTTAGCCGCGCCGTTGCCCGCCTATCTGTTAAGCAAGGCCTCCATGGCGACGACAGCAGTGGCGCTGCCAATGGCGACACTAAGTTCACCATCTACAAGCCGGAAATCGGCGGCAAGTTCTCGCTATTTGGCAATTTCTGGGCCGACTTAGATTTTCTTGCTCAATACACTGAAGACGACTTGGCGGTGCCACGTCACCAACAGTGGGTACTTGGCGGCCTGTCATCACTAAGCGCTTGGTTCCCAGGCATTCTAGCGTCTGACGAAGGCCACTTTGCTCGTGCCGCATTCGTATGGCGCGGCAACCCAGTTGGCCAATTGCGTCCAACTTTGTCGGTGTTCTTTGAACAAGGCGAAGCGCAGAACGCTGTCGACGGCTCGTCTGACGACCTAAGCGACGTTGGCCTACGCGCCTCCTTGCAGTACGGCAACAACACCTCACTTGAGTTAATCGCAGCAGAGCCGATTGACGATGAAGACGAGAACGGCAACGTAGTTAACGAATCACTAGAAGCAGACTTCTTCTTCCTAGTTCGCCATTCGTTCTAAGCCTCGGTTGCTAATAAAAAAAGACCCGCCATCTGGCGGGTTTTTTTTGGCTGATTCAAAAGCTTTAGCTGGGGCTTAACAGCTTCAATAGCTCAGTTTTAGTAGCAACCCCCAGCTTCCCATACGCGGCATAAATATGGGTCGCGACCGTTGATGCTGAAATATCCAACTGCACAGCTATCGACTTCTGCGTGTGCCCTTCGCACACCAACGTAATAATTTCGCGTTCGCGCTGAGTTAACGCAGCCAATAAATCGCCCTCCCATAGGCGCAGCACGGTCAGGTCATCTACTGGCTGTGCGTACACACTGAGTCCTTTCCAGGAAAACACGCGCTCGTATTGGTTGGTTTCAATATCAAATGGCAGAGTTTCGCCATCAAACTCCGGCTCGGCCGTGCGCAGCAACTGAACAAAGGCTGGCTGCACGTCATAAAACAATCCGCGAGCGTCAATTAGTGCCGCTGGGCGTCGCGCGTAAGGCGCACTTAACTCGGCCCGCAGCAGGAAATAAGCATGACTGGCAGCAGCAGACATATGCCGACAGGCTCGTTCTGCAATGGCGACCTCATCCTCGGTAAACGGCGAGTCTTCGGCAAAGCGGAAAAACATAAATTCATGTAACACGCCGCCGGGAGCGCGGACAAAAACACCGGCACTATGTTGCACACCATGCGCACTGTATAAGCGGGCCCAGGCGGGATTAAACTCCAAGCCATCAAATTCGCTAGACGCCACCGCCGCCGCCTCACCGCGGTCAAGCTTTTGATACACCGGGTCAACGTGTCGAACACGATCAAACGCCGACGAGAACGACGGCGGCAAGCCGCTGTAGCTGACGCCAAAGACACGTTGTGCGGGGCTGTTAATCCGCCGCCACTGAGCCGCATCAAACGGCAACCAAGCACGCAAATGTTGCAACGCCCAATCCCTGTACTCCGCCGCCGGCACGGTTAACGAATTGGCGTATAGCGACTCAATTAAGCTATCAGTCGTTACGTCCGTCATGCTCTGTGGCCTTATCCATTGCTCGCTGTAGATCGCCTAATCATATACCAGCCGAGAAACCGCAGCTTAAGCCAGCCGCTTAGGAGTAAATTCAGTCCGAATTATCAGCGGACGACTTAAGACGATACAAAGCCGAAATATCCTCGTCGCCACGGCCGTTATCCATTAGCTGCTGATAGTCAGCCAAGGTTCGTTGAATAGTGACTGTGGGCGCAGCGCAGTCGCTGGCCATTTGCTCACAAATTTTTAAATCCTTGTGATGCAGAGCAACCCTAAAGCCTGGTTCAAATACACGCTCAACCATCGTTACACCACGGTGCTGAACAAACCAGTTACCGGCGGCACCGGCGCCGACCACGTCCACCACCTTTGCTATTGGCAGACCTTGGGCCTCGGCAAATGCCATTGCTTCAGTAACGGCCTGATTCATTCCGGCCGCCATAATTTGATTCACCGCTTTGGTGGCTTGGCCCGCGCCGACAGCTCCCATTAATTGCCAACGCGAGCCGATAGCGGCAAATACTGGCTGCGCGCGATCAAAATCACCATGCTCACCACCACACATAATGGATAGGCTGCCATTAGCCGCACCTTCCTTACCGCCAGATACGGGCGCATCTATAAACGCCACCCCAAGACTAGATAAGTACGCAGCTAGCTTACGAGCGCTATCGGCCGCGATAGTTGAACAATCAAGCCACAAGCTACCGGCTTTTAAGGCCGGCGCAGCGGCGTCTACGACTGCCAGCACATCGCTGTCGGCTGAAACACAGCTAATCACTACGTCAGCGTCAGTTACAGCCTCAGCCACCGATACTGCCGCGGCCACGCCATTTGTCTTTGCAAAGACTTCCGCTCGCTCAGAGCCACGATTCCATACTCGGTGCAACAAACCCGCGCGCTGCAAATTCGCCGCCATACCGGCGCCCATTGCGCCCAAGCCTAATACCGTGACGCGTGCCATCTGTTATTCCTCTAAATAGGTGTAGCCGCTTAAACCGCTTTCCAAAATATGCAGCAAACGCTGGCGTTGCTTGGCAGACTCTACATGGCTAGCAGCCTTACTGCGGTAGCCCGCACGTAATCGGTCAACATCAAAATGCACTTGCTCAAGCAACTGATCGGCGCGATCACCGTGCTCAGGTGTCAGCAGGCGGTAGCCATCGGCAGCGTTGGCATCAAGCAACACATTAACGGCATTGGTGTCGCCGAACAGGTTGTGGATATCACCCAAAATTTCTTGGTAAGCGCCGACCAAAAATATACCCAAATAGTATCGTTCACCGGCTTTGACGGGGTGTAGCGGTAAGGAGTGGCGCACTTCACCTTCCACCGCGTAATCGTCAATTCGGCCGTCCGAATCACAAGACAGGTCCACCAATACCCCTTGGCGTGTGGGCTCTTCGCCCAAGCGCTGCAGCGGTACAATCGGAAATACTTGGTTAATGGCCCATACATCTGGCAAAGACTGGAAGACACTGAAGTTACAAAAGTACTTGTCTACCGACGCCGACTCATGGCATTGCAGTGACGCTTCTCGCGCCGCCGTTTCCGCTGCAGCCCGTTGCGCTAAATCCATCGCTCCGGCTACAAATTCGTCATGGATGTTTTGCAGCGCCCGTTGCAAGGTTTGGCTAGTATTCTGCGCATCGTTCAGCTGCTGCATTTCCGAGTCTGGTTCATAGCCGGTGACATCCACCACCAATACCGCATGGTGTGCGGCCATAGCGCGGCCCGCCTCGGTAATCAAACGCGGCCGTGGCAATTCGTATTCTTGGCAGTGCTGCGCAATCAGCCGAGCAATCAAGCCCGCGTAATCGTCTAAGCCATAGTTCATCGAATAGTAGTGGGCGCTGCCACCACCTTCGTAATCCACTGCCAAGCCACCGCCAATGTCGAGGTCGGCAATCTCACAACCAAAACGCTGCAATTGTACGTAGTACTGCAGCAACTCCGACAAGCCATCTTCAAGATCGGCCAAATCCGAAACTTGCGACCCTAAATGCGTGTGCAATAACTGCAGGCAATGCAGCTTATCTGCAGCTTTTAGCTGTTCCAATATTGGTAGCAACTGCGAGGCCGACAACCCAAACTTCGACTTGGCACCGCCGGTGTTCTGCCATTTGCCGCCATTCATGCAGGCCATGCGCACCCGCACACCCAACTGCGGCTCAATGCCCAACTCTTCGGCCTGCTCCAATACCAGATCCAGCTCGTCGGCTTTCTCCAGCACAATGGTCAAGTCCAAGCCAATTGCCAAACCAGCCAGCGCTAGCTGCATATACTCACGGTCTTTATAACCGTTACAGATCACGCGCGTGCCCACCGGCGCGACGCCAATCACTGCCGACAGCTCGGCTTTACTACCTGCCTCCAAACCCACTGGCTGCTGCGGGTTGAGCTGCTGGTATTGCAACAAATGCTCAACAATAGAAGCCTGCTGATTTACCTTGATTGGATAAACCGGCAAATAGGCTTCGCTAGAACCTAGGGCCGCACTAAAGGCGCCATGTAAACGCCTCACACGTTGATGTAAGACGTCGTTAAAACGTAATAACACCGGCGCATGCAGACCCTGGCGTCGTAAGTCTTCGGTTAGGGCATGCAAATTAATCGCCGCCGCATCAGCGCCCGCCGGTTGCACCTGCATAAAACCATCGTTGGTTTCAGAAAAATAACCCTCACCCCACTGCGGGATGCGATACAGCTGGCTGGCGGAATAACTCATAACAACAATGCTTTCAAACTAAACGCTATGCGAAAATAGGCGGCTATTATCGCACCCAATTCAACTTCTGGCCCGACTGCAATGACTGAACTTAGCCCCAACCGCAACCTCAATACCAACGATTGGATTATAGAAACCTGGGACCCTGCCGGCAGCGCCTTTGCGCTGGCTGGCGCTGAAAAGCTACACGAGGCGCAATCGCCGTTCCAAAAGGTCGAAGTCTATCGCTCGGACAAATGGGGCAACGTCATGCTAATTGACGGTTGTTACATGGTTACCAGCAAAGACAACTTCGTTTATCACGAAATGATGTCGCATCCAGCGTTATACAGCCACGCCAACCCTAAAGACGTTGTCATTATTGGCGGCGGCGACTGCGGCACCCTGCGTGAAGTGTTAAAACACCCCGGCGTCGAATCGGCAACGCAAATCGATATCGACAAAGAGGTCACCATCGCCGCAGAAAAATACTTTCCTGAACTCTGCGAAAGCAATAACGACCCACGCGCCAAACTCATGTGGATTGACGGCATTAAATGGATGGCCGAGGCCGACGATGCCAGCGCCGACATCATTATTATCGACAGCACCGACCCGGTTGGCCCCGGCGAAGGCTTATTTACCCGTCCGTTTTACACTGAATGCCTGCGCGTACTCCGCGACGGCGGCATTATCGTGCAGCAAAGCGAATCACCGTTACTGCACTTAGAGCTGATTAAAGACATCCGCCAAGCCTGGCGAGATGTGGGTTTTGAATGCGATATCACTGAGCAGTTTTTCCTACCCAGCTATCCTAGTGGTTGGTGGAGTGCTAGTTTCGCCTGCAAAGGGCAGAATGATTGGCAGGCCAAGCGGGATTGTGATGTGCCTACGAAGTACTACAACCGTGGCATTCACAATGGTGCGTTTGCGCAGCCGCAGTTTTTGATTGACGCATTTGAGAGTTAAACATCGCCGGTGTCGTTTTCGGCCTTTAGAAGGTTTTGTACGCTTTCGGTAAGTTTGTTAGTGCGGGCCGAGTGACTTTTCTTTGCGTCGCCAAAGAAAAGTCACCAAAAGAAAGGCGATCCCACCATGCGGCCCCTACGGGGTTCCCTGCGCTACTCGCCAAATCGAGCGCCTGCGGAACTCGCTACGCTCAAACAGGCCGCAGGCTTAATCTCGATCTGACTCCGTTGCTCGACCGCATAGAAGGGCAAGGGTACTGCTAACCAGCTGCATTGGTAGCGTGAGGTCTTTCCCTAAAGGTCCCTTTTGCGCAGCTGAGCATCGCAGGGGATTTTGGATTGAGGGAGCGGCTTGTTTGAGCGTTAGCGAGTTTCCGCGACCGCCAAAATCCGCGAGAAGCGCAAGGTACCCCGAAGCGGCTGCGCGGTTGGCGGTGGCTTTTTTGGTTACTTTTTTCGCCAAGGAAAAAAGTAACTCGGCCGCACCAACACACCTACCGAAAGCAGATAGAAGCTGCCAGGGCCGAAACAAACACTAGCAAATGCAAACGCTAGTGCTATTCGTCGTCACACCAAACCTGCGCATCCTGCCGCGCCTCGGCAATCAACGCTTCCCGCGCCTCGGGCTCCAAACGCACAATACGGCCACTGGCCTTATCTACCCGCCGTATCTCCGCCTGACTGGTGTACTGCTCTAAACGCTCACGCGCCTCAATACATTTGCGCTTTTTGCGTTCTTCCACCGGGTCACCCTGCTCGGCAACCTCTACTGGCGTTCTTTGCTGCGGCACATACACCTCCGCGTCTTGCGAAAGCGGGCGATCAGCAAAGGTCACCGTGCCATCAGGCGCTACCCAGCGATAAACATTACGGGCCTCCGCAAAACCAACCACGGCAAACAACAACGGGATAATCAAAAGCGTCTTCATAGGCCTCAGCATAGCGCAGCACCCCTGCTAACCCAAGTAGGCGTCAGCTAGATAAATAGCCCTGTTTTGCAGTGGCCGCCAATACCGGCTATAGTCAACTGGTCATACCAGAAGACCAATATGTTTCAACACATCGCAAAACAATCTATTTCCGACACCGTGTTCGACCAACTAACGGCCAAAATTCTCGATGGCGAACTAGACGCCGGCGAAACCCTGCCCGGTGAACGCAGCCTATGCGAATTGCTAGGCGTGAATCGTGGCGCCGTGCGCGAGGCTATCAAACGCCTGCAACAAGCCGGCCTAGTTGATGTACGCCACGGCGGCAAAACCACCGTATTGGATTACTTAGATCATGGCGGCCTTGAATTGCTGCCGCAACTAATGATTACCCCGGAGGGAAAAATGCGCCTAGAAGTAGCCCGTAGCATTGTCAGCATGCGTCAGAGCATGGCGCCCGACATTGCCAAAGCTTGCGCGCAAAAGCGCAAGGCTAAACATTTACAGCAGATGCAATCCTTATTGACCCAGATGCAACAAACGGACGACGCCAAAGAGCTACAAACGCTGGCTTTTGCCTATTGGCGCGAGCTGGTGGCTGGCAGCGGCAATATTGCTTATCGGCTTGCGTTTAACTCGATGCAAAAGGCTTACGACAAAATTTGGTCACTGCTAGCGAGCGTATTGGAGCCAGAATTACGCGACCTAGACAACCTCGAAAAGCTAACCCAAGCCATTGCCGAGCAGGACGCTGATCAAGCGCAGCATTTTGCTTCTGAATACCTGCTAAACGGCACCAACGCCATGAACGCCGTGCTTAATGCTTACGGCCAAGCGGAGATTAAGTAATGGCTATCCTGCAAACCCGTCCTCTGCCAGAGCACTCAGGCAAAACAGCCGCCAACAACCCCGACACCGCCAAGGCCGCGCTGATCGAATTCTTTAAACACCCCAGCGCCATTATTTTGCTAGTGGCAACGATTGTTTTTGCCGTGCTACGCCTACAGCAAGGCGCTTTAGACTGGCGCGATGCTGCCGTAACGCTAGCGTTGCTAGCAATCTGGCCAGTCCTGGAGTGGCTAATTCACGTCGTCCTACTACATAACAAACCGCGCCAAATATTCGGCCGCACGGTGGATTTTCTACTGCCGCAAACGCACCGCTGGCACCACGCCGACCCTTGGAATTTGCACTGGGTCTTTATTCCACTGCATGTGCTGCCCTTGGTAGCGCCTCTGCTAATTGGCGGCGCCTATTGGCTATTACCCACCACCGTAGCAACCACTTACTTAGCGCTCTATTTCCTCTTAGCGCTACATTACGAATGGGTACATTACCTAGCCCATATCAACTGGTGCCCACCGCTCAAACACTATCGGCGTCGAGTGCAAGAACACCGTTGGCACCATTTCAAAAATGAAAATCAATGGTGGGGAGTGTCTATGGGCAGCGGCGATCGCTTGCTTGGTACTGCGCCGGCACTACAAGACGTAGTACGCTCTAACACCACCAAGAATATTTTAGGTGCCACTGAAAATGGCTGAGTTAAAACCCACCGTCTACGCCGCCGAACCAGAAGCACTAAAGCTGGAACCCGGTAAAACCTACCTTTGGTGCGCCTGTGGCCAGTCGAAAACGCAGCCATTCTGCGATGGCAACCACCAAGACAGCGGCATTCAGCCATTGGCTTTCCAAGTAAAGAACGGCTATACCCAATGGCTGTGCAACTGCAAACACACACGCACACCGCCCTACTGTGATGGCGCCCATAACAAATTAGAAAAACTCGCCTAACGCAAACAAAAAAAGGCCCGCTACTGCGGGCCTTTTTATCTAACTAGCGCTTGTTGCTTAGATAGCCGAAGCGTCGGTCTCGCCGGTACGAATCCGTACAACACTCTCAATCGCAGAGACAAAGATCTTGCCGTCACCAACCTTGCCGGTATTGGCAACGCCAGCAATCGCTTCAATCGCGGCGTCGGCTTGATCATCATTAATTACGATTTCAAGCTTCACCTTGGGCAGGAAGTCGACCGCGTATTCAGCGCCACGGTACAACTCGGTGTGACCCTTCTGACGACCAAAGCCTTTAACCTCGGTCACGGTCATGCCGGTCACACCAATATTGGCCAACGCCTCGCGGGCATCATCTAATTTGAAAGGTTTAATAACTGCAGTGACCATTTTCATGGATCTAGCTCCTCGTTTTTATAGTGGGTTAGCAGTATGCATATACAACGGAACCAGTCTAACGCTGTCGGCTTTGGCGTCAAGCATCAACGACGCCAGACATAAAAAAAGGCCGCTGCATTGCTGCAGCGGCCTTCCCAAACACTTATGTGTTGAAGAACTAAGAAGTAGTAATTACTTGTTAGTGAACTCTGGGTAAGCCTCTTGGCCACACTCAGAAAGGTCAACACCTTCGTATTCTTCTTCTTCGCTTACACGAATGCCCATGATGGCTTTCAGAGTGAACCAAACAACCAAGCTAGCGCCAAATACCCATGCAAAGATGGTAGCCGCACCAATTAGCTGGCCGCTGAAGCTAGAGCCGTCGTTGGTTAGAGGTACTAGTAATAGACCTAGTAGACCTACAACACCGTGAACAGAGATAGCACCTACAGGGTCATCAATTTTCAGCTTATCAAGCGTGATGATGCTGAATACAACCAAAGCACCACCAGCAGCACCGAATAGGGTAGCTAGCAGCGGAGTAGGAGTAGAAGGCTCAGCAGTAATCGCAACTAGACCCGCTAGAGCACCGTTCAGCGCCATAGTAAGGTCAGCTTTGCCGAACAATACGCGAGCAAGCAATAGAGCAGCGATAAGGCCACCAGCAGCGGCAGCGTTAGTGTTCATAAATACAACCGCAACAGCGTTAGCGTTTTCTACAGAAGCAGTCGCTAGTACAGAACCGCCGTTAAAGCCGAACCAACCCATCCATAGGATAAAAGTACCTAGGGTAGCTAACGGAAGGTTAGCACCAGGGATAGCGCGAACTTCACCGTTAGGGCCGTACTTGCCTTTACGAGCGCCAAGAACCAATACGCCAGCTAGAGCAGCTGCGGCACCGGCCATGTGTACGATGCCTGAGCCAGCGAAGTCTGACCAACCGTAATCAGCAAGCGCATACAAGCCAAATACTTTCTCGCCACCCCAAGTCCAAGAACCTTCCATTGGGTAGATCAAGCCGGTCATTACTACGGCAAACGCTAGGAAAGCCCAAAGCTTCATACGCTCAGCAACTGCACCAGATACGATAGACATAGCAGTCGCTACGAATACTACCTGGAAGAAAAAGTCCGCCGAAGGGGCGTAAGTAGCAGCCTCTTCTGCACCAGCGACACCGTCACCAGTAATACCTGACAACAATGCACTGCCTAGCTCTGGATACATGATCGAGTAACCCACAACCATGTACATGGTGCAAGAGATTGCGAATAGCGCAACGTTCTTGGTTAGGATTTCGGTAGTGTTCTTAGAACGAACAAGACCGGCTTCCAACATGGCGAAACCAGCCGCCATCCACATTACCAGCGCGCCACACACCAAGAAATAAAAGGTGTCTAAGGCGTACTGAAGTTCGAAAATAGTGTTTTCCATTTTTTGAAACTCCTAAAAAGTTCTAAAAGAGCGAGCCTTAAACGGCTTCCGCACCCGTTTCGCCAGTACGAATACGGATAATCTGATCAAGCGAAGATACAAAGATCTTGCCGTCGCCAATCTTGCCGGTGTTAGAAGCGTTAGTGATTGCTTCAATAACCGCTTCAACACGGTCATCGTCAATCGCTACGTCTAGCTTCACTTTAGGAAGAAAGTCGACTACATATTCCGCACCGCGATAAAGCTCGGTGTGGCCCTTCTGGCGACCGAAACCTTTAACTTCGGTAACAGTCATGCCGGTTACGCCGATATCAGACAACGCTTCACGAACGTCATCTAATTTGAACGGCTTAATTACTGCGCTAACCAATTTCATTTATTCAATCTCCAATTGAGTTGTCCTGTTTCGGTGCCCTCAAAAGAAACTGAAGGGCGCCACCGCAATAGGTCGCAGAGTACAAAGCAGGAAGCGTGCCAACTTACTGAAAACGCCTTATGACAGGCTTTGGTTGCACCAAACTGGCGCAGCGACGGAATTAGAAAATCCACCGCGCCCCAAAATTAACACTTTGCACCACTTCGGTGCATAACGCTTGTATCCACCCTTTAATTAAACAGATGCGGTACCCTACGCGCCATTGAATGAAACCCTCGGATTAGGAAAGCACCATGCTAGAACCCGGCGCCATCGACGACCTTGTAAACCGCCTCTCAGGCCTATTGCCGCCACAGCTACAAGCCGTACGCGGCGAGCTAGAAACCAATATCAAGCAAGTACTGCTCGCGCAGCTGAAAAAGATGGACCTAGTTACCCGTGAAGAATACGAAGTGCATGCCGAGCTTCTAAAGCGCACGCGTATGAAGCTAGAGGCACTGGAAAAACAGCTGGCGGAATTAGAGGCCAACTAAACAACTATCGGGGACAGACCCCACCGTCTAAACCGCGTAGACCAGTAACCGCCGTAGAAACTTTCTAAGCGGGGTCTGTCCCCTTTCCCTAAATGACGCAAAACCCCATCACCAAACAACATTACCTCGACCTCCCCGAGGCAATGTTCAGCGCCATCGCGCCAAGCAAAGCACCCGCGCCCAAGCTGCTCACACTCAACCATAGGCTAATTAAGCAACTCGGTTTACAGACCGACTGGTTTAACAGCCCCGAAGCCGTAGCCGTCTTTAGCGGCAACGCCGACTACAGCACCCAACCCTTAGCCATGGCCTATGCCGGCCATCAGTTTGGCGGTTACTCACCACTACTCGGCGACGGTCGTGCGCATCTGCTGGGTCAACTACAAACCGCTAACGGTGACTATCTAGACGTACAACTAAAAGGCTCCGGCGCTACGCCTTATTCACGCCGCGGCGACGGCAAGGCCACCCTTAGCAGCTCACTGCGTGAATATTTAATTTCCGAAGCCATGGCCGGGCTCGGTATCCCCACCACCAATAGTCTTGCCGTTATAGGCACTGGCGAAATGGTGCAACGTGAGCAGCCCCAAGCCGGCGGCATTGTTGTACGCACGGCCCAAAGCCATATCCGCGTGGGTTCTTTTCAATATGCTGCCGCCAATTTAGAGCGTGATGAACTACAAGCGCTGGCCGATTTTGTTATTAGTCACCACTTCCCCGAGGCAGCCAACAGCGAAAGCCCCTACGCCGCGCTGATCGAAGCAGTAGCCGCCCGCCAAGCGAAGCTAATCCCACAATGGATGCTGGTGGGTTTTATTCACGGCGTCATGAATACCGACAATATGTCCGTTGTTGGCGAAACCATCGACTTCGGCCCCTGCGCTTTTATAGATGAATTTATTCCCAGCAAAACCTTTAGCTCCATCGACCATCAAGGCCGCTACGCTTGGAACCAACAAGGCAGCATTGCCTACTGGAACCTCGCCCGTTTTGCGGAAACCTTATTGCCGCTATTGGATGACGACAGCGACAAAGCCGTCACCCTTGCCGAAAACGCCCTCAAGCCATTTCAAGATCAATTCCGCGACCACTTTGTTAACGGCCTAAAGCAAAAACTCGGCATCAGCCGCGACGATGAAGAGGCGCAACAGTTTGTGGAGCAAGTTTTCCCCACCCTCGCTAAAGATCAAACGGACTTCACCGTTTTCTTTAATCGCCTCACCGAATTGGCAGCGGGTAGCGATGAAGCGCCGCTGTTGAGCTTGTTTAGCGATCAAGCCGTCGGCGCAGAATGGCTCAAGCAATGGCGAGAGCTTAGTGACGCCGATGTCGCCACCATGCGCCAAGCCAACCCGGTGTTGATTGCGCGTAATCACCAAGTGGAGAAAGCCTTGGAAGAGGCTTCTGAGCGAGATGATTGGGCGTTGTTTAATCGCCTCGCTGAGGCCTTGGCCGATCCGTATCAAGTGGCGGATGGGGATTTAGATTTGTTGGTGCCGCCGGAGCCGCAGGAAAGGGTTATGCAAACGTTTTGTGGGACGTAACTTGCGATTGTTGCTTTGGCTGGTGGTTGTTTCGGCCCTAGTGAGCTCTATCTGCTTTCGGGCAGTTCGTCGGTAAGGCCGAGTTACTTTTTTCTTTGGCGAAAAAAGTAACCAAAAACGCCACCGCCAATTGCGCAGCCGCTTCGCGGTTCCTTGCGCTTCTCGCGAATTTTGGCGGTCGCGGGAACTCGCTTCGCTCAAACAAGCCGCTCCCTTAATCCAAAATCCACTGCGATGCTCAGCTGCGCAAAAGGGGCCTAGTAGAAACAACCCACTCAACGCCACCACCTCACACCGGCGTCAACTGTCAAATATTTGACAATAGCGGAGCTCTAAAAACCGAAGGAAGATTACCCCTGCAATTGCAACCCTAAGGTGGTAGCCACAATTAGAAATAGAACCTAAATTGAATCCCGCCTTCAACTACAACCGGAAATAGCAGCCCCATGACCTCCAAACCTTTCAATCTAAAGCTTCCTCTTCTACCAGCTTTAATATTTGTGGCGACACTGATTAATCTAGTTTTTTATCCAGAGCTAGGCATTCTTATACTGACATCTACAATCAACGTATCGATCAGACCGAATCAGAATAACGAAGCGGGCTAAACGCGCCCTTCTATGCGGCCGAGCAACGGAGCCAAATCGAGATTGAGCCTGCGGCCTGTTTGAGCGTTAGCGAGTTCCGCGGGCGCTCGATTTGGCGAGTAGCGCAGGGAACCGCGATAGCGGCCGCATGGTGGGATCGCCTTTCTTTTGGTTACTTTTCTTTGGCGAAGCAAAGAAAAGTACACTCGGCCAACGCGATGAAAGCACCGCAAGCAGATAGAAGCAGCTAGGGCCGAAACAAACACTAAGAAAACAACATGAAAGCGCATCGCGCCTTATCCAAGCCTCTAATAAACAACCCGTAGGACGCAAGCCCGAGAACTATAGAGCATATATTCAGGAACAACCCTGCCAGCTGTGAGAGTTTCGAGTCGGAGTAGTAGAACCATTGACTAAGATAAGTAAAACCGGAGACCACAGAGACCACCAACACTCCCCAAACAAAAGGGCTTAAAGCATCAGCAAAAGCACCCACATGAGCCGAATCATTGGCTGCCAAATGACCAATAAAAGCGAGAAGAGCCACGGCAGCACCACCATTCATCAAAAATGACGACCGAATAGCAGTCTGTCCAGAGGTTATTACTGCCCTAAACATTTCCAGCTGTGACTCACTGTAGCTTCTAGTTTGCTCAATATGAAGCTGCCACTTTGCTCGATATTCTGCTAGCTCCGTTTCTGTAGGCTCTTCTTTGGTCGACTCAACCACATCCCCAAGATACCCAATTAGGCTGTCACAATTAATTGACTCAGCCCCTTCCTCCTTACATCTAACCACTTCGGACTTTAAGTCATCAGCAAACTGCTTAACGCTCATATTCATTTCACTCTATAAACAAAGTCACCTAAACAACCCAGCTTTGGGGTTTAATCGTATGACTCAACAACTCAGCCTCCGGCGTCCCCTCCTCCGGCTGATAGTCATATCGCCAGCCAGTCGCCGGTGGCATCGACATCAAAATAGATTCGGTGCGGCCACCGGACTGCAACCCAAACAAGGTGCCGCGGTCATAAACCAAATTAAATTCCACATAACGCCCACGGCGGATTAACTGCCATTCCCGCTCACGCTCGCCGTATTCTGTATCTTTACGGCGCTCCACAATCGGAGCGTAGGCTTTTAGGTAAGCCTCGCCTACATTGCGGGTCATTTCAAAGGCGCTTTCAAAGCCGCCTTCGGTCCAGTCGTCGAAGAATAGACCACCGATGCCGCGTTGTTCATTGCGGTGTTTTAGATAGAAGTAATCGTCACACCATTTCTTAAGTTCTGGATAACGCTCCGCGCCAACCGCGTCTTTAGCGGTTTGGTGCCAGTGCACGCAGTCTTCGTCAAAGCCGTAATACGGCGTTAAATCGAAACCGCCACCAAACCACCACACGGGATCTTGGCCTTCTTTTTCAGCAACGAAGAAACGCACATTGGCGTGAGAGGTCGGCACGTAAGGGTTACGCGGGTGCATCACCAAAGACACGCCCATGGCGGTAAAACGACCACCGGCCAAATGCGGGTTACGTTCGGTGGCCGCTGGCGGCAGTTGCTTGCCATGCACTAGCGAGAAGTTAACACCGCCGCGCTCAAAGACTTCGCCACCTTCTAATACGCGAGACGAGCCATCACCGCTTAGCCCTTTTTCAGAAGGGTCGCGAGTCCAGTTATCGACTGTGAATTTGGCATTCGGCTCAAAGGTTTCGATGCCAGCACAAATATCATCTTGTAACTGGCGTAGCCAGCTTTCTACAGCTTGAGGGTTCATGAAGGTGCAATCGCCGAGGCAGCAATAAAGAACTGCGCCGGATAGTAAGTACTAAGAATAAGAAACTGTGCCGCGCGGTACGGCTGATAGATTCGGTTAAAGGCTAAGGCGGTGTCTGATATCAGAAACAGTAACGCGCCAATCAATAGCGACTCACCGCCAATCAAATCTTGCGAGGCCGCATTACTGGCAAAAAACACCATACCGCCCAAAGCACCAATATAGATCGGCCCCGGAATCATTAATTTGCCGAGCTTGTTAAACATAAACGCGCCCAAGCCAGCCATCCATACCAGCAACAACACGGCAGTGAGGATTAACCAAAAACTCCAGACCACCGAAGTCCGGGAGGCAAAATCAATCACATAAATAATATGCGCGATCAGGAAGGCGCCAAGGCCTGGCAACAACGGCTTGCTGGGCAGCATCAAAAAGCAGTCGCCCACCAAGGATGCGAGCAAGCCCGCCGTCAACCACCAGCGGTAGCTTTCATCTACCACGGGGAAAGACCACAGCATGGCAATAATGATGAGCATAGTGCCCGGCTTAAAGATGTAGGTCGCCCAACGTGGGCCTTTGTAGTCGGTAACGATATGCGCCGCGCCGGTAGAGGCGGCAGCCAGTGCGAACCATTCCATGCTCGAATTCCTGAATTAAGAGTGCGAGCGCCGCCGTTACCGGCGACACTCGCGCTGAGCGATCAAGTCTCAGAGTGCAATTGTGGCACAGCTTTAATAAGAGATTGCGTGTAGGCGTGTTGCGGGGCCTGATAAATCTGCTCTGCATCGCCCTGCTCTACCACTTGGCCTTGCGACATCACCAGCACACGATCGCTAATATGTTTTACCACCGACAAGTCATGCGCGATAAACAGCAGCGCCAAGCCGTATTCACTCTGTAGGTCTTGCAGCAGGTTAAGCACCTGCGCCTGCACGGAGACGTCGAGCGCGGAAACTGCCTCGTCGCAAATTAATAATGGCGGCTCTAAAATTAAGGCGCGCGCGATACCAATCCGCTGACATTGCCCGCCGGAAAATTCATGCGGATAGCGATTGAGCATATCGCGCGATAGACCGACTTTTTCTAACCAATACGCAGCTTTATCTAGCCGCTGTTTTCTGTCCAAGCTCGGTTCAAACACGGTCAGCGGCTCGGCCACGGAATCACCAATGGTTTGGCGCGGATTTAACGATGCCAAGGGGTCTTGAAACACCACCTGCATGTGGCGGCGCAAAGCACGCCAGTCGGCCTGACTTAAAGCGTTTAAAGACTGTCCGCGCCATTCGACATCGCCGCGGCTGATGGGGTTTAAACCTAATAGCGCACGCGCTGCTGATGACTTACCGCTGCCAGACTCACCCACTACGCCTAAGGTTTCGCCTTGGCGCAGTTCAAAACTCACGCCCTCCACTGCGGTAAACGATTTGCCGCTGGCGAGTTTGTAGTCGACCGCCAAATCGCAAACGCTAAGCAAAACATTACCCGGCGCAACCCGATCTGGGACAGACCCATTTGGGTCTGTCCCATTTTCGACGGATTCGACTGTTGCTAGGCGCAACTGTTGGGTTTGCATATTGGGCAAGCAATCCAGCAAGGCTTTTGTGTATGGCGCTTGCGGGTTTTCAAACAACTGCGTCGCATTACCCTGCTCTAGTACCTCACCGTGGCGCATCACCATCACCCGGTCGCATAGCTGCGACGCCACAGCCAAATCATGGGTAATAAAAATAATGCTGGTGCCAAACTGCTGCTGAATTTCTTGAAGCAGTTTTAGAATTTCCGCTTGAATAGTTACATCCAAGGCGGTGGTTGGCTCGTCGGCAATCAGTAACTTAGGTTTACACAACAAGGCCATCGCAATCATCACGCGCTGGCGCTGGCCGCCCGAGAACTCATGCGGATACTGTTTTAGTCGGCGCTCAGCATCCGGCATATGCACGGCATTAAGCATCGCCAAGCTTTCGGCCAAAGCCGCTTTGCGCGACAAGCCGCGATGCACTTCCAGCACCTCAGCCATTTGCAGGCCAATCGGCAAGTAGGGATTCAGCGAGGTCATCGGGTCTTGGAAGATCAGCCCAATACGGTCACCGCGCACATTCAACAGCGTTTTATCATCCGCGCCAATCAGCTCTTGGCCTTCAAACTGCGCCGAACCGCTGACCTCACCATTGCCCGCCAACAAACCCAGCAAAGCCATCATGGTTTGGCTTTTGCCAGAACCGGACTCGCCGACAACCGCTAGCGTTTCACCTTCCGCCAGATCAAAGCTCACGCCGCGCACGGCGTTAACCACACCATCTGGCGTATTGAAATTGACTGCGAGGTTTTGGACTTTTAACATAGCCACGAAACCCTCGAAATCCACGAAAAAATTTGAAATGACAGCTGCCCACTTCTATTTCTTTTCGTGGGTTTAGTGGGTTTCGCGGCCATCTACCGCTGCTCCTTCGGATCCAGCGCATCGCGTAAGCCGTCACCTAAAAAATTAAAACAAAACAAGGTCAGCGCTAGCGTTATGGCCGGCGCGATTAGCATCCAGGGCATGGTTTCCATTACCTGCGCGCCGTCGTTTACCAAGGCACCCCAGCTGGTTTGTGGCTCTTGCACACCTAAACCTAAAAAGCTTAAAAACGACTCGGCCAAAATCACTTGTGGGATCGTGAGCGTGACGTACACCGCCACTACGCCGAGCAAGTTCGGAACAATATGACGGCGAATAATAGTAAGCGGCCCTACGCCCATGACCACAGCAGACTCAACAAACTCGCGGCGTTTTAAACTCAAGGTTTGGCCGCGCACAATCCGCGCCATATCCAGCCAGTTGATCGCGCCGATAGCGACAAACATCAGAAAGATATTTCTGCCGAAAAAAACCATCAGCAGAATCACAAAAAACATAAACGGCAGCGCATAAAGAATATCGACAATCCGCATCATCACCGCATCTAGCTTGCCGCCGAAATAACCGGCGATTGCACCCCAGCTAATGCCGATGACCAAGCTCACCAAAGTCGCGACCACGCCAATCATCAGCGAAATACGGCCACCGTAAAGCAGGCGCGCCAATAGATCACGGCCAATTTGATCGGTGCCCAACCAATGTGCCGCCGATGGTCCTTCGGCAATATGCTCCCAATCCACGGCGTCGTAAGACCAAGGCAATAACATCGGCCCGATAATCACCGCCACCGACAACAACACTAGCAATACTGCACTGACCGTTGCCGCACGATTGGCTCGCAAACGCCTTCCAGCATCGGCCCACAGCGAACGGCTTTGCATTAGCTACTCTCTCCGCAGGAAAAGGGGACAGACCCCGCTTCGAGAAGCGCTACCAATTTAAACGGCTTTATTAACTCCAGAGCGAAGGGGTCTGTCCCCGAACTTTCTAACAACGAAATACTCACGAGGTGTATTCCTTACGCACTTTCGGGTCGAGCCAGGCATAAAGCAGGTCGACCAAAAAGTTAAAGACAATAATCAGCGTGCCGTAAAACAGCACCACGCCCATGACCAGGGTGTAATCACGGTTAATCGCGCTTTGTACAAAATAGCGGCCAATGCCAGGTAGCTGAAAAATGGTTTCCACCACAATGGAACCGGTGACAATGCCAGCCGCCGCCGGCCCGAGATAGGACACCACCGGCAATAACGCAGGTTTGAGCGCGTGGCGGCGCAGAATCAGCAACCACGGCAAACCCTTCGCGCGCGCGGTGAGAATAAACGGACTGCGCAACACATCAATCATGCTGCCGCGGGTTAAGCGGCTAATCCAAGCGATTTGCGGTAGAGCCAACACAATCACCGGCAATACCTGATTCGCCAAGGCACCGTTATTCCAGCCACCCGCTGGCAACCAGCCCAACCACACCGCACAAACCAAAACCAATAGCGGCGCAAGCACGAAGGACGGCACCGAAATGCCCGTCATTGCCAACGCCATCACGGAATAGTCGGTGCGGCTATTTTGTTTTAAGGCCGCTAAGGCACCGATGCTGCAGCCAACCAGCAAGGCCAGTAACAAAGCCGCCAAACCCAGCTGCATGGAAATAGGAAAACCGTTCGTAATCAGCTCTTTGACGTTGAAGTCGCTGTACTGAATCGACGGCCAAAAACGGCCAGTCACTACGTCTTCTAAGTAGCTGAAATATTGCTGATACAGCGGTTGGTCTAAATGGAAGCGCGCATTGAGGTTAGCCTCAATCTCCGGCGGCAAGGAACGCTCGGCATCAAACGGCCCGCCGGGCGCAGCGCGCATTAAAAAGAACGACAAGGTGAACAAAACGAGCAAGGTGGGCAATGCCCCTAGCAATCGCTTTATGGCGTAGCTGTACATAGGCGCAGCCTCGCGCAATCTGCCCTTAAGGTAAAGCTTTTCGAAGAACTTAGTCAGTGATAACGTGTCAGAGCTAATTCTATTCATTCACGGGGATCATAAAATGATGAAGTCACTGGTATTTACAGCACTAATTGCAATAACCGGCACAGCCGCGGCTGCGGCCGAAAAAAGTTGGTGGGACAGCTTTAAAGAAAATATTGGTATTCAAGCTGCTGAAGCTAAGCCAGAAAAGGCAGACAAAGAAAAAGCCGATAAAGAAACCAAGAAAGACGCTGACGAGGATAAAGCCGACAGCGACAAAGCCAAAAAAGATAAAGCAGCAAAAGACAAAGGCCAAAACACACAGCTATCTGATGCTGATCGCGCCAAGCTACAAGCCTGGATGAGCCAAGACGCGGTGGCCTCACAGCGCAACGGCAAAGGCCTACCTAAAGGCTTACAGAAAAAACTAGAGCGTGGTGGCGATCTACCTCCAGGCTGGCAACGTAAAATCGAAAAGGGCGACACGCTAACCGAGCAAGAATACGAAGATGCTGAACGCATCCCAGAAGAAATTCGCGCCCAAATAGACCTACCTGAAGAGGTGGTAGAAATTATTCGTGTCGGCGACGACGTTGCCACCGTCGTGAAAGGCGGCCGCGAAATCATCGATATTATTAAAGGCCTATAAGCCTAAGCCGAAATAGCCGCCGCGATTTCAGCCTGAATTTCTAAGGCTTTTTCGCGGCGGTTCTGGGCGTTACGAATAGGACGCCCAACCACCAAGTAATCAGCACCAGCTTTTAACGCAGCGGCAGGTGTCATCACACGCTTTTGGTCATCATCTTCGGTGTTATCAACTGGGCGAATACCGGGCGTGATTACCAATAACTTGTGGTCGATAAACTCGCGTAGGCGTTCGGCTTCCATACCGGAAGAAACCACGCCATCCACACCAGCCTCTAGTGCGCGCTTAGCGCGGCTAAGCACAAGGTCTTCGACTTCACACTGGAAGCCAAGGTCGTTGAGGTCGCCACGGTCTAGGCTGGTGAGTGCGGTTACGGCCAAGACTTTAAGGTCACCGCTTTTGGCTTTGGCGGCAGCTTCCATAATGGATTGGTTGCCGTGGATAGTCGCTAGCGTCGCGCCTTTGTCGCTTAAAGCAGCAATGGCTTTGCCAACGGTAGCCGGCACGTCGAAAAACTTCAGGTCAACAAAGACCTTTTTGCCTTTGGCTACGAGCCAATCCAGCAGTTCAAAGTAGCCGCCCGCCATGAGTAGCTCCATACCGATTTTGTAGAAGGTAACGGCATCGCCAAGTTCTTCTACCAGTGCTTTGGCCTCGTCGGCGCTAGGTACGTCCAGGGCAAAAATCAGGCGGTCTTTAGCGGGAATATCTTTGGCGGCAAAAGTCATGGTTTCGGTGTTCGTTACTGTTGTCGCTGCCAAACAAGGCAGCGGTTATTGGCTGGCATTTCAATATCGTCGAGCAAAACACAATCGGCGGCAAGCGCTAGTTCGTTTACGGCTTCAAAGTCGCGAATGCCGCTTAGCGGGTCACGCGCTTGTAGCCATTGCTGGAATTGCGCATTACTAGCCGAGGTGAACTCGCCGTTATAGTTAAACGGCCCATAGGCAATCAGTTTGCCTTGCGGCGCGAGCCAGTCGGGTAATTGTTCAAAAAAGTCTTCTACCGCTAGCCAGCTCATGATGTGTAGCGAGTTGGCGGTAAACACGGTGCCGAATGGATTCTTCGGCGCCCAGCGCTCGGTGACATCTAAGGCAATGGGGCTGAATACGTTCGGCAGTGCGGCATCATCTAACCATTGCTGAATGCCGACATGATGCTCGGGCAAATCGCTGGTTTGCCATTCCACATGCGGTAAGCGCTCGGCCATATACACGGCGTGTTGGCCGGTACCGCTACCGATCTCAAGCAAACGCCCCGCTGTGGCGCAATGGGTTTTCAGCACCTCAAATATAGGCGCTGAGTTTCTATCGCAAGCGGGAGCGTGAGGTTTTGACAATCGAGCAAGGGGACAGACCCCGCCCCTCCAGCGCTATCCAACTATTAAGGCTAGCGCTGCCGATGACGGAGGGGTCTGTCCCCGATAGTTTTTAAGCGATGTCGGTAATGGTGATACCTGCCATATCGGCAACCACACGCATTACTTGGCAGCTGTAACCAAACTCGTTGTCGTACCACACGTAAAGAGTCACGCGGCTACCGGCAACGATGGTGGCTTGTGAGTCAACTACACCAGCGTGGCGTGAGCCAACCAAGTCAGTCGATACCAATTCGGTAGACGAGGTGTAATCGATTTGCTCTGACAAGCTTGAGTGCAATGCGGTTTCACGCAAGAACTCGTTGATTTCTTCCTTAGTGGTTTCACGACCTAGGTTTAGGTTCATGATCGCCATCGATACGTTTGGCGTTGGCACGCGGATGGCGTTACCGGTTAGCTTGCCTTCTAGTTCTGGTAGCGCTTTAGATACCGCTTTAGCCGCACCAGTCTCGGTGATTACCATGTTCAGCGGCGCAGCACGACCACGACGCTCTGCCTTGTGGTAGTTGTCGATTAAGTTTTGGTCGTTGGTAAAGCTGTGAACGGTTTCAACGTGGCCGTTTTCAATGCCGTACTCGTCGTAAATCGCTTTTAGCGCTGGCGTAATGGCGTTGGTGGTACAGCTAGCCGCAGACAAAATAGTGTCGTCTGCTTCAATCATGTTGTTGTTTACGCCATAAACGATATTTTTGATATCGCCTTTGCCCGGTGCGGTTAGCAAGGCTTTGGCGGTGCCTTTGGCTTGTAGGTGACGACCTAGGCCATCACGGTCACGCCATACGCCGGTGTTATCTACAACGATTGCGTTGTCGATACCGTATTCGGTGTAGTCAATGCTTTCTGGCGCATTGGCGTAAATTACTTGGATGTAAGAACCATTCGCGATCAACGCATTGTTTTCTTCGTCAACAGTAATGGTGCCGTTGAATGGGCCGTGTACCGAGTCACGACGTAGCAAGCTAGCACGCTTCTGCAAATCGCCAGCGCCGCCGTTACGAACCACAATGGCGCGCAAGCGCATTTTCTGGCCGTGGCCAGTACGCTCAATTAGCAAACGTGCAAGTAGACGACCAATACGGCCAAAGCCGTAAAGCACCACATCGCGTGGCTCGTCATCAGCGTTCTCGCCTTCTACATCAGCCAGTTTGGCGGCTAAAAATGCATTTAAATCGCCACCCTCATTACGATAGGCCACAGCCAGCTCGCCCAAGTCGATGCGGCAAGCTTTTAGCTGCATACCAGCAATGGCTTCAAACAGCGGGAAACTCTCACGAATATCTAGGCCTTCGCCTTCAAACTGCTTAACAAAGCGATGCGCTTTAAGGATGTCGATAGTTGATGCATTCATCAACGGACGTCCATAAATGCGCACGGTAACGCCGCTTTCGCGATACATACGGCCAATCATTGGCACCATACGTTCTGCTAATTCTTGGCGTTCTTGCCAGGCTTGAAGATGAGCTTGCTGTTGAGTCATGAGCACTCCGCGTGAAACTGGATCATAAAATTGATTTAGAGCATTGCTGCCTAAAAGTGGCGCGCATTATCGCAGAAAAAGCGGCTTCACTCTAAGCCCCGCCGCCACAAAACTTCGTTTGCCTGGCGACAAACGCTAAACTAAACCTTAACAGCTAAAAAAGATGGGTCAGTTAAGGGGGCAGCAATGGCTGAGCAATCGCCATTACATCCTGCAGTGTATGCAGTACTGGGGTTAGTACTGCTTGCCAGCGTGTTTTTGTTTGATCTGTTGCAGCCACTTGGGGTTGCCGCAGGCGTGCCCTATGCCGCCTTGGTGATGTTTGGCATTTTGCTGCACTCGCGCTGGTTTATGTTGAGCATGGCTGTGGCTGGCACTTTGCTAACCATTTATGGCTTTTACAGCCAAACGTCGTTGGTCGACATCCAAATCCTGGCAACCAACCGCGCTCTAGCTATTTTTCTTATCTGGACCGCCGCCATTATTGGTTGGCGACAACTGACTTATCACGCCAACATCACGCGCCAAGAGCAACAACAAGAGCGCGACGCATTGACTGGCACACTGAATCGTCGCGGCCTTTTCGCGCAACTAGACGCAACCGTGAAAAGCGCACTCAAAAGCAACGACCCACTGAGCGTGGTGCTATTTGATTACGACGACTTTAAACACATTAATGACTGCTTCGGACACCTAGCCGGAGATGCCGCGCTACAACAACTCGCTAATATCCTAAATGGCAGCGATGGGCGCTTTGTGGGACGTTTAGGCGGCGAAGAATTTGTTTTGGTCATTCCCAATAGCGGGCTAAGCGCCAGCGGCAAGATCGCTAACGAAGTACTAACCGCAGTACGCAATATGAGCTTTGCCTGGCAAGGACAACCCGTCACATTAAAGCTATCTGCGGGGGTCGCCTGCCTAGACGAAAGCATGGGCAACGGTTTTGACTTAATCCGTACCGCCGACGAGGCACTTATTAACGCCAAGCGCAAAGGCGGCAACCGCGTTTGCCTAGCGGAACAAAGCGAATTGCCCCTCTAGGCAAGCCCCTAAAGCGGATATAAAGGCGGTAAAGCCTCAGTTCTTCGCGTGTTTCTGGCCGTTGGCCAATCACTGTCACGTAGCGCCTTCACTAACAGCGAACCATCCCACTGGGCGGCGCTGCCATAACGCGCTTCATCTAATGAAACCAATGCCGCCGCTAAAGCTTGCTGTTCAACGTGGGCGGCAACCGCGGCTGGTGCCGCCACCGATAAGCCTGCCTCGGCGGCGACAGCGGCTAAGGCTTTTTGAGCGGCTTCTACATCGTTACGTTCAGCCGCCGCCAGCAATTCGGCCTTGGCCGCTTTCAGCGACAACTGGTCACTGCTCGGAGCAGCAATTTCCTCGCGACGCTTGGAGAAGAGCCACAAAGCCAAGGTTATCAGCCACAAGCAGGCAAACACGGCAGTTAACAATGGCCACCAACGACTGACCCCGCCCTGCACAGCGGGCTCTGTAAATTCCGGGCACACCATTGCCTCACCGCCGTTGCTCGCGACTGGAGTGGAAACCACCGGCTCACAGGGCTCTGCGGCCACAGCCGCCAGCGGAGCTGGGGCTGCAGCTTGCACCTCTATGCGCTCCGACGGCAGGGTCGCTGTTGCCCATTCGCCACGATTAACATCCCACCACTTAACACGCTGTTCAGGCAATACATAGCCGCCCGCAGCCTGCGGGATAATTGCGGTGCGAAAGTGGCGAATACCGATCACGCCATCGGTCGTGCCTCGAGTTTCCTGTTCAGCCGCCTCTGGGTAAGCCCGCAAAGAACCGTAATCAAACTCAAGATCCGGCAACTGCGTCGCCAACAAGCCATAGGCGGTTAAGGTCACCACCCGTGTTACTGGCTCACCTACTTTAAACACTGGGCCATTAGCCCCGGCGTCGGCCCAGCTAGCCTGCAAGCTAACATCTTGCGCTGGCAGCCAAAAATCAGCCCCCGGTTCTGCAGGACGCACCCGTACTACGGCATCATTCACCGCCGCTGTTACCTGCCGGGTACTGCGAAACAAGCCGCCAAAGCTACGGCTCGGCTGTCGGCCACTGGCTTCTGCTTGGCCGTTAAAAACCGGCCCCTGAATACGAAAATCACCCACACTTTCGGGGAACACAACATATCGTCGACTGAGACGGTTATAACGCACGCCATTTTTCACTAGCTGCTCGGTCTGATCGTCACCAATTTGCTCAATCACACCGGCATCAATTTGCGGTAAGGACAACTCACCAGAACGCACCGAAGCCGCGTAATACAGCTGCACCTTGACGTTAATTTGCTGACCTTGCCAAACAGATTTTGGCGACACCTCAAACTCTATCCAGGCCTCTTTAGGGCTATTGGCACTTTGCTCCGCAACCGTCAGCAGAATAGGCGCGGTGGCGGTATTACCTACCCTTATCGCCGGAATCGTTAGCCGGCCGGTCCGCGCCGGCAACAACTGAATATTCCAATCTTTCCATTTGCTCAAATTGCCATTGATGTACTGCACCTGCGAACTAGTGCTCTGGCCTAAAACCCGAAAATCCGAACCCAATCCGTCTAGATTAGGCTCTCCGTCTTGGTCGCTAACCCGAATCGTCAGCGTCACCGCCTCCCCTTGCATTATGGGGTTGCGATCAATCGTCGCTGTCACCTCAGCCGCTGCTGGGACTGCCAGCACCAGCCAATACGCCAGTAAAACTCGCTGCAGGAATTTAGCCTTTACCACGCCTGTTCCTCGTCTGTGTATTGCGTGCCGCGCTGCTGCGCCCGCCGCTGATAATCTCGTTTAAACTTCTGCCTTAGCAAGCCGCCGGGGTCATCTGGAATGCGATTTAACCATTGCTCGATCACCTGCTGTTTGGCCTGTTCTTCCGCTAGCTCCTCCGGACTGAGCTGCGCTTGAGCGTTGGCGGCCTGTTCATCGCCCGACTCCTCATCCGTTTCACTAGCTTCCTGCGCCGACGGCTCTGCTGACTGCTCGGCAGACTCAGCTGGTTCTGATTCAGCTGGTTGTTGATCTGCGTTCTGTGCTGACGGCTTCTGTTCCGATTGTTGTTGGCTGTCGTTGGTCTGGCCCTCGCTGGACTGCCCCTCATTGGACTGGCTTTCGGACTCTGACGATTGCTGCTCTTGCTCGGCACCTTGCTCGCCTTCCTGCGGCGAGTTCTGCGACTGCTGGTCAGCCTGCGAGGAGTCGCCGCTGTCTTGTTGGTCGCCAACTTGTTGCGAATCGCTGTCTTGATTCTGTTGCTGCTGCTCTAACAGCGGCTGAATCACCTGCATATTGTGCTGCGCCGAAGCAGCCAAAGCATGCGTCTCTGGCACTTTCTGCCAAGCGGCCATTGCGCCAGCCAAATCACCCGTGTGCGCCAAGGCGTTACCCTGGTTGTAATAGCTTTCCGCAAGCTGCTGCTGTGCCCAGTAGTCGGCCGCCGCTTGATGCTCACCAGCCTGATACTGCGCGGCCGCTTTCCAAGCAGGCGATTCAAACAGCTGCTGCGCCTGCGCCGCATCTCCAGCATCTAAGGCCTGTTTGCCGCGCTGATCAGCGTTAAACCAAAGCGATGAGCCGACCGTGTCGCGTTCCCCGGCACCACTGGCAGCCTCATCCGCAGCATAGGCATCTGGCGCCGACGGCAACCCGACAAACAAGCACACCGCCAGCAACCATCCGCGCCGAAAACCGAGCGCAGCCAAGGGCAGCAGTAACAGCAGCAGATAAGGCCCGGCTTCCAGCCACTGATCACCAGCCTTAGCCGCATCAGCCGAATCGAGGTCACCTTCTTGCTGCCCCGCCAAGACCTTACTCAGTTTCTTGATATCGCTGTCGTCAGCTGTAAGCCTGCTAAATTGACCACCGCCACTCAGGGCCAACTGCCGCAGTTCTGAGCTTGGTAAGGAGGCAACAACAATGTTGCCGTTACGGTCTTTCACGAAACCGCGCCCACGGCGTGTATCTTCGGGAATTGGCGCACCCTGTTCAGTACCAACAGCCAACACCGAAAGCTCATAACCCATGTCTCGCAGCGATTGCGCGGCTGCGAAAGCCGCTTCTTGCGGTTTCGAATCAGTCACCAACAAAACTTGCCCGCCACCGCCAGCTCCGCCGTTTTTCAGCATTTCCTGAGCTTGCAACAAGGCCCGGTCGACGCGACCTCCCTGAGCGGGCATCAGGTCTGGATGTAGTGTCGGCACCTGCGACATTAGCGTTTGGATATCGTCAGTCAGCGGCGCAATAGCAAAGGCTTGCGCGGCAAAGGCCACCAAGCCTGCCTTGCTGTCACGGCTTTGCTCTAGCAGGTCACGTACTTTCAAACGCGCCAGCTCAAGGCGACTAGGCCGTAAATCATTAGCCAACATTGAACGCGACAAATCTAGCACCACAATGCGCGCCTGATCGCTACGCAACAACGGCGTTGGCCGCTGCTCCCAAGTCGGCCCAGCAAGCGCCAACAAGGCTAACAGCCACAGCAGCGACAACCACAAGCGCTTGTGCCAGTGGCGCGCGGCTTGGCCCTGGGTAAGCACATGTGGTTGTAGTTGCGGATCAATCCATTGTTTCCAAACGCCCACGGCATGCGCACCACGCCACAACCACCAAGCCAGCGGCAACAAACCAAGCAAAGCCCACAACCACTGCGGTCTTAGAAAATGGAACAAGTCGCTATTAAACGAGGCTAGGAATTCCACCAACGCCTCCCCGCTGCGGTTAATGCCAATAGCACAGAGGTGGCAATTGCCACTAACAGCGGCCACCAAAACAGCGCCGTGATCGGGCGATAAACCTGCACGTCACGTTCAATCGGCTCTAGCTCATCAATCAGCGCGTAGATTTTCGCTAAGTCAGCCGCATCTCGCGCCCGAAACGCTTGTCCACCCGTTTGCTCAGCCACGTAACGCAGGGTACGTTCGTCAACGTCGGCCCGCAGCTTTTGTTTGAAAAAACCGAAACCAATTTCGCGCTCGTTGCCAAAGGCAATGGTATGAATGCGTAGGCCTTCTGTCTTCGCCAGCTCGGTTGCCTTAGCCGGAGTTAAGGAACCGGCATTGGAAGCACCGTCGGTGAGCAAAACCAGCACCCGCTCTTGTTGCTCCTTTTCCGAGTCCCGTAACTTTTTAAGCGACAAACCAATGGCGTCACCGATGGCCGTTTTCTGACCCGCTAGGCCAACGCTAGCGTCCATCAACAAGGCCGCCACCGTCTCTCGATCTAACGACAGCGGCGCCTGCAGGTAAGCGCGCTCACCAAACAGCAGCAGCCCAACTCGGTCGCCCTCACGGCGGCGAATAAAATCACTCGCCACTAGCTGCACGGCCTGTAGACGGGTCACAGGCTTACCGCGAATTTCTGAATCCTGCTCTTCCATCGAGCCAGAGATGTCGACCGCCAACATCAGGTCTCGACCCGACGTTGGCAGCTCGATAGGATCACCAACCCATTGCGGCCGAGCCGCAGCCAGCACCAAAAACAGCCACGCCAATAACGCCAACAACTGCCGCCAAAGCGGCGTGCGCGCGGCACCTGCCTGCCCCAACCACGGTGCCAAAGCTTCGGTCTGTGGCAGCCTTAACGCCGCTTGTTGTGCCGTCGCCACCTTCGGTAGCAATCCTATTAACAATGGCAGCGGCAACAGCCAAAACAGCTGCGGCCATAGAAATTGCAAGGACTCAACCCAGTCTCCTTGCAGCAGCGTTTCCATCGGCAACGACTCCATCACAAGGCCTTTTGCAGCCACATAGCGACGGCGGTTATATAAGGCTCACGCGCGACCGAAACGGCACCGGAGAAACGACTTTCTAAAAGCTTTTTACCCGCTTCGGAAGTGAAAAAATCCGTTTGCCCAACTTGGTTTAAATGCTCAGCCCAAGCTTGGCCGGTAAGCGCTACCGACTGCGGGTAGCGCTGCCGTGACGCACGGCGCAGCAAATCAGCTAGATTGCTCAAAAACTCCAAATCATCTGTAGTGGCGCTGGCCTGCTCTAGATTGCGCAAGTGCTGTGCCGCTGCGCGGCGCAATGCGGTTTTACGCCACCAGTAGTAAGCCCCAGCAAGCCCCAGCACGGCCAGCACAACACAGGCCGATAGAGCCCACCAGCCGGGTGCCAAGGGCCACCAGCCCGGCGCCGCCGGCTCGGCGATATCATGCAACTGCGCTAAGGCTTGCTGCAGTTGCTGCGGATCTATGCCAGCGCCCTGTTGCACCATCATGATTGTCCTGCCACCAGCGGCTGACGCCGATGACCTAAACCCTGCCACAGCTGTTCTCGTAACGGCATCGCGGTATCCAGCGACAACCAGTGCACACCAAACGGCAACAACTGTTTATGCCAAAACATTCGGCGCTGCTGAAAGCGTTCGGCCCATTGCACCGCGCCACCTTTCTTCGATTTAAGAAACCAACGCTGGCCTTCGTCTAATGCAGACGCCACTGGCAAATCGGACTTACTGGGCAACGCCCGCTCGAACGGGTCCGAGATCATGCCCGCCACCAACTCGCAACGGCTGGCAATTTTTTGTAGCAATGGTGTCGCTGTTTCCGGCAAAGACTGAAAGTCACTTAAGACAATCACAACCGCACCACCGCGAGCCAAACGCTGCACGTGCTGTAAGGCATCTTGCAGTGTGGATTCGCTAGCCGCGACACCAGCGGCGTGAACCTTAACCAGCTCACTGCAATATCTAAGCAAGCCCCGGCGGCCACTCGCTGGACGTACTTCCACCAAACCGCCAGGGCCGGCAATCATGCCGCCAACGCGGTCACGGTTGGCAACCGCGGCCCAACCCAGCACAGCCGCGGCCTCGGCAGCAAGAACGGACTTATAAACCCCACGGGTGGCAAAAAACATTGACGGTGCGAGATCGGTTACCAAATACACCGGGCGCTCGCGCTCCTCGCGGAAACGCTTAATGTGCGGTTGGCCAGTGCGCGCGGTAACGCGCCAATCAATCGCACGCACGTCGTCGCCCGGCTCATAGATGCGATGCTCTTCAAACTCCATGCCACGGCCACGAAAGCCGGACAAATGCGTACCAGCAATATCCGTTAGGACTCGTTTGCGGCTCGACAAATCGACGCCACGCGCATCAGCCTGCAAGGCTAACAGCGCATCTAGAGTGACTTGATGAGGTGCCCGCGTGGCCATCAACGTTATGGCGCAGGCACTGCTTGCAACAAGGCCTCAACACAAGCTGGCCCGGTGACGCCCTCGGCCTCGGCCTCAAAGCTCAGCAACAGACGGTGCCGCAATACGTCTTTAGCAACCAGCTGCACATCAGACGGCGAGACATAGTCACGGCCAGCCAACCAAGCGTGCGCACGGGCGCAGCGATCCAAGGCGATGGTGGCGCGAGGGCTGGCGCCGCTACTAATCCAACGCCCCAAATCGGCGCTATAGCTTTGCGGCCGACGCGTTGCCATCACTAGCTGTACTAGGTATTCATCGATCTCGTCACTCATATGCAAGGCCAACACCTGCTGTCGTGCCGCAAGGATTTGTTGCTGAGTAATTTTTTGTGCCGGCGCTGCGTGGCCTTGTTGAGCCTCGCCACGGGCAAGCTTGAGGATTTCTCGCTCAGCATTTACATCCGGAAAGTCGATATCCACATAGAGCAAGAAACGGTCGAGCTGCGCTTCTGGCAGCGGATAAGTGCCTTCTTGTTCAATTGGATTTTGCGTCGCCATTACTAAAAACAGTTCTGGCAATGGGTAAGTGGTTTGCCCTACCGTGATTTGGCGCTCGGCCATGGCCTCTAGCAACGCTGACTGAACCTTGGCCGGCGCGCGGTTGATCTCGTCCGCCAGCACCAGATTGTGGAACAACGGCCCCTGCTGAAACTCAAACTGACTGGTTTCTTGATGGAAGATGTCGGTACCAATCAGATCTGAAGGCAGCAGATCCGGCGTAAATTGAACGCGGTGAAAATCGCCCTCTACGCCCTCAGCCAGCGCCTTGATAGCGGTGGTCTTGGCCAAGCCAGGAGCGCCTTCCACTAGCAAGTGACCGTCGGCAAGTAAGGCAATTAAAAGTCGATCTACCAAAGCGGTTTGACCGATAATGCGTTTATTCAAGTGAGACTGTAAGGCTGAAAATGCACTTGCAAGTTGCTTGTCGTGTTCGGTAGACATTGTTCTATCTGTTATTTGTAATCTAACTATTCTGCCATGCCCATAGATGGAGGCGCTTATGGAAAGTTCAAACCCGGCGGTTGATCAAACGGAATTGGAAACGCGTTACGCCCTGCTCAGCGACGAACTAGACCAAGCCCTGAAAACCATTTCTGACCACGAGCACCGAATCACCAAGTTAGAAAAAAGCCTACTTGATCTGGTTGACTGGTTGCGCGACACCGGCGTTTCTGCGGTTGGCGACGAGCGCGACGAGACTCCCCCGCCTCATTACTAGCGGTATCAATTCGATATGTCGTGAGGCGGCCAGCCATTTGTTAAACTAACGTTCTGTTCGTTGGGGAAAAACATTGGATAGCACGCCTAGTCTAAGCGACGTCATTAGTGGCTCGCGATCGCGTTACGCGCAACAAATATTAAACGGCTATAGCGGCTTTGGTTTTGACGATCAGCAGCTAGAAATCGAGTTTCGTAACACTTGGCGCAGCATGTCGATGCGCAAAGTGCGCATTGCCTTATTGCTGGCCTTGATTCTGACCGGCATTTTCAGCGTCTACGACTTCCTAATTATGCCGCCAGAGGTGCTCGCGGCAGCACAGAAAGTGCGCGCCATTATTTTTGCGCCCTTGGTTATTTGCGGCTTAGCCTTGGCGCGTAGCAATCGTTACAAGCGCTGGCTATTCCCACTGGCCATGCTGTTTTCCATTATTGGCGGCCTCTCCATTGTTGCCATTGTCTTGCTGGCTTACAGCATGGGCTTTGAACTCGCCTACGAAGGCCTGATGCTAGTGATGATGTACATCTTTTTCTTCTGCGGACTGCTCACGCGGGAGGCGATGATATCGGCCGGTTTGGTCATCAGCATTTACACCATCGGTGCCATTTGGCTTGAGTACGACGCCATTATGCTGGGGCAACACTCGCTGTTTTTGGTCTCGGCGCTAGCCGTTGGTGCCGCCGCCGCTTGGGGTTTGGAGTACACCGTGCGCGGGGGCTTCCTACGCGCCCAACTGCTTAATGAAGTGGCCGAGCGTGACGGCCTGACCAGCCTTAATAATCGCCGCTACTTTGATATCTCATACCGTCAACTCGTCAAAGACTGCAATTTGCACGGACACAGCGTAGCGGTAGCGATGTTTGATGTTGATCACTTTAAGAAACATAACGACCAGCACGGCCATCAGTTTGGCGACCGCGTAATTCAAGCGGTCGCGGAAGGCCTTGCCAGCGGCAGCGAAATTCGGCCGGCATTGTTGGCACGTTATGGCGGCGATGAATTTGTAGCAGTTTGGACCGGCCATTCGAACAACGACGCCGTCGCCGCCGTACAGCAAATGCGAGACGCCGTTAGCACGGCGGCACAGCGCAATCTCAGCATCGAAACTGAAGTTGAGGTTAGTGCTGGACTTGCCTGGAGCTATGCACCGTTAGACGGCGAACAAATGCTAAAAACGGCTGACGATGCACTCTATAAAGCTAAGAGCGGCGGCCGCAATCGCTTAGTCTCAATTACTGACTAGGGCCTTGGGCTTAGGCCCGCTGCCGCCTTTGCTGCCAGCGCCCTGTGCGGAACCAATATGTTGCTCACCTCGGGCTGCCGCCAAACGCACTTGTTTTTCGCGCTCACGGGCAGCGGCTTTCTGAGCCTCAGTTCGTTGGTCGATGCAATGATGACAAGACACGCCCGCTTCAAACTCTGGGCGCTGCTGGTCGGCTTTGGTGATCGGCATACGGCAGGCGTGGCACATGTCGTATTTGCCTTGATTGAGCTGATTATCAACCGTCACTCGCTCGTCAAACACAAAACATTCGCCTTGCCATTTTTGCTCTTCTGGCGGCACCTCTTCTAGGTATTTAAGAATACCGCCCTCTAGGTGAAAGACTTCTTCAAAGCCTTCCTCGAGCATAAAGCTACTGGCCTTCTCGCAACGAATGCCGCCGGTGCAGAACATCGCGACCTTTTTATTCTTTTTCGGGTCTAGGTTTTGACGCACGTAATCCGGAAATTCACGAAAGGTTTCGGTATGCGGGTTCACCGCATTTTCGAAAGAGCCGACGGCATATTCATACTCATTGCGGGTATCAATCACCACCACATCTGGGTCATCTAACAGCGCGTCCCAGTCTTTGCCGCGCACATAGGTGCCAACGGTTTTGGTTGGGCTTACCTCTGGAATACCAATGGTGACAATTTCTTTCTTTAGCTTCACCTTCATGCGCAAGAACGGCAGCTCGCTGGTGTAGCTTTCTTTGTGCTCTACGTCAGCAAGCCGCGCATCACTCTTAAGCCACTGCAGCATCGCGTCAATGCCTTCTCGACTGCCAGCAACGGTGCCATTAATGCCTTCTTCAGCGAGCAGTAACGTACCCTTGACGTCATGCGCATTACAGACCGCGAGTAAGGGCGCCTGCAACTCGGCAAAGTTTTCTAAGCGCACAAATTTGTAGAGTGCGGCAACCACAATGTGGTGGTCACCCTGAATATGTGAGGTTGTCATTTGCTCTGTCCCGGCCGACGTAAACGGCCAACAAAGTTAATCGGGAAAAATCCTAGCGCGACATTATAAAGCAAGCGCGCGCCGACTGGCTTTGTAAGCCGAGTGCTCGTCAATCGCGGTGCATTGCTCGCCAACCGCATCGCGTTCATGAGCCAGCCAGCGAGCGATGGCAGCACGGAAACGCGGATCGGCTATCCAATGCATAGAGACGCTGATTTCTGGGTCAAAACCGCGGGCCAACTTATGACCACCCTGCACACCCGCGTCAAAACATGACAGGCGCTGAGCAATGGCATATTCGATGCCTTGGTAATAACACAGCTCAAAATGCAGACTATGGAAATCCGCTGCAGCGCCCCAGTGGCGTCCATACAGCGTGTCGCCATCAATGAAGAAAAACGCCATGGCAATCAACTCGTCGGCGTGGCGTGCCAAGCAAAACTGTAAACGTTCACCAAAATTGCTCGCCCAAGCTTTTAGGCAAGGCATATTGAGATATGGCTCTTGGCCGCGCATGGCATAAGTGCTGGCGTATAGCTGGAATAACTTGGGCCAATCAGATGCTGGCAACTGATCGGCCGCCAGCCATTCAATCTCCACATGAGCTTCGGCTACGCGGCGGCGCTCACGGCGGATGTTTTTAGCCTTCTTCTGCGACAAAGCCGCGAGGAAATCCGCGAAATCCCGATAGCCTTGGTTGCGCCAAACAAACCGCAGGTCTTCGCGTCGCAACCAGTTTGCCTGTGCTAACTCCTCCGCCTCTGATGGCATGCAGAATAAGGCATGGGCCGAACTACAGTCATGCTGCTGGGCAATCTCTTGCAGTTGCTCTGGCGCAAGCAGCAAGCGTGGGCCAGCCACCGGAGTAAATGGTACGCAACTTACAAGCTTGGGGTAGTAGTTGAGCCCCTGTTGCGCATAGGCATTGGCCCAGGCGAAATCAAAGACAAATTCGCCCCAACTATGATTCTTCAAATACAGGCCGCGGGCCTCTGCCACGGCTTGCCAACCTTTCTCAGCTGAGACACAGCCATGCTCGGCCATCGGACCGAGATAGCTGTCGCTGGTAAACAGCTGACCGGAGCTAGCCAGCTTTGCTGCCGCCCTGACAGTCTGGCGAAGCCGGGGCCTGCTGCTGTTTAGCCCACTCGTCTGGCGTGTATAGGTGTAACGCCAAAGCGTGCAGGCCACTATCTAATTCCGCTTGCAGCTCGCCATACACTTTTTGATGACGACGCACCGGCATTAAGCCCGAAAATGCCTCACTGACACAAACCAGCTTAAAGTGCGACTCAGCACCGTCTGGCACCGAGTGTTTGTGCGATTCGTCTTCGAGCTGAATAAGGCTCGGCGCTAGCGCGGCTGAAACCGCCGCCTCAATTCGCTGGGCACGATTACTCACTAGGACTGAGCCTCTCTGAGCTGCTCGGCTATCTGCTGATCTTTTTCCTGCCAAAGCGCGGTTACCCAGGCTTGGAAGTTGGCTTTGTAAACCGGATCTTGTTGGTAATTGCCGCCAACAAATTCCGTTGGAATTTTGACTTCTTTTACCAACACGCGAATTTCCGGCAAACGCCCACAGAGGTAATCCCAGAGCTCTCGCACGCCCTGCGGGTAAATAATGGTGACATTCAGCAGGCTATAAATTTGTTCGCCCATAGCGTTCAGCACAAACGCCACACCGCCGGCTTTGGGGTTAATCAAATATTGGTAAGACGACTTGGCGGCTTTTTTAGCGGTATAGCGGGTGCCTTCCATAAAGTTCATCACCGTCACCGGATGGCCCCGATAACGCTCGCAGGCCACACGCGTGGTTTCAATGTCCTTACCCTTTAGCGACGGGTCTTTAGCAATCTCTTCCTTGCTATGTCGCTTCATAAATGGGTATTCCAAGGCCCACCAGCAAAGCCCTAATAAAGGCACATAGATCAGTTCTTGTTTGAGGAAAAAGCGGAAAAAAGGAATCTCATTTCCTAAGGCTTTTTCCAAGGCCAAGATATCTACCCAGCTTTGGTGGTTGCTGGTTAGCAGGTATGTTTTATCTTTGCTTAGCCCTTCCGGCAGCTCAATTTTCCAGCTGGTACCTAAGAAAAAGTCGGCATAAACCAAATTGCCGTTGAACCAAGTCTGCGCCACCCAAGCTAAACGGCGTGTCCACCAACGGCGGGCAGATTGCACGGGGGTCAGCAGCTTTAACAAAACAATGAGGTAAAACGGAATACACCAGAACACGGTGTTCAGAATCAGCAGCGTCATTAACAACGCGCCGACCAGTGGGCCACTGGCATTTAAGCTAATTTTGGGGCTTCGATCCTGCATCATCCGCGACCTCGCTGCTAACTAAATCTCCGTTTTAAGCGCACTAATGGCTTGATCCTTGGCCTGCCACACGTCGCTTAACCACGCCTGGAAACGCTGTCGGTATTCAGGGTCATCGCCGTACGACTTGCCTTTAAACCACTCCTGCATCGGAATCACTCGAGCATTGATGTAAACATCATTTACTTGCCCGCAGCAAACTTCCCATAGCTCAGCAGACTCTGGCCCGTAGATAATATCCATATCTACAAAGCCGTCTAGCTGGTCTTCTAGCGCTTGAATAGCGTAAGCAATGCCACCGGCTTTTGGCTTCAGCAGATTGGCATATTCAGACTGTTGCTGACTATGTTTTTCAGCCCGAAAACGGGTGCCTTCACAGAAGTTCACTACCATCGCCGGATGGTCGCGAAATTTAGCGCAAGACTTACGCGTGGTTTCGATGTCCTGACCTTTAAGCTCGGGATGCTTAGCCAGCTTTTCCTTACTGTAGCGCTTCATAAACGGCATATCGCCGGCCCAGCAAGCAAAGCCAATTACTGGCACCCACAGTAGTTCCTGCTTAATAAAGAACTTGGTCGGCGGCGCGCTGTAATTAAAGGCAGGGCCAAACATCAGAATATCAACCCAGCTCTGATGATTAGGCATGGCGATATATTTGCCACGCACATCAAAGTCGGCCGCCACATTTAGATGGTATTTAACCCCAGCAAATGTACCCAACCACCAGCCGCAACTGACTTGCCAGTTCTGGCACAGCCGCGCAATTGCTTGACCTAATACGTGCTGCCACTTGGGCACTGGAGTCAGCAACTTCACCACACCAACCACGCAGGCAGGCACGCCATGTAGCAGCGTAATCGCCACCAACATCGTTAAATTGAAGATCCCAAGTAAATACTGCATACCGACTATTATGAGCTAAAAAGCAAAATGTTGCGTTGCGTCATTGTAAACACCTACCAAGCGCAACTGTATAACAGAAGCGCCGCGGCTCTGAAGTCAGTAGACGCTGCCCGTAACGGAGCCCCACCAAAGGGGCCTCACTAAGCCAGCACTAAAATCAGTTAGCGGACTAGCGCACAGACAGCAGACTGATTAACTCGTCATCGTCTGCTCGAACCGCCACGTAATTTGGCCCAGACGCAAACAAATTTCGGTCATAAGTCCAGCCAGAAAAATCTACACCTTTCGGCTTCAAAGGACCCACGCTATAACCATAACTTTCAAATAACTGATAAAAATCACGCATCAGAAAATGCAGGTCGCCATTGTTAAAGCCATACTCAAACTGAATTAAGCGAATTTTCTTTTCTCGGAGCATTGCCTCGAAGCCTTTAAGAACCAAGTGTTCAGCTCCTTCAACGTCAATTTTTAAAAAATCGATTTCACGGATGGCTTTACTCGCACAATATTCCTGCCCCGTCAGCACAGAGGCCTTACTGAGTACGTAATCAGATTTATCATGAATTGTTGACTGAGTGACCAATGTAGAGACGCCTGAATTGGCTCCATAATCTTTAAACTCAATCTCTCCAGACTCGTTACTGAGACCTACGTTATTGCAATAGATATCAGACTGTCCTGAGCACTCGGCCACTAGCGTTTTGTAGGTCTCGCTCGACAACTCAAATGCGTGAATTTCAGCCGCGGGGATGTTTTTAGCCATCAGTAACGCCCACTCACCGACATTGGCACCGACGTCAAACACCGTCCTAAACCCTAAATTTTTGACCTGTTCAACGAGACGACCTTCTCCATTTTTCCTAAACGTATAGCTATAACCCTCATATAGCTTAATAATCCTTTTAGCAAAGCTATACAGCGGCGCCGCAATAAAATTCGGCAGTGGCGAGTGATTCATTTGATTTATCCTTCAAAACCGGCCATCGGGCGATTTTTTTTGTTCTGTAAGTTCAGTCCACCACTCTCGTGGCGAGAGCCGGGCGGCGTTGAAACTCTATTTACACATTAAGCGCGCTGACTCTTGCAGCATTATAACGCGACAAAACCTTAAAGCGGCGTATCGAGCCCAAATCAGAACTTCTCGGCTAGATTAACCGCTGCACTAATTTAGCCGTCAAAGTCACCGCCACGGCCAGCGCCGTCAGCAAAACGCCCGGCACCCGCAAACAGCTCGCCGCTAGCAACACTCATTCTGCCGCGTCGAAACTCGTTCATCATGGCCTCGTCGAGGTCCATACCAAATTGCTCGTAAGCGGATAACCGGTCTTCACGCATACAGGTCTGGGGAAACTGCGCCAACTGCTGCGCCAACTCGATAGCGCTAGCTAGGGCCTGTCCCTTTGGCGCGACACGGTTAGCCAGGCCAATCCGCTCAGCCTCATCCGCCGTTACCGGGCGTCCCGTCAAAATAAGATCCAAAGCTCGCGACAAACCAATCAAACGCGGCAACCTTACCGTGCCACCATCAATTAACGGCACACCCCAGCGCCGGCAGAACACACCCATCACGGCATCGTCCGCCATCACCCGCATATCGCACCACAGCGCAAGCTCCATGCCGCCGGCAACGGCGTAACCCTCCACCGCGGCAATCACCGGCTTATTCAGTAGCATTCGGCTAGGCCCCATTGGGCCGTCGCCTTTTTCCTCTAGGCGATTCATTCTGCTAACGTCGGCCGACGCCACCGCCTTTAAATCTGCACCCGCACAAAAGTTGCCATGCTGGCCGTAAAACACCGCCACTTTGGCTTCATCGTCTTCATCAAAGGCATAGAACGCATCGGCTAATAACTTAGCCGTAGGTCCATCAACGGCATTGCGCGCCTGTTCGCGGTTCAAAGAGATAAGGGTAATTTCACCCTTTTTTTCAAAAATAACGGCCGTCATTAAAGTCCCCTTGAATAACCGCCGCTAAGGCTTAATTGACCGTATTGCATCTTGGATCGCCGCGGGGTCAAGCAGCGGTTGCGCGGGTGAATCTGGCACCACGTACAACAAGATCGAGAAGTAATGACAAACCGTGCCACCCAACACAAATAGATGCCAAATAGCATGATTGAACGGCAGACGGTCCCAGACATAAAACACCACGCCGACGGTATAACTTAGACCGCCAGCCAGTAACAACCACAAGCCGCCGGCAGGCACCGCCTCAGCAACGGCTTTGCCGTAGAACACAACCAACCAACCCATCGCCAAATAAATTAGAGTCGATAATTTGTCGAACTTGCCGGTAAAAAACAGCTTAAAGCAGACGCCGATACCCGCCAGCGTCCAGATAATGGCAAATAGCTCCCAACCCAAGTCACCGCGTAGAGAAATCAATGTATAAGGCGTGTAGGTGCCCGCAATGAGCAGGTAGATACTGGCGTGGTCAAAAACCTTAAAAACGGCCCGCGCACCTTCGTGTGGCACGCTGTGGTAGAGCGTTGACGAGGTGTAAAGCAGAATCATACTGCCGCCAAAAACAGCCACCGCGGTGACATCTTGGGCGTCGCCATTCATCGCCGCGTAACCAACCAATACGGCTAAACCAACAATGCTGGCGACCGCACCAAGTCCGTGGGTAACGCCATTGGCAACTTCCTCTTTTAGGTCATACAGCTTTTTACCTAACTGAGCCGACTGGGCACTATCAGACATGAAATATCCTTTTTTTATGTAACACCCTATAAAAACGTTTTTAGGGAGCTGTTTATCTTTGCTGGAAGCAGGTTAACATTGCCTTCACGGCTTTTTCACCAAACTTAATTCGGCAGCAATAAGCAATGAGCAGCAACAACCTCGCAGGCAAAACTCTATTTATCACTGGCTCCACTCGCGGCATTGGCCGCTGCATTGCGCTACGCGCTGCCGCCGACGGCGCCAACGTGGTGATTACCGGCAAATCTGACCAGCCCAACCCAAAACTACCGCGTACCATCCATGAGACGGCAGCAGATGTAGAAGCCGCCGGTGGCAATGCCCTAGCCGTTAAACTAGATGTTCGCGACGAGGCCTCGGTGGAAGCCGCTGTTGCCGCCGCGGTGGAACGCTTTGGCGGCATCGACATTCTAATTAACAACGCCAGCGCCATTTCCCTGTCACCCATTGCAGCAACGCCGCTGAAAAAATATGACTTGGTTACCCAAGCCAACTCACGTGGTAGCTTTATTGCCATCCAAACCTGCTTGCCGCATTTGAAAAAGTCCGAAGACGGCCAAGTACTGACGCTGTCGCCACCCATTAATTTGGACAAGAAATGGCTGGCCAGCTATGCCCCATACACGCTCAGCAAATACGGCATGACCATGCTGACGCTAGGCCTGGCCCACGAATCACGCGGCAAAGTCAGAGCCAACTGCCTATGGCCAGCCACGGTAATCGGCACGGCCGCCATGAAAGCCGTTGGCCCGGTTCCGCTAGAACGCACCCGTGTGCCAGAGATTATGAGCGAAGCCGCCTATCACCTACTTTGTGATAGTAGCTATAACGCCGACTGCATGATTGATGAAGACGTATTAACAAAAGCCGGTATCAGTGATTTAAGCCAATGGGACCAAGGTGGCGAGCCGCTGCCTGATTTATTTTTATAGAGGTGCGCAGGATGCAAATATTCGTCATTAATTTACCTTCATCACCTGACAGGCGCCAAGACTGCCAGCAAGAATTGGACAGGCATAACCTATCCGCCAATTTTTTCGATGCATGGACCGGCGAACAAGCCCTGAGAAACAATCTTTTCCGCTACAACGACAGAAAATTCGCAATTCGTACCGGCGCTTCAGCGAGCAACGGCCAAATGGGCTGCTTTGCCAGCCACCTAGTGCTGTGGAAAAAGTGCGTAGAGCTAAATGAGAGCATTCTCGTGCTCGAAGACGATTTCAGAATCCAGAAAAATTTTCATCAATGCTACGACTTCGTTGAGTCCCATATCGACAACCTGGGTCTAGTCCGGTTTCACAGTGCAGACGTCGAAGGCCTTCCGGTATTGGCACAAGGCAAAAATACGATCAGGCTTCTTAACAAGGCACCAATGATGACGCTTGCGTATGCAGTATCACCCCGCGGCGCACAACATTTGATTGACGGATTTGATGAGTTTATTGAGCCTATTGATTTCTATATGAAACGCTTTTGGATCACGAGGCAACCTGTTTACCAGGTCACCCCAGACCCGGTACGTCATAGCGACTTGGCCGATGAAACCACAATCGCAAACCCTAATGTTGTACGAAAGACCTTTGAGCTTCGCCTAGCTCGCCTGCTAGATCAGATCAAAAACTCCACTCTCCGAAAAATCACCTATTTTATGTTGCGCATACGTACTCACAAGCTCAAACGGTCTGCCCAATGAAGATTTTTGTAATTAACCTAAAGAAAGCCACAGCCCGTCGCGAGTCAGCGCTACTACAACTGCAAAAACACGGCCTGGAATACGAATTCTTTGACGCTTGGACTGGCGACCGAGCACTCGAAGAAAACTTATTCAGTTGGAACGAAGATGCATTCAAAGTACGTACCGGATGCCCATCGCCGAAGGGCGCAATCGGATGCTTTGCTAGCCACCTGATGCTCTGGAAAAAATGCGTCGAATTACAGCAGCCCATCCTTATACTTGAGGATGACTTTTTACTGAAAGAACATATCGTTGATGCACTCGCCGCAACTGATGCGCTAATAGAACAATACGGATTTATTAGGCTAAATGGCGACAGCAAACACATCATACCAGTAACAACCCACGGCACTTACAAGCTACGCCGGTACAAAAAAGCCCCGCTGCTAGCATTGGCTTATGCACTATCCCCGGCAGCCGCGCAAACGTTAGTTGATAACTTCAGCGAATATGTAGAGCCCGTGGACTACTACCTAAAACGCTTTTGGGTCAGCAAACAGCGGGCATACCACCTTTCACCAGAGCCCATCACTTTGAGCGACCACTGGTTAATCAGCGCTATCCCTCACAATAGTGGCGATGGAAAAACCTTTGGCTTACGGCTGCAGCGGCTCTGGGATCAACTTGTGAACGGCGTCATGAGAAGCGTCTACAATGCAGCCTTTGCCATCCACAATATAATTAAACCGAATGATCGAATTTAGGCATGCACGTACTTATAGAAACAGACCTGCAAATACCAGCCCTTAAATACGGGGGCATTGAGCGCGCCCTATGGTGGCTAGGAAAAGCCCTAGTCGATCAAGGCCATAAAGTCAGCTACCTAGCCCCAGCAGGAAGCAGCTGTTCATTTGGACAAATGCTCATTAGGGACCCTAACCGTCGGCCGGAGCAGCAAATTCCAGATGACGTTGACGTTGTGCACTTTAACGGCACTTACAACCCAGACTACGATCGCCCACACCTATTTACTTTCCACTGTAACGCCCCCCCTGGACAAACCCTGCCGCAAAACACAGTTTTCTTAACGGCAAACCACGCCTCTAGGTACGGTGGAGAATGCCACATACACTACGGCCTAGACTTGGACGAATACGGCGATCCGGCTCTCAGTCAACCTCGCAAGAACGTCGTCTTCCTAGCGAAAGCCGCGTGGAAAGTAAAAAACGTTTCTGGGGCCATTCGAATGGCCAGGAAAGCCGGCGTTGGAATTGAAGTGGCTGGTGGCACCCGACTGAACTTGAAAATGGGGTTTCGCTTCACAGCCGATCCAAATGCAAAGTTTCTAGGCATGATTGCCCAGGACGAGAAGCTTCCTCTATTAAGACGCACAGAAGCTTTATTATTCCCCGTATTGTGGCATGAGCCGTTTGGCGCAGCCATTATTGAAGCCATGTATTACGGACAACCCGTCTTTGGGGGAATATGGGGCTCGTTGCCCGAACTAGTTCCCAATGACGTTGGCTTTTGCTCAGACAGCGAGTCCGAACTGGTCGACGCCATCCGCAATCGCGACCAATTTAACCGCCAACATATTCACCAATATATCTGCGACCAATTTAATAACCAACGTATGGCGCGAGATTATCTAGCCGCCTATGAAAAGGTTATTAACGGCGAAAAACTGAATAGCCAGATTCCTATCAAACCCGACACACCAGAGCCCAAACGCTTCAGCATGAAACCCTAGGGCCAGCTTCCACGGACGGATCGATGAGCCACTGCCAGCAACCAAATAATGAATCACAACGTTGGGTAGTGCTGATTGCGGTTATCCAAAGCCTGTTACTGCTACTTGCTCAACGGTCCATCGACGAAAACGGCTGGATTGCCGAAACCACACCACGATTAACCCTCTGGTATTCACTCAGCATCAGCGTGCCGACCATGTTGATGCTGCTAATTAATGACGTCCGCCGCATGCTGCCGTGGCTGTTTGCCTTTGGCTTAATCGCCATTATTGGCCTGCAAGCCTGGCAAGCAGGTAACAACTGCAACCCGGCCCTAGCCGTGGGTTGCGGCAACATCATCTTCCCCTATGCATTAACGCTGACGGTGAGTTGTTTTATTGGCCTAGCATTTCTACAAGTTTGGCAACACCACGGCAAACCTAGCGGTGATTACAACCTGCTGTTTGAATACAGCTGGCACAACGCGTTATCGCTCGTGCTAAGTGGGCTATTCCTTGGCCTATTTTGGTTGTTATTGCTGCTATGGGCCGGGTTGTTCAAATTATTAGATGTCGATTTTTTCGCCGACCTTTTCGGCCAAGAAATCTTTATCTATCCGGTGTCCGGGCTGGTAGTCGGTATCGGCCTTACGATTGCCCGCACCCGCACCGAGCTGCTAGCCAGCGTGCGCGAACACAGCCTATTTTGGATATTTAAATCGCTATTACCACTGCTGGCGAGCATTGGCCTGCTCTTCCTTGCCGCCATCGCCTTACTCGGTATCGATGTACTCTGGGCCACCGGCCGCGCGGGCAGCTTATTAGCTTGGCTAGCACTGGCGATCGTGGTGTTTATTAACGCCGTTTTTCTAAACGGCAATCACCAAACGCACTACCCGAAACTGATTCGCTGGCTGGTGAACGCCTCCTTGCTCGCACTACCCGTTTTCGCAGGACTCGGCCTCTGGGCCATTTCTTTACGCGTCGAACAATATGGCTGGAGCGTCACGCGGCTATGGGCGCTATACGCCATGCTGGTGTTATTTGCCTATGGTGTCGGTTACGCCTTTGCCGTGATCCGCTCAGGCATTCGCAATAGCGTTTGGCTAAATGCGATGAAGGCGCATAACACTGCCGTCGCCTTAATCATTGTGCTCAGCCTCAGCGCTATCAACCTCGGCCTACCCAGCTTTTTCAGCATTGCAGTTAACAGCCAAATGCAACAGCTAACTAGCGGACGAACAGCTTGGGGCGAATTTGATTTCGCATATTTGCGATTTGAAAGCGGTCTAAACGGCTATAGCGCATTAACCCAAGCTCTTGACGACTCATCATTTGAAATTAACAGCGAACAACGCCAGGGATTAGAACGCCTTCTTGAGAAAAAAGAACGGTGGTCAGCGCCAAATGCTAACAAACCACCTTCAGAGCCGGTGAGATTAGAAGCCCCAAAGGACTGCCCTCCGTTCTCATCTGAAGCACTTGTTGGGTCATGGCATGGGAGTAACGAAGACCAAACCTGGATTGTCACCAGACATGCAAACGGGCACTACTCTATCGCGTTTGATTTACATGACAATTTCCCGAACGGCGAGCATGTTGAAAGTGGCTTATGGACGTACTCCAACTGCCTTTACGCCACGGTAACAACTCACGTCAACGACACGCAGGTTCATTACGAAGAAGTCTACCTTGTTAATGAGTTAACCAAAGAATATATGGATTACACACATTTCAAAGGGGGCAACCACTACCGAGTCTTTCGTATCACCGAATAACTGCTCTAATTAGAGATTTGGGAACCGCCTAGTCGCCGCTGTATAATTCCGCGCCTTATCTGGCGCTTAGCGCCCAGCTCACTGCTAAAAAACACACGGCCCAGCATGAATACAGAATTCCGCACCTCTCTTCCCGGCACCGATTTAGACCATTTCGACACTCGCGCAGCCGTTGATGCCATTCAACCCGGCGCTTTTGCCAAGCTGCCTTACACCAGCCGCGTGTTGGCCGAACAATTGGTGCGCCGCTGCGAGCCATCAGAATTAACCGATGCGCTAAAACAGCTGATCGAGCGTAAGCGTGATTTGGATTTCCCTTGGTATCCAGCGCGCGTGGTTTGCCACGACATCTTGGGCCAAACCGCCTTGGTTGATTTAGCTGGCCTGCGTGATGCGATTGCCCTGCAAGGCGGCGACCCATCCAAAGTAAACCCTGTGGTACAAACCCAGCTGATCGTAGATCACTCGCTGGCGGTAGAGCACCCGGGCTTTGAAGAAAACGCCTTCGAGAAAAACCGCGCCGTAGAAGAGCGCCGCAACGCCCACCGTTTTGACTTTATTAACTGGACCAAAACCGCGTTTGAAAACGTGGATGTAATCCCACCGGGCAACGGCATCATGCACCAAATCAACTTGGAGAAAATGTCTCCGGTTGTGCAGGTGAAAGACGGCGTTGCGTATCCAGATACTTGTGTTGGTACCGACTCACACACCCCAATGGTCGACGCGCTAGGCGTGATCTCTGTCGGCGTTGGCGGCCTAGAAGCCGAAACCGTCATGCTGGGTCGCCCATCAATGATGCGCCTTCCAGACATCGTCGGTGTTGAGCTGACCGGCAAACTAAACCCAGGTATTACCGGCACCGACTTGGTGCTAGCTCTGACCAAATTCCTACGCGACGAACGCGTAGTTGGCGCTTACCTAGAATTCTTCGGCGAAGGCGCGCGCAGCATCTCACTGGGCGACCGCGCCACTATTGCCAATATGACGCCAGAATACGGCGCTACCGCGGGCATGTTTTCAATCGATGAAAAAACCATCGACTACCTCAAGCTAACAGGCCGCGACGATGAGCAAGTGAAGCTGGTAGAAACCTACGCCAAAGAAGCTGGCTACTGGGCCGATACCCTAGAAGAAGCCGAATACGAACGCACGCTGAGCTTCGATCTCAACACCGTTGGCCGCAACCTAGCTGGCCCATCAAACCCACATGCCTTGCTGCCGGTTGCTGACTTAGCAGAGCGCGGCATCAGCGGCGAATCAGTTATGCCAGCCGACGACAACTGGCAAGGCAATATGCCGGATGGCGCTTGCATCATCGCGGCCATCACCAGCTGCACCAATACCAGCAACCCACGCAATATGATTGCTGCCGGTTTGGTCGCTCGTAACGCTAACAAGCTAGGCCTTAGCCGCAAGCCTTGGGTTAAAACCTCACTGGCACCCGGCTCTAAAACCGTAAAAATGTATTTGGAAGAAGCCGAGCTACTGCCAGAACTGCAGCAACTAGGTTTTGACGTGGTGGCCTTTGCCTGCACCACCTGCAACGGCATGAGCGGCGCGCTTGATCCAACTATTCAAAAAGAAGTGGTTGATCGCGACCTCTACGCCACTGCGGTGCTATCCGGCAACCGCAACTTTGACGGCCGTATTCACCCCTACGCCAAGCAAGCATTCCTAGCGTCACCGCCATTGGTTGTGGCTTACGCCATCGCCGGCACCATTCGTTTTGATATTGAAAAAGACGTACTGGGCCAAGATAAAGACGGCAACCCAATCACCCTAAAAGACATCTGGCCTAGCGACGAAGAAATCGACGCCATTGTGGCGCAGTCGGTGAAACCCGAGCAGTTCCGCAGCGTATACGAGCCAATGTTCCGCCTCAGTGCCGCCGAGCGCGCACCTAGCCCGCTATACGATTGGAACGAGCAAAGCACCTACATCCGCCGCCCGCCATATTGGGAAGGCGCGATGGACGCCGAGCGCACTCTAAAAGGCATGCGCCCGCTAGCCGTGCTGCCAGACAACATCACCACCGATCACCTGTCGCCATCCAATGCAATTTTGCGTGACAGTGCGGCTGGCGATTACCTAGACAAAATGGGCTTGCCGGAAGAAGACTTCAACTCTTACGCCACCCACCGCGGCGACCACCACACCGCCCAACGCGCCACCTTCGCCAACCCTAAGTTGATGAACGAAATGGTGCGTGACGAAAACGGTGAAGTGATTCAAGGCTCACTAGCCCGCGTAGAACCGCAAGGCGAAGTCATGCGCATGTGGGAAGCCATCGAAACCTATATGAACCGCCGTCAGCCGCTGATCATTGTGGCCGGTGCCGACTACGGCCAAGGCTCAAGCCGCGACTGGGCCGCCAAAGGCGTACGCCTAGCCGGTGTAGAAGCGATTGTAGCCGAAGGCTTCGAACGTATTCACCGCACCAACCTGGTTGGCATGGGTTGCTTGCCGCTTCAGTTTGAAGAAGGCACCACCCGCAAAACCCTCAACATCGACGGCACCGAAACCTACGATGTAGAAGGTGAATTCGCACCGCGCGGCACACTCAACTTGATCATTACCCGCGCTAACGGCGAAAAAGTAGAAGTACCGGTGATTTGCCGCCTAGATACCGCTGAAGAAGTCCGCGTGTACAAAGCGGGTGGTATTTTGCAGGCCTTTGCGAAGGACTTTTTGGCGGGCGAGAAAACGGCTTAGCACTGCCAATCCGTCCTTCGACAGGCTCAGGACTAACGGAATAAAAATGCCAACTCTTGGCACAAACGTTCCGTTCGCCCTGATCCTGAGCTTGTCGAAGGATCGAAGGGTGAACCAGCCAAGGTTTAGAGCAACAAGGACCATGCAACCCTTCTGGGTCTACATTCTAAAATGCGCCGACGGTAGTTATTACACCGGCCATACGGACAATCTAGATTTACGTATAGCCCAGCATCAACAAGGCGCATTTACCAGCTGCTACACCTATAAGCGACGACCAGTAGAGCTTTGTTTTACAGAGACATTCGCCACACGCGAAGAAGCCCTAATAAGTGAGCGAAAAATCAAAGGCTGGAGCCGGAAAAAGAAACAGGCGATGATGCAGGGCGATTGGAACAAAGTGTCTGCACTCGCTCGAAACACGCAGTCAAAGGGCTCATGAATTAAAGCAATGCTCATTATCAAGACCGTAAGCCAATGAACACAACTACAGATAACGTCATCCACGAACCGGAAAACAATCGGTTCGTGGTGTACTTTGACGATGGCCAAGGTGAGGATAATCGTGGCGAATTGGTTTACCAACGCCAAGGCAACACCCTGCACCTGATACATTCTGAAGTTCCCGCCAGCCGCAAAGGCCAAGGGCTTGGCGGGCGGCTTATGAATGCTGCGCTGGCCGAAATTGAGATGCACAACCTTAAAGTACAGCCGGTCTGCCGCTATACCGACTACTTTATTCAACGCAACAAACGCTGGCACGCGCTACGCGCTTAAACAACATGTCAGACTCGCTTCCTAATATCGACTCGCAACACTTGCTCGCCATCGACCACGAGCAACTCGCGCCAACACTGCCATCCGAGCAACCTGTAAAAATTCTGCTGCTTTACGGCTCGCTACGCGAACGCTCTTACAGCCGCCTAGTGACCGAAGAATGCGCCCGCCTACTCGAGTTTTTTGGCGTTGAAGCCAAAACCTTCAACCCTTCCGGTTTGCCGCTACCAGACGACGCCGATGTCGACCACCCGAAAGTGGCGGAGCTCCGTGAACTAGTGAACTGGAGCGACGGCATGATCTGGTGCTCGCCAGAACGCCACGGCGCCATGACCGGCATTATGAAAGCGCAGATTGACTGGATTCCACTGTCGCTAGGCGGCGTACGACCAACGCAAGGCAAAACCCTCGCGGTAATGCAGGTCAGCGGCGGTTCACAGTCCTTTAACGCCGTTAACCAAATGCGCATTCTCGGCCGCTGGATGCGCATGGTGACGATTCCAAATCAATCATCGGTCGCCAAAGCCTGGCTAGAGTTTGAAGAAGACGGCCGCATGAAACCGTCGTCGTATTACGACCGCATTGTCGATGTAGTAGAAGAACTGGTGAAATTCACCAGCTTACTTAAAGGCAGTCGCGACTACTTCGCCGACCGCTATTCCGAGCGCAAAGAAAGCTACGAAAAACTACGCGAGCGCCTAGATAAGCGCAGCGTTTAGGGCGCCAACTCTAGTAATAAATTTTGGGTGCCGTTAGCTACTACGCCTTGCTCGTCCCAAAGCCGACTTTCGGCCATACCTAAACCGTTGCCTTGAAAATGCGTGTGCGCATCCAAGCAAATCCACTCGTCCTGCGGCAGACGGCGGATATTCACCGTCAGGTCTGGATTCATAAAGCTATAGCGGTTCTTATCCACCACCATACTCACACCATTGCCAGAGTCCGCAATCGCCAATAATCGCTGCAATGGGCTAGGCGCTTCACCTGCTACCAAGGCCACCTTTTGCCGCCCCCACATTTGGGTTTGTCCGGTGCCGGGGCCACCGCTGGCTTTTCGCAATTCCATCGAGGTGTGATAACCAATGTCGGTTTTAAAGAAGCTGAAATTAAAGGCTTCAGACTCAGCAACAGATTTAGGTGCCGGGCCGTCATGAACCGGCAAATCGTCTAAAGGAATATCTTCTTGGCGCAAACCCAGCGCAGTCGCTCTCGCCACCAATTGCCCGCCTTCCACGGCAATCAAACTCGCCTCAATCACGCGGCGGCGTTTACCCGGCGTAATATCACGTAGTTCTATTTTTAACGGCGCAACCGGCACTGGCTTCAGCAGATCAACACTAAAGCGCACAATCTGTAGCGCGGCCATTTCCAACTCTAGCGCCCGACCCAGTAAAGCTGACGGCGGCCCGGCATGCTGAAATTTTGGATGCCACGGCCCGGTGGTGTTTGCCGTTGAAATAAAGTGATCGCCCTCAGCGATATAAAACGCGTCCACACCCTTTCCTCTGTGCTTTAAATCTTGGCTTCACTATAACGAGACTTTGAGAAACCCAGCCTATCCCCAGCGCCGCGTATAATGTGCCGCTATTCTCAACGATCATGAATGCCGTAATGACTCACTTACCCCAGATTAAGGTTCCCGCCACCTATATGCGTGGCGGCACCAGCAAAGGCGTTTTCTTTAGCCTGACTGACCTACCCGAAGCCGCCCAAGTACCGGGCGAGGCGCGCGACAATTTATTACTACGCGTTATCGGCAGCCCAGACCCATACGGAAAACACACCGACGGCATGGGCGGCGCCACCTCTAGCACCAGTAAAACCGTGATTCTCGCCAAAAGTGAGCAGCCCGATCACGACGTTGATTACCTCTTCGGCCAAGTCGCTATCGACCGCCCCTTTGTCGACTGGAGCGGCAATTGCGGCAACCTCACCGCCGCTGTTGGCGCCTTCGCTATCAGCAACGGCTTAGTCGACGCCGAGCGCGTACCAGAGAACGGCATCGCCACCATTCGCATTTGGCAAAAGAACATTCAAAAAACCATCATCGCCCAAGTGCCGGTGACCAACGGCGAAGTACAAGAAACCGGCGACTTTGAGCTAGACGGCGTTACCTTCCCGGCGGCCGAAGTGAAAGTGGAATTCCTAGAACCGGTAGACGCCTCTGAAGCCATGTTCCCCACCGGCAATATAGTTGACGACCTAGAAGTCCCGGCCCATATCGTTAAAGGGGGCACCCTAAAAGCCACCATGATTAACGCTGGCATTCCCACCGTTTTCATCAACGCCCAAGACATCGGCTATACCGGCACCGAACTGCAAGAAGCCATTAACGGTGACGCGGAAGCACTAGAACGTTTTGAAACCATTCGCGCCCACGGCGCCGTAAAAATGGGCCTGATTCAAGACATCAGCGAGGCCGCCGCCCGCCAGCACACACCTAAAGTCGCCTTCGTTGCACCACCAGCCAGCTACGCCGCATCCAGCGGCAAAGACATTAGCGCCGACGACATCGACCTCAACGTACGCGCCCTCAGCATGGGCAAACTACACCACGCCATGATGGGCACCGCCGCCGTCGCCATCGCCACCGCAGCAGCTATTCCCGGCACCCTAGTGAATGAAGCCGCCGGTGGAGGCGAACGTAACAGTGTTACCTTCGGCCACCCTTCCGGCACCCTACGCGTAGGCGCCGAAGCCGAGCAAAACAACGGAGAATGGAAAGTAAACAAAGCCATCATGAGCCGCAGCGCACGGGTACTGATGGAAGGCAATGTTAAAGTGCCGCAAGAGCATATCTAACTAAGCACAGGGTCCACCGATGAACCTACAAAGCCAATGCCAATGCGGCGAAGCCAAACTAAACATCAGCGGCAAGGCACTGAGCCGTGGTTATTGCCACTGCCTGATATGCCAAGAATTCAATCAGGCGCCTTGTGCCGACGTGGCGATTTTCTACGCAGACGATGTTGAAATACCGGCCGATAAAGTTGAGTTTGTAAAATTCACTGATTCGGCCATGGCCTTGCCTCGCGGCAAGTGCAGAGCCTGTGGTAAGCCGGTGGTTGAGAAGATGAAGATTCCCGGACTGCCAGCCATGGTGTTTGTGCCAGCTGAAACGTTTGCGGATGCAAATGCAATTCCTGCACCGGCGTTACATATGTTCTATCACCGCCGGGTGGAAGATATGCCGGACAAGCTGCCTAAGTACAGTGGCTCTTTGCGCAGCCAACTTGGCTTTATGCGTCAGCTTTTACCGGCGATGTTGAAACACCGCCAAGCCTGAACCCCAATTTCCGTTCAGGCTGAAGTTCTGAGCTTGCCGAAGAATCGAAGCCTAGGATTCTCGGGTTTTGTTGGCTTGGTTGGTTCACCCTTCGACAGGCTCAGGGCGAACGGAACGTTAGTTACGATGTTTAGGACTCGATAACCGTTAGGGCTGAGCCTGGTCGAAGCCTGGGGTTTAGCATGTTTTGTTGGCTTGGTTAGTTCACCCTTCGATCCTTCGGCAAGCTCAGGCTCAGGGCGAACGGAGCGTGATTACTTCTTAGCGCTGAGCCTGTCCATTACGGCGTAGAGCACGCCGGAAATCACAAAGGTCATATGAATACCCACCATCCACGCCATGTGGCGGTCGGTGAGGTTGTCTACGTTCATAAAGGCTTTTAGCAGCTCGATGCCTGAGATGGCGACGATAGAACCGATCAGTTTGATTTTTAGGTCGGTGAAGCCGATATGCCCCATCCATTCTGGGCGGTCGCTGTGGTCGTGCAGGTCGTCCATCTTGGAGACGAAGTTTTCGTAACTGCTGAAGATGATGATAATCAGCAAGCTCATCACTAGGGCTACATCAACCATCGACAGCACGCCGATAATGATCTCTGAGTCGGTCGCGGTGGTGAGTTGCGAGAAAATGCCCCATACCTGCTTACAGAATTTAAACAGCAAGGCGATTAAGGCGCCTACCAAACCGAGGTAGACCGGCGCCAATAGCCAACGGCTGGAAAACAGTAAGTGTTCAAAGGCGTTTTCTAGTTGTTTCATTCAAATATTATCCGTGTAGGTAAGGCCAAACGACCACATCCCAATTATATGGCGTGGATATGGCATTAAGTTTACAGTGAAAGGCCCGACAAAGGACTTTGCCATGCCTAGCAGCACTGGTTTACGCGACGCACTGATCTTTCACGGCGCTTTCTTCGCCCTAGCCATCCCCTTGGCGCTAAATGCCAGCAGCGACGCTTTAGGCTGGACCGTTTTATTACTCGCGCTTGCTTATAACATTGCCCTACCACTAGTCGGGCATTGGCGGCAGCACGAAGATTGGGCCGCGCTCTGGCGTTTTTTGCTGCCGCTCTCTTGCGCACTACCCTGTGCCGATTGGATGCTAGTAAACCAAGGCACCTTACACTTTCCCGATCACGGCATCACCCGACTAGGCGGCGCGGTGCCGCTGTATTTTTGCGGCCTCTGGATTATGTTGCTGTGGCAGCTCTGTTGGTTTGCACCCGTATTCAAGCGGCCGTACTGGGCCGTCGCATTACTCGGCTTAGCTGCCTTTTTAGTATGGGAATGGGCCGCTCGACCAATGCAGCTTTGGGAAGCCATTGGCGTGCGCCAAGTCGCTGGCTTTGCACCTTATCCGCTGATTCCAGAAATGCTACTTAGCCTCGGCAGTTTATGGATGTGGAAGCAACTAAAAACGCAGCCGTGGCTTCCACAGCTCGCGGGCGCCTTATCTTTGGCAGTGTTTTACGCGGGCGCGTTATCGCTGGCGCTATTGTGGATTGGCTAAGAACGATTAGTTAACGACGCATGCACTGGCCGGGGCCTTCGACATAGTCAACGTTTTCGTCCGGCAGCGGGTGCGGATCGAATTCCATTTGTATAAGTTGACGACCAACCAAAGTCATTCGCGCGCTATAACGTTCTGGCGCAGCAAGATCACTGCCCACATGAAACTCGAATACATATTGCCGCTGCCATTGCGGTTGCCCGCCCGTTGCCAAAACCGGCCGAGTTCGCTGTTTCTGCACCGAGAAATCTAAAAACTGCAGATGACGCTGGCGGCAGGCTTGCCGCGCTAGCACCGTAGCGTATTCATCCACCCCGCGGCTATGCCAAAGGTAATAAGCCGCCAACCCAAAGCCTAAAAGAAGTGCGAGTTCGGTCATCCGCTAAGGTGACAGCCTTAGGCGTTGCAACTGCTCAAGCGTGGCAAAGGCGTCTGGCACCAAACCGGTTTTTAACTGCCAAGCTCGCAGCGCTTTGCGGCTGTTGGCACCAAGAATGCCGTCAACACCTTGGGTATCAAAACCTTTGGCGGTGAGTAGGCTTTGCAGTTCCGTACGTTGATCGCGGGTTAGCGCCTGCTGATCTGTTGGCCAACGAAAACGCTGCTTGCCGCCACCGGCAATACGATCACTGAGCAAGCTAATTGCCAAGGCATAAGCCGTTGAGTTGTTGTAACGCATAATGGCGCGGAAGTTTGGCAACACTAAAAACGCTGGGCCTTTATGCCCGGCTGGCAACAAAATTGACGCTTCACTTTCACTACTCGGTAACGACTTGCCCTGCCGCGGTTTAACGCCCAAGGCCGCCCATTCGTCGACAGTTTTAGCCACTGAACGATCTGCCAAGGCCCAATCAAAATCAGCCGGCAAGGCCACTGCCGCACCCCAGCTTTCATCCTGCCGCCAGCCGGCACGCTGCATAAAGTTGGCGGTTGAGGCGAAGACATCACCATACGAACCCCAAATATCGCGCTTACCGTCTTGGTCGTAATCAATCGCGCGCGCCTGATAACTGCTTGGCATAAATTGGGTGTGACCCATCGCCCCGGCCCAGGAACCTATCATTTGGCTAGCGGCAATATCACCTTGATCAATAATGCGTAGCGCTGCCAATAACTCTTGCTGCCAAAACTCGGTACGGCGGCCCGCATAACCCAGCGTCGCCAGCGCTTCCACCACGTTAAAACCACCGAAGGTGGCGCCATAGGCGGTTTCTAAACCCCATATCGCCACCAGCAGCGGTGCCGACACCTCATATTCAGCGGCTATCTTTTTCAGCAATGCCGAATGCTGTGCAAACTTGGCGCGGCCATTTCTAACCCGCGTATCTGACACGGCGGTGGCCAAATAGCCCCAAACCGGTTTTACAAATTCAGGTTGATAAGCGTCGCGTTCTAATACCTGAGTATTAAGCTGAATATCGGCCAAGGCTGTATTCAAGGTTGCCGCAGAAACACCAGCATCTTTCGCCTTTTCATAAAACACGGCGACCCAAGCGGCAAAGCCGTGCTCGCTAGGCGGCTCTTTTGCACTAGAGGCATTACCCGGCATGGCGCAGCCCACCAGTAGCATTGCCAGCACTGCCGAGCTAAAGACGAAAGAACGCCGCATTCAAATATTCTCTATAAAACCCTGTAGACGGCGGCTAGCTTAGCCTAATCACCGCGCGCTGTTGCGAGATTTACTAAGGCTGTAGTTAACAAGCGCTATTGCAGCGCCAAGTAACGCTCATAACTTGCTCGCAGTCGACTCAAGAACGCGGCCTCTTGCGGCGCAAGCAACTCACCATCATCCGCCGCAAAAACCGGTTTATTGCGATAGTGTCCGAGCACGTTTTCAGGGGCTAGAAAATAACTCATGGCGCCATCACTGCTCAGTGCTGGTTGTCGCCTAACTACGGCGTAAATTGTAGCCCCGGTCAACTGCGCCACTGTTGGCAAGAGGTCGATATGCGAGGCCGTTTGCCGGTCATCGCCGGCCTCAATGCCGGGGCCAACAATCAGCAAGGGAATGCGGTAGCGGCCGCGCACAGATTTGTCGGGCATATCTTTCGGCACCACGTGATCAGACACAAACAGATAAACCGTATTTGCATGCCAAGCGCTGCGGCGGGCCTGCTGCCAAAACTGGTTTAACGCCCAATCGGCTCGGCTTAAGGTGTTTATGAAACCGTCAACAGTGTCTGGGTTATGTGGTCGCAACTCGTGCTCAGCGGGCACTTGCACGTAAGGCACGTGCGTAACCCCGGTATATAAAGTGGCAAAGAATGGCGCTTCAAACTCGGCCAGGCGCTGCAGCGCATACTCATACATTGGCCAGTCCCAGCCAAACGGGGTTTTGTTCCAATCTTCTGGGGTCTGAAAATCTTCACGCCCAGCAATATGCTCAAACCCCCAACGCGCGGCAAGCGTATCCATATTAAATGAGGCCCGCCGCGGTGCTTGCGCCCACAGCGTTTCATAGCCCGCCTCGGCCGCTAGCTGGGCAACACCTTTTAGCTGCAAAGTTTCAACGCCACCAAAACCCATTAGCGGCATTCCCGGTAAATGCGGCATGCCGGACAAGATCGCCTGCAGGCCGTAAATACTGATTGGGCCATTGGCATACGCTTGTTGGTAGCGACGGCCCTCTGCCGCGATGGCGTCAAAATGCGGTGTAATAGATTCCTCGGCTCCAAAAGCGCCAATAAAGTCCGGCGTCCAACTCTCTAGAATCACCATCACAATATTGGGCCGAGAAACGCCCGACGACGCCAGTAAGGGCTGCCCACTGGCGGTGGCCGGCGGCAATGTTGCTTGGGCCTCAGGCACACCCGCCAAGCTGGCAGTAACAGATTGCGGAAAGAACAGATTATTAAAAGCCGCGAACGCCGGATTTAAAACCAACTGCCCTAGGCGCAAATCCTGTTCTACAAAGGCGTGCTTATCATCTACCCACTCGCGCCCGGGTTGGCCCCATAAGCTGAAGTGGCCGATCACCAACACCAGCGCTAAGCGCCAGCTATAACCGGCGAAACCATACTGGGGGGCCGGCAATCTCGGAATGACCCGATAGCCCGCCACAAAAGCCAATATCAGCCCAATAATCACAACGATTAAGGCAGCCAGATTCTGCTCTACGGCCATTTGCAGAATAAAGTCGAAATCGGAAAAAACCGTTTTTACTTCAACTCCAAGGTGCCGGTAGAAAAAGGCAAAAAACTGCGTACTGGCGACACCGAATAACACCGTCGCAGCTGCCGCCACCGTTAGGAACACATACCCGCTATTGCGCAGCCACCGTAAGGCCCAAAACTGACCCGGCAGCAAAATCAACAACAAAGGTGGCAATAACAACAGCGCCAGCGCTGCCATGTCATAACGCAGGCCGCGGAAGGCCGCGAGGGCAAAGTCAGCAATGGCAATGCCAGCAAAAAAGTCGCCATGCGCAAGGTAAATACCTAAGCGCGCAACAAAACTAGCGAGCAAAAGCACCGCGGTTGTCAGTAATAACAACCGCGGCATCCAGCTCGAAGACGGCGACCCACTCATCAACTGTAGTCGACTGTAGGCCCTAGCTGATGCTAATGGTCTCAGAGCCCTCTAGGCTTTCAACAAAGCCTGAACCCATTAATAGCGCCGGCGTGTAGTGGCCGCCCATTTCTGGCGCGTCATTTAGCAGTTTTTGCGGAATCAGGATGCCGCCCTGCCAGGTCACGTCGTAACCATTAGCGGTTTTAATACGTGCGACCTTGGTATCGCCTGCCGCATTTTTCGCTTCACCCCAAACGTAGGTAATGAGCTTGGCGCGTTTTTCCTGATTAGGGCCACGCACTTTGGCGGCATTCTTCTTCATCATGTTTTGCACAAAGCCAAATTTCAGCAACCACTTAACGTAGTTAAGTTTTTGCGCCTGCTTGATGCGCGCAGGTGGCATCGGAATATAAACGCTGATGTTAGGAATGCCGGTGGTATGGAACGCGGTTGAGACATCACCCCAAGGAATCGACATGGCGGTTTTCTCGCCGTCGCCAAAATCAATTTTACGTACCAGCTTGCCCATTGGTTTGGTTTCGATAGTGCCGTTTACGCGGACTTTATTACCCTGCGCCATACCCTCTACCGAGGTTTTGGCAGTGCCTGGCGAGAAACCAGAGCGCGAATCAAAACCAAGAGTTAGCTCAGTCGCGTCAGGCAAGGCCTCTTTTAAGGCAGAGGCAACACAGTCGGTTGGGATTACGTCAAAGCCAACGCCGGGGCATAAAACAATACCGGCAGCTTTGGCTAGGCTGTCTAGCTTGTGGGCTAGCTCAAACACTTCAATTTCACCGGTGATATCAGCGTAATGTGTTTTAGCCTGAATACAGGCTTTCATCATCGGCTCTGCAGTGGCAGAAAACGGCCCGGCGCAGTGGGTAACGGCGTCAATATCTTTCAGCTGTTCGGTAACTTCAGCGACGTTGTCTAAGCCAAATACGCGGTAGCTCAGGCCTAATTCATCAGCCAGCGGCTTTACTTTGTCTTCACGACGCCCGGCCAGTATGGGGCTTAAGCCTCGCTCTTTTGCAGCGCGTGCCGTTAGCTCGCCGCTGTATCCATAGGCTCCGTAAATCATCCATTGCTTAGACATAGGTCTCTCTTTAAATAATAAGTTTAGTTTTTAGCTAGCAAATCATGCACTTGTTGCTGCAAGGCAGGTATGACTTCGTCGCCAAACCAAGGATTTTTTTTCAGCCAAAGCTGATTACGCGGTGACGGATGCGGCAAGGCAAAATACTGTGGCGCCCAAGCCTGCCAGTTCCGCACCGTGTCGGTTAGTGTTTTCGGCTTGTCTGTTAAGTATTGCGCTTGTGCATATTGACCAATCAACAGGGTTAACTCGACATTCGGCAGCTCAGACAACAACTTTTGGTGCCAAGCCGGGGCGCATTCTGGCCGCGGCGGCAGATCACCCGATTTTCCAGTACCGGGAAAACAGAAACCCATTGGCATAATCGCTATCTGGCTGGCGTCGTAGAACGTTTCGTCATCAACCGCCAACCATTCTCGTAAACGCTTACCGCTGGGGTCATTCCAAGGAATGCCCGTTTCGTGCACCCGCCGTCCTGGGGCCTGCCCAATAATCAAGATTCGCGCCGCCGCGTTGGCACGCACCACTGGGCGCGGATCATGCGCCAGCGCCCCAGCGCAGAGCTGGCAGGCTTCAATGTCTTTCAGTAGCTGAGTTAAGGGCATTTATACGGCAGCAACTAATGTGGCAACAGCGAGCACAATACCAAACAGTTGCGGCGTCACCACAAACCAATCTTGTTTGCCGAGGCCGTAAGCCAGCCAACATAGGCAGTTCACTAGGGTAGCTAAGGGCTGCACCCAGATGGTGGTGTCGCCGCGCCAATTGCTTAGCGTGACCTCGAACAGGGCAAGGAACATGAGAATAGCCATGGCCGCACCCAAGCTGCCAAACACTCCCGTTCGGCGAAGGAAAAATTCAATCTTCGGCATTCGTAAATAAATCCAGTTGGTTGGCCGCGGTATCTAGCTCTACAAAACGGAAGCCAAGGCCAAGCAAGCGTACCGGGCGCTGCCCTCGTAACCACGCCTGTTCAATTAGCTGCGCAAACTCCCTTCGCAACAAGGCTTGATCCCAAAAGTAGCGCCCGGAATGCTCCATTGTGGTGGTCTGAAAATCATGAAATTTGAGTTTTACAAAAATGCCATTGATGGCATATCGCTTCTGTTGCTTAGCGTAACGACGTTCTAACTCGACCAACAGTTCTGGCAGCTGCTCCAACAGCGCAGCGCTATCTGCCCTGTCCTCTGCAAAAGTGCGCTCCACACTTAGCGACTTTCGCACGCGATTGGGTCGTACTGGGCGGTTGTCTATCCCTCTGCATAATCGGTACAAACGCGCACCAAAGCTGCCAAACCGTTGCTGCAGCTCTAGTTCAGTGAAGCGCCGCAAATCACCGCAGGTATTAACCTGTAAATCATGCAATTTGGCCTCAGTCACTTTGCCAACACCAAACACCTTTCCCACTGGCAAGGCTGCGACAAAAGCATCGACTTGCTCCGGCGGAATTACCGTTTGACCGTTGGGCTTATTCCAGTCTGATGCGACCTTGGCAACGAATTTATTGACCGAAATACCGGCCGACGCGGTTAGCTGTTGGTCCTGCCAGATACGCTGCCGAATTTCGGCGGCAATTCGGGTTGCACTGCCGTCACAACGCTCACAGTCGGTGACATCCAAGAACGCTTCATCCAGCGACAATGGTTCAATCTTCTCGCTATAGTCGGCAAAAATTTTGTGGATTGCCTGCGATGCCTGGCGATACTTGTCCATCTGCACTGGCACTAAAATTAACTCGGGGCATTTTCGCAATGCCGTCGCCGTTGGCATCGCACTACTCACACCAAACTGGCGCGCCTCATAATTAGCCGTAGTTAGCACTCCCCTACCAGAAGCACGCCCTCCTACGGCGACCGGTTTGCCACGTAATCGCGGGTCATCACGCACCTCTACGGCCGCGTAAAAGCAGTCCATATCAATATGTAAGATCTTGCGATTTTTAATCGTGGCAGACACTAAATTTGCGGCAGCTTCGGTCGGGTTCTAAAATAGAGCTTGGGTCAAAATTTATGTTCTAGGGTAAACACATGCAGATGTTCAGCAAAGCGTTATTGGTCAACGCTTTCTTCTCAGTCACCTTCGTCGCTAGCGCCGCTAACCAGCCAAAAATCATCGGCGGCAACGACGCTAGCCCTGGCGAGTGGCCGTGGATGACGGCGATGGTGCGCCCCAATACTGACGCATTCAATGGCCAGTTCTGCGGGGCCAGTTTAATTGCCCCTAACTGGATACTGACGGCTGCACATTGTCTGGTAAACGATCAAGGTCAAGTCGCAACACCCGATGCTGTCGACCTCCTTGTGAATATTCACGACCTTACTGAAGAAGATACTGAAACCAACGACGAACGGATCGAGGCACTGCAGATCTTCGTACATGAAAACTACAGCACTACCACTCTGGCGAATGATATTGCACTTATCAGGCTAAACAACAGCGCCTCTGCAACTACCGTAAGTCGCGCTGATGAAACCCTAATGGCGTCAGTGAACACAGATGACTTTGTGACAGTCACCGGCTGGGGAGTGGTTGACGAAAATGGGCCGGTTTATGCGGAGGTATTGCAGGAAGTTGAGCTGCAAGTTGTCTCGCAACAAGCCTGCGAGAACTCGTATGCTGGTTTGCCAGACGGCACCATTTGCGCCGGCATTGCGGCGGGCGGCAAAGATAGCTGCCAAGGCGACAGCGGCGGCCCATTGATGGCTTTTCGCAATGGCAACTGGCACGTGCTCGGCATTGTTAGCTTTGGCCGGGGCTGCGCTAACGCCGGCGTACCAGGCGTTTACACTCGCGTCGCCAGCTTCAACGACTGGATTGAAAACATCCTCTCAGACCTACGCTTCGACCGCGCGCTTAACTTCGGCTTTGAAGGCAGTGACCGCCAAGCCAGCATCAGCGCCAATCTTGTTAATGGTGGCGACAGCGCTATTACGGTGAACAGCGTGACCGTTGCCAGCGGCGCCAACAATGACAGCGCGCAGTTTGCTATTAGTGCAAACAGTTGCACCTCTCAGGTGTTGGCGCCCCAAGCGCAGTGTGCTGTCACCGTTGATTTCATTCCCAACGGCGCAACCGGGCCATTGTCGGCAGACATTAACGCCACTTACAACCTAACCAATACGGTTGTCGCAGGCACCGCTAGTGGTCATTCACTGGCGCCCGCCGGCGACTTGGCAGACGACGCCGAAAACCCACAGCTTGATTTCTATTCAGGTGGCGACGCCGCTTGGCTTGCTCAATCCAACACCTTTACGACCGGTGGTAACGCGCTCCAATCAGGCGACATCGGCAATAGCCAACTCTCTGCCGTGCTGACCTATGTCACCCAAAGCGGCAGCCTTAGCTTTGACTGGCAAGTTAGTTCAGAAGCCACGTATGACTTCCTCCGCTATCTTAAAAATGGCTCTATCAGTAGCTCTATTTCAGGCGATCAAGGCTGGGCTACGGTAAGCGACTCCGTAAGCACCAACGACAAACTACTGTGGCTGTATGAAAAAGATACAACCGTCAGTGACGGCGATGACGCTGGGTATATAGACAACATCGAATTAGCCGACACTCCAGGTAGCGGCACAGGGGGTGGCGGCACAGGCGGCGGTACCGGAGGCGGAGGCAATACCGGCGGGACTGGCGGCAATGGCTCTGGCAACACCGGCGGTGGCGGCGGTGGTCACTCCGGCGGTTTAGCGCTTCTTGTATTAGCGGGCATGGGCTTATGGCGTCGGCAAAGGCAGCGTCACCATGCGTAGCGGTAAATACGCCTTTCTCGCTATTACTGCGCTGCTGTCACTTAACGTCAGCGGCTGTAATACGGCTAACAAAACGGATTCTGAAAACCATGTTTCGCAACATGCAATCAGCTACTACGGCCACCAAGTGGATGGCAAGCAACTGATGATCAACGTTGCAAGCAATGGCTGCACAACAGCCAAAGACATTGCCGGCAACACCGAGTGGGTAGACGGCGAGCAGCAGGTTTTACTCTGGCGCTTACAAGCAGACCCGTGCCGGCGCATGCCTTATGTGGCGAAAGTTGCTGTTAACCCTGAGACATTAGGACTGGATCTGCAGAGACCTTTTCGGATTACCAACGCCATCGCCCCAGCGCTAGGCAAAAAGGCACGATAGATCTCGCAAACAGAAACAGAAAAAGCCGAGCAATAGCTCGGCTTTTTTATGCGCTATGGGGTTAGCTTATTCGCCTGGTTCCATTTGCGCCTGCAAGTAATTTTGCATGCCCACTTGGTCGATCAGACCAAGCTGGGTTTCTAGCCAATCCACATGCTCTTCCTCGTCATCTAGGATGTGTTGGAAAAGATCACGAGTAACGTAGTCACGAATGCTTTCACAGTATTCGATGCCATCTTTTAGATCAGCGTGAGCACGAAACTCTAGGTCTAAATCGGCGCGTAACATTTCATCTACGGTTTCGCCGATATTTAACTTACCTAGGTCCTGCATATTCGGCAGACCTTCTAGGAACAAAATACGCTCGACCAAGTTGTCGGCGTGTTTCATTTCTTCAATCGACTCTTTGTATTCAACCGCCGCCAGCTTAGCTAGGCCACGATCTTTAAGAATGCGCGAATGCAGGAAGTACTGATTAATCGCAACCAGCTCGTTGCCCAATACTTTATTTAAATACTCAATTGCTTTTGGATCGCCCTTCATGGCCTTGCCCCAGGATAGTGTTCAGATTGGCAATAGATTAGCCCAAGAAAGCCGCTATGGCAATCAATAATTATCCATAAGTTATTGATATTTAAGGCAAATATGAATGATAACGATTTGCATTATGGATTACTACAGGCAGCATGACAGCTGAGCCAGAGCCCAAAAACTAAGCAAAAGAAGGGTTTAGGACTAAAGCGCTGACTGATAAAGCGCTGAACGCAAGCGCACACCGGCGTCGCGTACGGTGGTTTGTGTTGCAGAAGAGACTTTAGCGGCCATTTGCTGACCAGCACTCATGTCCTGCATATCCACCATTTGTTTCACCTGCGGCGCGCATTTACCGCAGCAGGTTGAAACTGCAAGCTCGTTGCGTAAGCCACGCACAGTATCGGCCCCGTTGGCCATAGCGGCACGGATTTGGCGGTCACTGACGTTTTTACATACACATACGATCATGCGAAGCATTTAAACACTAATGAGAATGATTTGCAATAACATTTACCAAGCTTATTGCCCATGGACTTTTAAATACTTAAGTATTAAATTAAAACTCATAGAGGAAATTACTTAAGCTTCTATAGCAAGCTACTTATGGCAAAGAAACAACCGACATTACTCAACATCCAAATCGCTCGGCAGGGCTCTGGCAATGTTGATCTCACAGATCTAGCGCGGGCTCGTAGGCTAGCTTTTGAAACGAATAGAGAAAAAGCTGAAATGCTTCAATCGACTTTAGACGCCATTGCTGAATCTGGCAAAGAACAACTACGCCAAGAACCTCGCCGCAAAACCAGGAACCTCAAATTCCGACGAACGCATACAGTTCGCCCTGCGTAGGCTTGCCACGTAACTGCTAACGGTGCAGTATCAATACGCCGCATTTCTAATGCTAGTAGCCATTAGCGGCTACTTAGTAATAGTTTTAACACCGACGCTAAAGTTTCGAACTGAATCAGCTCGTCCTAGAATTTTTGCAATTCGAATTACGTTATGGGGCACCATCGCCTCTTTTTCTGCGTCAGGACTAGATAAAGCCATATTCGACCACCAACTCCTAATGTGGTCTCGCAGCATTGACCTACTACCAACCCCGTACGCTCAGGCTGAGCTGGTTAATTATGCAATAGTCGGCATTATGTTAAGTCCAGCAATTTCTCTTATACACTGGGTCACTACATACTGCCGAGAAGTTTTTTCACGGAGATTACACAATCACCCTTTGTACTGCCTCAAACTCCTTTCCCCTAAAGAGTTCAACATACAGCAGTACGAAAAAGTGCTGTTTAGCCAAAGCAAGCTCCTTGAGTTCTGGATAACGGCGGCGAAGCAAGAAAGCGGTCTAATTTTAGTCACTCTAGACACAGGAAAAGTATACGCCGGGCAACCCTATGATTGGAAAGTAGACGAAGGCATTACTTGGGGCACCATGATTATGTGCGCCAGCGGCGTTCGCTTACCAGAAACACAAGAAGTCTCCATCACAACATCATATGGTATATATGCCCCTGCTGAACTCCCACCGGGCGGCGAGGCAGAGCGCGAATGGTATGAAAATAGAAAAGTTGTACTTCCATTAGACCGAGTCGTTTCCACCCATTACTTTGATCCCGCACTGTTTCAAGAGCATGGTGCCGATCAAAACCTAGAGCACAAATCATTGTCATAGAGGGTGATAGTTTGTTCGCACTCTTAAACACTGGAGCGAGCAACTTCGAAGCACGCCCAGGCGAAACCATCGCTTTATACGGGGCATCCGGCGCCGGAAAGAGCCGCCTGTTAAGGTCTCTGGCAGACCTAGATCCCAACACGTTAGAAGTTTGGCTAAACCATAGGACCCGTAACAGCTATACAGCCCCAGTTTGGCGTCAGCGTGTGCAATATTTACCCGCAGAGCCGGTTTGGTGGACAGAAACTGCAGCTGAAGTGATTGCCCCTGATTACGCCGCCTTAGCCAACCGTCTCAACCTAAAAGCCCAATTACTAGACCAGCCGATTAGCCGCCTAAGTACCGGCGAACGACAACGCCTTGCCCTATTACGCAGCTTATCTGTATCTCCGTCCATACTGCTATTAGACGAACCCACCGCCGCTTTGGATCAAAGCGCAACCGAAAAAGTAGAGGCGCTGTTACGCAACTGGGTACAGGCACAGCCGCGCGCAATCATTTGGGTGTCACACGATGGCACTCAGCGACAACGTGTCGCCACGCAGCAATGGCGTGTCGCCAACGGAGTACTGCAATGTCAGTAATCCACCTCAGCCCTTGGGATTTAATGCTGGCCGCCACCACCGTACTGGCACTGGCGGGCATCAGCCTGCGTATGCAACTCGGGGTCACGCAAACCATTTTGATCGCCGCGGTTCGCACGGTATTACAACTGGGCCTGATTGGCTTAGTGCTAAAACTGCTATTCGAAAGCCTGCCCCCATTATGGCTAGCACCTCTAGCGATGCTAATGCTGGCCGCCGCTGGGCGCGAAGTGATGTCACGCCAAAAAAGGCGCTTACGTGGTTTGCAAGGCTGGTTGCTCGGCACCGGTGCCATGTTTGTTTCGTCTTTCTTACTGACTGTATTCGCCCTCACCGTAGTGATTGGCGTTGAGCCTTGGTACAAACCGCAATACGCCATTCCCCTACTCGGCATGATGCTGGGCAATACCATGACCGGCATTGCCGTGGGCATGGACCGACTACAAAACGCGGTAGTGGAATTAAGGCCGCAGATTGAGCAGCGACTCATGCTCGGCCAAACCGCCAAAACCGCCATTCAGCCTCAGCTTAAAGAAGCCGCACGGGCCGGCATGATCCCGATGATTAACGCTATGGCCGCCGCTGGCATTGTTAGCCTGCCCGGCATGATGACCGGCCAAATCCTAGCTGGCTCGCCGCCGATGGAGGCTGTTAGCTACCAAATCTTGATTATGTTTATTGTTTCCGCCGGCACCGGCTTTGGCACCTTGTTGGCCCTCACTTGGCTATCAAGAAGCCTTTTCGACGAGCGCCAGCGTCTGCGATTAGACCGCCTTAGCTAGTTCAAGTTAGCGATACCGGGGCCGCTACTCTAGGCGGAAACGCTGCATTAGCTCGTCAGTAGGCAACATGCACTGCTGGCGTTTACCAAACCACTGGTAACGGCGGCGGCCTAAGGCGTTATAAAACCAGTCGCGCAGCGGCCGCGGCACTAGCCAAAAAATACCAAACAGAAACCACAGGCCGGACAGCTGTCGCGCAATCCGCAGCGCCGCATCGGTGCGTAAATAGGCCTGCTGGTTTTCGATCAAAACAAAACTTTCTAAGCCGAGATCTTGCAGCCCATGCTCTGCCAGCTGTGCCTGAGCATAGGCACTTTGCGCCGGGCAAAAAATAAAACGCTGCTTAGGGTCGCGTTTAAGAATGAACTGCACCGCCCCATTACAGAGGTTACACACACCATCAAAAACGACGACGGAATGCTCAGGCATTAGTCGGTAATGAGCACCACTCGCGCGGCGTCTAACTGCAGCTTGGCACCAGCCAATAATTGCTGCACTTCAACTAAGGCCTGCTGTGCGGCTTGCACTTCTTCATCGCGGATATTTGGGTTCACTTTAGCCAAAGCCTGCAAACGCTCGACTTCGCCACCCTGCACTTGTTGCAGCTTCTCAGTGGCTTGCTGCACATAACCCGCTAACTGCGTTTGCGCCAGCTGGTCGGCTTGGTCAAGCATGGTTTCCAAGGTTGGGCGTGCATGCTGAGTCATCTGCACGGCCGTCGCCTTCGGCACAGCTTTGCAGGCTTTATTTAAGACCTCATTGGAGAAATGTTTGGTGAGGTCACGGCCTTTATTATCGACACATAAACGCAACGGCGTTTGCGGCAAATAACGGCCCAGCTGCAACTGCTTCGGCGCGCTGCATTGCAGGCGATAAATAGTCTCAATCACCACCGAGCCGGGTTCCAACCCTTTGACTTTCAGGCTGGTAAAACAGGTGTTACCAAACTCTCCCGACAACACCATATCCATCGCACCTTCCACCATAGGGTGCTCCCAACTGAGGAAGTGCATATCTTCACGGCTTAAAGCACGCTGGCGGCTATAAGTCGCGGTGAGGCCATCGTCTGGCAACATCGGAAAGGCTTCTTCCATGGCGTCGCCGGGACGGGCAATAATGGCATCGTCGCTATGCGCTTCTATATCAACACCGAATTTCTCGAATACGGTTTCCATATACTCGGCTAGCTCGTCTACCTGCTCTTCGGCTTCGACTTTTTCTAGCATCGCCCCCGCGGCCTCAGGGTCACAGGAATTCAATTCTACTAGCTGGTCACGGCCCTGCTGCAATAGCGCACGCTGTTCTGCTACCAAGCCTTGGGTGAGGCCAATCAAACCATCTAACGGTGCCTCATCTAGCAGTAAGGCTTCTAGCTGCTCGCCGACTTCTTGGAAAACCACATCACCCGCGGCAAAGGGTTGCGTAAAGGCCGCTAGGCCTTCGTCATACCAACGCAGCAAACCGGCTTGGGCACTGGCCTCGTAATGCGGTACATGAATATTCACATCGCCCTGCTGGCCAATGCGATCCAAACGACCAATACGCTGTTCCAGCAAATCCGGGTGACGCGGCAAATCAAACATCACTAGATGCTGAGCGAATTGGAAGTTACGACCCTCAGAACCAATTTCTGAACAGACCAACACCTGCGCACCGGCTTCATCATCGGCAAACCAAGCCGCAGCGCGGTCACGCTCAACCAAGCTCATGCCTTCGTGGAAACTGGTGGCACGAATGCCTTGGCGCAGGCTCAGATATTGCTCTAAGTCTTCAGCCGTTTGTTTGTGCGCGGTAATAACCAAAGTCTTCTGCTGGCGATTGGCTTTTAACCAATCCGCCAACCATTGGCTACGACTGTCTTGCTCGGCCCAGTCGTCACCTAAAAGGATTTCAGGTCGTAAATGGTCATCTAAGACCTCGGCACCATCAAAGGCGGCGGGTGCTTTCAACGGCCAGCTATGTAGTCGGCGCTGCGGGAAACCACCGACCATAGCGCTGACGCTGGCGCGAGTGTTACGGAATAGAACCCGACCGATACCGTGATGATCTAACAACTCACGGCATAGGGCTTGTTCAGGTTCGTCTTGAGCGGCTAGGTCGCTGAGTCGCTCAGCACCGACATAATCCGTTAGCACGGCTTTTTGTTCCGCCGACAAAGCAGCCAGACCACCGTCGGCACGTAAGGCCTGCACCAACTCATTCACCGGCGCATAACGCTGCTCTTCAGAGCGGAACTGTTCTAGGCTCGGGTAGCGATTCGGATCTAACAAACGCAAACGGGCAAAGTGGCCTTCTAAGCCAAGCTGCTCAGGTGTTGCCGTTAGCAGCAATAAACCTTGCGCCATATTCGCCAACGACTCTACGCGTTTATAGGCTTTGCTCGGCTGACCTTCATGCCACTCTAGGTGGTGCGCTTCGTCCACCACCAGCAAATCCCAGTCACATTCCATGGCATAGGAAAACTGCAACATATTGTCGCGAATCAATGACTGCGGACACAGCAGCAACTGGCTTTCTTCAAATACATTTGCTTCTGGCATGGCCGCGCAGCGATCGGCATCAACGACCGAGAACTGCAGATTGAAGCGCCGCAGCATTTCCACTAACCATTGGTGCACCAAACTGTCGGGCACCACAATCAGCACCCGGCTAGCAAGGCCAGTTGCCAGCTGCTGGTGAATAATTAAGCCGGCTTCAATGGTTTTACCCATACCCACTTCGTCGGCCAGCAATACGCGCGGCGCATAACGACTAGCGACCTGACTGGCGATATAAAACTGGTGCGGTAATAGCTGCGCGCGCGCGCCCAACAAACCGCGAACCGGCGAAGCTTGCAGGCGGCCCTGATGTAACTGCGTTTGATAACGCAGAGCAAAACGCGAGGGTTTATCTAGTTGGCCTGTTAGCAGGCGCGAGCGCGGATTACTGAAGTGTACGTGGCTATTGAGCTTGGCCTCGGCCAGCTGGCTTTCATTACCGTCGGCATCGCTAACGCTGTAAATCAAGCAACCATTACTTTCCGCTACCGCCAACACGGTAAAGCTGTCGCCATTACCGTCTTCCAGCACGTCGCCTTCGCGATAAGCCACGCGGCTTAGCGGAGCCGTTTGCAGGGCGTAACTACGCTGCTCCTCAGCTGCCGGGAAAGCCATTTCCACATGGCGGCCAGAAACTTCGACCACCAAACCCAAACCCAGTGAAGGCTCGGCGCTACTAACCCAGCGTTGACCTAAGGCAAATGAAGACGACATACACAATCCGCGACTAATGAACGGCGCGAATGATACGCCTTTGTGCTGCCGGCTTCATGTCGAAAGCCGCAGAACTAAGCCGTTGGCAAAGCCTGCGCTAACGGTCGCGTCACATTAACCTTAAACGGCATGGTGATTTCATAGGTAATACCACCAGCTAACGGCGGTGTTACAACTCCGTTAGCCAAGCTACGTTGAGCTGATACGTACAGCTTATCGCCGGTCGGCCCTATGGCGATACCCGTTACCTCTGACGGACTGGCATCAGCTAATGGGCCTGTCGCTGGCAAACGCATCAGTGGAATAGTGCGACGATCCGGCAACAACACCATCACGCGCATAAAGCCACCGTCTTCTACCACTAACATTTCGCCATCATCCGTCATGGTGATGTTGTCAACGCCGGTCATCACCGGCTCCGTTGGGTCTACAAACGAGCCTGCCGGGTCGTTGTCGGAAACGTCAAAGATTGACTCGATAGTGTTAGCCACCGTATCAATCGCCCAGATGTTGTTTTCATTCTGGACCGCGGCGTCACCCTTATTAGACAGGAAGATAAAATCGCCAAAGCACCAAACGCCTTCGTTGCCTGGAATTGGCGTGGTTTCAGCTTGATAGACATCGGGCTGTTTGCGGCCATCGTCAATCGCGTTAACCCATTCAATCGGAGTCGGGCCACTTTGCGCAGCGGTTAAGCCCGCCGGAACACGCAGCACTTGCAGTACGCCTTGATCGTAATCAGGACGACCACCCTCTGGCCACGCAGAGCTTGGGTAAATGGTGCGGTAGAAGCGGTCTTGCCCGGTCACATCCTCAGTGTGATAAATCGCGCGGCCACGCTCATCGATGGCAAACATTTCATGCGCTTTATTGCCAAAGTGAGGGATCTGACGCGGATTAGCTAGGTCGTTATTACCGTCACGCAAAGGCGAACATTCAAAAGCCAAACCATCTTCAATCTCTTCACCATTCAGCCAGGTTCCCCACGGCGTGGCGCCGCCCGAGCAATTTGTGGTGGTACGGCGCTGTACCGCATAGGCGTCCACCAACTCACCATCGGCGTTAAAGCGCAACGCGCTAACACCGCCGCGAAACGGGCCGTTGTTTAAGATATCGGTAACAACGCTAAGCAAACCAAGCCCCGGCACAGGCGGAATCAGGCCATCAAATGGGTTGACTGGCGGAATAAACAGAGCCGCTTGGTCGCGGCTAGCACCGAAACTGGTGAAGTCTCTAGCCTCAGTATTGCTAACGTAAATCCAGCCGCCGTCATCGGTTCTAAAGGTACCGCCGCCATCTGGGTCAGAGTGCCAAACAAAACCAGAGCTTGAGCCGTCGTCTAATTGCACTTCTTGAAAAACCTGGGCCAACGCTCGCGAAGTGAAGCCCGCTGGCAACTCAATGCCGTCGGCATTAGCTGGCTGCAGTGGCCCCATGGTCGCAAAAGAGCTTTCAAACGCCGGATCAATACCCGGCGTGCTGCCACCCGCACCGCCACCCGAACTGGGCGATCCACAAGCGGTTAACCAAGTGGCGGTGGAGACACTACCGGCACTTAACAATAAGTTCTGTAGAAATCGGCGACGAGGCAAACCTGCCGCAAGAGCTTTTTCTAAGACTGGATTCATGATGATCTGTTTTGTTTACTTCTGTTATAGCCAAAACGCCCGCTATGGCGCCAACGCAGGCGGGTTTGCCGCACCGCTACTTGGCGTCAACGCGTTCGTTAATCGCTGGGAGCCGTCAGCCGTTTGTAGCATGACCGGATCCAGCGCCTCCAACTCGGTTTCAATTTGTACTAACGAGTAGTACCACTCGGCCTGCACTCTGGCCGGTGTAATATCCATCAGCATATAACCTAAACGCGTTTCTTGCGCATGTTTCATATGCGGATTCTCGCCATTCAAGCGCAGAGCCGTCCAAACCGGCACTGGTACTTGGGCTACGCCACCGCAGCAAAGTTCGACGCCTAGGCTACCCTCGCCGGTTAACGGATTGTAGCTGGCCGGGTCATTCGCTACGCGCGGCAGGTCACAGGCAATAACGGCATGGATATCGCCGAAGATAAACACACTATTAGTAATACCGTTATTTTCCAGCAAGTCAAATACCGCATTGCGGTCAAACTGATAACCATCCCAAGCATCTTGGTTCACATAACAAGGCGGATCTGTAGGCAATGGCGACGTACAGCCTGTTAATGGATTAACTGGCCCCGCAATCAACGGCGCAATCGCCGTGCCATTGCCAATTACCTTCCATTTAGCGCTACTGTTAGCCAGCTCATTTAAGAACCAGTTACGTTGCTCCTCGCCCAAAATGGTTTGCTCCTCACTCACCGGGAAGCTGGTGTCTTCTTCAACCCGCCCTGCTAAGCGCGTATCGAGCATAATGATGTCGAGCAGCTCACCGTAAGCGACGCGCTTATAAAGCTTGCCCAAACCAGTGGCCAACAAACCCGTTTGCCCAACTTCTTGCCGTGGTTCGCCGGCCGCCGGGGCATCAAAACCGCTACCGTTGTCGCGAATTGGCATCCATTCAAAATAAGCCCGCAAGGCCCAGCCAACGCGCTCATTCCAAAAACCTTCACCACCGTCATCTGGGTGGCCTTCAGTGTGATTCGCGGCGCCAGTTGAATAACTATTATTGGTGGTTTCGTGATCATCAATGGTGCTAATCCAAGGGTGCTGTCGATGCGCCGACTGCAAGCCCGGATCGGTTTTGTATTGCGCATGCCGGGTTCGATAATCCTGCAAGGTCAGAATTTCATGCGGCGGCTCATGCGCTCGTACTTGGCTGCCGCCGCCTTCATAAATGTAGTCGCCTAAGTGAACTACCAGATCTAAATCCGCACGTTCACCAATACGGCTAAAGGCATTGAAATGGCCAAAGGTGTACTGGTTACAAGATGCAGAGGCAATACGTAGCTGCGACACATCATCAGTCGCCGAGGGCGCTGTTTTAGTACGGCCAATGGGTGAGGTTGCAAGCGAACCGTCACTTTGCAGCACTGAAAATTGATAGTAGTAACTGCTGTAACTATCTAGACCGGCAGCATCCACTTTGACTGTGTAATCGCGCTCGGCGTTGGCCAAAAACTGGCCAGAACTAACAGGGTTGCTTAGATCAGTGGATTCAGAAATTACCCAAAGAACACTGATCGCACCGTCGGTGTCCACCGGCGGCGTCACCCGAGTCCACAAAATAACGCGGTCGGTTAAAGGGTCGCCACTAGCCACGCCATGTAGGAAGTTAATGCTATCTGGCGTAATCGGATTTCCGCCTGAGTCAGTTTCATCGTCACCCGCGCCCGGATTTTGGCCCGCTTGCGTCGGGCTTCCTGTACTACAAGCAGTAGTCATACTGAGCGCTGTAGTCGCGACCCCAGCTTCAGCTAAACGTTGCAAAAAAGCCCGGCGGCCAAACTTGGGCAAGGGTAAAGGCAAATAATGAAATTTACCCCGATAACGATCACTCATAACAGCGCTCCTCCAACCTTATATTCTTATGCGCCTATGCAGATTAGCATGACTAATAACACGCGCAAGCGGAGGTGTTTTTAGCGGTTCAAGATGACAATAAGGTGTCGGCTTCCTGATTGCTGAGCCGTCGGTAACTGCCGCATGGCAATTCATCACTCAGCACTAAGTTGCCTATTCGCGAGCGATGCAAGGACAGCACCCGCAGGCCTAGATGACCAAACATACGCTTTACTTGATGATAGCGGCCTTCGGTCAGCGTCAATCGCGCTGCCGTTAGGCCTAGACGCTCAAGCCGGGCAGGCAAGGTTGTGATGTCTTCATAACCGAAGTAAATGCCCTGTTCGAATACCGCTTCCGCCTGCTCAGGTATCGGCTTATCTAGCGTCACCTCGTAGACTTTTTCGAGTTGACTACTTGCCTGTGTAATCGCTTTAGACCAAGCGCCATTGTTAGTCAGCAAAACCAAGCCACTGGTATTCAAGTCCAAACGCCCAGCTACATGCAGTTGCTGCTTGTTGGGAACCTCTAAGCAATCAAGCACGGTTTTATGATGCGGATGTTTGGTATCGCTCACCACGCCGACGGGTTTATGCAAGACCCAATACTCAGCGGTATTTTCCTGTAAGCGCTCACCTGCCATCACCACCTCTGAAAAACGAGTAATAGGCGTGCTCCATTCAACCACCACCACGCCATCAACCAGCACTTCGCCCGCATCAACTTGCTGGCGAACCTGCTTATTGCTTTGCTGGGTTTTTCTAGTAAGGAATCTATCCAGGCGCATATCGCTCTATTTGACGTGTTCTCACTAATTGGATAAAAAGTAAACAAACTATATTAATAACATTTGAGGAAGACATGTTGCCATCAACTTCACGAGGCGAGGAAGCTCGACTAATTCCCACCGCTCAACAAACAGAGCTAAAGACGACCTCTACAACTTTAGCCGTTATCTCAGCCGTTCGTGAATACGCTGAAACTCTGCTAAAGCCACTAGGCGCACCAATTGGTAGTCGGGCAAAAGTTTCTTGTTTTACCGAGTTGGTTTTTAACGACAAGCGCCTAAAAAACATACAAGACCGGCCTGACGGAATGATATGCGTAACCAATGGCAAACGAAAATGGATTGCGTTAATCGAAGCAAAAGTAAAGAAGGAAAAGCTCAAGGCTAAGCAAGTGGAAAGCTATCTGGATATTTGTAAAGTCGTTGGCGCTGACTGCGTGATCACGATTTCAAATGACTTTGTCTGCGACGCAACCCATTCCCCCATAAAAATTAGCGGCCATAAGCTTAGGTCCACAAAGTTATTTCATTGGTCTTGGTCATATCTACAAGCTGAAGCGAAAATCCAAATCAGCCAATCAAGCATTTCCGACCCAGACCAAGCCTACATGCTTAACGAGCTTGTAAGGTACCTGTCACATGACTCCTCTGGAGTAGTGGGCTTTACCCGAATGAGGGGCTCATGGAGTGATTCGATAAAAGTTGTTCAGCAAGGCAAAAGTATTCAGAAGTCGTCCGAAGAAGCTCAGGAAATAGTCGCCGACTGGTACGAACTTATCCGAAGCGTAAGCCTGTCTATGAGTGAGCGTCTTGGTTTAAATGTGTCAGTACTCTTGACGCCAAGTGAACGCAAAAACCCTAGCGCAAAGATCAATCATGCTACCGAGATGCTATACAAAGAAGCGTCTCTCACATCTCGCCTAAAAGTTCCTGATGCTGCTGGCCCCATAAACGTTACAGCCGACCTAAAAACCCGGTGCGTAACCGTCGCGATGGAAACGCCTGCCCCTAAAGATAAAAAACAATCTAAGGCCAGCATTCGCTGGTTAACCAATCAGTTAAAGAACTGTGACACAAGAGACATTTACCTCGCCGTCCGATGGCCTGGTCGATCTCAACAAACTATATTTCCTGTGATTGACTCCATCGACGACCCCACTATCCACTCTGATGAGCGGCCAGGCCTAATGCCCAGTTCATTTGAAGTCAGATATACAAATGATCTGGGTGGCAAGTTTAGCCAAGTCAGCAACTTTGGGGCCGCTCTCGAAGATTCAGTTGTCACCTTCTACGCCGAAGCCGGCCAATACATTTCTGCATGGCAAGCTCCGCCACCCAAGATCAAACAAACAGACGACAACCCACCGCCTAGCGGCGATTCGTAATGAACAGTTCCAACACCGCTCCCCCACCGACTTTATGGGATTTAATCCTTGCGGCCATGTCGGTTCTAACAATAGCGCTTCTAACAATAATGATGGTCGCGCCATTAGACGACGCATCAAAACAAATTATTCAATGGGCAGACCTAACTATCTGCGGCTTTTTCTTTGTGGATTTTATTCGGCGTTTAGTAACAGCGCCCAACGCCCTTAGATATTTAAAGTGGGGTTGGATTGATTTGATCGCCTGTATACCGATGGTAGATCAACTTAGGTGGGCTAGGCTTTTCCGCGTGTTCCAGCTAATACGCATATTGAGAGGGGCTAAAGCTTCCGCCCACCTGATTAGAACACTTGGGGCTTTCCCTCGTTCAACGTCATTGACAATTGGAATCACGACATTGGGGCTATCAATGCTAGTTGGGGCAATCGCCATACTTGAGGCCGAACACAAATATGGAAACATTAACAATGCCGTAGACGCAACATGGTGGGCATTTGTAACCGTCACCACTGTTGGGTACGGCGATTTTTACCCGGTAACACCTGTAGGTAGAGTGGTAGCAACTTTCCTGATGCTTATTGGCATTGGACTTTTTGGCCTGCTAGCCGGAATATTTGCAAGCTACTTAACTGGCAACTCACAGGAAGAAAACGAAGAATTAAAATCTCTAAAAGTCGAAGTTCGGGAGCTGAAAACATTAGTTTCGAAACTTGTAATCTCCTCTCCGAAAGCAAACCACTAATTCTCGTCGGGCGTAATTGCGACTAGCAGCTGACGCTGCTTAACGGTTTGGCCGGCTTCGACTTCGACGCTTTCAACGGTTCCGGCAACACCCGCCGTTAGGGTTAACTCCATTTTCATGGCTTCCATAGCGGCAACGGCTTGGCCGAGTTCGACTTTATCGCCAGGGCTGACTAGGACTTTAACGACGGAGCCATCCATTGGCGCGGTGACGCGACCATCAGAACCTTCGGCAGCTTTTTCAGGTGGCGCTAGCGTGTTGTCTAAAACGCGAACAATGCGCTGCAGGCCGTTTGCGTTTGGTGCGTCCAGCCATAGCTCGGCACCATTTCGGGTATAGCTAGCGGTATGGCGGTCTTCGTCTATGACATAGCTAAATTGCCCCACACCATCGACTTGCCCACAGGTTTGCCACTGAATTTCTAAGGTGTTTTCACCATCTGTCACGCTAACGGTTTGGTCGCGCAAAGGCGTCAGCTGGAGAGCTTGTTCTTGCTCATCCACGACAAGTTTGAATTCGTTGCTATTGCCGTCAGCGCTATTCCAGGCACACAAGCCGCCATCGAAACCAGCTTGCTGTTGTAGCTCGGCGGCATCATCTAAGTAAAGCGCGGCGGCGGCCGTAGCTAGCTGCAGGAAGTCTGCGCTGGCATCAAAACCATCAGCAAAATGTTCTTCAATAAAGCCGGTACTGAAATCACCGCCAGCAAACACATCATGCGCCAACATATCGGCAAGGAAGTCGCGGTTGCTGGTAACACCGTAAAGTTGGGTTTCAGCCAATGCGGCGATCAAACGGCGGCGCGCAGCATCGCGGGTCGGGCCGTAAGCAATTACTTTGGCCTGCATGGAGTCATACCACGGGCTGACTTCGCCACCGCTCAGCAGCGCATAGTCAGTACGTAGGCCATCGCGACTGGAAACCTGCCAATGCAGCACCGGGCCGGTTTGCGGTAAAAAGTCGTTAGCGGCATCTTCGGTGCAGAGACGCACTTCAATCGCCCAGCCATTCAGGCTGATCTGTTCTTGGGTTTTCGGCAGTGGCTCGCCCGCGGCAACGCGTAGCTGCCATTGCACTAGGTCTTCGCCGGTAACCAATTCGGTGACCGGGTGTTCTACCTGTAGGCGTGTATTCATTTCTAAGAAATAGAACTCGCCATTTGGCGCCAGCAGGAATTCCACCGTGCCTGCGCCAACATAATTTACGGCCTTTGCAGCATTTACAGCGGCCTCGCCCATGCGCGCACGCAGCGCTTTGTCCACCGCTGGCGATGGGCTTTCTTCAATCAGTTTTTGGTGACGACGCTGTACTGAGCAATCACGCTCGCCTAAGTGAACAGCATCACCGTGGGTATCGCCGAACACTTGAATCTCTACGTGGCGAGCATTCACCACCGCTTTTTCAACGATCAACTCGCCGTTACCAAAAGACTTTTCTGCCTCTGACCGCGCCGAGGCAATCGCATCGGGCAGGTCCGCCTCATTAAACACCAAACGCATACCGCGGCCACCACCACCGGCACTGGCTTTCACCATCACCGGCAATTCCATGCCTTTGGCGGCTTCGATTAGGGCGTCATCATCTTGGGCTTCTTTGGGGTTGCTGCCGGGAATGCAAGGCACCCCCGCTTCAATCATCTTGGCCTTAGAAATCCGCTTGCTACCCATCACGGTAATGGCTTCTGGCGATGGGCCAATAAAGGTAATGCCCGCATCGGCACAGGCTGCGGCGAAGTCAGCGTTTTCAGCTAAAAAGCCATAACCAGGGTGCACTGCATCAGCGCCAGTTTGTTTGGCGGCGGCAATGATATTTTCAATTCTTAAATAGCTTTCGGCAGAGGCCGCCGGGCCAATATGCACGGCTTCGTCAGCCAGTTGCACATGGCGCGCTTGCGCATCAGCATCTGAATACACGGCAACGGTGCCGTAACCCAGTGAGCGTGCGCCCTGAATAACGCGGCAAGCAATTTCACCACGGTTGGCGATTAAGACTTTATTGAACATTGATTAGCTCTTTTTTATAGCCGCGAAACCCACTAAATCCACGAAAGTTTTCAAGAAAGGGCTCTACAGCTTTTCAAATTTTTCCGTTATTGAGAAGGCATCACGCACCAGCCAACCACTTTGAATTTTTTAGTGGGTTTCGTGGATTCCGTGGCCATTACTCATTCCAGCTAGGCTGGCGTTTTTCTATAAAGGCTGTCATGCCTTCTACGCCCTCTTCACCCCGCGCGGCGGCTGCAAATTCAATCGCAGCGCGGTCTAATAATTCGTTCATCGGCGCGGTACCAACCCGCAGCATCACAGCTTTAGTGCCAGCGTTTGCGCCCGGCGCACAACGGCGTACTTGTTTTAGGGTTTTAGCGAGTAGCGCGCCCATTTCCTCGGCGCTGTCACAAACCTCATGTACTAAACCCAGTTGATGCGCGTAACGGCCATCGAAACGACCGCCGGTTACACCCAAGCGGCGCGCTTGAGTAATCCCAATACGTTGCACCACAAACGGCGCGATTTGCGCCGGGGTAATGCCGAGGCCGGTTTCTGGCAAACCAAACTGCGCCTCGGCATGGCAGATCGCCACGTCAGAGACACAGCTCAAACCAAAACCACCGCCCAAAACCGCACCTTCGATATAAGCGATCACGGCCTGTGGCGCGTGGTTGGCTTTTTCCATCAAATCGCCAAAACGGCGATTAAATTTTGCGATGGGGTCGCCGTCTACGGTGCCTTCGGCAGTAATGGGCTTAGCGCGCGCACCGGCCATATCTTTAATGTCGGCACCGGCGCAGAAATTGCCATCAGCGCCACGCACCACAATCGCCCGCACACTGCGATCTTCGGCAACCGCGTCAAACGCCTCGATCAATTCATTGACCAAAGTAATGTTCATGGCATTACGGCAATCGGGCCGATTAAGGGTGATGGTTAATACACCCTCGGCCAAATCGAGTTGTAAGGTTTCGCAGTTAGGTAATGGCATTGTTATTACTTCGTTCTGTCTTTTCGTCCTTCGACAAGCTCAGGACTAACGGGATATCCGATCGCCCTGAGCCTGTCGAAGGGGAGTGATTCTCTTATTTACCCGGCTTAGGCAGTGTACCCATGTATTTGCAGATAATGCTGAGCATGACTTCGTCGGCGCCGCCGCCGATAGAAACCAAACGCATATCGCGGTATTGCTGAGCGCAGAGGTTTTCTTGCATAAAGCCTTGGCCACCCCAGAATTGGATACAGGTGTCGGTAACTTCACGGCAGAGACGACCGATTTTTAGCTTGGCCATAGAAGCCAACTCAACTACGTCTTTGCCGTTCACATAATCCGCGGTAGCGCGATAGATCATTGAACGCACGGCTTCGACTTCGGTTTTTAACTCCGCCAAACGGTAGTGCACGTACTGCTGATCCAGCACGGTGCTGTTAAAGATTTTGCGTTGGCGGGTGTAGTCGATGGTTTCGTTAATGCAGTCCTGTAGGCCTTCGATCACGCTGGCGGTTAGGTAAAGGCGCTCTTCTTGGAATTGCATCATTTGATAAGTAAAACCGGCGCCTTCTTGGCCGATTAGGTTGCGCTGCGGCACGCGCACTTCATCCAAGAAAATCATCGCCGTATCCGACGCGCGCATGCCCAACTTGTCTAACTTGGTTTCGCGGTTTACGCCTTTCGCATCCAGCGGCACCACAATCAATGACTTGTTGGTGTGGCGTTTTTCGTCTGGGTTGGTGTTAACCAACATGCAGGCCCAATCCGCTTGGGTGCCGTTGGTGATCCACATTTTTGAACCGTTGATGATGTAGTCGTCGCCGTCTTTACGCGCATGAGTTTGAATATTTGCCACGTCAGAACCAGCACCCGGCTCAGATACCGCCACACAAGCGACTTGATCACCGGCAACGGCTGGCGCTAGAAATTCTTCTTGTAACTCTGTGCTACCAAAACGCGCTAGCGCAGGTGTTGCCATATCGGTTTGCACACCAATCGCCATCGGTACACCGCCATGACGGGCATGGCCAAGACCTTCCGCAAAGGCGACTTCGTATGAGTAATCCAAAGCCATACCACCCACCGACTCTGGCTTGGTAATACCCAGCAAGCCAAGATCGCCGGCCGCTTTCATCACTTCATGCGCTGGAAACATGCCATCGCGTTCCCACTCTTCGATATTGGGATTAATCACATCCTCAACAAAGCGTTTGGTGGTTTTTTTAATTTCGTCGTGTTCGTGGGTAAAAATCATTAAAAGTCTCCAAAAATATCTAGTCTGGTGCCGGCTTAGAAACGAGCCACACCAAAGGTATTAGGTTGTAGTTCGCGCTCACGAGCGTCGGTGACGATAGATAGGCAGTAGCCGATCACGCGACGGGTGTCGCGTGGGTCGATTAGACCGTCATCAAATAAACGCGCGGTGGCGGCAATGCTGTGTGCTTCGGCTTCAAACTTGGCTTGTAGTTTTTGTTTAATGCCGTCAAGCATTTCTTCTGGGATTTCTTGGCCGCGGGCTTTGCCCTGCATCTCGGCAACGATGCGCATCACCGTGCCGGCCTGCTCGCCACCCATTACCGCGGTGCGGCTGTTTGGCCAAGCAAAAATAAAGTCAGGATCAAAACCACGGCCACACATGCCGTAGTTACCAGCGCCGAACGAACCACCCAAAACAATGGTGATTTTCGGCACGGTGGCATTGGTCACCGCCTGCACCATTTTTGAACCGTGCTTAACAATGCCGGCTTGCTCACTTGAGGTGCCGACCATATAGCCGGTGGTGTTTTGCAGGAATACCAACGGCGTATTGGTTTGACAGCAGAGCTGAATAAATTGGCCCGCTTTGTTCGCACCCTGTGCCGTAATCGGGCCGTTGTTGGCCAGAATGCCGACGGTGCGGCCTTCAATTTTGGCGCGGCCACAAATCGTTTGTTGGTCAAACTCGGCTTTGAATTCGTTAAAGTCAGAGCCGTCGGTAATACGCGCAATCACTTCGCGACAGTCGTAAGGCTTGCGGTAATCCACCGGCACTACGCCGGCTAATTCTTCTGGCGAGTATTTGGGCTCAGCGTACATGCTTGGCGCTGAGTCGGCTTTGTCATTCCAACCGAGGCCAGCGACGACTTCACGCGCTTGGCGAATGGCATCGCGGTCATCTTCCGCCATCCACTCAGAGGTGCCTGCGACTTGGCAGTGCATTTCAGCGCCACCCAGCTCCTCATCGGTCGCAATTTCGCCGGTCGCAGCTTTTAGCAGTGGAGGCCCAGCGAGGAACACCTTGGCCTTCTTGCGCACCATAATCACGTAGTCCGACAAGCCCGGCATATAGGCGCCACCGGCCGTACTAGAACCGTGCACTACCGCAATTTGCGGAATGCCTGCAGCAGACATACGTGCTTCATTGGCGAAGATTTTGCCGCCGGGAATAAACACTTCGGCCTGTTGGGTGAGGTCAGCGCCGCCCGATTCAATCAGCGACACCACCGGTAATTTTTGTTTTAGCGCGATTTCTTGGGCGCGCAGGGTTTTGTGGATCCCCAACGGCGACATAGTGCCGCCTTTAATGGCGGCATTACTGGCATTGACTAAGCAGCGCACACCGCTGACATAGCCAATGCCAATAATGGAATTGCCGCCGGCTGTGCTGCCGTCTTTGTCTCCATACAACCCATAACTGCAGAGGGTTGAGATTTCCAAGAAAGGCGAGCCTCTGTCTAAAAGCAGGTTCACTCGCTCGCGCGGCAGCAGCTGACCACGCTTATGGAATTTTTCACGCTTGGCTTGCTCGGAGGCGATCACCCGCCCTTCGGCATCGCGCATTTCTTTAATCGCCGCCAACATTTCTTCGCGCTTAGTGGCAAAGTCGGTCGATTGGTTATCTATTTGAGTGTCGATAACTGGCATTTATTTCACCAATTCTTCGGGAATTGAAATTGAATAGTCGAGCAGCATTTGCGCAAAGCATTTGCCCTGCGGGTCAGCGCGTAAGCTGGCAATGCCACCGCCACCAAGGGTGTTTTTGAGTAGGAAGTTGAGGCCATCAATGCCCGGCAACTCCCAACGGAAGACATCACCTTCGCAGATATGTGAGAAATACTGTTTAACAGCGTCGGTGCTTAGCGCCGCGCGAATCCACGGCAGATATTCCGCTTCACGGGCAATAATGCCGATATTGGCATGGTCGCCTTTGTCGCCGCTGCGGCCCCAAGCGAGTTTCACTAGTGGCACTTCGACCAAGTTCTCGCCCTGCGGGTTAGCAATCTCAGCCTGCTCCGCCACTTGCCCTGCATCAAAGCCACCATCCGCATTAATGGTGATGTCTTGCTTGCCGTCGCCTACGTCCACCGTCACCGGCACATCGGCTTTGGCAATACGGGTACTGAATAGACGAATCACTGGCGACACTTTCGGGCGACCACCAAAGTAGCCGGTAATGCCCGGTGTCATGCCGGTTGCCGCTGGCGCAATTTCGCCGGAGAAAATCACCAGCGCTTTTTTGTCTGGGTGCTTAACGCCCATTTTTAAAAACACTTCGCGAGTGCCGCCGGTGCGGGCGTGTTCGCCATAGGTGTCTTCCGCACCTAGGGCTTCAATATTCACTTCTGAAAACGGGCCAAGTTTCATGGCCGCGAAGATTTCATTGCAGCGCTCAATAATGGCATTGGCAACGGTGTGGGCTTTCTTGGCGGCATCAATACCACCCACCATCAACATGCCAGTGGCGCGGAAGCCGTCCATATAGGTAGCAGAGACTTTATATTCCGCGGCTGGCGCAAGGCCTTTGGCATTGCTGACTTCAACGCGGTTTTCACCGATCTGCTTGATCGCCACCTGCGTCCAATCGCAGACCACATCCGGCAGCATGTATTGGCGCGGATCACCAATTTCATAAACCATTTGCTCGGCCACAGTGGCTTTACTGACGAGGCCACCGGTGTTGTCCGGCTTGGTGACGACAAAGCTGCCGTCAGCCGCACATTCCGCGATAGGGAAACCCATATGGGCGTAATCCGGTACATCTTGCCAGTCGGTGAAATTACCGCCGGTGCATTGGGCGCCGCATTCAAGAATATGACCGGCTAGCGAACCGGCTGAAAGTAAGTCGTAGTCTTGCTCGCCCCAGCCAAATTCATGCATCAGCGGGCCAAGCACTACGGCGCTGTCTACGCAGCGGCCGGTAATCACAATATCGGCGCCGCCATCTAAGGCCGCTTTTACTGGTGTAGCGCCTAAGTAAGCGTTAATACTGACCGGGCGTGACGGGAAGCTTTCGCCTTCGCCGCCGTATTGGTCCCAGGCCGGCAAACTCTGTAGCTCAGCCGCTCGGCGGGCCAGGTTGTCGCCTTCCACAATGCCAACGTTAATGTCTACGCCCGCGGCTTCTGCGGCAACCAACATGGCTTGGCGACAAGCCGCCGGGTTTAAACCACCCGCATTGGCAACCACTTTAATGCCCTGCTCTTTAATGGCGGGCAATAGCGGCTGCAGCACACGGATAAAGTCTTTGGCGTATCCTGCTTCTGGGTCTTTCATCATCTGCCCGGCTAGGATCGACATGGTCACTTCCGCCAGATAATCAAACACCAAATAGTCGATCTGACCGGACTGAACCAGTTGTCGCGCCGCCACCGAGGTATCGCCCCAAAAGCCGCTGGCACAACCGATTCGTACTATTTTGTCGCCGCCCATATGATCACCGCAGAGTCATTAATCAAGCGCTTGCTTGGTAAAAGTGATTGCGCACTATAACGCCCACTTTTGAGGCTAACAAGTGTTATTTATTCCAGCTTAGAGGCCGTAGGCAGCGCGGCGTAGCTCTGCTAACCTGCGGGCACAAAAATTCCAATGGAGACGAACAATGCGTGCTGTTGTATGCGAAGAACTAGGTCCGGCTGACAAACTGGTTATTAAGGAGCTGGACAGCCCCGCCATTAAAAAAGGGCATATTCGCGTAGGCGTGCATGCTTGCGGCGTGAACTTTCCTGACACCCTGATTATTCAAGGCCTATACCAAGTTAAACCACCGCTGCCTTTTACACCGGGCATTGAGTTTTCTGGCGAGGTATTAGAAGTCGGTGAAGGCGTGGACAACTACGCTGTTGGCGACAGAGTCTTCGCCGCCGCCATGCTTGGCGGTTATTGCGACGAGATGGTCATTCCCGCCGCCAGCGCCATACCGATGCCTGCGGCCGTATCTTATGAGGCTGCCGCATCGGTGCCTTGCGTGTACGGCACCTCCATTCACGCCCTAAAACAACGCGGCAACTTACAAGCTGGCGAAACCTTATTGGTGCTCGGCGCTACTGGCGGCGTTGGCATGGCCACCATTCAAATCGGCAAACTCATGGGCGCCAAAGTGATTGCCGCCGGCGGCTCAGACGAAAAGCTTAAACAAGCCACCGAGGCCGGTGCCGACCTAGTGCTGAACTACAACCGCGAAGACATTCGCGAGGTAGTGAAAAACGCTACCGGCGGCAAAGGTGCCGATGTGGTGTTTGATGCGGTTGGCGGCGACATCTTTGACCAAGCCATCAAGTCTATTAATTGGGGCGCACGTTATTTGATTATCGGTTTTGCCTCCGGCCGTATTCCTGAATTAGCCGTGAATCGCCTGCTGGTGAAGAACGCCAGCGTGGTCGGCGTATTCTGGGGCCAATGGGCCGCGGTTAATCCGAAAGAAAATGCCAGCAACTTCAAACAAATCATGCAGTGGCTAGGTGCCGGCGATATGGAAGTGCCGATTCATGGCGCTTACGACTTGGCCGACGTAGCGAAAGCGCATGACGCGATTTTGAAGCGTGAGGTGGTGGGTAAAGTCGTTTTAACCACCGGACGATAAAAACACCAATACTCGAAATGCTTAATACAACCTTCGGCCCTGGCTAAGTCCGCCTAGTCAGGGGTCCAAAGTTAGGCCGAAGGTTCAAACCAAGCCGACAGGCTAGAAACGAAGTACGGCACAACATACGTCAACGCTAGTTTCGGCCAGTCGATAAGCCCTACATCAAACAAAAGAGCTTGGTACTGGTTGACCAAGTTTAATAAGGTGCGGGCGACCGCGGCGATGACAAACCACCGCGGCCGCATAAAGTGGCGCACGCTATAGTGATTCATTCGGCCCAAACACTTCATAGAAAATGCTGTCTTCGGGCACAGCTATTTCCAGAAGCGCTTTATTAATTGCCTTCATAAACGGCATTGGACCGCAGAAATACACATCAACATTCTTGGGGTCAGTTAACCAACGTTGCAACACTTCGGCATCTAAGTAGCCCTGCCAATCAGCGCCCTCGCCGTTCTCGTAAGCCAATTTAAAGTCAAAGTTGTGTTCTGCTTTTAGCTCAGCCAATTCATCCGCATAAATTTGGTGGCTGGCATCTCGGCAGCATTGGATAAACAGCGGAGACTGGGCGCCTTCCGATAGCGTTTGTAACAACATGCTATAGACGGGCGTAATGCCAACGCCTCCCGCAATAAACACCCGTTGCTTAGCAGAAGGGCGCGCGGTAAAGACGCCAGCTGGCGGCGACACGTCCACACGGTCACCTGCCTTTAGCTGATGCATATGATTGGATACGCAGCCATTTGGCTCAGTTTTTACCGTGATTCGATAATGCTCTGCACCTAACTCCCCAGTGAGGGAGTACTGACGAATAGCCGCATTGTCACTAGTTTTCGGCTGCACACTAACACCAATATATTGGCCCGGAAGAAACGGCAACAGGCCCTTTCCGTCCACGGGTGCCAAGTAAAAAGACCGAACCTCAGCGGCCTCTTGAATAACCGATGTCACCTCAAAATCTCGGAATCCACGCCAACCACCGGATGCTTTTTCTGAGTGCTGATATAAGCCTTCTTCCGTATTAACAAATACATCTGCCAATACGCCATAAGCTTCTGCCCACGCCTTAATGATTGGATCACTCGCATCTAAATCCAATAGCTCTTGTAACGTTTCTAGCAGCGCCTTGCCCACAATTGGATAGTGCTCAGCTTTAACCCCCAAGCTTGTATGTTTGTTTGCAATACGCGCCACCGTGGGCAACAAAACTTCTACATTGTCTAAGTTACGCGCATACGCCAACACTGCATCCGCTAACGCTCGCGCCTGCGTATCGTTCCCCTGATTATTGTGGTTAAAGATATTCAATAGCTCTGGGTTTCCGGCAAACAACTTTTTGTAAAACAGCTGTGTGATTTCCAGCCCCCTGGCCTCCAAGACCGGAGCAGTCGCCTTAACCGTGCTAATCGTTTCTGGGCTCAACATGAGATAGTTCCCTCACCAAATTCATAAACATTCATATTATATGAATCTTTAACAAAAGTGTAGACTAGACTGATACTGAAATTTGAGCAGCACTCGCTCCGCTAGCCCTATGCGCCTGACCAAACATACCGATTACGCCTTTAGGGTCCTGATTTACTTAGGGCTAATGCATGAAGAGACCACCACCATCAACGCCATGGTGGAACACTTTGATATTTCAAAGAGTCACGTAATGAAAATCGTTAGCAAACTAGTCGCCGCCGGTTACGTCGAGTCATCTCGAGGCAAGCATGGCGGAATAAAGCTTGGGCAAGCAGCCGACACTATCAATTTGCGACGGGTTGTTGAATTAATGGAACACACTCTAGACCCCGTAGATTGCAGCGATGGCCCCTGTCGACTCCTTCAATCCTGCAGATTAAAGGGCATTCTGGATGACGCCCAAACGCAGTACCTGAGCCACTTAGAAGTCTTTAACTTGAGTGACCTTATTCATCAAGAAGCCGCTCCAGAGCAACCCCTTGTTCACAAGCCCCTTCAGTTTTAAACACCCGCTACATGATGAAAATATACGGCGACTACTACTCCGGCAATTGTTACAAGCTGGCTTTATTAGCCAGCCATTTGGACTTGCCGCACGAGTGGATTCACGTAGATATCCTGGCGGGTGAAACGCAGAACGATGCGTTTAAAGCTAAAAACGCGAATGCCAAAATCCCAACGCTAGAACTAGACGATGGCCGCACGCTAGCGGAGTCGAACGCGATTCTGAATTACCTAGCCGAGGGCTCGCCTTTTTTGCCTACGGACAACTTCACTCGCGCTCAGGTTTTGCAGTGGCAGTTTTTTGAACAATACAGCCACGAGCCCTATATCGCGGTAGCGCGTTATATCAATCGCTATTTAGGGCTGCCGCAAGAACGCTTGGAGGAATACCAAGCGAAGCAGACTGGCGGACATAAAGCCTTGGCGGTGATGGACAACACCCTAAGCAAACTCGATTACTTGGTGGGTGACTGCATGACGATCGCCGACATATCGCTCTACGCTTACACACATGTAGCCGATGAGGGCGGTTTTGACTTGGCCCGATATCCGGCGGTGCAGGCCTGGCTGCTGCGCATTGCCTCTCAACCAAAACACGTCTCGATGGACCAACTAGCCGCCGCTACTTAAGGAGCCACCTCATGAGTCTGAGCTTACAAATTTCACTGCTACTAATCGGCCTACTGCACACGCCGCCGGCGATTAGTGGCTTATCCGCACACAAGCTGGCCACGCTATACAAGGTTGATACCAGCGACCGGGTGTTATTGGTATTACTGCATCACCGCGCGGTGCTGTTTGCGCTACTAGCGGCTGCTTGCTACTACGCCGCGTTTACGCAAACGCTTGCCGTGGAAGTAAGCATTGCTGCCTTTATCGCCATGTTGAGCTTTGTCGGTATTAGCTTGGCCATTCCACATCAAAGCCCTGCTATTAAGAAGATCGCGCTAGCAGACGTGGTCGGCACCGTTGTGCTCGCCGCTGGCTGGGCGATTCAGCTGTTGGGGGAATAATGCACCAGCAATTTAAATACTGCCCTAACTGCAAATCTGACATGGGGCCAACCGTTTTAGAAAACGAACCACGCCACGCTTGCACTAATGACGCTTGTGACTTTGTGCAATACGAAAACCCAACGCCGGTGGTAGCCGCCATTGTTGAGCATGAGGGCGACATTATTTTGGCCCATAACAAAATGTGGACGCAGCGGTTCTTTGGCGTGATTACTGGCTTCCTAGAAAAACACGAAATACCAGAACCGGCGATGATTCGTGAGGTAAAAGAAGAGCTAGGCTTAGATGCCCATAGCCCCACACTGATTGGACACTACCAGTTCGAGCCGATGAACCAAATCATCATCGCCTACCACGTACATGCCGAAGGCGAGATCGTACTGGGTGACGAGCTAGACGAGTACAAACGCATTCCGCCACATAAGCTCAAAGGCTGGCCGATGGGCGCCGGCAAAGCCGTACAAGACTGGGTTGATCAGCATTACCCCCAAATAGCACCTAGCAACAGCCGCTAAGCAGTCGCTAAACACTTGCCAAATAGGCGCATGTTTCTATACTTACATACTAATCGGTATATTAATATTGGCGTCACCCTGTGGATACAACACCGCTTATTGAGCTACGCAACTTAGGTCTACGTTCCAGCAAATGGCTGATCGAAGTTGGTATCGAAGACAGCGCTAGCCTGCACGAGGTTGGCAGCGTGGCCGCCTTTCACCGTATTAAAACAGCGGGCTGCCACCCTAGCCTGAATTTGCTCTACAGCCTAGAAGCCGCCTTGCGCGACTGTCACTGGACGGAGCTCAGCGAAGAAACCCGCCAAGAGCTACAAGCGGCTGTTGAACGTTTGAATCAAAACGCTGCTTAGCTATACACGCTCCGCTAGCCAAACACCCACAACCCCAGATAACAAAAAGGCCGGCGCAGTAATACTGCGCCGGCCTATTTCGTTCTAGTTAACTAGTCGACTAGGGATGTTTGTAATAGAAATCAAACGATCCTGAGCCGCTGTAGCTAGTAATACGCCAGCGATATGAACCAGAAGTGCCGTTGTAGTTAATGGCTTCGCTTGAAGTTGCTGTCTCAGAGGCAGCCACACTAGACCAGCTACCGCCGAAGAAGAATCGACGTTGGTATTTCTCTAGACGAAGGTCAAAGTCAGTGCCAGCTGCACCTTCCAAGTAACCCTCAAACGTACCGCCATTGCTGTTAAAGCTAGAGGTATAAATCGTTTGGCCATTGCTTAGGTTGCCGCTGATTTGAGCACAGCTTGGGCAAGGGCCCGCACCCGGTGCTGATACCGTTACCTGCTGGCTGCTGGTATCGGTCTGGTTAGCGGTATCGGTTACGGTCAAGCTAATGGTGTAGGTGCCCGCATTGGAATAGGTATGGCTTGCGCTTGCGCCAGAAGCCGTTTGACCGTCACCAAAGTTCCATTGGTAAGCAGTAATGCCGTTGTCGTCTGACGAGGTAGAACCATTTGCGCTACAGCTCAGGTCGTTACAGTTAACGGTTAGACGAGCAACAGGCACGTTATCAATAGGTGTTCCACCACCACCGTTACCGCCAGTCACGTGGTTTTGTAGTAGCAAGTTTGGCGAGCCGCTATTAATGCCAGATAGCTTGTTGCTAACGCCTAAGGCTAATACTTGGTCAAATACTTCGGCTGGCGCAGCGTTTGGATCAGCCGCCGCATACAACGCTGCAACACCGGCAACGTGTGGTGACGCCATCGAGGTGCCGCTTAATACCGCAGTGTCGTTATTGCTGTCAGAGTCAGCAGAAGTAATGCTTGAACCAGGTGCGAAGATATCAACACAGCTACCGTGGTTCGAGAATGAAGAACGCACATCGCTGCTGGTGGTTGAACCCACAGTAATCGCTTCCGCAACGCGGTTAGGTGAACCGTTACAAGCGTTGGTGTTGTCGTTACCCGCCGCAACCACAAAGGTCACACCGGCGTTAATCGCGTTTTGAACAGCCTGATCGAGAGCTGTACTCGCGCCACCGCCCAAGCTCATATTGGCAACGGCTGGTTTCTCATGATTCGCCATTACCCATTCAACACCGGCAATAACCGCAGAGTTTGAACCAGAACCGTTACAGTCCAATACACGCACGGCGTGCATGGTGGCTTTCTTAGCTACACCGTAGGTAGTACCACCTGCAGTACCCGCTACGTGAGTACCGTGGCCTTCGCAGTCTTGGAAGTTATTCGGGTCAACCGAACCACCAAAGCCGAAGAAACCACCGCTAGCAATAAAGTTACGGCTTTCACCGATACGGCCAGCGAACTCATTGTGCGTAGTACGGATACCGGTATCGATCACATAGATATGCGCGCCTTCGCCATCTTCGCTATAGGTGTAGTTGCCATCCAATGGGCGGTTAGCTTGGTCAATACGATCCAAGCCCCAGGTGGCGTTGTTCTGTGTCGCAACAGCGGTAACAACGCGATCTTGCTCAACATAAGCAACCGCGGCGTTATTCGCTAGATCAGCTGCCTGCTGTGGAGTCATCTGCGCAACGAAGCCATTAAATGCGTGCTCAAACACCGGACCTAGAACTAAGCCGTAAGTGTCAGCTAGCGTATCCGCCAACTCAGTAACTAATGGGGTAACCAAGTCACCCACAATCGGCAGACCATCCAAGCCCAACAGTTTAGCGTCTGCAGCACGGGTGCTGGCGCTTTTGTCTAGAACTACGATGTACTGATTATCAATTGGGTCACCAGCGCGGGCACTTGAGAAACTAGGCTGTTCCTGCACCACGGCGGCATTATTAGTAGCTCCATCACCAGAACCACCACAAGCAACGACTAAGCTAGCCGCCATTGCCGTCATGGCTAGGCGACCGCCCCTTACTGCGAAAGTTGAGCGCATTTTACGTCTCCTAAAAGTTCAACTTACCAAACGTTCGGCAGAACCTTAATGAACACGAATTCATTTAGCAATAGCTAGGAGTCTCGTTTTTTCGCTTTCCGACCAACGGCAACCGACGTACGCCTAGTGGCGCAGCGGTTATCAGAACCGTCTAGTTAGACCCTCAGCAACAAAGCGCCCCAAGTTAAACCAGCGCCAAACGCGGCTGAAATAACCAGCTGTCCGGGTTTGATGCGGCCGTCGCGGATCGCCAAGTCGAGTGCAATAGGCACGGTGGCAGCGGAGTTATTGGCGGTTTTATTTACCGTGACCACAACTTGCTCATCATTCATGCCCAGCTTTTTCTGCACCGCCTGAATAATGCGCAAATTGGCTTGGTGCGGCACCAGCCAGTCGATATCTTCTTTAGCAACGTTGTTTTCGGTAAGGCATTGGTCAATCACTTCACTAAAGCGTTTAACCGCATTCTTAAAGACGTCAGGGCCAACCATGCTAACTTTGTTAGCGCGGTCCTGCGGCTCATAAACCGGCTTGCCGTTATTCAAAAACAGAATATCTTTTTTGCTTCCATCGGCATGTAAGTGCGTGCTCAAAATGCCCGGCTCGTCACTGGCGGTAATAATCGCCGCGCCGGCGCCATCACCAAACAAAACCGCGGTATTACGCTCTTCCCAGTCAATATAGGTAGAGATACGTTCAGCACCGATCACAAGCGCGGTTTTTGCCGCGCCGGCTTTAACCATGCTATCTGCCACGCCTAGGCTATAGATGAAACCAGTACAGGCCGCTGAGATATCAAACGCGCAAATGGTTTTACAGCCAAGTCTATCTTGCAAGATGGCAGCTACTGATGGTGACCCATAATCAGGCGACGAGGTGCCGACAATAATGAGGTCTAGCTCTTCCGCAGAAATACCGGCACTTTCTAGCGCGCGCCGAGCCGCCACTTCCGCCATATCAGAAGTGCCTTCGCCGTCTTCACAGAAATGGCGTTGCTCAATTCCGGTGCGCTCAACAATCCAGTCGCTTTTGGTATCGCAGACTTTTTCGACGTCTTCATTGGTTAACACGTTGCTTGGCAAGTAATGGCCAGTGCCAATGATGCGGGTATATGGTTTCATGACGTCAATCTCTACGGTAGCTAAGGCCCTATTTTCGCATAACCGAAGCCGCTAGAGGCATTACTGCAACTAATGTTGTAGCGACAACGGTAAACTGCGCCCATGAAATTTACTGCGACCTGCCCCCGAGGCTTAGAAGATCTACTGCAAGCCGAGCTAGAAGCGCTAGAACTAAGCGTTAGCGGGCAAACTCGCGCCGCCGTGCATTTTGACAGCGACATCAACGGCGCCATGAAGGCATGCCTATGGCTACGCACCGCCAACCGTGTGTTACATCCACTCGCCACGTTTGAAGCCAACGATCCAGATCAGCTATACCGCGCCGCCGGTGCCATCGAATGGATTAGCCATTTCAACTGCAGCCACACCTTTGCCGTTAGCGCCCATGTCGCCGCCAGCCACATCACCCACTCACAGTTTGCCGGACTACGCGTCAAAGACGCGATTGTTGATTACTTCCGCGACGAGTTAGACGACCGCCCCGATGTGGATACGGATGAACCCGATATCCTGATTAATCTGCACATCTACAAAAACCAGGCCACACTCAGCCTAGACCTGTCCGGCCATAGCCTGCACAAACGCGGCTATCGAGCCCGCATGGTAGATGCGCCACTGAAAGAAAACGTCGCCGCCGCCATGCTAATGCGTATGCGCTGGCCCGAAATTGCCGCCCAAGGCGGCAGCTTTATCGACCCCTTCTGCGGTAGCGGCACGCTGTTGATCGAAGCCGCCATGATTGCTGGCGACGTCGCGCCCGGCCTATTGGCCTATGAATGGGGCTTTAAAGCATGGGCTCGCTACAACGACGAGCAATGGAATGTGCTGGTAGAAGACGCCTTAAATCGCGCTGACGAAGGCCTCGACAACATCCCATTAATCAGCGGCGGCGACAGCAATAGCCAAGCCGTGGACGCAACCAAGGCTAATATTAAAGCCGCCGGACTCAGCTGGAAGGTGTTGGTGCAAGAGGCCGACGCCACAACTTGGACGGTGCCAGAAGACGCCAAGCCAGGCTTGATTGTGACCAACCCGCCCTACGGCGAACGGCTTGGCAGCACGCCGGAGCTGACGCCGCTGTATATGGATTTGGGCAAAAATTTAGCCGCCCAATTTGATGGCTGGCAACTGGGCATGCTCACTGCCGACAGCGGCCTTGCTCGTGCTACTGGCCTACGCGCCAGCAAACACTGGGCAATCGACAACGGGCCCATTGCCTGCCGCTTGTACCGTATCGAACTTGAAGGTGCGCGCGTTGCCAAAGCGCCAGAGGCCCTACTCAACCGCTTACGCAAAAACCTAAAGCACCGCCAACGTTGGGCCAAGCGTGAACAAGTTGAAAATTTTCGCTTATACGACGCCGACCTGCCGGAATACGCCAGCGCCGTCGATATTTACCAAACCCAAGATGACCAACGCTACGCGGTGATTCAGGAATACGCGCCTCCGGCCAGCATTCCAGAAGCCAAAGCCGAACAGCGCTTGCGCGAAACCTTGGTTGCCGTTTGCGAAGTGGCCAACATCCCGCCAACCCAGGCACGTCTAAAAACCCGGGAGCGCCAACGCGGCAAACAACAATATGAAAAGCAGGCGCCACGAAAAAATAGCGACCAGAAAAGCCTACACTTAGTGCAAGAACACGGCCCCGCCGCCAGCGTCAAACTGTACGTCAATTTTGATGACTATTTGGATACCGGACTATTTTTAGACCACGGTCCAATACGCCGACAGCTACAGTTAGAGGCACGCAACAAACACGTGCTCAACCTATTTTGCTACACCGCCAGCGCCAGCGTACACGCTGCAGCGGCCGGCGCTGCCAGCACCACGTCGGTAGACATGTCTAAGACCTACTTAGAATGGTCAGAGCGCAACTTTACGGTCAATGGCCTTAGTCTGCGCGACAACCATTTGGTACGCGACGACGTCACCCAGTGGCTAGACACTGCCGCCGAAGACGGCGCTCTATTCGACATTATTTTTTGCGACCCGCCGAGCTTCTCCAATAGCAAACGCATGGAAGATGATTTCGATGTGCAGCGCGACCATGCGGGCCTTATTCGTGCCAGCATGGCGCTATTAGCCGCCGACGGCAAACTGATATTTAGCTGCAACCGGCGCGGCTTCAAACTCGCCACTGAAATCAGCGACGACTACAAAGTAAACGACATTACCCAGCAAACACTGGCGGAAGATTTTAAGGCCAAGTCGGGCAAGCCCATTCATGTCTGCTTTGAAATTAGCCACTAGCGAGGCTGCCATAGCTTTGGCAAACTAACCCCATGAAAGATATCCCCTGGAAACGCATTGCCGTTTGGTTGTTGATTATTGCCGCCGTGGCGCTGAACAAGTATTACAACGGCTAAAAGATGCCCGGCCTCAGCAACGCCGAACGTGCCGAGCTACAACAAGAGCTACTGGCTCTAGAAGCCGAACTGCGAACGCAACTCGCTGAGGGCGCCGAGGCGGCCGCACCGGTTGAACTAGACCAAACCCGCGTCGGCCGTTTATCGCGCATGGATGCCATGCAAATGCAGGCACAGCAAAAAGCCGAACGCGAGCGACATCAACTGCAATTAAGCAAAGTTGTGGTGGCTCTGCAAAAATTTGCTACGCAAGATTATGGCTACTGCCAGCAATGCGATGAAGACATTGGTTACCCGCGCCTAAAAGCACGGCCGGAAGCCAGCCTCTGTATTCGTTGCCAAAGCGCTAATGAATCGCTAAGCGCTGGCTAGTGGGATGCCGTTGCGTTCTAGCAACCACACTTAGCGGCTCCAAGGCCTCGCCAAACAACAAACCCTGCTGCAAGTTGCAGCCCATATCCTGCAACATTTGCGACTGTTCTGGCGTCTCAACGCCCTGCGCAATGACATCTAAATGCAACTCTTGACCAAGCGCGACAATGGTTTTGACAACGGTTTGCTGGGTATTCGATGTATTGATATCGACAATAAAGCTGCGATCAATTTTTATTGCATCAACTGGCAAATTAGCCAGCCGCGATAGTGATGACACACCACGACCAAAATCATCAATGACTAAGCGAATACCCAAGTCTCGCAGTCGCCACAAGCTTTTATCATAAGCACCAATGGTGGCCCGCTCTGTCACCTCTAGTTCGATGCATTCAGCCGGCACACCATAATATTTCAGCGTTTGCGCCAAACGTTCAGGCAAGTCTTCCTGCGCCAACTCCATTTCCGAAACGTTACAGGAAACCCTAATGGGCTGGTTGGGGCTAGCCTGCAGCCAACGCCTTAAAAACTGGCAGATATTGCCAAGCGCATGCTGTCCTAGCTCCAAAATCATTGAGCTATTTTCGGCCACTTCAATAAATTCGCGCGCCTCAACCACACCTCGCTCCGGGTGCTCCCAACGCAACAGAGCTTCCATCAGATTCAGCTCTGAAGCGCCGCTAACGTCAACCACGGGTTGATACCAGGTCGCCATTTCGTCGTTTTCCATGGCCTCGCGCAAAGCGCCTTCCAAAATCGCACGGGCGGCGGTTTTGCTACGCATACTGCGGTCAAACACCTGGAAGCCTCCACCCTGGCTTTTGGCTTTATACATGGCGTAATCGGCATCTTTTAATAGTGCCAGTGCCGAATCACCGGTGCCTTCGCCACCGGCATGCGAAATACCAATACTGACGCCAACCTGAATCGCACCTTGTTCAATATTGACCGGCTTAGCCAAGGCTTTGGCCATGGCTTTAGCCGACGACTCCGCGTCGCCCGCCTCTTTCATCAATACTGCAAACTCATCACCAGCCAGACGAGAAACCAAGCTGTCTTCGGGGCAAGCACGTTGCAAGCGCCGTGCGACCGTTGCCAACACTTCGTCACCCGCGCGGTGTCCGTGCTGATCGTTAATTTTCTTGAAGTCATTCAAATCAATAAACAACACCGACACCTTGCCGCCATTTTCCTGTGCCCGTAATTGGTATTCCAGTTGCGCCTGAAATGCCACGCGGTTTGGTAAACCAGTTAAGGAATCGTGCAGGCTTTCATAACGCAGTTGCCGTTCAACTTGTTTTTGCCGACTTACATCACGCAAGGAGCAAACGTAGCCACTGCCACTACCGCTGCCGCGCAGCCGAGACACATGCATGGCCATTACTCGGCTTTGATCATGCGACTCAAACTCAAATTCTTGCTCTACGAAGTCGCCTTCATGCGCGGCCAACAAACGCTCAATTTCTACTTTATGCAATTGCGGCAGTAATAACTCTGCCGGCATGCCCACCAAGACATCTGCATTCCGGCGCAACAACTCAACGGCAGGCTGGTTGGCCACGCGCACTTCGCCTTCCGCATCCAGCACGAGTATCGCCTCGCCCACCGTATCCAGCACCTTCTGGGCCGCAAATTCAGGCGTGATATCAACAAAACGATAGCGCTCGGCGCTGCGCATCACTGAGGCGACGTAGATAAATACCGCCACCCATCCGAGCTGCGGCATGGCCACGCCATGAGATGCGATCGAATCTAAATACAGCGGAAAGACCCATAACTGAGCCAAGAAAAAGGCCCTAAAACGTTTTTGCCGCAAACTGCCGGGGGCCGAACCGCGATATTGCTGCGCGAAATCTAACAGCGCCACCGTCATCACCAGCACCGTCCATGCGGAGTTAAGGGCTCCCCACTCGCTGTACTGCGGCACATAACCAAACTCGTACAGCTTTACGCCGTCATAGAGAAAACCAGTCATCAAATTCATCACCACCATGCCAATGGCGAATAGCCAGTTAACCGCTAAAAACAGCCGCCGCTCTGGCGCAATATCAACCAAATGGGCAACGTAGTGATAAATAGCAATAGGAGCGCAGAGCACGCCGATACTGGTAATCAGCGCCCAGGCGTAGGCCAGCTCCGCATCACCCGACTCTAAGGTCAAATAACGGCCGGCTAAGTAAACGAACAAAAAACCAGTAACTTGGAGGAATAACTGACCAACTTTGGCGCCGTGGGTAGAAGCGCACAGCACAAAACCAGCCGCGAGCGCCAGCACGGCAGTAATTAACACCGGTAGATTGCTTGGCAACATTGCCGAAACCAATGCAGCGACCCCGTCCATTGCGCGCCTTTCCCCTTATGACATAACGCCTAACACCAAGCACCTCACCCCTGAAGTGCCCAGATCCAACTAAGGATGCGCAATAACTGCCATAAACGCCAGTAAATAACCGATCAACGGCTCATAAATCTGCCAATCGGTTAATTACAAAACCTAATTAGATTTAGTGGCGACCAGACATAATCAAGCTCATAACGGCCATACGCACAGCTATGCCGTTGGTGACTTGATCCAAAATAATTGATTGCGGCCCATCGGCCACCTCGGAAGCAATTTCAATGCCTCGGTTCATGGGGCCCGGGTGCATGACGATCGCATCAGCCTTAGCCAGCTTTAAGCGCTCAGGCGTCAGCCCCCACTCTGCAAAGTAAGCGTCTGTTGTCGGAATCAAATCGCTATCCATACGCTCTTTCTGAACCCGCAACATAATCACCACATCAGCATCACTGACGGCGTCATCTAAGTTGCGGTGAACCTCAACCCCCATCGCGCTAACATCTTCAGGCAACAAGGAATCTGGGCCGGCCACACGCAGGGTTTTTACGCCTAAGGTTTTTAACACCGCGATTTGCGAACGCGCCACCCGCGAAAAGCGAATATCGCCCACAATCGTCACCGTTAGGTCTTCAAAACCACCCTTATGCTTGCGGATGCTAAATGCGTCGAGCAACGCCTGCGTTGGGTGCGCGCGATTACCGTCACCGGCATTGAGAATGGCTGTACGCGGCCCAACGAGCTCGGCACAATAAATCGGAATTTCGTTTTCCTTGTGGCGAATCACAAACATATCGATGTGCATCGCCTGCAAAGTTTGCAGTGTGTCTTTAAGGCTTTCGCCTTTGCTTAAGGCCGAGCCTTTAACATCGAAATGCAAGACATCCGCATCGAGCTTTTTCGCTGCCAGCTCAAAGGTGCTGCGGGTACGGGTGCTGTCCTCAAAAAACAGGTTAGCAACGGTGCGGCCTCGCAAAACCGGTTTCTTAACAATGCTGCCGTCAGCATGATTAAAAAAGCTTTCAGCGGTATCTAAAATTTGGGTTAACAGCGTTTTATCTAGGCCTTCAATATGCAACAAATGCTGCAACTTGCCATCGGCACTTAGTTGCACATCATTGGCCATGCTGTAACTCCAAATTCCAGGTATTGACGTCGGCGGTTTCGGCATTCAATTTAATGCGTTGCGCGCCAGCAAGTTCAAATTCAGCACCCACAAAGTCAGCCGCAATTGGCAGCTCTTTGCCAGACCTCTGACCTAATACTGCCAAACGCACAGCAGACGGGCGTCCATAATCAAACAGTTCATTCATTGCAGCGCGGATGGTGCGGCCAGTGAAAAGAATGTCGTCAACCAGCAGTACTTCTCGGCCATCAATATCAACCGGCAAGCGCGTCGGTTTTACATGCGGGCTAATACTACTCGCCTTGAGGTCATCACGATGCCAACTGATATCTAACGCACCCACTGGTTCCTCGGCGCCTAACTGCTCATGCAACCACTCGGCCACCGCAAACCCGCCGCGATGAATACCAACAATAACTGGCGATGCTTGAGAATAACGAGAGGCGACGGCCTGGCTAAGCTGAGCACAAAGCTCGGCCACCGAAAGTTGAGAAATATCTGCTGCCGATACAGTCTTAGGAGACGTTGTCATGGCCGCTATTATTCCATACCCACGGGCCCAAAATAAGCACTAAAGCGGCACTAGGCTCAGTCTCAGTTTAGCCACCGCTTCTAAATCCATTCCCGGCGCCAGCCCTTGTAGCCAGCGTTCAACAATTAAACGCGCCGCCACACTGTCCTGATTCTTGGCATCTTTGCGACGCAGCTGGCCCGACTGACGCATGCTTTTATACAGCGCATCTGCCTGCTGCGAGCTATGACGCTCATCGACCATGAGTACGGTTTTATCGAATTCCGAACTCAACTTGCGGGCGAAACCGAGAGCCTCGTTAGCCATTTCTTGCCAACCGCCATCAACTAACAACGGCAGGCCAACCAGTAGCAATTGCGGACGCCACTCTTTGATAACTGCCGCTATCTCATTAACAGGTAACTGTTGCTGCCAGTGCACCACGGGCAATGCGCTGGCGGTGCTAGTAATGGTTTGCCCCACAGCAACGCCAATACGGCGGCGGCCGTAGTCAAATCCCATCACACTGTTGATATCGTCAGGCCGAATCGTTGTCACTAAGCATGCCCAGAAGTATTTACTAAACGGCCAAGGTCAATACCCATCTCACCCGCCGCCGCGCGCAAGCGATGCTCTACCGGCAGGCTAAAAATAATGTCCTTATTGGAGGGAGCCATTAACCACGCATCACCCACCATCTCTTCTTCCAATTGGCCTTTTTCCCAACCGGCATAACCCAGCGCAAACAACCAATGCTGAGGCCCTTCGCCAGCGGCGATCGCCTCAAGAATATCTCTCGAGCTGGTGATATTTAGCCCTGGCTCAACCTCAATACAAGACTCCCAGCACTGGTCACCGTCATGCAAAACAAAGCCGCGCTCACGCGCAACAGGCCCGCCCCAGTAGGCTGGCGTATTTGCCACATGCGGCTGCTGTGGTTCTAGCTCCAACTGCTTAAAAATGTCGCCGATGGTGATGGCATCAGCCTTGCGATTAACCACAATGCCCAGAGCGCCATCATCATTGTGTTCACAAATCAACGTCACGCCACCGGCAAAATGAGGATCTTGCATCGACGGCATAGCGATCAAAAACTGGTTTTGAAAGCTCGCTTTTTCTTGGCTAGGTTTGCTCATAAGTTTAAGTATAGATCACTGCACAGCCGACGCAGGTTCAGCCGCGCCATAACGCCAGCGCCAACTAAATTGAAGCTGGTCGTAACTTTTCGCCAACTGCGGTGGAAAAGGCAGATACCAACGCGCCTCTTTGGTGGTTTGCAATACCGCTTGATCCAATAAACGTTGGCCAGAGCTACGCAAAATACGGACATCAGCCAGCGAGCCGTCGCTATTTAAGCGCACTTCAGTCAGCACTTCGCCCCGCAGACCCAAACGCCGCGCCTCCGCCGGATACAGTAAATTGCCGTTAGCCCGCATCCAGCGCCGCCACCCCTCTACATAACGCAAGGCTTCATCTTCTCTAGAAGCAGCACCCAAGGTCAGCAAACGATTGGTGGCCGCGATGGCGCTAGCCTGATCTTGTCCACCGTCGCCTTGGTCAGTTTGTGCCGCCTGCGGTAACTGAGTGACTACATCAGCGCCGAACGAACGCTGCTGGCTAGCGCTGTAAAACACTTTCAGCGGCGACTGCCGACTTAATAGCTGAGTTTGGCCCGTTTGTTCTGCTAGCGATGCAAATGCAGACTGGTCGAGCCCATTAAAGTCACCCTGACCTTGCTCACCATCTAATGCCGCCACTCCTTGCGCGAGCTTTTCTCCCGGCAAAGCGTTGCCACTGCTGGCTCGCGCCACAATGCCCGCATCTTCAGCGAAGGCGGTGGTGTCCGTTGGCTGCTCAGCAAAAGCGGCAGTCTGAGGTTGAAAGTCGGGCGCGGCCACTTGCGGCCATAGGCCATTTATACCAAGCAGCAAACCATGCAGCGCCAGCGCCACAACAAAACTACTGCGTAGTTGCTCTATTCCTGCCCACTGAGGCTCGGCACCCAACGGCCTTAACATGGGCGCTCCTGTTGCTGCGCTAGCCAAGTCAACACTTTCGCTGCGGCCCAGCCCGTGACGGCGGCAAACACCGTGCTCGCCATTAGCAACACCGGCGCCAAGCGCCACAAACCATCGTGCGGAATAAACAGCCACCAAGCCATCCACAACTGCGCCGCCATATGCGCCCAAGCGGCTAACAAGGCATAGCCGTATACCGATGGCGACCAAGGCCGACGCGTACCCAGCACCCAGCTAGTCAGTCCCAAAACCACAATGCTAGCCAAGGCACCCGAGGCGCTAAGCATAAAGGTGGGCGTCATAAAACTGCCGAGCAACAGGCTGCCGACTAAAACCCGCAGGCCCGCCACCCACGCCGCGGCGACCCAGCCGTGACGCCACAAAACAATCAAGGTGATGACGTTGGCTAGACCGGGTTTTACGCCCGGCAGCGGACTCGGCACGCTGGCTTCAAGAATATGGATTACCACCGCTAGCGCCGCAAAGCCGGCGATTTGTCTATCTTGCAAAGTAGCGCTAGTCATCAGAAATTAATCGCGTCAATTTCACCGTGTCCAGCCTCGTGAGTACTTTCGGCGTCACCGCTCAACACCAAAGCGATGCGATTCGGCAAACAGGCTAGCAACTCACCATTGTGACTCGCCCAGCCATGATGAACACAGACTTGGTTGCGGCACGGCGAATGTAAAAAGCGCACTTTGCCGCCTTCGATCTGCAGCTCACTATCACCCAAGGGGCCGCTGACCAGAAACCGCTGATTCTGGTTCAAGCCAACTTCTTTGACCGGCTTGTTATCCAGCAGCACCGTTAACGTAGCGGCCTGCGCCGCCGGTCGCCACAAGCAAGCATACAAAGCCAGCAAGCCCGCGAGGGCCGCGCCCCAGAGCAACAGGTCCATTGGTTTGACAGCCAGCCAACGCATTTACGGTAATGATCTCAACAGCGGTTTTAGTACCTGACCTTGGCCATTTGGCGTAATCTCCGCCCGTGCCGCCATCGCCTCAGTCCACTCCAGGGTTCCGTCAGCGGCGACTCGTAGCACCGCTTCGACGCCCATGCCCGCGGCCACGGCCGGCCAGTCATCACCCGCCACAAACAACGCCGTACTGGCGGCGTCGGCCAAGCCAGCATCTGCATGCAGCACGGTTAACGATTGCGTGCCTTGGGCAGGCCAGCCCGTTCGCGGATCTAGAATATGGTGGAGGTGCTGCGTCTCACCCGCACTATTGGTGATATCAAAATAACGCTCATAGTCACCGCTGGTAAATGCAGCCTCACCATCTTGTAATTCAATTAATGCCAAGAACTTGCCGCCCTGACGAGGGTGGCGAATGGCAATGCGCCAAGGTCGCTCAGGGTGCTGACCCACGGCAACCAAATCACCGCCGCCATTTAATAGAAAACTCGCCTGCGGGTATTGCGCTTGCACCGCGTCGCTAACTTCCTGCAGCACGAGGCCCTTGGCAAAAGCACCAAAATCTAAACGCATGCCAACGCTGCCGGTAATCGCCGACTGCTGCAGCAATTGGTCAAAGCGCTGAGTAGGCATGACCTGACTGAGCGCGATGTCGCTTGGCGCTGCCTGCGGAAAACTTTCGTCACTATGAAAGCCCCACAGCTTGACCACGGCACCAACTGCAGGATCAAACAATCCTTGGCTGCTGCGACTATATGCTGCCGCCTGAGAAAAACCGTCCACCAGCGCGGCGGGCACCGCAACCGTTTCTGCCGTCGCTAAGCGGGCGTTCATATCGGCCAACAAGGCGCTGCCGTCTTCCGCCGACCGGTCCGGGTGCCACTGGGTTTCTAGGCGACGCAAATGCGTCATCGCATCTTGCACCACACGGTGATTGGTTTGCCCACCTAGACCCATCAGGGTCATATCCACCAAAGTACCCATCGCCAAGGTTTTCACTTGCGCAGGTTTTTCGCGGTCTGAGAAAAACATCAGCCACAACAAAAATATCGCCAGCAGCGCTGGCATTAGAAACTTCTTCATCGCCGCTAACTACTCTGCTGCTGCAGCTCGCAATTTGCGCTCAATGGCGTTCATCACGTCCATGCCAATGTCGGTGCCAAATTGGGCATCAATTTCACGCATACAGGTGGGGCTAGTAACATTGATTTCCGTGAGGCAGTCGCCAATCACATCAAGACCCACCAATAATAGACCGCGAGCCTTTAAAGCCGGTGCCACTTGCTCAGCAATCCAACGGTCTTGCTCGGTAAGCGGCTGCGCTACGCCACGACCACCTGCAGCAATATTGCCACGGGTCTCACCTTCAGCCGGGATACGCGCCAAGGTATAAGGAACTGGTTCGCCATCGACCATCAGAATGCGTTTGTCGCCATCTTTAATGGCTGGCAAAAAGCGTTGCGCCATCACGGTAGCGCCGCCATGCAGCAAGGTTTCTAAGACCACCGACAAATTAGGGTCGGTGGCGGTGACGCGAAAGATACCGGCGCCACCCATGCCATCTAGTGGCTTTAGAATGACATCACCTATCTCGGCCACAAACCGACGCAAGTCGGCGGCATCACGACTAATCAGCGTGTCGGTACAACATTGCGGAAACTGCGCGATAAAGGCTTTTTCGTTGCAGTCACGCAAGGCCTGCGGTTTATTCACCACCAACACGCCCTGCTGTTCCGCAAGCTCAAGCAGCCAAGTGCTGGTGACGTATTCGATGTCGAACGGCGGGTCTTTGCGCATCAGCAACACATCGACAAACTCGGCTGGCTCGACGCGGCTTTCTTCTAACCATTCAAACCAACGTTGGTTATCATCGGCGACGCTAACCTTACGCAGTCGGAACTGGGCTTTGCCGTCGCGCACCATGAGATCAGACTGCTGACAAACATACAGCTCCAACGGCTGGCCCCAGTCTTTACGCTGTGCGGCCAACATCATCGCTAAGGTTGAATCCTTATACGGCGTAATGGACTCAATCGGGTCCATTAATACAGCAATTCGCAAGACCGACATTAGGCTTCGCTTTGTTGAATTTCACGAGCCGCCGCGATCAACGCCAAACGCGCAATCACGCCGTAGGCGTAAAAACGATTGGGCTCAGCGTCCGGCTCAAGTTCTTGATGCGGCGTGTTACAGCTATCGGCAAACGCCAAGCGTTCAAAGCTAGCGCCCGGCGAATTGAGATTTTCCTGTGAGCCTTTGCCGCCATGCACCCGATAAAAGCCGCCAATCACAAAGCGGTCGACCATATAGACCACCGGCTCGGCCGTTTTGCCGTCGAGCTCCTCTAAGGTCGGCACGCCTTCCTGAATAATGACCTGTGAGACTTCCGCGCCTTCTTTGCTAGAAGACATGCCTTTACGCTGCTTGCGGTTAAGGTTCTGCACTTCTTCCGGGCTGCTGACCGTCATAATGCCCATGCCATAGGTGCCGGCATCAGCTTTCACCACGCAGTATGGGCGCTCGGTAATGCCGTATTCGTCGTACTTGGCTTTAACATCAATTAATAACGCAGCGACATTCCGCGCTAAGCAATCTTCGCCCTCGCGCGTTTTAAAGTTTATTTCGCCACAGTTGCGGAATTTAGGGTCGATTAACCAAGGGTCAATTTCTACCAGCTCTGCAAACTCTCGCACCACATCGCTATAGACCTGAAAATGATCCGACTTAAGACGACTGCCCCAGCCCAGCGATAACGGCGGCACAATTTGCTGCTCAATACCGTCTAAAACAGGCGGCACACCGCCTGACAAATCGTTGTTCAACAACACTGCACAAGGCGAATAACCGTCTGCCAGCCCAACTTTGTCGCCATCGCGCTTAACCGCTTCCAACAACAACTTGCGACCAGAAGGCAGCTCCTCTTCTTGCTGTTCGGTAATTTCTGGGCTCACGGTGCCGACCCGAACCTGAAAACCAGCTTGCTCAATAAGGTCGCGTAGGGTCGCCACGTTTTCCAAATAAAAGCGATTCCTGGTGTGCTTTTCCGGCACCAAGAGTATTTTCCGCGCAGTCGGGCAAACGCGTTCTAGCGCCAACTGCATGGCTTGCACGCCCAAGGCATGAAAATCGGGGTTTAGGTTATTGAAGCCAGCCGGAAACAAATTGGTATCAACCGGCGCCAACTTGTAGCCTGCGTTACGTAAATCTACCGAGGCATAAAACGGTGGCGGCACTTGGCTCCACTGCTGTCTAAACCAAGCTTCGATCTGATCTTGGCGGGCCAACAAAGTGCTTTCAATTTGACGCAAAGGCCCCTGTAACGCGGTAGTTAAATGGGGAACCGGACTTAAAGCTGCTGCTGTCATTAACGTAACTCTATCAACCCTATGTAAATCCGGAGTATCCTAACATTGATGAATGCCTGCTCAGCTTGGTCTATGCTGTAACGGTACTAATAAATAATACGCCAATGGTTTGGGGGAACAATTGGTTCAGGGGTAAACAACAAGGGTTATTCGCGGTGGCAGAACAAAAAGCGATTAGTGAACTAAAAATTTTGGTAGTGGACGACAGCCGGACAATCTGTCGGACCGCCGAAGTCCTACTGGGCGAAGAAGGCTGCAATGTTATTACAGCTGAAGACGGTTACGCGGCACTAGCCAAACTCGTATCCGAGAAACCCGATTTAGTCTTTTTAGACATCATGATGCCTCGGGTAGACGGTTTTCAGGCCTGCGCCATCATTAAAAACAATCCCAACTACAAAGACCTTCCGGTAATTATGCTGACCAGCAAAGACGGCCTCGTGGACCGGGCCCGGGGCAGACTGGTTGGCGCGACCTACTACCTAACCAAACCCTTTACCCGCGAAGAGCTTATTGGCGCGGTAAAAGGGGCGCTGGATACAAACGCCGCTAACGACGACGCTTAAGTAGGCAAGCTAGGTGGTATCACCAAGATGTCAGCTCCGTTAACGCGCAACCTAACTCTCGGCGAAAGCCACCAGCATGCTTTTGAGCGATTGCTGGACTATGACAACCGCGCTCAAATTGCGGCTAGCGGCCAACAAAGCCGAGAAATGCAATCCACATGGTTCGGTCTGCAAGTCAATCTGGGAAGCATGCCGCTGCTATTGCCACAGCAACAGCTCGCCGAGGTGCTGTCGCCGCCCGTATTAACGCCCATTCCTGGTACGCCAGCTTGGATACTTGGATTAGCCAATCACTACGGTCGGCTATTACCCGTAGTGGACTTATACGGCTTTGTCTTCGGTCGCAGCTGGCCGGATGCCAGTAGCAACCGTGTCATTGTGACCGACACCGAGCCCTGCGTAGGACTAGTGGTGAGCAAACTTTCTCACTCGGTTCGAACAGCACCGCCGGTGGCGAAAGAGCCCTCTCTAGAATTAGATCCAGCACTAAACCGCTGGGTCAGTGGCCAAACGCACCACCTCGGCACCGCCATGGCGGTACTCGAGCTGCCACCCATTATTGATGCCGTTACGCATTGGAAGCGGAACTAGAACGATATGGAATCTCAAACCATGACTCGCCAACACCAACTTATTGTCGTTGCCTCAATCTGCTGCAGCTGCACCGCTTTGGCTGGCGCCGCTATTTTACTAGCCGGTGGCAACACCCTCTACGCTAGCCTTGGCGCCGTCACCTTAGGCTTTAGCGTCGCCGGCCTACTCTGCTGCCTGTTGGCGCACAGGGAAAAGACCGAACCAGAACGCATAGAGGTACCCGTTAAAGCCAGCCTTGGCCGCTTTTTAGACGGTTTCGAAAGCCTACTCGCCGGCGACATCAAAGCCGCCATGCCAATGCCCGAGCAATTGCACCGCAATGAACGTGAGCGGCTTGAAACAGCTAGCGCCAGCGTGCGCAGCCTGATTCAGCAAAACAAACACTATAAGCAGCCGACTAACGAGACCGTGATTACGGCCGCGCCGCCACCGGCAGAACCACGCAATAAAGGCTTACATAGCTATCAGAAACATCTAAACACGCTGAGTCAGCGTCTAGAGCAGCTCGCCGCGCAACTACTGGCATCAACGGGCGCCAACGAAGAAAGCCGCGATAGCACCCAAGAACAACTCGCGAGCCTCAAATTGCAGGCGCGCAAACTACAAGATCGCAGCCGCTCACTCGGCGACAGTATTGACCTGCTTAAAGACCTTGCCGAACAAAGCGGCGTGCTCGCGCTGAATGCAGCTATTCAGGCATCTCGCAGCGGCGAAGACGGGCTTGGCGTTATTGCCGACGAGTTGCAACGAGTAGCTAACCGACACAGCGATGCCAGTCGCCAATTTGACGAGAACCTGCAGCAATTAAATGCAGACCTTGTCGACACCAACAAGATCATTGAAACCGGCCGCCAACACCTGCAACGCGGCCAACACGACGTCAGCCAATTGCGTAAGCATATTGCCGAACTAGCCCGCACCTGCGCCGGGTTGCGAAGCCAAGTAGACGCTGACTCGACCGGAGCGACAACATGAGCAACCCACAAACACGCTTAGAAAGCATCCGGCCGTCGGTGCGCGAAGATTTACGTTACGTTACGGAATTACTAGGACGCGAACCTGAACCAAACACCGATTTCCGCGTTTGGAACGATGCCACCAGCCGCTTGCAGAAAGTCACCGCTGCATTTGAAGCACTGAACGACCCCGCATTGGAACAACTTGGCCGAGCCTGCCTAGAATTTTCTCACCTACTAGCCAGCCAACAGTTTGCCGATGCCTCTGAAGCTAGCCAACGGCTATTAGCCTGCCTGCAAATTTTGGCCGATCACAGCCACCGGGTCGCCAGCAGCCAAGGCGGCGCTGACGATCACTGGCAAGCAACCCTGCTCCAAGCCTTAGGCGCAGAAAGCGGCGAATCAAAGGCCGCTAACGACCTCGCCAACGAGGGGCTACAGAATGCAGCTGCCAAACATGTACAGAGCTACCAAGCTGCGCTCCTAAATTGGCTCACCGGGCGCGATACCGACCAGTCCTTAGCGCAGCTAACCCGTATCTTGCACAACCTTAGGCCAGCCATGAGCGGCACTCCGATTGCCACATTAGCCGACCTCACAGAAGCTTGGCGCGATCGCAAAACACCAATTGATGGCCATGCAAGACAATGCCTGTCACGGGCCGAAAGGTTATTGCAACAAATGGCAGCAGGCGAAGACTACGAACAACGCGCCACAGAGCTACAGCAGAAGCTGCAACCACTAGTCGACGCATTGCCCGGCCATTCGCATGAAAGTCTCAACATCAACATTAGCCGCGTAAATAACAGCGGCTATTGGCGACCACCGCATCCGGCGCCGGCCGACCAAGAAGCCTGGACCGGGCTTGCCTCGGCCTTACGCGATGACCTGCGTTACGTTATCGAATCGCTAGACGTCGCCACCCGTGTGGCACCCACACAAGCGCCAGATATGCGCGTTGTCGCCGACCGCATTCGCACCGCCGGCTATGTGCTCGCCGCAACCTATTTAGAGGACTGGTCGCAACAGCTGCAGGTATTAGCCGACGAAGTCGCTAGCGTTTCCAGTCGCTCCGAGTGCCTGCGGCTAGCGGAGAAAATCCAAGACGTGATGGCCTGCCTCGAGCCGGAAGTCATTCAACAACGGCAACAAACGCAGGCCAGTGATGGCAGCGTCTCCACCCAAGACGCTGTTGCAGAATTATCCCGCACGGCTGTCGTTGACGCCGCGCTGGGCAGTATTGCCCGCCTTTCCGCTCGTTTCGAAATCATTGCCACCAGTGACTACCGACCCAATAACCTAAGGCCAACCGAAGAAATCGACGCGCTTTGGGGCGCGGCTCGCGTACTCGATTGGCGCAGCCTTAGCGACGCCACTGCTTGGCTACGAGATTGTGCCAAAGACTATCTCAGCAACCCTAATAGTGACGACGAACAGAAGAGCCTGTTAAGCACTCTGTTGACCGGCTGCGTCGTGGTCGAGCGCTTTTTACAAACTGTTCGTTTGCCCTGGCCTGATATTGCTCTCGCTGAAAACGAAATGCTAAATGCACTACAGCAATTGGCCCCGAATAAATTTAGTGCGGCCTAGCCAACGGTCAGCCTCACCCGCATCATGAATAAGCAACCACCAGAACTAGACCCAGAGCTACGTCGCTTATTTATTGAGGAAGCCGAGCAAAAAGCCAACGAAATCAGCAAGGGCATTGCCGAATTCAACGAGCTAAGCCGCGAGCAACCGCAAGCGCTGGATCGCATGGTCTGGCTACAAATGCGATTTGCCGAATACAGCGGCATTGCCAGCACGCTCGGCCTGCAACGCTCTGGGCGCGCAGGCGCGTTAGTAGTCGACGAACTAACCCAAGTGATTGGTGGCGCCCGCGACGCCGAAGACTCCTTGCCTTCGCTGTTCGATGCGGCTCTCGAAGCCATCGACGACGCGCTTGAGTACCTACACGGCGAGAACATAGATCCCGAGCGCATCTTTGAGTCAGACGAACACGAACCGACCGTCGCCGCACAGCTACCCACGCTGGACTTCCCGCAACTAACACAAAGCAGCGCGGCAGCACCCACTAGCAGCGCCCCAGCTAACGACACTACCCTGGTACAACAGGTACCCGAAGGCATCGATAGCAGTCTCTACGAAATCTTCATGGATGAGGCCAACGAACTGCTGACGCTCGCCAACCACGCTTGGGATGATTGGCAACAACAACGCAACCAACAAGACGCAATTAATGAGCTGCGCCGGGTTTTCCACACCCTCAAAGGCGGCGCAAGGCTGACTCAAATGCTAGTACTTGGCGACTACTTACATGCCGCCGAAGACTGGATGGAAGAAGCCAATGAACCGGCCAAAGTCGACGCACTAAAAACACAAACTCGGACCTGTTTAAACCAACTCGCAGCGATTTTTGACGCCCTTAGCAAACAACAAACGGCGAGCTTTCCGGATCATGGCGGCAAGCCCAGCGTTGCCGCCGTAGCTCCTGAGACAGCTAAGCACGCGGCGCCTCCTACAAAAGTTAGCGCGCCGGGCCCAAGCTCCAACGAGCCTGCCTCCAAAACGATGCGCAGCTACGTTCGTGTGCGCACCGAGACACTTGAAGCCTTGCGACTACGGGCCAGTGAGGTCAACGCCCTGCGCAACCAAATCCAACAGATCGCAACCGCACTGGAAACGGAGCAGGCGCTCACCACGCAAACCCTGCAAGAAGCGCGCAACACCCTGCGTAATGGTCGTTTTGCCTTAGAGCGCTTAATTGACAAATTGCCGCGCCAAGAAGCCTCGGTTAACGACGCCCAGCTTGAAAGCCAAATGGCGCTGCAACAGCTCGAAGATGTGATTCTGCGACTCAACCGCCAGAATGACCGTAGTGCCGATTTATGCAGCCATGCCGAGCGTGCCCTAGCGGGACAAAGCAAGGCCGGTTACGCACTGCAAGAAAACATACTCAATACCCGCTTGGTGCCCTTTAGCGATTACCACAGCCGGCTTATCCGAATCGTCCAACAAACCGCTGCAGAGATGGGCAGCAAACAAGCACAACTTGAGATCGAAGGGGCCGACACCGACGTCGACCGCCGCCTGATGGAACAGCTACTGCCCGCTCTCGAACACATGTTGCGCAACGCGGTTGTGCACGGTATTGAAACCGCCGAACAGCGGCGGCAACTAGGCAAGCCCGTTGTCGGTACCGTGCGCTTGGCGCTACGCAAAAGCCGCGGCAAATTAGAAGTCGACTTATCTGACGATGGAGCTGGCCTAGCGCTGTCTCGCATCAAGGAAAAGGCGCTGGCGCTGGGCGTGATTAGTGCCGATGAAACACTCAGTCAGCGGCGTCTCGAAAGGCTTATTTTTCACCCTGGCCTCAGCGCTGCTGACCAGGTCGACCAGCTCGCCGGTCGCGGCGTTGGCATGGACGTGGTTGAGCATACGGTGCACGAGCTTGGCGGCAACATAGACCTCAGCAGCGAGACGAATCGCGGCACTCGTTTTCAACTACGGCTGCCGATGGGCGAAACCTCGCTCACTGCCGTCATCGTGCACATTGCTGATGAGCTTTACGCCATTCCACAACAGGACATTCGCAGCATTCAGCGGCTCGATGATCAAACGCTGTCGCGCGGCTATCAGGAGGACATTCCGATTGCTTGGAATGGTAACGGCTGGCAAATCAAATCACTGGGCCACTGGCTGGGCCTAGGCGAGGGCCGGCTGCCCGGTCCGCGCCAGAGCTTGCCCGCTTTGCTTATCCAAACTGAAGGCCAACACCACGCAGTGGTCGTTGACTACTGCGGCGATTCCGCCGAGTACAACCTTGAAACGCTACCGGCAGCCGTTACTGGTATCTTAGGCATCAACGCCGCGGTCATATTAGAAGACGGCCAAATCGCTCCGGTACTCGACCTGCCGGCACTCTGCAAAAGCCAAGTGGTCTATACACGGCAAGCGCTACAGCTCGCGGCGCCGGACCCTAACCAGCGTTATCGGGTCATGATTATCGATGACTCCACTACCTGGCTAAGACAGCTAAGCCGCGGTTTGGCACGGTACCCGCTAGATATTGTCAGCTGCAAGGACGGCCAAGAAGCACTCTCAACAATTGAAGAACAGCAACCGCAACTGCTGATTGTGGATCTGGAAATGCCACGCATGGACGGGCTCGAGTTTTTGCGCCGCTTAAGACGCAACCCCAAGCTCATCAATATTCCGGCCATTATGTTCAGCACCGTTACTGGCTCTAACCAACGGAACCGTGCTCGTCAGCTGGGTGCCAAAGCCTGGGTCACCAAAAACGCTAATTTACGCCCGCTACTGGTCGAAATTGATCGCCAACTTGGCAGCCAGTTTGCCCGCCACCTGACAGACGAAACAGGCTAGCTCGAAGCGAATGCATAAACACCCTAATACCAAGCAGCTCGACGCGCTCTATTGCATGCAAATTCGCTGTGGCGAGCGCAAATTAGTGTTGCCGCGCAACGCGATTGTCGAATTGAAGCCGTTCGCAGAACCAGAACCGCTGCAGCATCCGCAATCACGGCGGCTTATCAAAGCGGCGCCGTGGATCATCGGCTCGGTGATCCACCGTAACTTACCGCTACCGGTCATTAGCCTAGAAATGCTACTTGATGCTAGTAGTGACTATGAACGCCGGCGCGCACGGCTTTGCATTATGCATGGCATTAGTGACGCTCTTAACCCACCCAGTTACGCCATCGTTTGCCAAGGTTTTCCGAGCCTTATTGAAGTCCCTAAGAATATGGCCGAGCCGTTAGCGCAGGAAGCCGCACCGGCTGATCCGGATGCTAATAACGAGCTTATTGCAGCACAGCTACAACTAGGTGGGTTTTTCTCTGCTGTGCCTGATTTAGACGTTATTGAAAGCCTCATTAGCGAAGCATTAGCGAACGCTAAGAACGATTAAAGCCGCGCCAGCGGCCTAGTTAAAATCACCCCAACGCGCCTGTAATACGGCTAACGCCGCCGTCCCTGCCGTTTCGGTGCGCAGCACCCTCGGGCCCAATTGCCACGGTTGCCAACCCAAGGCCTGAGCGGCGTCAATTTCGGCAGCCGACAAGCCGCCCTCTGGTCCGATCAGGAGCGCCGCTGAACGCGGCGAGTTCGCAGTTTCCAATGCTTGTGCCGCCGTTGGTGCTAACAGCCACTTGGCATCAGCCGACGTGTGCAGCGCTTCTGACAACGCCACCGCTGGCAGCAACTCGGGCACGGTGCTACGGCCGCACTGCTCACAAGCCGATACCATTACGCCACGCCAATGCGCCATGCGTTTTTGCAAACGCTCACCGGCCAGCTTCACTACGGTGCGCTCGCTAAACACTGGCTGAATAGCGGCCACGCCCAACTCCACTGCCTTTTGAATGGCGTAATCCATGCGCTCGCCACGACCAATCGCCTGCACCAGCGTTACGGCCAATGGCGACTCGGGCTGGGCCTGCTGCGGCGTCTTCAATACAACTTGTGCCGCACCCTCTACAAACGTCAGCTCAGCCAACCATTCAGAACCACGACCATCAAACACTAGAATTTCAGCGCCAGCCGGCAAACGCAGAACCTTACCAACATAACGCGCCACATCAGCCGGTAGAGCTAGACATGCTGCCGCCGTGAATTCAGCGTTTAAGTAGATTCGCGACAGGCGCATTAGAGGCTTTTCACCAACACCTGTGAATTGCGTTGATTGTTGTATAGCTGCTGTCTGGCCACCGGCAAGTCTTCAATACTTGCGGCGTCAAAGCCCTGCTCCTTAAACCAGTGTGCAGTATGTGTCGTTAGCACGAACAACTGCCCCAGGGCCTGTTTGCGCGCTTCCGCTTCTATCCGCCGCAGCAGTACCTTCGCCAACTGCTGTTGGCGGTAATCAGGATGCACGGCCAAACAAGCCAGCTCGCCAGCGTTAGCCTCACCAAGCGGAAACAGCGCCGCGCAGCCCACCACCAGACCATCGCGCTCCAGTAGTTGGAATTGTTCGATTTCCAGTTCCAGCTGCTCACGTGAGCGTGGCACCAATACGCCTTGCTGTTCTAGCGGCTCAATTAGCGTTAATACGCCGCCAATATCCTCAACCGTGGCCGCGCGTTCGCTGTCATAACCGCCATCAGTAATTAGCAAACCGGCACCATCGCGGGTGTAAAACTCTTTCAGCAAGGCGCCATCAACAGCGCTATCCAAACGGTGCACCCGCGCCACTGTTTCACTAGCGTCAGCTAAACGCTGTAGCGCAATATCATCGCTGGCTTTAGCCATCGCAGGCGTTAACACCTGCGGCCAATCGTTGGCATCTGCTACCGGCCCGAGCCACGCCAATTTATCGGCCTTTAAGGCTTTGGCGGCGGCAATGGCAAGCTCTTCTGCTGCTAAATTAAAGACCTCACCACTAGGCGAATATCCCAAGCAAGGTAGTAGCACAATCGCGCCCATATCGAGTTGCTGGCTAAGCGCGGCGGTTTCTAGCCGCCGCAGTTCACCACTATGTTGGTAATCAACGCCGTCGCGCACACCAATCGGCTGCGCAATGACATAGTTGCCAGACACCACGGGTACTTGTTGATGTTGGTACGGACTTTCTGGCAGACCGCGCGACAAGGCTGCCTCCAATTCCACACGCACCTGACCAACGGCCTGATTCACCACCTGCTGAGCCTCGGCACTGGTAATGCGAACGCCGCTTTTAATTTCCGTGTTAATACCGGCCTGCTCTAACGCCTGCTCAATTTGCGGCCGAGCACCAACCACTACCACTAGGCGCATGCCCAAGGCTTGTAATAACAACAAGTCATGCGCGATGGCCACGACACCATCTGCCAATGCCGCGCCGTCAACCCCGACCACCACCGTAGCCGCGCGGTGCGCCTGTAAATAAGGCACGCTATCGCGAAAGGTTTTTACAAAATTGTCGGCAGGCAAAGTCATGACGCGTATTTTAGCCTGAAAACCCACGGGGACAGACCCCGCCATCAAAGTCCGTACAAACTATTAAGACTTACGCTGCCACCGAAGAGGGGTCTGTCCCCACTTTGCTCGTGGGCATTGGCTTAATCGACGTGCCGCAGGCCTACTGACATTGCTAGCCAAGCGCTGGCCAAAACATAGTGAAAAATATCTACCGCTGGCACGCCATTGATGCTGCCTTTACTACCAATCACCAGCGCCGCTAGCGCGACCTGGGCAGCACCCGACAAACCCAACAAGCCATATTCTCGGTGCCGCCAAATAGCGCTTATCGCGGCCAAACCAATCAAAGCAACACTCATGGGTGGCAACCACTCTGCGTAATATGGCACTGACTGCAGCCAATGATGGCAAACAAACAAAGCCAGCATCACAATCACCGCCAGTAAACGGCCGCCGCTGTAACGCGGCCAGTTCCACGCGGCAAATATCCAAGCCAAGGCCATTAATGGCAGCGCTACATAACGTGACAACTTAATCGCCCACTGATGCCACTCGGCGACCGGCAAGTCGGTGCCATATTTGAGCGCACCCAAGGTTGCGGCAATCGCAGTTATTAATGCACCCGCCGCGCCCCAGCTTCGATCTTGCAATGGGCTAAAACGCCAGAGCATGACGGCGCAATAAGCGCAGACACTGGCTAAAACGATTTCTGAAATGACTGTACTTGTCATTTATGACAACTCCTTATGGCGGCGCGGTTACTTTGCCTATTGCTCGCGCTCGCGTAAACTGCGGCCACCATTTTTTCGGATTATTTGTTAGAGGACGCAGGAATGAGCGACTTCCTAGTTGAGCTGGGCCAGAACCAGACCGCAATGAACATCATTAAGGCACTAGGCCTACCTATCCCAACGCCACAAACTTTGGCGCGTGAGAAAGGTGCCTATGCTGAACAGCAGCTAAAAGGCTACAAAGTATTGGTCGGCGCTGCCGACGGCAGTACCGCTGTTAAGCCGATGCTGAAAACTGTAGTTGACGCCGGCGCTGAGCCTATCGTTGTTGGCTACGGCGACGGCACTCCAGTATTGGTAGAAGCTGGCGAAGCCGCTGGCGCCAAGCCAACCGTGCTTGCACCTCACGCGACACCTAAAGGCCTTAAAGCTAACGGCCTTGTATTTGATGCCACCGGCTGCAAAAACGCCGATGAGCTGAAAGCGCTATACAACTTCTTCCACCCGCTAATGGGCAAGATCGGTGTGTGTGGCCGCGTGGTTATTTTGGCGGCTTTGCCTGAAGGCGAAAAAGACGTTGCTGCACAAACCGCAGCACGAGCTGTAGAAGGCTTCACCCGCTCAATTGCTAAAGAAATTGGCAAAAAGGGCGCCACCGCTAACGTGATCTACGTTGAAAAAGGTGCCGAAGCCAAAGTTGCCGCGCCTATTACCTTCTTCCTAAGCAAGCGCAGCGCGTTTGTTGATGGCCAGCCAGTTCGCGTAACCAAAGCCATTAAAGTTCCAGCCAAGCTAAAAGCTACCGGCAAACTAGAAGGCAAAACTGCCCTAGTAACCGGCGCGGCTCGCGGTATTGGCGCAGCAACAGCTGAGCGTTTGGCTGCTGAAGGCGCCCACGTGGTTTGCCTAGACGTACCTTTCGATCGCAAGACTCTGGACGAAACCACTGCCAAGGTAGGCGGCACCGCATTACCAATGGACGTGACTGATCCAAACGCGCCACGCGCGATTGCTGACTTCTTGAAAGACAACTTCGGCGGCGTCGACATTGTGATCCACAACGCTGGCGTTACCCGCGACAAGACCCTACGCAACATGAAAGAGCACCTATGGGACATGGTGCTTAACATCAACCTAAAAGCGATTTTAGATATTGATGAAGTATTGTTCGGCGAAGAAATCATCAACAAAGACGGCCGCCTAGTAGCGCTATCTTCTATTGGTGGTATTGCCGGTAACATGGGCCAAACCAACTACGGCGCTACCAAAGCTGGCGTAATTGGTTACATCAACGCTCGTAACGGTGAAGCGGCTAAACGCGGCATTACCGTGAACGCGGTTGCGCCTGGTCTTATCGAAACCGCCATGACTGCGGCAATGCCATTCGCGATCCGCGAAGCTGGCCGCCGTTTGAGCTCGCTAAGCCAAGGTGGCCAACCAGAAGATATCGCTGAGTTGATCACCTTCTTCAGCTTGCCAGCTTCTGCTGGTGTGACCGGCAACGTTGTACGCTGCTGTGGTCAATCACTAGTTGGCGCCTAAGTCTTAGGCTGCTTACAATAAGGGCGCCGCGACATGGTCGCGGCGCCTTTTTTTATGCCTTTTACCATTGGAACATAAATGTCCTACCAAGCTTTTTTAGACGTTGCCTTACAGGCCGCTGACGCGGGCGAGAAAGTCGTTCGCCATTACTACGACCGCAACGTAGAAGTTGAAATTAAAGAAGACCGCACCCCCGTCACCATTGCTGACGTGGAAACCGAGAAGGCCATTAAAGAGGTGATTTTGGGCGCTTTCCCAGATCACGGTTTTTACGGCGAAGAAACCGGCAAGACCAACGCCAACGCCGAATACCTTTGGTTAATCGATCCTATCGATGGCACCAAAAGCTTTGTGCGCCAATACCCGTTCTTCTCGACCCAGATTGCGCTAATGCATAAAGGCGAACTGATCGTGGGTGTTTCTAACGGCATGATGTTTAACGAACGCGCCTGGGCCGCCAAAGGCGAAGGCGCATTCTTAAACGGCAAGCCACTGAAGATCAGTGAAATCACCGAGCTAGACTTATCCTCGCTATCAACCGGCAACCTGCCAACCATCGCCGGTACTGAGCAATGGAAAAACCTCGGCAAGCTTATTACCAAGGTGCACCGCATCCGTGGTTATGGTGATTTCTATCACTATCACTTACTAGCTAGCGGCAAGATTGAGATCATCGTTGAGAGCGACTTAAACATTCTCGATATCGCCGCGCTCACCGTCATCAACCGCGAAGCTGGCGCCATTGTGACCGACTTGCAAGGTAATGATATCGACCTCGACACCAGCAGCATGCTGGCCTGCGTACCGGCCTTACGCGCCGAAGTCGAAAGCATCTTGAACCAATAGTAATATCTGGGACAGACCCAAATGGGTCTGTCCCATTGCGTTTTTTGTTTTGGGGAGACAGAAATGGATTGGCAATTAGATGAGTTACAAGCTCGCGTTCTGGGCTGCTTAATCGAAAAAGAACACACCACGCCGGATTATTATCCGTTGTCATTAAACGGGCTCACCACAGCCTGCAATCAAAAAACCGGCCGTTTTCCGGTGATGGATGTCAGCGAAGCCGAAGTCGAAGCGACGCTAGCCGAATTGCAGCATTTAGATTTGGTAATGGAAAAAGGTAGCACCGCACGTGCGCGCAAATTTGCGCACAAGCTGCCGCGCCATATCGAGCTCGACGAGCAGCAATTAGCGCTGATCTGCGTACTGCTTTTGCGCGGCTTTCAAACGGCCGGTGAGCTGCGCCAGCGAACCGAGCGACTAACCAGCTTTGAGTCGGTAGATGAAACCGAGATGGTACTGGATGATTTGGCTGAACGCGGTGACGAAGACGGCGGCGCAATCACCATTAAGCTGCCACGGCAGCCGGGCAAAACCCAATGCCGTTACGCGCATTTATTAAGCGGCGAGATTGATACCGCGGCGATGGAACAAGCCGAACAGGCTAATGTTGCCGGCGGCCCGATTAAATCAGCCCTGGCTGAACGGGTGGAAGCATTAGAAGCTCGCGTAGCCAAATTGGAAGCTCTGCTTTCGCCAGAAGAATGAACCGCTATTGTTAGACCGACAGTCACAAAAAAGGCGCAACAAATGTTGCGCCTTTTTAGCTTCGAAGTTACGCGATTAACTCGCTGCTTTCAAACTCGGCTTAGTTGAACCAATGCTGATTTTCTTTGGCTTCAGCGCTTCTGGCACTTCCTTAATCAAGTCAATCGTTAGCAGGCCATTCGCCATATTGGCACCACTAACTTCTACGTGATCAGCCAACTGGAACTTGCGCTCAAAGTTGCGCGTTGCAATACCTTGATGCAGGTATTCGCGTTCAACGTCTGGCGCGCCTTTTTGGCCGCTCACGGTCAGCACACCACGCTCGGTGGTTAGGTCTAACTCAGCCTCTTCAAAACCCGCCACCGCCAGCGTGATGCTGTATTGGTTCTCGGCAAGCTTTTCGATGTTATATGGGGGATAACCGCTACTGTTTTGGTTGAGCTGGGCGGCGCTATCTAGCAACGACGCCATGCGATCAAAACCCACGGTAGAACGGTATAGGGGAGAAAAATCAATCGTAGTCATATCTACATCCTCTTAAAGCAATGTATAAATAAAAGTTTGCGAACCCTTTCGAATATCATCTGAAGACATTCACGGCGGCATTCGCGCTTAAGCAGCCTACACACCCTTAAAAAAGCGATGCTGCGGCGGCTTATTAACTAGATAAGGACGGCGATTATTTTTTCAAGAGCTTTTTAAACTTTGCGGCTCAGCATCCATTCGGTGACCATTGGCCACACTTCCTGCGCTGCCTCTTTGCTGACCACCATGCCAACGTGGTCGTAATCTTTCAGGTTGCCGTTAGCCGTACTAAGCAAGCTAAAGGTTTTATCCTTGGAGGCGAATTTATTCATTAAGAACTCAACGCCCTCAGCCGGATCAACGTCATCCTTCAAACCACTAATTGATAACACCGGCATGGTTAACTTTTCAAAACCATTCCAAAACACGAAATCACCACGGGCCTTGGCAGCGCTTACCCAATTCACCGCATCTTCCATCGCTGCCGGCGACTCGTTAAACGGACCCATCTTGAGTTTTTTCGATGGGAAATATCCCAGCGTTTTGCAGAATAGCTTAGGCAATAAACTCCAGGGCGGATTCAGAAACGGCTTATCCACCGTCAGCTGCGACCCAAACATCACAATGCCGTTAATTCCCTGCCGATTCATATGGTTAGTCGCCAAGGCGGCCGCTAGCGCCACACCGCCAAAAGAGTGGCCCATCAAAAATAATGGCTGCGGGTTACGCTGTGCGATCAGCCCTTGGGCCGCTGGCAAATCATACAAAATCGCCTCATTCAAACCAGAACGCGGCGCATTCTTTTGTAAGTAATCTTTTGGAGACTCGCCCAAACCGCGGCGCTCCAGAATGTAAACCTCAAAACCCTGTCGCAATGCTTCGGCGGCAATACCCAAACCTTTTGGTGAAAGCCAAAAACTGCGGCCGGTGAACATGCCGGAAGTCATTAACACTGGCGCACCACCGGCTTTACCGCCCTCTACTTGCGCAGGCAAATGCGTTAGCGCAAAGCGGCCACCATCGCGACTTTCACAGAGCATAGTATTGCCGTAATAGTCGCCAAAGGTTTCGGCGCCTTTGCTGAGAATTTTAGGCGGTGGCGCAAGCTGGCAAGCCATGAGGTTTCCTTATGGGCATTAAGACAGGGCGCTCTATCTTACTGGCCAGCCCAATAGATAAACAGTGCTGATATAGTGCGTTTTTTGTCATCAAACTGTCACAACCATGGCCGATACCTACGTTCGCATTCCTAATGATTTAACTACCGTTACGACTGTTAATAGCGAGAGCGAAGTCGCTCCCAGCAAAGTTGGATTAACGGATAGCGCTGTTGCCAATATTTGGAGTGACGTTGAGGACGTTTACCGCAGCGGTGCTTATCCCGCAGTGTCCTTCTGCCTGCGTCGTCGCGGCGAAATCGTACTGAACCGCGCCCTAGGCCATAACCGTGGCAACGGTCCACAGGAAGACGGCCTTAACGCCGTGCGCACGCTGCCAGAAACACCGATGTGCCTGTTCTCTGCCTCCAAGGCGGTGACGGCAATACTGGCGCTTAAATTAGCCGAAGACGGCGACATTGATATTAATAAGCCGGTCGCGCACTACATTCCGGAGTTTGGCCAAAACGGCAAACAGAAGACCACCATTTCTGAGGTGCTTTCACATCGCGGCGGCTTCCCAATGTTTGACCTACCAAAAGAAGAGCTAACCGCCGAGCGCTTGACTGAGTGGGACTTTATTATTGAAACCCTCTGCAAGATGGCACCAGCTAAAAAAGGCAATACCCGCATCGCCTACCACGCCATCACCGGCGGCTACATTATTGGCGAGCTGATTAAGCGCGTGACTGGCAATGACATTCGCGCCTATAACGACGAAAAACTACGCAAACCGCTGGGCATGAAGCACTTCACCTACGGTCTACCGAAAGAGCACCGCAACGACGTCGCGCTCAATTACGAAGCCGGTATGCCAGTGCGGTTCCCCATCGACAAATTGGTAGAAAAAGCCTTAAACGCGCCGATGGAAGAAGTCGTAGAAGTTTCCAATAGCGACATGTTTTTTGACGCCATTATTCCAGCCGGCAATATGTACGCCAGCGCTGAAGAAATGACGCGCTTCTATCAGATGTTGCTTAATCACGGCGAGTGGGACGGTCAGCAAATTCTTAAGCCAGAGACGACCAAGCTAGCGGTTAAGCCAACCACTAAGCTGCAGTTTGACCACACCCTTAAAATTCCGATGCGTTATTCACAGGGCCTAATGCTGGGCGGTAACCCATACGGCGTATGGGGGCCAATGACAGGTTCAGCCTACGGCCACGTTGGCTTTGCCAATATTCTTTGCTGGGCAGACCCCAAACGTGAACTCACCGCTAGCTTACTGGTATCCGGTAAGGCGGTATTGGGCACCCACCTACTAACGCTTGGCAAACTAACCAGCACCATTGCTTGGCAGTGTCGGTAAGATGTCATATTCGCTGTGCGATAATGCGCAGCTAAATTAATTTACTTAGCGATAGCGACAGTTGGAGTAAGAACATGGGATTCGGCGGTATTAGCGTTTGGCAGCTACTGATTGTTTTGGCCATTGTGGTGCTGATTTTTGGTACCAAAAAACTACGCGGCATGGGTGGCGACCTAGGCGGCGCGATTAAGAATTTTAAAAGCGCCATGAACGACCCCAAAGACGATCAGCCCAAAGAACAGATTAACGACGAGAGCCAAGCAAAAACTAACGCCGAAACTATCGACGTTGAAGCAAAAGACAAAACCGACGCTTAATCGACCATGTTTGATGTTGGATTATGGGAGGTCGCCCTCCTATTAGTGATTGCCATGATTGTGGTGGGCCCTGACCGCCTGCCCAAGCTAGCCACGTCGATCGGCCGCTTTACCGGCAAAATCCGCCGCATGGCGCAAACCATCCAACGCGATATCGACCGCCAAATTGCCTTAGAAGACCAACAAAAAATACGTGAATCCGTCGAGAGCGTTCGTCAACAGCTCAACCAAGACGTGATGCAACCGCTGTCGCAAGAAGCCAGCCAAGCCGATACCGGCCAAGAAGCTGGCGCAGCCGCAACGCCAACCGCAGAAAATACCGAAAAAGATAATGGGTAAGCCCCAAACGCCACCACCCAGCAACAGCATGCCCTGGGTGTCTCACTTAGTTGAAATGCGCGACCGCCTAGTTAAGGCACTATTGGGCGTATTAGTGGTTTTTATTCCACTAAGCTTTTTCTCTAAAGACTTATTTACCCTACTGGCCGGGCCACTACTGGTATTCCTACCTGAAGGCACCAGCATGATTGCGACCGAGGTCGCCTCACCCTTTTTAACGCCTTTTAAGCTGTCGCTATTAGCGGCTTTGGTACTGGCGATGCCATGGGTGTTACACCAGGTTTGGGGCTTTATAGCACCGGGGTTATATCAACACGAGCGCCGTATCGCCGTACCGTTGCTGGTATCTAGCGTGGCGCTGTTTTACGCCGGCATCGCTTTTGCCTACTACGTAGTGTTCCCACTGGTATTTGGTTTTCTTACCAGCATGGCGCCAGAAGGCGTCACCATCGCTACTGACATTGGTCGCTATTTAGACTTTGTGATTGCGCTGTTTCTGGCCTTCGGCCTAGCCTTCGAAGTACCGATCGCCACCGTGCTGATGGTGTGGACCGGCATCACCACACCGAGCAAGCTGAAAGAAAAACGTCCCTATGTTTTTCTCGGGGCCTTTGTAGCGGGCATGTTTTTAACCCCGCCAGATGTGATTAGCCAAACCTTATTGGCGGTGCCGATGTATGTGTTGTTTGAAAGCGGCATTATCATGGCGCGCTTGCTAGTACCCGGCATTAAAGAGCGCGAGCAGCAAGATGCTGCCCGCGCCAAAGAACAAAGCTCTTAGAAGCTATATTCCCAATTCACGTTCGCAGTGGTTTCTGGTGATGGTAGGAACGATTCTTCCCGCACACCAACGCTGTTAAAACCAACCGCGCCGAACTCACTGTATTTTTCATTCAATACATTGTTCACCCGCAAGCTAACGCTATGCTCAACAGCCTGCCAACGTAAGGCCAGGTTAACAACGTTGTAATCGTCGAGGCGATCAAAGTTATTGCTGAAGTCGCCGCTAAATGCACGCTTGCCTACCGCTTGCCATTCCAACAAGCTGGTCCAGCGACTCCCCCAATCCTGATTGAGGCCAATACGCACGTTATAGCGTGGCACTAGTGGTACTGACTTGCCTTTCAGCGCGCCGCGGCGCGATTCCGCTTCGACCACAGAACCAGATAGCGACACACGGCTAGCCTCAGACAGGTCGACACCGACAAAGGCGGTAAAGCCAATACGGCGAGTGTCTTCAAGATTGATATTGGCGAACACTGTCGGGTCAAAAGCAATCTCATTCTCTAGATCAATCTGCCATAAAGAAAAACGCAAATCTGCTTTGTTATAGGCCTGCTCGACACCTAGCTCATAAGAGTAACCTTCGGTTGGCTCCAACGAGGCGGTTACGCCAAATGCAGTATTGGTATGCTCGTCAACTTTGGCAAAACGGTAAACGCGCTCGACCCTGGCTAGCAGCTCAGTGCGCGAAGACAGTGTCTTGCGAAGACCCAGCTCACCACCCCAGAGGTTGTCGTTAACCTCGGTCGGCGTCAGGTATTTAAAGCTATCGGTAAGCTCATTCTCAGAGCGCGCATAGCGCAAGCCATAAGTTAGCTCAACTTCCGCAGCGAGCGGCTGTTGTACGCGGCTATAGACACTAGCGACATTCTGTCGGCTGCGCTGAATACCAATCGACGACGAAAGGTCATAACGCGAATCCTGATAGTCGATCCCGCTCACCCAGAGCACATCACCATGACTGCTTGGCAGATAACCGACTAAACGTGGGCTAACAGACCACACAGCGCGGTCTTGGGTCGCGGGGTCGGTATTTTTGAATGAGGCGAAACTCAGCAAAAATTCACCGTCGGTTTCGCGGCCGGTAACGTCAACTTCGTAATCCCAGTTTGCGCTCAAGGCACCGTAAAAACCTAGGCGCACCGCCTGCGTTTGCGTGTCTGAATAATCGTCCGAAAAATTGGCCGTTGACTGGCGACGATCGGCTGCTAGTTCGGCGGCAAATAATGGGCCCGGCGTTTGTAGGTACTCGTCCACATATTGCAGCTCATAGACCTGACTATGGTCGCCTTTGCGGCGGTCTAAACCAACACTAATATTGCTGTAGCGCAAATCATTGTTTTGGCGGTAATTGCCCACATCACGGCGATTGATATTAGCCGAAAGCCCCCAGTTTTCTGACAACTTCTGGCGCACCGACAAGTCCACTTCACTGGCGCGATCTGTACCCAAGGTAATACTGGCGCGCGTGTTATTGGCACTAGCACGGCGGGTAATAATATTAATCACACCACCGACCGCTTGGTCGCCGTACAAGGTGGCGGCCGAGCCTTCAATAATTTCAATACGCTCAACGTCTTTGAGCGGGATGCTATTTAAGTCGGGGGCCGCAATATCAAAGTTATTAAGACGACGTCCATCCACCAGCACCAGTGCATGTTGGCCGCCATTTTCACCAAAGCCGCGAATCGCGATGGTTGGACGTGAACCGTCACCAAAAAAGTCAGTGATGGTTAGCGCGCCTTGGTTACGCAATACGTCAACCAAGCTGCGCGCTGCACTACGCTCGATCTCAGCTCGGTCAATCGTGGTCACCATGGCCGGTGTGTTCGCCGAATATTGGCTGCGCGTGGAAGTGACCACAATTTCTTCACGCTCAAGCTGTGTTTCAGCCACAGCGGCCAGTGGCAGCAGACTCAAAAAGCCAGCCGCCGTCGTTTTTAACAAAGGTAATTTCATTTTTGCCTCGTTGCTTACCCACCGTAAGCACTTAGGAATAAAGGAAACTCAGGCCGGTATCCGGGCTTAGGAGGGTCAGTAGTTATTGCCTTCCCGTCTTTCGACAGTGGCCTAGCTCACTGAGCCAGTAATAACTACAACTCCATCACCGTTGCGGGGGCAGCGTAAGGTTTGCCTTGGGCGCACTTACTTCCCGTTTATCTGAGGTAACGTCCAATTTGAACGCAGTTCAGCACCTGAAGCGGGCGGCTATTGTGCCACAACGCTACTTTTTATCAATGAATACGGATGTATTGATTTATTCGCGCGGCGGCGGCAGTGAGAGTAAAGCACGCCACTGTTGGCGTAGCGTAGCGATGTCACGGTTGACGAGCAGTAACTGCTGCTCAAGTTTGTCGTCTGATTCAGCGGCCTCTAAGCTGGCGTTGAGGCGCTCAAGAGCGTGATTCAAAGAGTCCAGCCTCGCCTCGATATCGGCGAGGGCTTGTCCATCAAACTCTGGCGACTGCACAGCGTAAGCCGCAGGATTATAGGGCGCTAATAATCACCATTACGCCAATCAGCAACGGCACAACGTAGCTGACGGCAGCGCCATACTGACGGGCTAGTCGATGCACGGCGATCATGCCGTAGGCATGAGCAAAGCGACTGGCAACAAATAGGCCACCCACAATAGCAAGAGCATTATCGCTGGCACCTTGCAGTTCCCAGATCAAAAACAGCACCAGGAACAGCGGTACGAACTCAGTGGCATTTCCATGCGCCCGAATTGCACCCACTAAATCGTGATTGCCTTTATCGCCCCAAGGAGCCTTATGCTTCATACGCAAGCGTGAAACATTGGCCGCCAGCATGACAGTTAGGATGCCCAAAACACCACCGTAAACGGCGGTCCAAAAGAATAGGTCGGTTGCGATCTTCATGACACGGTCCTTATTAGCTTAATCGGCGCTAGCGGCGCCGATTTAGATTTAACTGCGACGGCCAATGCCACGGTAATCTAGACCGTGATCTTGGGTAATCTCTGGGCCATATATATTGCGGCCATCTACAACGAGCTTGTCGGCTAGCTTAGAGGCGATTAGCGCAAAGTCTGGGCTCTTGAAGTTACTCCACTCTGTGCAAACCACTAGCGCATCAGCGCCATCTAGGGCGTCAAGCTGTTCATCACACAAACGCAGATCGGCACGTTCGCCGTAAATTCGCTGAGTTTCCTCGCTTGCAACCGGGTCGTAGGCCTGTACTTTGGCGCCAGCCTGCCACAAAGACTCCATCAACACGCGACTAGGCGCTTCGCGCATATCGTCGGTGTTTGGCTTAAACGATAAGCCCCAGATCGCGATCGTTTTACCGGCCAACTGACCATTGTAATAGTCGCTCAACTTGGCAAATAGACGATGCTTTTGGCGGTTGTTAACGGCTTCCACTGCATTTAACAGCTCAGCCTCATAACCCACTTGGCCAGCGGTTCGCGCTAACGCCTGCACATCTTTCGGGAAGCAAGAGCCGCCATAACCGCAGCCTGGGTAAATGAATTGATAACCGATTCTTGGATCTGAGCCAATTCCGTGGCGCACCGCTTCAATGTCGGCACCCACATGCTCAGCAAGGTTGGCCATCTCATTCATAAAGCTGATTTTGGTGGCTAACATGGCATTAGCTGCGTACTTGGTTAGCTCTGCTGAGCGCACGTCCATAAACAAAATGCGGTCATGGTTGCGGTTGAATGGCCCATAAAGCTCACGCATGGTTTGCTCAACTGACTCGCTCGCGGTACCAATCACAATTCGGTCTGGTTTCATAAAGTCGGCGACCGCAGCCCCTTCTTTTAGAAACTCGGGGTTTGAGCAGACCTGATAATCAATATCAGCGTCGCGTGCAGCTAAGGTGTCAGCCATTGCCGCGCTGACTTTGTCAGCAGTCCCAACCGGCACAGTGGATTTGTCGATGACAATCTTGAAACTATCCATGTGCTCAGCAATGGTTTTAGCCACTGCCAGTACGTACTGCAAATCGGCTGAGCCGTCTTCATCTGGCGGCGTACCGACGGCGATGAACTGCACGTCAGCAAACTTCACCGCTTTTGCCGCATCCGTTGTGAAATGCAGGCGTCCTTGCTGATGGTTGTTAATAACCATCGGCTCAAGGCCCGGCTCATAAATCGGAATCACACCATTATTTAGGCCGTCAACCTTGGCTTGGTCGACGTCTACACAGGTGACCTCATGCCCAACTTCGGCCAAGCATGTGCCGGTCACCAGACCGACATAGCCGGTACCAAAAATCGTAACTTTCATTTACTTAAAACGGCTATTTGCATTTGAAGGCTGCATCGTAACTTAGCCTAAACTCTAAAAAAAGCCCGTAATTTGCATTTCAGGGTTGCAAAGTGGTTATTAAGTGTTAGTCTGTAACTTGCATTTCAAGGTTGGAGACTTACTAAATGGCCGAAAACAATCACGGCAGCACACTTGCCTCATTTATCTGGAAAAACGCTGAAGACTTATGGGGCGACTTCAAGCACACAGACTTTGGCAAAATCATTCTGCCATTCACGTTGCTGCGTAGACTTGAGTGTGTACTAGAACCAACCCGTGATGATGTCACTAAGGCTTACACAGAGCACAAAGACTCCGGCCTCAACCTAGACCTGATGCTCACGCCTCTTTCTGGGCACTCCTTCTACAACACCAGTGCTTATACTTTGGGCACTCTGGGTTCGACTAAAACGCGACAAAACCTTGAGGACTACATTGCCCAGTTCTCAGAAAATGCTCGCGTGATCTTCGAGCAGTTTGATTTTGCCAACACCATCTTAAAGATGGATCGGGCCGGCGTTCTTTATAAGATTTGCCAGAACTTCAGTAAGACTGATTTGCACCCCGATGTCGTTCCTGATCGTGTGATGTCGAATATTTACGAGCATTTGATTCGTAAGTTTGGTGCTGAAGTGAATGAAGCGGCGGAAGACTTCATGACGCCCCGTGATGTTGTGCGGCTAGCCACCGCGCTGGTATTGCATAGCGATACAGAGCTATTTGAGCAACAGCCAGGCATCATCCGCACTATATATGACCAAACCTGTGGCACAGCTGGCTTCTTGTCTGACGCAATCTCCTATGTGCGTGAACTAGAAAGCCGCTACAGAGTGCCACCCAAGCTTGTGCCGTTCGGCCAAGAGCTTGAACCCGAAACACACGCTGTCGCCCTCACTAATATGATGATTCAAGGGTTTGAAACCAAGAACATCAAGCTAGGCAGCACACTCGGCAATGACCAGCTATCTGATAAGCGTTTCCACTACCAACTATCAAATCCGCCCTTCGGTAAAAAATGGGAGAAGGATGCCAGCGTTGTTAATGCCGAGCATAAAGACAAAAAGCTAGCGGGCCGTTTTGGTGCTGGCCTACCTCGCATTAGCGATGGCTCGATGCTGTTCCTGTTGAATTTGGTCAGCAAGTTAGAGCGTGTTGAAAACGGCGGCGGCCGTGGCGCTATCGTGTTATCTGGATCACCTTTATTTAATGGCGGTGCCGGTTCTGGTGAATCTGAAATCCGCCGCTGGCTCCTGCAAAACGACTATGTGGACGCCATCGTTGCCTTACCTACTGAAATCTTTTTCCGTACCGGTATCGGCACCTACATCTGGTTACTAACAAACAATAAGCCTGAGTCACGCAAAGGCAAGGTGCAGCTTATTAATGCAACAGGCTTTTGGGAGTCCATTAAAAACGAAGGTAACAAACGCCGCCGTATTTCTGATGACCAGATTGATGACATCTTAAAAATTTACGACAGCTTTGAGGCCAGCGACTTTGTTCGCATCATGGAC
>JAUHZK010000003.1 GCA_030425645.1 Gammaproteobacteria bacterium | reverse complement strand
AGCTAGAACTGATGTGTTCGATTACATCGAACGCTTCCATAACCCAAGGCGCCGACGTAAGCTGGCGCTGAGAAAAGCGGGCATTTTGCCCTTAACTTAACTGTCCGTTATTTCGGGGGATTACCCCTCTTAGCCAGTGTTCAATGTGCTGATCTAGCAGTTCTAGGATCAGTAGGTTTGTAAGAACAATTTGGGCTATCAGGTTAAGTTTTTCTGAGGCTCTTTCTTGAGGGCTACGTTTTCGCTGATTTGTCGACCAAGTCACTTTCTTTAAGTATTTGGTTAGGCTGGCTGACAAAGAGGTTGCAGCTTTGGGGAGTAGTTGATGGTTCGTATAGTGGTAGGTCTTTCCATTGTGGTGCGTCACTGCTTTGGTCATGTCGGGTTAGCTCTAGGTGTTGTCTAAGAATTAGGTCGATTACGTCGGAGAACTTCGCAATTTCTCTTCCACTTCCCAGAAGGCGCTGATAGCGGCGTACATACATTTGACCTTCGATGGTTAGGCTGACCCGACGGACGCGGCGTATTTCAGGTAGGTCGGTTACGCAAAGTTTTTTGTTTGGTGGTTTGTGCATGGGTTTTCCTCAAGTTCCAAAAAACAGGGGAGCACAGAAGAACAACGCAACAAGAATGTGCGTTCTGTACTCAAGATATTTATCAAATACCGCCGATATAAAGTCTGAATTCGATAGTGGCTAGGTAGCTGCCCCTTTGATCGTGTTGTCCCCAAATTGGTGGAAAAACGGCAAAGGGGGCTTAAGGGGGGGCTAATGGATTTCGGGGTTTTGGGTGCCTTGTGGGCTAAGAGGGGGCTAATTGAATAAATGTGCTTCTGGGGCTTAACGGGGACTAATTGGAAACAGCTGCTGAAAAGAGGGTTTCGTCAGGGCGGTATCACTAGCTTCGTTAATGAATCCGGTACCGACTAGCCAAGCCTTGGGCAGCTAAGCGTCGCCCTTTGTTTCTGTGTCAGTTCGCCCCTTAGCTATCAATCGATAGATAGTTGCACGACCTAAGCCTGTCTCCTCCATGATCTCAGGTACTCGTGTGTCAGCCGCTGCAAGCTCCAGTACCTTGGCGACCTTATCGTCAGCTACGCCTTTGCGCCCGAACTTAACGCCTTTCTCTTTGGCTTTAGCGATACCCTCAGCCTGACGCTCAGCCCTAAGCTCTGTCTCGAACTGAGCGATAGCCGCCAAGATGTTGTAGGTCAGCCGACCATTGCTGGTGGTGGTATCCATGTCTTGCTCCAACACTTTGAGGAACGCGCCTTTGGCGTCCAGCTCAGCGGCTATCTGGCACAAGTGATGGGTAGACCGAGCCAAGCGATCAATGCGGGTCACGACAAAGGTATCGCCTTTACGAGCGAACTTAAGGGCAGCCTTTAGCTCTGGCCTTGTATGGTCAGTGCCTGACTGCTTCTCTGCGAATATGTGGTCAGCCTTTACGCCAAAGGCCTTAAGGGCGTCTTGTTGTACCTCTAGGCTCTGGCCAGTAGTCGACACCCGTGCATAACCGATAAGCTCACCGCTCATGTCTCTAAACTCCTGTGATGATGGGGGAATGCATTTAGAGACTAGATTAGAGACGGCCTGTTAGTCAATCCCTAAAGGTATAGTTTTAGAGAAAAAATAGGCTTGGTAAATAAGTTAACCAAATTGGTACACAAAGCGATCTGTTTTTGTTAAGATGTGTCTGCAGCGGTCAATATTGGTTGGCTGTTGATGCATGAGTCTTAATGACTAAATCCGCTGGAGGTGAGTTGATGACAACTGAATACGGAAAAACTGTACGCAAGTTGAGAATTGACAAATTAATGAGTCTAAAAGAACTGGCAGAAAAGTTGGGTGTGACACCGTCATATATTTCTGCAGTCGAAATGGGCCGTAAAAAGCTAACGGATGAGCTAGTTGAATCTGTTAGTGACGCTATGGAGTTATCTCGTAGCGAAAGAGAGTTGGTTTGGGTGGCTGCGGTTGAATCGCGAGACCACGTAACCATTGATGTGCGTAACGCCGATTCGTCGGCAAGAGAGGCCGTCGCCGTATTGGCAAGGAACTTTGGTGAGCTTTCTCCTGAAGCTCTTAAAAGTATTCGACAACTGGCAGACGTAAAATGAGGTAAGTGAATGACAATTCGGAAGCGAGGACAAAAGGTTCCACCAAAGTCGCGGGCTTCAATTAGAGCGCTCGCGGAACAAATAAGAACTGCACTAAATCTGCAGGGTGGGACAAACATGGTTGGGTTGCTGGAGTTTTTGCTCCCGAAACTGGACGACGAGTTTGTAATAGACATCAGGCCCGATCATGAAATGCACGGGGATGCTGCAAGAACGTATCCTGACAGAAAGCTAATAGAAATTAGCGATAGTACCTACGATGGGGCTAGTAATGGTGTGGGGCGAGACAACTTCACCTTGGCGCATGAGTTTGGCCACCTAATGATGCATAGCGGCATTGGCCCTAGCTTTGGGCGATTGCGCCTTAAAACAGAACCTGCGTATGTGGATGCTGAGTGGCAAGCCGATACGTTTGCTGCTGAGTTTCTTATGCCCGCTTCTGAGTTGATCGGCAGCCGCCTATCCGTCTCACAAATCGAAGATAAATACCAAGTTTCAAATATGGCCGCTCGTATTCGAGCTGACCAATTGGGAATTAGAAACGGTGAATAGAGCAGTAACTCAACTCACCGCGAGTCCTGAAAAAGTCTGGGGAATAACCGAAAGCAATACCCAGATTTCTGACGACTACTTTGCGTATCCGGCAAGATACACGCGAAGTGTAGGGGCGATTAGTTCGCTTTTCAAGTTGTCAGTTCCCATGCTGTTTTCCGGGAGTGGGCCACCCTATGGCCTTGGGAGCTTGAAAAAATGGCAATTCATGATGAGTTTGAGTATATCTTTACTAAGACTATACGGCTTAAAAATGGCAAAGTCCTTTTCGCTGGAAACTACGGTCTGAAAGCGTTTCGCATCAAAGTCCGCAAGAAGAAGTAGTCTAAATGGAGCTTCTTTTTTGGTCGGAGATGCCTGACTAACTTCGTAGGAAAGACTAATTGTGAATACGTGGCGGGAGCATCTTCCCGCCTACTTTTATTGCAGTCGTAAATAGACCTGCTAGTTCGCTTTACTTTGCGGCGAATCAACCGCGTGTTTGTAAATGCAAGCATTGCTCACGAGGAATTTGACCAGCTGGGTTGGGTGGCGCTTAAACCACCCGGTACGGGGGGAGGCGGGAAACCTCGTAAAGATATATTGGCCGCGCAGAAATTTTCGCCATATTTTTCTTGGCTAAGCTCCCAAAAGCATTGGCTAAACTCTTGATCTATTTAGCCTGATCTGAGGCCTCACTCCCAAAATAAGTCGTGCTGAAAGCCTTATTTAACAAGGTTAGTAGTTATGATTGTGATTCCGGCGGTCGTGGGTTCAAGCCCCATCGTCCACCCCATATTCTTAAAGCCCAAGGTTCTGCCTTGGGCTTTTTTTATGTGCAGGCATTTTGCATGGAAAACAGACGCGCATAAAAAAAGCCCGCATGGTGCGGGCTTTTTTGTGGAGTCTGAGGAGTCGCTTAGGCGGCTTCCATCTCGTCCGTGTAGTTGCCTAAGGCGGCGGCAGTGTTGTTGCGGGCGCGCAGTAGGTAGGCTGCTTGCGCGGCCTCTACATTGGCGGCATCGCCACCCCATGCTTTTAGTGCAGGTGCTTGCAGTGCGCGGCCATAGCTGTAGCTAAGCGCCCAAGGCATTTCGTAGTTAGCGTTCATGGCTTGTAGGTGCTGCGTAGCAAGTACGTCGCTTTGCCCGCCAGATAGGAAGACCACGCCAGGTACTGAAGAAGGTACACAGTTTTTCAATACGCGTACGGTGCGCTCTGCTACTTCATCAATGCCAGCTTGGCGTGGGTTCTCGGTACCCGATACCACCATGTTTGGCTTCAGCAAAATGCCTTCTAGGTATACGCCGGCATTTTGTAGCTCGTTAAACAGCGCGGTTAGTGCGCGAGTGGTAACGGTTTCGCAAGTTTCAATGCTGTGAGCGCCATCCATGATCACTTCCGGCTCAACGATAGGCACAATGTTAGCTTCTTGGCATAACGCTGCGTAACGCGCTAGCGCTTGTGCGTTAGCGTTAAGGCAGTATTCGCTAGGTAGGTTGTTGGCTTCGTCGATATTGATAACGGCGCGCCATTTGGCAAAGCGTGCACCTAGTTCGTAGTATTCCGCTAGGCGGTCACGTAGGCCGTCTAGGCCTTCGGTAATCATTTCGCCGGCGTGGTCAGCCAAGTCTTTGGCACCAGTATCAACTTTAATACCAGGTACAACACCAAGTTCGTCCATTAAATCGGCAAAACGCTTGCCGTCGGTGGTGCTTTGGCGAAGTGTCTCATCGTATTGAATAACACCGCCAATATAGGCTTCGGCGCCAGCGGTGGTTAGTAACATTTGGCGATAAGCTTGGCGATTGCTCTCAACGTTTTCTACATTAATGCCGGCAAAGCGTTTGCCAATAGTGCCGGTGCTTTCGTCGGCGGCCAAAATGCCTTTACCGTTAGCAACGATCTTTTCTGCAGTGGCCTTGAGTTGAGCCTTGTCCATAAATGCATTCCTTGAATGAAACTGTGGAAATGTGGGTTTGGCGGGTCGCCAAATTTTGCTGCGCTATTTTCTCGCTGCTGGACATTAATTTCCAGTCTTAGCGTGAATTAGCTGCATAAATCTTGTGGAGAGTAAAAGTGGCAAAAACCGTTCCCATCCTTGGGAGCGGTTTTTGCCTTGAGTGATATAGCTGTCACTCGGCAGCAAGGGGTAAGGAAATTATGACGATTAGTTCGGTGTTTCTCAATAGGACAAAGCTAAAACGATAATTTAATTTATTGGGAGATTGGTTCTGTGCCTGTGCTGGTTAAATTGCCGAGCGCAGCTTTGTCTCTGCAGCCAAGCCTGTGCTGAGGCGCATGACTTAGAATGCATCCATACTAAACAGATACCTGTAGCTTAAATTTAGAAGGTGACACGGGCTATGCGCTTTGAAAGTACAGAACAATACGTTGCAACGGATGAGTTAAAAATGGCCGTGAACGCGGCGATTACCTTGCAAAAACCACTGTTGATTAAGGGTGAGCCTGGTACGGGTAAAACCATGCTGGCGGAGCAAGTGGCATCGTCATTAGGCCGCCGAATTATTAGTTGGAACATTAAATCGACTACTAAAGCGCAGCAGGGCCTATACGAATACGACGCTGTTTCCCGTTTGCGCGATTCACAGTTGGGTGATGACCGTGTCCATGACGTGGCTAACTATATTGTTAAGGGCAAGTTGTGGGAGGCTTTTGAGGCCGACGGACAAGCGCCAGTATTGCTAATTGATGAGATTGACAAGGCAGATATCGAGTTTCCAAACGACTTGCTGCATGAGCTCGACAAGATGGAGTTCTATGTCTACGAGACTCAGGAAACCGTTAAAGCGGTACAGCGCCCGATCGTAATCATTACGTCTAATAATGAGAAAGAACTGCCGGACGCATTTTTACGTCGCTGCTTTTTCCATTACATCAGCTTCCCGAGCAAAGAAACGATGACTGACATCGTTAATGTGCACTACCCAGACCTAAAACAAGAGCTGCTGAAAGAAGCGCTGGAAGTGTTTTTTGAGGTGCGTGAAGTGACTGGTTTGAAGAAAAAACCATCTACCTCTGAGCTATTAGATTGGATTCGCTTGTTAGTGGCTGAAGATATGGATGGCGACGCACTGAAAAATCGTGACAAAGCCAGCGCAATCCCGCCGCTATACGGTGCTTTGCTGAAGAATGAGCAAGACGTACAGCTGCTTGAAAAACTAGCCTTTATGGCCCGTCGCGAGCTTAGCTAAGCATGCTAATTGGCTTTTTCTTTCACTTAAAAGAAAGCGGTCTGCCGGTTTCTATTACTGAGTTTCTGGCCCTACAGCAGGCCATGAAAGCGGGCGTGGTCGGCTGGACGGTAGACGAGTTCTATCAGCTCAGTCGAACCTGCTTGGTGAAAGATGAAACCTTGTATGACCGCTTTGATCGCGCCTTCGGCAGCTATATGGAAGGGGTTGAGGCGGTAACCGAAGAAACCTTTAAAGATATCCCCGAGGAGTGGCTGGCAAAACAAGCCGAGAAATTCCTGACCGAAGAAGATAAGGCCAAAATTGAGGCATTAGGCGGCTTGGATAAGCTTATGGAAACCTTCCGTGAGCGCATGAAAGAACAAAATGAGCGTCATCAGGGCGGTAACAAGTGGATCGGCACAGCGGGCACTTCGCCCTTTGGTGCCTACGGTTACAACCCAGAAGGTATTCGTATTGGTCAGGATCGCTCGCGTAATCGCAAAGCGGTCAAGGTGTGGGACAAGCGCCAGTTTGAAAACCTCGATAAAGATGTTGAGCTGGGTACGCGGAATATCAAAGTCGCGCTACGCAAGTTACGCAAATTTGCCCGCGAGGGCGCAGCTGAGGAACTCGATTTAGACGACACCATTCGTAGTACGGCGCGTAATGCGGGTTACTTGGACATCAAAATGGTGCCTGAGCGTCATAACGCTGTGAAGGTGCTGATGTTGTTCGATATTGGCGGTTCGATGGATGACCATATCCGTACTTGTGAAGAGCTGTTCTCAGCCGCGCATGCTGAATTTAAGCACCTCGAATTTTTCTATTTCCATAATTACATCTACGAGTTTGTATGGAAGGACAATAGCCGTCGCTATAGCGACCGCTTGTCGACCCTAGATTTGATGCATAAGTATGGTCCGGACTACAAAGTTATCTTTGTTGGCGATGCCACTATGAGCCCATATGAGATTGCCTACCCAGGTGGTTCGGTCGAGCACTGGAATAAAGAGCCTGGCTCGGTGTGGATGGAGCGAATGAAGGAAACCTACAAAAATTTAGTGTGGTTGAACCCGCAGCCCGAGCAGTATTGGGACACCATTCCTAGCTGCCAAATGGCAAAAGAAAACGTCGATGACCGCATGTTTCCACTAACCGTGGCGGGCATCGATAAGGCCATTAAAGCCCTACGTAAAAAAGTTTAATGACAGCCACCACTCCTACTATTGCTTTAGCCATCACCGGCGCATCGGGCGCTCAATACGGACTGCGTTTGCTTGAGCAGCTGCTGGCCGCTGATTGCCGCGTATATTTGATGGTCTCTAAACCGGCGCAGGTCGTGTTTGGTTTGGAGCTAGATTTAGATATTCCATCCCGTACGGCAGACATGCAGCGCTGGTTTACTGAGCGCTACGGCGCTAAAGAAGGCCAGCTCAGCGTGTTTAGTAGCGAACAGTGGACGGCACCGATTGCCAGCGGCTCTAATGCGGCCGATGCCATGGTGGTTTGTCCCTGCACCGCCGCCACTGCGGCTGCCGTAGCGCAGGGTTTAAGCCGCTCATTAATTGAGCGTGCTGCTGATGTGATGCTTAAAGAGCGACGTCAGTTGCTAATCGTGTTGCGAGAAACGCCGTTATCAACAATCCATCTAGAAAACTTGCTGCGCTTGTCGAATGCGGGCGCCACCATTATGCCGGCGACCCCCGGTTTTTATAACAAACCGCAATCAGTCGACGAGTTGATCGATTTTATGGTCGCCCGAATTATGGACCACTTAGGCATTGCCAATCGCCTCAGCCCGCGCTGGGGGCAATCTGGCGACTAGCCGATCAGGGCGCCGCAGAAATCCATTGCCAGTTTTCTTCGATAGGCTCGGGCGCAAAGCCGCTGGGCCAATCAACTGTCGCCGGTGAAACCGCGGTTGTGGCGGGCCAAGAGATGAGTCCCCAATAGTTGCCTACTGAGAGTGTCTCTAACTGTCCCAGCCAATATTGTGGATTGCCGTTTTGCGGCCACAACCGCAATTGCCAGCCTTGCTGCGGAGCGTTGTCGTCACTCCAGCGCACAATCACCGCAGGTCGGTGATAACAATGTAGGCGAACCCTTGGTGTGAGCTCGGCCAGTGACGGCTCAGGTAATAACCAGCGCAGATAGTCGGCTGGTTTGGCCGGTTCTAAAATATCCAGTCCGGCCTCTCCCGCTTGTTCGAGTAGGTCCTCCAAGGGGCCGATATAGCGCAATGGCATATCGTCGCTGGCAACAATGCCGCCTTGGCGAGATATCGAGGCGCTTAAAAATCCGTCAGCTGTTTGGCTCTGCGTCTCATAACCGTCACAGGCCAGTTGGGCGCTACTGCTACGCAAAACCATCCAAAGCACCACGCCGATTAATGCGGTGGTAAATAAGGTGATGCTAGTACCCTGCACGGCGGTGGGTACACGAATTAAGAAGCGACCACTAGCCCAGACCCAGAGGTAGGAGAGGCCACCAATCAGAATCATTAGCAGTGCCATTTTGGCGGCCACTGCACCGGCGACTTGCATGGATGCGCCGAGTACTGCACCAGGCAGTAAATAGGCCGGTGACCAGAGTGCCGCAGAGCTAAGATTGACCAAGGTAAATTTCAGCGGCGGCATATTAGACATGCCCGCCATTGCCGGGATAACGGGGCGGATCGGTCCAATAAAACGGCCGATAAAAACACTGGCAGCGCCGTATTTGTTAAAGAAGCGTTCGCTTTTTCCCACAAACTGCGGATAACGGGATAACGGCCAGATGCCCCAGAGTCTTTCTTTTAAATTCCAGCCGAGCCAGAAGGAAATTTGGTCGCCTAAAACAGCGCCAGCGAAGGCCCATAGCAATACCGGTACTACCGGCAGTACGCCGGCGCCAACCAAGGTGCCAAAGGCAAAAAGAATCAGTACCCCAGGTATCAGAATGCCAATTAAAGCCAAGCTTTCAACGGCGGAGATAATAAAAATGGCAACGCCAGCAGACTCTGGGTGCAGGGCAACCCAGTCAATTAAAGCTTGTAACCATGCTGGCAGTGTCATTGCGCTATCTTATAACTGTTTGAAGGCGGTAGCAGCGGCCTGAATGGTGGCGTTTAAGTCGGCCTCGGTATGTGTGGCTGATACAAAGCCTGCCTCGTATGCAGAAGGCGCTAAATAAACGCCTTGGTCTAACATGGCATGGAAAAACTGTTTAAAGCGATCGAGGTCACAGGCGGTGCTTTCAGCGAAGCTCTTCACTTCCGTTTGTTCGGTGAAAAATAGTCCAAACATGGCGCCGACCTGGCTAGTAGTAAAGGCGATACCGGCTTCATCGGCGGCGGCTTGTAGGCCGTTTAGCAATAGCGTGGTTTTGGCGCTGAGGTCGTTATAAAAATTAGGTGCTGAGATTAGCTCTAAAGTTTTTAAACCGGCTGCCATTGCTAGCGGGTTGCCAGACAAAGTGCCAGCTTGATAGACGGGACCTGTAGGCGCGATTTGTTGCATGATTTCACGTTTACCGCCAAAGGCGCCAACCGGTAAACCGCCGCCAACAATCTTGCCGAGCGTGGTTAGGTCGGGTACGACGTTATAAACACTCTGCGCGCCGCCCAGCGCCACGCGAAAGCCGGTCATCACTTCGTCAAAAATCAGCAGGCTGCCGTGTTGATCACAAAGGCTACGCAAGGCTTCCAAGAAGCCTGCTTGCGGAGGGATGCAGTTCATATTGCCTGCTACCGGTTCAACGATAACGGCGGCGATATCGTCGCCGTGCTCGGCCCAGCAAGCGGCGGCCGCTTCCGGGTCATTAAATGGCAGCGTAATAGTGAGTTCGGCCAAGGCAGTCGGTACGCCCGGCGACGACGGCACGCCCATGGTCAGCGCACCAGAACCGGCGTTAACCAGCAGCGAATCGCCGTGGCCGTGATAGCAGCCGTGGAACTTCACAATTTTGTCTCGACCAGTGGCGCCACGGGCAAGGCGCAATGCGCTCATGGTGGCTTCGGTGCCACTTGAGACAAAACGTATTTGCTCAATGTTAGGCATGACTTGGCAAACTTTTTCGGCCATCTCAATTTCAATGGCGGTGGGTGCGCCAAAGCTGGTGCCGCGTTCCGCGGTTTGCTGAATCGCGGTAATCACCTCTGGGTGGCTATGGCCGAGAATCATTGGGCCCCATGAACCCACATAGTCGATGTAGCGATTGTTATCAGCGTCGTAAACATAGGCACCTTCGGCGCGCTCAAAGAATACTGGGTCGCCGCCAACACCATTAAAGGCTCGTACCGGGGAGTTCACGCCGCCGGGAATGCGTTTTGAGGCTTGCTGAAAAAGTTGGCTAGATTGAGAGCGTTGTGTGGACATAGAGCTTGGGTCAAAAAATAACTAGATAAACAGTTGTTGATAGCGTTGAACTTGCTGCGATAGATCCTCGGCTAACCAGAGGTCTGAAATTACTGCGAGCATGTCGGCGCCGGCGGCAACCAATGCCGCGCTATTATCCGGGGTTATGCCGCCAATGGCGACTATTGGGCAAGTTAGGCTTTGAGCTTGTTGCAATAAAGCTAGGCTGGCGACTACTGCATCCGGTTTGGTTGATGAATTAAAGAAAGCACCAAAGGCGATATAGCTGGCACCGTTTTTGACCGCGCTTTTCGCTAGTGGCAATTGGTTGTAACAGGACGCACCAATAATCGCCTCATTGCCAAGTAATTGGCGGGCGGCGGCAATGTCGCTGTCGTCGCTGCCGAGGTGCACACCGCAGTTGAGGGTTTGCGCTAGCTCTAAATCATCATTCACGATAAAGCTGGCACCGGCGCGCTGACACAAAGCTTGCAATTCCACTGCGCACTGATAGCGCCTGCTGGCACCGGCCTGTTTGTCGCGATATTGAATAATGCGGCAGCCCGCATCTAATACTTGCTGCAGGCGTTTGGGCATTTCTGCTGGGGTTAGATAGTCGCCATCGACAATGGCATAGAGTCCGCGCATTAGTGTCGGTCACCCTTGGCTGCGTGGCTATCGGGTATGTTCTGCGCACCTAAGGCGTAACTCGATTGAATGCTGCGTTCAACAAACAACATGGCCTGCTCAATCGCCTGCGCTAAGGATGCGCCGCAGGCCAAGTGATAGGTTATCGCGCTAGATAGCCGGCAACCAGTGCCGCGGAATTCGGCTTCCTGCGCTTGGCATTGAAAACGTTGTTGGCGTTTACCGTGCTGCCAAAGCTCGTTGCAAATAGTCTCGCCTTCACGTGCCCCGGTCACGAGTACCGGAGTGCTGGCAGGAATAAATGCCTGTAGCTGCTGATATTCGTCTTGGTTTGGGGTGATCAGCTGGGCTTGTAGGGCGAGTTTGCGAAAACCGTTGAGCCAGTGACGATTGTGTTTGGCTAAGGCCAGACCGCTGCTAGCATTGAGTACGGGGTCGATCACCAAAGGCGTTGTTTTTGGGGTGTGGCGCTTGAGTAACCGCCAATGCCTAGGGTCCTGTACTAGCCCGACCTTGATGCCCTGCGGAGCCGTCGCTGGGTCCATAAAAAGCGCGCGCAGCTGAGCAGAAAATAAGCCGGGGCTGACGGCTTTGCTTTGTAGCGCTTGCTTGGGGTTTTGCACCGTTAGGCTGCTGGGCAGCGCATAGCTATGCGCCCCCAGTGCTGCCAGCACCTGGCTGTCTGCGCCAATGCCAGCGCAATTGGCGGGATCTAAGCCGCCGACGGCAAGCACAATGGGTTTTTGCTGCGGTGACATCAAACCAAGGGTTCTCCAATGTGGGCGGCAATGACTTCACGAGCGGCTTCGGCAACGGCACGGGCCTGTTGGCGTTCGCTATCAGCGGAGTATTGGCTTGTATCTAAAGCCGTCATCACTTCGATAGCGACCTGTCCGGGACGTAGGCTGCGGCGTTTGTCAGGCCAGATATGGCGAGTGCCGCTGATGGCAATGGGTACCACCGCCACTTGGTGGCGACAGGCGCCAATAAAGGCGCTGGGTTTGAATCGGTGTACGCCTGCTTCGGCATGAAAGGTGCCTTCGGCGAAGATGCCAACGGCCTCGCCGGCTTCTAAGTGATCAATGATTTGCTGCGCATCTTGCGCCGCCCGTCGTGCTTGCTTTCGTTCCACCAAGATATGTTGCAGACGGTTAAGGAAAAAGCCGGCCAGTGGAATGTCGCCGGCTTCGCGTTTGATGACCATGCTGAAGCGTGGCGGCAAAACCGCCGCTAACAATGGGCCGTCCAGATAGCTGCAATGGTTAGCGACCACCACGCAGCCGGTTTTAGGTAGTTTGTCTAAGCCCGAAACCCTTAGCCGAATGCCGCACAAAATAGTAAATAGCCACATGGTTAGCCGGCCGGCTTGGCGTCGCCAACTGAGCTTTGGCAAAACCACAGCAGCGGGCACGAAGATAGCCAAGCTCAGCGTGATAAAAATCACGGCGGCGTAGATGCTATACAGCGCAGCAAGAATTTTTTTGGCTAGCGTAAAAATGGGGCGGCCTAACTGTCACTTACGGGTTGCCTATTGGCATGGCGCCTATTATGTTGCAGGCATGCCAGCGATAGAAACCCCTAAGCCTATACATCAAGCGCCTAAGCGTCGTTCTGCACTCGTGCCACCGGCGTCGGTACAGCAGTTTATCGACGCCTTATGGTTAGAAGATGGCTTAAGTAAGAACACGCAGCTGGCTTATCGGCAGGATTTGGTGGGCTTTGCGCGTTGGCGAGCCGATAGTGAGCTGGCTGCCGATATGGACCGCGCCATCAATAGTGCTGGCGGTTTTGATATCAGCGACTACATGAATTATTTGTTTGCTGCTGGCCGTAGTAGCCGTAGTAGTGCGCGCGTGCTATCTAGTTTGCGACGCTTTTACCGCTGGCAGTTACAGCGAGGCTTGCGGGCTGATGACCCCAGTTCCATGATCGATATGCCGCAGCCAACCCGTAGCCTGCCAGCCAGTTTGAGCGAAAAACAGGTAGGGGCGCTGCTGGAAGCACCGGATGTACAATCGGCCGAAGGGCTTCGCGATCGGGCAATGCTGGAACTGCTTTATGCCACCGGGCTGCGCGTTTCAGAGTTGGTCAGCTTGCAGTCGGCGCAATTATTGGCTGGTCAGGAAGTGCTACGCGTGGTCGGCAAGGGCAACAAGGAACGGCTGGTGCCGGTCGGTGATGAAGCGCTAATGTGGACGCAGCGTTATCTGGCCACTGCGCGCGATGAAATCTTAAATGGCCGTACGAGTCGCTATTTGTTTCCGACCAAGCGGAGCGATTCGATGCGTCGAGAAAGCTTTTGGCATGTGATCAAGCGCTACGGTAAGCAAGCGCAGATATTTCAGCCCTTATCCCCGCATACCTTGCGCCATGCCTTTGCCACGCATTTGTTGAATCACGGCGCCGATCTGCGTGCCGTACAAATGTTGCTGGGTCATAGCGATTTGTCGACCACGCAAATTTACACCCATGTGGCGCAGCAACGTCTACAAGACTTGCATAGCAAGCATCATCCGCGCGGTTAATCTTATTGGGCCTTCTGCCGGGAACGGCGAGCGGTTACACTGGTCTGAGTAACACCTATATATATGGATATTGGAATGAAAATGAATAGTAGGCGTCTAGTAGCGGCATTGTTGGTGTCGTTGGTTAGCGTGGTTGCCACAGCAGGAGAGGCAGAAGTTAGGAAAGCACTGGTCGGTAAAATTATCGGTGCTGAAAAGGCTCAAATTCAAGAAGCCCCAATTCCGGGCATGTTTGAGGTGATTGCGGCGGGACAGCTTTACTACGTAACCGCTGATGGCCGTTTTCTGTTTCAAGGCAATGCCTTTGACCTAGTGGCTGGCAAAGACCTGACCGAGCCGCGCATGAATGAAGTGCGGGCACAGCAGTTGAATAGCGTAGACGATGCGCAAGCGATTGTTTTCAGCCCCAAAGACGGCAAGGTGAAAAGCCGCATTAATGTGTTCACGGATATCGACTGCCACTATTGCCGCGAGATGCACAAGAAAATGGCGGGTTACTTAGAGCGTGGCATTGAAGTCCGCTATCTGTTCTTCCCGCGTGCTGGTGTGAACTCGCCGTCGGCTAAAAAAGCCGAAGCTGTTTGGTGTGCTGATGATCGCCAAAAGTCGATGACCGACGCCAAGGCGTTCCGTCAAGTTGAGCAGCGTAGCTGTGCTAATCCGGTGGCGGCACATTATCGCTTGGGTAAAGAGCTCGGCGTACGTGCGACGCCCACTATCATGACCGATAGCGGTCAAGTGATTCCGGGTTTTCGTCCGCCTGAGGCGCTAGAGCAAATTTTGCGGCAGTTATAGTCATGCCTGAAGTTTATTTAACCGCTCAATACGATGCGGCACCGCTAGAGGTGTTTGAGTTTTTTCTCGATCACGAAAAATTTGGCAGTATCTGGGCCGGTGAAACTCGCCGCATTAAGGACGCCGATGGCGATAACCCTAATGATGTGGGTTCCGTGCGCAGTGTCAAAGTCGGCCTAAGCACCATTCAGGAGCAGCAGGTTACGGCAACGCGTCCAACAGCGGATGCCGCTGGTTTAATCGAATACAAAGTGATTAAAGGCGCGGCTATTACTGATCATTTTGGTCATATCGAGTTTCACCCGCGCGGTGACGGCGGGACTGAAATTCGCTACACCATCCGTCTGCAAATGGCAGTGCCCGGTTTGGCTTGGCTGGTGTTGAGAAATATTAAGCAGCAGTGGATGCTGGGCTCGGCGAAGCTTGCGGTTCAATTTGGTTGATGCCGCTGCAGTAATCATTTGGGCAAAAAAAAGCCGCGTATTATTTACGCGGCTTTTTTTATGGGCATTGGAAGTGTTTTATGTTTCCAAGTGCTCTAGTTTGTTTTCTTTGCCGTCCCATTCAGCCGCATCCGGTAGCGGATCTTTTTGCTCAGCAATTACCGGCCATACTTTAGACAATTCGGCATTTAGCTCAGTAAAGGCCTCTTGGCCGGCTGGTACGTCATCTTCAGCAAAGATGGCTTCGGCAGGACACTCAGGTTCGCACAGGGTGCAATCAATGCATTCTTCAGGGTCAATCACCAAGAAGTTAGGGCCTTCATGGAAGCAGTCTACTGGGCACACTTCTACACAGTCGGTGTATTTGCACTTAATGCAGTTATCGGTAACAACGTAGGTCATTCTATTGGCTCTTTTAGCTATTGGGCGCGATTATAGAAAAGTTTGGGCCAGCATGGCAGTGTTTTTGCGTATTAGTCTTGCTTGCGTGGCGGCCAAGGTGGGTTTTTACCCTTGGATTTGAAATCAATACTCCAAGTAGCACCGGGTTGTCCACCATCTATCCAGTACTGTAGTGCTTGCGTAATAACAGGAAATGCCAGTTCGTCCCACGGAATGTCGGCGGGCTTTACCCACGCCGTTTCAAGCGACTCAGGGCCGGGTGCATGCTGGCCGTCGGGCAGGGTGGCGAGGAATATTACATAGACCTGAGCGATAAATGGAATGCTCACAGCACATAGCATGTGGCCGACTTCAATTTCTGCACAGGCCTCTTCTCGGGTCTCGCGGGCGGCCCCTTGTTCGAGTGTTTCGCCATTCTCCATAAACCCAGCCGGAAGAGTCCATAGGCCGTAGCGTGGTTCGATAGCGCGTTTGCACATTAATATCTCGCCGCGGTCATTGGTAACCAGTGCGCCAACAATGTTGTTGGGGTTTTCATAGTGAATGTAGCCACAAGACGGACAGATTAACCGCTCACGGTTATCACCTTCCGGTATTTGGCGGTTGGCAACGCTGCCGCATTTTAAACAATAGCTCATATCACCAAGAGATAGCCTTTTCAGGGTTTTCGTTGTGTTTTCGCAAGACTGTTGTTATCTTCGCTGAGATACCCGTCGGGGTAAGAAAAGACAATATCAGCAAATTCGACTTCTTAGGGGAAGCATAATGAAATTTAACAAGACCTTCGCAGCGTTAGTGGCCGTTTTGGCACTGGTTTTTGCTGGCAACGCTTTGGCAGCAAAAAAATACTATGTTGGCGTAGAAAAGACGGAATGGGATGTTGTGTTGCAAAACAATGTCGCTCGAGTTGATAACGAAATTGACGGCAAGCAAATCCACTTTGGCTACCAAGCTTCTGAAAACTTTTCTATCGAACTAGTTTACGGTGCCAACGACGATCTTGATGACGATGAAACTTACTATGGCGTTTTGCTACGTCCGCAAACCCAGCTTTTCAGTATTGTTAAAGCGAGTGTGATTATGGGGTTAGTACGTGGCCCTCTGTTTGAAGAGAGCGATGGGTTTTCTTGGGGCTTTGGTGCTGAATTTACGCCAAGCAAAATTTTCTCACTGACCGCAGATTGGATCCATTACGCCGATGAGGATGACCAAGCTACGGGTATTAGTGGTCGTATCAGTGGCTTGAACTTAGGCGTGCGCCTACGCTTTGGCGGTGGCGAGGACTAGTCCCCGCAAGCTTTTATTCATTGCCTAAAAAGGCCCGCTAGCGCGGGCCTTTTTTTGGCTTAAATTTCTTGCTGGGCTTCATAAACTTAGCTTTGGGTTGTTTGCTGGCAACTTGCGCAAAGCTTTGGTCTTGCAGGTTATAGGCGGTGAGTTCGCCGCCCCAAACACAGCCGGTGTCGAGCGAAACATGTTGCTCGGTTTGCCGTAGTCCTAAGGCAGACCAGTGGCCCGTAATCAGGCATTCCTGTTGTTCCGGCGGCCGCCATGCATACCAAGGCTTAATCTGTTCGGTGCTAGCCAGATCTGGCGGTCCCTTATGTTTGAGTTGCAGCTCGCCTTGGTCGCTGCAATAGCGTAGGCGAGTGAGGGTGTTGGTGATAAAGCGTAAACGCTTGGCACCGCTGAGTTCTGGTTGCCATTGCTTAGGCTCATTGCCATACATCTTGTTGAAAAATTTCTCGGCCTTGTGGCTGCAAAGTACCTTCTGCACCTCGGCACCGTATTCGAGTGCGTCTGCCACTGACCACTGCGGCACCAGTCCCGCGTGTAGCATGACGTGTCGGCCATCCTCATGCGCTTTCACCAGTGGTTGTTGCTGCAGCCAATCGAGCAACTGGTCACCGTCATTGGCTTTGAGTAGCTTGTTTAGGGTGTCGCCGTCGCGTGCGCTGGTCGCGCCGGCACGGATCGCAAGCAAGTGTAGGTCGTGGTTCCCCAGTACGACCTCGGCAGAGTCTCCTAAGTCGGATACAAACCTAAGCACATCAAGAGATTTTGGGCCGCGGTTCACTAGATCGCCCACTAGCCATAGGCGGTCTTGGTTTGGGTTGAATTTAATCTGTTTGCAGAGTTTGCGTAACTCTTTGTAGCAACCCTGAATGTCGCCGATGGCCCAATCTGCCATGCTCTGAGTCTGTTCCTATAGAGAGGCTTTAGCTTAAATCAATTGCTTAAATTGATGGCCAATAAATCGCAGGGCGCATGATGCAGTACAGACTCGTCGGTGTGGCCAAGCAGGTGCCCTAGGCCGCGGTGACTATGGTGACCGGTAATGATTAGATCGCAGGAGCGACTTTTAGCTTGCGTCACGATTTCATGGCGTGGCGCTCCCAGCGTTACATGTGTGTCAACTAACAGGCCCTCTGGAGCAGGGTGTTGCCGTAGCCTGTTTTCTAATTGTTGGCGGGCGCTATTAAGTAGTTGCTGGGGGGCGTTGCTGGCCAGTGACATGCCCATCGGATCGGCCGCTTCGTTAGGAATAAAGTCAATAACATGCAACAGGCTGAGCCGCGCATTATGTTGGCCTGCTAGGGCGTAAGCTTTGCTCAGCAGTTGCTGGTCACTGGTGTCATTCTCCAGTGCTAGCAAAATGTGTTGATACATGTGACCTCCTAAGCCGGATACTTAAGCCGCTTGCCTAGGAGTATAGCTGGCCTAGGGCTAGTTATTGCAGAGGTGGTGGCTCAACTTGCCGAAGTCTTCGCCGTAGAGGGTTTCCGGTCTAGCGGTCGGATCGAGGCCCACGGCTTCCAAGTCTTCCAGTGTGGCAATGCCATTAACGGCGTTACGTAGTGTTTTACGCCGTTGACTAAAGCACTGGGTAACAAGCTTTTGGAACTGCGCGTACTCACCAATCTGAAACGGTGCTGTCGGATGCGGCTTGAGGCGGATAATCGCCGACTCCACTTTAGGCGGCGGATTGAAGGCGCCAGCTTTAACAATAAACAGCGGCACGACTTGGCAGTGATACTGCAGCATCACGCTGAGGCGACCATAGGTTTTGCTACCGGGACCAGCGGCCATACGTTCTACCACTTCTTTTTGCAGCATAAAGTGCATGTCCTGAATGCGATCAATTTGATCGCAGAGGTGGAACAGTAGTGGCGTAGAAATGTTGTAAGGCAGGTTGCCGACAACTCGAACCTTATCGGAGTCAGGCAGTAACTCTTTTAGATTGAGTTTGAGAGCGTCTTGCTCGTGCAGGGTTAGTTCGCCATGCGGCGCCATTGCAGCGGGCAGTTGTGCAATTAAGTCTCGGTCAATTTCCACGGCGTTAACCTTGCCGGCGGCTTGTAACAGCGGCGCTGTTATCGCGCCGAGGCCAGGACCAATTTCCAGCAAGGTTTGCTCTGGCTGCGGATCAATCGCGGTGACAATACGGTTGATCACGGCTTGGTCGTGTAGAAAGTTTTGGCCGAAGCGTTTTCGAGCGCGGTGTGGTTGTGTCATATCAATAGTTTATTAGCGGTTGGCTTGGCACTGTTCAATCGCGGACAGTATCGCGGCGTTCATGCTGCCTGTATCAATCTTGTCGCTGCCGGCTAAGTCTAGCGCGGTGCCATGATCAACAGAGGTCCTAATGATCGGTAGGCCTAAGGTGATGTTAACGGCACTGCCAAAGCCGGCATGTTTGAGTACCGGCAGGCCTTGGTCGTGATACATGGCTAAGACCGCATCGGCTTTTTCTAAATGTTTGGGAATAAAGAGCGTGTCGGCGGGTAATGGCCCGACCAAGTCCAAACCTTCTGCCCGCAGTTGTTTGAGTAGTGGCTCGATAATCTCGATTTCTTCGCGACCCATATGGCCGCTTTCGCCGGCATGGGGGTTTAATCCGCAGACTAAAATTCTTGGTTGCGCGAAGCCAAACTTGGACTTCAAGTCAGCATGCATAATACGCAAGGTGGTGGCGAGACTTGTCTGCGTAATCGCGTCGGCAACGTCGCGCAAGGGCAAGTGGGTGGTGGCGAGTGCGACTCTTAGGGACCCACTAGCAAGCAACATAACATTGTCGCAGGCAAAGTAGTCGGCCAAGTATTCGGTATGTCCGGTAAAGGCAATGCCAGCGTCGTTGATGGTCGACTTTTGCAGGGGGGCGGTGACCATGGCATCAAAGCGGCCGTTTTCGCAGCCCTGCATGGCGGTGTCTAACAAAGCCAGCACATGGGCGGCGTTGGTCGAATCCAGTACGCCTGCCCGTACGGGGGCTGCTGTAGGGTGAGCCATTACCGCTAACTCGCCAGGGTGTTGGGCTTGGGCTGCCGGCCCCGCCGTGAAGGTGATTGGCTGTGACCGGAATAGCGGGTTTTGTTCGGCACGAGCCTGTAGCGTGGCGAGGTCAGCTAATACGGTTATTTCCGCATTAAATGATTGCGTTGCCAGCCAAAGGCAAAGGTCGGGGCCAATGCCCGCCGGCTCACCGGCGGTGACAACAAGCCGAGGTAGCGGCTTAGAGTCTGTACTCAATATAGGCCTCATCTAGCAAACGGCGCTGCCAGAGTAGTGTTTCTTCTTGCAGTTTGCGGTTGCCGATGTCATTGCTGACTTGTAGGCGACGTAGTTCGTCGCTGGCATCACGCTCGCGGCGATCTAATACTTGAATGATGTGGTAGCCGAACTGTGAACGCACCGGCTGGGATACTTTGTTGAGTGGCAGCTGGCGTGCTGCTTCTTCAAATCCGGCTACGTATTTTGCTGGGTCCTGCCAACCGAGATCGCCGCCGTTCTCTTTTGAACCGGAGTCGTCTGAATATTCTTTGGCTAAAGCGGCAAAGTCTTCGCCGTTGTCTAACTTGTCTTGGATTGTGCGCAGTGTGGCGCGGGCGGTTTCCTCAGAGACGACCTCATTAACCTGAACCAAGATATGGCGTGCTTTCACTTCTTCGATTCGGAAGTCGTCGCTACCGCGGGTTTCGGCTACGCGGAGCAAGTGAAAGCCGCTAGGTGATTGAATCGGTGTGGCCGTGTGCTCGCCTTCTTTCAAAGTGTTCAAGGCGTCGACAAAGAGGCTAGGCACCTCGGTTAGCTTGCGCCAACCTAGCTCGCCACCCTCGAGTGCATTTTGGCCATCGGAGTAGGCCACTGCGAGTTGTTCAAAGCTCTCACCTTGGTCGAGTCGGCCAATCAGTTCTACGGCTTTTGCTCGCTTGGCCTCGAGAACGTCTGGGCTTGCTGCTTCTGGCGAGGCAATAAGAATGTGTTGTAAGCGATAGCTTTGGTCTGTTCGCGCTTGAGCAGAAAGGGTAGCTAAGGCGTCGTCAATTTCGCGTTCGGTAACGCTAATTCTGGAGTCAACCATGCGGCGGCGCAACTGTGTAACGGTGAGTTCTTCACGCACGCTGTTACGAAAATCTAGGTAGCTAAGGCCGTCTTTACGAAGCGCATTGGCAAACTCAGATAGTGACATCTTGTTGCGTTGGGCAATCGTCGTTAGAGCTTGGTTAAGTTGGCTTTCCGATACGCTAATGCCCATTTGCTTGGCGCGTTGTAGCTGTAGTTTCACCAACACTAGGCGCTCAAGAACCTTTTGCTGCAATACCGATGTTGGTGGTAGCTGACTATTGTTTTGCTGGAATTGCGTTTTGATATTGTCTACGGCTTCTTCGAGCTCGGTACGCAATACGACTTCGTCATTGATTAGTGCAATGATGCCCTCAAGACTCTCGGGCTCAGCCTGAGCAGTAGCGGGGGTTACCAAGGCGGTCGCGGCTAGGGTGCAAGCGGCAACTAAGTTTTTCAGGTAAGAATGGGAAACGACTTTCATAGCGTCTTAAATAAAATCAATGATTAGGCTCAATAGCTGGCCATTGTAGTGTGCCAGCTAGCTTATTGGTTGCCGATTTGCGCGAGGCCGCTCAGCTCTAGTTGGATGAAGAATCCGACATCAGGTTCCCCTGACGCGTCTCGCAGTATGCGTTGGCCACCAAAATCAATGGCCCAACAACAGGTTTGGTAACGCAGTTTTAGTTTTGCTTCCAGTAGCTCTTCGTCGTCCAGCGAATAGAGTCCGACTACGTCGGCATGCCATTGGCTAGAAAGTTGGCGCTTGCCACCAAAAGACAGCTGCCGAAATAAGTTGCGACGTTGTCGTAGGCTGACAAAGAAATCGCCATATTGTTGGTCGCTTAAGTCCACCCGCAGTTGGCTATGGGCAATATGATTTGCCTCTGAGTCCCACTCGCCGGAGGTGCTAATGCTCCAGCGGTCACCAACAGCGGCGATAAGTTCGTACAGGGTGTTGCTGCGGTCGCCAACCACCTCTTCATTGGGTAGCGTGACGCGGCTATCGTCTAGATACCAAAGCTGGCCTAAGCGGAAGCCAAGGCGCTGTTCGCCGGCGAAGTTATACCAGCGATTGGCAATGGTGGCACTGAGTTGCTTACCGTCGCGAACGCGGTCAAGGCCTGAGAATTGGTCGTCGTCTAGGTTGTGCCAGTAGAGCGTTTCGGTGTGGGTGTCGAGTACCGGAATGTTGCTTTGCTCTCTAAAAGGCGCTGCTCTGAAGGCAAGGCTAGGCTCAATAACGTGGTGGCCGCGGGCGTAGTTCTTCTCAAAATGTAAGCTCAGCGCTGAGGTGTAAACCGGTAGTGAGCGACGATAAGTTGTGTCGGCTTGTCCTGGCTCGCTGGTTCGCCAGTGGGTGGTTAGGTAGTTAGCCCGGCTATTAAAACGCCAGCCTGCGCCGCGTAAATCGAAGCCAATCCATGGTTGGTAGTGGCGGCGATTTTCGGTGCGAGTTTCGTTGTGCACACCAAAGCGTCCAATCTGTGACGACAGTCCAATAGAAAATGGGCTATTGCCGAGCCGGCGCTGCATGGCCAGTGAAAGCTCGGGTTGGCGGCTAATCAGTGTGGTGTTGCTGGTGCTTAGCGGCGCGTGATCTTCGGCAACGATATCGATTGCAACGTGACTATTTAAATCGCCCTGAAACCACTTGCCGGTGCTGCGGCTAACGAAAAATGGTTGCGACACTTCAGCTAACCCAGAGCCAAAATCGTCGAACCAAGCTTGGTCTTTGGCGTCAATGAGCTGGTTTTCCCAGCGCCAGTGGCGGTTCTGTTTTTGTCCTTTGGCAACGGCTTGCCAATTCAACAAATAGCGCGTGGTGTTGGTGGTGTTGTCGTTGGGTAGCCAGTTTAGATTGGCAATGGTGTCAGCCTGCCACCAGGTTTGTTGTCGCCGTTGCGATACCGGCGTGCCAGTAATGGCGCGGTATTCACTTTCCAAGCGCCAACCCCGACGACTCAGATAGCTAGGCGTGAAGGTGGCGTCCATCTGTGGCGCAATATTCCAATAATACGGAATGCCAAATTGAAAGCCGCTGCTATCGGAAGTGCCAAAGCTCGGCGCTAACAGGCCGCTTTGGCGTTGGTCGGTATATGGAAACTGCATATACGGGAAGTAGAAAATTGGTACGCCTTTAAAGCGCAGGCTGACTTGGTTGGCTTTGCCCTGGCCGCTAGCTTGGTCGAGCCGAATACGCTCGGCTTTCAAAATCCAGCTTTCGTTGCCGGGTGGGCAGGTGGTGTAGCTGACACCGCGCATATCGGGTGTACCGTCGCCGGCAATATCAATTGAGGCAGCGCTGCCGCGAGCATTTTCTCCGGCCACTTGAAATTCAGCGTCTTCAAATTGCGCATTATTGGCAGCTAAGTCAACGCGCGCTTTGCTGCCTTTTACAATCAGGCCGCCGCTAGAAAAAGTTACGTCTTCGCTGGCGCTAACCTGTTGCTTGGCTTGGTCGTATTCAAGCTTATTGGCGCGCAAAATGCCGCCTGCTCGTCGCATCGCTACGTTGCCCGTCAACGTGGTGACGCCGTCGTTGCCTAAGGTGGCGTTGTCGGCTACTACAGCCAAGCCGCCGTCTTGATCTGGTTCAGCTAATTCTTGCGCATCATCGTTGTCTATCAGCGTAGCGGGCGCAGGGCAAAAGCTGCTCGCCGCCACATTGGTGGTAGCGCTCAACAAAATAACTCCGCTAAGGAGTAGCTGCCGGTAATTTTTGATAAACAACAAGTTAGAATCTGCTTTATAGAGTCGCTGATTTTTTACATCGCCTAAGCGTTCAGCATGGTGGTGGAGCGCTTAGTTAGGATGATAAATTAGCGTCATTGTAGCCTGTATCTTAATTGCCGCAGAATAGTTTATTGCGCTGATTTTCAGCGCCTTTCCATGATTACGGAATCAGCTTTAATGAAGAATTCGAGCCAGCGCTATAGCGCTTTGCTTAAATGGATAGCGGAGCGCCCAGAATTGGCTGGCGCCAGCCTTGCGCCGGCATCGGCTGATGCCAGCTTTCGACGCTATTTTCGCTTGCGCCTTGCGGATGGTTCGAGCCGTATCGTGATGGACGCGCCGCCCGAACATGAAGACTGTGAGCCTTTTATTCGCATATCCGGGCTGCTGCATAGTGTTGGCCTAAATGTTCCGGTATGCGGTGATTTTGACGCCGAACAAGGTTTCTTGTTGTTATCGGATCTCGGTAGTGAAACCTATTTGCAAAGGTTGCAGCAGGAGCCAGAGCAAGCGCAGCAGCTATATCCGGCGGCGTTGTCGGCCTTGGTCACCATGCAGGCGAAGGCGACGCAAATAGCCGCGGTGCCGAAATACAACTCTGCGTTACTGCAGCAGGAAATGGGTTTGTTTCGGGATTGGTTGTTGGGCGAGCATCTCGGCTTGCATTTGTCTAAGCAAAGCTCGGTCACCTTGCAACAGCAGTTTGATTTGTTGGAAGCCTCCGCATTGGCGCAGCCGCCTGTGCTTGTGCATCGTGATTATCATTCACGCAATTTGATGACGAATGATAGCGGCCAGCCGGGCGTGCTTGATTTTCAGGACGCCGTGCTTGGGCCCATCACCTATGACGCGGTGTCCTTACTGCGCGATTGTTATATCCGCTGGCCGGATAGGCAGGTTTACGCTTGGTTACGTAGTTATTTTGAGCAGCTGCGGGAACAGGGCCTAGTGAATGTCGACTTTGAAAAATTTGCGCGTTGGTTCGACTGGATGGGCGTGCAGCGCCATTTAAAAGCGGCTGGGATTTTTTGTCGTTTATTACACCGAGACGGCAAAGATGGATATATCCCCGACATTCCCTTAACCCTGAATTACGTCCTCCGAGTGACTGATCGTTACCGTGAGTTGCGTCCTTTGCACGAGCTAGTGCTGGAACATTGCGCTGAGCCATTTGGGCTAGATGTCGATGCCTAAATTACGCAATGCCATGATTTTGGCTGCTGGGCGAGGGGAGCGAATGCGCCCGCTCACTGATGCTAGCCCCAAGCCTTTGCTAGAGGTGGCGGCTAAGCCGCTGATTGTTTGGCAACTAGAAAAGTTAGCGGCGGCTGGTTTTAAGCGAGTGGTTATTAATCAAGGTTGGCTAGGTGAGCAGCTGCCGCAAGCGCTGGGCGACGGGTCGCGGTGGGGTTTGGAGATTCATTATTCAGACGAAACACAGATTCCCGGCGCTTTAGAAACCCTCGGCGGCATCGTCAAAGCGCTGCCGTTGTTGTCGCCTAATGGCGAAGATTTTGCCGTGGTTAACGGCGACGTCTGGACTGACTTTGATTACGCCCAGCTCGCGCTAAGCAAACAAGCTTGTTTGGTTTTGGTTGATAATCCGGCGCATAACCCGGATGGTGATTTTGACTTGTTAGGTGAGCCGCTAACCTTTAGTGGTATAGCCGCATATTCGCCAGAAATGTTTGCTGGATTGGCCGCCGAGCGTGCGCCGTTAGGGCCTTTGCTACGGGCGAAGATCGCTGCTGGTGAGGTGGATGCGGTGCATCATGCGGGGCAGTGGATGGATATTGGTACGCCGGAGCGGTTGGCTGATTTAGAGAAGGTTCTCGCGGGGTAGATTTTTCGACATTTGGCTTTGGCTAGTGGTTGTTTCGGCCCTAGAGGGTTTTACCAGCTTTCGGTTAGTGAGTTGGTAAGGCCGAGTTACTTTTTTCTTTGGCGAAAAAAGTAACTAAAAAAGCCACCGCCAGTTGCGCAGCCCCTTCGGGGTTCCTTGCGCTTCTCGCGGATTTTGGCGGTCGCGGGAACTCGCTAACGCTCAAACAAGCCGCTCCCTCAATCCAAAACCCACTGCGATGCTCAGCTGCGCAAAAGGGGCCTTTAGGGAAAGACCTAACGCTAAGACGAAAGCTGGTTAGCAGTACCTTTGCCCTTTTATGCGGCCGAGCAACGGAGTCAAATCGAGGTTGAGCCTGCGGCCTGTTTGAGCGAAGCGAGTTCCCGCAGGCGCTCGATTTGGCGAGTAGCGCAGGGAACCGCGTCAGCGGCCGCATGGTGGGATCGCCTTTCTTTTGGTTACTTTTCTTTGGCGACGCAAAGAAAAGTCACTCGGCCCGCACTAACATTCCAACTGAAAGCAGATAAAACTTTCCAAAGGCCGAAACCGACACCAGCAAAGGGGCAGGGCCGAAACAGCCACTAGTTAAGCCCAAATCTGGATTTTAGACTTGGCTACTTCTCACAAGCCGCCGCATGCGCCTGCTGGTCCGCATGATAAGAACTTCTCACCATCGGCCCACTAGCCACATGACTAAAGCCCATTTTGTAACCCTCTTCCTCAAACATCTTGAAGTCGTCTGGGTGCACAAAACGCTCTACCGGGTGGTGGTGCAGGCTAGGCTGTAGATATTGGCCAATGGTTAACATGTCGCAGTCGTGCGCGCGTAGGTCGCGCATCACTTCTAGAATTTCTTCGTTGCTTTCGCCTAGGCCAACCATCAGACCGGATTTGGTTGGCACGTTTTGATGTTCAGCTTTGAAGTTCTTAATTAAATTCAGGCTGTGCTGGTAGTCAGAACCGGGGCGGGCCTGTTTGTAGAGGCGAGGTACGGTTTCCAGATTGTGGTTGAACACATCGGGTGGTGCGTCGTTCATGATGGCAATGGCGACATCCATGCGGCCACGAAAGTCTGGCACTAAGATCTCAATTTCAAGCTCTGGGTTGAGTTTGCGCGCTTCTTGAATGCACTCAACAAAGTGAGCGGCGCCGCCGTCTTTTAGGTCATCACGATCCACCGAGGTAATAACGACATAGCGCAAACCCATAGCCTTGATGGTTTCGGCCATATGTTTGGGTTCGTTTTCATCGAGCGGGTTTGGGCGACCATGACCGACATCGCAAAACGGGCAACGACGGGTGCAGATATCACCCATGATCATAAAGGTCGCGGTGCCATTGCCGAAGCACTCACCTAGGTTAGGGCAGCTGGCTTCTTCACAAACGGTATGTAGCTTTTGTTCGCGTAGAATTTTCTTCAGGCGTGAGACTTCAGCACCAACCGGCGCTTTGGCACGAATCCAGTCTGGTTTGCGTTGTGGCTTTTCGGTGCGCTCGATTTTGATAGGTATACGCGCCATCTTTTCTTCGGCGCGAAGCTTTACGCCGGCCTCTAATGGAGCGGGGCGACCTTGGCGAGCTTTGGCAATGACGTCAGACACTTAGTAATTCGCAAGAAAGTGGATAGAGCGCGCTATTTTAGCTGGTTTCCTAAGTGAATAAATTTGTGCGGCGCAACAAATTGCCTCAAAATGGCGGCCCTGATGATCAATTTGATGAAATTCCAGTAATGAAAAAGCTTTTTCTACTGCTTGTATTAGCTAGCCTTACGGCGCCAGTAATGGCAGACACGCGTTATATCAGCGACGAGTTGACCGTTTATGTGCGCAGTGGCCCGGGTACTAAATTTAAGATTATCAGAGGTCTGAAAAGCGGCCGAGCCCTACAAGTAACAGGCGCGGAGCAGGCCGGATGGTTGCCGGTACGCCTAGAAAATGGCGCTGATGGTTATGTTCTTAAGCATCAGGTACGGCGCACGCCAGTGGCGAAAACCCAGCTGGCAGCAGCTCAAGCGGAGCGCGACAAGCTGCGCCAACGCGTTAGCGACTTAAAAGAGCAGTTGTCCTCTTCTACCAGCGAAGGCCGTAAGAAAAGCAGCGCCCATAGCAAGTTGTCGGCTCAGTACGAGGCATTGCAGCAACGCTTCGATAAGCTGCAACGTACATCAAGCCGAGCCGTTGAGCTGGATGCAGATAACCGAGAACTAAGTGACCAAGTGACCAGCTTGGAAGCCGAACGTGATCAGCTGCGTTTGGAGCTAGGTAAATTGCGTAGCAACTCAGACCGCGATTGGTTCCTAGCGGGTGCCGCCATTATTTTGTTAGGCATGGTGATCGGCTTGATCTTGCCTAAAATTCGCTGGCAGCGCCGCGACAGTTGGTCGCAGCTTTAGCGGTTCCAAAAACTGCCGGCTCTCGGCAGAAAGAGTGGCTGCTCGCCTAGCTTGCCTTGTAGGCCATCTGCGGTGATAGTCGCTTCAAATTGAGATCCTAGGCAGCCTTGCTGCAGTGTCTCAGGAATCTCAAAGCGAATGCCATTGGGGATTTTCTCAATAGTGACGGCGGTACTATTAACGGTGCCGCTGGCGCATTGCAGTAAGCCTTGATGGGTAAAGCCATCGGTGGATGGCGCGATCATTAGCTCAAGGCCGAAAACCTCTCCGAATTGGTAACTGACTAGGCTTGAGTAAAGCCCGCTGGCCTTTGCTGCGCCTCGAGGAGCCGGCGGCACTTGGATGGGCGTTGGTTCTGGCTCTGGTTCTGGCTCGGTTGAGGTGCTTGCCGGCTGTGCAATGGGCTTGCTGGGCAGCATGATGACGGTTTCTTTGCGCGGCACTATCTCGGCCGGCTCGTCTTTGTAGTCCCAGCGAAAGGTTAACTCGTGGCGTCCGGTTTCACTGACTGTTAGGTTTTTCTGTTGCGGCTGCTCAAACATGGTCGCAGTGACCGTATAAGCGCCGGCTGCCAAGTCTAGATAGAAGTACGGGCCCTTAGCTTGGCTATTCATTACGGTACTGCCGGCAGCGTCTTGGACTAGAACTTTGGCACTGCCAAAAAAATGGCCCTCGGTGCTGCTGAATAAGAGATTGACGTTGAAGTCGTCGGCCATCGCTTTAATGGCTTGCCGCTCTTGCTGGCCAACGCCGCCAGTAACCCAGCGTGCTTGGTCTGATTCCTCGACTTCTAATGCATAGCTCGCCAAACTGATTAATAGGCTGCCTGCAGCGAATATCACTAAACGCATGATCCCTCCTGTGCCTCTGCGGGCGGTATTGGAGGTTTTAGTCTACGTCATTTAACGGCTGTTCAATAGTGCTGCAGAAAGAGGCTGCTTTTTAAGCCTCGGATTGTTGTAGTTGCCAGAGTTGAGAATAGCGCCCAGCTTGTTGCAGCAAGGCTTTATGGTTGCCTGTCTCTACCACTTTCCCAGCCTCTAGAACGATGATTTGATCGGCCTCAATAATGGTCGATAGGCGGTGTGCAATCACCAGTGTGGTGCGGTTGGCGGCGACTTCTTGGATGGCCGCGAGTACGGCTTTTTCGCTATCTGAATCCAGCGACGAGGTGGCCTCGTCAAAGATCAAAATTTCGGGATTTTTTAGCAGAGCCCGCGCAATCGCTACGCGTTGTTTTTCACCGCCAGATAGTTTCAAACCGCGTTCACCAACTACGGTGTTTAGGCCATCCGGTAGGCGTTGCACAAAGTCGCTTAAATGCGCCATTTGGATCACTTGCTGGAGTTCGGCATCGTTCGCATCCGGTCGGCCGTAGCGCAGGTTGTATTCCAAAGTGTCGTTAAACAGCACGGTGTCTTGAGGCACCACGCCAATATGTTGGCGCAGGCTTAGCCAGCTGACGTCGCGTATGTTTTGGCCGTCGATTTCAATACTGCCGCTATTTATGTCATAAAAACGGAACAGTAGGCGCGCGATAGTGGATTTGCCCGCGCCGCTAGCGCCGACGATGGCGACCGTTTGTCCCGCTTGGATATCAATATCCACGCCTTGCAGAATGGGGCGGTCGTGGTGATAGCCAAAGTGCACGTTATTAAAACGGATGGCCGCGTCAGCCACTGACAGCTGGGGCGCGTTTTTAGGGTCGGTGATTCGAGGCTCGGCATCCAGCAGGTTAAACATGCGGCTAATGTCGGCCAGCGAGCGTTTGATTTCGCGGTACACAAAACCCAGGAAACCCAGCGGCATAAAGAGCTGCAAGATGTAGGCGTTAATCAGCACCAGGTCACCTAGGGTCATGCTGCCGTCAATCACGTCTTGCGCCGCCATCATCAGCATGGTGGTGGCGGCCACGGAGATGATTAAGGCTTGGCCGGAGTTAAGCGAGGCTGCAGAAATACGGCTCTTACCAAGGGCCTGCTCCCAGTTGGCAAGGGCGCTGTCGTAGTTTTCGGCTTCGTAGCGTTCGTTATTAAAGTACTTAACGGTTTCGTAATTGAGTAAGGAGTCCACCGCGCGGGTATTGGCGCGGCTATCCAGCTTGTTGGCTTCGCGCACAAAACGCGTACGCCACTCGGTGGCGAAAATAGAAAAGCCGATATAGCCGACCACGGCAACTACCGTAATGGCGGCGTAGCTCCAGCCGTAGCCAACGAACAAAATGCCGGCTACCAGAGCAATTTCTAATAAGGTCGGCAAGATGTTAAAGAGCATAAAGCGCATTAAGAAATTAATGCCGTTTAGGCCGCGCTCAATGTCGCGGCTTAGGCCGCCGGTGCGTCGCTCAAGATGAAAGTTCAGATCCAGCGCATGTAGGTGGTTAAACACTTTTAGTGCGACTTCGCGCATGGCGTGTTCGGTAACGCGGCCAAAGGCTAAGTCGCGCAGCTCACCAAACAAGGTGCTCATTAGTCGCAGGCCGCCATAGGCCAATAGCAGGCTGACAGGTAGCGCGACGAGACTAAGGTCGTCAGTATCGAGCGTGTCAACGATCTGTTTTAGTAGTAACGGCAAGCCGACATTGGCCAGTTTGGCGGCGAATAACAGCGCCATGGCGAGTAAAACGCGCGCTGGCCAAGCCCATAAAAAAGGCCATAAACGCGGTACTGCGCTCCATTCTGAGCGGTTGCTGGCTGGGTTTTCTCTGTGGTCTTCGGGAGGCATGCCGTTTAGGTAGGTGAATTAAGTAGTGTGCGCCAGTATAATGCCCCGCCTTTTATTGTCTTGCCTTCTATTGAACGCAAATGCCTATCTACGAATACCAATGCAAAAGCTGCGGCCATGCTTTAGAAAAGCTGCAGAAGATGAGCGCTGAACCGCTCAAAGATTGCCCTGAATGCAATGAGCCTGCGCTCGCTAAAAAGGTGTCGGCAGCGGGTTTTCGTTTAAGTGGTTCCGGTTGGTACGAGACCGATTTTAAAACCGGCAGTAAAAAGAACCTTGCTAGCGACAGCGGCAAGAAGACAGATTCCAAATCAACTAGCAGCGCCGCTGCTAAGTAAATAGAGTTACTCGCTAATGAGCACAATGCGCAGCCACTTTTGTGGCGACCTTCGCGAAAGCCATATTGACCAAGAAATCACCGTTGTCGGCTGGGTACATCGCCGTCGTGACCACGGTGGTGTGATCTTTGTAGACCTACGTGACCACAGCGGTTTGCTACAGGTGGTATTTGATCCCGACCGCGAAGAAATCTTCAAAATCGCCGAAGGCCTACGTTCAGAGTTTGTAATTCAAGTAACCGCACGTGTGCGTAATCGCCCAGAAGGCACGGTTAACGACAAGATGCCAACCGGCGCGGTTGAAGTCTTAGGCCTCGACCTAAAAGTACTGAATAAGTCGGAAACCCCAGCGATCCAAATCGAGGGTTACCAAGAAGTTGGCGAAGAAACCCGCCTGAAGTACCGCTACCTAGACCTACGTCGCCCCGAAATGCAGCGCAACCTACGTCTGCGCGCACAAGTAACTCGCACCATGCGCCGTTACCTAGACGACCAAGGTTTCCTAGATATCGAAACCCCGATGCTAACCAAGGCCACCCCAGAAGGTGCGCGTGACTACTTGGTGCCTAGCCGTACGCACCAAGGCCAGTTTTTTGCCTTGCCGCAGTCGCCACAGCTGTTTAAGCAGTTGTTGATGATGTCGGGCTTCGATCGCTACTATCAAATTGTGAAGTGCTTCCGCGACGAAGACTTGCGCGCCGATCGCCAGCCAGAATTCACCCAAGTGGATATCGAAACCGCCTTCCTCACCGACGAGGAAGTAATGGGTATGGCCGAAGGCATGATCCGTGAGCTATTCAAAGAAGTGATGGACGTCGACTTGGGTGAATTTCCGCGCATGCCATACGCCGAAGCCATGCATGACTACGGCTCCGACAAGCCAGATATGCGTATCCCGCTGAAGCTGATTGAAATTAGCGACCTGCTAAAAGAAGTCGACTTCAAAGTGTTCGCTGGCCCAGCCAACGATCCTAAATCCCGTATCGCTGCGATGCGCGTGCCAAACGGCAACGAGCTCAGCCGTAAGCAAATTGATGAGTACACCAACTTTGTTGGCCGTTACGGCGCCAAAGGCTTGGCTTACATCAAGTGCAACGACATCGCCGCTGGCCGTGATGGTTTGCAGTCGCCAATCCTCAAGTTCCTACCAGACGAAGCCGTCAACGGCATTCTTGAGCGCACCGGTGCACAAACTGGTGACCTTGTGTTCTTCGGCGCTGATAAGAAAAACATCGTGAACGACGCTTTGGGCGCTTTGCGCGTTAAAGTCGGTCACGATCTGAACTTGGTAGAAGGCGAGTGGGCACCGTTATGGGTGGTCGACTTCCCAATGTTCGAATACGACGACAAAGAGAAGCGCCTAAACGCGCTGCACCACCCGTTCACCGCGCCAGCCTGCTCGGCTGACGAGTTAAAAGCCAACCCTGAAACCGCGCTTTCAGTGGCTTACGACATGGTGCTAAATGGCACAGAACTCGGTGGCGGTTCGGTTCGTATTCACGAGCAAACGATGCAAGACACTGTGTTCGAATTGCTAGGCATTAGCAAAGAAGAAGCCGAAGAGAAATTTGGCTTCTTGCTAGACGCGCTCAAGTTCGGTGCGCCACCGCACGCGGGTCTGGCCTTTGGTCTGGACCGCCTCATCATGTTGATGACCGGTGCTGGCAGTATTCGTGACGTAATGGCATTCCCTAAAACGCAAACCGCGGCTTGCCCGCTCACATCTGCGCCGGGCGATGCTGACCGCAAACAGCTAAAAGAGCTGGGTATTCAGGTTAAGAAGCCGGCTGCAGAAGCGCCAGCTGAAAGCTAAACTTAGAACGTGATCGCATAGCCTTGTAATCAGCAGGGCAGGAAGAGAGATATGGCAACCCCAGCCTCAGTAATGACGCAACCAAACGAGTTTGTGCAGAACTACGCCTTGTTAACCGACGAGGAAGCCGACGCGCGCATTGAAGCCGCCAAAGCCAAGCTTGGCGACCGCGTGGTGGTGTTGGGTCACCACTATCAGCGCGATGAAGTGTTCAAACACGCCGACTTCTCTGGCGACTCGCTCAAGTTAAGCCGCGAAGCCGCCAATAGCGCTGCCGAGTACATCGTTTTTTGCGGCGTGCACTTTATGGCTGAGTGCGCCGATATTCTCTCGCGTGACGACCAAATTGCGATCCTGCCCGATATGGCCGCAGGCTGCTCCATGGCCGATATGGCCAACCTACGTAATGTAGAACGCGCATGGCGTGAACTGTCGGAGGTGCTAGACCCGGACGAAAGTATTACCCCAATTACCTACATCAACTCTGCGGCGGATTTAAAAGCCTTCTGCGGTCGTCATGAAGGTATTGTCTGCACCTCTTCAAACTCAGAACAGGTGCTAACGTGGGCTTTCGGTCAGCGTGAGAAAGTATTGTTCTTCCCAGACCAACACCTCGGTCGTTACACGGCTTGGAAAATGGGCATCCCGTTAGACGAGATGGTGGAGTGGGACTTCGACAAGCCGCAAGGCGGCCTCACGGCCGAAGAAATCAAAAACGCCAAAATGATTTTGTGGAAAGGCTTCTGCTCAGTCCACCAAATGTTCCAAGGCGTGCATATCGACAACTTCCGTAAGAAAAATCCAGATGGGATTGTGATTTCTCATCCTGAGAACAACTTCGAAGTCTGTCAGAAATCCGATCACGTTGGTTCAACCGAATTTATTCTGAAAACGGTACGTGAGCAAGCCAAAGCCGGTGAAACTTGGCTAGTTGGTACCGAACTAAATCTAGTCAGCCGCCTAGCACAAGAAATGAAAGCCAAAGACGTCACGGTTGAATTTATGTCACCCACCGTCTGCATGTGTTCCACCATGTTCCGCACCGACCCGCAGCACCTAGCGTGGGTGCTGGAATCGTTAGCCGATGGAAAAGTGGTTAACCAAGTCAGCGTGCCCGCCGACGAAAAAGCCCAAGGCCGAAGCACCCTAGAGCGGATGCTTGAGGTTTCGCCTTAGTTTTTCAACGCGAAATTTGATAAAGCGTGAAACTTCTGCTCAAGGTGTTCCTCTACGCTTTCTAAGTATTTATTTAGAAAATCGAGCTGTACAACATCTATTTGACAGACTCTCGTGGGGTAATTGGGTGTGCCGAAACGAAAGTCTACTATTCCCCATTCGATTTTGTTCGCCTTTGATGAGCCATTTGGCAGCAATTCTGCGCTGTAAAGAGGTGCGTCAACAACAACTACTGGGCGTACAAGTACGTGGCTTGGATTTGGTTTAATTGTCGGGTTATGTAACTTGGAATCAGGCCACTTAGGGACAAAAATTTCAGTTCTCCAATCAAATATTTCTTGTGCTGCTTTATAAGCAGACATCAAGGCATCGTAGCTAGAGCTGTGTTCATTGGGTTTTTTAAATGCTTCATGTATGCCGTAGGCGAACCACCCTTTGTCTTGCCAAGGGGATTCAGTGAACATAAATAACGAAGCGTTTTCGATGCTGTCTTGAAATGCGTGGAGACTTCCAGAAAAAAGATTTGGTCCTCCGTACATGTGGGATGGTTTTTTTAAGAGTACCCAAGGGTATTTTGATTTTTTAACCTCAACACACATTTCGAAATATAACTCTACGATTGGCCCATCGGTGCCTTCGTCAAAGTCAAAATATTCGCAACCGGCTAAAATATCGTATTCGCGATCTTTGCCAGAATCCCTGTCTGTGTAAGCTCCTGAGACTTGGACATCCCACTTTCGATTGAGAAAGATTCGAGTGGCTTGCATTTCGGATATAAAGCCTGTTTTACGGATGTCCTCCTCTATTTTTCTGTGTAGGTTTTGGCTGTCTCCCATTTTTAATGAACGCCTTTTAGTTTATAGAGCGCGCTCAGGGCCTCACGCGGCGTCATTTCGTCCGGATTGATTTCAGCCAGTGTCTTTTCAAGTTCGCTGGGTTCTTTTTTCTCCGCCGCTTTCCTAGCTGGAGCATCAAACAAACCAAATTGCTGAGGCTGTGCTTGTTGTTGCGCGGCGATGGTTTCAAGCTCTTCCAACTTGTGTCGCGCTTGGGTGATGACTTCTTTGGGTACACCGGCGAGCGCGGCGACTTGTAGGCCGTAGCTTTGGTTGGCGGGGCCGTCTTTTACCGCGTGTAGGAAAACCAGTTTGCCGTTATGTTCGGTGGCGTCTAGGTGCACGTTGCTCACGGCTTCGTGGGCTTCGGCTAATGAAGTCAGTTCGAAGTAGTGAGTAGCGAATAGGGTGTAGCTGCCTTGCTGCGCTAAATGTTCGGCGCAGGCCCAGGCCAGTGAAAGGCCGTCGTAGGTGCTGGTGCCGCGGCCGATTTCGTCCATGATCACCAGTGAGTCGGCGGTGGCGTTATTGAGGATATTGGCGGTTTCGGTCATTTCCACCATAAAGGTAGATTGGCCGGCGGCGAGATTGTCGGACGCGCCAATGCGAGTGAAGATTCGATCAATCGGGCCGATTTCGGCACTCGTCGCAGGCACAAAACTACCGATATGGGCGAGCAGAACAATTAACGCCGCTTGGCGCATATAGGTACTTTTACCGCCCATATTGGGGCCGGTGATGACCTTCATTCTGTCTTCCGAATAGACCAAATCATTCGGTACGAACGGGTCTTCTAGAGCCTGCTCAATCACCAAATGGCGACCGGCTTGGATATTGATGCCTTGTTGCTCAACGAGTTCTGGACGACACAGGTTGAGTGTGTCGGCGCGCTCAGCAAAGGTATTGAGCACATCCAGCTCGGCAATCGCACGGGCGGTGCTTTGTAGTTCGGATAATGATTCGCAGAGTGTGTCGAGTAAGGCTTCGTATAGCGCTTTTTCACGTGCCAATGCACGCTCACGGGCGCTCAGTACTTTGTCTTCAAATTGTTTCAGTTCGGGCGTAATAAAACGCTCTTGGTTTTTCAGTGTTTGTCGCCGCTGGTAATCGTCGGGTGCATCGACTGCTTGAGTTTTGCTGAGTTCGATGTAGTAACCATGCACGCGGTTATAGGCGACTTTCAGCGTGCTAAAGCCGGTACGGGCTTTTTCGCGTTCTTCTAGGTCAACCAGGTATTGGTCGGCGTTTTGGCTCAGGCCGCGTAACTCGTCTAGCTCGCTGTCATAACCTTCTGCAATCACGCCGCCGTCGCGAATCAGTTGCGGTGGCTCTTCCATAATGGCTTTTTGCAGCAGCGCCAAAGTATCTGGATGCTCAGCGATTTCGCCGTGCAGCTGTTGTAAGCGCTCGCTGCTTAGGCCATTAATGCTTTGACGCAGTGCGGGTGCAACCGCAATAGAGTCACGCAGGCGCGTTAAATCACGTGGGCGGGCCGAGCGCAGGGCTACTCGACTCAGGATGCGTTCAACATCTCCCACCGCGTGCAGGTAGTCGCTAAGTTGCAGATGCAGCATCTGCCGCTGTATTTCAGCCACGGCTTCATGGCGCGCATTTAATACGGCGCGCTGACGCAGCGGTGTATTCAGCCAGCGGCGGAGTAGGCGGCTACCCATGGCAGTGGTGCTGCCGTCCAATACGCCCGCAATCGTATGTTCGTGGCGGCCTGAGAGGTTGTGTTCCAGTTCTAGATTGCGGCGCGTGGCAGCATCCATTTGCAGCTGGTCGCTATGTTGTTCCAGCGTTAAACCACGAATATGCGGCAGCGCGGCGCGTTGGGTGTCGCGCACGTATTGCATCAGCGCGCCCGCGGCAGCGACAGCAATATGGGCTTCTTCGCAGCCAAAGCCTTGCAGGTCACGAGTGCCAAGCTGTTCGCAGAGTAGTCGTTCGCCGGTTTCGCGGTCGAAATGCCAAGGTGGGCGACGAGTGACGCCCGCGCGCTCAGTGAAAATGGCCGGTAGGTCGGTCATTTCATCAATCAGGATTTCGGCGGGTTGCAGGCGCTCAATTTCGCCGTGCAGTGCTTCTTCGGTTGTTAGCTCTACTAGTGTGAAGCGTCCTTCGCTAAGTTCGATTGTGGCGAGGCCGTAGCCTTCGTCTGTATTTGCAATTGCGGTGAGTAGGCTTTCTTTTCGGGCGTCTAGCAGTGCTTCGTCAGTTACTGTGCCTGGCGTAACAATGCGAACGACTTTGCGTTCTACAGGGCCTTTTGAGGTGGCTGGGTCGCCAATTTGTTCAGCAATGGCGACGGACTCGCCCATACGAATCAATTTGGCTAAATAACCTTCCGCGGCATGGTGTGGTACTCCAGCCATGGGTATCGGTTGGCCGTTAGATTTGCCGCGTTGTGTCAGCGACAAGTCCAACAGCTTGGCGGCGCGCACGGCGTCGTCCATAAACAGCTCGTAAAAGTCGCCCATGCGGTAAAACAGCAAACGATCTGGCTGCTCAGCTTTGAGCGCCAAATACTGTTTCATCATGGGGGTGTGTTCTGAGCTTTTTGCGGCGGCCATGTTTTGGAATGTAATTTTTTATCGCGGTATCGCCATTTGATACTGCGGGGCTTTATATTGGGGAGCTAAGACGGAACATTGTAACGAACCCTGCCTAAATGCCTAGCCAAGACTTAGCCGAAAAATTAGTGAAACAAGCTGCCGCGGCAGAATTGTTGCTGGCGACGGCTGAATCTTGCACGGGCGGCGGTGTGGCGAATGCCATTACTGATATTTCCGGCAGCTCGGCGGTGCTGGAAGCGGGCATTGTGACTTATGCCAATTCCGCTAAGGAAAAGTTGCTAGCCGTGCCGGCGCAGACCTTGGATGCGCATGGCGCGGTATCGCAGCAAACGGCAGAGGCGATGCTGGCTGGATTGTGGCTAGCGACGTCGGCTGATGTTGGCGTCGCCATCACCGGTATAGCAGGCCCAACTGGCGGCTCGCCGGACAAGCCGGTGGGTACGGTTTGGTTTGCTTGGGGCGACCGAAATGGCGTCGCTGAGACGGCATGTGTGGTATTTGATGGAAACCGTCAGGCGGTGCGTTCAGAAGCGGTGGAATACGCGCTGAATCGCCTTTTGGATACGGTGAATAGACTGTAAAATGTACGCCTTTAAAAATGCGTAATGATTGAGGAAAAGAGAATGGATGATGATCGCAAGAAAGCGTTAGCCGCGGCCCTGCAACAGATTGAAAAGCAGTTTGGCAAAGGCTCGATCATGCGCATGGGCGACGAGTCTGTTGCCAGAGATATTGAAGCGGTTTCTACCGGTTCGTTAACCTTAGATGTGGCGCTTGGTTTAGGTGGTCTGCCTAAAGGCCGTATCTGTGAAATCTACGGCCCTGAATCATCAGGTAAAACCACGCTGACCTTGCACGCGATTGCGGAAGCACAAAAAGCGGGCGGCACCGCCGCGTTTGTTGATGCTGAGCACGCGCTAGACCCAGCTTACGCCGCGAAATTAGGCGTAGACGTAGACAACCTCTTGGTTTCTCAGCCGGACACCGGTGAGCAAGCGCTAGAAATTACCGACATGCTTGTACGCTCTGGTGGCGTCGACATCGTGGTGGTGGATTCGGTTGCGGCGCTAACGCCTAAGGCCGAAATTGAAGGCGATATGGGCGACAGCCATATGGGTTTACAGGCGCGTTTGATGAGCCAAGCGCTACGTAAGCTAACCGCCAATATTAAACGTACCAACACCTTGGTTATCTTCATTAACCAAATCCGTATGAAGATTGGTGTGATGTTTGGTAGCCCAGAAACCACTACCGGTGGTAACGCGCTTAAGTTCTACTCTTCTGTTCGTATGGATATCCGTCGTATTGGCGCGATTAAGAAGGGCGACGAAGTGGTAGGTAACCAAACTCGCGTGAAGGTTGTGAAAAACAAAGTATCGCCGCCGTTTAAGCAGGCTGAGTTTGAAATTCTTTACAACCAGGGTGTGTCGCGTGCTGGCGAAATTATTGACCTAGGCGTACAACTGAATCTGATTGATAAAGCCGGTGCTTGGTATAGCTGTGATGGCGACCGTATTGGCCAGGGTAAAGAGAATGTGCGTGCGCACTTGCTTGAGAATCCTGAGCTAATGGCGCGCTTAGAAGCAGACATTCGAGCGCAATTAATGCCAAAACCTGATGCGGTGTCTGAAGACGCCGGTGCAGGCGATGACGCAGCCGATTAAGCAGCTGATTAAACCGCTGATTAAGCGGCGGCCAAGCATAAAACGCCCTACAGTAGTAGAATGCGCGCGCCCGAGGCAATCGGGCGGGCTTTGCTAGCGCCGCGTTAAATGGCTTTAGCTGTCGAACAATGGGCTGCGCTGCCCAGTGATGACCCACGACGCCCGCTCTTTGCGCGGGCGTTACGCGTTTTAGCGGCTAGAGAACACGGCCGCGAAGAGCTGCGTGACAAGCTGCTTGTGCCGCCGGCACCTTGGCCAAAGCGGGGCGAGGAAGGGCGACGCCAGCGGGCGGATATTGTGCAGGGCATTGAGCCCGAAAAGCCTGATGAGGACATGCTCGATGATGTGCTCGATGCCTTAGAGCGAGAAGGTTATCTGAGCGATGAGCGCTTCGCTGAGAGCTTTGTGAATATGCGCGCCCGGCGCGGCCATGGCCCGCTGCGCATTAAGAATGATATGAAGCAGAAAAAGCTACCGACTGACAAAATCAGTAATGCTTTTGAAGCTTGTGAAACCGATTGGTTTGAGCTGGCGCGTGACGTGCGCGAGCGTAAGTTTGGCGAAGAGTTGCCAACAGAATTTAAAGAAAAAGCGCGGCAAATGCGATTTTTGCAAAGCCGTGGATTTGAAATGCAGCATATTCAATATGCGCTACAAGAAGACTAGGGTTTAGGACCGAACTATGTCGTTAAAAGACACCAGCACAGCCGGGATTCGAAATTCGTTTTTGGATTTCTTCGCCAGCAAAGGCCACCAGAAGGTTGCCAGCAGCCCGCTCGTGCCCGGTAATGACCCAACTTTAATGTTCACCAACGCTGGCATGGTGCAGTTTAAAGATGTGTTCCTCGGCGACGACAAACGCAGCTATAGCACTGCCACCACCTCGCAGCGTTGCGTACGTGCCGGTGGTAAGCATAACGACCTTGAAAACGTCGGCTATACCGCGCGTCACCACACCTTTTTTGAAATGCTGGGCAACTTCAGTTTTGGTGACTACTTCAAACGCGAAGCCATTCAGTACGCTTGGGAATACCTCACCGTTACCTTGAATTTGCCTGAAGAGAAGCTTTGGGTGACCGTGTTTGAAGAAGACCAAGAAGCCGAAGATATTTGGTTAAAAGAAGTCGGTATTTCACCAGAGCGTTTTTCGCGCATTGGTGCTAAAGACAACTTCTGGTCGATGGGCGATACCGGCCCTTGTGGCCCATGCTCTGAAATCTTCTACGACCACGGTGATCATGTTTGGGGTGGCCCACCGGGCACGCCTGAAGAAGACGGTGACCGTTATATCGAAATTTGGAACCTCGTATTTATGCAGTACGACCGTTCCGCAGATGGCACGCTAAATCCGTTGCCTAAGCCGTCGGTAGATACCGGCATGGGCCTGGAGCGTTTAGCGGCTGTACTGCAAGGCGTGCATGAAAACTACGAGATTGATCTGTTCGCGAACTTGCTTAAAGCGGTACAGGTTGAAACTGGCAAGACCGACGAACCCCTTGCCGAACTTGGGGCATCACACAAAGTGGTGGCAGATCACATTCGCTCGACTGCCTTTATGATCGTGGATGGCGTATTGCCGTCTAACGAAGGTCGTGGTTATGTGCTGCGCCGCATTATTCGCCGCGCCATTCGCCACGGTTACAAACTCGGCCAAAGCAACGTGTTCTTCCAGAAGTTGGTTGCACCGTTGGTGGCTGAGATGGGCGATGCCTATCCTGAGCTGGAGAAAGCACAAGCTCATGTTGAGAAAGTGTTGCTGCAAGAAGAGCAACGCTTTGCTGAAACCCTAGATCAAGGCATGAAGCTGCTAGAAGCGGCGATCAAAGGCATGGACGGCGACACCATTCCCGGTGATGTGGTGTTTAAGCTTTACGACACTTACGGTTTCCCCGTCGACTTAACCGCCGATGTGGCGCGTGAGCGTGAGCTACAAATCGACGAAGCCGGATTTGAGTCAGAAATGAATGCGCAGCGTGAACGCGCGCGTGCTGGTAGCAGTTTTGCCACCGGTTATGACAAGTCATTGAAACTGGCTTCTGGTTCTGAGTTTGAAGGCTATGACGGCCTAGACGGACAAGGCACCGTCACCGCGATTGTTAAAGACGGCGCTACCGTCGATAGTCTGGCGGCGGGTGATGAGGCTTTAGTGGTGTTGGATAAAACACCGTTCTACGCTGAGTCTGGTGGCCAGCAAGGTGATGCCGGCCAACTGCTGGCCGATGGTGTGGTATTCGCGGTCAGCGACACCCAAAAACAAGCCACTGAAACCGACACTCAGGCGCATGCCCATATCGGCAAGCTGGAATCGGGCGCGATTAAAGTTGGCGATGTCTTGGGCGCGAATGTAGACCAAGCCCGTCGTTCAGCCATCGTGCTAAATCACTCAGCGACACACTTAATGCATGCTGCCTTGCGTGAAATCTTGGGTGAGCATGTGGCTCAGAAAGGTTCTTTGGTTGCGCCGGATCGCCTGCGTTTTGACTTCTCGCACTACGAGCCAGTTAGCCTAGAGCAACAACAGCAAATTGAAGATCGCGTGAATCAGCAGATTCGCGAGAACAACCCTGCCGAAACCAAGCTATGCAGCTATGACGATGCCGTGGCATCGGGCGCGATGGCGCTGTTTGGTGAAAAGTACGGCGATGAAGTGCGGGTGATGAAAATCGGCGACTTCTCGGTAGAGCTTTGCGGCGGTACTCATGTTGAGCGCGCCGGTGATATTGGCCTGTTCCGTATTATTTCAGAAACCGGTGTGGCTTCTGGCGTACGCCGGATTGAAGCCGTAACCGGCGAAGGTGCAACGGCTTATGTACGTGAGCAAGAAGCCTTGTTAGCGGGCGCTGCGGCACAAGTAAAAGCCGCTAAAGATGATCTGCCTGCCAAAATTACCGGCTTGTTGGATCGCAACCGTGAACTAGAGAAAGAGCTAGAAGCACTAAAAGCCAAAATGGCGAGCAGTGCCGGCGCTGATTTGGCGGGTCAAGCCGTTGAAATCGGCGGCGTTAAGGTGCTGGCTGCCGAGTTGCCGGGTGCGGACCCTAAAACGCTACGTAACACTGTTGACCAGCTAAAAGACAAGCTTGGCCAAGCGGTGGTGGTGTTGGCGACCGTTAATGGTGAAAAAGTGGCGCTTGCAGGCGGTGTAACCAAAGCCGAAACCGACAAATTGCACGCTGGCAAAATTGTTGGTGCGGTAGCGCAACAAGTTGGCGGCAAGGGCGGCGGACGCCCAGATATGGCGCAGGCGGGTGGCAGTGATGCTGCGGCATTGCCTGCTGCATTAGACAGTGTAAAAGCGCTAGTAGAAGAGGCGCTAAGTTAATTTGAAGTCCCTCCCCCTTTAGGGGGAGGGATTTAGGGAGGGGGTAGAGTGGCGTGTAATGTTTTGATCACACCCTCTCCCCCAGCCCCTCTCCCTCATAGGGAGAGGGGAGAAAGAGAGAAAGAATGGCATTAATTGTTCAAAAATACGGCGGCACATCGGTCGGTACCACCGATCGCATTGAGAATGTTGCTGAGAAGATCATCAAGTTCCGCAAAGCGGGGCATGACGTGGTGGTGGCGGTGTCGGCCATGTCGGGCGAGACCAATCGCCTGATTGGTTTAGCGAATGATATTTCCGATCGCCCAACACCGCGTGAAATGGATGTATTGGTTTCTACCGGCGAGCAAGTCACCATTGCTTTGCTGTGCATGGCTTTGCATAAGCGCGGCCAAGACGCACGCAGCTATACCGGCTGGCAGGTGGCGATGCAGACCGACAGTTCGCATATGAAAGCGCGAATTAACAATATCGACGATCACAAGATGCGGGCTGATCTTGATGCCGGTCGTGTAGTGGTAGTTGCCGGTTTCCAAGGTATCGACGATAACGGCAATATCACTACGCTAGGTCGCGGCGGTTCCGACACCACGGCGGTGGCTTTGGCGGCGGCGTTAAAAGCGGATGAATGCCAGATTTATACCGATGTGGATGGCGTTTACACGACTGATCCACGGGTTGAGCCAAACGCTCGCCGCTTACCGCATATTACTTTTGAAGAGATGCTGGAAATGGCCAGCTTGGGCTCAAAAGTGCTGCAAATTCGTTCTGTTGAGTTTGCAGGCAAATACCAAGTACCAATGCGGGTACTTTCAAGTTTTGAAGATCAGGATGTGAATAATCCTGGTGGCACCCTGATTTCTTTGGAGGAAAACGACGTGGAAGCACCACTCATTTCCGGTATCGCCTTTAGCCGCGATGAAGCTCAAATTACCGTTCGCGGTGTACCTGACCAGCCTGGTATTGCCCATAAGGTGCTTGGCGAAATTGCCGACGCCAATATGGAAGTGGACATGATTGTTCAGAATATTGGTGACGCCGTGACCGATCTGACCTTCACCGTACACCGTAATGACCACGATAAAGCCCTAGAAATTGTGCAGAAGCTTGGCCAAGAGCTGAATGCTTCTGAGGTGACTAGCGACAGCACCATTGTGAAGGTGTCGTTAGTGGGTGTTGGTATGCGTTCTCACGCGGGTGTGGCGGCGAAGATGTTCGATATTTTGGCGTCTGAAGGTATCAATATTCGTATGATCGCAACCTCTGAAATTAAGATTTCTGTAGTGGTTGACGAGAAGTACTTAGAGCTTGCTGTGCGTAGTCTGCATGCAGGTTTTGGCTTAGACGGCGAGCCCGCTGCCTAACGTCCTATAGGCACCACTGTGCCTAGGTAAATTTTGTTTCCGCCGTGCTATGCTAAAGGCTCACGGAGGGTATGTTGTATTGGCCTGGCTGGATAAATAACGGCCGAGCAACGTACCGCGGGTAAAAAACAAAAGGAGCAGGGACGTGCTTATTCTTACTCGGCGTATAGGTGAGTCTATACGCATTGACGATAATGTAACCATTACCGTGTTGGGCGTGAAAGGCTCGCAAGTTAGGATTGGCGTTGATGCGCCACGTGAAGTGCAAGTGCACCGCGAGGAAATTTACCAACGCGTGAATGATGACGAACAAGAACCGCTTGAGATTCAAGTGGGCCAATAAAAAAAGCGACCTGATGGTCGCTTTTTTATTGGCTTGCTTATGTGCCTTATTCGACGGCTTCAACCACCAAAATGACGCCGTCAACAGCGGTGACTTTGACTTTGCTACCGGCCAGCATATCTGGGCCGCGAACATTCCAGCGACTGTCATCCACGGTCACTGAACCGGTGCCGTTCTGAATGGCTTGGTTGAGCGTGAACACGCGGCCGATATATTGGGCGCTGCGTTGATTAAGCGAGGGCTGATCGGTTGGGCGGTCGTGTTTATGGAAAAACGTTCGCCAACTGACGACTGCGACCACGCTGAGTACCGAGAAAATCAGTAATTGGCTTTCGATCGACATCTCCGGTACGGCCAGTAACGCCGCGCCAGTCACGCCGGCGGCAACGCCCATCCATAAGAAAATAGCACCGGGCGCAAATACTTCAGCGGCGAGCAGCGCGAGACCAATCGTCCACCAATACCAAAATTCCATTTCCATGCTTATCTCCCGCTTAACCTTTCTGGCTAATGGCGTCGGTCAGATTCTTGATGCCGCCAAGGGCGCCGATAACGTTGCCAGCCTCTAGCGGCATCAGCACAAGTTTTTCGTTGTCGGCGCTGGCGATCTCTTTGAGGGCCTCAACGTAGCTTTGAGCAACAAAGTAGTTGATGGCATTCACATCACCCTGAGCAATCGCCTGACTCACTGATTCGGTAGCTTTGGCTTCGGCCTCGGCTTCACGTTCGCGCGCTTCGGCGTCGCGGAAGGCTGCTTCGCGACGACCTTCGGCTTCTAGGATCTGACTTTGTTTTTCACCTTCGGCCTTCAAAATCGCCGATTGACGCATACCTTCGGCTTCTAGAATTTGCGCCCGCTTCTCACGCTCAGCCTTCATCTGGCGAGCCATCGAGTCGACTAGGTCGGCCGGCGGATTAATGTCTTTAATCTCAATACGGGTCACCTTAACGCCCCAAGGGGTGGTGGCAGCGTCGACCACATTGAGCAGGCGGCTATTGATGTCGTCACGGTTAGATAGCAGCTCATCCAAATCCATGCTGCCCATTACCGTACGGATGTTGGTCATGGTTAGATTAAGAATCGCGCGCTCGAGGTTGCGTACCTCGTAAGCCGCTTTGGCAGCATCAATCACTTGGAAAAACACCACGCCGTCGGCACCAACCATGGCGTTGTCTTTGGTGATCACTTCTTGGCTCGGTACGTCGAGCACGCTTTCCATCATGCTCATTTTGGCGCCAATGCGATCCATGTACGGCACCATAATGGCCAGCCCTGGCTTGAGTGTGCGGCTATAGCGGCCAAAACGCTCAATGGTGTACTCCATGCCCTGAGGCACAGTGACCACGCCCATCCAGACGGTAACCACGGCCAGCCCCAAGACCGCGATTGCGAAAATAGAAAACCCTTCCATTGCTGTGCTCCTAATTAAGAGGTTTAGCGGACACTATAGCCCGTTATAAGACGTAAGGCCCCGTTCTGCGCCTAGGGCAAATGCGGTTGCGCAAGATACTCATGCGACTGCATTTCTAGTAAGCGGCTTTGGGTGCGCTCAATTTCAAATTCGACACGTTTGCCGGTATATATCTCAGTAATGGGGGCACTGGCGGAAATAATCAACTTCACGTTGCGATCGTAAAACTCGTCGATGAGGTTGATAAAGCGCCGGGCCTGATTTTCCATTTCCCAGTTCATTACCGGCACGTCGCTCAAAATTACGGTATGAAACTGACGTGCGAGCTCAATGTAGTCGTTTTGCGAGCGGGGCCCATCGCAGAGTTCGGCCCAGCTAAACCACACCACGTCTTCGGCTAATCGTTGGCAACGCAGTGCGCGCTCGTTAATGGTGATATCAAAATCGGTTTTAGCGGTGCCCGGTGCAAGCTTAGAGAACTCGCTTTCGAGTTCTGCTCGGGTGTTGTCGGTAATCGGGCTGTGATAAATCTCCGCCTGCTCTAAGGTGCGCAAACGAAAGTCGGTACCGCCATCTACGTTCATCACTTGGCAATGTTGCTTGAGAGCGGCAATTGCCGGCAGAAAACGGTCGCGTTGGAGGCCGCCTTTATAGAGGCCATCGGGTTCGATATTGCTGGTAGCAACAAGGGTGATGCCGCGTTCAAACAGCGCTTCGAAGAGGCCGCCTAATAGCATCGCGTCAGTGATGTCGGTGACAAAGAATTCGTCGAAGCAAATCACCCGCGCATTACCGACGATGGTGTCGGCCACCTTGGGTAAGGGGTCTTGGATATTGCCGAGTTTTTTCAGTTCAGCATGCACCTGCTGCATAAAGCGGTGAAAGTGAATGCGGACCTTTTTTTCAATTGGCAGGGCTTCGTAGAAGTTATCCATCAAAAAGGTTTTGCCGCGACCGACACCGCCCCACATATACAAACCCTGAGGCCAAGCCGGGCGCTTTTTGAAACGACTGCTGAGGCCGCGCTTGCGTTGACTGCGGTTAATAAGTTGCTGATACACCTGTTCCAATGCCTGCATAGCCTCGGCTTGGGCGGGGTCTTGCTGAAAGTCTGCGCCTTGCAGATGTTGCTGGTATCGTTGCCACGGGGTATTCATGCGCCCATTTTAATAGCTTTGCGAGATGAATGATGGCTGAGAACGAGTTAGACGCATTTAAAGTGAAAAATCCACCGCTAGACGCGCGCTGGGCACAGAGCCTAGGCAGCTTTGGGCTGTGGTTGGATTTGCTTATGGTTAGCCTGGCGCTGATCAACCTCAGTTGGATTGTGTTTGATAGCTTGTGGTCTATTCCGGTGGTTTATGAGGCCATGGCTTGGGTGGTGCCGGAGCCTTGGTTGGCGGCCTATGCGCCGGTTCATGAACATTTTTTAGCCATCGATTTGGTCTTTGTGGCGATTTTCTTAAGCGAGTTTGTTGCCCGCTGGGTTTATGCCTTGTGGACGCGCATGTATGGCCACTGGGCGGCCTATCCCGTGCTGCATTGGTATGACTTATTGGGTTGTATTCCCATTGCCGAATTCCGTTGGCTACGGGTGTTGCGGATTTATGCAGTACTAGTGCGCCTTAAGAAGATGGGGGTGATGGATTACACGCAGTGGGCGCCATATCGCTGGGTCATGGCGGTGTATGACATTGTTATGGAGGAGGTCTCAGACCGGGTCGTGGTTAAGGTGCTTGATGGCGTGCAAGACGAGTTGCGCGGTGCCGGTGGCATTGAGAAACAAATCCTGGAACAGGTGGTGCGCCCGCGCCAGAGCCAAATGACCGAGTTATTGCGCGAGCGCATTGTGTCGGCGCTACAAACCGTGCATCAACAAAGCCGTGATGACTTACGTGAGTTTGTTACCGATACCGTGAGCACAGCGGTGCATGAAAACCGTGAGATAAAAGTGATTGACCGTATTCCTGTTGTGGGAGGTGTGGCCGGCAAGCTACTCGACCACGCGATTACCGATATTGTCTGCAAGGTCATTGATGAGGGTGCTGGGCGCTTGAGTGAGCAGGAGTTTTCGGATTTATTCGCCGATGTGGTGGACGGCGTGTTGCAATCACTGACGGTTGAGGCCGAGTCTGATAGTGAGCTCGGTGAATTTATTATCGATATTTTGGATGTGGTTAAAGAGCAAGTGATGCGCCGACGCTGGTTAGAACCAGCGCCGGAATAGGCGTCATTTACGTTTGCCCAACGACTTAAGTTGGGTAGAAATTAAGCGTGAAGTCGCTGGTAACCGGCGGTACGTCCTTGGCTCCAAAGTTCATGGTGCGAACCTTGGTAAGGATCTTCGCTTCCAGCTCTTCGTCATCCAGCTCGCTTTCTAGAATTTCAACGCTAGTGATACGACCGTTAGGTGCGATAGTGAACTTCAACACCACTTTGCCTTGCAGGCTGTCGTCTTCGCGCAGCGCACGGTTGTAATGGCGGTAAAAGCTGCCCTGATGCCTTGAGAAGACTAAGCGAATTTCTTCGTCGCTGCGGCCCACGGCCTTGGCGCGAGGGTTATTGCCCTGTGTTTGTTGTGTTTTAGGTGCTAGCCCACTAATCGGATCTTTAACGCGAGTGGTGCTGCGGCTGACCAGTTTGGTGCTGGTAACTTCGCGTTCGCGGTTGCCTTGGATACCACTGCTGCCGGCTTGGATAGCGCTGCTAGTGATGGTGTCGCTGGGCGAGAAACTGTCGGCGCTGGTGGCGCTGCTGTCGGCTTCAACTAGCGGGGCGCTAGATTGTGCATCGGAAATATCACTGAGGTCGCGTAGGTCAGCCAGTTCATCGGCAAAGGTCATGATGCCGCTTTGTTGTGCTTCTTCACGGGCCTGTTCACGAATATCTTGCTGAACCTCTGGCTCCGGAGTGGGCTCTTCAACCACTTCTTCTGGTTCGGGCTCTGGCTCGTCGGTGGTTTCAGGCTCGGGTTCTGGCTCTGGCTGTTCTTCTTCAGGCGCGGCCTCCTGCAACTCAGGCTCTTCTTCGGCGTCTTCTGGCTCCGGTTCCGCCACGGTGGCATCTTCTAGCTCTTCTGGTGCCGCTTCCAGTAGTAATTCAACGTAGCGGCTAGGTAATGGGCTAGTGCCTTTGATGTCGTCATCCGCGAGTTTGATCAGCGGAATTACCAAAATAATGGCGAGCAGTACCGAGGAAACGTAAACCGTAATGCGTCGGAATAGGCGGTCGTCGGCACCACTAATGCTAAATAGTTCGCTGCTTAAGGTATGCGGTTGCTGAGGCGCGCCTGCCATTAGTTCGCCCCCTCAGTCGCGCTGGTGGTTACAGGTCCGTCGACGATTTTCTCAACGGCCAATGAGACTTGGCCAAAACCGGCGCTGCCGCAGGCTTTCATCACTTGGCGTACACGAGCAAAGGGCACCGTTTTGTCGCCCATTACGGTAATGGCCGGCGCTGCTGCCGTTTCAGCGTCCTCTTCCTGTATACGCTCTGGCATGTCGGCCAAGGTTTGTTGCAGGCTAGCGATTAAGGCGTTGATCCAGTCAGCATTGGCAAGCATCTCGCTGCTAATGATCTCGGTGCCATCTAACAAAATATGGTCGTTAGCTAGCATCAGTACCACGGTTTCTTCTGGCCGCTGTTCAGCCAGTGATTGCGGTAGCTGGATATGTTTAGGGCTCGGTAGGATTTCGACCTCTGAGGCGTTCACCAGTAGGAAAAATACCAAGATGGTGAAAATGTCCATCAGCGACACTAGGCTTAGGGCGGCATTTTTCTGGTGACGCTTATGGTGTTGGTCCATGCGTCGTGCGCGGCGCGACATTAACAAAGCCATTACTGTTCGCCCTCGCTAACGTTGCCGATTGAGATATTCGGGAACAGTTCGGCCATCACAACCTCAGCATTGCGCACGATGGGTTTGGCGCGAACCGTGTCCATGGTGCGCACGGCAATGTTGTAGTGAATGCTGGGGTGGATACGCAGCGTAACGGTTTTAGTGTCGATGGCACGGGCCTTAACTTTGGCCAGTAAGTCGGATAGTTCTTCCCACTGATAATCTTCAATGGTGTTGCCCGGTTTGCCGTCTTCATATTGCACATTGGGTAGCTCTTGGATTAAGCCGCCGACGCGGTCTCCAACCACAATGCGGGTAGGAAGTACGGACACTTCGAGTTGTAACTCGGGCGTTTCGGAGTTCTCGCTAGCTTCGCCAGAAGGTAGGTTGAGTTCGATAATCGTGAGGCGCGTGAACACCGCTGTAATCAGCAGGAACGGCACTAAGATCACCATCAAATTCATGAAAGCGGTGATGTTTAGCTCTGGGGTTTCAGGCTGACGGCGACGCCGGTTGCGAATCACGGTTATAGGCTCCTAATACGTTGCTTTAAACCGAACTAGGCTTTTTTGCCGAGTGTGTTTAAGAACTTCACGACAACCATTTCCAGACTATCTACCAAGGTAGTGGTCTTGGTTTGCAAGATTGCGTGCAGTAGCAACAGTGGAATGGCAACCATGAGGCCAAACGCGGTGGTGTTCATCGCTACCGAAATTGACGCTGACAGCAAGTCGGCTTTTTCGGAAGGGTTAACGTTGGCAATGGCGGTAAACGCTTGGATCAAACCAATAATGGTACCCAGAAGGCCGAGTAGCGTGGCGACGTTGGCTAGGGTCGCTAGGTAGTGGGTGCGCTTTTCTAACTTAGGAATACTTTCCATTAGGGTTTCTTCCATCGACATTTCCACGTCGTTGCGCTCGCTGCTGGTTTGTAGGCGCAGTAAACCCGCTTGCAGTACTTTGCCAACGGCGGTGTCGTCGCCGTCGCATTCTTTTAGTGCGGCTTCATAGTTGCCAGCCTGCAGGGCCGGCGTTACGCGTGACCAGCTGCGGTTGTTCTGGCTGCGTGCGCGGCTCAGAGAAATGTAACGTTCGATCGCAATGCTAAGTCCCAGTGCCAGCATTACAACGATGGGGTACATGAAGTAACCGCCTTGTTGGAAAAATTTAATCACCGTCTGGAGAGCTTCCATGACAGGCTCCTATAGTTAGTCAAAAGTGTGTGTCTAAAGTGGCCGCGGAGGGCGGCTACTGGTCTTCAAAAGGCGCCGTATAATACTGAATTTGGCGTCGAAATACTTCCGGATCAATCGGCTCTAGGTCATCAAATAAAAGACGTGTGGCCTCAGTCTGTGTTTCTTCCGGCTGGCTGTCTTGCCACGGAATAATATAGAGCTCGCGTGGCGATTCCTCATTCTCGCCTTCAATGGCAAGTGCACGGCTAGATTTTTCATCGGCAGCGTGGGCCGAAGTTGCTAGCGCGAGCAATATTAAGAGTCGTTGAACCGTATTCATTCTATTAATTCCGCGGTTGAAAGGCCGTTATCTTTTTCTAGCATGCGCACCCAAACTTGTACCGCTGGGTCTGGCGTATCTTGTAAGGCCTGATAAGCAGCATAGTGTTGCAGTGCCTTTTCCGGCTGCCCTAATGCCTTCTCGTAGAGCAGCGCTAAATTGAAATGGGGTAGGTCAAAACTTGGATCTTGGTTAACCGCCTTTTCGTAGGCTTTACGTGCGGCATCGAGCTGTTGGTTGCTGCGGTAAATAATGCCGGCTTGGTTATAAACAGAAGCGACCGTGCGTGGGTTTTGCGGGTGCAGGTTGAGCCCTGTTTCCAAAGCCACTAGAGCTTCGGCGTTGCGACGCAATCCGGCGAGCGCGATGCCACGATTAATATGGGCTTCGGCGAGCTCTGGCTGCGTAACAAGAATTTCGTCTAGCAGTACTAAGGCTTTGTCGTATTTGCCGCGCTTGAGGCGCTTATTGGCTTTCTGCCATTGGCTTAAACCTGCTTCGTCGTCTTGCTGCTTGCCGCCCGTTGAGGTGCAACCCGTTAGCAGGCTGAAGCCTAATAAGGCAACAACCAGTAATTTGGCGAAATGGATGCTGTTAGTTGATATCAACGTTTTTCACTCCGCGTTCTTTCTGTTGCCAGCGTGAAGGGTAAAGTTTACTGAGTCGTTTGACACTGTCGCGTACCCATTGATCGAGAATATCTTGATCAATTAACAGCTGTGCAACCGCCTCATGGCCTTTAATTGCACTGGCTTCAAATGGTTCGGCTTGTTCCTCAACCAGTAGTTCGTATTCTTCTAAGGCAAGCTCGGAAATGCCGGCTGGCCGTTGAGAGTAAATCAACGATTCCGCTAAGTTGGCTTGAATTTCGGCCTGATGGTAGGCGGCTTCGGTAGCTTGGTCGGCAAAACGGTATTTTTGCACGGTATTCCAGGCGTCAATGGCGGCGCGCATAGCCGTTTTCTTGTTTTGCAAGCTGCGTTTGAACGGTTGCGTGATCTCTAAGTTCTCGAACTGAGCGTAAGTCACTAAGGCAATCTCGCGTGCAGCGCGGGAGGCTAGCAAGCGGCTGCGCTCGTTGCTCTGTTGACCAGCATTTTGATCGGCCCGCACTAGCTCGCGCTGCCAGCGCAGGGCGGCAAAGGCATCACCGCTGGCAATGGCTAGTTCAATCAGGCGCTGGCGTGCGTCAATCGCGGCAGTAAATGGGCTTGGGAAGAACTGTAAATAGCGCTGCCACGCGGCGGTAGCTTGCGGAATTTGCTTGCCTTCATCGTAGAGTTCAGCGGCGCGCCATAGGGCTTCGCGGCGGGTGTCGGCTGACTCGTCGCTGCGAAGACCAATTTTCTCGAACTCAGCGGCCGCTGCACCGTGCTCATTCAAAGCCAGATAGCTGGTGGCTAGCTTGCGGTCGATGTCAGGCTGCTTGGCGTCGTTCGGATAACGTTCACGGTAGCTAAGTAGCTCGGTCTTAGCGCGTTGCCAATCTTGCATTTGCATGAGGCTGTTGGCGGCATCGTAATGCGCAGTGCTCACGATGCTGGCGGTGGGCGCTTTGGCGACCACGCGTAAGAAGTCGTCAACGGCTTCAGCAGGGGCGTCGTTGTTAAGGTGCTGCTGGCCTTGGTAGTAAATGCTGGCAGCCAGCTGCTCGGTATAGTTGGCTTGTTTCTGCAGATTTTGTGGCTCGAGTTCACGGCTGAGGGCGCGGGTCTGTTCCCAAGCAATTTCAGCGGCGGGGTAATTCTCGGCATCCATTTCGGCCTGCGCAGTCATCAGCCAGCTGGTGAAAAGTAGTGGCTTAGGTGCCGTCGGTTGCAGTGCGATGACTCGCTTGGCGGTATCAATGGTGCCCTCGAGGTCACCCAATACATAGAGGTCTTCTGCGGCGGCAACCAAGGCAGGCGCCGCTTGTGGGTGTTGCGGGTAGGTGTCGGCCAGTTTGAGGCTGCTGGCGACCATGTTTTCTGAAGCGTTGATACTGGCTTCGTCAAATTTGCCGCGATTGGCGGCTTTTAGGCGATCTTTATGGTTTCGCCAAGCGAGTACCGCGCCATAGGCAGCCTCTGGTGCTTTTTCGTGTCGCTGCCACTGATAGGCACTGCTGCTGTATTGCGCCGCTGCTGCATCCCAGCGTTGGTTTTCAAATAGCAATTCAGCGTAGAGGAAGCTAAGCGTAGGCGTGTCTTCGTCGGCCGGGAATTGCTCTAGGTAGTGTTGGTACCACTTGGCGGCATTGCTGACGGGGTCTTCGTCGGCGCGGCCACGGCTACTGCCAGCTTGCTGTGACACTGCGTGGTAGTGCTCAGCGAGCTCACGGGTATAGGTGCGCACTTGGCGGATGATATGCGGTGCAGTTCTTTCTGCTTGGATCGTCCATTGTTCGTTGCTAATGCCCACCTGAGGCTGACCCCAGAAGCCAGACTGTGGTGCATATAGCTCGGCGTAGCTGCCCTTGGCGGTTAGTACGGGTTCTAAGAAACCGGCGCCTTCCCAAGCGTCGATCACATAACTAGAGAACAGCGGCGCGTGAGGGTGTTGTGGGTTGTTGTCGACAAAGGTTTGCCAGGTTCGGCCAGCGTCGCGATGGCGTTCGCGGTTTTGATAGAGCTCGCCTAGGCGTGCGTAGATCAGACTTTCGTAGTGGCGCTTAGGTCGTTCGGCTAAGTATTTTTCGATTGGCTTGCTGCCTTCTAACCAAGCCAGAGCCAGCGAGTGAACGCGCAGTGCATCTTGCACGAGTTCGCGCCGTGCTCGTGGTAGTTCGGTTAGATGTGGATCGAACTGAGTGTCGCTAACCGATAGTGCAACGTTAGGAATGCGTGGTTCTAACAGCTCATGTAGTCGATCCAGCGCCAGTTCGTACTCTTCTAACTTGTAGAGTGACCAGCCCAGTTTATATAGCGCCTGTTCTTGAAAACGTCCGGCGGCTGGGTCCGCCATCACTGCTTCGTAGGCCTGACGGGCGTCTTGGTATTCTTTGCGGACAAATTGCAGCTCGCCGCGGCGCAGGTTGGCTTCGCCTTTGAGTTTGCTGTCAGGATGCTGCACTACTAGCTTGCGTAATGTGTCGACCGCGGCGGCGGGTTTGCCATCGTTCAAATAGGCGCGTGCTAGCTGGTATAGCAGAACATCTTTTTGTTCTTCGCTTTGCGGGTCGTTGATCAGCTGTTGATAGAGGGTGGTTGGGCCGCCCATGCCGTCAACACCATCACCGGGGCCTTGATCAAAGCTACTGAGTTGCGCATCGACATTGTCGGACTGCGGACCTAATGACACCAATAAGTCGGCTAGCCGACGTTTGGCTTGTTGTTTGGCTGGGCCTTCTGGCAACAGCGCGATGTAGGCGCGATAGTTTTCGATCGCTTCCGCTTGGTGCTGCTCAACGGCATCGGCACTATTGTCGACTACCGGCGCTGGGGTGTTCTCAAGCTTCAACATTTCGACGTCGAAGTTCTTGCGCACCATTTTGCCGATGGACGGGTTTTTCTTACTGTAGCTGGCACCGCAGCCGGCGACTAGCGCCGCCGCGACGACAATAGCGAGCGAAGTTTTTGGGGTCATTGACGGCATCTTTTTCATGCGGTGCTTATTCTTCTGCGGCTTCAGACTCGTCATTAAACTCGATGTCTTCGATCGTTGTCGGCTGCTGAGTGTTATGCGCGCTAGCTTGGCGGTCTTTTATTCGACCCAGCGATAAACGTGCCTGCGCCATATAGGTGTTAACACGATCCAATTGAACTGTGAGTTCGGCTTGGCTTTGCTGTGACAAATAACCAGCATGTTTAGCCGCTAGGTTGCCGAGTTGTTTGTAGAGCGTTTCGGTTTTCGGCAGCAATTCTTGACCACGGCGGCCGAGGCTGTTGGACGCGGTTTTCTCGTGTGTCATCCATACTGTCAGTTTGGATTCTGGACGATTGTTTTTGCTGTCCTTATTGCTTAGTCGCGTACTAAAGCGAGAGCTATTAAGGCTGCTAAGTAGACGGCTGCGAGTGGCTTCTGCCGAGGTCGACCCGCTTTGTGTTGTGGTGCTTGGTTCGGCTTCTTGCAGCTTCAAGGAGTCACGCACTCGAAGGGTGCGGTTGCTGCTACGTGTTTGCGTTGCGTTTTGTTTCAAGGCCTGTAGGCGTTGGCCGACATGGTTTTGTAACTGGCGCAGTTGGCGATAGTTAACCAGGGCTTCGTAGAATTCGTGTTCCGAATAAAGTCGATAAAGCAGGCGAGTATCAAGCTTCTTACTTAAGTTGAGGCCATATAAATCCCAGTCTGGGCGGTTGCCAATGGTTTCATCGCTGGTGACGGTGGGTTTCAGCAGTTGGCCGGCATGAATAACATCGAGTGCATCATTGATGCGTTCGGCTTCATATTGCAGCGACTTTAGCGCTTTCTTGTACTGGGTTTCTGCTACATGGGTGTAGCCCAGTTGGTCGAGTGCAAACGGCAAGGCCATTAAGGTTTCTTGAACGCCGGGGAATAGCGGATTGCGCTCTTGCACAATTTGCCATGCTGTTAGCGCGCGTTGCAGTCGTTTTTGTTCTTTGCTGCCAACATTCTCAATCCGGAGCGTGCGCCCTGGGCGGCAGTCTTTTTGATTGTTATTAATAATAGTGCCGCTTTTAGCGAGCACATTTTTTAGGCATCGTGGCGAGAAGATCTCATCAACTCGCTGCAATTTGCCGGTATCACTTAGGTAGGCCCAGCCGAGTGCCAATAAAGCTTTATTTGAGTAGGGGCCTTCAACCCGCACTTTCTTTAACAGCGGAATAGCGGTGCCGGCTTGCTCTTGGTTTAGGAACCAGTTGCCCAGTGTGTAGTTGGCCAGATCTCGTAGCGCCAGCAAGGTGTCGTCGCTGGTGCGCATGTTGCCGACTTTGTCGAGCAGTGCCGCGCCTTCTTCGCTATTGCCCTGCTTAAGCAAGGCCACGGCTTGGTTAAATTCGGCATAGGGCTGGTCGTCGAAATTGCCACGATAACGAGACAAACCACGTGAGGCTTGGGCGAAGCGGTTTTGTTTTAAGTAGAGCTGCGAACGCAGCATGGTGCGACCGCCGCGCACCGCGCGGTTAGGGCGCTTGCTGATGCGTGACAGGCTATATTCGACAGTGCCGGTCAGTCCCCAGTAACCACGTTTGTATTGCAGCGTTGCTAGGTCTAGCCAAGTGCTGTCATTCACTTTATGTGGCTTCGGGCGGTCTACCAGTTGTTGATAAATGGCCGACGGCAAATAGTGCATGCCCCAGTTGAGTTGGCTGCGTGCGCTGCGGGCTTTCAGTGCATCTTGCGCGGCGCCGTTGGCTACTAGGTCGCGTTCTAATGCCTCTTGTAAACGGGTTGATGCCTGCGCTTGTTTGCCGGTAGCGTCTAAGTAGTTAGCTTCGGCGACATAAAGGTCAGCAATGCTGGACGGAAAATCTTTGGCCGCCGCGATTTGCGGCAAGCTAGCAAGTAGTGTGGCGCCTAGTAGTAAATGTAATGTTTTCATTATTGCCACACCTGTAAGCGCAATTCAGGTTCCCAAGTACGTTTGCTGTCGCTTAGCGCGAGCAAGAGGTGGGTCAAGCCACGCTGCTTCTCAAGCGTGAAGTTGGCACTGGTCTCGTAGCTCAGGATTCGGTCGTCTTCTTTGAAGTAACCCTCTACATAGGCGGTAATGTTGTGCTCGCCGGCTGAAAGGTTGCCGTGGAAAACGCGCTCGGCACCGTCTTGGTTAAGCGCCCCGGCTTGTTGTGGGTGGTAGCTATTGTCGATCAACGCTTTGCCGTCGACTTCTACGCGGAGCCGTTGGATGGTGTACGGCTTTTTGGTTTGGATAGCGAAGAACCAGCGGGTCTCGGCTAGCGGGTGCATTTGGCTGTCGAGTTCTAATTTATAGAGCGCGTGCTCTAAATCTAAGGCGCGTTCTTTAGCAATTTGGCTATTGCGGTCTAGCTCGCGCAGTAGTTCACGTCGGTCTTTTTGACGTTGTTGCTTTTCGACTTCTTCGTCTCCAGCGAGACCGATCGGCGCGGTTACCAAAAGACTGACGGCGACTATTAAAGGTGACGCGAAGCTGAGGTGTTTTTTGTGTGCTTTTATCAAAGACTGAATCACAGTGAGCTTGCCGGCTGGAGTTGAAGGGTTACGTTGAGCCTTCACTAAGACATTCATTAAGGCTGTCTCCATTAGTTGAACGACTCATTAGGAAGCTAATCATTCACAGCCCAAAGCGGAAAGTAAAGCCTGAAATGACGAGAGGCGTCTGGAACTTGATAGAATGCGCGCCCTTTGAAACCTTAAGTCCTAGATTTTGTTATGGCGGTAGTTACTCGTTTCGCCCCTAGTCCGACCGGTTATTTGCATATCGGTGGTGCTCGCACGGCATTGTATTCTTGGTTGTTTGCGCGCCAGCAGGGCGGCCAGTTTGTGTTGCGTATTGAAGACACCGACCGTGAACGCTCGACTGAGGAGTCGGTGCAAGCCATTTTTGATGGCATGCAGTGGTTAGGATTGGCGCACGATGAGGGGCCGTTTTTCCAAACACAGCGTTTTGATCGTTACCGTGCTGTAGTGCAACAGTTGTTAGATGCTGGTCTGGCCTACCATTGTTACTGCACTAAAGAAGAATTAGAGGCGCTGCGTGAGCAGCAGTGGGCGAATAAAGAAAAACCTCGTTACAACGGTAAATGCCGGGACGGCGCTGAGCCTCGTGAAGGTGTAGAACCAGTGGTGCGTTTCCGTAACCCGTTAGAAGGTAACGTGGTTTGGCAGGACGCCATTAAAGGTGAAATCAGTATCGCCAACACTGAGTTGGATGATTTGATTATTGCCCGTGCCGACGGTACACCAACCTACAACTTAACGGTGGTGGTGGATGATATTGATATGGGTATGACGCATGTTGTGCGTGGCGACGACCATATCAACAACACGCCACGGCAGATCAATATTTACCAAGCCCTAGGTGCTGAGCCGCCGGTGTTTGCGCACGTGCCGATGATTTTGGGTGAAGACGGTAGCCGTCTGTCTAAGCGTCATGGAGCCGTTGGTGTAATGCAATACCGTGACGACGGTTACTTGCCCGAAGCTGTGCTGAACTACTTGGTGCGTTTGGGTTGGTCGCATGGTGACCAAGAAATTTTCAGTATTGAAGAAATGATCCAGCATTTCCGGCTTGAGAATGTGAACCGTGCGCCGTCGACGTTTAATACGGAAAAGCTGCTGTGGTTAAACCAGCAATACATTAAGTCTGTTGAAATGTCGCGTTTGCTGGAGTTGTTGCCGTTTTATTTGCAGCAAGCGGGTATTGATACGGCAGAGGGTCCGTCTTTAGAAGCGGTACTTTCAGAACTGCGTGAACGTGCCAATACGCTAGTAGCCTTGGCAGAATCCTGCCGCATGTTCTATCAGGATTTTGATGAATACAACGCGGGTGCGGCGAAGAAACATTTAAAAGTATCGGCCGCTGAGCCGCTAACCATGTTGAAAGAAAAACTAGCTGCGCTAGCTAACTGGGAGGCGGAAGCCATTCAGGCCGTGGTGCAGCAGACCGCTGAAACCCTAGAGCTAGGCATGGGTAAAGTGGGTATGCCGTTGCGGGTGGCTGTTAGTGGCAGTGGTCAGTCGCCGTCAATTGACATCACCTTGGCCTTGTTGGGGCAGCAGCGTGCCCTGGCGCGGATTGATCAAGCCTTGGCTTACGTGGCGGCGCGCGCTGAACAGGCGCGCTAGCCGCTAACTTTTTGCGGGCTTTGTGCTTGCATTGTGTTTGGCTTTGCGCTGTAATGCCGACATCGAACGCTACAAATGCGATGCGTCGAGCCTAGAAAGCTTGTTAATAAAAGACATCGCCGCGTGAACTGGCAGCAGTCAGTTGTGATATCCCCTTTATTTTTAGAACTCTGGCCCCAGTTATTGGCTATGTAGTTCGATGATTGGTTGCCGCCGATAGGCGAGTTCTCAGTCATGAGTTAAATCAGTAATGCATGAAAACAAGAGGTTAAGCCTGTGAGTGCAATCGTTTCTGTTACCGACAGCAATTTTGAAGCTGAAGTCCTGCAATCTGCCGAACCTGTATTGGTTGATTTCTGGGCCGAGTGGTGTGGTCCCTGCAAAATGATCGCGCCGATCTTGGAAGATATTGCGGGTGACTACGACGGCAAAGTGAAAATTGCCAAACTAAATGTTGATGAAAACCCAGACACCACTGCCAAATTTGGTATTCGTGGTATTCCTACCTTGATTTTATTCAAGGGTGGCGAGAAAGCCGCGGCACAAACTGGTGCGGTATCTAAAAGCCAACTAACTGCGTTTATCGACAGCGAAATTTAAAACAACCTACTGCCCGCTATTTAGCGGGCAGTTTTTTTGATGACCGGCATCAAGGGCGCAGTCCTGCAACCTCAGCCACTTTCTTAAAGCACATCTGAATGAACTTAACTGAACTCAAGCGTAAATCCGCCCAAGAAGTATTAGAAATCGCCCAAGAACTGGGTGTTGAAAATATTAACCGTAGCCGTAAGCAAGATCTGATCTTCTCTATCTTGAAGAAGAAAGCCAAAGAAGGCGAAGAGATCTATGGTGATGGTGTTTTAGAGATTCTCTCTGACGGCTTTGGCTTCTTGCGTTCGCCAGATGGTTCTTATCTGGCAGGCCCAGATGATGTGTATGTATCACCTAGCCAAATTCGACGTTTAGGTTTGCGTACGGGTGACAGCATTAGCGGCAAAGTGCGCCCACCTAAGGATAACGAGCGCTACTTTGCGATGTTGAAAGTGGATAGCATCAACTTTGATGATCCACAGGCCGCCAAACAAAAAGTTTTATTTGAGAACTTAACCCCACTGCACGCTAAAGAGCGTTTAAACATGGAAGTGGGTAACGGTAGTACCGAAGATATCACTGGCCGCTTAATTGATATGTGCGCGCCGATTGGTAAAGGCCAGCGTGGTTTGATCGTATCGCCACCAAAAGCGGGTAAAACCATGATGATGCAGAGCATTGCTCAGAGCATCGCCACTAATCATCCGGAAGTGTATTTGATCGTATTGCTGATTGATGAGCGCCCGGAAGAAGTGACCGAGATGCAGCGCATGGTGAAAGGCGAAGTGGTTTCTTCTACCTTTGATGAGCCAGCGACCCGCCACGTACAAGTGGCTGAAATGGTGATTGAAAAAGCCAAGCGCTTAGTGGAGCACAAGAAAGATGTGGTTATCTTGCTCGACTCTATTACCCGTTTAGCGCGTGCCTATAACACTGTAGCGCCGAGCTCTGGCAAGGTTTTGACCGGTGGTGTTGACGCCAATGGTCTGCATAAGCCAAAACGCTTCTTCGGTGCTGCGCGTAATATCGAAGAGGGCGGTAGCCTAACGATTGTGGCCACGGCCTTGGTAGACACGGGTTCTAAAATGGACGAAGTGATCTACGAAGAATTTAAAGGCACCGGTAACTCTGAGATTCATTTGGATCGCCGCATTGCTGAAAAACGCGTGTTCCCAGCGATTCATATCAATCGTTCTGGTACCCGCCGTGAAGAGCTTATGGTGCCTGAGGCTGAGCTACAGAAGACTTGGATTCTACGTAAGATTCTGCACCCAATGGATGAGCTGGCCGCGGTTGAGTTTGTCTTTGATCGTCTGAAAGTGACCAAGACCAACGAAGAGTTCTTCGCTTCGATGAAGCGATAGGGGAAACTCAAGCTAGGGATTTATTTACATGGCGATGGCTTTCATCAGATTGTCATAGCTATTTCAGTCTGTGCTGGTTATAGTGCGGACTGTTTGAAGCCGCAGAAGTAGTTGCTTCAGCGGTACTATCGTTTGCTACGGGTTGGGTGGTCGATGGTTTTTTGTTTTTGATGACCCGATTTGAGAGATCGATAGATGAATATTTATGTAGGTAACCTTTCTTGGGGCACCGATTCTGACGCGTTACGTAACGCTTTTGCTGCTCACGGTGAGGTTAGCCGCGCTAACGTGATGACTGATCGTGAAACTGGTCGTTCACGTGGTTTTGGCTTTGTTGAAATGCCAAACGCTTCTGAAGCGCAATCAGCCATTGACGCCCTAAACGGCCAAGACATGGACGGCCGTGCGCTACGTGTAAACGAAGCACGTCCTCGTGAAGATCGTCCACGTAACGGCGGTGGCTTCGGTCGCTAGTCGGTAGACGTTCTCATAAAAAAGCCCAGGCTAGCCTGGGCTTTTTTTTACCTGCGATTTTGCTGCAGCTTAGGCGGCGTTCTCGCGAGCAATGGCGCGGTGACCAATGTCAGTTCGATAGTAGGCACCTTCCCAGCTGATCTTATCGACAGCAGCATAGGCATTGGCCTGAGCTTCGGTAACGCTGTCGCCGAGCGCGGTAACGCAGATAACGCGGCCGCCATTGGTGACAACATTGCCATCAACTGCTTTAGTGCCAGCGTGAAAGACTTTGGCGCCAGCCGGAATATCGTCTAGGCCGTTAATCACATCACCTTTGCCGTAGTCGCCAGGATAACCACCGGCAGCCATAACAATGCCTACGGCTGGGCGCGAGTCCCATTCGGCCGTGGTGTTGTCTAGCTTGCCATCAATGGCGGCGTTGCAGAGTTCGGTTAGGTCGGACTGTAGGCGCGACATGATCGGCTGTGTTTCTGGGTCACCAAAGCGGCAGTTGTATTCCAACACCTTGGGTGTTCCGTCTGGGCCAATCATCAGGCCGGCATAAAGGAAACCAGTGTAGTCATTACCTTCTGCGGCCATGCCTTCAACCGTAGGAATCACAACCTCGCGCATGGCGCGGTCGTGAATTTCTTGGGTTACCACTGGCGCTGGCGAGTAAGCACCCATGCCGCCCGTGTTGGGGCCGGTGTCGCCGTCCAAAGCGGCTTTATGGTCTTGTGAGGTGGCCAGCGGCAAGATGTTTTTGCCGTCTACCATAACGATAAAGCTGGCTTCTTCACCGACCAAAAACTCTTCAATTACTACGCGGTGGCCGGCATCGCCAAAAGCGTTACCTGCCAACATGTCGTTAACGGCATCAATGGCTTCTTGTTCGGTCTGCGCCAAAATCACGCCTTTGCCGGCGGCTAGACCATCGGCCTTAACCACGATCGGCGCGCCTTGCTCCTTAATGTAAGCAACGGCTTCGTCGATTTGGGTGAAGTTGCCGTAAGCCGCAGTTGGGATATTGTGGCGTGCTAAGAAGTCTTTGGTGAACGCTTTCGAGCCTTCTAGTTGGGCAGCGCTCTTGCTTGGGCCGAAGCAGCGTAGTCCGGCGTCAGTAAAGGCGTCGACCACACCGGCAACTAAGGGTGCCTCTGGGCCGATAATGGTGAGGTCTACCGCTTCTGCTTTCGCCAGCGCCAATAGGCCGTTGATATCCTCGGCACTGACATTCACATTACGTAGCTTCGGCTCTAATGCAGTGCCGGCGTTGCCGGGAGCAACCAGTACCTCGGTCACGTGGTCGGCTTGCGCGGTTTTCCAAGCTAGGGCATGTTCGCGGCCACCGCCGCCTACGATTAATACTTTCATTGTGGTATCCAGATGCTAAACGCGCTGATTAGTGTTTGAAGTGACGCATGCCGGTAAAGACCATCGCAATGCCCGCCTCGTCGGCAGCAGCAATGACTTCGTCGTCACGAATCGAGCCGCCCGGTTGAATCATGGCGGTAATGCCGGCAGCTGCGGCGGCGTCAACGCCGTCACGGAATGGGAAGAAGGCATCCGAAGCCAGTACCGAACCGGGGACTTCCAAACCTTCATCGGCGGCTTTAATGCCGGCGATCTTGGCGCTGTAAACACGGCTCATTTGGCCTGCGCCAACGCCAATGGTTTGTTGGCCTTTGGCGTAAACAATGGCGTTTGATTTCACAAACTTGGCCACGCGCCAGACAAATTTCAGGTCACGCATTTCGTCTTCGGTTGGTGCGCGCTTGGTCACGACTTTAAGCTCGTCGTCGCTCACCACTCCAAGGTCACGATCTTGTACCAGCAGGCCACCGTTAATGCGTTTGAAGTCGTAACTCGGAACGGCTTGGTCCCATTGACCGGTTTCGAGCACGCGCACATTGGCTTTGGCTGAAAGTACTTCGGCCGCATCGGCGTTCACGCTAGGCGCGATAATGACTTCGACAAACTGGCGATCGATAATGGCTTTGGCAGTTTCAGCGTCTAGCGCCTGGTTAAAGGCGATGATGCCGCCAAAGGCCGAGGTTGGATCGGTTTGGAAGGCGAGGTCATAAGCCTGCAATAGGTTATCGCCTAGGGCTACGCCGCAAGGGTTGGCGTGTTTCACAATCACGCAAGCCGGTGCTTCTGGGAATGCTTTAACGCATTCCAGTGCAGCGTCAGCGTCAGCAAGGTTGTTGTAGCTGAGGGCTTTGCCTTGTAGCTGCTTGGCGGTGCCAATGGCTGGCTCGGTGGCGCCAGCTTCTTTAAAGAAGGCGGCTTTTTGGTGAGGGTTTTCACCGTAACGCAGGCTTTCTTCCAGCTGGAATTGGGTGTTGAAGGTATCTGGCCAATCGCGCTTTTCGCCGTCGTCGGCAATACGGCCCATGTAGTTGGCAATGGCGCCATCGTAGGCGGCGGTTAGCGCGTAAGTTTTAGCGGCCAGCTTGAAGCGAGTAGCGCCGCTCAGCTGGTTACCGTTGGCATCCATTTCTGCCAATAGGTTTTCGTAGTCGCTAGGGTCAACTACGACGGCCGCACCGTCGTTGTTTTTAGCGGCGGCGCGCAGCATGGCTGGGCCACCAATGTCGATGTTCTCAATCGCTAACGGCAATGGGCAGTCTGGATCGGCGACGGTTTGTTCGAATGGGTAGAGGTTGACCACCAACATATCAATTGGATCGATACCGTGTTCGGCCATGATTTCCTCATCCATGTCGCGACGACCTAGTAGGCCACCGTGAATTTTTGGATGTAGGGTTTTTACACGACCGTCCATCATTTCGGGAAAGCCGGTGTGCTCGGAAACCTCAGTAACGGGTAGGCCGGCGTCAGCGATTAGCTTGGCAGTGCCACCGGTGGACAGCAGGGCGACGCCGCGGTCATGTAGGGCTTTGGCAAAATCGGCAATGCCGGTTTTATCGGAAACAGAAATTAACGCGCGACGCACCGGGCGCAATGGTAGTTGGTTGGGTGCGCTATAGGCGTTGGCCAGTTCGTCAGACAGGGACGGCATGAAACTTCCTTTGGTATCGAGTCTTGGGCTCTAGGCGGCGGGCGGCGCGTCTAGTGGAGCGTTAGTTAGCGGATTAGTTGCTTAGGCTAGGCCGTGTTCGGCTAGCTTTTTACGTAAGGTGCTGCGGCTGATGCCAAGCCATACTGAGGCCTTGGACTGGTTGCCACGGGCTTCTAGCATGACCTTTTCCAACAGTGGCTTTTCGACCTCGGCGAGCACTAGGTTGTAGAGCTCAATAGGGTCGGTGTTTTCTAGGGTGTTGAAATAGGTTTCTAAGCTATCAGTAACGTGGTGACTTAGGGGTTTTCCGTTATGTAAATGGGTCTCGGACATGATCTTCTTCTGAGGTCTAGGCGGCAAGCTTCGGGGGCGTTGCTTTGTTTTGGTTTTCTAAGGTTGGGTTGCTTTGAGCAGCAGCTTCAAGCTGCTGGTACCAGCGTTGGGTGATCTGCCATTGCTGGTCGGCGCTGTCAGCGGCAAACGCTAGACGGCGGAACGCGGCTGAATCGGCGTGTGGGCCGGCGTGGTTTTGGCTGTACCAGCCAAGGTGCTTACGAGCAATACGAAGACCTTTGCCTTCGCCGTAAAATTCGTACAGTGCCTTCAGGTGCTTGAGCACAATGTCGGCTTGTTCTTCTAAACTCGGCGCCGCCAGCTGTTCGCCTGAGTCTAAGTAGTGTGCAATCTGCTGGAATATCCAAGGCTGGCCTTGCGCACCGCGGCCAATATAGAGGCCATCGGCATTAGATTGCTGCAACACTTGCAGCGCTTTTTGCGGGCTGGTGATGTCGCCGTTAGCAAACACCGGTAGCTTAACCGCGGCTTTAACTGCGGCAATGCTGCTGTATTCGGCGTCGCCTTTGTAGGCGTCGGCACGGGTGCGGCCATGGAGTGCGAGACTTTGAATGCCGGCGTCTTCAGCGATACGGGCAATGTTCACGGCATTGCGTTGCTCGGGGCTGACGCCAGTGCGGAATTTTAAGGTGACTGGTACATCAACGGCTTTCACTACGGCGTTTAATATGTCGGCCACCAAGTCTTCGTTGGCGAGCAGTGCCGAACCGGCGGCTTTGTTACAAACCTTTTTCGCCGGGCAGCCCATATTGATGTCGATAATTTGCGCGCCGTTGTCGACATTGAAGCGTGCGGCGTCTGCCATCCACTGCGGATCACTGCCTGCAATTTGCACCATGCGCGGCTCAGGCTCGCCCTTATGGTCTAGGCGTAAGCGTGATTTTTCGGTGTGGCGGAGTGCAGGGTTGGCCGAGGTCATTTCAGCCACCGCTAGACCAGCGCCATATTGGCGACAAAGCAGTCTAAACGGTTTGTCGGTGATGCCCGCCATCGGCGACAACACAAGGTTGTTGCTGAGTGTCCACTGTCCAATTGTAATTTTTTTGTGGTTCACTTTTACGGGTCAGGGCATGGCCGAAAATGGTCGCGCAGTTTAATGATTTACGTGCTTGGAATAAAGCACTTTATCCACCACTTGCGTTGTATAGCTTGTGGACAACTTGTATAAAAAATGCGCAAGGCCTTGTATTCCCTAGTGGAAAGTTTTGTGTAAAAAAAACACAATTTTTTTCTTGGCCGTCAGTCAGGCAGCAGGCTTTTATTGAAACTGCGCTGGGCGACCCACTGGTTTAGTCAATAAGCCGTATTTGATAGCCCCAGCTGCTGTCGAGCCAGCGTGGTAACTGTAATACAAATTCGGTCAGACCATTGGCTGCAATCGGTTGCTGGTTTTGCTGCCAGGCCTCGGCCGGATAGTGAATGGTGTCGAGAGTATTGTTGTCGCGGTCCAGCATAATAAAGAGGATGCTGGGTGCCGCTAATGGGGTGGCGGTAGGGTTATGGATTTGCCCGTGAATTTGGTAGTGGCGACTATGGTGGGTTCGCAGTTTGGCGTGGCTGGCAATGCTGAGCAGCTCTGGCCGTTTAGCGACCGGTGTGCTGAGTCCTAGTGTTTCGGTTAGTTGACTGGCGAGCTGGAAAAGCGGTGGTTGTGTCAGCCAGGCATGCCTGGTGAGCCAGATGCTGGCCGTAATCAGCAGGAGTAGCAGGGTGAGCGGCCGTACCACGCTGCTGTATTAGCCGCGACGCTGACCGTGTAGGCAAACCCAGCCGTTATGTTCGGCAATCGGCTGAAAGTCGATGCTGTCGCGATAGGCTGCTAATACGCTGTCGGCTTGCTCGGCTAGGATGCCAGACAGCACCAAGTGACCTGCAGGCTTGAGATGAGCAATTAGGTTCGGCGCCAGTTCGATCAGTGGATTAGCGAGAATATTGGCTAGCACAATGTCGTATTGCTGCTGGCCGTGACTATTGCTGAAAGGTTTCGGCAAATAGCTGGCGACTTTCTCTTGCACGCCGTTGCGTTCGGCATTGGTGTCGGTGGCGGTGACGGCTTGCGGGTCGATATCAACCGCGTCGAGGTGCTCAGCGCCGAGTAAGCCGGCGGCAATGGCCAAGATGCCGCTGCCACAACCAAAATCTAAAATGGTTTGGTCCTTTACGGCGGCGGCATGTTGATCAAGCCATTCGAGGCATAGACGGGTGGTTGGATGGGTGCCCGTACCAAACGCCAAACCCGGGTCGAGCATGATGTTGAGCTTGCCGCTCACTGGCTCAAAGGCCGTTGGGCAGATGCACAGCTGTTCACCAAATAACATGGGCTTAAAGTCATCTAACCAAGCCCGTTCCCAGTCGCGGTCTTCTAGTGGCTCAACGCTGAGCGCGTTGGCAGGCAACTGCAGGATTTGTTGGCATTGCGCCACGATCTCGGCAATGTCTTGTTCGCTGTCGAACAGGCCTGTGCAACGGCTTTGCTGCCACAGCGGGGTGGTGTTGAGGTCGGGCTCAAAGATAGGCTGGTCGGCGGCGTCAGTAAAAGTGATGCTGGCCGCGCCAAATGCATCGAGTAGCTGTTCCGCAATCGCCGCCTTTTCAGGTGCGAGCGTAAAGCTGATTTGAACCCAGCTCATAATCAGTCTATGCCTGTTTAGTGTTTGTGGTTGAGCAGCTCTTGCTCAAGGTAATGGATGGTCACGCCGCCGTTGCTAAAGCCTCTATCCAGCAAAATTTCCCGGTGTAAGGGGATGTTGCTTTGAATGCCTTCGAGCACGATTTCATCTAAGGCGGTGCGCATACGCGCTAGGGCGGCATCGCGGTTATCACCGTGGCAGATTAGCTTGCCAATCATGGCGTCGTAATAAGGTGGCACAACGTAGTCTCGGTAGACATGGCTGTCGACGCGCACGCCGGGGCCGCCGGGCACATGGAAGCGCGTGACCTTGCCCGGGCTGGGTAGGAAGGTGCGCGGGTGTTCGGCGTTAATACGGCATTCAATGGCGTGGCCCCGGATTTGAATGTCTTCCTGTTTCCAAGGTAGGCGCTCACCACTGGCGACTTTGAGCTGTGCTGCTACCAAGTCAATACCGGTAATGAGTTCGGTTACTGGGTGCTCTACTTGGATGCGTGTGTTCATCTCAATAAAGTAGAAACGACCATCTTGATATAAAAACTCGAAGGTGCCGGCGCCGCGGTAGTTGATGCGTTTGCAGGCTTCAACGCAAACTGCGCCAATTTCCGCACGCTGTTTTTCGGTAATGCCAGGAGCGGGAGCCTCTTCGATTACCTTTTGATGGCGACGCTGCATAGAACAATCGCGCTCGGCTAGGTGCACGGCATTGCCGTGAGTGTCTGCCATGACTTGGATTTCAACGTGGCGCGGGGTCTCGAGGAATTTTTCCATGTATACCATGCCGTTGCCAAAAGCGGCCTCGGCTTCGGCTTGGGTGGTTTCAATTGACGAGACCAGCTCGCCTTCGGCACGCACCACACGCATACCGCGACCGCCCCCACCGCCGGCCGCTTTAATAATAACGGGGTAGCCAATTTTTTCGGCCAAGGCAATGTTCTTGGCGGCGTCGTTATCGAGTGGGCCACCAGAGCCGGGTACGCACGGTACGCCGGCATCTTGCATGGCGCGAATGGCTTCCACCTTATCACCCATAATGCGGATGGTTTCGGCCTGTGGGCCGACAAAGGTAAAGCCGCTCTTTTCTACGCGTTCAGCAAAGTCGGCGTTCTCGCTGAGGAAGCCATAACCCGGGTGGATGGCGTCAGCGCCAGTGACTTCGGCGGCACTGATAATGGCGGGCATGCTTAGATAGCTGTCTTTGGAAGCTGCTGGTCCAATGCATACCGATTCGTCGGCTAAGAGCACGTGTTTCAAATGGCGGTCGGCTTCGGAATATACCGCCACGGTTTTAATCCCAAGCTCACGACAAGAGCGCAGAATGCGCAGCGCGATTTCGCCGCGGTTGGCTATCAGCAGCTTCTGCATGGCCTATTCCTCGATCAAGAACAGGTCTTGGCCAAACTCAACGGGCTGTCCGCTTTCCACCAAAATGGTTTTAATGGTGCCGGACTTTTCGGCCTCGATTTGGTTGAACATTTTCATGGCTTCAATAATGCAAATGGTGTCGCCACGGTTTACATGCTGGCCAACTTCAACAAAGGGAGGAGCCTCAGGGCTGGGTGCCAGATAGAAGGTGCCGACCATTGGTGAGCTGATGGTGCTGCCAGCAGCATTTTCAGTCGGGCTGCTTGCTGTTGGCGCAGGAGCGGCGGTTGCTGGCGTGGCGACAGGAGCCGCTGCCGGGGTTGCCGCAGCGGTACTAATGACCGCCGGTGCTGCAACCGCACTAGGGCGGCTAATGCGTACGGCATCATCACCCTCTTTGACTTCAATTTCTGCTAAATCCGAAGCTTCTAGCAGTTCGATAAGAGTTTTAATTTTGCGTAAATCCATGGCCATGAGGGGTCCTTTTAAGCCGGGTTGGATTGAAGTTGGGTCAGTGCAGCCTGTAATGCGTATTGGTAGCCCGCTGCGCCTAAGCCGCAGATAACGCCGACCGCTTTATCTGAGAAATAGGAGTGGTGGCGGAATGACTCGCGTGCATGCACGTTAGAAAGATGTACTTCTATATAAGGAATAGCGGTGCCCAGCAGAGCGTCGCGCAGGGCAACGCTGGTGTGCGTAAATGCGGCTGGGTTAATAAGAATGAAATCCACTCCATCAGCAGCAGCCGCATGGATAGCGTCAACCAGCGTATGTTCGGCGTTGCTTTGGATGTAACTAAGGCTGGCGCCGGCGTTTTCGGCTTGAGCCTGTAAGCCTTGATTGATGCTGTCTAGCGTAGCGGCGCCGTAATGCTCGGGTTCGCGGGTTCCCAATAAATTAAGGTTGGGGCCATGAACTACCAATATTTTGTGCATAACAGTTCCTAAAAGAGCGCTATCTGAGCTCAAACGAGCTATTTCTCATAATGAATCAAGTTTATAAGGTTTTTGCCGTAGTTACAGTAAAAATTGGTGGTTAACTGCAAATTGAGGGTAAATGGCTGCGGTTTATCGTGACTTGGGTCTGCGATGTTGCTTTTGCGGTTTTACAGAGGGTGAGCGTAATTGGGTTGTCTGGGTGACCTAAGATGGTTTGGCGTTACTAATTCGCATAGACAATTGCCGTGCGCACTGTTAAGCTGCACTGATCAGATTTTGCATTTTATAAATATTAGGTCGTTGCCTCGCATTACGCGGAGCGGGGGCTGAAAGCTTGACTGCTGCATTTTGGGAGATTGTTATGGTTGCTCGTTCCTTGCGTTTTGTCGCTATCTTGGTTGTGACGCTGTTTATTGCCGCATGTAATTGCCGCATGTAGTGGTAGCGGCGACTACGGCGGTTCGGGCGGTGGCAAGTCGACAACGCTTAAAGGCGGTGGTGTTAAGGGCCCAATGGCGGGCGCGGTGGTCAATGTATACGCCATTGATTTTGACGGTGCCAGCGTTTCGCAGGGCGCTTTGGTCGCTACCGGTGAAACAGATGCTCAGGCTCAAATTACGGGTGTGACATTAGCCTTTCCACAGGTGTTCCCTTATTTATTAGTGTTTGAGTCAGACGACGATACAACAGATCTAACCACCGGCGTTGCGCCCGTTATAACTACCTTAAAAACGGTGTTAACTAGTGCGTTGGCGGCAAAAGGTGAGCAGATTTATGCGACGCCATTAACCAATATGGCGGTGGATATCGCATTCCAAAATTTTGCTGACTTTGATGGTTTGACTTCATCCGACGAGGGTGACCTTGAAGCAGCCCTGCAGTTTGCTGCTGGTCAAGTGGCCTCGACGGTTGGGTTTGGTTTGGATGCCAACAAGATTGATATTTTCGATACGCCACCACTGGTTGACGACACCGTTGCAATTGGTGAAACCGAAAGCGGTGAAACTCCAGTAGCGGATGTTTCCGCTTATCGTGCCGCGGTTGAGGCGCTCACCGCTGTAGTAAATCAGATAAGTGAACAAAGCAGTGGCGCAGAAACAAGCCCTGAAGAAGTGCTGGCAAACTTGGCGAAAGACTTAGCCGGTGACGGCGAGATTGATGGCGACGACGGTAACGGTAATGTTGTTGTCGAGGAGGCTTCGCTTGATGTGCTCGATCAAGACCCAGATAGTTTGGTAATTCCGAATACCGGCGGCAAAACCGTTGCTGATATTGAGGAAATTGTGGCCGACGAAACTGCCGCCACTGGTAATGCTGTTAGCGAAGAAGAGCAGCAAGCGATCAAAGACGAACAAACGGTCACCCAGCCGGCTGCTCGCAACCCGGATCGTGATGGTGACGATGTAGAGAATGCCAAAGATGACTTCCCGGACGATGCTGCTGCAGATCGTGATACCGACGGCGATGGTCAACCTGATGTTGCCTATGCGCTTGTTGATGGTGAGCGTGGAGCTGAGCTGGGTGGCTGTGACGAGTTGGCCAATAGAGCTGCGGTAAGAGGTTTTAGCTGCTCAGACGAAGATGACGACAACGATGGTGTTAGCGACGTTGATGAGGCGGATGATGGCACCGATCCGCGTGACACGGATAGTGACGACGATGGCCTATCGGATGGCGACGAAAAAGCATTAGGCAGCAACCCGCTGTCGGTTGACTCGGACGAGGACGGTGTTAACGACCCAGAGGATAATTGCCCTGTAGATGCTAATGCTGATCAAGCTGATGCCGACCAAGATGGTGTTGGTGCGGCCTGCGACGAGGACGATCAGGTGGCTGTGTTGGACGCTGATAACGACGGCGTGCCAGATCAGGCTGATAACTGTCCGAACGCATTTAACCCGGCCCAAACCAATACCGACGGCTCCTCTCAGACTGGTGACGCCTTGGGTGACGCCTGTGATGACGATGACGATGGCGACGGTGTTAATGATAGTGCTGACGAATTCCCTCTGAATGCCTCAGAAAGTAGCGATAACGATAAGGACGGTATTGGTGACAATGCTGACCCTGATGATGATAACGACGGTGTAGCTGACGGTGATGATGCTGCGCCAAACGATCGTGATGGTGATGATGACGGTGTCTTGGATGGTGCCGATAACTGCCCCTTAGATGCGAACTCGGATCAGGCGAATAGCGATAACGACGCCCTAGGGAATGCCTGTGATGAAGATGATGACAATGACACTGTTGCCGATGGCCAAGATAATTGTCCGGCAGATGCCAATACTGACCAGCTTAATAGCGATGGTGACTCGCAAGGTGATGTTTGTGACGATGATGACGATAACGACACTGTGGCGGATGGCCAAGACAACTGTCCGCTAGATGCCAACATCGACCAGCTCAATAGTGATGGTGATTCGCAAGGCAATGTTTGCGATGACGACGATGACAACGACACGGTGGCCGACGACCAAGACAATTGCCCACTGAGCGCTAATGCCGACCAGCTGGATAGCGACGGTGACGAGCAAGGTAATGTCTGCGATGACGACGACGATAACGACGACGTTGCAGATGGTGATGACGCTTGCCCAACTACACCGCAAGATTTAGTTGACCAAGTAAACGCACAAGGTTGTGCGCCAGGCGAAACCGACAGCGACGGGGACGGTGTGTTTGATAACGCAGACAACTGCCCAGCCGTACAAAATGCCGACCAAACCAATACCGATGGTGATGCAGAGGGTAATGCCTGCGACGCTGATGACGACAACGACAATGTTAGCGACACTGATGAAGCCACCAACGGCACCGATCCGCTGTTGGCCGATACCGATAGTGATAATACCAATGATGACACTGACAACTGCCCGTTAACTGCGAACGAAAATCAGACCGACACTGACGAAGACGGCGACGGTAACGCCTGTGATGCTGACGACGACAACGACAATGTCAGCGACGCCGACGAAGCCACCAATGGGACTGATCCGCTACTGGCTGATACGGATAGCGACGATGTTAACGACGATACCGATAACTGCCCATTAGATGCCAATAACGACCAAGCAAACCAAGATAGTGATGCTTTGGGTGATGTCTGTGATGAGGATCGTGACGGTGACGGCACGAATAATGACCAAGATGCGTTCCCAGATGACGCCGCTGAATCTGCTGATTCAGATGGTGATGAAATCGGTGACAACGCCGATAATTGTCCAAACGACGCCAATGTAGACCAAGCCAACCAGGACAATGATGCATTAGGTGATATTTGTGATGCTGACCGCGATGGCGATGGCACCAATAACGACCAAGACGCCTTCCCTGATGATGCGGCTGAATCTGCCGACTCGGATGGGGATGACGTTGGTGATAACGCTGACAACTGTCCAAATGATGCGAACCCTGATCAGACTAATACCGATGGCGACACTCAGGGTGACGCTTGTGATAATGACGATGATGGCGACAACGTTGCTGACGCTGATGATGACTGTCCTAATACTCCGGCAGTGGAGCGTGACAATGTTGACGCCAACGGTTGTCATATAGGTGCGGCTGGTGCGAGCCTTGATGGCTCTTATGGCGTCTCAATGATAAATAATGGCCAAAACGGTCCGGGTGCTAATGCGAGTAGGGCATATGCAACCAGCTTGTTTGGGTGGAACAACTTTGACTTCCGAATTTCTGGAACGGAGTTAATCGCTGCCTTTACTGGCGCAGAGACATTCGGGCTCGAACGTGACAGCTCAAGCGCGGATTTGTTTGCTGACAGTGAAGCATCGTGCGAAGGAGGTTGTGATCACCCTCTCGAGCTTGCTTTAAAGGGTGAGCTTGGTTTTGTGCGTGGCTTCTCAGGGGCCTATATCCAGAGTGGAAGGGATTACAACACCTTCTATTCGCCGCGTTACTCGATTACTCCGCTTGGGGCTAGCGAGGCACCGCAAGTATTGCTAATCAGTGAGCTATCTATCGATCGTGCCTTCACCGCCGAGGATGTGGATGACGACGGTAACGGTGATCCTGATTTGGATGGGGGTGATTACAATTCCGCTTTGGAGGCCACGGCCAGCGAGGTGCGGTTGTCGACTAATAGTTTCCTAGGGGTCGCTCTACGCAAGCCTACAGCGCAGTTTGAGCAGAGTGCGCTGGCTGGAGACTACGGCTTTTTGAGTTTGATTCATGAGGTTGATTCTCAAACCGTTGATGGTACGGCGACAAATAGTCTAATTGAAATTGATGTAATTAAGACGGATATGACAGTTGCAGATGCTGGTGGGTTGACTACTCAGTTTCCGGCTGCGGAAATCTTAAGTAGCGATGGCAATGGTGATATCGGCTTTTTCGTAGAGCCAGGTCAGGGCGTTTCAGCAACCGGTACCTTTACACCACATCAGAGTGACATTGGTGCGGTTTTGCTGTCTCTTAGTGAAGGCGGAGAAACCTTCCAGCTCAATGGGAAAATGTCGGCCGATGGAAATATGGCTGTTGTTTACGCGGCTGAGAGCGGTGCTAGTGATGGGTCTTCAGAGTATGGATTGATGCTGCGCAAGGCAACGTCGTCTCCTATGCTGGCCGGTAAGCAGCTGCGGCTTTCAATGAGTGGCCGCGAGCTATCGTGCAACTACGGCAGTGTGCCTTTGATGTTGAATAATTTACTGATTGATGTACACAACACCCCTGCAACGGCTTGCGATGCGAGTTTGGGAGCTACTACACAGTGTTTCGATGCGACTATGCGTGGAACGGATGGTCATGATTTTATTGAGGCTCGACAAGCGGCTACTGTTGAAGGTGGGGCTCGGTTTGGTCGCATTGCTTTAGATGGTAGTGCGTCTGATGGCGACTATTCACCTGGTGTGGCTTTTTCTGACCCGGTTAGACTAAAAGTTAATTCTGAAGGTGATGTGATACTGGAGCTGTTGGATGAGAATGTGGTTGAGCAAACTCTACGTGGTTTTGTCGGCGATAACGGTGCAATGATTTTGGCTGGTGGGTCTCAAGAGGTAGACGATGACCCTAATAGCTGTGATTGGGGAGAGCGCTTGATCGGCGTGGCGGTTAGTGTTGACGGTGGAGTCGAGGCGGCTGCTTTAAATAATAAGGCCCCTTCCGTCACCGTTTCCTCGACCGAGAATTTTGCTGCCTTGCCAAGTGGTGTCATTAACTTGGCTGCCGCTGCAGTTGATCCAGAGAGTGATGCACTAACTTACGCTTGGAAAGCTCGGGCAGGAACTTTTGCGGCAATCGATACGGCTACGACTAGCTGGACTGCCCCTACGACTTCTAGCGGTACTACCGTGTTGGAGTTGCACATAGATGATGGCATCAACTTGGTGGTTGAGTATGTAGTAGTGAGTTGGGGTCCGGCTGAGCCAACAGCTAACGAAAGAGCCGCCGCATTAGTGGTAATGGATGAAGGTGCTGAGTCGCCAGAAGACACCATCGATTGGTTGTTATTTGTATTGCCAGACTCAGATGAGCTGCCTAGTTGTGAAAACACAGCCGGTACGGTAACTCGCAACTTTACGGATAACACGCCAAATAATGGCTCATCAGACCCGTTTGACCCGGATGTTGGGGATGTTGTTAGCGTGACCTTCAATAACTGTGTAGAAGGTTTTGATAGCTCTAACAGTCATTTCTATGGCGTAAATGCCGGCGAATTTCGCATGACTATCACAGCTTCTAGTGATACTGCCTACGTATGGCGCGTAGATATCACCAACCTAGAGTTTGTAGAAGGTTTCTGTAACGGCTCGGTAGACGACTGCACCATTGAAGAAAAAGAAATTGATAATGGTGTGTATGAGGTTGCGCAAACGTTTACTGAAACGGCCAATGAGTTTGATAACACCGCGCCTAGCGGTACCACTGAGCAAATCGACACCTTTATCGATTTCACCAGCTACAGTTCTGTGGAACAAGAGTTAAATGATGCAGGCACGGCGTTTGAAAACACTGCTAGTTTTGCGCTTAAGTCGCCAAACACGGCGCTCGTTATTATTGGTGAATATGTAGATAACTCTAATAACCAAGATATCACTCTGGGTTACCGCCTAGATTTGGATTACGGTTACACCGGCACAGCAGCAGGTTCAGCAAGCCCGGATATTGATCTGGATGTTGTTACGGAAGACGAAAATGGTCTGGTGCAGCTTGTCGATGAATTCGAGAACCTGCAGCATATGGAAGGCATTACGACCATTACTGTTAATGCTCTAAGCTTTGTCGATATCGCCGAGGGCTGGACTGTAGAGGTTGAAGCCATTGGTAGTTCATCTACCGATGAAAGCCAACAAGAGTTTGATGTGCTGGTTGACACCGACGACCTTGGTACTGAGCCTAACTTCGGCTTCAGCGCTACCCAGCAAGACGTTTGGGATGCAGACGAATGCAACATTTCGCCCCCATCTGCAGCCGCAGATTGCGAAGAATAACGCGGCGACTATAGAAGAGGCGTAATTAAGAATGAACGTTAAAAGAAATATCGGCGTTGCGGCCTTTGCCGTTAGCATTTTGGGAATGTCTATGCCGGCTATGGCTGGGCCATGGTCACTTGGAGTGTCTGCCCTGAGTCTGGCAACGGATAGTGCTCGCAAGTTAGATGCCGGCGCTAGCGGCGGTCAGGGGCTTGAGTTAGATGTACGCTATAACTTGTCAGATAGTCGAGCACTTGAGCTTAACTACGGTGGCTGGGAAATCAACATTAGTAGTGGTGGCAATGACAAAGGCATTGATAACCTCTCCGTCAATTATCTATGGGGCCAGCTAGCTGGCAAGCATCAGGCTTACGGAATGTTAGGGCTGGGCATCGCGCAAGCCGATGTTGCCAATGGCGATGAAGTGAACTACGGCATTTTCAATCTAGGCGTAGGCTGGCAGAGTGCCTTTGCAGAGCGCTGGAGTGCCGGTGCAGAACTCAAGCTTCAGCGTAGTAAAGATAACGAGAGCGTGGCGGGTGTTAGTGACTATACCGACATCATTTTTAGTGCCGGTGTGCGTTATCGATTGGGTGAATAGTTAGCCGCTGCTGCTATACATCCCTCTATTAGCGGTCGCGTTTATAGCGCGGCCGCGATTAGCGCTTCCAGTTCGCTAAGCGTTAATTCGCCCATATGGGTATCTAATACTTTGCCATCGGCGTTGATCATTACCGTAAATGGTAGTGCCCCGATTTGATTGCCTAAGCGGTTTCCTAAATCAATCACGTCGGCGCTGCCGGCTAGACTGGGGTAGTTGATTCCCATTTCTTTAGCGTATTTTCTAACGGGCTCAGCCTGTTCCAAGGCAATGCCAATGACCTGCAGTCCTTGATCGGCATATCGATTTTGCGCGTCAATCAGTAATGGGATTTCTTTGCGACAAGGTGGGCACCAAGTTGCCCAGAAGTTAATCAGTAGGGTTTTGCCTTGCCACTCGCTGCTTTGGCGGGGTGTGCCGTGCATGTCGTTAAGGCTGAAGGCGGGCAGGCGCTCGGCTGGTTTGTATTCGTTGTTACGCTCATGGATGGCTTGGTAGCTGAGGGCGCCAATAATGGCGGCGGCTATTGCCGCGGCAGCAAGGCTTAGGGCTGATTTCATTGGTGGTGGTTCTATAAAGCAGTTGGCGGCAAAGCCTGTAGATGTTGCAGGAACTCGGCGGCATTAACTTCGCCGGTGATGCGGTGGTTAGTCAGCTCGGCGCCGTTATTAAAAAACATCACCGTCGGCGGATTGATAATGTTGAAGGCTGCTTTGAGTTGTTGGTCGGTTTCGCTATCTTCAGTAACGTCGACTTTAATTAAGACGCGGCCGGCTAGCGCGGCTTGCACATCGGCCCGTGGGAAAATGGTTTTTTCCATCACTTTGCAGGGAATGCACCAGTCAGCGTAAATATCCACCATGGCCTGCGGATGTTGTTCGAGTAGCTGTGTCAGCTCGGTTTCGTTGGTTGCCTTAAGCCAATTGACCTTGCTGCTGTTCTCAGAGGCGACGCTGCTGTTGCCGAGTGGTTTGAACAGATCGCCATTGCCTTGGGCCGCGCCAATGATAGCTAACGCGCCCCAGAGTAGGCTGAGTATGCCTAAGCCCTGAGCCAATAAGGCTTTGCCTTGCTGATTGGTTTTTAGCGCACCTAGGCTGAGGCCGCAGCCGAGTAGTAAAAGGCCCCATAGCGCCAAGGTGACGTTATCAGCGAGTAGGCGTGAGGCGATGTAAATCGCGGCAGCGATTAGTAATACGCCAAACACTTTCTTGATGTGTTCCATCCAGGCGCCGGCTTTGGGGAGCAACCAACCGGCCGAAAACCCAATCGCGACAAGTGGCAGCCCCATGCCTAGGCCAAAGGCAAACATGGCGGCGGCGCCAAGCGCAACGTTACCGCTCTGGCTAATAAACAGTAGCGCGGCCGTCAGTGGCGGTAACACGCAGGCGCCGACGACTAAGGCTGAAATGGCGCCCATGATGGCAGCGCCGGCGTAGCTGCCGCTCCGTTGGTTTTCGCTCAGGTTGTTGAGTTTGGTTTGCAAGCTGGCGGGTAGCTGTAACTCATAAAAGCCAAACATAGACAGCGATAGCAGTAGCAAGATGGCAATGACCGCACCTAGCCACAGCGGGCTTTGAAAAGCGGCAAATAGGTTTTGTCCGGCCAGCGCGATAAGCGCCCCGGCGATGGCATACATGGCGGCCATCGGCACTACATAGGCTAGCGATAGGGCGACGCCTTTGCCGCGGGTAATGTCGGTGCCTTGGCCGACAATAATGCGCGATAGGATGGGGTACATCGGGTACGAGCAAGGGTTAAAACTCAGCAGTACACCCAGCCCAGCAAAGACCAGTACCGCCCATAGCGGAGAGCGGTTTAGTAGGTTGGCTAATTGGTTGCTGCTATTGCCGGGGCTAGCGGTGCTGGCTCCAGTGGTTTGTTTATCAGTGGTTTGGTTGCTAGTGGTTTGGTTAAGGGCGACAGAAGATAGGTCAAAACTAAGGACGTTTTTCTGTGGCGGATAACAGAGGCCGATTTCGGCACAACCCTGGTTACGCAGTTCCACATTAAATGCGCCATCGGGCGCTTTGATAACCGGGATTTGGATATCGACGCTGTGGTAGTAAACCTCTACGTCACCAAACACGGCGTCTGTTTTGGCTTTTCCCGGCGGGATTTGTGGTTCGCCAAGTACAACGCCGGGGCTCAACGCGGTGAATTTAAATTGATGCTTATATAAATAGTAGTCGTCGGCAACAAACCAATTGGCGTGAATCATGCCGTCGTCGCGTAATTCGGCGGAGACTACAAACGCTTCTTCCGCCGGTAGCAGCTGCTCTGTTTTATTGCCAAATAAACTGGCATAGGCGCTGGTGCTAATGAATAGGCAGAGCGTTAGAAAATATTTAATCATTGCCGTTGTCACAAACCCAATCTAGGTATTCAGGAAGTCCGTCGCTTATCTCGACCGCGATAAGCTCCGGGAGTTCATAGCTATGTTGAGCTAGAAAGTGTTTTTTAATGGCCGCAAATTGCGTGCTCGTGGTTTTAATAAACAGTGTTACTTCGCTGGCGGTTTCAATATGGCCTTGCCAGCGATAAACGGACTGCACAGCCGGCAGTATATTGACACAAGCAGCCAGTTTTTCTTGTATTAGCCAGTGGGCTAGTTTGTTGGCCTCGTCAGTGTTTTCGCAATTTGTGAGAGCTAATAGTGCGGTCATGCGCCTGATTCATGCAAAAAAGCGTAAAAAAGCCATTTTCGCACTTGAACTCCAGAAAGTCGCCCCTAGTATTAGCACTCGAATTCGGAGAGTGCTAATTCGACGCTCAATGTCGCATTGCCACTCATTAGTTATATGACATGGATTTAGGAGAACCTTCCATGAGCATTCGTCCATTACAGGATCGCGTTGTTATTAAGCGCGTAGAAGAAGAAACCACCACCGCGTCAGGCATCGTATTGCCCGGTTCTGCTACCGAAAAACCAGCGATGGGTGAAGTGATTGCTGTTGGTCCAGGTAAAACCCTAGAAAGCGGTGAGACCCGTGCAGTAGGCGTACAAGTTGGCGAAAACGTGTTCTTTAAAGAATACGGCGGCAACAAGATCAAAGTAGACGGCGAAGAGCTAGTAGTTCTTGCTGAAGACGACATTCTTGCGGTTGTTGCGTAAGCAACAACGTTAATTGGCAACTCGTTGCAGGCGAGTTGCATTAAGGAAAAGGAAACAAACCATGAGTGCAAAAGACGTACGTTTTGGTGATGACGCGCGCGCGCGCCTAGTAGCGGGTGTAAACACCCTAGCTAACGCTGTAAAAGTAACCCTAGGCCCTAAAGGCCGTAACGTAGTAATCGAGAGCTCTTTCGGCGCACCAACCGTAACCAAAGACGGTGTATCGGTTGCTAAAGCCATTGAGCTAGAGGACGCCCTAGAAAACATGGGTGCACAGCTGGTAAAAGAAGTTTCTAGCAAAACTTCAGATACTGCTGGTGACGGTACTACTACCGCGACCGTATTGGCTCAAGCAATCTTGCGTGAAGGTCTAAAAGCCGTAGCCGCAGGCGCTAACCCAATGGATCTTAAGCGTGGTATCGACAAAGCTGCCGCTGCTTTGGTTGAGCAAATTCAACAGCAATCTAAGCCATGTGAAGACAGCACTGCGATTGCGCAGGTGGGTTCTATCTCGGCAAACTCTGACCAAGAAGTGGGCGACATCATTGCTCAGGCGATGGACAAAGTTGGCAAAGAAGGCGTTATCACTGTTGAAGACGGCTCTGGCTTAGAAAACGAGCTAGACGTAGTTGAAGGTATGCAGTTTGATCGTGGCTACCTGTCGCCATACTTCATCAACAAAGCTGAAACTCAGACTGTTGAGCTAGAAAACCCATTCATCTTGTTGTTCGACAAGAAGATCAGCAACATCCGTGACCTACTACCTCTGCTTGAAGGCGTAGCCAAAGCTGGCCGTAGTCTAATGATTATTGCCGAAGACGTAGAAGGCGAAGCCCTAGCGACGTTGGTAGTAAACAACATGCGCGGCATCGTTAAAGTAGCGGCTGTTAAGGCACCTGGTTTTGGTGATCGTCGTAAAGCGATCCTAGAAGATATCGCGATTTTGACCGGCGGTACCGTGATTGCTGAAGAAGTTGGCCTAAGCCTAGAAAAAGCCACGCTTGAAGATCTAGGTTCAGCTAAAACCGTTCAAATCAGCAAAGAAAACACTACCATCGTTGACGGTGCTGGCAATGAAGCTGCGATCGAAGATCGTGTGGCTCATATCCGTGCGCAAATCGAAGAAGTATCTTCAGACTACGACCGCGAAAAGCTACAAGAGCGTGTTGCTAAGCTAGCTGGCGGTGTTGCTGTGATTAAGGTTGGCGCTGCCACCGAAATCGAAATGAAAGAGAAAAAAGCCCGCGTTGAAGACGCACTTCACTCTACCCGCGCTGCGGTAGAAGAAGGCATTGTTGCGGGTGGTGGTGTTGCGCTGGTTCGCGCCAAAGCCGCTATCTCTGAGCTAGTAGGCAGCAACGCTGATCAAGACACTGGTATTGCGATCCTAATGCGCGCGGTTGAAGAGCCGCTACGCCAAATCACCAGCAACGCTGGCGAAGAAGCTGCTGTTGTACTTAACAACGTAGCGGGCGGCGAAGGCACCTACGGCTTTAACGCCGCCACTGGTGAGTACGGCGACATGATTGAAATGGGTATTCTTGACCCAGCTAAAGTGACTCGTTCAGCGCTACAGAATGCAGCTTCAGTATCAGCACTAATGCTGACCACTGAGTGCATGATCTCTGACCTGCCAACTCCAGACGCTGCACCTGCAATGCCTGATATGGGCGGCATGGGTGGTGGTATGGGTGGCATGCCTGGCATGATGTAATTTGAAGCGGCGCCTGAGCCGCGATTGCGGCGTTGGAAAGTTGCTCATGTGCTAATCGCACACTTCGCAATTCTCCGCCTTGCACTCACGGCTCGGGCTTGCTCAAATAGACCACGAAAACCCTGAGCTTTGGCTTGGGGTTTTTTCGTTTTAGGCGCTGGAGAATTGCTCTCGAACGTCTCGCTTGCCCTGATTTGCCCTGCGTAAACAAGAAGCCTCAATCGAAAGATTGGGGCTTAATTTTGCATGTCATAAAAGTGTCACATACTGTGCCTAAGATGCCGCCGAAATTAACGGCGCTGTTTTCTCCATAAAAGCGGCTCTAGTTACCGTAGAATTGTGAAAATCTACTTATTCTAGGCGGCGGCCTTAGTGGGGTGTCGCGTTAACCAATTGAAAAATGGCTGGAGTTGAAATGACAGCGGAAATGGAAGCAGGAAAAAGCAAGTGGTGGCAATGGGTATCCGTTGCAGCTTTGGTTTATCTACTGATTTGCTCGGTTAGCCTGATTGGCTCGGGCTTCAAGATGGCGTCTGGTGATCACGCCAAAGAGTTGTTTGAGTTCGCCACCAACCCCTTTGCTGGATTGGTTGTGGGCACCTTGGCTACGGCCTTAATTCAGTCTTCTTCTACGGTAACGTCCATTATTGTGGGTTTGGTTGCCGGCGGCTTGCCGGTAACGATTGCGGTGCCAATGATGATGGGTGCCAATATTGGTACCTCTATCACTAATACCATTGTTTCTCTTGGTCACGTACGTGAGAAAGAAGAGTTTCGTCGCGCCTTTTCAGCGGCCACCGTGCATGACTTTTTCAACGTGCTTTGTGTGTTTATTTTCTTGCCGCTGGAAATGATGTTTGGCTTGCTAGAAAAAATTGGTGCTGCGATGGCGGGCGTTTTCACGCTGCAAGATGCATCGATGAAAGAGCTGAACTTTGTTAAAACCGCCACCAAACCATTGGTGAATTCCGCTAAAGACATGGTGGGCAATCTAGATACGATTCTAGGTGGTGTGTTGCTGATCGCGGGTGGCATCTTGGTTATCTTCTTGTCGATTAGCCTGATCGGAAAACTGCTTAAGCGCCTGCTTGTCGGTCGTGCCCGTTTGATTATGGATTGGGCGATTGGTCGTGGTCCGTTGACTGGCATCATGTCAGGCTCGGTTGTTACCGTGTTGGTGCAGTCTTCATCAACCACCACCTCGTTGATGGTGCCTTTGGCGGGTTCTGGTTCGTTCGGTCTGAAGCAAATTTACCCGTTCACACTGGGTGCTAATATCGGTACCTGCGTAACGGCGCTGCTGGCGGCAACAGCGGTCACCAGCTTCCAGACCGAGGCCCTGCAAATTGCCTTTGTGCACCTGGCCTTTAACGTGCTCGGTGTGGCGTTAATCTTCGGCTTGCCGTTCCTGCGTAACCTGCCGGTAACCGCTGCAGAACGGATGGGCTATATTGCGGCAGAAAATAAGCTAGTCGCGTTGTTCTATATTCTGGGTTTGTTCTTTGTTGTGCCTGCTGTTTGCTTGGGCGTGACCTCGCTGCTGTAGCGTGTTCAGATAATTATTAAGGGTGGATGGTTTATGAGTGATACATACGAATTTCCAAAGCGTAAAAAAGACCTTAAAAAAGCGTCGGATAAAAAGCTACGTAAGCTAGAGCGTAAGGCCGAAGAGGCAGTTGCCAAGCTACATGCTGAGTTAGAGCGCCGCGCGGAGAAATCTCAACATAAAGAGATTCTACGTATTGATGAGCACCTAGAGCATGTTGGGCATCGCTTTGCTGCATTACGAGAGTTTTGGCAAAGCTTAACGAATCCAAAAGACTCCGAGAGTTCGTCGGAAACCAAGTAAAAAAAGGCCGCTTTTGCGGCCTTTCTTTTGGCCCAAATTCTAGGCTTCCTTAGTATTTATTAATGTCTTCAGAACGTTACCAAAAAGTCTTTCAAATGCTCGATCGCCGCCAGCCCGACCTGACGGTATTTATGGATGATGTGCATAAGGCGCATAACCTCGGCGCGATTGTGCGAACTTGCGATGCGGTGGGTGTCGGTGAGATACATGCTTGGTCAACCTTGCGCCGCTTGGCGGTGCCGCATTTAGTGTCCGGTGGTAGTAAGCCTTGGGTGCATTTCAAACGGCACCGAACAGCACAAGATGGTGTTGATGCCTTAAAAGCGCGTGGTTTTACCTTGGCAGCGGCGCATTTATCTGATCGCGCAATACCGTTTACGGAGTATGACTTTACGCAGCCGACCGCCTTGGTATTGGGTTCTGAGAAGCATGGGCTAAGTGAAGAGGTGCTTTCGCAGTGCGATGTGGAGTTGGTGGTGCCCATGCAGGGCATGGTGCAGTCGCTGAATGTGTCGGTGGCCGCGGCATTGATTCTGTTCGAGGCGCAACGCCAGAAGCAGATTGCCGGACAATACGACAGCCGCCGCATCAGCGATGAGTTGCATGAAAAGCTATTGTTTGAAGGCTGCCAAGCCAAAATGGCGCGTTACTGTCGCCGCTATAACAAACCCTACCCGCCGATTGATGAAGACGGCGACATTATTGGCGGCTTTGAGTTAAGCCGACCGTTAGAGGAATAGCGTCAGATCACCATCATTGCCGCCACCGTCGTCGCCTTCTAGGCCTAAGTCAATAATTCAGTCGGCGGTTTTAATTACGTCTAGTAATTGATTAGGTGGCGATGAACTGGGAGGGCGGTCCGGAATAACCTGTTGCCGGTGAACGCCTTTATACCCCAATCGTGACTTCTTTTTCGCATTGCTTTCTTAATCCATCTTTAGCGGTGGTGGTTTAAGACACGATAAGCTCGGGGGGCTTGTCTAGCTGTTCCAAATAGCTTTCGACACGCACAATACAGCTTAGTCCTTCTCGTTCAGGAAATGCTAGCTCGCCATTGGGTAATAGCATTTTCCAATAAGAAGCGTATGTGGCAGGTCTATTGGGTGCAGTGAATGTAACACTGATACAAGTGGTGGCGCCGCTTCCTGTGTCGGCTATGTGAACGCTTGGACTGTCTGGAATAAGCTTTGCTTCAAGTAGTGCAGAGCCCCCAGCTTTCCTATTGACGGTTAAATTTTCATCAACGCAGACAAGTTGGCAGTCGACCCAAGGTTGTGTGCCCGTGTTTTGTACCTCCCAAATTTTTTCAAAGCGAGCTCCCGCAGGAACCACCGAGTGGTCCGGAAACGATACATCCTTGATGAATGCGCTAGCCCAGTCGGAATAAAAATGCTGGGTTTCGTTTACAAGCTTTCGCTGCGGTAGTTCGGCATTGGGGTGGCTCAACGCGATTTTTAGAATGTAACTAGGGTGCCAATGCAATGCTCGAGCAAGAGCCGCTAGCGTACCAACTTGCATTCGCTCGGGGTTTTTACCCATAAGCCGGTTGAGGCTTTCGCGGCTAACGCCCATTTTGCTCGCACACTCTTCTTGGGTGAGTTTTAACGCTCTCAGGCGTTGCCGTATTAGGATGCCGAACTCTATATCTGTTTGCTTCATGTCCTTAGAGCAGCTCCCACTGATAGCTCAGTCGCCAATTCCGCCGATCGCCTTGTACAACGTTGTCTTCTCCTAAGGTAGAGCTTGCATAACGCTTGTCTAATAGGTTTTCAACGGTGATTCGCACTGACTGTTTTGGCATTGTTTTGCAGTGTGCTTGGCTATCCCAACGCGTCCAGCCGGGCAATGTGAAAGAGTTGGCAGTGTCACCTTTGCGGCTGGACGAGGCCAATAGGTCTAATCCAAGTGAGCAGCGCCGAAAACGCTTATTAACGCTAATGCGGCCAGAAAGCGTTGGCGCATTGGCAAAACGGTTGCCCTCAACATCTTCTTCATGCTTTAAAATTTTAGTATCTAAATAGGTTATCTGACCAGATATATGCCAATTTGGCGCAATTTTCATCGCTCCATCAAACTCAAAGCCGCGAGAGCGTAAATCCCCATTGGGAATAAATTCGTCTGGTTCGCGTGGGTTCTGAATAACTAGGTTTTCTTGAACAATGTTGAAAAAGCTAGCGGTAAACCAGCCACGACCCGGAAAATGCCGCTTAACACCAACCTCCAACTGATGGGCTACTTTGCTAGGGTACGGTTGGCCATTCGCGTCGGAGCCTCTGTTTGCCTCCACCGAGCGGTTGGCGGACGCGAAATAGGAGTAGTGCTCATTAAGCAGGTGAGTTGCGCCGAGGGTCCAAGAGGTGGTGTCGTCGTTAAACCCCAAATCTCTAGGTTCGCCATTGCGCTCGCGACTGAGTTGGTATCTGGCGTGGCGAATTGATGCGACCGTTCGCCACGCCTTATTCCATTTGGCGGTATGGGTAATGTAAGTGCCGTGGTTGGTTTGGGTTGCGGTGTCCTGCCGGTACGCGGTTTCTGGTGGCGTGTTTGGGAATTGCGGATCGTACACTTCGATTAAAAAGTCAAATGCACTGCGGTCCGCGTCTATCGTATCGTTAAAGTCTAAATAGTCGCGACCGGCTACCAACGTGTGTTTAGTATTTTTGCCGAAGTTGTAAATTAGCTCTGCTCGCGCAGAGTTTTGGTTAGAGTGAGATACATAATCTGCGTAGAAATTATGTAGCTGCGTAGGATTGGCCAAAAAGAAAAAACCGTCTAATACATCCTCGCGTTTCACGTCGTAATGGCGCAGCTTTAGTGTGGTTTGCCAGCTAGGGTTGATTAAATGCAGCCAGTTTAGCCCGTAGCGGTGAGTTCTTCTGTTGGCGCGAGCATTGGGTCCCACGTAGGAAATGTCATAAACCGTCGCGCCTTGGGTGTATACCGTATCCATTTGATAGGGGCGATTATTCTGGTAATACTCAGCTTCAAGTTGTACATGGCTATTGGCGGAGTAATCCCAGCGCCAGCTAGGCGCAAGTGTGTATCGGTCGTCTACAACGTTTTTACGCATGTCATTGGCGTTTTGCGCCGCAACCACCATTCTATAAGCTGAATGTTCTGAGGTTTGCCCGCCCGCATCGAGCGTTAACCTCGCTAAGTCATGGCTACCAGCGGTGGTTTCTATATTAAGCAAACGGTTATAGGTTGGCTGCTTGGTGCGGTAGTTGATGCTGCCGCCTGGTGCCGCTATTCCGTATCGAGCTGAATTATGGCCCTTGAGTATCTCGATGCGCTCGACCGTGGCGGTGTCTCTGGCCTGAAAATTGATGTTGTCGATTTCGCCGTTCAAAAAGCTACGGCCAGAATAAAGCGTGAAACCGCCGCCGGTTGAAAATCCACGGATATATAGGTCGGTTCCAAGCCCCCCTTGTGTGCTTCCCACTTGTACGCCGCTGATTTCATACGCATAGGCTTCTGCTTTGCTTCCTTTGTTGGCCTCAAATGCTGTGGCAACAGAGTGTAGGCTGCTAGGGGTTTCAATATTGGGTATGGACACCCCGTAAGCGGCGGGTGTGGATAGCTGCAGCCCGTTGCTGTCAGCGGTTATATCCATGGTGCGTGAGTTAATCCTATCTGTGGCTAGAGTGTCGGGGCTTAAAGCGCTAAGCAATAGATAATAGGGAGCAATATACGCACGCATGCCGGTTTGTCCTTAGTAAACGGTAATTGTATTTTGTGAGGTGAACTGCAAACATTCTACATACCTGCCGGCGCGCTGTTGTTGTGGGGGGAAAGGGGAATGCAAAATTTGTGACGCCAACCTCACATTTTACGGGTGTGCTTCTAGCGGATCCCTAGGGGTAGGTTTTATCTGGATTATCTGTAGTTGCCGTTTCCTCAATTAGTGCACCGATTAAGTTATGTGACCCGAGCGTCACACACTCAAGGTTGGTTCGCTAGTAGGATTAACTACTTACTTTTTGTTCGGCTCGCTTTCCTCAGGGGAGGCTTAGTGGAAGCGTTTTGGGGATTCTAAAAGATGTTCCGTGTTACTAGAGTTTGGCTGGTTTTGTCTGCGATGGGTTTTCTTGCGGCTTGCGGGGGGGGGTATGGAGATTCAGTACAGGATGATTCGCGGCGAATAAGCGGGGTAGCTCAACTTGGATACATACAGAGCGGAATAGTAGAGCTCTATGAGGTATCAGACTTGGTCAACCCATTGGCTGTTGCTGAAACTTCAAATAGCGTATCTGGAGCCGACCTAGGGGCGTTTTCCATCTCGCTCCCCGCAGGGCTTTCGTCCCCAATGTATGTCATTAAAGTATCTGGGGGCACGGATCTTGACCCAGATGATAATGGTGAAATAGATATTTCTGCTGGAGTGAAAAACCGGGGAAGTTTCTACGGGTTAATACCGAGTGAAAATTTAGACGGAACCGTGCGTGTCACTGCTCTGTCAGACTTGATATATCGCTCGACTCCAAAGCAAAACTTAGGGGATGGGGCTACGGCTAGCGGTATTGCTGAGAAATTGTTGAATGATCTCGATGGTGACGGGCGGGTTGACCTAGGAGATGTGCTGGCTTTCGACCCACTTAGGCACGTAGACCAGCTAAAAGTATCATATGACGATTTGCTAAAAGCTTATGTCGGGCTAATTCATCGTGGCGATCAGCAGTCGGGCTTAGCAAAGCGTGCTCTCGAGTTTGTCGATTATGAGCCCGAGCCACCAGGCCCTCTTTATGCAGAGGTAGGAGCAGTCATAACTTTTCCAGAGCAGGCTTTGCCAAGAGGTTTGGTGACAGAGTGGACAATGGATGACCAAGTTGTGACTGGTGGCGCCACCTTATCACGGGTAGGTAGTACCTCTATAGCATTGGAAATTAAGCATGGAGAGCATCGCGTTGCCCAATATTTCTGGGATGCTGTCGCGTATGAAGCTAGCGAACTTGGCCATGTGGATGCTGACCCTGGCTCGGTAAGCTTGTTAGACGTGACTAACGAGCAATCAGATTCTTTAGCAGGATTTGAGCTTTTGGTTCCTGCAGGCGCTGTAGATAAGCCGGTCACTATTGTTGCTTCTGAGCTCGAGAGCGACGGGAAAGCCGTCTTGGGCGTGCCCTTGAGTAAAGCGATAGAGTTGCTGCCCGCGGGCACTCAATTCGCTAAGCCTGTCTTGGTCTCAATGCCATTTCGTCCCGAGGGGGTTAATTCTAGCGACGTTATTGTAACGCGGGTAAATGACGATGGATCCGTTGATTCTCTTGTGCCAGAAAGTGTCGATATCGATCGTGGTTTGGTTAGCTTTCGCACGGAACATTTTAGCAAATATCAAATTAATAAAGATGTACAGAATAATTTTGATAACTTGACGAGCTTTGCTTACGACGAATCTCAAGTGGAGAGCTTCGTTAGTGAGTTGCTCATCTTACTTGAAGGAGCGCCGGACGTATCCTACGACTCTGATGATTTGCAACCCTACCGGGAGATGAGTGCAGAAGAGTGGCTGCGTTTGCTGTCGGTTAACTTGCAGACAGTTAAGGTCCGAGATGCATCGAACAAAGATTTGTTGGTTTTCGACATAGTGAAGTCGGCTATCCAGCAAAAGAATATTAAGCGCTATTTTAGCCAGCGTAGATATCAGAGGGCATTTGAAGAGCTTTACGCTGAAGGCGAGCTTCCGGCTTTTGGGGTGTTGAAAACTTGGGGTTGGGCCAAAGAGGCTATCGGGAGCCCAGTTGAGACACTGTCCAGAACCATGATTGGTGATGACGCGACAGATGCGCTTTTGCTTATGAAGCGAATGAACGACTTTGGAGAGGTTGTATCTGACCCTTTGGGAGCCGTTGAGGATCAAGTGGGTTCTTGGACGACAGACGCATCCGTGGCAAACAAATTAGCTTCTAAGTACCTTGATGTGGTTCTTGATTTGGGTACGACTGTCGTATCTGGGTATCACGATATTTGGGTAAATGCTCAGATTGGACAGTATGTTGACTATAGGCGAGGTAACAATGTTGATGCTGGCTATGAGCTGTATCGATACTTGTCTGGCTCTGGACCCTTGCCGACGCACGATTGGGAGCTGCTGGCTGGAGATGTAAAGTGGTTTGCTAGCTCTGTGCCGGACGACGAAGATCCGCCCCCTCAGTTTTGGCGCATGGTGGAGGGTCTATATCAGGAATCTGTGAAGCAAGATGACCTAGACGGCCTTAAAAAGGTGCTTGATGCGGCGTTACCTATTTCCAAAGGGCAGGATGTAGAAGCGGATGGTCCGCATCGGATTGATGTCTCGGTGTTCGTAGAAAACCATAATGTGCTGTATGGCGATCCGGCAGAGGTGTGTGGTGGAGAAAAATACGATGTAGAACTCAGGTTAGGGGCTCAGGGGTTCAGGTTCCTTGATGACAAACTAGATCCGCAAAACGTTAATCTTTCTTATGAGTTTGAGGACGTCTCCGCTGACAAAAGTTTCTATAAGTCTGCTGAGGCATGTGCATTAAGTGAACGAAATTCACGAGCTACTTGTCTAATTCCGGATGTTGAAATCCCAGAAGTGACTACTAGCCGGCGTCTCCCCGTCGACTTCCGCACGTCGTACCGAGCCGATTACGTTTCAGCACACGGCAATAAATACTCTGTAAATAAAATTTTGGAAGAAACTCACCTCCCAGATTTCGTAATCAGGCCTACTGGTCAGCTAACTTATTACGTTGAGGGTTTCGAAGTTGGCCGTCGTATTGGACACGACAACACTGTTTACCATGATTTTGGTGGGGATCTTGAGTTCGGCTTGGGTGACAAGCCGCTCACAGCGGTTGATGGAATCTCGGCTGACCTACTAGTTAATGGAAAGCGTTACGAGCTGGATGTTTCTCCCTCAGGGCGCTTTAGTGAAAGCGTGGTAGCGGACGAAGTTCATAGCGCGCAACTGGAGTTGTCTGTTCCGAGATACCAAGGTGCTTCTTGTTACCGCCTTTCGGAAGAAGATAAAACAGTAGATTTATCGGTGGCAGAGTTACTCGCTGAACAAGAAAGTGAGGAGACAACAGAAGGTACAAAGCTGGGTTTGTACTTTACAAATAGCGCTCTAAGTCACCATGACGATGCGCGTCGTACAGTAGCCAGCGGCGATATGGTTAACTTCTGGTTTCCTCTATCAGGCGAAGACTCGGTCGAAGAGGCCGAAGATGCATATGAGCTCTACTTTGATAGTGACCCCTACGGTGGTTTAACGAGACTGCATCCTAATGCGAAATTTACAGAGGACTCTAATGGCAACGTTGGAGTTGCTTTCAGTTACCAATACTCTCAAGCCGATTATTATCGCGCTCGAGTCCGGCCAAAGAAGAATGGCAAGTTTATATTGGTCGACGGGCAACCAACTACTTATTACTCACCCATTCTGGTCGTGGAAAGCCAAACTACAATAAATCAAGCCCCTACTGCGCGAGCAGTTGTTGTAGGTGGCCAAAGTCAGTTCTCCGCGGGTGAGACGTTTACCCTGTCTGCGGAGGGCTCAACTGACCCTGAAAACGACCACCTAGAATATACTTGGTATTACCTCGCGGATGATAGGGCAGCATGGTTGGGTAGAGGCGTAGAATTTACCCACCGAACTCAAGTGGTCGGTGAGCATCGGTTTAGAGTTAAGGCGGTAGACAGTAATGGCAATGCCGATTTTGCAGAAATCACTTTGGTTGTTGTTGAGTCTGAGAACAGTCCTCCTATTGCCAAAATCAACGCGCCCACAAGTGTTGAGGAAGACCAGGGGTTCGCAATAACGACGGATGGCAGTTCTGACTCGGATGGCTGCATCGTTGGCTATCACGTCACCTGGGGCGATGGCGGGGTGAGTCGCCTACCGCCAGCTGATATTTGCTTCAGTGAAGTTATTAGTTGGAGCCATGAATACAAGGCAGCGGGTGTTTATACGATTCGCCTTACAGCGACCGACGACGATGGTGCGACCGATACTGCGGCAGCCACAATTACCGTAACCGAAACAGACGACCCTGAGCAGGTGAGTGTGACTAGCGTTAGCCCTACTAGTGCGGCAGCGGGCCAAGTGGTTAAGTATCATGTGAATGGCACAAACTTCCCTGAAACCGTAACGGCGCATATTCAAAATGCCAGTTACTGCGGCAATAAACAGCGGGTTAGTAGTGAGTTGTTCACTATGGATTGCATGCACCGCCGCACCGGGTCGCTTGAAATGACCGTTAAAGCCCAAAGTGGTGGAGAGTTGCTAGCGGGTGGTAGCGTAAATATTGGTTTCACGCCTAGCCAAGCTGAAGGGTTTCATTATCCGGTAGGTTTAGATGAGCAAACCGGTGAGCGCGCTGACTTCAGCGGATCGCAGCCAGTTGCATTGGCGGAGCAAATTAGCCCTGAGCAAAACAATTTGTATGGCGCTAATGATGTGGCCGATAACGCTAAGCGGGGCAAGCCGAACTCTGATAACAATCTATGGCGAAACGCACAGGATGTGGGTAGCTTTTTAGAGCTGCCAGGTACAGAAGGTGTCCATCCGGGTGAAGATTGGAATCAAGGTTCGGGTGACAGTGACGCTGGTCAGCCGGTTACGGCAATTGCCAACGGCAAGGTGGTTCGCTTGGCCAATAAAGGTAACCTCGCTTGGTTAATGGTGTTAGAGCACCCTCAGGTTGGGGGAGATTCGGTGTACAGTTTCTACTTGCACATCACAGGCAAGCAGCTCACCGACGGGCAGATGACAAGTAGCGTGAGTAGTTTTGGTTTGCAAGTCGGCGACTGGGTTAGCGAGAAGGAAGTTATTGGCCGTTTAGCGAATATGCGAGGTCAAAATGGTTCAGGCTTATATGCCCATCTGCACTTTGAAATACGTACAAAGTATGACCCGGATCTAGGAGATGATTGGCCCGGTGATAATGGCAACGGCTACTACACCGACGGCACTATTGTTGTTAAAAAAAGCAGCATGACGGGAGACGAAATCAAGCGTGCACATGAGGTGATGAGCGCGGTTGGGTTTGTCGATCCATCAGATTTTATTGACGCAAGGCGCACCCCAGAGGCCTCAGTCGCGGCAATAATCGCAGATTTGCAGCCTAGGGAGGTGGTTGTTGATGAACAAGTAACGCTGACAGTTACGGGCTCAAACATTCAACAAGTAAGTGATGTGCAGCCCTCTGCGGGCAATTGCTCTGCGGCCCGTCAAACAGGCTTTAACGAATTTGAGCTGACATGTGTGTTTGATAATGTTGGCCAGACCCCGGTTAGGGTAGTAGTCGAAGGGAATGATGGAAAATTTGTAGAGCGTAGTTTTGATGTGGCAGTAAACGAGGCTGACCCTGTGGAGGGCTTTAGTCGCGATGAACTCCGAAACCGAACGTTGTATCGTGTTTATAAAGAGAATAATCGTGATTGGCATTTAGATCGCATTATTTTTGGTGACGATCATTATCACTATGCTCCTGGCATTACAGGGCCGGCCAGTTTTGGGCCAGAGTCTTACGATATTGCTAGGGACGGTTCTTTAGTCTTGGTGAATGCCACACCCGGTAATCCCGACGGGTATACCGATGTGAATGTTTATCCCGTCAAGCGAGCGGATAGCTATATTGAAGTTTGTTGGGATTATGGTTCTGATGCTTTGTTTTGCGCGCTTATCTATGAAGACAATGGAGGCGACCAGGGTACAGAACGTTTATATGCCAGCTCTGATGCTGCGAAAGCGTTTTGCGAAGCCCAGGGTGGGTGTGTGGGCGCCGATGCAGATGAAGCAGGCAATCTAGAAAATGGCGAGGCCACGCTTCGGTGGCAGTACAATGTAGATAATGAGACGCTTGATATTGATTTGTTGTCTACGAGCTTTCGAAACTGTGGCCCTAACAGTGTTAGTGAAAGCGATGCGCTAGTTTTGGTGACGGAGTTATCCAACACTCGAATGCATTGGCGTCATGCAGACGGTGGTATTGACCAATGGAGTGGAAGTGGAACCAGTTCTGTAAATCCAGCTGGTACTTGGTATCAGTCGCTCGCCGATGGTTCAGAGTACAGTTTGGCGTTGAGCGACAACGGCAGTGGTAGCAAACCTAACGGTACGGGCACCCTTAGTGGTAAATGCCTTCCTTCCAATGAGTCTGGCAATCGAGAGGTTGACGGGCTGGTACAGGGCCTTATAACGGCCGTCACGGGCTCTATTGCTACCGACCTAAGAATTCGCTTAGTCACTCGTGACAATGTGCTGCAAGATAGTTTTAATGGCCTAAACTGTCCTATTTCGAGCAGCTCTGGTCGGTTTTCTGACGCCTGTTTGCTGGGCACAAACGAGGAGGAGTTTTCGGCCAGCTCGGGGCATCACTACCAAGTCGTAGTGTATCGTGATGGCAATGGTGATGGCCGTTGGAACCGGGGTGAAGAGACGGCCGATTGTGAGCTTCAGGCTGGTACAAGTGGTTTGGATGATTACCATCAGTACGGAGCATGGGAGCAAGTTGACTGTTACTTTGATGGCAGGCCGGAAGGCGGCTCGGATTCGGGGGCTGGCTCTGGCGATCCGAGCGGGAAAAGGGTTACTCAAGGGGGTATCAATTCTCCCCAGCCATTTAGTGTGGGCAATACTAGTTGCAAAGCAGGCGTTAGCCAGGATGTTTTAAGCGTCGTTAGTGATTTTCAAAAATATGCCAATGCCTATGCCCGTATAGGCAACGATACAACGGTGATATTTAATCTAGATTACCCAGCAAACTCAGCTAACAGTGGTGCTTCAGTGCAACTTGGTATTGTCGGTAACGATACAACTGACATCCTATATCGGACGAACTATTCTAGTTTGAGTCCTAGCGGTGGAATTAAGCTGGCAAGGGATGTATCGGCGCCATATGTCGGCCGCTATGATTTAGCGGTGGCGGTTGCAGAGGCCAATGATGAAGACAGTGGATGCGTGCTCCGCTCAACTGGCTACATTGAGGTCGTGGAATAGTTGTGATGTTCATTAGATACGTTTTTATAGTGATCTGTTTGGTTGTTCCCTCAATTTGGGGGGCGGCCGTTGCAAATGACTCGTATGTGGTGGAGGTAGGTTACCTTTTAGGTGATTCCTCAAGAAAGGCTGATTCCGGTAGCCAAAATGGGTACCTGCTAGGGGCTGCGTTCGTCGGGGAGTTGAGTGACAATTTGGTGGTTGAATCACGTGTTCAGTTGCAGTCGTTGACAGCAAGTTCTGGTCAGAAAGATCAGTTTCAATTCGGATTGGATTTCCGGTATTCGCTTAATAAGAATTGGTCAATGGCATTAGGCGCTGGGTTTTCGGTGGCTGAGCAGGCTGCAGGGGCTAGTGATACCGACCCTTACTTTAGGTTGGGAACAGCGTTTCGTTTGGATGCGTTGCCATTGTCATTGCAATTAGCTTTTCAGAGCGTTCATGACGGTCGTTCTGTGGCTGGTGAGAAGTCTTTGCAAGATTTATTGTTTGCTATCAGGTGGCATTTTGAACCCTATTGAAGAGCCATGCTTAAAATAAGCAAATGCAGTGCTTTTCATCGCCTTGTGGAGGGCGATAGGAACTTATTGTTAGGCGCTCTTGCTGCGATTCTGTATTGCACCATGATCAACTGTAATAGGCAGATTAAGCATGGCGCGTGAGTTGGCTGAAATTACAATAACGACTTCAAAAACCGCCCGGTATGCGAGGCTTTGTGCTTCGCTACGTCCTGCGGTGTGCCGCTACACACAATGGTGCCGCCGCCGTCGCCGCCTTCTGGACCTAGGTCGATAATCCAGTCGGCGGTTTTAATCACGTCTAGGTTGTGTTCGATGATGACGATGGTATTGCCGTGTTCGCGCAGGCGTTCGATCACGTCCAGCAGTTGTTGAATATCAGCAAAGTGTAGGCCGGTGGTGGGTTCGTCCAGAATATAGAGCGTATTGCCGGTGTCGCGTTTGCTGAGTTCTTTGGCGAGTTTGACGCGTTGGGCTTCACCGCCGGAAAGGGTGGTGGCGCTTTGGCCAAGGCGGATATAGCTAAGGCCTACGTCGTATAGCGTTTGCACGCGGCGTTGAATGCTGGGTACGGCGCTGAAGAAGGGTAGTGCTTCTTCCACGGTCATATTCAACACTTCATCAATGGTTTTGCCTTTGTAGCGAATTTGCAGGGTTTCGCGGTTATAACGTTTGCCGTGGCAGCTGTCGCAAGGCACGTAAACGTCGGGCAGGAAGTGCATTTCTACTTTGATTAAGCCGTCGCCTTGGCAGGCTTCGCAGCGACCGCCCTTAACGTTAAAGCTGAAGCGACCGGCTTTATAACCCCGTGCGCGTGACTCCGGCACACCGGCAAATAGCTCACGAATCGGCGTAAAAATACCGGTGTAGGTGGCTGGGTTTGAGCGCGGTGTGCGGCCGATTGGGCTTTGGTCAATGTCGATGACTTTGTCGCAGTGGTCGAGGCCGTTAATTTCTTTGTGCGTCGCGGCGACGGTGCTGGCGCGGTTCAGCTCGGCAGCCGCTTTGGCGTAGAGCGTGTCGTTAATCAGCGTTGATTTGCCAGAACCGGATACGCCGGTAACGCAGGTAATTACGCCTACGGGAATATCCACATCGACGTTTTTGAGGTTATTGCCGTTAGCACCACGGATTTCGATAAATTTGTCCGGTGTGCGAGCCTCACGCTGTTCAGAAACGGCGATGACTTTGCGGCCTGACAGATAATCCGCTGTCACCGAGTTTTCGTTGGCTTGCACTTCTTCTGGTGTGCCGTGAGCGACGACTTGGCCGCCGTGTTCACCCGCGCCAGGGCCGATGTCTAGAACATGATCCGCGGCGCGAATGGCGTCTTCGTCGTGTTCCACCACAATTACGGTATTGCCCATATCGCGTAGGCGGGTGAGCGTGCCGAGTAGGCGTTCATTGTCGCGTTGGTGTAGGCCGATGCTGGGTTCGTCCAATACGTACATCACGCCTACTAGGCCAGCGCCAATTTGGCTGGCAAGACGAATCCGCTGTGCCTCGCCGCCAGAAAGGGTGTCGGCGCTGCGCTCTAGGCTGAGATAGTCGAGGCCAACGTCATTTAGAAAGCGTAGGCGATCGTTAATCTCTTTTAAGATTTTGCTGGCAATCTCGGCGCGGTGACCGCTGAGTTTGAGTGTGTCGAAATGGTCAAACGCTTTTTGCACCGACAAGCGGCAAAGTGCCGGCAGGTTTTGGTTGCCTACATAGACATGGCGGGCGGCCCGATTTAAACGTTCGCCATCGCAGCTTTCGCAGTCTTTGCTGTTTAGGTATTTGGCTAAGTCTTCGCGCACCGGCGCTGAATCGGTTTCACGATAGCGGCGTTGCATATGGTTGAGAATGCCTTCAAATACGCGCGAGCGTTTGCTCTCTTCACCGCGTTCGTTGTAGTACACAAACTCAATTTCTTTGTCACCGCTGCCGTATAGCAGCACCTTTTGCTGCTTGGGCGTTAGCTCGTTCCATTTGGTGTCGACGGCGAAGTTATAAGCGTTAGCAACACCTTTTACCAAGCTAAATGACCAAGGGTTGCGCCGATCCCAACCCTGAATGGCGCCGCCGGCCATGCTTAAAGTAGGGTTTTTAACCACTTTGGCGGGATCGAAAAACTGCTGTACGCCAAGGCCGTCACAAGTAGGGCAGGCACCTGTGGGGTTATTGAATGAAAACAGGCGCGGCTCTAGCTCTGGCAGGCTGTAGCCACAGTGATGGCAGGCCATATTGGCGGAGAAGGTGAGTGGCTCTTCAAGTCCGGCTTCGCCTTCACGCATGGGCGCAACGATGGCAATGCCGCCGGTTAGGCGCAGTGCAGTTTCAAAGCTTTCGGCTAGGCGCTGTTTTAGGTCGTCACGCACTTTAAAGCGGTCGACCACGATTTCAATCGTGTGTTTTTTGCGTAGCTCTAATTCGGGTGCGTCGTCTAGCTCGACCATTTCGCCGTTAATACGAGCACGCACGAAACCTTGCGCGCGCATTTCGTCGAGTAGTTTGAGGTGTTCACCTTTACGTTCTTGCACTACTGGCGCTAGCAGCATTAAGCGGCTTTCTTCTGGTAGTTCTAAAACTCGGTCAACCATTTGGCTGACGGTTTGCGCTTCCAGTACGGTGTCGTGGTCCGGGCATTTGGGTGTGCCAACGCGCGCGAATAACAGACGCAGGTAATCGTAAATTTCCGTCACCGTGCCCACGGTTGAGCGCGGGTTGTGGCTGGTGGATTTTTGCTCAATCGAAATCGCCGGGCTAAGGCCTTCAATGGAATCCACATCCGGTTTTTCCATTAGCGATAAAAACTGGCGCGCGTAGGCGGAAAGCGACTCTACGTAGCGACGTTGGCCGTCGGCATAAATGGTGTCAAAGGCCAGCGAAGACTTGCCTGAACCCGAAAGACCGGTGATGACAATGAGCTTGTCGCGCGGTAAATCGACATCAATATTCTTTAAATTGTGAGTGCGAGCACCGCGTACGCGGATAGTGTCGAGGCGTGATTGCGACATTGTCTTCTGGGTGGTTAAGCAAACCTGATACTATACCGCCTCGGCGTTATGCCGACCTCAGTTTTGTTACCCATTCTTGCCTTAAGTTCTTGTAGCCCTACCTTGTCTGATAACGCCTTTACGCCCCTAGAAAAACGCGCTGTGTTTAGCCTTGCGCTGGTATTAATGCTGCGCATGTTGGGCTTGTTTATGTTGTTGCCGGTGATTGCCTTAGTGGCTGCAGCAATGGACGGGCAAACGCCGTTGTTAGTTGGCCTCGCCGTTGGTATTTATGGGCTAACACAGGCAGCGCTGCAAATTCCCTTTGGTGTGCTTTCTGACCGCATTGGCCGCAAGCCGGTGATGTGGCTTGGGCTGGGCATCTTTGTATTGGGCTCGCTGCTGGCATGGCAGGCGGCCGATATTTACTGGATGATTGCTGGCCGCATTTTGCAGGGTGGTGGCGCTATTGCTGCGGCAGGCTCGGCCTTAGCGGCTGACCTAACCCGTTCAAGCCAGCGCACTAAAGCCATGGCGCTGTTGGGTGCTAGTGTTGGTATTGCCTTTACTTTGTCTTTGTTTGTTGGCCCGCTATTGCTAGAGCCGCTGGGCGGCCAAGGCTTATTTTTAGGTTCGGCGGTGGCGGGCGTGCTGGCGATGCTGTTGTTGTTGCGCGTGCCAAGCCCTGAGCAGCGCAAACCCAGTAACTATCAGATTACGGCGGTACTGCAGCCGCAGCTGCTACGGCTGAATTTTTCTGTTTTTGTGCTGCACGCCTTAGTGACTAGCTTGTTTGTGATTGCGCCCAGTTTGTTACGCGACAAATTTGCCTTGCCGGTAGCTGATCACTGGATGGTTTGGTTGGGTGTTGTGGTTGGCTCCTTGGCTTTGATTTTGCCGATTGTGATGAAGGCCGACAAAAATGACCGCAGCATGCGCCGCTTACCGTTAGCGATTGCGGCGTTGGCAGCGGGTATGGCGATGGCTAGCCAAGCGGGTGACTTGCAGATGTTGGTGTTAGCCATGCTGTTGTTCTTTGCTGGCTTTAACTTCTTGGAAGCAGCGATGCCGGCGCTGGTATCAAAAGTGGCTGGTGAAGACTGGCGTGGCGCGGCAATGGGCGTGTTTGCTAGCAGCCAGTTTTTAGGCGCGTTTTTTGGCGGCCTGTGGGCAGGTTGGGTAAATGCCAGCTGGGGTCCAGAAAGAGTTTTTGTAGTGGCTGCCGTTGCAGCGATTGCTTGGTATATGATGATGCGACTATGGGTAAACCGCGCAGACGAAGATGCGGAACCTGATGTTCTAGAGGAAATTAATTAAATGGCACGTGGTGTTAATAAAGTCATCCTAGTGGGAAACCTAGGTTCTGACCCAGAGAATAAGTATTTGCCGAGTGGCAGTTCTGTAAGTGAATTCAGCGTAGCCACTACACGTGCGTGGAAAAACCGCGACAGCGGCCAGCAGCAAGAAGAAACCGAATGGCATCGTATTACCGCCTTCGGCCGTCAGGCTGAAATTTGCGGTGAGTATCTGCGTAAAGGTTCACAGGTTTATATCGAAGGCCGTTTGAAAACCGACAAGTGGCAAGACCAGCAAGGCAATACCCGTTACACCACCAAGGTAGTGATGGAGAATATGCAAATGCTGGGTGGCCGTGGTGGCTCTGCGCCAATGGGTGACAGCGGCGGCTTTGGCGGCCAGCAACAAGGCGGCCAGGGTGGCGGTGCGCAAGGTGGCGGTCAGTGGGGTGGTCAGCAACAGCAGGCACCACAGCAAAACCAAGGCTGGAATCCACAGCCTACCGGTGGCCAAGCGCCAGCGGGTGGTGACACCGGCATTATTGACGACGACATTCCGTTCTAGCCAATAATCTAGAACCCGACAAAGACCCGCTTATGCGGGTTTTTGTCTATATACCCTTAAAAAGAACCCAGAACGATTGTGACCCGGAAAGATATGACTAGCGTTCCTTCTTGTTTCAAAGCTTATGACGTGCGCGGCAAAGTGCCGAGCGAGCTAAATCCTGAATTGGCCTACAACATTGGCCGCGCATTTGTGCAATTTACCGGCGCCACCTCGGTGGCTGTTGGTCGCGATATGCGTTTGTCTGGCCCCGAGTTATGCGCGGAGTTGATTCGCGGCCTGACCGAGCAGGGCGCTGACGTGTTAGATATCGGTGTGGTGGGTACCGAAGAGGTTTACCACGCGACCTTTAGCCAAGGTTTAGGTGGTGGCATTATGGTTACCGCTAGCCATAACCCGGCTGACTATAACGGCATGAAAATGGTGAAGGCTGAAGCGCGGCCGATTTCAGCTGATACCGGTTTGATGGATATTGGTGCCCTAGCGGTGGCTGGTGAATTTGAAGCGCCTAGTCGCACCGGTTCGGTTACCGAAAAAGACCTGCGCCCTGAGTATGCGCAGTTCTTACTGGGCCAAGTTGATGTGGCCAATCTGAAGCCATTCAAAATTGTTACCAATGCCGGTAATGGTTGTGCGGGCTTGGTGGTCGACGCGATTTCACCGGCGCTACCGTTTGAGCTGGTCAGCTTGCAGCATGAGCCAGATGGCACCTTCCCCAATGGCGTGCCTAACCCGCTACTGGTTGAGAACCGTGAGTTAACCGCTAAAGCGGTGCGCGATAGTGGCGCGGATTTTGGTGTCGCTTGGGATGGCGATTTTGACCGCTGCTTCTTGTTTGATGAAAACGGCAACTTTATTGAAAGTTATTACCTCATCAGCTTAATTGCCGAGACCCTGTTGGCGCGTGAGCCGGGTGCGGCGATTGTGTATGACCCTCGCTTAACTTGGGCGACGGTAGAAACCGTGGCCAATGCCAACGGCAAACCAGTGCAGTCGAAATCAGGCCACGCCTTTATGAAGGACGTGATGCGTGCTGAAGACGCGGTTTACGGCGGCGAAATGAGTGCTCACCATTATTTCCGCAGCTTTGCGTACTGTGACAACGGCAACCTGCCGTGGTTGTTTATTGCGGAGCTGATGTCGAAAACCGGCAAGTCGCTGTCTCAGCTGATTGGCGAGCGTGCTGCTGCTTACCCAATTAGTGGTGAGATCAACAGTCGCATTGAAGACCCGGACGGCAAGATTGCCGAGATTCGTGCCAAGTATGAGCCGGATTGCGAAAGCATTGATCTGATGGATGGTATTGGTATTAATTTTGCCGACTGGCGTTTTAATTTGCGCAAGTCCAATACCGAGCCGTTGGTGCGGCTAAATGTTGAGGCCAAGGGCAATCAAGCCTTATGTGATGCCAAAACTGAAGAGCTACTGAGTATTCTGCGTGGCTAAAAAATAGGCCCAAGGGGCTGTTGTTTTTAAAAGGGCGCGGTGGCTAAAAATGCTACAATTCGCGCCCTTTTTTATTGTCTGTTGTTAGATCTGTGACTGCCGAAACCTCCACCAAAAAAGTCTTTGTTCAAACTTGGGGCTGCCAAATGAACGAATACGACTCTTCCAAGATGTCTGATGTCTTGGGTAAAGAGCGGGGTTTTGTGCGCGCAGAAACAGCAGAAGAAGCCGATGTGATTCTGCTCAACACCTGCTCTATTCGTGAGAAAGCGCAGGAAAAAGTATTTTCACAATTAGGCCGTTGGAAAAAGCTAAAGCAGAAAAATCCTGATCTAGTGTTAGGCGTGGGTGGCTGTGTCGCCAGCCAAGAAGGTGACGCTATTCGTGAGCGTGCGCCCTATGTGGATATGGTGTTTGGGCCGCAGACTTTGCACCGCCTGCCCGAGCTATACGACACCGTTACCAAAGAGCGTAAGCCAGCGGTAGATATTTCCTTCCCGGAAATTGAAAAATTTGACCGTTTGCCTGAGCCGCGCGCCGAAGGCCCCTGCGCCTTTGTTTCTATCATGGAAGGCTGCAGCAAATACTGCACTTTCTGTGTGGTGCCTTATACCCGTGGCGAGGAGGTTAGCCGCCCGCTGGATGATGTGTTGCTGGAATGCGCGCAGCTAGCCGAGAAGGGTGTGCGTGAAATTAATCTGCTGGGCCAAAACGTGAATGCTTATCAGGGCCAGACTGAAGACGGCGACGTGGCCGACCTCGCGCTGCTGATTAACTACGTTGCCGCCATTGATGGCATCGACCGTATTCGTTTTACCACCTCGCACCCTGTCGAATTTAGCGACAGCTTGATTCAAGCCTTTGCCGAAGTGCCGGAGCTGGCTAACTTTGTGCATCTGCCAGTACAAGCCGGTTCAGACAATGTGTTAGCGGCGATGAAGCGTGGCCATAACCGCCAGTACTACATCGACAAAATTAACAAGTTGCGAGAAGTCAGACCGGATATTGGTATTTCTTCTGACTTTATTGTCGCTTACCCAACTGAAAGCGACGATGACTTTGAAGCAACCATGGATTTGATCGAGACCATTCGTTTTGATCAATCCTTTAGTTTTATCTTCAGCCCGCGCCCGGGTACACCTGCGGATATGCTGGCCAATAACCGTATTCCAGAAGATGTAAAGAAAGCGCGTTTGGCGCGTTTGCAAGCGCGTATTCGCGAGTTTCAGGCACAGTACAGCGAAGACATGGTTGGCACGGTACAACGTGTGCTGGTGGAAAAAGTCTCTAAGCAAAATATGACTCAGCTCAGTGGTCGTACTGAAAACTTACGTTGGGTGCACTTTGATGCGCCAGCGCGCTTAGTTGGCGAGTTTGTAGACGTTTACATTACCGAAGCCACTACCAATGCCCTGCGTGGGCGGGTGGTGACTGATGAAACGGCCAGCGCTTAATGCCTGTTAAAAGCCAACTCACACTCGAGCCAGCCAATAACGAGCAGCTGGCAAATCTTTGCGGTCCATTTAACCAGCACTTGCAGCATTTGGAGCGCCGCCTAGGCGTGCAAATTAGCAACCGTGCGCACCAGTTTTCGGTACAAGGTCCGAAGGATATGGTGCAAGCAACCGAGCGGTTGCTGAAAGAACTTTATGAAGTTGCCGCCACAGAAACGCTAACGCCGGGGCATATCCATTTAAGTTTGCAGGAATCGTCAGTCGATCAAATGACCGAACTGCAACGTGATGAAGTCACCGTCAAAACGCGTCGGGGTGTGATTCGCGCCCGTGGTGCTAATCAGCAGCATTACTTGGCTGACATTGTTAGCCATGATATTAACTTTGGTATTGGCCCAGCTGGCACCGGTAAAACCTATCTGGCGGTCGCCTGTGCGGTAGATGCGCTTGAACGTGGCGAAGTGCGTCGCATTCTGTTGGTGCGCCCCGCGGTAGAAGCGGGTGAAAAGTTAGGCTTTTTGCCGGGTGATATGACCGACAAGGTCGATCCTTATTTGCGACCGCTCTACGACGCACTTTATGAAATGCTGGGCTTTGAGAAAGTCGATCGCTTACTCGAGAAGAACGTTATCGAAATTGCGCCGCTCGCTTTTATGCGCGGGCGTACGCTGAATGAGAGCTTTATTATTTTGGATGAAGCGCAGAACACCAGTGTCGAGCAAATGAAAATGTTTCTAACGCGGATTGGTTTTGGTTCGCGCGCGGTGATTACTGGTGATTTAACTCAGGTTGATTTGCCACGACATCAGCGTTCCGGTCTGCGTGATATCGCACATGTATTACGCAATGTCGATGGCGTTAGCTTTACCCATTTTGTTGGCGCCGATGTAGTCAGGCATCCGCTCGTGCAGCGTATTGTCGAGGCCTACGAAAAAGCCGACGTTGACGGCACCTTTGAGCCGCCGCAACGGTCATGATTCAAGTCCAGTTTGCGGTAGCTGCGCCGGTGGCGGAGCAGGATCTAGTGGCTTGGGCCGAGTCTGCTCGGCAAGCGGCGAATAAGGCCCTAGTAACGTTACGAGTAGCGGCCGCCGATGAGGTTCAGGGCTTAAATCGTGACTATCGCGGCAAAGACAAACCCACCAACGTATTAAGCTTTCCCGCTGAGATTCCATCTGGGCTTTCACCTGAGCTACTAAGCGAACTCGATGAACCTGAGCTCGGCGATATTATTATTTGTGCCGAGGTGGTTGCTGCGGAAGCGGCGGAGCAGGGTAAAAGCCTAGCGGCGCATTGGGCGCATATGGTGGTGCATGGCATGTTGCATCTGCAGGGCTACGATCATATTGAAGACGCTGACGCTGAAAAAATGGAAGCGCTAGAAGTCGAAATTTTGTCTCGTTTAGGCTTTGCCAATCCCTACGAAATAGACTAATTTAGACTTACCTTTAGGCTACAGAACGATCCGTATGGATACTGACAAACCGCCGTCGACCTCGTCGAGGCGCCTTTCGCTCGAATATATCGCGACGCTACCTTGGTGGCAGCGACTATTGCTTAAGCTTCTACCTCGCTTTATGCCACGCCCAACGGCGGCGGCGCACTTAGCTGACATTGCCCGTTTGGCGCATGCCGACCATATTATCGATAGTGATTTGCACACCATGTTTGATGGTGTTTTGAGTGTGGCCGACACCCGTGTGCGCGACATTATGGTGCCGCGCGCACAGATGACCGTAGTTGACCGCGACGACTCAATGGAAAGCTTGTTACGCACGGTGTTGGAGTCTGGCCACTCACGCTTTCCGGTGATGACAGAAGACAGGGAAGAGGCCGTAGGTATTCTGCTGGCGAAAGATTTGCTGCGTTATGTAGTGGAGCACCCTGGGCAAAACATTGAGCTACGCGAAGTGTGCCGTGGCGTTAAGTTGGTGCCTGAAAGCAAACGCCTCAATGTGTTGTTGTCGGAGTTTAGAGCCGCGCGCACTCATTTGGCCTTAGTGGTTGACGAATACGGTGGTATCTCGGGCCTTGTTACTATTGAAGACGTGCTCGAGCAAATCGTTGGCAGCATTGACGACGAGCATGATGACGAAGAAACGCCCAATATCATTCAGCACTACAACGGTCGCTATACGGTTAATGCGCTGACCGAGTTGGACGAGTTTGACGACTATTTCAAGACCGAGTTTGACGCCATGCCGGATACCGAAACCGTCGGTGGTTTGTTGTTGCAAAGTTTCGGTTATCTGCCCAAACGCGGAGAGTCGGTTGAGCTAGAAGGTTTTCGCTTCGAAATCTTAAAAGCCGATGGTCGGCGTGTTCACCAAGTGGCTGTGGCGCAGTTAAGCGCGGTGCCCGCTGGTAAGCCTGCCGACGACTGCTAGCGGCTTGTTTCTTAACCCCTAGGGCGTCTGTCTTGGCTACATCGTCTGTTAGCAAATCCCAAGCATTGGTGGCGCTGGCCGCCGGTGCCTTAACTCCGCTTAGTTTTGCACCCTTTAATCAGGGCTGGTTAATGCCTTGTTTGCTGGCGGTTTTGCTGTGGCTGCAGTATGGCAAGGCGCCACTGCCGGCGTTTAAGTTGGGACTGTTGTTTGCGGCCCCGGGCTTCGCTGGGGGGCTCTATTGGATTTATATTTCGACCCATATTTACAGTGGTGCCCCGGCCGTTTTGTCGGTGGTATTAATTGCTGTATTGGCGCTGTATTTATCCTTGTTTGGTGCCACGGCAGCGGCCGCCGCCGCTTGGGTAGGGCGGCGCTCTGGGAGTGAGCCTGTTTTTGGCCTTTGGTTACTGGCTTATTTGGTCTTATGGCCATTGCTGGAGTGGTTGCGCAACGTTGTTCTAACTGGCTTCCCTTGGTTTGCCTTGGGCTACAGCCAGACTGATAGTTGGTTGAATGGTTGGGCGCCATTAGTGGGGGTGTTTGGGCTCTCTATACCCGTGTTGCTATTGGCGGCCATGCCAGTGGCTATTCAGCAAGCCAGGGCGCGATGGGTGGCAGTGCCGGCGATATTGTTGCTGTTTTCAGGCTATGGCCTGCAAAGCCTTCAGTGGACACAAGCGAGTGGTGATGCGATACACGTTGGCATTGCTCAAGGCAATATTGAGCAGGATCGGAAATGGCTGCCTGAGCAGCAGCTGCCGACGGTACAGCGTTATGAACAGCTGACCGAGGAACTACTAGCCGAGGCAGACTTAATTGTTTGGCCAGAAGTTGCCGTTCCCGGGGTGTACCGAGAATTCCATCATGACCTTTTTGTGCCATTAGCGGAGCGACTAACGCAGCATGATGCGCAGCTGCTGGCTGGCGTAATGCGCTGGGATGACCTGAGTGCCCAATACGCCAACACCGTGGCCCAGATAGGTGGCCCGGGTTTAGCCTTTTACGATAAGCAGCACCTTGTTCCGTTTGCTGAGTATTTTCCGGTGCCAAACTTCGTACGCGCTTGGTTGCGGTCCTTAGAGTTGCCGTTTACCGATTTGTATACCGGTGATAGCAACCGTGACCCATTCCAGGTGGGGCAACATCAAGTAGCTGTTTCTATCTGCTTTGAAGATGTGTTTGCTGAAGAAGTAGCGCTAGCGGCCAAGGATGCAGGCTTGCTGGTCAACGTGAGTAATGATGCTTGGTTTGGAGACTCCATTGCTGCCGCCCAGCACGAACAGATAGCGCGTATGCGCAGTATAGAAACCCAGCGTTGGATGGTGCGGGCAACGCCCACTGGCTGGTCGGCATTTATTAACCCGGCGGGTAAAGTACAGAAGCGCCTGCCACGAGGGCAGGTAGCTGCAGCCGTGCATGCGGTGCAGCCGCGCCTAGGTCGCACACCTTATATGTTCTATCGAAACCACTGGATGTTTGGCTTGCTGATAGTATTGCTGTTGTTATTGGGGGTTAAGCTTAGGCAACAAGGGCTAGGCGCCCGTACTACATAGGGTTCATTGATATGGCTTCCGTCGCTGATAAATTTATTGATGTGGTTGACGCAGTTCGGCAGCGCTTTGCAGGCGCTAATGCCGGTAATACGGGCCGTAATAAATGGTCACGCCCGGCGTTTTTGGGCTTGGTTTTACTGGTATTGGTCAACCTTGTCGTGGGCTGGTATTGGTCATCAGAGCCAGAGCGGCCGCAGCAGGAAGTCGGCGCTAGCTCTGGTGTAGTAGGGCATGCCACCACGTCGGCATTGATCAATGTGGTCGGCACATTGTTAGACAAACCCGGCGGATATCTGAGTAACGACATTACGCCACCCTCGGTGTTGCTGGATAACATGCCGAATTGGGAATTCGGTGTGCTCGTACAGTCACGCGAGTTAGCACGGGCGTTACGAAATGACTTCAGCCGATCGCAATCACAGTCGGTCGAAAACGCCTTTTTAGCCGAAGGCGAGCCCTTGCTGAATTCGCCCAATGACTCCTGGATATTTCCTTCTACCGAAGGCAAATACCGAGAAGCCCTGCGTGCTTTCGAAGGCTATCGGCAGGAGCTGATTGATATTGAACAAGGCGACGCGCAGTTCTACGCCCGCGCCGACAATCTAGCGAATTGGTTGGCGGTAGTCGAAAAGCGTTTGGGTGGCCTCTCGCAACGCCTCTCCGCCAGTATTGGTCAGCAGCGCGTGAATACCGACTTGGCCGGCGACCCAGCTGCCCAACAAGCCACACCCACTTCTAGCACGCTAGAAATTAAAACCTCGTGGTTCGAAATCGACGACGTCTTCTACGAAACTCGTGGCACCGCCTGGGCTTTGGTGCAGTTTATGAAAGCTGCTGAATACGATTTCCGTGATGTGCTGATTAAGAAAAATGCCTTGGTCAGCCTGCGACAAATCATTCGTGAATTAGAAGCCACACAAGCCGACTTGGGCAGCCCGGTGATTCTAAATGGTTCCGGCTTCGGAATTTTTGCTAACCACTCCTTGGTAATGGCGAGCTATATTTCGCGCGCCAATGCCGCGGTTATCGACCTACGTAAGTTGTTAGAGGACGGCTAGCCGTTGCCGAACACTGTTTGCGTTTTCCTTGAGAGCAGACTAGGAACGGCAAAGTGTATTACCAACACAGAAGAAAGGTTTATAGATGGGCGCGACTTGGGTCAATTTACTCTGACCCTTATGATTATTTACTCTGACCCTTATGATTCTTATGATTGACCCTTATGATTCTCTAGTACGAATGAATACTTTTCTGAGGCTCTATGGCGTGCAGTAGATGAAAACATATTTTGAATATATGGGCATTGAGCAATGATGCGCTTTGACGGGAAGTTTCTCGCAGATATCGTTTTTTTCTCTGTGTTATCGGTTGCTGGAGTTTTTTTGTTAAGAGAAGTGCTTGGGGTAATCCAGCTGAACCGAGACAGTGGGCAATTGGTGGTTAGATTGTTTGTGATGGGTGCACCCTTGTCGCTATGCACTTCATTAGCCGCATTTTTCTATTTTAAAACTACTCGGTTTAAATGGTATTGCTATATTTCCGGGATTGAGGTTCTGCTGGTCATTGCTGCATTTTATATTGTGTATAAAAGCCAGATATAGGCTAAGAACCATCGGGGTGAGAGTAGATTGGTTTTACCGACTCAGGAGAAAGCTTTGTAGATTGGCACTATTTTAGGGGGCGAAGTTTTGCGTGGACTTGTTTTTCTGCTAGCTAGTTGTTTTGCGCTTTTGGGTTGTGAGGATACGGTTGCTAGTTGCAAGGAGTTATCTTCTGATTTAAGAACGCGTTATGTGTCGGAATGCAGATTTTTAGTGGATAGTTTTTGTATCCAAAACGTCGAGCTGTTTGAGGATCAAATTATTGTTAATTATTTAGCTCCTCCGGGTGTGCTTAGCGAGCTAGATTCCAGTAAAGCTCACTCGGCGACTAGAAGGTACTTGCTGTCGAATGATCTTGTGAAGCGTATCTTGAATGAGTCAGAGAGGAGCTCCGGTGGTTGTGAAGTTTGGTTCGTCGGCATGACCTCGGTAGATAAGAACAAATTTTTTTGGTCGCAGGTAAACATTAAGAATGGCCAATTTAACGGACGGGTTATTGAACTAGATGCACAGGGACAACCCGCCGCCGCTGCGACAAATTAATGGGATTACTGGAAATCAAAGGAGCGAAGCAACCAAAAGTAACCAAAGGGGTCTAACCATAACCAAAGGGGCATGTTGAACTGAACCATTGGGGTCAGAGTAGAACCATTGGGGTCAGAGTAAATTGATTTTGTGGACTCCCTGACTTGCCGTAGCAAATCGTTTTTCTAAAGGTTTTGCTATGCCGTGCCTGTCTCGCTCCAATTTTCCGGGTATCCCTCAATGTCTTATTCGGCGGGGAAATGACCGCCAGGTTTGTTTTTTACGAGACCAGGACTACAAGGTTTATCTTGATAAGCTGAAAGAGTACAGCCGCAAATGTGGCGTTGATATGCATGCTTATGTGTTGATGACCAGCCACGTGCATTTGCTGTTAACGCTAGGTGATTTATGACGTCAACTAGACCAGTAAACGGCTATGGCAACGCTAGCAGATCAAGACTCTATGACGAACGTTATTGCTTGCACTAAACTGTCGGCCCTTCCTTAGTAAGAATCTTAAAGCTGATGTCTGGTAAAACTGTTTTATTTCTATGCACTGGCAACTCTTGCCGCAGTCAAATGTGTGAGGGCTATGCCAAAGCTGCTTTTGGTGAAGGCTGGGCAGTGTTGTCTGCTGGTATTGAGGCACATGGTAAAAACCCGCGGGCAATTGCCATTATGGCTGAGGATGGGCTGGATATTTCGGCGCAAGAATCTACCGTGCTCACTGACGAAATGATGGCGCAAACCGACTATTTTGTAACCGTTTGTGGGCATGCTGACGAACATTGCCCGGTGCTGCCGCCTGGCAAAACCCGAATTCACTGGCCGTTGCCAGACCCGGCTAAGGCAACGGGTTCAGAAGAAGAAATCATGGCCCAGTTTCGCGCTGTTAGAGATGATGTTAAACAACGGGTGCAGGCGTTAGCCGCCGAGTTGCTAGACTAGTCTTTTGGAACCGCGTGATAGAAGCGTGGTCTCACTTGTTAATTATGCGTTAGAGAGGGAGGCTCCAGATGAGCCAGTTACTAAAGGCCTTGTTGGGCGGCATGTTGGTGGTAACGACAGTTGCCGCCGATGACTTGCCCGAGCACCTGACGCCCTTAGGAGCGGAAAAAGCCGCCAATGCCGACGGTAGCATCCCGAGTTGGGAAGGCGGCATTAAAGCGCCTCCGGCTGCCTATAAGGAGGGCGGCGATCATCCTGATCCGTTTGCCGATGATGCCTTGTTGTTCACAATTACGGCGGCGAACTACAAAGAGTATGAGGCCAACCTAACCGAAGGCCAAAAGGCGCTACTGACGACCTATCCTGATAGCTTCAAAATTCCGGTTTATCAAACGCGCCGTTCGGCTTCTTATCCGGAATATATTTACGAAGAAACGGCTAAAAACGCCAAACGAGTAAAACTCACCAATAACGGTAATGGTATTGAAGGCAGTGCTGCTGGGTTCCCATTTCCAATGCCGGAGCATGGTCAGCAGGTGATGTGGAATCACAACCTGCGTTTTGTGACGCCGAATACCATCAAACTTTATTCGAACTCAGCGGTGGTGCAGCCCAACGGCGACTACCGCATGAGCAAAAGCGTGACCCAGCTGAAATTCTATTACCACGACGAAGACGTGGATGCGGATGACCTCGATAATCGTTTTGTGAAAGCGATTGGTAAGAGTCTGACTGGCCGTGATGCTGGCGAAGCCTTTTTAGTCCATGTGCCGCTAGATAGAACCATCGAAGAAACTGATGTTTGGATTTACACGCCGGGAACGCGGGTGAAGAAAATCGCTAACGTGGGTTACGACGGCACCATTCATGATGGTTTGGTCACGCATGACCAAATTGCGATGTTTAACGGCCCCTTAGATCGTTACAACTGGAAGCTAGTGGGCAAGAAAGAAATTTATGTGCCTTATAACGCCTACAGGTTGTCTTCTAACAAAGTGCAGTACGACGACATTGTTAAACAGGCACACCCTAATCCGGACTTAACACGTTACGAAAAACACCGAGTTTGGGTAGTAGAGGCCAACGTTAAAGACGGCATCAGTCACATCTACCAAAAACGAGTGTTTTATCTAGACGAAGACTCTTGGACGGTGATGGCGCAAGACATTTACGACCAGCGCCTAGAATTTTGGCGCTATGCCGAACTACACGCGATGAACTATTACGAAGTACCGGCGGTATTGCCGTCGGTAGAGGCGCACTACGATTTGCAGTCACGCCGTTACGTGGTGGTGGGGATGACTAACCAAGAAGATCAGCCGGAGTTTGGGGTGCGTATGAAGGAAACTTTGTTTAAACCGGCTGGGTTTAAGCGGTTTGCTGAGAGGATGCGGTAGCTGGTGTTTGGGGCTTTGGCTGGTGGTTGTTTCGGCCTTAAGAAAGTTTTGTACGCTTTCAGTTGGGCTATCCATGCGGGCCGAGTGACTTTTCTTTGCGTCGCCAAAGAAAAGTAACCAAAAGAAAGGCGATCCCACCATGCGGCCGCTATCGCGGTTCCCTGTGCTACTCGCCAAATCGAGCGCCTGCGGAACTCGCTAGCGCTCAAACAGGCCGCAGGCTCAATCTCGATTTGACTCCGTTGCTCGGCCGCATAGAAGGGCAAAGGTGCTGCTAACCAACACCGCTGATTGCGTGAAGACTTTCTCCTAAGGCCCCTTTTGCGCAGCTGAGCATCGCAGTGGATTTTGGATTGAGGGAGCGGCTTGTTTGAGCGTTAGCGAGTTCCCGCGACCGCCAAAATCCGCGAGAAGCGCAAGGAACCGCGTAGCGGCTGCGCGGTTGGCGGTGGCTCTTTTGGTTACTTTTCTCGCCATAGAGAAAAGTAACTCGGCCTTACCAATACACTCACCGAAAGCAAATGGAAGCTCCTAGGGCCGAAAACAACCACCAATAGATTTGATGAAGGCTAATGATCTCAGAGTGACTGGAAGTGCTTAGTCACTAATAGGGGAGCTAATCCGGCTGGTGCTGATACCGCACAGCTTCAATCCGTGCGCGTTCCCATAACTGCCGCTTGACGCGGTCAGTAGCGCGCTTGCCTTCGAACGGCCCTAGGCGCACGCGATACCAAAGCGTGCCGCTGCTGGATACGCGTTCGTCTATCCAAACTTCCATGCCGGTTTCTAAAACAATCCGCGCTTCCATTTCATCGGCTTCAGCGCGACTGCGGAAGGCACCAGTTTGCAACACATAGGGCGTTAGCGGTTTGTCGTCTTTTTGTTCGCTAAAGGTTTCGACTTCGGCTTCGGGTAGCTTTTGATAAAACTCTTCGCCAGCTTGCGGGGCTTTTGGCTCGGGTTTTGTTTCTGCCTTCGGCGCCGGCTGCGCGCTTTCAAGCTGATTGTCTGTGGCTGGCTGCGGTGCTTGTTTTTCATACCACAAAGCAACCGCTAAACCGCCGACCAAAGCGCCAGCAATAAAGCCAAGGACTAAGTTGTTACCACCGCCGCTATTGGCGGGCTTGCCACCACGAGTGCCGGCAGCGCGACCTGTCGCGCCGCGCTTGGGCGTTGGCTTACGCTTTTTCTTGGCTTGAGTTTGTGAACGTGGTGGCATGTTGCTTAGCTTACATTCTTTCGGGCGCGTTAACGCCTAATAGCGCGAGACCGTTGGCAATGGTTTGCTTAACCGCAAGGGCCAAGCACAGACGTGCGTCACGTAGGTCGGTTTCTTCAATCACAAAGGCGTGCGCGTTGTACCAGCTGTGGAAGTCAGCGGCGAGATCACGCAAATAATGGGCGATGCTATGTGGTGCGCAGTTGCGCCCGGCGGCAGCAACAATATCTGGGTAAGCCGCCAAGCGATCAATCACCGCCGCTTCTTGTGGTTCGGTCAGCAAGCTTAGCTGGGCGAGACCATTGTCGGCGTTGTGCTGATAGCCTTGCTCAGTCATTTTGTTGGCAAAGATTTGGCAAACGCGCGCGTGGGCGTATTGGATGTAATACACCGGGTTATCATTGCTTTGTGACTTCGCTAATTCTAGGTCGAAGTCGAGGTGCTGATCGGATGAGCGCAGTACATAGAAGAAGCGCGCAGCGTCATTGCCGACTTCTTCGCGTAGTTCACGCAAGGTCACAAATTGACCAGAGCGAGTCGACATCTGGACTTTTTCTTTGCCGCGATAGAGCACCGCAAATTGCACCAAGCGGACATCTAATTTTTCTACCGGCTGGCCAAGTGCCTGCATGGCAGCTTTGACGCGGGCAATATAACCGTGGTGATCAGCGCCCCAAATGTCGACGATGCGGTCAAAGCCGCGCTCGCATTTGTTTTGGTGGTAAGCAATATCAGAGGCAAAGTAGGTGCCGACACCGTTGTCGCGCACTACACAGCGGTCTTTCTCGTCGCCCAAGGCTTCTGACTTAAACCATAAGGCACCTTCTTTTTCATAGATGTGCTGGTTGCCTTTTAGCACCTCAATGGCTTTGTTAACGTCACCGTTGTCGGTCAGGCTGCGTTCTGAAAACCATTCGTCGTATTCAACGCCAAACTCGGCAAGGTCTTGGCGGATATCGCCGAGAATGCCGTTTAAGCCTTTGGCAAAGACCACTTCATAGTCTTCTTTACCCAGTAAGGATTGGGCGCGTTCAATTAGCGCGTCAATATGGGCTTCTTTGTCGCCGCTTTCATCAGCTTCGTTAAAGTCTGCAGGCAGGTCAGCCATGACTTCAGCGGCTGGCTTAGAGAGGCGTTCCGCATGTTCGCTTTTTAGCTCAGCGGCGTAGTCTTTGATGTACTCGCCTCTATAGCCGTTGACCGGGAAGGTAATGGCTTCACCGCAGGCTTCTAGATAACGTAACCAGACGCTGGCAGCGAGGATATTCATCTGCCGGCCAGCATCGTTTACATAGTATTCCCGGTGTACGTCCCAGCCGTTGGCGGCGAGCACATTAGCCAATGAGGCACCATAGGCAGCACCGCGACCGTGGCCAACATGCAGCGGCCCGGTAGGGTTGGCAGAGACGTATTCAATTTGTACGCGTTGGCCGTTGGCGCTCTGGTTCTGGCCAAACGCTTGGCCTTGGCTCAAGGCGTCTTTAATGACCTGCGTGGCGGCGTCGCTGCTGAGGAAGAAGTTAATAAACCCCGGGCCGGCAATTTCCATTTTGGTAATGCCGGCAGCGCCTTCTAATTTTTCCACCAGTGTGGCTGCCAGTTCGCGCGGATTTTTGCCAGCGGCTTTGGCGCTGACCAAGGCAATGTTGCTGGCAAGGTCGCCATGCGCCGCATCGCGGGTACGCTCAATCACAATACCTTTAGCAGGTTGCGGAATTTGAAGTTGTTCTAAAGCCTGCTCAATGGCAGCGATCAGTTGGTCTTTCACTGGTTTGGTCTTTCACCGAATAAATCTGTACTGCGATGCCTAGGTTACACAGCAGCGGGTGCCGGCCATTCTATTCGCTATGCTTGGTGCAAGCGTGTTGATTAGGAAAATGGCGGGATTTGGCGTAATTTTACCTCATATCAATCAGGCATCTAATGTCAAAGTGTCTAAAGGAGCTCCGTATGAAAAAGCTACTGTTGGTATTACTCATAAGCGCTGTTGCCGTTCCGGTATTGATTAAGCATCGCTACGGCGGCGGTGAGCACTTTCCTGCCGTTGAAATTTCCCAAGTGAGTTTTGATAGTGGTGCTTTAGAAATAGTGGCGAACCTACCTGAACCACCCGGCAATATTGCCGTGAGCGACAAGGGCCGAATTTTCTTCACCTTTCACCCCGAGGGGCGCCCTAGCTTGAAAGTGGCGGAATGGGTTGATGGCGAGGCTAAAGCATGGCCGTCAATGAGTTTTCAGACAGGCGAAGGCGAGGAGCGCTACTTTCAAAACGTGTTGTCGTTACGGATTGACCAGCAGGGTCGCTTATGGACGTTAGACAATGCGCATCATGGTTTAGGGCAGACAAGGTTGCTGGCGTTCGATATTGAGTCGGGCGAAGTGGTGCATGAGTACGAATTTAGCCGTGATGCTGCGCCGCGTTTGTCGCATTTGAATGATTTTCAGGTGAGTGCTGATGGCAGCAGTATCTTTATTGCCGACGCCAGCATTATGGGCAAGCGGCCGGCTTTGATCATTTATGACGTCGCCAATAAAACCGCGCATCGGGTATTAGAAAATCACGTATCGGTGGTGGCGGAGCGTTATACGCCGGTGGTCCAAGGTCGCCATATGGAAGTCTTTGGCATATTTTCGATTCGTCCTGGTGTTGATTCGATTGCGTTGGACAGGCAGGGCGAGTGGTTGTATTTCGCTGCGGTAACGGCAACTAAGATGTACCGCGCCCGGGTTGCTGATTTGTTGAACCGGGATTTGTCCGATGCCGAGCTGGCGAAGCGGGTGGAGGCTTGGGCGACGAAATCGGAAACTGACGGTATTACGACCGATAACGCCGGCAATGTTTATCTCACAGATCCTGGCAATGATGCTATTCATCGCCTTAACGCTAGCGACGGCAGCCTGGAAACGTTATTGCAAAGCACGAGTATTCGTTGGCCTGACGGCATGTCATTTGGCCCAGAGGGTTACCTTTATTTCACCTGTAGCGCCTTGCACCACGTGATTGGCCGCTCGCAGCGGCACAAACTGAGTCAGGCGCCTTATCAAATATTTCGTTTTAAACCGGGCATAACGGCACCCGCTGGCCATTAAGGTTGTTCATTTCTCAGGCATAAAAAAAGCCCCGCCAGCGTTAGCTATGCGGGGCTTTTTAGTGCTTGCTAAGTAGGCTTAGCTAGCAACTTTTAGCTCAGCTTCATCACCGAATAGAGCTTCCTTAGCGCCACCTAGTGGGGTGTCGTAAGGCATGCCACGGTTCTTATAAGCTTCTGGCGAGAATACGTCTACTTCGTAAGCGGCTAGGCGCTTGGTGTTGGCGTCAGCCAGTAGATCGAATTCGGCTTGAGTAATCACGCCAGCATCTAGAGCCTGCTGGTTAGCAGTCGCTGGGTTCTTCTCAATTTTCTTAGCTTTAACGGCAGCTTTTACTTTCTCAGCAGCCGGTGCGGCTTCTTCGATAGCAAGGATAGCTTTCATCAAGCGGCCAGTGCCTGGTGCATCTTCGTCAGGAACGAACATGCCATTAACCAAGCGCTCATAAGTGCCAGTGCGAGATTGGATAGAGGCGGCTACAGCAGCATCGTCTTCAAAACGCATTGGCGCGATCATTGGGTTTAGCTTGAACAATAGCTTACCAATGCCACGGAACCACCAGTTCATAACGTTGATGTTGTCGTAGATCTTGCCAAACGCTTCTTGTACTTGGTTTAGCGAGTACTGAACCGCGTAGTTCATGGCAGGACGGTCTTCTTCTTGACGGCCCTCTGCTTCGAAACGACGTAGTGAAGACATGGCAAAGTACATCCAAGCCAGTGCATCTGAGTAAACGCCAGTCAGCTTGCCGCGACGCTTAAGGTTTGCACCTACTAGGAACAAAGCAATTTCAGTCAAGAAAGCAAAGCGTGAAGACGCCCAGCCTAGCTTGCGGTAGTACTTCTTGGTAGCTGGATCTACATTCTTCGGTGCGCCGCCGGTTAGGCCGCGGGTGAAGTAACGGAAGAATACACGTAGGTCAGTTTTAACCATGTGGCCCATCCAGCCGATCAATGCGCGGCGGAAGCCTTTGACATCGTTAGCTTGAACGGTTTCAACCATCTTGAATGAGTAAGGGTGGCAGCGAACAACGCCTTGACCGTAAACAATCAAAGTACGGGTCATGATGTTTGCGCCTTCAACGGTAATGCCGATTGGCGCACCGATGTAGCCACGCTGCATGATGTTGTTAGGGCCAGCCATTACGCCAGAACCGGCAAAGATGTCCATACCGTGCTTCAGTAGCTCGCGACCTTCTTCAGTCGAGTAAGCTTTCATCAACGCAGAGATAACCGGTGGGCGTTCGCCAGCGTCTAGTGCTGAGCAAGAGAATACACGGCCGGCATCTAGGGCGTAGGTTACGCCAGCAATCTTAGCGATGAACTCTTCAACACCGTCCATCTTGCCGATAGCCATGTTGAACTGCTCACGGGTCATAGACCACATACCGGTTGCAGCAGCAGCGCCTTTCGCCATGCCAAGACCGGTTGCAGGTAGAGATACCGCACGACCGCCAGCAAGGGTTTGCATAAGTTGGTACCAGCCGCGGCCAGCCCACTCAATGCCACCAATGATGTTGCCGGCAGGTACTTCGATGTCGCGACCTACGATTGGACCGTTCGGGAAGGTTACGGTCATTGGGTCGTGGTGATCGCCGATGTATAGGCCTTTCTGGCCCTTCTCGATCAATACACAAGTAATGCCAGGAAACTCGCCTTTACCCAATAGGTTTTCAGGGTCATGTAGCTGGCAAGCGATCGACATCATGTTGGCTACTGGAGCACAGGTGATGTAACGCTTACGGAAGTTCATGCGTAGCATTGGCTCGCCGTCTTCGCCTTTGTAGACAACGGCTTCCGCTTTAATAGAGGCAGCATCAGAGCCCGCTGTTGGCTCGGTTAAGCCAAAGCAAGGGAACATTTCGCCGTTAGCCAATTTAGGCAGGTAGTAGGCTTTTTGCTCTGGTGTACCGTATTCGGTCAGTAGCTCGCCTGGGCCTAAAGAGTTAGGAATTACCACACAGGTACCAACGTACAAGTTAGCGCTGGTCACCTTAATCATGATGGTTGACTTGGCTACAGCAGACATCTTGTTGCCGCCGAATTCCGCAGGAATGTTGAAGCCAAAGAAACCGTTATTGTTCATAAAGTCCCAAATTTCTTGAGGAACTTCACGAGTGGTAGAGATTTCGTAGTCGTTACACATGCGGCACAGTTCTTCAACTGGGCCGTCGTAGTACGCCTGCTCTTCAGGCGACATTTGATGGTAAGCCTCGTTAGCAATTTTTTCCCAGTTAGGGTTGCCAGAGAATAATTCACCATCTACCCACACGGTACCGGCTTCAAGCGCTTCGCGCTCGGTGTCGGAGATGGCAGGTAAAAGGTTGTTTTTATTAATAAAGTTTAATAATGCACCAAACATGGGATGCTCCCTTTGGTTTAACGGTTCTTGCTAGAGAGTCAGGAAGGTTTAGCACAAGCCTGAGATTCAGCAACGATAAATATCAAAAATCTAGCGCTTGCTTGGTGGAGACGAATAGACGTTCCGAGGCCATAGCGCTGTTATGATGGCGCTAAATTAAAGATCTGGGGACCTTATGTCATTGGTAAAACGGCCAGCGAGCGTCATGGCGCTAATGTCAATGCTATTTCTTGTTTTTGCAGACACTGCTTTAGCGGCTGATTACCCAGCGCCGGTAGATGTTGATGCGGTGACGCCGGCAACGGTCGATGAGGCGGTTACCGTCGTCGGGCGGGTCGTCGCATTGCAGTCAGGCCCAGTCGCTGCGCGCACCACTGCAGCAGCCAAAACGGTGCATGTGCAGGTGGGTGACGTGGTTGCTGAGGGCGACATTTTAGTAACCCTGCATAACAATCGCCAGCGGTCGGTGTTGGCGTTGGCCAAAGCAGAGGTGCCGCAGTGGGCTGCGCGTGTTGAAACCGCCGCATTAGAAAAGTCGCAGGCCGAACGCGATCTTAAGCGTTTAGAGAGTTTGCGCAACACGGCGGCCTTTAATGAATCTCTATTTGATCAGCGTCAAACCGCCCTGCAGGCGGCGATCGCCAAAGTGGCTGAGCTTGAGGCGAACTTGGCCTATGCCCGCATTCAGGTAAGACGTAGTCAGCAGGACTTAGATTGGACAGAAGTTAAGGCACCGTATGCGGCTGTGGTAACCGAGCGTCATATTGATGAGGGTGCGTGGGTCGGCTTGGGGGCATCGGTGGTGAGTTTAGTGAGTACCCGTGCGCTAGAAGTGGAAGCCGATATACCCACACAATATCTTGGTCAACTTGCGCAGGGTGCTGTGATCAGCGCAAACGTTGACGAGCAAGCCCTAAGCTTGCGCTTACGCGCGATTTTGCCAGCGGAAAAGGCTTTGTCGCGGACTCGTTTAGCACGCTTAGCGATTAATCTTACGCCCGATATTACGCCGCCGTTGTCGGTTAATCAGGCCGTTAAGGTAGCTGTTCCGGTGGGTCAGGTGGATGCGATTACGGTGCATAAGGATGCGGTGATTCGCAACGGTGGGCTGCCGGTGGTTTACAAAGTGGTGGATGGCGTCGCGGTAATGACGGCAGTGCAACTGGGTAGCGCGGCTGGAGAGCGCCTACAGGTGCTTAGCGGCTTGAGCGAGGGCGATATCGTGGTCACGCGGGGGAATGAGCGTCTGCAGCCAGGGCAAAAAGTGGCACCGCGCCAGTAGCGGCAGCAAGCAGAGCTGACTATGAACGTAATTAAGGCATCTATTGAACGCCCCATCGCGGTTTTGTCCGCCGTGTTGATGGTGGTGATGTTTGGCATGTTGGCGCTAAAAACGATTCCGGTGCAGTTGGCACCTGACGTGCGGCGTCCGATTTTGACGGTGGCGACGGCTTGGCCTGGTGCCGCACCGGCTGAAATTGAACGCGAAATCGTGAGCCGCCAAGAGGAGGTGCTAAAAGGCGCTGAAGGCTTGGCTGAGATGACCAGTTTGTCGCGCCACCATAGTGGTGAGATCACGCTCGAGTTTGCGGTTGGTACCAATATGGACCGCGCCTTGCTGCTGGTAGCAAACCGGCTAGATCGCGTCTCAGGTTATCCCGAAGAAGCGGACGAGCCGGTGATTCAAACAGCGGGGGCGGAAGATAATCCTATTGCATGGATTGTGGTCAAACGTAAAGAAGGCAATACCAAGCCTATCCATGAATTTGGGGATTTTGCTGAGGACTATATTCGCCCAGCGGTAGAGCGGGTCGAAGGCGTTAGCCTCGTCAATATATATGGCGGCAGCGAACGCGAAATGCGGGTGGTGATTAATGCTGAGCGCATGGCCGCTTATCAGTTAACCGTATCTGAGCTGCTAAACCGCTTACGAGCCGCGAACGTTTCCTTGTCGGCAGGTGATGTAGAAGAGGGCAAGCGCCGCTACATAGTGCGTGCCGAGGGTGAGCTGATTAGCCCTCAGGCGGTGAGCGATGTCGTTCTGCGCGCCAACCGTGATCCGGTTACGGGGCGTACCAGTCGAGTAACGGTGGCTGACGTCGCTGAGGTAGTATTTGATTATCAAGAACCCAATGCTCGAATTCGACACTTGGGCGAGCCGGCCTTGGCGTTTAATGCTGTGCGGGCCAATGGTGCGAATGTTATCGGCACGATGGCTGAGCTGCGCGGCGCTTTACAGCAATTGAACGACGGGCCTTTGGCTGACAACGGCTTGTACCTGCGTCAGGTTTATGACGAGACGGTCTATATCGACTCGGCCATTAGTTTGGTGAAACAAAATATTTACGTTGGCGGCGCTTTGGCAGCGCTGATGCTGATGCTGTTCCTACGCTCCTTTGGTGCCACCTTTGTCATCTCTGTCGCGATTCCGGTATCGGTGGTGGGTTCGTTTGTGGCTATGGCAGCCATGGGGCGTTCAATTAATGTGATTTCCTTAGCTGGTTTAGCCTTTGCGGTCGGCATGGTGGTCGACGCCGCGATTGTGGTGTTGGAAAACATCTATCGCTTGCGTCAGCAGGGCGTGCCTGTAGTGGAGGCAGCCTATCGAGGTGCTTCCGAGGTTTGGGGCGCGGTGTTTGTTTCGGCGCTAACAACCGTGATGGTGTTTGTGCCGTTATTGGTCATGGATCTGGAAGTGGGTCAGCTGTTCCGTGACATAGCGGTAGCGATTTCTGTATCAGTAACCCTGTCCTTGTTTGTTGCCATTACGCTGATACCGGCAATGTCGAAACGGTTTTTGTCGGGTGATATGACGGACAAATATAAAAAACGGCCGATCCCGGGTGTGGACCACTTGGCGGCTGCGTTTTCGGCGTTGTTTGTTGGTCTGGCTCGGCTAGTATCTGGTAATCGCTGGGTTGCGTTATTGGTGGTGCTAGTGGTGACCGCGATGGCCTTCGAGGTGACTCGTCGTTATTTACCGGAAAGCGAATATTTGCCTGAGGGTAACCGAAATTTGGTGTTCGGCATTATTGGGCCGCCACCGGGTTACAACATTGACGCCACTACGGAAATTGGTGTGGCTTTAGAGTCTGCCGTCAGACACTTGTGGGCGGATGAAACCGGGCCGGAGTCTGAACCGGGCCAGCCGCCGAAAATAGATAACTTCTTTTTTGTTTCGTTTAACTCGCAGTTGTTTGTGGGTGCCTCAAGCGTTGACGCCAGCCGTGCTGGTGAGTTGGAACGGCCATTAATGATGCCGGTATTTGGGCAGCCCGGCAGTTGGGCTTATATGCAACAGTTGTCTATTTTTGGTCGCGGTATTGGCGGTACCCGGGCGATTGACTTGGAAATCTCTGGTGCCGATTTTGATGATATTTACGCCGTTGCCCAGCAAGCAGCAGGTTTGGTAGCGACTAGCTTTAGTGCGACAGAAGGGCACCAGGTTAGGCCTCCTAGTTTGAACCCCGGTGAACCTGAGGTCCGCATTACACCGAATAATATAGCGCTGGCCGACAATGGGCTTTCAACGCTGGAGTTGGGTTTGGCAGTAGATGCCTTTAATGATGGCGTGCGTGCGGCGGAAATTACCGTCGACGGTAAGCGTATTGATCTCACTGTTTACGGCGAGGGTGGCGGCGTTAGCAGTACGCAGGCGGTAGGCTATTTGCCCATCGTCACGCCTAGTGGTGTGGTGGTGCCGGTGCAAGCCTTGGCGCAGGTGGAGGTCACCAATGGGCCTACTCAAATTGCCCGTTCCGAGCGCCGCCGTTCACTCACTTTCCAAATTCAGCCTGAGGCGGGCATGCCCTTAGAAGCCGCTATCAAGAAAATGGAAGCGGAAGTCTTGGCACCGTTAAAGGCCGCTGGCTTGCCGGCGGATATCGCCGTTCGCGTGACGGGTACAGCAGATCAGTTATCGCAAACTCAACAAGCAATGGGCTTGCAGCTATTGGTGGCGTTGGCGATTGTGTATCTGGTGATGGCGGTGTTGTTCGAAAGTTTTGTTTACCCGCTGGTAATTCTATTCTCGGTGCCGATAGCGGCTGCAGGGGCGGTTGGTGGTTTGGCGATTGTAGAGGCCAACTTTGATCAGAAATTAGACATGCTTACGATGCTGGGTTTTGTGATTCTGATCGGCATTGTGGTCAATAACGCCATTTTGTTGGTGCATCAAACCTTGCACCATGCAAGAGAAGACGGCATGAGTAGTCGTGATGCCTTGCTGGAGGCAACGCGCAACCGTGTGCGGCCCATTTTCATGTCAACGCTAACGTCGGTGTTCGGTATGTTGCCCTTGGTGCTGTTCCCGGGTGCTGGCTCTGAGCTGTATCGCGGCTTGGGCTCGGTAGTGGTCGGCGGCCTATCCTTATCGGCGGTGTTAACGCTCTTAATCGTACCGGCCTTGCTGACATTGTTTATGCCACGGCAGCATAAAACGTACTAACCGTTGGATTGTCGTTAATAATAAGACGAGTTATAGTCACTTGCACAGTGACACTCACAGCGGGGGGTTGTGGGTACTTTGACTCTTGGGGAGAGTAATTATGATTCGTTCTATTGTGGCAGCGGTAGTTGCAGTTTGTGCCTTGTCAGCTGCGAATGCTGGCGAAGAAGAACTGTACTTGGGATTTGGTCTAGGTGGTGCTGAGTTAGCGCTGGGTAATCGAGATGGGGATACCGAATATGCTGAAGTGGTTGCAGGAGTGCAGATTAATAAAGTGGCTTCGGTAGAAGTCAGCTACCAGCATTTTAATGATTTTGATGTCAACGGCACTAAGTTCACTGCCAAGGCGGTGAATCTAGCTTTGATTGGTGAAAAAAGCCTTGATGAACGGCTAGGTTTGATTGGCCGGGTGTATGCGCAACTGGCTGATCTGCGCGCCACTAGGAACGACATTACCGCGACTGAAAACCGCAGCGACCTAGGCTTTGGCCTAGGTCTAAGCTACAAACTGGGTGAGCAGAAAAACAATACTTTGCGGGTCGAGTATCGTACGGTGGATCCGGGTGCCGATGGTGATCAACACCTCTACGGACTCACCTTGGTTCACTATTTCGACTAATAGTTGGATCTAAGTAGCCATAAAAAGGCCGCGATAGCGGCCTTTTTTATTAGTCGGTTTGTTCCGGCATGCCCTTGCACCAGTCGTGCGTAGAGTCGCCAAACACCATAAACCACGGGTTCAACAAGCTTTCTTTACTGTTATACAGCAGCGGGTTGCGGTCGGCGGTAACTACTTCGCCACCAGCAATTTCAACCACGGCCTGTGCAGCAGCCGTATCCCATTCGCTGGTTAGCCCAAGGCGCGGGTATAAATCGGCGGCACCTTCTGCCACTAGGCATAACTTTAGCGAGCTGCCCATTGGGGTCATTTCATGTTCGCCTAGGGTATCTAGGTAGGTTTTTAGTGCTTCGCTTTGGTGTGAGCGACTGCCGACAACGATGGGCTTTTTGTTGGCCGGCTTGCGCACTTGGATAAAGTGATTAGTACCTTCGGCATCGCGTTTGTAAGCGCCAACATCGCGTGCGGCGTAATAGCTTTCACTTTTGGCCGGTACATGTACTACGCCCAGAATTGCCTCATGTTTTTCAATCAAGGCGATGTTGACGGTGAATTCACCGTTGCGCTTAATAAATTCTTTGGTGCCGTCGAGCGGGTCTACTAGCCAGTAGCGTTCCCAGCTGCGGCGGGTTTCCCAATCAATCGCCGCCGACTCTTCTGACAGAATAGGGATGTTAGGAGTGAGTTCGCTAAGGGCAGCGACAATATGCTTATGCGCGGCCAAGTCCGCCTTGGTGAGCGGGCTGTCATCGCCTTTGGTTTGTACATCAGTGGCGTTAACAAAGTCGTCACTGTTATAAATTTCTAAAATGGCTTCACCAGCGCCGATGCAAATATCTACGACTGGGTTAAGCAAATCGCTCAGGATAGGGTTTTCAATACTCATTTAAGATTCGTTGTTGATTGCGGGACGATTACAATAGGAACAGGTGGGCAATGCTAACGGTTTGGGATGACTAATTCTATTAACAATAAAATCGACTGGTCGCAGATTGATACGGTGCTGTTCGATATGGACGGCACACTACTTGATTTACATTACGACAACCATTTTTGGCAGGAATATATTCCGCTGGTTTGGGGGCAGCGAGAAGGCCTCAGTCATCAAGACGCTAAGGCGGCACTGTACCCCAAATTCCTAGAGCATCATGGCAGCTTGCAATGGTACTGCACGGACTTCTGGAGTGAGCAATTGTCGCTTGATGTGATGAGTCTGAAGCATGACATTAAACATCTGATTCAAATTCGGCCGGCAGTAGAGCAGTTTTTACGTTGGTTAAAGGATCAGGGTAAGCAACTTTGGATTACCTCGAATGCGCACGGCGACGTGGTGGCGTTGAAAATGGCTGAAACAGGTTTGTCTCCTTGGTTTGACCATTTGCTTACCTCGCATCAGTTTGGTCATGCCAAGGAAAAACAGGCCTTTTGGCATGCTATGCAAGAGCAGTTTCCATTTGATCCCACTCGGACAGTGTTCTTCGATGACAGCATTCCGGTACTCAAGTCTGGCCAAGATTATGGCCTCAAACATGTAGTTCAGATGTTGCACCCAGACAGCAAACGGGGCCCCAATACACCTAGCTTTGAGTTAGCCATTCACCATTTTGACGAGTTGCTGGCGTGAGCCCAACACTGCAGCTGTTAGCTAAAGCTGAATTGCCTTCGGGACAGTGGCTGGTGATTAACCCGCCGGCAGACTGGCGCCAAGCAGGGATGCTGGCTGACGCTACTTTGTATTCGGAAGAATGGGCTATTGCGCGACAGTTAGACGGCGCGCAGTTCGGCTTGCTGCCAGAAACGCCCCCGCAAACTAGCGATATTTTATTGTTTTTGCCCAAAGCTAAACCGCGTTTTCAGCAGTTGCTGCAGACGCTTCTCAAAGACATGCCAGCGATGGCGGTGCTGTGGGTGGTAGGTGAAAACAGTGGTGGAATTAAGTCGGCGGTGAAGCCCTTAGCTGAGCGTTTTGCTGATGTCACCAAGGTGGCAAATGCCAAGCGCTGTGGGCTAATCCGTTGTCGTGACCCGTTACCGATGGGAGCGTCCACAGAGAATGCAGAGACGCCGGCGGAGCCGTTGGTCTTTCAACAATGGCAGTTAGCCACGGCGCCGGGCTTGTTTAATAAAGGTGAAGTCGATCAAGGCACACAACTGCTGTTGGCGCACTTACCTAAGCTACGCGGGCGCGTTTTAGATATGGGCTGTGGTGGCGGGGTCTTGAGCTTGGCGGCCTTGGCCGCTGGTGCCGAATCGGTGTTGGCGGTAGACAGCAGCGCGGTGGCTTTGGCCGCGAGCCAGCAGAGTTTTGCGCTAAATGGCGTTGCTGGCGCTGAAGTGCAGGCCTCTGATGTTTTTTCAGATATTCCACGTACCGTTGGCGGTACCTTCGACTTTATTCTCAGTAATCCGCCTTTTCATAGTGGCATTGCCACTGATTACCAGCCCGCACAGCAGTTAATAGAAGGTGCGCGGCGTTACCTTAAACCCGGTGGGCGCATGATATTGGTGGCCAACCGGCATCTCGCTTATGAGCAATGGTTGGACGCTAGTTTTAAGCGCTGGGAGGTTTTGGAACAGCGTAATGGGTTTAAGGTGTTGGTGGCTTATCAGGGGGGCTAGCCGGATTTTTGGGTCGGTTGGTGTCGGTTTCGGCCTTTAGAAGGTTTTGTACGCTTTCGGTTGTTTTCATTAGTGCGGGCCGAGTGACTTTTCTTTGTTTCGCCAAAGAAAAGTAACCAAAAGAAAGGCGATCCCACCATGCGGCCCCTTCGGGGTTCCCTGTGCTACTCGCAAAACTGGGCGCCTGCGGAACTCGCTGCGCTCAAACAGGCCGCAGGCTTAATCCCAGTTTTACTCCGTTGCTCGGCCGCATAGAAGGGCAAGGGTACTGCTAACTAGCTCTCTACTTTGCGTGGAGCCTTTCTTCTAAGGCCCCTTTTGCGCAGCTGAGCATCGCAGTGGATTTTGGATTGAGGGAGCGGCTTGTTTGAGCGTAGCGAGTTCCCGCGACCGCCAAAATCCGCGAGAAGCGCAAGGAACCGCGAAGCGGCTGCGCGGTTGGCGGTGGCTTTTTTGGTTACTTTTTTTGTCAAGGAAAAAAGTAACTCGGCCTTACCAGCACACTTGCCGAAAGCGAGTAGAACCCTCTAGGGCCGAAACAATCACTAGCCAAGCTTTGATGATGTCTAAAAACAAAAAAGCCCCACCAACTAACGTTGGCAGGGCTTTACGCGAAATCGCGGTAAAGGACTAACTAGCCCTTGTACGCATCAATCGCACGCTGGATTTCAGCTTTGGCTTCAGCAGCACCGTGCCAGCCAGTCACTTTTACCCATTTGCCTTCTTCGTTGTCTTTGTAACGCTCGAAGAAGTGCTGGATTTCGTTTTTCAAACGCTCTGGCACGTCGGCAAGGTCTTGCATGTCTTTGTAGTAGCCAGTGCTAACTTTGTCAGTTGGTACGCAAAGGATCTTGGCGTCTAGGCCACCTTCGTCTTCGGTGTTCAAGTAAGCCACAGGGCGGCACTTGATTACAGAGCCAGCAACCACTGGGTAAGGGGTTAGTACCAATACGTCAACTGGATCGCCGTCATCGTATAGGGTCTTGTTTACGAAGCCGTAGTTTGCAGGGTAGTGCATGGCAACGTTCATAAAACGGTCTACGTAAAGGCAGTTGCTGTCTTTGTCGACTTCGTATTTAACTGGCGCGCCGCCAGCTGGAATTTCAATAATAACGTGGACTTCATCAGGGGCATTTTTGCCCGGTCCAATTGCTTCGTAACCCATGTTGTTACTCCTTAAGAAAAAGCGGTTTGGTTTAAATTAGATATCAAAAGGTTCGCATTTTTTAGCGACCAATTTATTGCCCGGGCGCACGTACTGTGGCATGCCATTGACATACGGCGGGTGATCTTCGCCCTGAATCAATGGTGACAAGTAAGTGCGAGCAGCTTCGGTGATATGGAAGCCGTCTTCGGTAATAAATTCACGTGGCATCATGCGCTCAACGTTGGCGACATCAGCTAGCTGAGCTGAGCCGATGCTCCACTTATACGGCGCATCGTTTTCACGAATGATGGCTGGCATGACTGAGTTGCGGCCTTCAAGGGCAAACTCAACCGCAGCTTGGCCAACTGCATAGGCTTGTTCAACGTCAGTACCAGAGGCGATATGGCGCGCGGCACGTTGCAGGTAGTCAGCCACAGCCCAGTGGTATTTATAACCCAGCTCGCGGTTAACCATCTGCGCGATGGTTGGCGCTACGCCGCCGAGTTGTTTGTGGCCGAATGCGTCTACAGTGCCAGCGTCGGCTAGGAAGTTGCCGTCTTTGTCACGTACGCCTTCGGAAACTACGATCGAGCAGAAGCCGTGGTTTTCTACGGTTTCCTTAACTTTGGCTAGGAAAGCGGCTTCGTCAAAATCGATCTCTGGGAAGAGGATGATGTGTGGTGCTTCGCCTTCAGCTTCTGAGGCGAGGCCACCAGCAGCGGCAATCCAGCCGGCGTGGCGGCCCATTACTTCCATCACAAAGACCTTGGTAGAGGTCTTGGCCATGCTGGCCACGTCAAAGCTGGCTTCACGAATAGAAACGGCAACGTATTTAGCAACCGAGCCAAAGCCAGGGCAGACGTCAGTGGCTGGTAGGTCGTTATCTACTGTTTTAGGCACGTGGATAGCTTGTAGCGGATAGCCCATTTTTTCCGACAGCTGCGAAACTTTAAGGCAAGTATCAGCTGAGTCACCGCCGCCGTTATAGAAGAAGTAGCCAATGTTGTGAGCTTTAAACACCTCAATTAGGCGTTCGTACTGCAAGCGGTTTTCTTCCAAGCTTTTTAGCTTGTAGCGGCAAGAACCAAAGGCACCAGAAGGGGTGTGGCGCAGAGCAGCAATGGTCTCGTCAGACTCTAAAGAAGTGTCAATCAACTCTTCTTGTAGCGCGCCAATAATGCCGTTAAGGCCGGCGTAGACAGTGCCGATTTTGTCTGGGTGTTTGCGGGCGGTTTCAATCACGCCGCAGGCAGAGGCGTTAATGACAGCGGTTACACCGCCGGATTGTGCGTAAAAAGCGTTACGAATGGTCATATGTTTTGTCTAAAGGCCATCTCAGAAAGCGCGGCATTATACGCTAAGCTGGCGCATCTCGTGACGTCTCAAAATTGACTGCTGCAGCGTGGCAGGTTAACTTGCGCCCAATACCGCTGTTTCAGCGGACATCTCTTTCTATTGGACTACAGAAAAACAGCGAGTACAGGATGCGAATCGTATTGTTAGGCCCTCCCGGTTCAGGCAAAGGCACACAGGCTAAAAACTTGGTAGAGCGTTATGGTATTCCGCAAATTTCTACTGGAGATTTGCTACGAGCCGCGGTTAAAGAAGGCAGCGAGTTGGGCCTGCAGGCTAAGCGCGCAATGGACGCTGGCGAACTGGTAACCGACGAGATTGTGCTTGGGCTGTTGAATGAGCGTCTAGCGCAAGACGATACCGCTAAGGGTTATATCCTTGATGGTTTTCCGCGCAACTTGTCACAGTGCGACACCTTAACGGAAATGTTAGATGCGGCCGGTCAAGCGGTGACGCATGCGGTCAAGCTTACCGTTGACGAAGATGAAGTGGTTCGCCGTATTCTGGAACGTGCCAAGATTGAAGGCCGCGCCGATGACAACGAAGAAACTGTGCGTAACCGCATGAAGGTTTATGCCGATCAAACCGCGCCAGTGGCGGGTTATTACGAGGCCAAAGGTCTGCTGACCGAGGTTTATGGCATGGGCACGCTAGAAGAAGTGTTTGAGCGCTTAACCAACGTGCTGGACTAGGCTTAGGGCCTTGCCCACAAAAAAAGCCGAGGTTAGTCCTCGGCTTTTTTATGCCCGTGAAAAACGGCGCTCAGTCGTTCCGGGGCTAGTCGATGGCAAGCTCGCCATTGCTGACGTTGAGTCCGCGTTCGCCACTAATAACCTGCTGTAAGGTTTCTCCAATGGCGGCGTAACGCCAGCCCTCGCTAAGCGGGCCGCTACCGTCCTGCATTAGTTTCTCTACCGCGGCTTTATTGCCAATCGTTTCTGGACTAATTCCTTGGGCGATGGCCTGTTGGCGCATTATCGCAAATAGCGTATCGGCCAATAGTTGTTTGCCGGGGCTCAGGCTGCTGGGCTTTTTATGCTCTTCTTTATCGACAGCCGTGACTTCTGCGTTGGTGACGCAATCAATCAGGGTTTGCCCGTGGCGTTTGATTAGGCCCGGATGAAAACCTTGCATACGTTGCAAGGCCGCAACGTCTTTCGGCGCACGTTTGGCGAGATCAATCAATTGATCGTCTTTTAAGATGCGGCCGCGGGGCCGATTTTGTTCTTGTGCCAGTTGCTCACGCCATTCGGCCACGGTTCTGCCAATGGCCCGCTGTGCCGGTTTTAGGCGCTGTAAGCCTTTAACCTTTTTCCAGGCGGCGGCAGGCTCTACACGGTAACGCGTTGGGTCGCTGAGTTTGGCGAATTCATCTGCCAGCCAAGCGCCTCGGCCACTGCTGTCGAGTTGATCTTTGAGCCAGTGATAGGCGTCGCGTAAATAGGTCACATCACCAATCGCGTATTCCAACTCCTCGTCGCTCAGGGGGCGTCGCGACCAGTCGGTACGGGCGTAGGCTTTGGGCAGATCAACGTTTAAGACTTCTTTAATCAGAGCACCATAGCCGGCCTGGTGGTTAAAGCCACAGACCGACGCCGCGATTTGCGTATCAAATAGATTGCTGGGCAATTGGCCAGTAGCGTTGAGAACGATTTCTAAGTCTTGGCCGCCGGCGTGAAAGACCTTGGTGATTTGTGGCTGCATCAGTAGATCCCAGAGCGGGCTCAGGTCTGCTAACGCTAGTGGGTCAATAATGGCGGCTTCATCGGCGCTGGCAATTTGCACTAGGCACAGAATCGGCCGATAGGTATCTACTCGCAAAAATTCAGTGTCGATGGTTATCCATTCGTGGCTTGCCAAGCGCTGGCATAGGGCTTCCAATGCGTCGGCGCTAGTGACTATTTCAAAGGCTTCAGACATCTACTTTCCAAAATAGGGTTTAGGCGCAGTATCCTACCGCCGGAAAGCTCTAAGCGAGTAGAAAATACCTCTGCTTTTTAGCCCTTCGGGGCCTAGCGTCGAATTCAATCTTTGCGTTGCCGTTATTTGCCTTAGAATGGCTAAGGCGGCATAACGGCGCCTTAATCTTAAATCCGACGCTAAGCCAGTGGCACTTTCTACTCACTTAGAGCTTTCCATGCATCAACATATTCATATTTTAGGGATTTGCGGCACCTTTATGGGCGGCATTGCGGCTATTGCGCGTGAAGCGGGTTATAGCGTTAGTGGTGTTGACGCTAATGTTTATCCGCCCATGAGTACCCAGTTAGAGAGCCTTGGTATTAAGTTAAGCGAGGGTTACACGGCCGACAATATTCAGCGCGACGCTGATGTGCAGGTGGTTGGTAATGCTATGAGCCGCGGCAACCCAGTTACCGAGGCGGTGCTTAATGAGGGTTTAAGTTATACCTCTGGTCCGCAGTGGCTAAGTGAGCAGGTGCTGCAACATAAATGGGTCTTGGCTGTGGCCGGTACCCACGGCAAAACCACCACCAGCAGTATGTTGGCTTGGATTTTGGAATGGGCCGGCATGTCGCCGGGCTTTTTGATTGGTGGAGTGCCCGGCAACTTTGAGGTTTCTGCGCGCCTCGGCGGCAGCGACTTTTTCGTGATTGAGGCGGACGAATACGACACCGCCTTTTTTGATAAACGTTCTAAGTTTGTGCACTACCGCCCGCGGACTTTGGTATTGAATAATCTGGAGTTTGACCACGCCGATATTTTTGATGATTTGGATGCCATTAAGCGCCAGTTTCATCATGTGATTCGCACCGTGCCGGAGTCGGGTCTACTGATTAGTAATGCTGATGAAAGCAATCTAGATGACACCTTGCAGCAGGGCGCGTGGACTCCAGTGCAGCGATTCGGTGCGGATGGCAACTGGCAAGCAGAGCTGATTAACGGCGATGGCAGTGCTTTTAGCGTTATCTTCGAAAATGAAAAGCAGGGCGAGGTGCATTGGGACACCATCGGCCAGCACAACGTCAGCAACGCCTTGGCGGCGATTGCCGCGGCGCGGCATGTTGGCGTGCGCCCAGCGGACAGCGTTAAGGCCCTGGCGGAATTTAAAGGCGTGAAGCGACGCATGGAGTTGAAGGGCGAGGTGAATGGCATCCGCGTCTATGACGACTTTGCCCATCATCCGACCGCGATTGAAACGACCTTGGCTGGGCTGCGCAGTAAGGTCGGTACGGAAAAGATATTGGCCGTGTTTGAGCCGCGTAGTAATTCGCTGCGTGCTGGCGCGCACAGCGAAGGTTTAGGCGAAAGCCTAGCAGCCGCCGATGCGGTGTTTGTGTTGGCGCCCGAAGATCTGAATTGGTCGGTGCCCGAAGCAATGCAAAACCTAGGTGATAAATTAACTACGGCGCCTACAGTAGAGGCGTTGGTCGACCGAATTGCCGCTGTTTGGCAGCCTGATGACCATGTCCTGGTAATGAGTAACGGCGGTTTTGGTGGTATTCACCAACAGCTGCTAGAGAGAGCAGGGGGCTAAGTATGCGTTATGTGATTTCTGCCGTTATTTTGGTGTCTGCCATTATTGCGGGCTTAGTCTATTTGCCTGAGCGGTGGGGTGGAACGGACGCACCGATTGGCGCAGAGAACACTAGCAATGATGCGGCATTTGTGGATATGCCACCGCCAGCGGCGCCTGACTACAGCACGGTGGTAACAGACGAGGCGCAGGCGCAAGAACTGGCCGCCGAAGCGGATGGTTATATTCAAGAGCTGAGTAAAGATGGCGGTGCTGAAAAACCACTGCTGCTGACTAACGATAGCGTGATGGCTTGGTCTGGTACTGGCCAGAGTGTGGCGCAAGTGCTACAGCGTTACGGTATTAGCCCGAAAGCGGATGCGTTGTACTACACGCATCCGGTAACAAGGGCCGATAGCCAAGGGGTTTGGGGCATTGTGCAAGCTAGTTTAATTGGCCGTTTTGCTGAAGGCGTTGCGGTAAGGCGGGGCGATAGCCAGAAAACTTACCAATTACTGATTCCTCAACATGCAGATGAACGCAATGCCGACGGCAGTAGCTCATTTCTAGGCAAGGTTATTTGGCACAAAACACAGGCCGCCAAAGTGGTTGATACCCATGCAGGGTTGATGCGAGCTTCGGTTGAGGTCGTAGAGCCAGATCAGGACCTAGTAATCGTGAGTTTTAGTCGTGCCGAGCTGGTCGCGATTTATCAGTATTTTGCGCTTGAAGGCGGCCGTTAGCGCGTTACTGAATACGCAATACCTGACTGTGCAACTGGCCTTGGTCAAAGGTAAAAAGTCGGCAGCCAGGCATTAGGTCATCGGTAGTAAAGTCTTTGGCACCGGGTTTGAATTGGCGGTTAGTCGAAGGGCAGCTGTAAAACGGTATGCCGCTAATGTCGCTCTCAAAGACTTGATGCACATGGCCGCAGATCACCGCGGTAATTTTGTTGGCCTGTTGTTTGACTAAGTCATTAAACGCGTCAGCATCAACCAAGCTAAGTTCATCAATCCAGGCACTACCAACTTCTAGCGGGTGATGATGTAGTGCAAGCAGCACCGGCTTGTCGCTGGCTTTAATTAAGGCTTCCGCGCGGCCTAGTTCTTGGTCTCCTAAAAAGCCGCTATCGCTGCCCCGGATATGGCTATTAAGGCCGATCACGGTGAGCTCATCAAAATCTAGTAGTGGCTCACCAAAGGTCTGCTCAATCAAATCAGCGTTATCGTGATTGCCCGGAATGGCCAGTATTGGTAGGCCGTAACCCTCAAGTTGCTGTTGAAGACGTTGGTAGGTGGCTAGGTCTTCTTCATGCGCGAGGTCGCCGGTCAGCAATAAGGCATCTGGCTGCTGGCTTATTGCTAGCGCCAGTACCTGATCAAACAAGGCCTGTGGGTTTAAGCCCCAGCGATCTTCGCTCGGGTTGGTCAGCAGATGGAGGTCACTGAGTTGCGCTAGTTTAAGCACGGCAATGACTCTCAATTAAAGCCGCCAATTCGGCCGGCTGATCGTGGTGAATCATATGCCCAGCTTGGTCAATCCAAGCTTCGTCAAATTGTTGGAAGCAGTCTTTGCGCTCACTAAAGTCGTCGGATTTAAACATTTTGGCCCACAGTGATTGTTTGCCAGCAATCCAGAGCGTGGGTGCAGTTACGTTGCGCCAGCAGGCTTTAGCTTCTTCCAGCCGGTAGAGCACGGGGTAGGTGAGTTTGTGGGCGCTATCGCCGCGAATAATTACGCGACCGTTGATTTCTTGACCCCAAGCCTGCGCCAAGCGGGTCGCACGATCTGCGCTTAGAAAGGGGTTATTACGTTTAAGCCGCGCGGCGAGCGCGTCAAAGTCGTCATAATCTCTCAGAGTGGGCGGTTTTTTCAGCTGGTCGAGCCATTTTCCGTAACGCGCCGGCGCGTCATCTGCCTCGATAAAGGGCAGACCAAAGCCTTCTACGCTAACCAGCCTACGGACGCGATCAGGGCGTACACCGGCATAGAGGCTGGCAACGTTGCCGCCTAGACTGTGACCCACTAGGTTAACCGGCTGGTCGCCTACTAGCTGATCGAGTATGACTTCAAGATCAGCCAAATAGTCTGGAAACCAATAACCGCCGTCCTGCCATTCGCTGCGGCCAAAACCGCGTTGATCAGGCGCGATTACATACCAGTCTTGTTGCAGCTCTTCTAGTACAAACTGCCAGGAATCTGCGCAATCCATCCAGCCGTGAATTAGTACTAATGGCGGCCGATCTGGCTGGCCATAGGTATTCACACTCAGCGATAAGCCGCGCGCTTCAATTTGATGCTGGTGATGGTGCTGACGGTCGCGATAAACTGACATTAACTGGCCTTTGTAATCTGGCTATTTAGCCTATTCTTTTTAGCTTTCGTTCGGTACGATTGCGCCAGCATATCAAAGCAGCTACCTTTAGCCAGACCGAGACGGCGACTTGCCGATCTTCGCTGGGGTACTCAAGAGATCACATTTATGAAAAAAGCGATTGCGGGCAAAAAAACGGCCCAGCGCAATGCTATTTACTCGCCCAAATTATGGCGTGACAGTTATCCGCCGGGCGTGGCGACGACCCTTGGTGAGCCAGAAGCAGAAGACCTAGCGAGCTATTTAGAGCTAGCGGCTGAGCAGCACCGTTATGACCCCGCCGTTACCTTGTGTTTGCCGGGCGGAGTCACCAGTAGCTTGCATTACGCTCAGCTGCAACAAATGTCGGATCACTTTGCGGCGTATTTAAAGCACAGCCTAAAGCTAGAGAAAGGCGACCGAGTCGCCGTGATGCTGCCGAATACCTTGGCTTATCCAGTGGTTATGTGGGGTGTTTTAAAAGCCGGTTGCGTATTGGTTAACGTTAACCCCTTGTACACCGCAAGAGAGCTGCAACATCAGTTGGTTGATAGTGGTGCAAGGTTGCTAGTGGCCTTTGAGCGATTTTTGTTTAAAGCGCAGCAGGGCATTAGCGGTACCGACGTTAAGGCTACGGTGAGTGTTGGCGTTGGTGACCTAATGCCGTCGCGGCGGCGCGCCCTAGTTACGGCGATGCAAGTATTTTCCGGTAATGCTAAGCCCAAAGGATTTGAGGTTTGGACGCTGGTTTCAGCCTTGGCGAGAGGTGCTAAAACGGCGCGTAAAAAACCGTTCCGTGAGGCCCTGACCGGGGATGACCTAGCTTGTTTGCAATACACAGGTGGCACCACCGGTGTGAGTAAAGGCGCCGAACTCACGCATCGAAATTTGTTGACCAATGTGCGTCAGGCCTTGGCTATGTTGGATGCAATGCCAGACGCCGATTTGCGCTGTTTCTTGCACGCTTTGCCGCTTTATCACAGCTTTTCTTTCATGCTTTGCGTGGGTGGTTTGAGCTTGGGTGCGAATAACGTATTGGTGCCTAGCCCTCGACCTATTAGCAACCTGCGCAGTGCCTTCGAACAGTTTGAATTTGACGCCATGGGTGGTGTTAACACCTTATTCGTAAAACTGCTTGAGCAAGACTGGTTTATTCAAAACCCGCCGGCAGATATGCAGGTGGCGATCGCCGGCGGTGCAGCTTTGCATGACACGGTTGCACGCACTTGGATGAAGGTGGTGGGTGTTGAGCTGTTGCAGGGTTATGGCTTAACGGAAACCAGCCCGGTGGTGGCGGTGAATCCTCCCGGCATGTATGCCAAACGTGGTTTTGTTGGTTTTCCGGTGCCGGATACCGAAGTCGACATCGTTGATGAGCAAGGTAAAAGCGTGCCATTAGGTGAGCAGGGTGAGCTGCTGGTAAAAGGTCCGCAGGTTATGCGCGGTTACTGGCAGCAACCGGACGGCACCCAGCAAGTGCTGACAGACGGCTGGTTACGCACCGGCGACGTTGCAGTGATGGACGAGCAGGGGCGTCTGCGTATTGTTGATCGCTTAAAAGATGTGATTTTGGTGAGTGGCTTTAATGTCTTTCCCAATGAAGTCGAAGACGCCATCACCAAGCATCAAGATGTGGTTGATGTTGGCGTGATTGGCGTACCTGATGACGACACTGGCGAGGCTGTTTGGGCCTTTGTGGTAGCGCGTACTCCGGATTTGGAAACTGATGCGGTGGTGGCTTGGTGCCGACAGTTAATGACCAACTACAAAGTGCCCGTGCGGGTGGAAATTGTGAATGAGTTGCCAACTTCGACCGTTGGTAAAGTGCTACGGCGCGAACTCAAACAATGGGTGCTGCAGGGACGTTACGACTAGCGTTGCCAGTAGATTTGTCACCAGCTGCGGAAGGCTATGGCAGAATAGCCAGCTTCCGTACAGCAGCCATTGATAACAATGGTAAATAACAGATGAAACTTTATACCTATTCGCACAGCTCAGCGACGCACCGCGTTCGTATTGCTCTGAACTACAAAAATATTCAGTACCAGTCCATTTGCTTAAAAATGGATGATGATGCCCTGCATGCGCCGGAGTACTTGAAGAAGAACCCACAGGGCATGGTGCCGGCGTTATTGGATACCAAGGCCGATATTATGCTGACCCAGTCGTTGGCGATTATTGAGTACCTAGAAGAAAAGTATCCAGAGCGTCCGTTGCTGCCGCCTCGTGAAGATATTGCTGGCCGTGCGCGCGTGCGTAAGCTTTGCCAAATTATCGCCAGCGATGTACATCCCCTGAATTGCTACCGGGTATTCCATTACTTGCGTGATCACCTTGATGCCGATATGGATCAGCGCACCGAGTGGTTCCACCACTGGGCTACTGAAGGTTATATCGCCTTAGAGCGCGCCCTGACTGAGACTGAAGGCACTGGTTCTTACTGTCATGGTGACCACCCAACCATCGCCGATATTGTATTGGTGGCTTCGGTACACCGAGCGATGGGCGCGGGTACGGATATGACGCAATTCCCGAATATTCGTCGCATTTACCGCACCTGCATGACGCTGGCAGCTTTCCAAGCGGCAGCGCCAGAAACCCAGCCAGACGCGGCTTAAATTGACGATTGCGGCGGCTGTCTAGGCAGCCGCCTGCAGTGCTTTAATCGTTAGCCAAATAAATACGGCATAGCGCATCGCTTTGCCGATAAACACTAGTATAAAAAACGCCACCAGGTTCATTCTGAACAGCCCGGCGACTACGGTAAGGGCGTCGCCCACCACCGGCACCCAAGCCATCAATAAGCTAAAACGACCGTATTTTTCAAACCAGCGCTCAGCTTGTTTGAGCTGTTTTTCATTGGCTGGGAACCAACGGCGGTCTTTAAAGCGGTCTAATTGGCTACCCACCCACCAGTTGATTAAGCAGCCGGCGCTATTGCCAACACTGGCGACTAGCCAGAGTAAGCTAATAGGAATTAACCCTTGGTAAATGAGCCCTGCGAGGACCGCCTCGCTGGTGCCCGGTAATAAGGTTGCGGAACCTACGGCGGATAGAAACAGGCCGCCGAGAGACAGAAAGTCATTCATCTTGCATCGCCGCGGCAATTGCCTGGGCTTGCTGCTCTAGCCGTGCCCGCTGCTTAGCTGAAGGCGCTTTAGGAATCGGCAAGGTGAGTAAATGCCAAGTCACCCGCGACAAGGTTTTGAACTGGTCGCGGCCATAACGTGGCATCACGTGAATATGCACATGCGGCACCGATTGCCCTGCAGCGCGGCCATCATTCACCCAGAAATGCTGGGCCTTGCTGCCCAAGGCTTGTTGTTGGGCAACGGCAATGCGGTTGGCGATGTCCCATAAATGGTTACGCGTTGGCTTATCTAGTTCTGCCAGCGTGACTACGCTTTGTCTCGGTACCACTAAGGCATGGCCGGGCGAGGTGGGGCTGATATCCATAAAGGCGACGCAGATGTCGTCTTGCCAAATAAAACTGGCAGGCAGCTTGCCGCTGATAATTTTGTCAAAAATGCTCATAGCGAAATAAGGCTTTTGGTGACTCGTGCAGTGGCAATTAGTTTGCCGTTAGACGAGGCTTTGGCTTGGATGAAGGCGAGGCTTTTGCCGAGTTTTTCGATTTCGGCAGTGAACTCAAGGCGGTCGCCCAGCTTGGCCGCGCGCATTACGGAAACATGTATATCGTGTGTCACGGCTTCATGTGTTGCGGGCAATTGGCTCAGCAGTGCTAGGTAGGAAGCCACGTCGAGCACCGAATAAATGATGCCGCCGTGTAGTGCGCCCGCGGGGTTAATATGTTGCTCAGCAACTTGTAACTGTAGGCTGCCTTGGCCGTTATCTGAGTGGAACTCCTGTAGCCCAAGGTAAGCGTGGTAAGGATGAGCTTTAATGGCTTCTAATTTTGCTATCGACATAACTTCGTTTCATTTTCTAGCAATGGCATCATAGCGCCATGATTAGTTATTTTGTTTCTGCCGGCATTCTTATTATTGGTCTCAGCATGGTGCGCATTGCCTGCCCCGAGAAGCAGGCGGGCCGGGTGGAGGTCTTCATTTACCGCGCCGCTATTGCGTGGTTTGTGTTGTTAACCATGATCCACATTAACTTTTTTGCCGGGCTTATCTATGGCTTGTTGTTTCCTTGGATTGGTCACAAAGCCATCGACGCCTTCCCCTGGCAATGGTTTGGTGAACGTGAACGCATAATAGGGTGGCTGCTGGTTTTGTTTGGCGCGCTTGGTTTGTTGCTCACGGCTCGTTACACAAGCTGGTAGGCTCAGTATCTGAGCTAGCTGCTTCCGATAATAGGCCCTATGACCGTCGTAACCTACGCAGACGCCTTGCGTCATGCTCAATCCGCTAATGCTGTTGTTTTAACCGGCAATAATCGATTGCGCCGACGCTTATTAGGCGACTGGGAGCAACAGCAGCAGGCTGAGCAAAGTGTTTGGCAAACCCCTAATGTGCAAGCGTTCCGGGCTTGGATGCGTAGTCTTTGGGAGCTTTCCATGGCTGGCGTGTTGGCAAATTGGCAGCACCCGCAGGCGGGCGCGTTGTTGCTTTCCAATGAGCAGGCCGAGAGGTTGTGGTTGCAGGCCGTAAAAGCCGATTCGGCCACGGTGTTGGTTAACCAAGCGGCGGCCGCTAGAGCAGGACACCGTGCTTGGCAGCTACTGGAACAATGGCAGCTACGTCAGCGGCAATGGCCACATTATTGTAGCGCCGATATGACCGCCTTCCAAGGTTGGCGTCAGCGTGTTGAAAACCGCTTGCAACAGGAACATTGGGTAGATAGCGCGGAGTTACCGGCGTTGTTAGCAAGTTTGATTGCTGAAACTCAGATCAAGATTCCAGAAACCGTTTACGTGTTGGGTTTGCAACATCTGACACCGACTGAAGAGCAGGTGTTAGCGGCGCTTGAAAGCCGCGGTTGCCAGATAAGTAGCCTGGCGCTGCCAACGCAGGCGGCGCGGCAATCGTTGTTTGCGGCCGCTAGTCCTAGCGAAGAACTCCAACAGGCGGCGACATGGGCGCGGCATAAGTTAGACCAGAACAGCTCGGCGCAGCTGGCCATTGTTTTGCTGAACGCTGCACAGCAGCAGGCCCCGATGCGTGATGCCCTAATGCGGGCTTTGCATCCGGATCGTGTCTGGGGGCAGGCTGAGACTGGTGATCGGTTAGCGTTTAACTTTTCGTTGGGTGCGGCGTTGTCCAAGCAGCCAGTGGTGCAGCTAGGTTTGCAACTGCTGCAGTGGCTCAATCATGCCTTGCCGGTGGAACAGGTTGCGGTCATTGTGCAAAGCCCTTGGTTGCAAGGCAGTCATGCCGAACACGAGGCGCGTGCACAGTTGGCGCGTCTGATTTTGGAAAATGATCAGCCGCAATGCAGCATTGAGCGGGCCCGTTATTTGGCCACCAAGAGAAATTTGCCGTGCATGGGTTTGCTGCAACAGCTGGATGCGGCGCGAGAAGCTTGGCAGACGTTAAAAGAGTCGTTTCCAGAACGCGCGGCAGATTGGCTGGCACCATTGGCGCAGTGTTTGAACGAGGCCGGTTGGGTGCAACGCCAAGAGGGCGACATCGCCCTAGATAGCGAGACATGGCAGGCCGCACAACATTTTAGTAGCACCCTGAATAAGGTTGCAGAGTTGGACTTGGTAACTGCCAAATTCAACGGTCGCGATATTGTTGCCGCGGTACAGCAGGCGGCTGAAAACACGATTTATCAGGCTCAAGGCTCAGATGCTCCCGTGCAGGTGCTAGGGCCTTTAGAAGCTATTGGGCAAAATTTTGATGCTCTCTGGGTAGTTGGAGCGAATGATGAAACGCTGCCGACGCCGGTGCGCCCGGACCCCTATATCCCACGTGAATGGCAGCGCGAATTGGCGATGCCGCGAGCGAGCGTGGCGCGCGAACAAGAGTGGGCGCAGCAGTTGGTGCAGCAGCTATCTGTCACCGCCAATGAAGTGTGCTTTAGCTATTTTGCGGCTGATGGCGATAACCCTTATCGCCCTGCGCAGGCGGTTTCAAAATTGCCAGTGGCAGAGCCGTTAGCCGATATGCAAGGGCAGTGGTTGCAGGGTTTAGCGCAATCGCTAGATTTGGAGTCTGTCGATGATTCGATGGCACCTGCGATACCCGGCACGCATCCGGTAAACGCGCCTGGCGGCAGCAAACTATTCGAAGACCAAGCCGCCTGTGCCTTTCGTGCCTTCGCGCACTGGCGCTTACGAGCTAAAGCCATACAGCTGCCAGAGTGGGGCATGGATGCGCAGGAGTTGGGGATTTGCCTACATAAGGCCCTGCAGCTGTTTTGGGATGAGCATCAGCACCATAGTGTGCTGTCCGAATTAGAGGATGCCGAACTCGGTCTGCGCGTTCGCGCTGCGATTGCGAAAGCTGCGGAGTCGCGGCCGTCGACCATGGATGCGAAACTGAATACTGCTCTGCAGGCCTTGCAGCAAGCGATTTTGCAGCCATTGATTGTGGAGTGGTTACAGTTAGAGAAAACGCGAGCACCGTTTCGTAATGTGAAAACTGAGCAATCGTTGCAAGTCGCGATTGGGCGTCTGCGTTTAGATATGCAGGTCGACCGTATTGACCAGCTCGAAGATGACAGTGTGGTGGTGGTGGACTATAAAACCAGCCGTCGCCTCAGTGTTGCGGCATGGAATCCGCCTCGACCCGAGCAGCCGCAACTGCCCTTGTATGCGGTGCAGCTTAGCAGTAACAAGCAGGCGGTTGCCGCCGTTATGTTCGCGCAACTGGCGCCTGGCTCGGTGCAGCCCGTCGGCCTGACTAACGACGAATCCATCATGGCTGGCTTGCAGCTCGGCGACTTTGACGAGGCCGCTGCCAAGCCGGGTAAGTACCAACCACCGCTGCAGCAGTTGTTGCCTGAATGGACAGAAGAATTAACCGAATTAGCGGAGCAGTTTGCTGAAGGCCATGCCGAAGTGATGCCAAAGGATGCGAGTAGCTGTGCCTACTGCGACCTCAAGCCTTTGTGTCGTATAGATTTTGCGGAGCAGCCAGCGTGACCCAAGTAGTGAAAGTGGTGGATGCCGCAGAACGCTTGCGGGCTCTAGAGCCAGCCGAGTCATTTATTGTGCAGGCGCCAGCCGGTTCCGGAAAAACGGAGCTGCTGACACAGCGTTTTCTGCGCCTGTTGGCGACCGTTGATGAGCCCGAGCAAGTTCTGGCGATTACTTTCACGCGTAAGGCCGCGGCGGAAATGCGTGATCGTATTCTGCTGGCGTTACGAGCAGCACAAGAACCCGCGCCTGAGCAGGCGCATGCCTTGCAAACTTGGCAGCTGGCCTCGGCCGCCTTGGCGCGCGATATCGATTGTGGCTGGGGGGTGCTGGCTAGCCCGTCTCGCTTACGGGTGCAGACTATTGATGGTTTGTGCGGCAGTTTGGTCAGGCAGATGCCGGTGTTGTCGCGTTTGGGCGGCAACCCGGCGACGGTCGATGATGCGCGGCCGTTACACCAAGAAGCGGCCGAGCGTGTTATTCGAGAGGCGCTGTCGACCAGTGAACGCGAGTTGCATGAGGCGGGTAAGGCCGTGCTGGTGCATTTGGACGGCCGTTTCTCTCGTGCCATTGATCTCTTGGCAACCATGTTGGGTAAACGTGATCAGTGGCTGCGGCATTTGGCGGCAGGCGCAGACTCGGTTGCCCCGGCGGACTATTTCGAGCAAGTGGTGGCTGCGGTTACCGAACAGGCTTTAACCGAGATTGCGAAAGCGCTAGCCCCCGAGCAGCGTCAGGCCATCGTTAATCTGTGCACAGTCGCTGCCGGTAATTTGGAAAATAATGTGCGCTTGCCTGAGTTGTACGCTTGGCGCAATGTGATGGCCGACGAAGCCGATGGTCAGTGGAATTGTAACGCCGCCGCGTTGCCCTTGTGGCTGGGTGTGGCGCAGTGTTTATTAACTAATGATGGTGGCTATCGCAGCGCGCGTGGCCTTAATAAAAATATCGGTTTTCCGGCGGGTGTAGAAGGCAAAGCCTTAAAAGCGCAACATGCCGATTTGGTTGCGGCGTTAGAAGAAAGCGCGCCGCAATTTGCCGAGCAGTTGCAGAAACTGCGTGGTTTGCCATCAGGTCAGCAATTAGACCAAGAATTGGCCGTATTGCCGGCCATGGCGGCTTTGCTTAAGGCCGCAGTGGCTGAGTTAAAACTGTTGTTTGCCGAGCGTAATGAAGTCGACCATGCCGAAGTCACGGAAATGGCGTTGGCAGCGCTGGGTGAGGCTGATAGTCCGACCGATTTGGCCTTGGCCTTAGATTACAAAATCAGTCATGTGCTGGCGGATGAGGTGCAAGATACCTCGCACAATCAGTTTGAGCTGTTTCGGCGGCTTACCGCTGGCTGGCAAGTTGGTGACGGCCGTAGTTTCTTCGCGGTGGGTGACCCAATGCAGTCTATCTACCGTTTCCGTGAAGCCGATGTGGGGTTGTTTTTACAAGCTTGGCATCAGGGCTTAGGGCCAGATTTGCCGCTGACGGCATTGCGGCTCCAAGTTAACTTCCGCTCACAGGCCGGCATCGTGGATTGGGTAAACGGCCAGTTTCAGAGAGCCTTCCCGGAGCTCGAAAATGCTTTGCTCGGTGCGATTCCCTATGCCGCCTCTGCCGCCTTTCACCCGTCGTTAACGGGGCAAGCGGTGAGCCTGCATCTGCGCCATAAACAGCAGCTGCAAACAGAAGCGGAGCAGATGCTAACGGTACTGCATGAAGCGCTAGCGGATGAGGATGTACGCAGTATTGCTATTTTGGGCCGTGGTCGAAGTCATGTGGCGGAGGTAGTACAAACGCTGCGAGCCGAGGGAATTGCTTATCGCGCGGTTGAGCTTGAACCGCTGGCTAGCAAGGCGGTGGTGTCAGATTTAATGCAACTGACCCGGGCGCTACAGACGCCTGCTGACCGGCTGGCATGGTTGTCGGTGTTGCGCGCGCCTTATTGTGGTCTGTCGTTGGCTGACCTGTTGCTGTTAGTCGATGGCGACAAAGACAGTAGCGTGTTGAGCTTAATAAGGCAGCGCTTGGCGAGTTTATCTACTGATGGTCAGGCGCGGCTAAATCAGTTACTAAGCTGTCTGGCGGCAGAGGATGTTCGCCTTGCGGCCAAGGTTGAGCGGCTGTGGTTCTGCATGGGTGGCCCGGCGCTGCTGGCGGCAGATGACCTTGAGGCCGCACAGCTTTATTTTCGTACCCTGGCCGCATTGGAAGATAGCGGCCGTTGCTTAGGGCAGCTCGACAGTGTGGCTGACTTGGAGCGCGCGGTTGCCAGCCTATACGCGCCGCCGGCAAATCATGCCGACTGCAAAATTGACGTCATGACCATGCACAAGTCCAAGGGGCTGCAGTTTGATGTGGTGCTGCTGCCGAGTTTGCATAAAGGCACCCGCGCCGATGATGCGCCGCTGTTGAATTTGGAAACTTTAACGCTGGATTCGGGCGAGCATGTGTTGTTGGCACCGGTTACCGGCCGTAGCCGCGAAGAACGCCGTGGCAGTATTTATCAGTGGCTACAGGAGCTCAACGCTGATAAAGCGCGTTATGAATCAGTGCGGCTTTTATATGTGGCCGCAACCCGCGCCAAGCAGCGTTTACATCTCTTTGCGAGCTTAGCTGAGAACGCTAAACGCCAGATTAAGCCACCAGCGGGGGCGTTGATTTCGGCGTTATGGGACGGCCTTTCGGGGCGGATTGTGTTGCCAGAAGCGGATGATTCAATAGAGGCTCCTGAGGCTGTCGTAGCAGCGCCAGTGTTGTATCGAAAAGCCGCCGATGCGACGGCGCCGGTAGTGCCTCGTGCAGTGGTCTGGGATGCCCCTGAGATAATCGAAGCCAGGCAAGCTGACAGCTTGGAATTTGAATGGGCAAGTCCAGCAGCGATGCTGATCGGTACGGTTTTGCATGGCCTCTTGCAGGCCGTAGCAGAGCAGGGTTTACCGGTTTGGCAGCAACGTTTAGCGGCCGGTGAGTGGTCGCGTATCGCGGTTGCTGTGCGTTCGAGCTTGCAACAGCAAGGATTGAGCGGCGACATATTGGACAGCGCGGTGGGGCGCGTTGAGCGCGGTCTGCTGAATGCCTTAGAGGATGAAACCGGGCAATGGGTTCTAAAAGATCACGCAGAGGCTGTGTGCGAGCAGGCATTTAGTCATGTCGATGACGGTGGTCAGTTGCGTCATTCGATTGTTGATCGAAGCTTTGTTGATGATGGTGTGCGCTGGATTGTGGATTACAAAACCGGCGGTCACGAGGGTGGTGACGTTGAGGGCTTTTTAGCTGCTGAAAAAGAACGCTATGCGGATCAGTTACAACGTTACGGTGATATTTATGCCAAATTTGAGACGCGTCCTATTCGGCTAGCCCTGTATTTGCCATTGTTAAAGCGCATGGTCGCTTGGGACTACGTTGCGGCTTGATATGACTCGCATTGAAGTGGTTCAAGCGGATATCACCGAGTTGGCGGTTGACGCAATTGTTAACGCCGCCAATAACAGCCTGATGGGCGGTGGCGGCGTTGATGGTGCTATTCACCGAGCTGCCGGCCCAGACTTGTTGACCGAATGTAGAACTCTGCAAGGTTGTGAAACCGGCGCCGCTAAAACCACAGCAGCGTACCGTTTGCCGAGTCGCCATATTATTCATACCGTGGGCCCAGTCTGGCAGGACGGTCTAGCGAATGAGTCGGCCTTGCTGGCAAGTTGCTATCGTGAATGCTTGTCCGAGGCAGTCGTGCATCAATGTCGCTCAATCGCTTTTCCGGCGATTTCTTGTGGCGTTTATGGCTATCCAATGGACCAAGCCTGTGAGGTTTCAGTGTGGACCATTCAGGGCTTTTTAGCCGCGAATGCGGATTGTGGTTTGGAGGCGATATGGCTTTGTGCGTTTTCCGAGGATTTGTATCAGTGTTGGCAAAAAGCTTTGCTAGAATCGCTCGGCACTTGATGGCGGCGCTGTAGCCAACGGCTCGCCAAGCTAAGTTGAAAACACTTTTGTCCCAGTAGCTCAGCTGGATAGAGCAGCCGCCTCCTAAGCGGCAGGTCGGAGGTTCGACTCCTCTCTGGGACGCCACTTTTGAGATAAAAAATGACTATTGCGGTGTTAGAAGAATTTCCAATTGTGATCGATATGCCGGTGGCGTGGGGGCAAATGGATGCCTTTAATCACGTCAATAATGTTGTTTATTTTCGTTTCTTTGAAGATGCACGAATCGCTTATTTCGAACAAATCCAATACCTGCAAGAAATTGAGAAAACCGGCATAGGCCCGATTCTGGCGCACACGGAGTGCAAGTATAAGTTTCCGGTGACCTTTCCGGATCAGCTGAAGTTGGCTGCTCGGGTAAAAGAAATGGGTGACAACGAACTTAGCATGCACTATCTGGTGTGGAGTGAGAAAGCGGGTCGAGTAGCTGCAGAGGGCACCGGCAAGATTGTTAGCTTTGATTACCGTAATAACTGTCGCGCCGATATACCTGACGCCGTGCGTGCACGTATCAATAAGCTGGAGTGCCGATCCTGCTAGCGCCGTCTGGCTGGTGGACTAAAACAAAAGGCCGATGAGTTATCTCATCGGCCTTTTTATTTTTGACGGGCTTATTTTCAAGACCCACTTTTGTTGCGGGCATAAAAAAAGCTTACCGAAGTAAGCTTTTTAAAGAGTGGCGTCCCGTAGGGGAGTCGAACCCCTGTTGCCAGGATGAAAACCTGGAGTCCTAGGCCTCTAGACGAACGGGACACCGAGTAAACCAACACTTGCCTAGGAAGTTGGTTATTTGGTGGAGCTAGGCGGGATCGAACCGCCGACCTCTACAATGCCATTGTAGCGCTCTCCCAGCTGAGCTATAGCCCCTGCAAGGGAGGCGCGCATTTTACGGTCTATCAGCTATCTGTCAACACCCTAAGGCGAGATTTTTTTTGTTGGGGTGTTAGTTGGATAAGTTGTAGACAATGTTGCGTATCCGCTGCCATAATTGAACAAACGGTAAATAAGACTGGTCAGCTATTTGACATGGACGTTAAGCACCTTTGCCTTGGAGTGTTAAGTTCCGGCCCCGCTTCGGGCTACGACATAAAGAAGCACTTTGAATCCTCTTTCAAGCATTTTTTTGTGGCCGGTTACGGCTCTATTTATCCAGCGTTGTCTCGCTTGTTGGAGCTTCGGTACGTCGAGGTTGAGCGGCTTGAGCAGGAGCGCTTGCCTGATAAAAAGTTGTACCGCATCACTGCGGCAGGGCGTCACGCCTTCCAGAGTGCCCTAGAAAACACGGTGCCGCGCCATAAGGTGCGTTCTGAATTTCTAGCGATGATGCACTTTTCTGAGTGGCTGCCGCCGGAGAGTGTGCGTGATGCCTTAGAGGTGCATTTGTCTGAGTTAGAACAGCTCAGGGATACCTTGGAGCTAGCGGAGCAGGCGGTAGCGTCAACGGGTGCGGAATTTAGTCGCCGCTATTCTCTAGTGAGCACCACGGCCTTAATTGATTTTTTACAGCAGCAACGCCAGCACCTAGATCGGAAGGGAATGAATCCTGCTGCTCGCCGCTAGTTAGGCACTAATCGCTGCGTTTGCCCCAGATGGCACCGAGCCCAGTTTCCATCTTTTTGGCGACTGATTTGGCGGCGTCTTCAAACATCTGCCCGGCCATTTGATCACGGATGGCATCGTTAAAGCCTTCGCGTACGTTTTCCCGAAATTGCGGTAGCAGGGTTTCGCCAGAGTCGATGGCGCCATTTTTCACTTGGGCGCGGAATTCAGGCAGCATCTCTTGCTGCATCCATGTCTTCAGTTTTGGCAAGATCATGCGGCGCGCGACCAGCGCTAAGATCCCAAGGGTGAGAACGCTCGAAAGCAATGCAGTGAGCAGAATGATTAGGGCATTGTTCATGAGCATCCTCCAAAGTAATGGTTTGCCATTATAGCCTTGTCTTGGGGCGGCGTCAGAAAGCTAGTCGCTCAGCGGCTTGCGTGGTAGATTGCCAGCATGGCAAAGCGAGAAGACGTTAATGTTGAGCTGACGGTCGTCGTAGATTTCGGCGAGCAGTACGGCCAAGTGACCTTGGTGGAGGACTTGGAGATGCCGTTTGTAGAAGCGGCGCTGAAAGTTCGACATGAGGGTGCGAGCCTGTTGTATGGAGCCGTGTTAAAGGCTGCGACCCTGCGTCCATCAATGTTGGTCGATATTTTTCAAACGCCAGTGCGCTATATGAAAGCCGGTGACAAGCCGGAGCCAAAGAGTAAATAGCACGCTATTTATGCGCGCTGTTAGGGTGGCAGCGATATAATTACCCGCTCTTAATCTCAGTTTATAGCCACGCCATGTCTAGCCACTTTTCTCGTCAAGCCCGCAAACAAACCGTTGGTGTAGCCGTTGGTGACGTTGTTATTGGTGGTTCGGCGCCGGTGGTGGTGCAGTCGATGACCAATACCGACACCGCGGACTTGGAAGCGACGACTCAACAGGTTTTCGATCTGTGGCAGGCCGGCTCGCAGCTGGTGCGTATTACCGTTAATAACATTGCTGCCGCTAAACAGGTTGCGCCTTTGCGTGAGCGTTTGGATGCATTGGGTTGCGATGTGCCACTGATCGGCGACTTTCACTTTAATGGCCATAAATTGCTCACCGAAGTGCCTTCTTGTGCAGAGGCCTTGGCGAAGTTTCGAATTAACCCCGGTAATGTGGGTAAAGGCAGTAAAAAAGACAGCCAGTTTGCGACCATGATCGAAGTGGCTTGTCGCTATAACAAACCGGTGCGTATTGGTGTCAATGCCGGCAGTCTAGATGCGGCGCTGCTGACAAAATTAATGGACGACAATGCCAAGTTGGCCAAACCGCTAGACGCAAAAGTCATCTTCCGTGAAGCCATGGTGCGTTCGGCCTTAGACAGCGCGGCGGCGGCCGAGCAATTGGGTTTGCCGCAAGACAAAATCGTGCTGTCGGTAAAAATGAGCGACGTTCAGGAAGTGATCGCCGTTTATGAGGAGCTAGCTTCTCGTAGTAACTATGCCTTGCACGTTGGTTTAACCGAAGCTGGCATGGGCAGTAAAGGCATTGTCGCTTCGAGCGCGGCGCTGGGCGTGTTAATGCAACAGGGTATTGGTGACACTATCCGCGTGTCGTTAACGCCAGACCCGGGTGGTTCGCGCACTCAAGAAGTGGTGGTGGCCCAAGAGCTGCTGCAAACCATGGGCTTTCGCTCGTTCTCGCCAATGGTGACGGCCTGCCCTGGCTGTGGCCGCACGACTAGCACGTTCTTTCAGGAGCTGGCGCAAGATATTCAAGCCTATATCCGCCGCGAAATGCCTAACTGGCGGCGTCAATATGCCGGCGTTGAAGATATGACGGTGGCGGTGATGGGTTGTGTTGTGAATGGCCCCGGCGAAAGCAAGATGGCGAATATTGGTATTAGCTTGCCCGGTACGGGTGAGCGCCCGGTGGCGCCTGTTTATGAAGATGGTGAAAAAACGGTGACGCTGAAAGGTGATCACATCGCCGAAGAATTTCAGGCCATCGTTGAAGCTTACATCGAGCGCAATTACGGCTAAGCCGAACTTAGAGGCGCGCCGACGCCTTGACTGAAACTGTCAAAACTCAGAGGGTTAGCTTGTTTTACTATGAGCGATTACCTGTCGGAGACTTCACATGCAGACACCTGATATCCGTAGCCGCCGCTGGAATGGCTGGGGCGAACAAAACATTGATGTGCCGTTGTCGGCTCATGCCGCTGAATTATTTGCCGAGCGAATTGGTTCCACAACGCCACCGACTGATGCTGGCTTTGAAGAAAGTTTAGCGGCCGTGCCCGCTAGCCGCCTGCCAGCGCATGAGTTAGTCACAACCGATGCTGAGCAGCGCCTGCGCCATGCCCGTGGCGAAAGCTTTCCTGATTGGATTCAGAAACGCTGCGGTTTAATTGATTCCTTCCCCGACGGCGTTGCCTACCCAGAGACCAACGAGCAGGTGCGTGAGCTGCTGACTTGGGCGGCTGAAAATGGCGTTGCCGTTATTCCTTGGGGTGGCGGCACATCTGTTGTCAGCGGTCTGACACCAGAAGCTAAGGGTAAGCCGGTTTTGTCGCTGGATATGTCGCGCATGAACAAAGTGCTCGATATCGACGAAATGTCGATGTTGGCGACCATTCAGGCGGGTGCGCCGGGTCCGGTTTTGGAGCAGCAGCTGAAAGACCGTGGTTATATTTTGGGGCACTTGCCTCAAAGTTGGGAATATTCAACGATCGGCGGTTGGGCGGCGACCCGTTCCTCCGGTCAGCAGTCCTATCGCTACGGCCGTATTGAAGGCATTTTTGCGGGTGGTCGCGTAGAGACGCCTAAAGGTACTTGGGAAATTCCGACAATTCCGGCTACCGGCGCTGGTAATGACCCGCGTGAGCTGTTTATGGGGACCGAAGGCCGTGTTGGCGTGATTACCGAGGTTAAAGCGCGTGTTCAGCAATACCCTGAGCATGAGTCTTTCTACGGTGTGTTCTTCCCGACTTGGGAACAAGGCGAAGCGGCAGTGCGTGAAGTTGGACAGCGCCGCTTAGATGTTTCTATGTTGCGTTTATCGAACGAAAACGAAACCGTGAGCCACCTAGCCTTGGCCGGACGCCCGACTGAAATTAAATGGCTGAAGCGTTATCTCGCTATGCGCGGCATTAAAGACGGTATGTGTTACATGCTGTTTGGCCTTACCGGCGGCAAAACACAATGCAAACGCGTTAAGCGCGATGTAATGGCTATTCTTAAAAAGCACGGTGGCGTTAATACCGGCACGGTGTTTGGTAAAGCCTGGGCTGAAAAGCGCTTTAAAGGCGCCTATATCCGTAATGGCATGTGGGATGCCGGTTACGGGATCGACACTTTCGAGACAGCGCTGGATTGGAATAAGGTTGAACCTTATATGCGTGATGTACAAACACGCGCCGAAAAGGTGTTTGAAGGCTTTGGTGAGAAAGCCTTGGTGTTTGCGCATTTGTCGCATGTTTATCGTCAGGGCAGCACGGTTTACACCAGTTGTATTTTCCGCCTAGCGGATACCCCTGAAGAGACTTTGGCGCGTTGGAAAGCCTTCAAATCTGTTGTCTCTGAATGCATTGTTGAATACGGCGGCACCATGTCGCACCAACATGGTGTCGGGCGCGACCACAAGCCGTGGCTAGCGGCAGAAAAGGGTGGCCAATTAGGCATTGACGGTATTAAGGCCTTGGTCAATAGCTTTGACCCTGATGAAATGATGAACCCGGAAATTTTGGTCGACTAATGACAACAGCGCAGACAGCGATGGGCTCCAAGGGTTGGCGTGCGCGGATGTGGTCGCAATTGCAGGCCAATCCACAGGTAGACGTGTTGGTGGTTGGTGGCGGCATTACCGGTGTCGGTGTTTTTCGCGAAGCGGCCAGGGCCGGTTTGCGGGTGCTGCTGGTTGAGCAGGCTGATTTCGCCTCCGGTACTTCTAGCCGTTCCTCAAAGATGGTGCATGGCGGCCTGCGCTACTTGTCGCAGTACCAATTCGGTTTAACGCGTGACTCGGTCAAAGAGCGTGAGCGTTTGTCTGCCGAAGCCCCCGGCCTCGTGAATCCGGCACTATTTATGTACGCCCGTTACGAGGGCGAAAAGCCGAAAGCTTGGGAAATGAAAGCGGGCCTGTGGTTGTACGACCTGGTGGCCGGCAAACGGACTCGCCAATACTTGAGTGCGGCTGAAAGCGCGCAACGGACCCCATATCTGCGTCGCGCCGGGCTTGATAAGGGCTATATGTACCAAGACGCGGCTACCGACGATAGCCGTTTAGTCTTCCGCATGGTGCAAGAGGGCGCCGCCGATGGGGGGTACGCTCTCAACCGCTGTGGCGTAGGCAAGCTATTGCGCCGTGAAGAACAGGTCGTTGGGGCGGTGCTGCACGACAGCATTCTAGGTCAGCATCTAGAAGTAAAAGCCTCGGTAGTCATTAACGCAACTGGCGTGCAGGTAGATAGCCTGCGCTCGCAGCTAGGCGGGCAAGCTAAGATCCGTCCGGTTCGCGGGTCTCATATCATTATTCCTCACCAGCGTTTGCCACTGAATTATTCAGTGAGTTACGCCGACCCCATTGACGGTAAGCGGCCGATGTTTGTTTACCCTTGGGAGGGGGCTACCGTGATCGGGATTACCGATATGGAACATGATGGCTCTTTGTCCGAAGACGCTGTCATGTCCCAAGCGGAGTTGGATTTGATTCTGCAAGGAGCCAACCGGGTATTCCCAGAGGCGGCGCTTACTACCGACGACATTATTTGTAGTTATTCAGGCGTACGACCGCTAGTTGATGATGGCACCGATGATTCAACTGAGGCGCCGCGGCACCATGAAGTTTGGCAGGAAAATGGACTGATTACCGTGACCGGCGGCAAGTTGACCACCTTCCGCCTGACTGCGGTGGATGCCTTGAACAAGGCGCGCAAGCAGTTGCTGGACGCCGGCTTGGCTGTGCCTAAATTTCGTAGCGACCAGCCTATTGTGGCTGCCGTGGATTTTCAGCAACCGCGTCATGAAGGTTTAAAAAATCGAGTTTGGCAGCGCCTGTGTGGGCGTTACGGCAATGTCGCGCGCGATGTGTTGGCGGTGGCCAAGAATGGTGAGTTGGAGCTGATTGAAGGTACGCATACTTGCTTAGTCGAACTTCGCTGGGCGACACGGGCGGAAATGGTCGAGACCTTGGCTGATATTCTACTGCGGCGCACGCGAGTCGGCATGCTGCTGCCGGAGGGGGCGCGAGTGTTGTGGCCGCAGCTAGAAAAAATTTGTGCTGAAGAGCTGAGCTGGGATAAGTCACGCTGGCGTGATGAGCTAGCCGCCTATCAGCAGCATTATCAGAAGTACTACGGCCTGCCGGCTGAGTAGAGTAAGAATAGGGAACCGAGATGTCTCAGACCGCCGCTTCAGACGACTTATTGCTGGCCATCGACAACGGCACTCAAAGCGTACGCGCTTTGCTGTTTGATCTAGATGGCAATTTGGTGGCTAAGGCCCAAGAGAATCTACGCCCCTATTACGCCGAGCATCCGGGCTGGGCAGAGAATGATCCTGAGTATTATTGGCAGGGCGTGATCAATGCTTGTCAGAAGCTTTGGCAAAGCACTGGCGTCGACAAACAACGTATTAAAGGTGCCGGTTTAACCACCCAGCGCGGCACGCTTATTAATGTTGGTAAAGACGGTAAACCGTTACGTCCGGCGATGACGTGGATGGACCAGCGCAAGGCGCAGGTGAATATGCGCCGGGTTAATCCTATGCTGCGCGGCGCGCTGAAGCTGCTGCGGGTAGACGATACCTTTAAGCACCTAATGAGCGAGGCTGAGTGTAACTGGATTGCTCAAAATCAGCCTGAAGTGGTGCAGCAGACCCACAAATATCTGTTGCTGTCGGGTTATCTCACTCACCACTTATGTGGTGAATATGTTGATTCCGTTGCTAGCCAAGTTGGCTATATTCCCTTTGATTACAAAAAACTACGCTGGGCGCCAAAACACGACCCGAAATGGCAAGGCTTGGAGGTTAAGCGTGAGTGGTTGCCGGACTTGGTGCCACCAGGTCAGCAGCTGGGAACGATTTCGGCAGAGGCGGCGGCAGCAACCGGGTTGCCAGAAGGTTTACCGCTAATTGCCTGTGCGGCAGATAAAGCCTGTGAGGTGCTTGGCTCGGGTGGCGTTACGCCCAATATTGGCTGTTTAAGCTTTGGCACGACGGCCACTATTAATATTGCTTCAAAGAAATACTTTGAGCGTTTGCCTTTTATTCCGCCATATCCGGCGGCGATGCCCGGCGTGTATAACTCAGAAGTCCAGATCTACCGCGGTTATTGGATGGTGAGTTGGTTTAAAGAACAGTTTGGATTTAAAGAGCAAGTCAAAGCAGAAGAGGAAGGCTGCGCGCCAGAAGAGCTGTTTGACGAGCTGATTAAAGACGTGCCAGCAGGCTCTTTAGGTTTGATGCTGCAACCTTACTGGAACCCTGGCGTCCGTGACCCAGGGCCAGAGGCCAAGGGAGCCATTATTGGTTTTGGCGACGCCCATACGCGCGGCCATGTTTACCGCGCTATTTTGGAAGGTTTGGCTTACGGTCTCCGTGACGGGCGTGAACAGCTAGAGCGCGCGCGTAAAGTGAAGATTGATACGCTCAGAGTTTCCGGTGGTGGCTCGCAGTCTGATGCTGCGATGCAGCTAACCGCAGATATTTTCAATTTGCCGGCCTGCCGGCCGCATACCTTCGAAACCTCAGGTTTGGGCGCGGCCATTAACGTCGCCGTTGGGCTGGGCTTGCAGCCAGACTTTGAGACGGCGGTCTCAAAAATGACGCGGGTAGGCGATATTTTTGAACCTCAGCCGCAGGCTAGTCAGTTGTACGACCAACTGTACAAAGACGTCTACCAAAAAATGTATAAACAGCTGCAGCCTTTATACAAGCGCATTCGACAAATTACCGGCTATCCCGCTAACTAAAAATAGTTTCTATACCTATCTCGGAATGATATATTTCGACAGCATACCGAACGGATGGTAATTAACTATACTTACGACGAAGCTCGAAAATACCAGTGGGGTACTTGCGAGCACAGCGTTGTATGGTGGTGCGCAGTGATGGCTGATTTTACCGAGCAATGCGTGTCTGAGAACGACTCCCTTGCTCCTAGTAACGACGAAAAATCGAATAAGCCTTTGGTGCTGTTAATTGATGACAGCCCCTCTGCGCAGCTGCGCATTACGCAATTGCTACAAGAGTCCAATAATGGCTATGAGGTCAAAAGTATTAGCGCCGCCGACGAGGCAGCGGCGGCACTGAAAAAGCCGTTTGATGTCTGTTTATTGGACTATGAGTTGCGTGAGTGCACCGGCTTGGACGTCTTGGCCGGTATTGATCCCGAAACTTTGAGCGGCCCTGTGATTTTAGTGACGGTGCATGATGAGTACGGCATTAGCCAAGCCGCCATGCAAATGGGGGTAAGTGACTTTGTCTCTAAAAAGAACCTCGATGCAGCCTACCTCGATCGCGCCATTCGTTTTTCCTTAAACCGATATAAAAAAGAGCAGCGTCTGTTGCAGACAGCTAAGTTCGATCCCTTGACCGAACTTGCTGGTCGTCATCATTTTGAACATCTTCTAGAAGATTTGGTTAACGAGGCTGCGCTTTCGAAACAGCCTGTTTCTTTGCTCTACATTGACCTTGATGGCCTTAAGGAAATCAACAACTGCTACAGCCATGCGGTTGGTAATCACACGTTGAAAAGCAGCGCTAACGTGATTGCTTCACAGCTGGCGATGGGGCAGCTGTTATGCCGCTATGGCGGCGATGAGTTTTTGGTCGCTTTACCGGGGTTGGCGATGGCGCCGGCGCTTAATATCGCCGAAGAGATCGGCGCTGCTTTGCGTGAGCGCGGTTGCGTTGACCCGTATGTCACCACCGCCTCAATGGGCGTCGCTAGTTTCCCCGATGAGGCTGAAGATCATTACCAACTGATCCACCATGCCGAAATGGCGGTGGAAGTGGGTAAGCGCAAGCAGAAAGATACGGTTCGCCCCTACACCAGTAGTGATGCCCATCGTCGTGTTGATGAATTGCGGCTGGCGCGCGAGCTAAGGCTGGCAATGGGGCGTAAAGAGCTTGGTTTGGTGTATCAACCCATTTGGGACCAGGCCGGTGAGCAGGTGATAGGCGTTGAGGCGCTGGCGCGGTGGGATCATCCTCGGCACGGGCAGTTGTCGCCAGAGTTGTTCGTCGATATTGCAGAAACCCATGGCTTGATTAGAGAGTTCGGCCAGTGGGTGCTGAAAACAGCGTTGACTGACTATCGCCGCTGGGGCGAGAGCGGCTTGCTAACTGAAGACTTCACGCTGTCAGTCAACGTATCTGCGCTACAGTTTTTAGATAACCGCTTTGTCAGCGGCATCGCCAAATTGCTGCAGACGGTTGAGCATGTGGCTGGTCATCTTGAGCTTGAACTCACAGAAAATGCCTTTGTACGTGATTTTGATCGATTAGCGTCAATGGTTGAGCAGCTAAATGAGCAGGGTGTTTCAACGGCGTTAGATGACTTTGGGCAGCGTTATAGCAGCTTGGGATATTTGCCCGATTTTGAGTTCGACACATTGAAGATCGACAGAAGTTTTGTTGCCAAACTGGGCCACAACCAGCGCAACGAGAGCATCGTTGAAACCATGGTGGAACTGGCTAAAAAGCTCGGCGCATCGATTGTGGCTGAGGGTGTTGAAACCCGAGAGCAGCACGCTATTTTACGGCGTTTGGGTTGCGACAAAATGCAGGGTTTTCTCTTTAGCGAGCCATTGGCTGAAGCGGATTTAGTTGCCTTAATGGCAGCCTAGCTTGACTTGCGGGCCTGCATATCCACACTGTGGATATAACAATGGCCGCGGCAAACGCGGCGTGGAAGGAGTCAAGCATGGAAAATTCTAGCCTGAGTTTGGGGCAGCTCGCTAACGCAATTTTGGAATGGATGGCGTTGTTTTTCGTGCTCGCTTTGGGGTTGGCGGTGGTTGCCGTGGTGGTGCTGTATGTACTGGATCGGCTGCAAACAACCCAGGCGATTCGACGAAATTACCCTGTGGTGGGACGCTTTCGTTACTTCTTTGAGCATATGGGCGAATTTTTTCGCCAATATTTCTTTGCCATGGATCGTGAAGAGCTGCCATTTAATCGGGCGCAGCGTTCTTGGGCTTACCGCGCGGCAAAAAATATTGATAACACGGTGCCGTTTGGCTCAACACGTGATTTACGCGTAGAAGGTTCGGTGATATTTGCCCCCACCGCATTTCCGACACTGTCGGAAGATGGCGTTGCCGCACAAGACATCATTATTGGTCCGCACTGCGAGAAACCATTCCACACCCGTAATATTGTGCATATCTCCGGCATGAGTTATGGCGCCTTGTCTAAACCCGCTGTACAGGCTTTGGCGAATGGCGCGCGTAAAGCAGGCATGTGGCTGAACACCGGTGAGGGTGGCTTAACGCCGTATCACCTAAAGGGCGGCTGTGATGTGGTGGTGCAGATTGGTACCGCGAAGTACGGCGTGCGGGATCAAAACGGGAATTTGTCTGACGAGAAGTTATTGAAAGTCGCACTTAACAAGCAAGTGCGGATGTTCGAGATCAAAATTAGTCAGGGGGCCAAGCCGGGCAAGGGCGGTATTTTGCCGGGGGAAAAGGTTTCGGAAGATGTGGCCGAAATGCGCGGTATTCCGGTAGGTGAAGACTCGATTAGCCCTAATCGACACCGCGAAATTAAATGCGTTGGTGACTTGTTGGACATGATTGCTCGCATTCGTAAGGTCACTGGCAAGCCGGTTGGGTTTAAAGCGGTCTTGGGTGGGCCGGAATTTTTAGATGAGTTGTTTGCTGAGATTCTGGCTCGCGGCAAGGAAAGCTCGCCCGACTTTATTACGGTGGATTCTTGCGATGGCGGTACTGGTGCTGCGCCGATGCCGTTGATGGATGATGTTGGTTTACCGCTGCGAGAAAGCCTGCCAATTTTGGTGGACAAACTAAACGAGTACGGCTTGAAGAAGCGTGTGCGGGTTATCGCCTCAGGTAAGTTGATTACCCCTGCGGACGTTGCTTGGGCGCTATGTGTTGGCGCCGATTTCACCGTCACCGGGCGCGGTTTTATGTTTTCACTGGGCTGCATTCAAGCCTTGGCTTGTAACAAAAATACCTGCCCGACGGGCATCACCACCCATAACCCCAAATTGCAGAAAGGCTTGGAGCCAAAAAGTAAGGCGGTGCGGGTGGCCGACTATGCTAAAAATCTAGAAAAGGAAGTTGGCATCATTGCTCACTCTTGTGGCGTTAAGGAGCCGCGGGCACTTGGCCGCAAGCACGCGCGAGTGGTAATTGAGCATGGCAAATCGATCCGCTTGGACCAGCTCTGGCCGGATGTGGAGCAAGCTAAACCAACGGCGTGATATTCTTCTGTAACAGAGTTGTTACAACGTCACGCTAAACTGCTGCTGACGTTTTTGGGAGAGTTTCATGGGCTTGCAGTCCAAACTGACAGAGCTGCTGGTGCCGCCAGAGCTAAAAGCGCATTTTGATAAAGTCGAAAAGCCAGTAGGTGACGCGGGTTATGACCCTTGGGGGTTTAAACTAGAAAACGCCAAGGCTGCCATGGCGGCGTTTCGCTGGATTCACGATCAGTATTTCCGGGTGGAGTCTAAGGGCATTGAAAATGTGCCTGCCAAAGGCCGTGCGCTAGTGATTGCTAATCATGCTGGCCAGTTGCCTATGGACGGCTTAATGATAGGCATGGCCTTGGCGATGCGCGAAAAAAGCCCGCGCTTTGCCCGTGCCATGATTGAGCGTTTCTTTCCAACAGTGCCTGTTATTGGCAACTGGCTGAACAGCGTTGGCGCGGTGATCGGAGACCCGGTCAATTGCGAGAAAATGCTAGAACGTGATGAGGTCGTTATCGTCTTTCCAGAGGGCGTTCGCGGTTCCGGCAAAATGTATAAAGACGCCTATCAGCTGAAACGTTTCGGCAACGGCTTTGTACGCCTAGCGATGCAGTATGACGCGCCGATTATTCCGGTTGGTGTGGTGGGTTCAGAAGAAACGATGCCGGCAGTGGCTAATTTGAAGCCGCTGGCTAAGCTGCTGGGTGTGCCTTATATCCCAGTTTCGCCGCCGTTTCCGCTGCCAGCTAAATTCCACCTGAATTTTGGTGAGCCAATTTATTTCCCCAACGATGACGCTAGCGAAGACGAGATGACCGAGCGTGTAGAGCAGGTTAAGGCTGAAATTGCCAAGCTGATCGACAAAGGATTGAAAGAACGGGAGTCTATTTTCTAATGGAAATTATGGTAACCGGTGCCGCTGGCACATTGGCAAAACATGTTATCGACCAACTGCGTGACGCCGGTCATAGTGTTGTCGCTTGTTATTTTCGTGATGCCTTGGAATTGGATAACCGTGAGCGCGTGACATCGTATCGGGTCGATATTACCAAGCGTGGATTTGAAGACGTATTCCGCAATCACAAAATCCAAGCGGTATTACACCTGGGCCGCATTACCACCACGCAAGATCGCAAGGCTAACCGCCGCTATGCCTCAAATGTAGATGGCACACGTAAACTGTTAGAGCTGTCGCGCAAGTATGGCGTTAAGCAAATGGTGATTCTGTCGACCTACTTTGTGTATGGCGCCAGTGCTTACAACCCAGCTTTGCTGGATGAAGAAGCGCCGCTGAAGGCCTCAGTATTGGATAAGAACCTGATTGATATGGTTGAGCTAGAGAACCTAGCTCACATTCATATGTTCCAGTATCCAGAACTGCATATTACGATTCTGCGTCCGGCCAACATTGTTGGCCCACATACCCAAAACGGTTTGAGCCTGCAGCTCTCGCGTGAAGCAACGCCGTATTTGTTGGGCTTTAACCCAATGATGCAGTTTGTGCAGGTAGAGGATATGGCTGACGCGGTGATTGCCTCGTTTAAAGGCAATAAGCCGGGTATTTACAATGTCGCCGCTGAAGATTGGGCTGGCTACCAAGATGCGCTGCGTATGGCCGGTTGCAACATGATTCCGGTGCCGTCGATTCCGCCCGGCTTAACCAATTTAATTGCGGACTTGTCGCCTAAGCTTGGGTTAAACGCCTTTCCACGCTACTTGGTGCCTTATATGAAATACCCAGTGGTGATTGATGGCAGTAAGTTTGCTGATACCTTTGGTTGGCAGCCGAAGTACAACATTGAACAGGCTTTGGCTTATTACCGCGACAAAAAGCAGTTTAAAAGAGCTAGTTAAAAATGCTACGCGCACAAAAAAGCCCGGTTTTAACCGGGCTTTTTTGTGGGGTGGAGAGGGTCGTTAAACCTTCTCGCCCGCTAGGTACATCCAAGTCTCAACCACGGTGTCGGGGTTAAGAGACATAGACTCAATACCTTCATCCAATAGCCACTTAGCTAGGTCAGGGTGGTCTGATGGGCCTTGGCCGCAGATACCGACGTACTTGCCTTGCTTCTTACAGGCTTGGATAGCCATATGTAGTAGCTTCTTAACCGCAGGGTCGCGCTCGTCGAAGAGGTGAGCGATTAGGCCAGAGTCACGGTCTAGACCTAGGGTTAGCTGGGTCAAATCGTTAGAGCCGATTGAGAAGCCGTCGAAGTATTCTAGGAACTCTTCAGCTAGAACTGCGTTAGATGGCAGTTCGCACATCATCATCACTTTCAGGTCGTTCTCGCCACGCTTAAGGCCGTTTTCAGCTAGAAGCTCAACCACTTTAGCAGCGCCATCAAGAGTACGAACGAATGGCACCATGACTTGTACATTGGTCAGGCCCATGTCGTCGCGTACGCGTTTAAGCGCTTTACACTCAAGCTCCCAGCACTCACGGAAGAATTCGCTGATGTAGCGGCTAGTACCACGGTAGCCGATCATTGGGTTTTCTTCGTTTGGCTCGTAGTTCGGGCCGCCGATGAGGTTGTGGTATTCGTTCGACTTAAAGTCAGACATACGCACAATCACAGGCTCAGGGTAGTAAGCCGCGGCGATGGTGCTAACGCCTTCACGGATACGTTCAATGTAGAACTCAACCGGATCGTCGTAGCCAGCCATGGCTTCTTTAATTTGAGCTTGTAGCGCAGGCGCTTGTTGATCGAACTCAATTAACGCTTTCGGGTGCACGCCGATCATGCGGTTAATGATGAATTCTAGACGCGCAAGACCTACACCTTTATGCGGCAGGCTGGCGAAGTCGAAGGCACGGTCTGGGTTGCCGACGTTCATCATGATCTTCACAGGAATGTCAGGCATGTTGTCCAGCTGAATGTTCTGAACTTCGAAGTCGATAATGCCTTCGTAAATCATGCCGGTGTCGCCTTCGGCGCAAGATACGGTGACTTCAACGCCATCAGCGATGGTGTCGGTGGCGTCGCCACAACCAACCACTGCAGGAATGCCTAGCTCACGCGCAATAATCGCAGCGTGGCAGGTGCGGCCACCACGGTTGGTCACAATCGCGCTAGCGCGCTTCATGATTGGTTCCCAATCTGGATCGGTCATATCGGTAACCAGTACGTCGCCTTTCTGAACTTTGTCCATTTCGTCCAAGTTGTTCAGTACGCGTACTTTACCTGCGCCGATCTTCTGACCAATCGCACGGCCAGCCGCAATCATCTTGTTGCTGTGCTCGGCTAGGTTGTAACGCTCCAAGCTTTGGCCGCTGGCTTGGCTTTGCACGGTTTCTGGGCGGGCTTGTACGATGTACAGCTTGCCGTCCATGCCGTCTTTGGCCCACTCAATATCCATTGGGCGGCCGTAGTGTTCTTCAATAATCAGCGCTTGCTTAGCTAGCTCGGTCACTTCGGCATCGGTGATAGAGAAGCGGTTGCGGTCGTCTTCTGGTACATCGATGGTTTCAACTGAATTACCGGCGCTGGCATCATTGCTGAATACCATCTTCAGCATTTTGCTACCCAAGGTGCGACGCAGCACCGCAGGGCGGCCAGCGCGAAGGGTTGGCTTGTGTACGTAGAATTCGTCTGGGTTTACAGCACCCTGTACTACCATTTCGCCCAAGCCAACGCTTGAGGTAACGAACACGGCGTCGCGGAAACCTGATTCGGTGTCTAGCGTGAACAATACGCCAGAAGAAGCAAGGTCTGAACGCACCATCCGTTGGATGCCAGCAGAAAGGGCAACCAAGCTGTGCTCAAAGCCTTGGTGTTCGCGGTAAGAAATGGCGCGATCATTAAATAGTGAAGCAAATACTTCTTTAATCGCGATCATGACGTTGTCGAGGCCGCGGATGTTTAAGAAGGTTTCTTGCTGACCCGCGAAAGACGCGTCGGGTAAATCTTCGGCGGTGGCTGAAGAGCGCACAGCAACAGAAATGTCGATGCCGTCAGATAGTTTCGCCCAAGCGCTGCGAACATCTTCTTCCAACTTGGCTGGGAATGGGGTGTCTACGATCCACTGTCGGATCTTGGCGCCACTTTCAGCTAGGGCGTTTACGTCATCAACGTCTAGCTGGTCTAGCTCAGCGTTAATGCGGTCGGCTAAGCCTTCGTGGGCAAGAAAGTCCCGATAAGCATCTGCGGTCGTAGCGAAACCGCCCGGTACCGAAACGCCAACATTGGCTAAGTTAGAAATCATTTCGCCAAGCGAGGCATTTTTACCGCCTACTCGCTCAACATCGTTCATACCAAGCTGGTCAAACCAAATAACGTAATCGCTCAACGTTGTTCCTACCCTGTGGTGGAGAGAAGCCCAAAACATTCGACATTTTTAGTGGAATCTTTAGGGCAGACAAAATTGGGCGCGTATTGTACCGTTTCGTACTTAATATTTCCTGACTACGGCGCCACAACTTTATGAACACCCGACGAACGGCCTTTATTGTTTCTGATCAAACCGGCATTACCGCCGACACTTTGGCGCATTCTTTGATGACGCAATTTGAAACGGTGCAGTTTGATTTGGTTACTTTGCCGTTTATTAATTCAGTTGAGAAGGCCGAGCGCGCGCGCCAGCAAATTGATGAGCTTTGGCAAACTACCGGTCATAAAGGCATTGTCTTTAGCACCATGGTAGATGACACGCTGCGCGCTGTGATTGCGCAAGCTAATGCCTTGCATATTGATTTAATTGGCCAGTTTATTGGTCCAATGGAGAGAGAGCTGGGGTATAGCGCTAGCCACACCATTGGTAAGGCGCATTCCGTGACTAGTACCGCGGCTTATAAAGCCCGTATTGACGCCATGCATTTTGCGCTAGAGAACGATGATGGGGCGACGCTGAAACATTATGATCGCGCCGATGTTATTTTGATTGGCGTGAGCCGCAGCGGCAAAACACCTACCTGTTTGTATTTGGCTCAGCAGTACGGCATTTATGCGGCTAATTACCCGATTACGGATAATGATTTGGAAGGCATGGGCCTGCCTAAAGCGTTAGCGCCTTGGCGCCAGAAAGTTCATGGGCTAACGATTGACGCGCAGCAGTTGCAGAATATTCGTCAAGAGCGTCGGCCTAATTCTGAGTATTCGTCTATGCGGCAGTGCCAACTAGAGGTGCGGCAGGTTGAGCATATTTTTCGCAACGACCGGCTGCCGTATATCAATACCACGGCCATGAGTATTGAGGAAATCTCAACCCGCATTATTCAAGCCTTAAACCTGCCGCGGCGATTTTTCTAAGGTTGATAAGGAGCTAGCCCAGTATGAGCAAGACTGAACCCAAAACATTACCCTGGGCAGTGATTGGGGCTGGCCCGGCCGGTTTGGCGGCAGCGCGTAACTTGCAGCGCTTGGAAATCCCCTTTGTCGGTTTTGAGACGCATGATGATGTCGGTGGTCTATGGGACGCAGCCAGTAAAACATCGACCATGTACGACTCGGCGCATTTGATTTCTAGCAAGCGAATGACCGAGTTCAAAGAATTTCCAATGCGTGATGAGGTGGCTGACTATCCGCATCATTCGAAATTGCGTGAGTATTTTCGAGATTTTGCCGCGGCTTATGGGCTCTACGAGCACTATCAGTTTGCTACCACCGTATTGTCGGCAACGCCGAATGCCGACGCCAGCGAGTGGACGCTCTGTTATGAGGCCGAGGGTGAGCAGCATAGTGCTGATTTTGCCGGCGTGCTGGTCGCTAACGGTACCTTGCATGAGCCGAACAAGCCTCGATTTAAGGGGCATTTTGACGGTGTAATCATGCACTCGGCGGATTACAAAACGGCCGATGTATTCGAGAATAAACGCGTGCTGATTATTGGTGCCGGTAATTCCGGTTGTGATATTGCGGTAGATGCCGTGCATCGGGCCAAGCATGTCGATATGTCGGTACGGCGGGGCTATCACTTTGTACCTAAATATGTGTTTGGGAAACCCGCTGATGCAATTGGTGGCAAGGTAACGCTGCCATTTGCCTTGAAGCAGCGCTTAGACGGGTTGTTGCTGCGCCAGTTTACTGGTGACCCTACACGTTTCGGCTTTCCTGAGCCTGATCATGCCTTGTATGAGTCGCATCCCATCGTCAATTCTCTGATTCTTCACCATCTGGGGCATGGCGACATTCGCGTCAAGGCCGATGTTGATCGATTTGATGGGAATCGGGTCTGTTTTAAAGATGGTAGTGAAGAAGATTACGATCTGATTTTGCTCGCTACCGGTTATAAGTTGCACTATCCGTTCCTTGAGCAGAAGCATCTGAACTGGAAGGGTGCAGCACCGCATTTGTACTTAAATTGTTTTCATCCTCAGTACAACAATCTATTCCTGATGGGAATGGTTGAGGCAGCCGGTTTGGGCTGGGAGGGGCGTTACGAACAGGCGGAACTGGTCGCTCGCTTTATTGCTGCTGGTGGTACTCGCAAAGGGCGAAAATTTGAGGCCATTAAAGCAGAGCCGTTTGATGATATGAGTGGTGGCGCTAACTATATTGAGTTGGATCGCATGGCGTATTACGTCAATAAGGCCACCTACCGAAGCACCGTTAAAAAGCATATTAAGCAGCTGAGCTAGCTGGTCTGGGCGGCTGTTGGCCTTTTGGTGTGTTTTAGCTCGCTTGCTATGACGCCAGACTTTGAAAGCTAAGCTTAGTAGTTATAATGCCTCTCTAATAATTAGAGGAAGTCTGCTAATGCGCTATAGCGTTTTGCTGTTAACAAGCTTATTGCTAGCTTGCGGGTCGCCGGATGATCGTTCGGCCGCATCGACACCGGTTGCCACTGATTCAGTAGAGCTGCGGGTAGAGGACAAAGCGTCTCCAGAGGGCAATGCCGGTGATGCCGATAGCCTGGTCTTTCTGTTGCAGCTTAATCGAGCCGCCAGTGCGCCGGTTACGGTTAGCTGGGAAACTGCAGACGAAACCGCGTTTGCTGGCGAAGACTATGAAGCAGCGGCAGGCCAATTAGTATTGGCGCCAGGGGAAATGCAGGCAGAATTGCCAATCACCCTGACGGGGGATGACATTGAAGAAAGCGCCGAAAGCTTTTTGCTCCGGCTGACCGCGGTTGAGGGTGCTGAGCAGGCCGTTGCACAGGCCCGTGGAACCATTGCCAACGACGATAGCGCCTGCACGCCGCCGTTGATTACCGAGCCAAATGTTTGGCGTGAGGACGACCGTCAGCTGTTGAATTTTTCCCATCGTGGCGGTGCGCTTGAGTATCCTGAGAACACGCTATATTCGTACAAGAAGTCAGTCGAAATTGGTGCTGACGTTATTGAAATGGATGTCTATGAAACCGCCGACGGTCAGTTGGTGGTGATCCATGACGCCACCGTAGATCGCACTACCGAGTCATCCGGTGATGTTAACTCTTATACCGTTGAACAGCTTAAAGCCATGGATGCCGCTTATTGGTTTGTGGACCAACGTGGTTCGGTCACTGACGCGGAAGAGGCGGAATATCTGTTTCGTGGCGTTGCCACTGGGGCTGTAGAGCCGCCAGCCGGTTATAGTGCCAATGATTTCACCATCCCAACGCTGGAAGAGATCCTGCAGGCGTTCCCGGATACCTTGATTAACATCGAGTTAAAACCTGACCTGCAGAACCAGGGTAGTTACGAGTCTAAGTTGGCGGCCTTGTTGCAAGCTTATGGTCGGACCAATGATGTCATTGTGGCCTCCTTTATCGACACCCCGGCGACGCTGTTTAAGTTGCAGGCACCCTGTGTGTCAACTTCCTACCCAACCGGCCAAGCCGCCTTAAATGTCGCCCTAAGTCAGGGGCCGAGCATGATGATTGATGTTGGCTTACATGATGCGTTTCAGGTGCCGCCTTCCCTAGGTGTTGAAGTGGTTACCGAGGATTTTGTTAATGACGCCCATGCCGCCGGTTTAGCGGTCCACGTGTGGACCATTAATAGCTGTGATGAGATGGTTAGGTTGCTCAATTTGGGTGTTGATGCGGTGATGACCGACCGCCCCGGGTTGCTGGAGCAAGTGCTGGCGCAAGCCCCCGGTAGCTGGAGTTGCGACGGACTATAGTTAACGGCCTAGTAGGGCATTAATTGTAATCATTAGGTAATTAACGTACCGTTTGGATAATTGTGGGGATTGTTCAGGCGGTAATGGGTGAGTACGACAGGGGAACGTACAACTACGGGTTCTAGCTGGCCGCTTGCTTATAAAGCGGCCGGTGCTTTGCCACATGCCGAGCCGGCGACTCAGGTTGAGTTGGCGGCGCGTCGTAAGATCCTGCTGCTTCTCTGCGGCGGCACGGCAGTAATGTGGGTGCCCGTTGGTTATGCGCTGTATTTGGTATCGGGCTCGTTTGTCGAAGGCATGATCGTGGCTGGCAGTAGCCTTGTATGGCTGGCCATGTTCCTTGTGTTGTTTAAGAAAGAATCAGCGGTAAACATTGTCGGTTGGCTGGCGCTAATCATGTTTGCGGTGATTCTGTTGCGGCGATTGTGGTTGCTTTATAACCAAGTGATTTTGCCGGATCCAAACCATATCGCGGTGGCACCAGCACTGTTATTCCTGCCTAATTTGCTATTGGCGGCTTACATTCTGGTGCCGCCACGTAATGGCTTGGCGTTGGCAATTAGTATTTGGGGGCTGGTTGCGGCTGGTGCAACGTATCTTGGGCTGCAGATGCTTGAGCACACTCCAGATCGGCCTTACTTGCCGGCGTATTGGGTTTATTTCTTTGTCGCGTTGCCGGTAATGATCTTGTGCATGAATGTGATTCGCATGTATGCCAAAGCGTTGATTAATGCATCGGATGCAATGCTGCTGCAGCAGCAACAATTGGGCGAAATGAGTCAGCTGGCCTTCAATGACTACCTTACGCAGTTACCGAACCGGCGCATGTTTGAACAGCAGCTAGATGACGAGTGGGATAGGGCGGTGCAGCGTCAACATGGTATTGGCATTATCTTTATCTTTATCGACGTTGACCACTTTAAGTCCTATAACGATTTGGCGGGCCATGCTAGCGGCGATGAATGTTTGGTTGATATTAGTCGCTGCTTAGCTAGAGGCATTGCTGAAAATGGTTGGTTGTTGGCTCGATTTGGTGGTGAGGAATTCTGCATCTTGGCCGCTGATGTAGAGGAGAATGCCCTCGGCCTAGCCGCAGAGAAAGTTCGGTATGAGGTTGCCGAAGCCAAGCTGGCGCACCCTGATCCGCGTTATCGATTTGTGACAGTGAGCGTGGGGGCCGCGATTGTGGCGCCGGGGTATGACGATGATAAACGCGCGCTGCTGAGACGCTCTGACCAAGCGCTCTACCAAGCCAAGGCAGCGGGGCGTAATCAATGTATCGTTTCATTGGATCCGCAAGCTAAAGATATTATTGCCGCATAGGTTTGTGTTGCGGCCGCCTTAGAGCGTTAGAATGCCAAGCTTTGATACTACAGAGCTTGGAAACGTCATGAATATTGATTCCTCAAAGCCGGTTTTGGTGACCGGTGCTAATGGCTATGTCGCCTCTTGGTTGGTAAAACAATTATTGGAAGCAGGCCATACGGTTCATGCCACCGTCAGAAATCCAGACGACGACAGCAAAGTAGGCCACCTGCGCCGCATTGCCGAGCAAGCCTCGGGTGAACTTAAGTTTTTTAAGGCTGATTTGTTGGATGACGGTGCCTTTGACGCCCCGATGCAGGATTGTGAGCTGGTATTTCATACCGCGTCACCGTTTGTGCAGTGGAATATTACCGACCCGCAGGCGCAGCTGATTCAACCTGCTAAGCGCGGCACGCTAAACGTGCTTGAGTCGGTTGAGCGTGTGGCTACCGTTAAACGGGTAGTGCTTACTACCAGTGTGGCGGCTATTTATGGCGATGCTTGCGACGCCCAGAAAGTGGCTGGTGGTGTTTTTACCGAAGCCCACTGGAACACGACAAGTAATGAAGAGCACCAAGCGTATTCCTATTCTAAAACCGTGGCCGAGCGGGTTGCTTGGGAAGCGGTTGAAGGACAAAACCGTTGGGACTTGGTTTGTATTAACCCATCGTTGGTAATGGGCCCGTCACTGGCAACCAATAGCCAATCCACCAGCCTCAGTACCATTAAAGAGTTAGTTGATGGCACGCAACGCACCGGTGTGCCGAAATTGGAATTTGGTATTGTTGATGTTCGCGATGTGGCGAATGCGCATTACCTAGCCGGCTTTACGTCTTCAGCAAGTGGTCGTCATATCTGCTCTGCGCAAAGTATTACTTTATTAGGCATGGCCAAATTGTTGCGCCAGAAATACCCGCAATACCCGCTGCCTAGAACCTTGGCACCCAAGTCTGTTGTTTGGGCTATTGGGCCATGGATTTCGGGAGTGACCCGAAGCTTTGTTAAGAATAACGTTGGTTATCCGTTGAAGTTCGACAACAGCTATATCAAGCATGATTTGGGTATGGAGTTCCGCCCGCTCGCAGAAACCTTGCACGACCATATGGAGCAGCTGTTGGCAGACGGCATTATTAAACGCCGCTAGTTGTTGCGTATGGGACGCTGGCGACCACCACAAGCAAAGTCCTCGCCGTACATCACGGCACAGGGGCTGATTGCTTTAAAAGCGGAGCTTGATCACCTGTGGACTAAGCGCCGCCCCGAGGTGGTGCGGGCCTTGTCCGCGGCAGCGGCTGAGGGTGATCGTTCTGAAAATGCTGAATATCAGAAAGAACCCCAAAAAAAATACTAAAATAAATAAATCATTGTATTTTAATGATTTATAAATAGTATGAATATTATAGCGGTTAGTCGTTGGAGCGACTTTAGTGAGGGTTATCTACCAGCTGAGGCTCTTGTAGAGCATTTAGAAAACGCCCCATTATTTGTTTTTCGCCGTAGAGCGAATTAAGGAAGTTCAGCATATCGTCGACTTTTATGTCGCCAGTGTGTGCTCCAGGGTTCCTGACCTTGCTTAAGTTGATTAAATCTTGCGCCAATTTTTTATCTTTTTGAATAAATACATTCGAAGAGTGAATTTGTTGTGTTAGTTCATCACTCCATTTTTCTGGTTTTTTGAACGCTAATAGAATTGCCCCAACAGGAATGTGTTTATCTTTAGGGTTAATTTTGATGCCTAAATTTCTTAGTTCAGATTGGTATTGAGGGCTTACGAATATCTTCTCTAACCGGTATTTGATTTCACTCTCGATGGGTTTAAAGAAACTCACAGCTACCGGCCCCCAATCTAATCTTTCATCGTCCATGAATTGGCTTGCTATTGAAAAGTGCAACTTAGCGGATAGATAGAGCTTTCTAGCGTCCTTGCAGAATAGGTCGAGTTGCGCGGGTGGAAGTTCTACGGTGTTTGGAGGTTGTGAGTATTGTTTGGGTTCGATGGATTTTAGCTGTGCAGTTCTGAGCTTCTGGAACTTTTGCTGAACCAAAAACGCAACCTTTTGGTGGTGAATGCTCGTCTGATTACTCAAATATACTTCAACTTGCTCCGCCGTGAACTTCAGAGCTCTGGCAACATCTGAGTGTTCAACCTTCGTATATAGAAGGCAGAAACGTTCCCAATGATTTAGCGTGTATTCTGGAAATTCATCGCTTTGAATTAAAAACATAATCAAAAAGGATGAGCCCAAAGCACCATAGTCGAGGAGAAATGCTTTGTGTGCTAGCTCCAGATAGCGAATTGGGTCACCTAGTGAGTTGTCAGCATCCGCTAAGGAGTCCTGCAGGTCTCGGAGGTGTTCTTGGTCATCCCAGCAATAGGCGTCGGTACCCGCTCTGATGGATGTAGCTTGTAAGAATGTAAGGGGGCACTCAGCTCGTGGCTTACCAGACTTAAGTTTATAAACAGTATCTAGGTATGCCTCAATCATTCCATCTGGGTTTTCGTAGTCACTTTGGTCAAAGTTTGGTAAGTACAAAATACAGTAATCGCTAGCGTCAGTGAGTTGAGTGAGTTCCAGAAACGTTAAGCATGCTTTTGACTGTTCCCGAACAAATTGCTCTATGCGTTTTTTAGAGATAGATAAGGATGAGGAGCATCGATCCATTATGACTTCGTCATTAAGTGCGGCAGTCATAATGTCACTTGTTTCGTTTTTATATTCGTGATGAGTTACCTTGCTCAGTAGAGCCAGTGCTTCTGTGTAGCCCCCATCAAGGGCAAAACTCAGTATGTTAAATGTAATACCCGGAACCGCTAATCCTCCTAGAATTAAACCACTGTTAAAGAGGCCTGACCTAAAGGCTTCTCTTAGCTCTAGAACAAAATTTTTAGCGGATCTGTCGTTGCTTGCCTCTGTAAAGCCAATAAGGTACTCAAATACCCGTTCTAAAGCTTTTGGGTCGAAAACTTTAATGCCTGAAAATTCAGAGCTTGGCTCGTCCCAAGCTTCGCGCTCGACTGGAAAGCTAAAATTGAAGTAGTCGTTAACTTGCTTAATACAGTCAAATCCAGTGCTTTGCTTTATAAACTCCAGCACCCCTTCATGGTAATTAAGTGGGGTTAGCTTGCATGATCCTCTACGTAATTCAGCCTGCTTGATTCCAAAATTCGCCCCCCAGATTTTTGCGAGCTCGACTGCTTCATTTGAAATGGTTTCGCCGCTATTTTGATTTTTGTCATCTAAAGCGTTTTTGGGCTTGGCGTCTTTTATGCTTGCAATTTGTGGTTCGGCCCGTTTTTGGGGTTTAGCTCTTAGTATTAAAAGTAATGCATTAAGCGTTGACACCATTATCTGGCGTTCTAAGCCATCGTCGTTGCCGCCCCAAACGTCTTTGGCCTCGATTGCAACCTCGTCAGCCCAGTCGTTTAATTGTGATTTTCCTGTTAAGTACAAAGCTAGCTTTTGGCTAATGTCATGCATTTGCTAATAACCTTATTCAGATGCAAGGTAACTGAGAGTTAGTAGGAGCTGATGAATTCGGCTGCAGCCACTTTCTTCGCTGCTACGGCAGGCTGGCTAGGTCGTCAATAAGTTTGAACCTAACCTCGTAACGATAGAAGTCAATATTGCTCGTGACACTTAATGCTCTCCGAAGTTTGAGGTCATCTTCTAGAGCGATTATTAACCCTTTAACCTCTTGGTCCGGCTCGGCTAGGTCATGCTTCACGTAACCCATATAGCGTTGAATTTGACCGACTACTACATCGCTAGCTCGGCCACGTTTGAGCTCGACTACCAACAGCGTTTTTTGGTCTTTGCTAACAGCGAGAATATCTATTGGGCCAGTATCGCTAGGATATTGCTGGCCTACAATTTCGCCATCGTCGGTGTAAATGTCGTAATGGCGCCCTAGGCTAGTTGACGACCAGTTTGAAACTAGAAAATCCTCTAAATGCTTCTCTAGCGCGAAGACTGACGCGTCTTCTACGTCTTTATCTTCATGAACTAGCGCGGGAGGTTTATGGCCGTCAAGTAAGGACTCCAACTCCTCGGCATATTTGGTCAAGTTGCTGACAGTGCCAATCGAGCCGGCACTATTAAGCAGAGCTTCGCTTAACTCTTCCCGAGCCAGGCCTTTATCAAACCACTTAACCTTTCGGCGATGCGGTAATTCGTCGTCTACAAAGTAATACTCAGAGACAATTTCACCAACAAAATATATGCCGGTGCCACTCGGGCAGAGCACGATGTCCCCGACCTTGGCGCCTTTACATATCGTGTGGAGCATTCCGCAAGCAAGGCCAGCGGCGATCTTCGTTTTGTCCGGCCGCCCTTCAAGGAAAACGGGAATGAATATTTGATTAAACTCCCGCCAGTTATCCGGCAGGTTGTCAGCCAAATTCTGTCGAATCCCCCAATCACCGCCAATGTAGCCGCCTTCATAGCACGCTTTGGCGTGAACACTTTTGGCGCCAGGCATGATCCTGTAGAAGCTTCTCGTTGGGGTCATTGAATTTTCCTCAATTTCGCCTCTGACGGGTCATAAATATAATCAGTAAGCGTGCCGTTCATTAGTTTTTTCACGATGGCGTCAATAGTATGAATCGGCACTAAAAACCACTCACGTGGCTTCACTGGTTTGCCAAAACGGTCTTTTATAACCAAATCAATTTGTGCGGCACCAAGTCCCCTGTGGATGAGATTCTCGACCTTGTTGCGATTAATGCCTACCAGTCTGTATGTTGCCACTACCTCAACATCTGCGAGTAGGTAGGTAGCCTCGTTGGCAGCGTTGGCAATTCGTTTCTCAACGCTCCCGCCGGTGACTCCAATCTTATGTATTAGCTCACGGTTCTCGGCTACAAATGGCTCATTAGACTTGCTACGTAAAACGTAGATAGTGCCGCTTTCAATGTCACCTTCCTCTGCTTGATCGCTGAGTAGTGGCTTGTATTCAGGTGGGCCTACGCGTCGGCTTGCTTCGTTCTTGTATAAAGCTCGTTTTAGAGAAATACCAAGCATATTGCTCTCAGTACCATTGGCGAAGATGACGCGCAGACGAGCATCAGGACGCCCATCGGTAGCTTTTATCTCTTCTCCAATTTCTGCAACGTAGGTTAAAACACCACCCAAGATGTAAAAGTCACCTTGCTCTACAGCGGCGTTTTTACCGTATTCAGCGGTAAGGCGAACGCCTTCTTTAATTTCTCGTTGTACTTGTTCAAATAAGTCTTTGAATTGTTCAAAGTCATTGCAGCGCACACGATTGGCCACTTCTTTAGCGGCCTGTCGCTCTTTATGGGAGCGCACATGGGTCAAGTTGGTGATATCCGACTCATCGGTACTCGCTTCACTAGCGGCTAGTTCAGCTAACAATTCGTCGTCACCTAATTCCGGTAAAGCATCATCCTTATCACACGCACCAAGTAGTCCCTCCGTGTCTAACTCGCTCAATAACTCATGGAATTGAGTTTGCTTGCGAAGCTGCTCCAAACGTACTGCGTACAGGCGCTCAAAGATGTCATTGCCCTCGGCATTTGCTGGCTCACGGCCGTTGTCTTGAACAAACTTCAAAATCTCTTCAAAACCAGCCAGCACACGCTCTTCAACTGCCGAGCGTTTCTTTTCTTTCTTTGGTTCAGCTAGCTCATCTAGCTCAGAACGCAAATCATCTAAATCAATCGTCATATCGGCCTTCATCTTTAAAGCGAACAAAGGCTTTGGCGCCTTCAGCCATTTTCGCTTCCCAAGGGTCTGCTGCAGTTATTGAAGGCACTCGTCCTCTCTCACGCTTGAACTTAACCGCTCTCACCGCTAACTCTTTGGCTTCTTCTGGCGAAAGCTTGGTGCGCTTGGCCGTAATAATCGCGGCAACCTGCTTTAGGCTGGATTCACTCATCGTCTTAGAGAGAATGGCGTAAGCCTCATTGAACGGGTTAATACGATCAATTAGGTCAATGTCCAACTCTCTAACATCCATTGCATATTGACGCACACCTTTAATAAATGCCGTATTCAACTTCTGTGGGTTGTCACCATCCTCACCCAGTACCACCTGCTTGGCTTGCTGTGTGATGTTTAACGCTGCAATGGCGTGTTGCCGCACAGCCTCTTGGTCATGTTCATCTAACTCAGGAAAACGATCTTTAATAATCTTGCCCATAGCTACCTGCGTAACTTCCTCAGGCAACATTTCTTCATCAAAAAGGCCACGCTCAACTGTGGTCTTATCTTGCAAAAGAGGCGCAATGACCTCGTTAATGTCTTCACGACAAATGCGAGTGGCTTCTTCGCTTTTCGGCTCGACCAAACCTTTCACTTCGATTTGTACTTTGCCGGAGTCTTGGTCGTAGCCGACATTGCAGCGATCAGGGTCATAACCTTCGTCACCATAATCCAGCCCATCTTGAGGGCCGCTGGTGCTGTTCTTAGGCTTAAACTCAAATCGAGGCGCCAGCACTTGTTCCATTAGCAAACTCGCCGCTATGGCCTTTAGCGTGTCATTTACGGCATCTGTAACAGCTTCTTCAGACGCGTCTGGCTCCGCAATCAAGTTGGTGAAGCGTGCTTTAGCTTTACCGGGCGCATCGCGTGTCGCGCGGCCAATGATCTGAACAATCTCAGTTAGGCTTGAACGGTAGCCAATTGTCAGTGCATGCTCACACCAAATCCAATCAAAGCCTTCTTTAGCCATGCCTAGGGCAATGATGATGTCGACATAGTCGCGGTCGGTCTTCATCGCGCCATCACGTAAGCTGGCTTGAATAGTGGCTTGATGATCAGGGTCAACCAAATCCGCAATTTTTAGGACTGTACCCTCAGCCGTTTTAACCAACTGAAACCCTGTTTTAGGGTCAGAGCCCTGCCATTCGCCTAGCTCGCCAATAATGTGCTCGACTTCGCGTATTTTGTCTTTCGTGCTTTCACGTGCGTTCACATTAGGAATGTGAATGATGGTTTTCTCGTTTGGGTTGAGCACATCCAAAATTTCATCCATGTAGGAACCGGTATAGAAGTAATAACCAATATCGAGGTTCTTCAGGTGCTCGTAGCCGTTCAGCTGCTCGTAGTAGGTGTAGGTAACCGTCTCAAACTTTGACTCGTCTTCTGGTGAAAGAACCGCTTCGGCATCACCGCGGAAGTAAGATCCGGTCATCGCCACTACGTGTACCTTATCTCGCTCAATAAGTTGGACCAGCTGGGCGCCTAACTTGTTATCCGCGTTGGATGAAACATGGTGGAACTCATCAATGGCAATCACGCGGTTGTCAAAGGCTTCCACACCCAAGTTATCCACGGCAAACCGAAACGTCGCGTGGGTGCAGACTAAAATTTGGTCTTCACTGGCTAAAAAGCTCGTCACCGCTTTTACCTTGCTACCGTCTTCACCGGGTGCGTCGCAAAGGTTCCACTTGGGCTCTACATGCCAATCCGCCCAAAAGCCGAATTTACTCAAGGGCTCGTTATGGAAGCTAGCGCCAATAGATTTTTCTGGCACCACCACAATCGCCTGTTGCATGCCTTGGTTCGCTAATTTATCCAAGGCTATAAACATTAGGGCACGGCTTTTACCCGAGGCCGGCGGTGACTTAATCAACAAGTATTGCTCTCCTCGGCACTCAAACGCACGCTCTTGCATAAGTCTCATGCCAAGTTCGTTTGAAGTGGTTGAGGCGCCGTTGCTGGCGTATGCCATCGAAACTGATGGTACTTGTTTGTTAGTTGTTGTCATTCTGATCCATCCCCCAGCCCTTCTAATTCTTTAATGCTGTCTTGAACCACTCTGGGAAAGTGGTTACATCTTTATCTGTGACATTCTCAGGAACTTGTCGCCAAAAAGCGATTATTGATTCTGAAAACTCGGTTAGGTCTGGTAGAGAAACCTTGACATTTGAATGCTCTAAATAGTCACGATCCCATTCAAGCCGCGGCCCAAAATCGGCAAGTGGGTCTTCAATGTACTCAGGAAAATTATTTTTAAGCTGTTCAAATGAATCGCCATTGCCATGCTTGTAGGTATTCACCACGAGCCTACAAGCATCAAGTTTTTTAAAGTAACTCTCTTCTCTTACATCGAGGCCGGTGTGCTCTAAGAGACCTACTAACTTGTCAAAATTAACATTCCAAATTTTTTGTTTGATTTTTGCGTTTTGATGCCAGTGAGACACTTGTGCTACAAGCCATTCCCTCAAGTCCTTCTCGAACTGGTGAAACATACTTGCAGCGACGCTTAACGCCGTCTGATCACGCATATCACGCATCAAGCAATAATATTCAATGGCAACATCATCAATCTGGATGCAGATGGATTCGGGAATGTTTGAACCGGGGTAAAGGTTGGGGAACTTGGTCTTTACCCACTCGTTAACGGTGGAATCAGCTAGTTCCTCAAAGTTATCAAACTGAGCCAGCAGGCGCCGAGTTGCCTGTTGAAAATAGAACTCATGTGCATCAATGAGCGACTCACGTTTGGAGTCCGACATTTCGAATAAGGTGAACCCCATCACCTTTCACCTGTAATATCGGCCAAGGCCGCATTTAACACTTGAAAGCAAACCGTTGCCGTATGTTTATCAGGTTGAAACCTAGAAAGCAGTTGTTGGTAAGGGTGAATATAATTTCGAAAGTCTCGTAGGCCGTGGCTAAACTCTTTGACATCGGGTTTCAGCAGGCTCAGTTCACACGCGGCGTCAATTAACTGCGCTAGGCTCCACTCGTGAAAGTGGCGTACGCTCCCATCTTTATTTTTAGCGCTGCTTTGAGCTCGGTTAAAAGCTTCTTGGTTATTTCTTGCGCAGCCTAATAAAACTGCCTCCAATATGCTCCCGCACATGAAAATCGACGACAAATAAGCTTGTGCTGCTAGAGTCTTTCTCGCTTCGTTAAGCCTTGATTGAATAACCGAAAGCACTTGGGATTCGACTGGCAGCCTCTCTAGTTTCTCAACGGTAAATTTGTTCTGTAGAAAATCTTCTAATGAGTCGACCGTAGTATCGTCGGAAATTTTCCCTATCAATCTAGAAGCGTGCAGAGCGCATTTGTTCAGTAGGGTTTGATCTATTTCGGTGCCTAATAAGTCGCCATTGGCTTTGTACACCTCCATCATTCCGGAAAGGACTTTCCCCACTAAATTGTCTGGTTCCTGTTCCCAAAAGCTTCTTAATTTTTTTGCTTTTGAAGTGCCGTAGGTCTGATATTTGGGGCTATGTATATCTACGTCATGCTGATGAAAGAACTCGCCAAAAGTAGCATCAGAGAACTCCAAAACGTATCCGCTTTCCATACCAAGCAGTTTTTCAAAGTAACGTTTTTCTATTGTTGAAAGGCTACTCACGGTCGTTCTCTACTAAGCTGCTTTAGTCATCTTGGTATATAGCTCGAAAAGCTTTTCTAGGCGTTCCGTGTCGTTTTTAAATCGACGGCCGATATAGATTCGTTCTAACACCTCATCATTGCGCTCATGGGCTGCACGGAGGTTATCAGGCATGTTGTCGGGGTCATACAGATCAGCAATAGTTGCTGGGTAATGTGCTTCACGTGCTAACAAGATATTTTCGGCACAAGCAGTTAAGTCGGCTTTATTTTTCTCGGTTAGATTGGGTACGGGAAAGGTGTTCCAACCGAGCGTGTTTGAATAGCGATATCTAGTCTCCAACTTGCCACAAACAGTTGCAATCCAGACAAGGTGGATTCGAGAGGCGATAAGTGCCATGTTCCAGACTGGAGCGTCGTAGAGTGCGAAAGCGTAATTGACTACAGACTCTTGAGGTAGCAGCCCAACAGGAAAGTAATCCCGGTTTTCTGAGCTAACGATTGGCAAAATCAAAGCATTTTTGTAACTTGGGGAGCGGACTTCGACAAACTTGTAAGGCTTTTCTGCCCAGTTTTGGGTTGCCTTCTTGGGGCTTGCTAAGCGGTTAGATCGTACTTTGCTAAATCTATCTGCTAGAAATGAGTCTTGATTTGCGTCCTCGTAACAGGTGTCATCTACCCATAGACAGTAGCGCTTAAGTCCCTTTATGAATTCATTTCCGCCATACATAGGCTTAAGGTATTTGAATGCATGAGGAGATAGCGTGGGCAATTCATTTGGTTCAATACATAGATGTCCACCATCTTTCGCAAAGTTGCCAAGTAGCATTTCTGAAACTTTGGCGAGTGGCTTGCTGCTTGCTTCAACGAACTGGGTTGGACTGGGGGTTAGATAGGGCGAAATATTCGCGCACTTTCTAACAGTGACTTCGTTGAGCTTATCAACAGAATACAGTAGCTTCTCTGAAGCGTAGTTTCGAGAAATGCCGATAATGATTACTGTTACACCCGCATTATGGCTAGCAAGGTTGCTCCAGCTAAATGACGTGAATGCAAAGTTTATTTCGTAACCAAAGCTTAAAATTAAAGGCCATAGAACCGGTGTTTGTTGGCCTTGGCATATAGAGTTCGTGGCTACAAACGCAGATTTGGAAACGCTTGAAGCGCCGTATTCAACGGCTTTTAGGAACCAGCCACTAACATAATCCAAAGATCGCCATTTTGTTGTTTTGGTCTTGAATATGGACTCCATATCAGCTTTTTGTTCTGGTGATTGTTTCTTGTCGCCAAGATATGGTGGATTGCCACATATAAAAGTTTCACCACCTTCATTCTCAAAATCAATTTCTGCTTGGTCCAAGGAAGTTTCAAATAGGTCATCGCCCACAAGTTTTGCAGCTATCCCGGTTGGCGGACAGATCCTTAGCCAATCAAGCCGCAAAGCGTTGCCACAAGTAATCCAGTTATCAGCCTGAAGAGGCAAAAACTCTTGCAGTGCTTGTTGTTGACCTAGGTATTCAACATCACACTGGTATTCAGCAATGATGAGTGCGAGGCGGGCAATTTCGGCAGAAAAGTGCCGAAGCTCAATGCCACGAAAATTGGTCAGTGGAATAACTGTTTTGCTGGTGACTTCTTCACGCCGTCGGTTAATTTCGTATTCAATTTCGCGAAGCTGCTTGTAGGCAATCACTAGGAAATTTCCCGAGCCACAGGCGGGGTCGAACACTCGAATTCGGGCAATACGCTTACGCAGGTTTAGAAGTTTTCGAGGGTTATCTCCGGCTTGCTCTAGCTGCTCACGTAGCTCATCGAGGAACAGTGGGTTTAAAACTTTTAGGATGTTTGGCACGCTGGTGTAGTGCATACCTAACTCGCCGCGCTCTTCCTCGTCGGCAACCGCCTGAATCATAGAGCCAAATATGTCCGGATTGATCTTGGTCCAGTCTAAGTTGCCAACGTGTAGCAGATAAGAGCGAGCGATTTTGCTAAAGCGCGGCACATCTTCGTTACCACCAAATAGGCCGCCGTTTACATAAGGGAACGAGCTTGCCCATCTAGCAATGTTTGCCGAGTCGCGGTCTACCGTCTTGGTGTTCATCGCCCGGAATACTTCGGCAATCACCTCGTGGGTATTAGAGGCGTCTCGGGCACTCATTTGTTCGATGGTTTTGGTGAACAAGTCAGTGGCGTTGAAGATATTGGTGTCTTCAGCAAAGAAGCTAAAAATCAGCCGCGCCATGAAGTGGTTCATGTCCTCACGACGTTCGTCTTTAGTCCATTCAGGGTTGTCTTTTAGTAGCTCTACATAGAGCTTATTAAGGCGGCTGGTTGCCTTAATATCAAACGCGTTTTCGCGAATTTCCTTAACGGTGGTAATGCCTGCCAGCGGCAAGAAAAAACCAAAGTGATCAGGGAAATTTTCATACTCGCAGGCAACGGTTTCACCGGTTTGAAGCTGCTCTGCTTCAAAATCAATACCGTCAGTAGCTAACACGTACTTCGCCTTAGCGCGGCTAGTGGCCGGGCTGGCTTTCAGTACGGCTAGCGTTTCGGTGACCTGGCCAGCTTCTGCAATTGAAATATGGATGTTGTTTGTTTGTAGAACACCACCCACATCCGATTTGTTGGTGCTACCAGTTTTTAGCCGCTTAATTGTGGTGGGCTTGTTACCCATCGCAATGAGGAATTCGTACGGAAACGACTCTGTGTCAAACGGCTGTAGCGCAAGCTCGGATATAGCCTCTTCTATTTCTACTGCGTTCACTGCTATCTAGGGCCTTGTATTTTTGTGTTCCACGGCAGTCCGTTCGCCTTTAATGTTTGCTTTTCGAGCACCCAAGGACGTATGAAGAAGGTACCTACCCAAAATACGGCGAGCCAAGCAAGAATGCTTAGCACTGAAGTCAAGATGATCATCGTGAAATTTGTAGAGTTCATCAATTCTAACTGTTTTAACTGGCTATCAAGCCAAAGAACAGTAAGAACAGCAAAGGGAAGTAGCCATGACCAAAAGCACAGGCCAATCGTTGCCCAAAGCCCAGTGCCTTTTATAGCTATGCCGTTCTTTTCACGCTTGATACGACCGGAATGTCCGAGTGCCTTTATTCTCTTTTGTGTTAGATCAAATTCTTTTTGTAAACGAATAAGTGCAATCCGGTCTCGCTCTGGGTAATCCAGATGTTTTCCAAAGGCTTCGTCAAACGCCTTTTCATGCCGGATAAGGTGCACTTCTTCATCAGTGAACTCTCGTTGCCATTCGTCTTCAGGAGTCGCTGGAGCACTATCAATAAGTTCTTTTAGTTGTACAACTCTTTCGTCTTGATACATTTTTACGCCGCAAATTTCATAATAGTGGCTACTTTTTTGGAGTTTATTCCACCTTCGTCAGCACAAATTTCATAGGCCAAATTGGCAGCGGCTATAAAGTCTTTGGCCGGTAACTGTTTCTTTCCTTTTTGTAGCAACTCGTCGATAAGGCAATAAACATCAGACATCAAATCGGGGTCGAATTTTCTAAATGTAACAAGTTGTGGCTCATCGCCAGAGCCATTCATGACCCACACCGGATCGTATTTGTGTGTCTTCATTAGGCGTAATAAAAAACCAGCGGGCATTTCTCGTTCGCCACGCTCGTAATTTGTATATGCGCGATGTGATATACCCAGGCTAATGGCCATTTTATTTTGTGTGAATCCTAGCGTTTTTCTAATTAAGGCAAGGCGAAGGCCCATGCCTTTCTTTTCGGGCGGGGTTGACAATACGCTCATTTGGTAAATATTATGGTTAAAAGATTAACTTAAATTAGCACGAATGGGCGCAATTGATAAAGAGCATGAATACGTAAAGATGGCTTTAAGGCTTCGAGGCTCTTCGTTGTCCAAGGTTGCACAGGACCTCGGGGTATCTGCTGCCGCAGTGACCTATGTTTCAAAGGGCGTGAGTAGCTCTAACAGAATCGAAAAACACATTGCCCAGTTACTGGGGGTTGAATGCTCTGCTATTTGGCCAAGCAGGTATCAAAGCGGGGAGGTTTCAGAACGGTAGATATTAAATTCGGGCAATAAAAAAGCCCGCAAAGAAAATTCGTTGCGAGCCTTTGCGTCGTTCATTTGCGAAATCCGGACGACTCAATTCTGAACTAACCAGCCTTAATGTCAAGGCGGGCCGGTACTCATGTGCTTGCGATTTTTAGCAATCTGCCAGCTGCTTAATAAGCAGTTGGTGTAAAAACCTGGATAGGTACATGACGGAAAAAAATAAATGTCCTGAGATGATCTGTTTCTTGACGCCTGTGTCTGATGAGGAGCAAGCGGTGGTAATTGATTATTGGAATCACGCCGGGGGCGAGTTTGAAGAATCGCTTACTCAGCTGGCTGAAAAGCATCCATTTACTGCGCCTCAGATTAGCGCCTTAGCGAAAAAGCGAAGTGTTTTGGCTGTCGCTACCAATGTAGCCGCCTGTGTGGACTGCGGGCAGCGAGTAACTGTTCAAACTCGACAGTCGCTTAAGCATGTACATGGACATTGGTACGAACAAGTCGCTTGTGATGTTTGTGTCGCGAAGAAAGTCAACGAAGAAGCTCGTGAGCGTCTACATACGCTTTATGAGGCATCTCCGCCAGTGCGTTCTTTACCGCCGGTTAGCCAGCAGGTGATTGATGAATTGAGCTATTTTGAAAAGCTTTCTTATGCCGCGGCTATAAGTGCGGGCAGGGGGCTTGGTGAAGCCTACGTTTATTATGCCTCGGCACCTCAATTTACTTGCGTGGAACCCTTCGATACGGAGATCACGAATAAGCTGCGCGAGGTTGGTTTGCTATACCGCGCTTATCAACCACCCGGTACTCGTGAGTATTACAACGATCTTGTCAGTTTTGTAAATCGGCATAAGAATATAATTGATGATGAACTTCACTTCCATCTAGGGGCGTACGACAAGGGGCGTTTTCGTTCAGGGTGGTATGCGCTCCTTCCTGATGATTTTGAGAGCTTCTTTTATCTGGGCGCGCGGCTAGTGGAGGATATCTCGAATCATCAGTTATCAATTGACGAAGCAAAATTGATTGAGCAATGGGTTATTCGTATCAAGCTAGAGGCGGTAAATAAAATTGTTCAAAAGGCGACAGATCATTACCGCGTTCCCGTTGAGGGTTCACTCAGGCTGGAGGGTGTGCTCCTAGCACTTATTGCTAAGTACAATTTGGGTGAATGTAACAGTATTATTTGGTTTCAATCGAAGAACGTTGGTGCAAAATTACGAGCAGAAGAAAACAAGCCAAATCACATGCGTACCCCCATTTATATTGCCCGGCGCCTTTTCTGTCGTTATGTGGAAACTTATATGGAATATCTAGCGCGCGAGGGAAAGCGGCCGAATTCATATCAGCCATGGGAGGAAAATAGTCCGTCACTCGTTGAAAGTTTCGTTAGTAGCTATCTGATCGGCGAACGTCCGAGCTGGTCAGAGTTTTCTGCCAACGAGATATTAAGCTTATGGATTGACAGTAGTGCAGTTGACTAGAACAAAGCCGGTTAATTTTTAGGGCTAAGCTCTCGATTGGTAGCAAATATCGGTGACATACCAAGTTTGAAGCCCTGTAGGCGTTTGCACTAGCACCTCATCATCTAGCTTTTTGCCTATACAGGCTTTGGCCATCGGTGAGTTAATCGAAATGTAGTCTTTCGCTCGATAAATTTCTTCGGTGCCTACGATTCTGACTTTCAAGATTTGACCAGTATCGTCCTCTAGTTCGATCCAGGCGCCGAAGTAAACAGCGCCTTCTTGTTGAGGGTTGTAGTCAACGATTTGGCAGTTTTCGAGCGTCTTCCGTAAATACCGGACACGACGGTCAATCTCGCGCAGTTTTTTCTTGTTGTATTGATAGTCTGCGTTTTCTGAACGGTCGCCGAGGCTTGCAGCCCAGGTGACTAATCGTGTTGTTTCTGGGCGTTCGGTTTTCCATAAATATTTCAGCTCAGCCTGTAAAGCCTCAAATCCTTCTCGCGTAATTAGTTGTGGCTGCATTTCTTAGAGGTTTCTTAGTGCTTTTTCGATTGCATCAACAGTGGCTACCTTTAAGACCATGCTCCCTTTGTCATCCAGCAGCTCACCGCATTCTCCCCGTTGGAAATTCCATTTATTTAAGAAGGCCGCCGAGATGAGATATTCAAGGGCTCTCCTTTCTTGATTGTTAAGCCTTTCTGACTCAGCGGGTGAGCCCTTGTGGTCATAGATATCAATCCGGGTCTTTGGAGGAATGATTTCTTGAAGCTGTTGCTGTGCTTTTTTTAGGTCAGACGATAGTATTTTTGTTAGTAAGCGGTGCTTGGCATTAGGAATTTCGTCTATCCAAGCCTCGTCTGATTTGATGGGACTTACCTTCTTGCTCGACTGGCTCGCTTCCTCAAAGCTTTTAATGAGTGCCCGATATTTTTCACCAGACTTGTTTCGGATGCTTTGCGCTTTGGGGACCCCGCGACTGTTTCCCAAACGAGCAATTGTGGCTGCTGAGAAGTCGCTCACGCCGTTCTTCAGTTGCTCTGAGCAAACTGTATATATTGCATCTAGGGTTTGTTGAGTTTTGGCAGACGTGTTTCTCTTAAGCGTTTCTAGTGTTTTTTCAGGGGTCATGATTTAGGCCTTATGGAGCAGAAGGGCAGGCTTAGCAATAAGTTCAATTTCGGTTTTGGTGATACGTTCATCACCGACTAGGTCGTTCAATTTGATTTCGCCATTGACGACTTGGTCGACCTTGGCCCATGACTTCAGCCTGTTCTTTAATAACTTACAAAGCTCATTGCCTGCTAATAGTTGTTCTTGGTGTGTGAGTGTGAACATGGCTGGGCTGATTTCGTTATAAAGGGCCATCCGGTCTAGCATTTGACTGCGAGGAAGTATGGCGTTTTCGGCGCTGGCGGACTGGTAAATGGTCGCGTTCTCACAAACCTCGTTTAGCTGCTGGAAAAAGCTGGTCTCATTAACTTCAATCCGGATTTCGCCTTCTGCTTGGCGTATAAGTGCAATCGATTCAGCATCTTTGTTGTGTTCTGAGCCATTAACTGCAGCTTGGCTTTGTCTAATCAGCGCGTATGCGGCTTGAATATCGCATAACAGCATGTCTAATTTCTTAGCCGCACTTTCATAGTCGCCTTCTGTTTGCCTTGTGTTGGCTTCCAGCGTTTTCCGATCAAACTTTGGTAGCTCTTCACCTTTAACGTTCGCTAGATACTCTTTTCGGTCAATTTCGTTAAGTTGATCTTCGAAATGCTCAATCTGCCCTTGTAGTTGGCTACAGGTTTCTGATTGTATGTTGGCTTGTAGAAGAATTTCGTTGGCAATCGAAACGAGCCCCCCTAGGAACGCTGGGCCAGTAATAAAGTGTCTGCAGCGAAGACAGTTTTGAATACCCATATAACCAGAAGGTGCAGGGCTTCTGACGTTTGACGAGCCTATTAATTCGCCGCCGTCACTGCAGCGAGAGGCCGCGTATGGGCATATGCCGTAATCACGGAATACGTAACTGCCAGGAGGATGGTCGTTGCTTAGAGAGCTTAGTACGTCTTTGCTATTTGCTACCAGTGTGTTTTTGATGCTTTCTATTTTGCTCTGCTCGACAAGCTGTTGTGTCGATTCTGCCTGGCTTTTTAAAGCAAGTTTTTCACCCTCTTGAAGCCGCTTGCGGATTTCACTGTTGGATATTTTGGTGTAGTAGATAGACATTACTACGGAGGAGTGCCCGACGATTTTCATGACAATTTCGATGGGCATTCCCATCTCGGTTACATATGCCGTGATTAAACTTACCCGCATTGAGTGGGGGGTGAACTTTGACTTGAAGTTGCTGAGTATCGCTTGGTTGCCTTTGAGCTCGGCAAGGGGGACGTCAGACGGTTGTATGTTGAAAAGTCCGGCAGCGAGCCTTGGGCTCAGTGTTCCACTTACTGATTTGGGCTCAACATCTCCAAATGCTCGAAAGAGAAAGCAGTTGATGCCCCTTGCTTTCCTTTGTTGCTCATTGAAGTTTGTGCGCTTGCAGTCAAGCCATGAAGTCGCGGTTGTTAAAGGGTTGTATTTCTGTTGCCACTTGCGAAGTCGTACTAACCAGTAGGCAAGGTCTTCAGGCATGTATGGAATTGTGTAGCCTTCCCCTCGGTTCGCGGTTTTGTTCGTGGTTACGTACATGCCCAGCTCGCCGCCAGGAAGTTGCTTAACAAATGATTGCCGCTTGGTAAGGCCTGCAAGTGGGGAGATGTTTTTGTTCCACGTAACTTTTCCTGACTGATCAATATCAGCAATCAGGTCATCGGCCTCGCCTGAATCGTTATAGGCGATTTGGGCCCCCCTAAGTGGAACCTTTGTCAGGGCATATACATGGATCCAGTCAGTCGGAACCCATAGGTAGTAGTTTCCGCCAGTCCTACGGTAGACACAGTCTGGATCATTTTTGTCTATTAAGCCGGCGCTGACCTTTACCCAATCAGCATCAAATATCTGCAGGTGCATGAGGTCTGCAAAATTACGACTCTCCGGTTTTATGATCCAGTTTTGTAGTTTTCGAACAAAGTGATAGGGCAAGCATGGCTTCACCGTTTCTGTGCGTTGAGGAGCCGATATGCTTTGATCTGTTAATAGCAATGTGAACGGGTTGCGAGCATCCATCGCGAGCACAATTTCACCCGTGCTTTCATCTTCCATTGTTAGGTTGTTCTGAATTACAAAGTCCAGATACTCATTTACAGATTTTATTAAGCTAGCCCGCATGTTGTCTGTATCTAAGCTGTCTAGATATTGACGGAAGGGCTTTATGTTGGGCTTTCCTTGGGTCAAGAAGGCCTCGGGTGTAGGGCTTTTGTCGTGAGGTTGAATAAAGTACCTAACGAACTGGCAGAGGCGGTTAGATTTTCCGCCGCCTCCTCGGGCTTGGGTCATGAAAGAATCTATTGAATCTGCCCACGCCGAATATTGAGACGGAATGAAAGTCGTTTTTAGTGGCTCTTCCTTGCTTAGAAATTGATACCAGTTAACCCAGTCGTCGGGATAGGCTTCTTGCGGGTTAGTAGGAAGTCGCGAATTGTTCTGTGATTTTAGGAATTTCTTGTATTCCGCCTGGCTTTTCAGGCCTAGCGGCTTAATCTGAGACACAACCTCGTTATAAGTGGGGAACTTGTTTAGGTCAAAAAATTCTGAATAGCCTTCCCATTCTTCCGAATAAACGCGCTCAGGGTGCGCCGGGAATCCATCATAATCGCGGTACCTGTTTTTGTAATCGGTAGTGTTTTTAATTCCGAGCTTTTTGCATTCAATCTTCAGCTGTTCGAGCGTTAACAGCGGAGCAGAAACTCTTTTTCTGGGCTTGTTCACTCGATGTCCTTCATCTTGGCTCGAACTTCCTCATCTGTTGGTTTTATATAAACCAAGCAGGACATAGGGCTTTTGTGGTGCATGGCTTTTTGGATCGCTACTTGATCTAGTCCGAACTGTCGCAGTCGGTACCCGTAGGAATGTCGATGGCAGTGTTCAGTGGTACCAAGTTCTTTAGCGCACTCTAAGCCAATTCTTTCGACTGCATTTCTATGGCGTCGTTGAAAGTTCTTTAGGGTGTCTGGTTTGCCTTTGTCATTGGTAAAGGCAAAGGGGTGTGGGTTGCTTGAAGCGGGATCAGCGCGTTGGAATTTTAAATAATTGACCCAGACGGACAGGAAGTCTTTAGCTTTCTCAGGTGGGCTGAAGACAACCTCGAAGAAATACTCTTTACTTGTAAGCAGCGGAGCCTTCCAGCCGGCGTAAAGGCGCTCTGATAACTGATATTCAGTCCTAGGCTTGTACGCTGTCTCGTGAGCTAAATATTCTTTCCTGTTCTTATAGCGCGGGTCTGGAGATCTACCGTGTTCGGGATGATATACCCTTACAAGAGCCTCGTCGGGTCGCGTTGGGTGCTGAGTGATGTCTGAAACATAAATATGGAACAACTCGCTTTTACGTAGCCCACCGTAATTGAGCAACATTGTCATTGCTTGGGAACGGTAGTCAGCCCCGTGGTTAGTTGAGAAGCCGAGATATAGAAGTCGTTCAAGATGCTCTTCTGGAAACCTAGTGACTTTCTGGTTATCTATTTTGGGTTCTGCAAAATTGCCAACCAGCCTTACTCTTGATGCTTCAGCTTTGGCTACGTTTTGATCAGATAGATGGTTTAAGAACACATTCTGTTGCTTATGGTAGTAAGCACACCAGTTCAGTCGCTCTTCGTGACGTGTGGCCACTCTGAACGGATTGGCCCTCTCTGACTGATAATCATCTTGAAGAGCCAAGAAGTCTGTGTAATGAGTGATGTGAAAAAGAATGTTGTTGGCGTCCCTAGTCGATCGAGATCTCCAAAATAGGCCAGAAGGATCATCTAGGGTCTTCAAGTCGATTGTCCCTGCAATAATATTTTCAGAGAAGCTCTTCAAGTGTTGGGTAATTGAAGTTGCTGTTTCTGCTGAGACAGAGTTTAAGTATTCCAGAAGTAACCTTAATGAATAGACTGACCGCTCCTTCCAGCTTTGACTCTTGCGGTTAAACCACGCTAGGTATCGCAAATGCGATATCAGGATTCCTTGTTCTGTAAGGATTGCTGGCAATTCGAAGGTTAGTCTGCTTTCGCAATCGGTATATTGGGTGTATACCTTTTTTACATAAGCCATGTACTAATTATTATTTTAGTAGGGGTCGAAACAATATTATTGGTGAGTTGAGCAAACAAAGCAAGGCTGCTATGTGGGTTTATTAGTATGTTTTATATGGGGGTTATAATATCAGTATCGCAAACGCGAGCTGGCCGGTATTGACCGCCGTGTGCGTTACTTGCAGAAGCGCATTCCCGATTTAAAACCGGTGTCGGAAGCCCCAAGTGATCCGACCAAGGTGTTCTTTGGAGCGTTTGTGAGTTTAGAAGATGACGCTGGTGAAAGCCTTAGTTTCCGTATTGTCGGGCCTGATGAAATTGATCCGGACAAGCAGTACATCAGTATGGATTCGCCGATGGCCAAGCAGTTGCTGGGCAAGGCGCTTGATGATGAGGTAGTGGTCAGGACACCCGACGGCGAGACGCAGTGGTGCGTTGTTGAGGTTCGTTACCAGCAATAAAAAAAGGCCGCCCCAAGTGCTACTTGGAGCGGCCTTTTGGCTATCTAGCGAGCGGAGTCTTAGGCCGCTTCTAGAATCGCAACTACGCCTTGACCACCTGCGGCACAAACAGAGATTAGGCCTTTGCCTGAACCTTTTTCATGCAGCATTTTTGCCAATGAAGCCACGATACGTGCGCCGGTAGCGGCGAACGGGTGGCCAGTTGCAATAGAAGAACCGTTAACGTTGAGCTTGCTACGGTCAATCTTGCCAAGTGCTTTTTCACGACCTAGACGCTCTTTACAGAACTTAGGATCTTCCCAAGCTTTTAGCGTTGACAGCACAACACCAGCAAAGGCTTCATGGATTTCGTAGAAATCGAAGTCCTGCAAGCTGTAGCCAGCGCGATCAAGCATTTTAGGAATAGCGTAAGCTGGCGCCATCAATAGGCCTTCTACGTTTTCGTCGTAGAAATCAACCGCTGCAGTTTCTGCAAAGGTCATATAAGCCAGTACTTCTAGGCCTTTCTCTTTGGCCCATTCTTCAGAGCACATCAATACCGCTGAGGCGCCGTCAGTTAGGGTCGAGCTGTTGGCCGCTGTTAGGGTGCCGTTTTCTTTGTCAAAAGCAGGCTTCAGCTTAGCCATCGCTGCTGGGGTAGAGCCAGGGCGCATGTTGTTGTCGCACTCAAGACCGCCGAATGGCGTAATCAAGTCGTTGAAGAAACCGCGCTCGTAGGCAGCTGCCAAGTTGTTGTGTGAGTTGGCCGCTAGTTCGTCTTGCTCTTCGCGAGTTAGGCCCCATTCTTTGGCCATTACTTCGGTGTGCTCGCCCATGCTCATGCCGGTACGAGGCTCGCCGTTCTTAGGAATGGCTGGTACGAAGTTTTTAGGATTCAGTAGTTTTAGACCAACTTTAAGTTGCTCTTGCGGGGTTTTGCAGCGGCTAAGGTCTAGCAAAAGCTGACGTTGGTTCTCGTTTAGGCCGATCGGCGCATCAGAGGTGGTGTCAACGCCGCAGGCGATACCAGAGTCGATTTGACCAAGCGCAATCTTGTTGGCAACAAGGATGGCCGCTTCTAGGCCGGTGCCACAAGCTTGCTGTACATCGTAAGCTGGGGTGTTTTTGTGTAGGCCGGTGTCTAGTACGGTTTCGCGCACAAGGTTGAAGTCACGCGCGTGCTTCATTACCGCGCCGCCGACTACTTCGCCTAGTAGCTCGCCTTGTAAGTTAAAGCGATCAACAAGACCTTTAAGAGCGGCCGTTAACATTTCTTGGTTGCTCGCCTTGCTGTAAGCAGTGTTAGAGCGAGCAAATGGAATACGGTTACCGCCAACAATGGCTACGCGGCGGACATTATCTACTTTCATCGACGGATCCTCTGTCTGATGTCATTACGTTGGGTCTAGATGACTTGGTTGTGCAGTTTACCGATATTGTTGCAATGCGCAATTGCGGTGGGGCGTAGGGTATCTCTGTCGCGATGGTCAATCTGCTTTGCCAGCTTTGCTTAATTGCTCGCCTAGCGCGATTCGTATCTTTATTTTGCCCACTGAACAGCTGTTGGATATTAGCAACTTTATGCAAAACAGCCGCCTATCGAACGTTAGGTGCCTTTTGTCTGAATTTAAACGAATGAAAGTTGAACGAAAAATCATTTTCCATATAGTGCGAACTCGAATTCATTCTGAATTAGTTTTTGCAGCGGGTGGTTTGATTCCATAGGGGGCTTAAGCGGCGCAGCGAAAATACATTAAATGCCTATATTCTTTGGAGGGCGGCAAATGTTGATTAGGGGAAATAAGTTTAAGTTGGCGGTAGCCACGTTTGCCGTTGCAGGCCTTGCGGCTTGTGGCGGCGGTTCTGGTGGCTCTGCTGGCGGTTCTGCCGCGGGTTCAAACGGCGCAGCCAAGACTGGCGAAGTGGCAGGCCCACTAGACGCTTTGCAGCAGCCACTGTCGAACGACGTTATTGGTGCTTTAGCTGGTGCTACTGCGGGTACGCCGCTTGAACCAGTGTTGAGCTGTGTTGATCAGGCGGTCGTTAACGACCTCTTAGACGTGGCTGACTCAGTGGCGTTGGCTGCTGAAGAGGCGGCCGCTTCTGGAGATCCAGCTGCGGCCTTTCAAGACGCGGCTGCGAGTATTCAGGGCGCGGCGACGGGCTTTGCGACCAATACAGCTAACCTGTTGATGTCGCTAGCTGGTGGTGCTGGCTGCTCTGGCGACGACACTGTTGATGGTGGCGATGGTTTCGCTACTGGTACACCACTGGACGCGATTATTGCACCATTGTTAGACGCGATTTCAGGAGGCGGCGCAGGTGGTTTGCCTGGTCTGCCTGGTTTGCCAGCTGGCGGTGACGGCGACGACGTTGACCTCACTGACGTGGGCACTTTCGTTAGTAATTTAGTCGACCAGTTCAACAACGGTTATGCACAGTTCTTGCAACAAGTGCCTGCTGAAGCTACTACAGCGCCAGTTGTTGGTGGCGTATTGGCGCTGCTTTCTGATGCGGTTAATGATCTAGATAGCGTGGTAACTGCGGTAACTGCTTATCAGCCAGAAGCGTCAAGTGATGCGGCCGAGGCCTTATTAAACAACGCCCTTAATAATGTGTTATTGGGTGTGTTGCCGGTCACGGCTATTGAAGACGCGGCAGGCCAGTCAGGTATTGTTAGTGGCCAAGTAAGCGCTGGTATTGATCAAGTAACCGGTGCCATTGGTTCAGGCTTGGACGCACTATTTGATCCGCTACTAGCGCAGGGTCTAGATGGTGCCGCAGCGCCACTGCTTGATCCGATTGAGAATCAGGTTATTCATTTGATCTTTGGTCAGATCAACGATGCCATTGGCGGCGGTAGTGATGGCGGTACTGGTTCGCCATTGCCTTCAACTCCATTGGACGCCATTCTTGGGCCGCTAACGGATGCGCTAGGCTCTGGTGGTTTGCCAAGCCTACCGGGTGTTCCAAGTGCCGGTGGTACCGGTACTCCGCTAGATATCATTTTGAACCCACTATTGGGTGCTGTGGCTGGTGGCAGTGGTGCTAGCTCCGATGGTGGTAGCCCACTTGATAGCCTAACGGGCTTGTTAAGCCCAGTACTTAACGCCCTAAACCCAGTGTTGGCGCCAGTGTTGGGCGCGCCGGCTGGTTCATTGTTGCCGACGCTAAACACCTTGGTTGAGCAGTTGTCGTCACAGTTGAACAGTGGTCCGTTGAGCCCCGCAACGGCGCCTTTGTCGGCACTGTTGCTAACCTTGGTTGATAGCATCAATGACATCGGCCTAGACGATGCTGCGATGGATACCGTGATTAACCCAGCCTTAGAGCAATTGCTGGGTTTGGTTGGTCAGGTACCTGTTCCTTAGTCGCCAGCTAACGGCTCGATGCAGACAAAGCCCCAAGGCGTTCTCGCCTTGGGGCTTTTTTATTGCTTGTTGTTTTCGAGGGCGATGGCGCCAAGAAATAGCATGCTGATGTATCGGCGAGTTTCTTCGAAGATGGCAGCGCGCTGCTCGGGTTGCTCGATGTAGTCAACCGCAATGCGGAAACAGTGGTGGGTAATATGCTGCATGACTTCGCCTATCACGGGTCTTGGTAGCACCAGTAGCCCGCCCATCTTAGAAACGTCGTCGGCGATTTCTTGGGCGAATTTGTCGAGCCTGGATTCCAAGGCCTGGCGCACTGGTGGTGAGGTGCTGTAGCGTTCGCAGGCGGCAACGACTAAGGAGTCTTGGTACTGCAAGACAAAGTCAAAGAACAGAGTCAAAGACTGTTCATTGACCTTAAGAGGATCAAATTTTTGTCGCCGCACTTCGCGCATGGCGCTACTTAGCACGTCGCCTATATCTTCAATCATGCAAATACCGAGATCGTCGAGTGACTCGAAATGCCGATAGAAAGTGTTTGGGTTTAACTGCGCTTCGCGGGCTAACTCGCGTAAGCCGATGTTGGCAAAGCTGCGTTTCTCCGCACTTAATTTAAGTGCGGCATCAATAAGCCTTTGTTTACCTTCTGCGTATGCCATGGGAGCTCTTCTTTAGTGTTAGCACTATGCGGTTAGCCCTAGCGCGCTGCACAGTTTATAATCGCCAGTATACATTTGTATGCTTTTACATATGCCTTGATCGTCATGCTGACTTTACTTTGGTTGAGGTCTTGTCTGTAATAGCTGCGCATTTAATTAATACCGACGTTAGTGAGCTGTTGTATGTCTGAAGACACCGTAAGCCTGTTAGATATTGCCAAAAATTTCATTAAGGCCGCGCCGAACGCGCCGCAAGCAGGTTTGGCGACCTTAAAGGCGCTGACCCTTGGCAAAGAAAAACAGAACTCGATTGGCGCCTTGTTGGAAAAACAAGCCCAAGACAACCCGCAGAATATTGCCTTACGGTATCTGGATCAGTCATTCACTTATGCTGAATTTAACCAAGCCAGTAACCGCTATGCGCACTATTTGGCTCAGTTGGGTATTCGCTCTGGTGATGCCGTGGCGATCTTTATGGAGAACCGCCCCGAGGTGCTGATGGCGGTGGCAGGTATCGTCAAGCTTGGCGCTATCGCCAGCATGATTAACACCAGTCAGCGTGGTGATGTGCTTAAGCACAGCCTAACCTTGGTGAAGCCTAAGCGCATTATTGTCGGCGAAGAGCTGGCAGCGCCTTTATTGGAAGTGGCCGCAGATTTGGGTGACCATTTTGCAGGGCAGTGCCTATATGTGCGCGAATCGGCCACGGCCGAGTTGCCGCAAGGCATGGTTGATCTCGACAGCGAATTGACTCATCAGCCGGTGCACAATCCGTCAACCACAGGACGGGTTTTGCTTGGCCAGCCTGCCTATTACATCTTTACCTCTGGTACCACTGGTTTGCCAAAGGCGTCGGTAATGAGCCACTTGCGCTGGATGCGAGCTCAATATGGTTTAGGCCAGGCGGCGATGTTTATGCAGCCAGAAGATGTCATGTACTGCTCTTTGCCGCTGTATCACAACAATGCGCTGACCTTGTGCTGGGGTTCGGCGATGGGCGCTGGCGCCACTTTGGCGCTGGCCCGCAAGTTCAGCGCTAGCCGTTTCTGGGATGATATTCGACAGTACAAGGCTACGGCCTTCTGTTACATCGGTGAGCTATGCCGCTATTTGCTGGCGCAACCGGCTAAAAATAATGATCAAGACCACAATGTTCGTGTTTGCATGGGTAATGGTTTGCGGCCGGAAATTTGGGACGAGTTTAAGCAGCGTTTTGGTATTGAGCGCATTAACGAATTCTATGGTGCTTCTGAAAGCAACATCGCCTTTACCAATGCCTTCAATGTCGATCGGACCGCCGGTTTCTGTCCGCTCTCGTTTGCGGTGGTGGAATACGACATCGACGCTGACGAGCCAGTGAAAAATGCCAAAGGCTTTCTCAATAAAGTGAAGGCGGGTGGCACGGGCTTGTTGATCTCCGAAGTGACCGAAAAGATGTCATTTGACGGTTATACCGATAAATCCGCCAGTGACTCAAAGCTGATGCGCGATGTCTTCAAGAAAGGTGACTGCTATTTCAACACTGGCGACCTAGTGCGTAATCAGGGCTATAAACATATTGCCTTTGTTGATCGGCTCGGTGATACCTTCCGCTGGAAGGGCGAGAACGTAGCCACGACAGAGGTTGAAGGCGCCGTAGGCGACTGGGCGCAAGTCGAGACTGGCTGTGTTTACGGCGTAGAAGTGCCGGGTGCCGACGGTCGTGCCGGTATGGCTGCCATTACCCCAACTTGTGATTTAGCTGAGTTTGATTTTGACGGCTTTATTGCTCACCTCAATGCAGCATTGCCGAGCTACGCCGTGCCGCAGTACCTGCGTTTCCGTGAGGCGCAAGAAGTTACCGGTACCTTTAAGTTCCGTAAGGTCGAGCTTAAGAAGCAGGGCTTTGACCCCGTTGCCTGTGGTGAGCCGGTCTATGCCCTGCAAAAAAACAAGTACCAGGCTTTGAGCGCTTAATGCAGTACCTATTTGCTTATGGCCTGTTACGTGGTGACTTTGAGTCCCGCGTGGCCGACTTGATGGCGAAATATGCCAAGCGTGTCGGCCCGGCTAAATTGCGCGCGCAGTTGTTTGACATTGGTGGCTATCCGGGCGTGTTGCCACCTAATACGGATAACCAGTTCGTGCACGGCGAGTTATTTGAAGTAACCCATCCAGATTTCTTATGGTTGCCGCTGGATCGCTTTGAGGGGATTAGTAGCGATCACGCCGAACCCTATGAATACCGGCGGGAATTGGCGACAGTTACTACCGCCTCTGGTGCCGAAATCGAAGCGGCCGTTTATTGGTATAACTGGCCAGTTGATGGCAAAGTGAGAATCTGTTCCGGTGACTACCTCCAACGGGTGGCGAGCACCGGTAAATACGGCCGAGACACTTAAAAATAATAAGGAGGCGTCATGCCCCATTTCATCACGCGGGACGGTGCCAAGCTGCACTACTACGATGTAGGCCGCGGCCCCTTATGTGTGATGTTGCATGGGTTTGGCATGGCCTCTGAATTGTGGCTGCCATTGGTACTGCCCTTGGCGCGAAAACAGCGCTTCGTGCTACTAAGTCAGCGGGGTTTTGGGCGCTCACATAGTCAGTCGTTTTCCAAAGACTGCATCATGACTCAGCTTGCCGAAGATCTCGCTGATTTGCTGAATCATTTAGATGTTCAAAGCTGCCATCTAGCAGGTTATTCGATGGGTGCCTGCGCCAGTATGCAATACCTGTCTAAACACCCTGATCCGCGTATCAAAGGCTATCTGAATATCGATCAGGCGGCCTGTACCAGTAATCAACCCGATTGGGCTTGGGGCGTATTTGGCCCCGAGCATGAACGCTGGATGGGTGACCTGCATGAACTGTTAGAAGTCATTGCCCCCTTGCCTGCACATACTGGCTTTGCTGATTTGCCCAAGGCCTTGCGTCAGCGAGTCTGCGAGGCGTTTTCAGACTTCTTCGAGGTCGCCGCTCATAAGCGCTGGCTTCGATGGGGCAGTCGTGCCGTGAAAGTTGAAGCGTTGGCCACCAAGTTCTTGCCAACCCATAACTGGCGCGTTTATTTGCACTGCATGAAAGCTTACGCCACGCAGCAATATGATTTTCGCGCCGCATTAGCGCCGGTTGATTTGCCGGTGTGGAATTTTGTCGGTGATCAGTCGCGTATGTACGATGCCACCGGGCAGTTGAAGTTGCATGAGGTGGTGGCGGGGCCAGTCACTAATGTGCATTTTCAAGGTTGTGGGCATGCTTTGCCGTTTGAGGCGCCGCGGAGGTTTACGCGGAAGTTGGGTGAGTTTTTAAGCGCCGCGTGATTTAGCCTCGCTAGTGTTTGTTTCGGCCCTAGTGGGTTCTACCTGCTTTCGGTAAGTGTGTTGGTGAGGCCGAGTTACTTTTTTCCTTGGCGAAAAAAGTAACCAAAAAAGCCACCGCCAACTGCGCAGCCCCTTCGGGGTTCCTTGCGCTTCTCGCGGATTTTGGCGGTCGCGGGAACTCGCTAACGCTCAAACAAGCCGCTCCCTCAATCCAAAATCCACTGCGATGCTCAGCTGCGCAAAAGGGGCCTTAGGAGAAAGCCTTCACGCAAAGAAGAAAGCTGGTTAGCAGTACCTCCGCCCTTCTATGCGGCCGAGCAACGGAGTCAAATCGAGATAGAGCCTGCGGCCTGTCTGAGCGAAGCGAGTTTCCGCAGGCGCTCGATTTGGCGAGTAGCGCAGGGAACCCCGAAGGGGCCGCATGGTGGGATCGCCTTTCTTTTGGTTACTTTTCTTTGGCGAAGCAAAGAAAAGTACACTCGGCCAACGCGATGAAATCACCGCAAGCGGATAAAGCCGTCTAAGGCCGAAACAGCCACCAACAAAGTCTAATACCGTTATTTAACGCGATTACCAGCCGAAGGGGCCGTCCCACGGCTATTACTGCTAGGCTCCAGAACCCACAACTCTTCACCACCTGGCCCAGCCGCTAGCACCATGCCTTCCGACATGCCAAAACGCATCTTGCGTGGTTTGAGGTTGGCGACCACAACCGTGGTTTTACCAATCAAGTCTTCCGGGTCGTAGGCACTTTTGATACCGGCGAAAATCTGTTTCTTCACGCCGCCGGTTTCATCGCCTAGATCCAACTGCAGGCGCAATAGCTTGTCGGCGCCTTCGACATGGTCGGCTTCAATAATAGTGGCCAGACGTAGGTCTATTTTGGCGAAGTCGTCGAATTCGATTTCTTCAGCGATGGGGTTGGTGGCTTCCACTTTCTTTTCTGGCTCCGCAAAAGCTTTGGCTTCTTCCGCCGCTACTTCTAATACTTTCTCAATATCTTCTGACTGCACGCGAGTCATTAATGGTTTGAATTTGTTGATGGCATGGCCGCTGAGTGCTTGGCCAACGTCACTCCACTGCTGTGGTGGCAGGTTCAAAAAGGCTTCGGCCTTTTCGCCAAGTGCTGGCAACAGTGGTTTGAGGTAGATGCTTAAGATGTGGAACAAACGCACGCCGGTTGAGCAAATGTCATGCACCTGCGGCAGTTTGCTTTCGTCTTTGGCTAGCGCCCAAGGCTCTTGTTCGGCGATGTACTGGTTGGCTTTGTCGGCCAGCGCCATAATTTCGCGCACAGCGCGGGCAAAGTCTCGCTGCTCGTAAAGTTCAGCAATTTGCGGCGCAGCGGCGGCGCATTCAGCCACTAGCGGCTGGGCTTCGTTGATTTCAGTTAACTGGCCGTCAAACTTCTTGGTGATGAAGTTGGCGCAGCGGCTGGCGATATTGACGTATTTACCAACAAGGTCGGAATTGACGCGGGCAACAAAGTCTTCCAAGTTCAAGTCTAGGTCACCAACACCGTTATTAAGTTTGGCGGCGAAGTAATAACGCAGAGGCTCGGCTGGCATATGGTCTAGCCAGGTGCGGGCCTTAATAAAGGTGCCGCGTGACTTGCTCATTTTCTCGCCGTTTAGAGTTAAGAAACCATGCGCGAGAATTTTGCTTGGCGTACGGAAACCGGCGCCTTTGAGCATGGCTGGCCAGAACAGGGCGTGGAAGTAGACGATGTCTTTGCCGATAAAGTGCACGACTTCGGCATCAGAATCTTCAGCCCAGTATTCGTCAAAGTTCAGGCCTTGTTGCTTGCCTAAGTCGCTCTCGCATAGGGCTTTAAAGCTGGCCATATAGCCAACTGGCGCGTCTAACCATACATAGAAGTATTTGTTGTCGCTGCCGGGAATTTGGAAGCCGAAGTAGGGCGCATCGCGGCTGATATCCCAGTCTTGTAAGCCAGCCTCAAACCATTCACCGAGTTTGTTTTCTAGCGATTCATGCACATGACCTGAGGTGGTCCACTCTTTTAAGAAAGCTTCAAAGTCGCCAAGCTTAAAGAAATAGTGCTCGGAATCTTTTTCGATCGGCGTAGCACCAGAGACGGCTGATACCGCATTCTTTAATTCGGTTGGGCTGTAGGTCGCGCCGCAGGCTTCGCAGTTGTCACCGTATTGGTCAGCAGCGCCGCATTTAGGGCACTCGCCTTTAATAAAGCGGTCGGGCAGAAACATTTGTTTCTCAGGGTCAAAAGCCTGAGAGATGGTGCGTTTAGCGATATGTCCGGCACTTTCTAGCTTTAGATAAATATCGCTAGCCAGCTCGCGGTTCTCGTCCGAATGCGTGCTGTGATAGTGGTCAAAGGCGATATTAAAATCAGCAAAATCGGCTTGGTGTTCTTCACTGGTTTTGGCAATCAGTGCTTCTGGGCTAATGCCTTCTTTGTCAGCGCGCAACATGATCGGCGTGCCGTGGGCATCGTCGGCGCAAACATACCAACACTCATGGCCCTGCATTTTTTGGAAGCGGGTCCAGATGTCGGTTTGGATGTATTCCACCAAATGGCCTAGGTGAATGGGGCCGTTGGCGTAAGGCAGGGCGCTGGTGACTAGAATCTTGCGAGTGGACATGCTTGGTAAATGAACCGTGTTGTCTTTGAATTGGGCGCGCATTATGCCATGGGTTGCTGTGATGCCGCCCTTGGTGCTGAAATTTGTAGATAGTCCAAAACTGTTCAGCTTGGTTTGAGTGTGTTTTCTTCCGCCTACCTGCTCAGCCGCGCAGGTTGTCGTTTGTTTGTTAAGCGGGTATAAACAATTACAATTAGCTATTGACTAGCGAGGAAGACTGAGGATGTTTGATAAAAGCTCCGGGCTGAAAGTGCTGGCGGCGGCGATTGTGATGGGCTTAGCGAATGCGGCCTTCGCTGGTACCCCGATAGACGAACTTCGCCAAACAGTAGGTGTGCCGTTGGAGGTGGTGTTTAAAGGCGTTAAACCAACACCGCAACGCGACGAGTGGAATCAGCCAGATCTGCGCGGCGAGTTCGACGCGATGATCCCCGTTGATGAGGCTTACCCTCTACCTGAGGTACCTTCGCGGTTACATGACGTGGCTACGATCCGTAACGGCAGATTTGTGCGGCCTCATATCCCGGTGTCGCGCACCAGCAACGATGGTCGTATTGGGATCGCTCAGGAATCGCAGTCCAGTAACGTGCTGTTCTTCTTGTATACGCCTGAAAAGCTTCATGCCAAAGGGGTGCATTACACGCAAGCTCAGGATGGTTCGGCTGACCTCATGAGCCCCAAGGTCATGCACGTCAATTTTGCTGATCTTGTTAACGCGGAAGAAACCGGGTTATACCCTTCGATGTATGCGGTGTGCGATACATCTTATGCGCAGTTAGATAACGAAATTTACGGCAGCAACGAGGAAACGCTGCACCGTAGCCCGTATCCCGTAAGTGAGGATATGGAGGCCTATGATTTAACTATCTGGTCTTCTGATATCGACAAAGGAAATGATTTAAGTACCGACGTTGACCTTGATAAAAAGACGTTAATGTTTACTTTCAATGTACGCATTTTTGTTAAAAACCCTAAAACACCAGATGCGGAATTAGTAGGCGTTGAGCGGGTAGGTGAGCCGATTATTGTTGAAGCACCGTCGCGGCCGCTAACGTTATTCGAACCAACTATCACCGGTGATGGGCGCTTGCTAGTAACCAGAACATCAGGCACCGGCGGCAGTGGCGGCGGTGTGGACTCTATTGAACCGCGCGCTTGGGTAGATGCGAATGGCGTTACGCAACATACGTTGCACGACATTGTTTATGCCTACAACTCTCCAGACAGCGGCTTTGCACCTTGTGACCCCCGTGCATGGACCAACTTAAAGCCGCTTAGTTATGCCCATCATGATCCCGAAGTGCGAGAGCGTTATGGTTTTGCGAAATTCCCGTTGCGTGATTTTGAGGGTGTTGAGATTGCGCCAGGACAAGAGACCGGCATCATGTATCCGTGGGTGGATAGGAAGGGCGCCAATATTATGTTTACGTCTACTCGTCGGCTAAAAGTAAGCGACGAGCTCACTTATGCAACGCCAGAAGATGTAGAGCTGTTGGAAACTCTTAATGGTGATGAAACCTACGACGCGTCGGGTCGTGAGCAGATGCTTTATGAAGCCGGGCTGCAGGCAGTGGCACCAGAACAACGCCCTCATTTGATGATGCCAGCTGCGCATCAAATACCGCTGCCGCTGGCTAATTCCAACTGCGAAGAAGGCGTTTTGTGCCAAGAAACCACGGCGCGTGAACACGTTAGCCCAACCCGCCAAATAGGCATTGTTGGCCTTTGGACGCAGGGCAAGATGGTGCAAATAGATGGCATTGTGAATGCCACCGATCTTGGCTACCGGGTGCTAGACGAGGGGCATAAATTAATTCGTCTTTATCATGGCCAAGGTGGTGTTGTGCGCGTGGGCAATGGCCGAACCAATACCGGCCAGCCAGAGTGGGCTGATTTTGATACTTACCGGCCGCACAACGATTCGGTAATGGAAAGTTTGGAGAACAAGTTTTTCTTTACTGACACGATGAAGCCTGCGGCTCCATACGATGTGGTGTGGGCGGTTAGTACGGGGCGCGGTACCTCCGAGTTGGTATTTGATGACTATATGGACAATGACGCGCTGATTCTTTCAGAAATGGTGGCGTCTGTTTCTACCACCTTTGGGCCTATCGCGTGGAATAGGCCCAACACGGGTGATCGCCTTGGCTGGCCGTTGCGGGTGCAAAATTCGTCAACGCGGGTAGGTAGCTTGAATGCTCCCTATGGTGATGTTTTTGGCGATACGAAAAACGGCACAAGGATTGAGCCTGTAGCGCTTGGTGGCCTTTACGGTAAAGGACTATGGCTTTCTAAGGGCGCCGGCGTGCGTTATAGCTTTCCTGTCACAGGTCTGGCAGAGGCGCAGTCTAAAACAGCGGCCTATTACGGCTTAGCATTAGACCCAAGGGTTGATCTGTCAAAAGCAACAGAACATCGGCTCATCACAACTCCAACGGGTAGTATCGCTTTACAAACGGGCGACACTCCATCATTGGTTTTCAGGGCGCCGCTAGGGGTTGCAGACCTGAAAATGCCATTGCCGCAGATACAAGAATCGCAATGGATTCACTTGGGTATTGAGGTGGATGGCCGCGAGCTTACGGTTTATGTAGACGGATTCCGTTATTTTGCTAAGCAGCTTGATGGCCTAGGCGCTGATTTCATGCAAGTATCGATTGGCGACACCATTGTCGGTAGCCCAGATCCATTAACAAAAGGGATCCACGGTTGGATTGACCAGTTCAAACTCTTTAGTCGTCCTGTGCTGAACCCTGAAGAGGCATGTAACCGATCTATGGGTTCTTTAGTGCGCTTGCCCGCTGGTGCAGGCAATGGCGGCTATCCGGATGAGTCGCACGAGCTGATTGCGGTAGCGTTGGGTGAGAGTGCGAGTACTCGTTATGAATGCAAGCGGAACTATGCGTCGGAAGGGTTTTCCTTTCTCGCGACAGTTCCTAAAAAGGATCGCGTGGGCTTGAAGCTTCGCAATATTAAGCCACTTAAATATGACGAGCCCCGCCCGGATGAGGCTGACAACGCTTTTTGTCTTGTTTGCCATACTCAGGGGGAACACCCCTCTGAAACCATGACGGTCGATGCCTTGCTTTTGAAAAACACCCCAATGCAGCTCGATAAACGGCGGCAGCCATTGCAGCCTTACCCCGCGGCTATTGGCCATATTCCTCACAATTGGCTTGCGCAAAACGAATCGGATGTTTCTCAGCGTAGCGGTAGTTTTCATGCAGCCGGCGAGTGGGTCTGGGTAGACGAATTACTATTGAGCGAAAATAAGGATGGCCCTGCGGCTGGTTCGCCGCCTGTTAATAATCCAGTTGAGCGTAGCGGCGGTGGCACCGTGGGTTGCTGGTTCCTTATTTGTTTGGTGGCGACGCTGGTTTGTCGGCGCCGCCTGTGGCGAGGGAACTATAGGCGAGCAGGCTAGTTGCTCTGGTCGGCACTAGGTTGTTCGCCCACCTGTGAGGCGTTTGGTATCAGGCCGATGGTCGAATTTTTTCTAGCAATTCGTACCATGGCCTGATGCCCGACCTCTTTGTTGGAACGACCTGGCTACGCCGCAGTAGCTGCCCACTCCTGCTCACGAGGATGATCTTTATGCCGTAGGTAACGGCCCATTGGTTTTTGTTCATAGTCGGGGCCAAAGTTTTCACCATCCCATGCCAACTGGCCGCCGATAAAGACTTGGCTAACAATGGCAGGCGGGCGATTCACCATCTGGTGGCTATCGAACAGGTCTCGCCAAACATATTCGACGGTACTCTCCGGCGCCCAGCCATCCAACGCGGCTGGGTCAAAGACACAGATGTCGGCTTGAGCTCCGACCGTCAGATGACCTGCATTTAAGCCGAAGAAATCGGCTGGAGCTTTGGTTAGACGATGAATGGCATTGCCTACCGTGGCCAGGCCATCCTCTTTCGCGAATTGCAGGGTGCGCAGATTGCCGTCGTAGAAGGCCATATTGGTTAAGTGGGCACCGCTGTCGTTAAAGCCGGGGAAGTTAAGCGGGTCGAATAGCAGCTCTTTAGTTTTAGCCGGTTTGGTGTTGGCGGTAGTGACATGCCAGCGTAGGACAGTGTCCCATTCGCGTAATAACTGCATAAAGAAATCGCAGTCATCGTGAATTGGCGGCAGTGATTCGAAGAAAGCTTTTTCTTCCTCGTTGGCAGCGCCAGTACCATCATTCTGAAACTGCAGTAGGCGTTCATATGGAGCCTGCAAAGGTTCTTCTGACCAGTTCGCCAGCGGACAAAGATGCACGGTCATTTCATCCAAACGACGCGTAAAGAAGTTGTCTTCCATCCGCAGCTTGCGCTTGAGGTTGGCAAGATTAAAGCCGCTTTTGCCGTGGAACCACATCTTGCGGAAGGCTTTGATGTATTCCGGATCATTAAGAATTTTTAGACGGGCAGCGCTGTCTTCTAAATCGCACTCATTGAGCAAGCGTAACTCGGGGACTTCCTCCGCAATAGGCGTCACGGCACCGTCGGCCCAGGTTTTAAATGGCGCGGATAGCGCTTGAAAGCGGAAGATACCTTTAAACAAGCGCGAATTGATAATGCGACTCAGTACCTTGCCGAGAATGGCAACCTTGCGGCTGACGGTGAAGTCCATCGCCGCGGTAGCGGTGACTTTTAACGGCTTGCCGTGGAGGCGGCCGCTACTTAGTAAGAAGTTACGCGCGACTTCGGCAGGGTTGTCTTTCGGTGGTGTAGCTTGCCAAACACGACCCCAGTTACGCACTACGTTGGTGAGCCGCTTTAGCTCGCCATAGTTAGCAAATTGTGTAGGGATTTGCTTGCGGGTATTGGGCTGGTTGGCGAGATAGTGAAAGGGCAGAGCGTCGGTAGAAAAGCCGGCATAACCTTCTTGCATGCCTTTTTCGATCAGCGCTTCCATCTGCTTGAGTTCAGCCTCGGTGGGGTCGCGGCTCAGAGAATCTTCTAAACCCATGACTTCAATCCGCAGCATCGAGTGTGGAATCATTGAAACCACATTAGGGCCGAGGTTGAGCTGGTCAAAGTGATCTAAGTAATCGCCGCTGTCCTGCCATGTGACCGCATCGCCGACCTTGCGTAAGACGTTTTTAGGGATGTTTTCTACCCGTGCAAAACAGTCGGTAATGGGGTCGGCTCCGTCTTGGCGTTGGTTGCCATAAGCCACGCCCAATGAGCAGTTGCTCATGACTACAGTAGTGCTACCGTGACGAACGACTTCACCTAACCCCGGTGCTAGCTCAACTTCGAGGTCAAGATGGGTATGAATGTCCAGTAGTCCCGGCGTGACCCATTTGCCTTGGCAATCGATCACTTCTGTGGCGTTCACGTCTAGGTTTTTGCCGATTTGGCTAATGCGTTGGTCTTCTACGAAAACGTCCATCACCTCGCCAGCGTTATCTTCGCCGGTAAATACGTGGCCGCCTTTAAACAAGATCGAGCTCATGATCTAGTCTCCTGATTATTTTTGTACAGACAATACGCACTCGCGGCGACACCAACAAGGCTGGCCATCAGTGCCGCGACTAATAATGTGGTGTTCTTGCCACCGCCAACGGCTGGGTCGAAGCGGTAAAACGTCATCACGTAGAGATTGCCGAGGCAGAAAGCCCAACAGGCGCAGAGGCCCGCGAGCCGGGTTTGGCTGAGTGGTTTCCATATCAATGCCAGCATAACGGTGGCGGCGAGGTAGTCGTCGATGGCGAGCAGGATTGGCTTGTCGCGGGTCATCAATACAAAGCTTTCACCAAGGTAAATGGCGACCACGAACAGTCCGCTGTAGATTCTGAGTGCTTTCATTTCTGCCAGCCTTCGGGTTTGGAAATATCGCGTTTGGCGAACGGTGCGGCCATTTGCCCGCTGAGACTTTGCGGGTATTCCGGATTGAGTAGACCAATGGTTTCTACTTCGCGCTTTTTAGGGTAGAAGAAAGTGCCGAAGACAATATCCCATACAATTAAATTGTTACCAAAATTGCGATCCGACTCTTCGATTTTTTGTGAATGGTGCCAGCGGTGTAACTCGGTCAGCGAGAAGATGTAATTTAGTAAGCCGCCTTTAATATGGATATTGCTGTGCTGGGTAAGGCCGTGAATACCGTTAAACGTGAAATACATGGCAATGACTTCAACAGGCGTGCCCAGTAATACAAACGGCGCGACTTCTGGAATTTGGAAAATCAACTTTTCTAACGGATGAAAGCGATTGGCGTTGAGGAAATAAAGTCTTTTGGGGCTGTGATGTACGGCATGCAGACGCCAAAGCCAGTCGATTTTATGCGCCGCGTAGTGCACCCAGTAGCGACCGAATTCGGCAATCAGCAACATTAAAAACAGGTCTGCTAGTAAGGGCCAGTGCTGCGGCCAAAGCTGGTTATTGAGTTGGCTGCCCAACCAAGCCGTTACGGCGGTAAGTACGAAAATTTGTATAGGTGTCCATAGTCGCGGAATAAAGGCATTCAGCAACATGTAAATAATGTCTGGTTTAAGGTCGGCTTGATTTTGGTTCCATTGAGGCCGGTAGGGCAGCACTCGCTCGAGTAGTGGAATCGCAGCAAAACCAAATATCAACACCGAGATTAAGGCGGCGGTTGCCGGCTCCGTACCGTCCACCATTTGCAGGTAGCTAGCGGTTAGTGCGCACCCCATTAAAGCGGGGAATACTAGGTAGGGAATCAGTTGTCTCATCGCATTCTTGTAATAGTGATTTAAGGTCGCTATGTTAGCGCACCCTTTTAACCGATGAATTCAGACCATTGAGTGATTTGCAGGCCCTGGTGGGCGAGTATGTTGATGAATTGCTGGGCGTGTCGCTAGGCGATGCCAAAGCTGTTAAGTCGGTGACCGCGGACGGTGATCGCTTAGAAATTAAGCTCAAACTTGGTTTGCCTACCTCTGGTGGTTACGGCGAGCGCTTGGCTAATGGCTTATATGCTTGGTTGCAAGCTGAACACGCTGAGGCCGTGGCTGGTCTAACGGTGAATATCGATGTAGAGAGTGAGATTCGCTCGCATGCGGTGCAGGCAGGTTTGGTGCCGATTAGTGGCATCAAAAACATTATTGCCGTGGCCTCGGGTAAAGGCGGTGTGGGTAAGTCGACTACGGCCGTGAATTTGGCGCTGGCCCTACAGGCCGAGGGTGCCAAGGTGGGTTTGTTGGATGCCGATATTTACGGCCCTAGCCAACCGCGCATGATGGGTATTTCTGGTCGGCCGGAGTTGGTCGACCAAAAGAAAATTCGCCCGAAAGAAGGCCACGGTGGACTAAAGGTGATGTCGATTGGTTTTCTGATTGACGAAGCTGAGCCAATGATCTGGCGCGGGCCGATGGTGACACAGGCGTTGAATCAATTGCTGGGTGAAACCCTATGGGAAGATATTGATTACCTGATTGTTGATCTACCGCCGGGTACCGGTGATATCCAATTGACCTTAAGCCAAAAAATTCCGGTGGCGGGTTCTGTTATCGTAACCACCCCGCAGGATATTGCTTTGCTGGATGCGCGCAAAGGCTTGCGCATGTTTGAGAAAGTGAACGTGAATGTGTTGGGCGTAGTTGAGAATATGAGTACCCATATTTGCTCTAACTGCGGCCATGAAGAGCATATCTTTGGTGAAGGTGGTGGCCTGGCTTTGGCGACAGAGCAAGAAGCCGAGTTGCTGGCAGCTTTACCTTTAGATATTAATATTCGGCAAGAAGCCGACAGTGGCTTTCCGACGGTGGTAGCGCAGCCGGATAGCCCGATTACCGAAATTTACCGTGATTTGGCCTTAAAAGTAGCGGCGCGCTTGTCGCTAACTAAAGTCGATCATGCGGCCAAGTTTGGTGCCATTAAAGTGGTGCCAAGCGCGCCTAAACAATAACGAGACCTAGTGAAAACATGAGTATTAAGTCAGATAAGTGGATTCGCCGTATGGCGGAAAACGAAGGCATGTTGGACCCGTTTGAGCCGGGCCAAGTACGCCAAGTAGACGGCCAGAAGATCATCAGTTACGGCACCAGTAGCTACGGTTACGACGTACGTTGTGCTGACGAGTTTAAGATTTTCACCAACATTAACTCCGCTATTGTTGACCCTAAAGAGTTTTCCGACGATAGCTTTGTTGATTTTAAAGGTGACGTTTGCATTATCCCGCCTAACTCATTTGCCTTGGCGCGTACGGTTGAGTACTTCCGCGTGCCACGCAGTGTGTTGACGGTATGTTTGGGCAAGTCTACTTACGCACGCTGCGGCATTATTGTGAACGTGACGCCGCTAGAGCCTGAGTGGGAAGGCCACGTGACCTTGGAGTTTTCTAACACGACGCCGTTGCCAGCGAAGATTTACGCTAATGAAGGCGTGGCGCAGATGTTGTTCTACGAAAGTGACGAAGTCTGTGAGACTAGTTATAAAGATCGTGGTGGTAAGTACCAAGGTCAAACTGGTGTGACTTTGCCGCGCACTTAGGCAATGTCGTCCATAGACGAAAAAGATACAAAAAAGCCGCTTTGATAAGCGGCTTTTTTGTTGTTGCTTTGTCTGTCGGGCTACATGCTACAGGCTATTTAAATGCAGGTAGCTCGGAAATACGAGTAATGACCGACACGCCTTTGCTGCGTGGGCGGGCTTTATCAAAGCCTACCGGGTAGTAATCCAGTTCTTTGGCGAGCCAGACTACGGTGTGTTTATCGTCTTCGCTGCCATGCACCAGCTTAACTGCGGTAAAGGTGCCTACATCGGTCTCTAGGGTTTCTTCACGCATGGTCTTAAACAGATAGGTGCGTTTGCCGGTGCCGTTAACAAAGTCATACTCAATGCCGGCATCGCGCTCGGCTTGCGTCGCAGCTTTCCAACGCTGAGCGACTAACAGAATCAGGCTTTGGCGGTCACTGGTGCGTTTGGAAACGTCTAAGGTTGCCGTGTCTTTGCCCTCGGTCGCGATCGCGCTGCCGTTGGCGTGATCAAACTCAATCGTGTTCATGGTTGCTTCTGTTTGGCGTGAACCGTTTTTGCCGACCTTGACCCGCTTGGTGCGGGTGGCCAATAGGCTTTGTTGCTCGAGCCCGTCGGCGGTGTTTATAAACTTACTGGTTTGAGTGCGCACGCCGGGCATAACCGCCGAGGCGATGCCATGTGCTTTCAGCTTAGACACGATCACGGTGTCAGCGTCGGTTACGGCGGTATCAACGGCCAAGTGGGCAACACTGCGGTCGCCCCAGAAGACTTCGTATTCAGCCGTGTGGCTGTTAAACGCTAGGGCGCTGGCGCTGGCTAGGCTGAGTGCTAGCAAGCAAAAATATTGAGTAATGGAATGTTTCCAGAAAGTCATATCGTGGCTCTTATTGTTTTATTGCGCGGTAAGGCGCCGTCGTTGTTAGCTTAATTTTGCCGTCACAGTAAAGTGCCACTGCTTCGGGGTAAAGCGTTAACTCGATTTCTTGCATGACACGGGTGGCGAGTGTTTGCGCCGTGTCATCGGCATTTATCTGTAACTTGCCTTGTAAGACCGCCGGGCCGTCGTCCAGTTCCGGGGTAACGAAATGCACAGTGGCCCCATGCTCGCTATCGCCCGCATCTATGGCGCGCTGATGTGTATTCAGGCCCGGGTATTTGGGTAATAAGGACGGATGAATGTTAATCATGCGGCCGAGGAAGTGCCTGACAAAGTCGTCAGTCAAAATGCGCATAAAGCCAGCGAGCACGATTAAGTCGGCCTCTAGCTCATCTATGCGGGCCTGTAAGGCGCTGTCAAAAGCCTGCCGATCAGCATAGTCTTGGTGCGGAATAACCCAGCTTGGAATGTCTGCGTTGCGCGCCCGGCTTAAGCCGTAGGCGTCTGGCTTGTTGGCAATAACGCCAACAATATCGCCGTTAATGGCACCACTTGCGCAGCCATCAATAATGGCTTGCAAGTTGCGGCCATTACCGGAAATTAGCACCACAATGCGCTTGGCTTGCGCGTCGTTGGCCATGCTCAACTCGGTCTAGCTACGACTTAAACGTAATCTACGCGGGCACTGTCGCCTTCAACAATGCGGCCAATAGTGCTCACTACTTCACCAGCAGCGGTGAGTTCGGTCGCCAGCGCTTCGGCTTGGTCGGCGTCAACGGCAATCACCATGCCAATGCCGCTGTTGAATGTTTTTAGCATTTCGCTATCGCTGATATCGCCGGCGGCTTGCAACCATTCAAATACCGCTGGGCGCTGCCAGCTGTGGGCGTCAATTTCAGCAACGCAGTTGTCTGGCAATACCCGTGGAATGTTTTCAGTTAGGCCGCCACCGGTGATATGCGCCATAGCGTTGATTTTGCCAGCGCGCAGAAACGGTAGCAGGCTTTTAACGTATAGGCGGGTAGGCGCGAGTAAGGCGTCACCTAAGGTAGTGTCACCACACGGGTCATTTAGGTCAGCGCCGCTGACTTCTAGCAGTTTGCGAATTAACGAGTAGCCATTTGAATGCGGACCAGAAGAGGCTAAGCCCAGTAATACATTGCCTGCCTTAACTTTGCTGCCATCAATAATGTCAGCCTTCTCAACAATGCCCACAGAAAAACCGGCCAGATCAAAATCATCGCCTTCGTACATGCCGGGCATTTCGGCGGTTTCGCCGCCAATCAACGCGCAGCCACTGTCTTCGCAGCCTTTAGCAATGCCAGCAATGACACGCGCGGCGGTATCGATATCCAGCTTGCCGGTGGCGTAATAATCTAAGAAATAAAGTGGTTCAGCGCCGGTGACGAGGATGTCATTAACGCACATGCCGACCAAATCAATGCCAACGCCATCGACTTTGCCAGTATCAATCGCCAGTCGCAGTTTGGTTCCAACGCCATCCGTACCAGAAACCAATACTGGTTGTGTGTAACCGGCAGGAACTTCAAACAAACCACCAAAACCACCGAGTCCGCCAAGTACTTCTGGGCGCGTGGTGCGCTTTACGGCAGGTTTAATGCGATCTACAAGCGCGTTGCCTGCATCGATGTCGACGCCAGCGTCTTTATAGGTAAGGCCTGAGGTGTTTGAGTGATTGGACATAACGGTAAGGGTTTAGCGGGGCATTGAAGAAAAATAAAGCGTTTGTGTTCAGCGAAGCAGTCACAAATAGACATTTAGCTTGCTGGGCCAGCATGTTATTTTACACGCGCCTGCCCGTTCTGCGGGTAGGATTCATTTATCGAATTTCTGGGGCCTTGTTGCATGTTGCAATTATTTAAGCTGTTTTCTGCAAGGGTGGTTCGCGCGAGGCGAGCAGTAGCAGTGGTTTTAATGTTGGCGGTCGTGCTGATGACGCCGCTACATGCGGAAACGGTTTCCGGTTTGTATACCGCCCGCGGCGTCGTGTCAGACCAGTCTGTTGAGGCGCGGCGCGAAGTCTTGCCAATGCTGCTAGCGGAAGTGGTCGGGCGCTTAGTCGGCGAACCCGATCGACTCGAATTACAGCGACGCTGGCCGAGTTTAATGGCTGAATTGCAAGCCGCTGAGCGTTATGTGGGGCAGTTTCGTTACCAGACACAAGAGACGGCAGAAGGGCAAAGCGAGCTTCTACTGCGGGTTCAATTTGACGAATCAGGCTTAGCGCGTCTCATTCAGCGCTTGCAGTTGCCGCAATGGGGCGCTGACCGCCCCGAGGTATTGGTGGTGCTGGCTTGGCAAGATGGCAACCGACGCGACGTGCTTGATAGTTCGCCAACCGCACAGCTTCCTGCTGATCTGGCAACTGAAGTAAAGCAGGTTGCTCAGCGGGCTGGTTTACCGGTGGCCTTGCCACTGATGGACCTGCAAGATCAGCGCGATTTGCCAGAGCAAGAGGTTCGGGCTGGGTTTGTCGACCGTCTGGCTAGGGTCGCTAATCGCTATGGCGCGCAAGCAGTGCTGCTGGGGCGGCTGCGGCTGGCTAATGATGCTGTTGCCACTGAGTTTGGCCAGCGTGGCGCAGATGTGTCTTGGTCGCTGCATCAAACCAATCAAGCAACTCGCTATGCTGAGGCTAGCCGCGATGTGCGTGGTGGCTTAGAAGCCGGTGTTTGGATGGCTGCACGGGCGATGGCCGAACGCTATGCGCTAGGCGCTGGCGAGCAAGTACAAACCGAGGGCGCATTAGCCAGCGCTGCCCATGTCTACGTGCTTGGAATAGAAAACCTGAGTGACCTGAAAAAAGTGCAACAGCATTTGTTCGAGCGCACGGTAGTGAGTGACGCGGCATTGCTGGAAGCTAAGCCTTGGGGCAGCGAAAAACTGACATTGTTCTCGGTTAGTCTGCGAGGTAGCGTGGCTAAATTAGAGCAAGCCTTAGCCGTTGGGCGACTGTTGCGCCCCACTAGCCGGCCGGTTGATGAAATTGATAGTGCGACAACAACAGTACCGTTGGAGGATGCGGGTGCTGGTGGGCGTTCGCGTGGGCGGTATAACCGTGCGGTGACAGAGTTAGCTCCGCCGCCGGCAACGAATGAGCTGTGGTATCGACTGCATTAAAACTCTGTCTGGCCATGACTGGTTCACGGCCGAAGCAATAAGAAAAATAAAAGACTAAAGATCAGTGCGCCAATTTCTGCCTTATTTGCCCAACGCTATTACGCTGGTTCGGATTTTGTTGGTGCCGCCGTTAGCTTGGTTAATTCTGCGCCAGCAGTATCGCGAGGCTTTGCTTTTGATTTTTATTGCGGGCCTTAGTGATGGGCTCGATGGCTGGCTGGCTCGGGTCGGCGGTTGGCGCTCCCGATTTGGCGCTGCGTTGGATGCGGTCGCCGACAAGTTCTTGATTGTCGTAACCTTTTCTTGCCTGTGGTGGCAGGGTTTGTTGCCGCTATGGTTGGTCGTGGTCGCGATTGCACGTGATGCTTGCTTAGTGGTTGGCGGTTTTGTCTATAACCGCTGGTTTGAGCGCTTGGAAATGCTGAATCCAAGTCGATTGAGCAAGTGGAACACTGCTCTGCAAATAGGCCTAATGTTGCTCGCAGTAGTGGCGGCGGCTTGGCCGCAGTTGGCCTTGAGCGAGGCACTTTTTTATATGACGAGGCTGGTGTTGTTAACGACCCTTATTACCTTTGCCGACTACGCTTGGACCTGGAGCCGGCGGGCGCAAACGGTAGGTTTAAAACACTAAGGGCGCGACGCCAATAGTCACAGGAAGCGACATGAACACTGAACAAAACAAAGTATTTTGGTGGGCGGCGTACGTGCCACATATCGCAGTGGCGATATTGGCGTACTGGTTGCTGCAACACTTGCAGCCTATTTTGCTGCCATTTCTGATTGGTGGCGCTTGGGCTTATCTCGGCGACCCTTTGGTTGACCGTCTGGAGCTGCGTGGTCTCAACAGAACCTTGTCTGTGAGCTTAGTGTTTTTGTCGCTTAGCCTGATCGGCTTATTGGCCGCCATCATTGTGGTACCCATGCTGATCACCCAGTTTGAAATACTGGCTGAACGTTTGCCGCGGATGGTAAGTGAAACACAGGCAAAGGTCGTGCCGCAGCTGAATAGCCTACTGGGCAGTGACTTACAGCAAATTGACCTGCCAACCCTGAAAGCTTGGATTAGTAATTACTGGCAACAGTCTAGGGAAAGCGCGATGGCCTTGCTGTGGTCGGCTAGCCGTTCTGGTGGCAGCTTGCTAGCGCTGGCGGCTAATCTCTTATTAGTGCCGGTGGTGACCTTTTACTTGCTGCGTGATTGGGATTTGATTGTGGCGCGCATTCGCAGCCTATTGCCGCGCCAGCATGAAGCGACTGTGGTGCAGCTGTCGCAACAGGCAGACGAGGTTTTGGGCAGTTTTATCCTTGGTCAAATGTGGGTCATGTTCGGGCTGTCGGTGGTTTATAGCTTTGGCCTGTGGATGGTTGGCTTAGATTTCCCAATGCTCATTGGCTTGCTCGCTGGTTTGGTCAGCTTTGTGCCTTATCTCGGTGCCGTCGTCGGTATTGTGGTGGCTGGTGCGGCAATGTGGTTACAGACCGGCCAGTTATTAGACTTGGCATTGGTTGGTGGCGTTTTCGCTGTTGGTCAGATGCTTGAAAGCATGTTGCTCACCCCTTGGCTAGTGGGCGACAAAATTGGCTTACATCCCGTGGCCGTAATTTTTGCGGTGCTGGCCGGCGGTCAAGTGTTTGGCTTTATTGGAATTTTATTGGCGTTGCCGGTAGCCGCCGTAGTGGCAGTATTAATGCGCTATTGGTTGGATCAATACCTGCGCAGTGCTTGGTACGGCCATGTCGATGAGTCCGCCGAGGCGCCGGAATAGTGAGTTCTGGATTTAACCAAAGTCGCCAGTTGGTGTTGCCGCTACAGCTGCAAGAACGGCACCTGTTCGACAATTTTGTGCCTGGCGCGAATCGCCTACTGATTGATCAGTTGGAGCATTTTGCACGGCGTCCAACCGAGGCTTTGATTTATCTTTGGGGCGGCCCATCGGCCGGTAAAACACACTTGTTGAGTGCAAGTTGTCATGCGGCCAATGTGGCCGGGGTGCGTTCCGTCTATATCGACTTGGCGGTGCACGCTGGTGGCTCCTTGGCCGTGCTAGACGGTATTGAGCATTGCGAGCTAGTGGTGCTGGATAATTTAGACGCGATTGGTAGCCGCGCTAGCTCAGCCTTGTCGGTGGCTACGCAAAAACTCTGGCAACAAGCCTTATATGAGCTGATGTATGCCGTACGTGCTGCCGGCGGCAGAATGTTAGTTGCCGCCGAGGTGTCGCCGCTAGGCTTGGATATTGCCCTGCCTGACTTGCGCACCCGCTTAGGCTGGGGCCCGAGCTGGCATGTACAGGCATTAACAGAATCGGATCGTCGGGCTTTCTTGCGACAGAAGGCTTTTCAAAAGGGCATGACCTTGGACGACGATGTGATCGACTGGATCATGAAACATCATGGCCGTGATACCGCGGCCTTAACAGCGTCAGTAGAGCGCCTTGCCAGCGAAAGCTTGCAACAGCGCCGCAAGCCTAATCTGAACTTGGCGAGGACAACTTTGTTAGCGCCGTCTGAGCCTTCAGAAACCGCACTAAACCAATAAATAGCGCCACTGACAGTAGTGGTTCGAGGCTAGCCACGGCCGCTAGTGCGGGTACTTCACGGTGAGTCCAAGCTTCCATGCAGCCGTGGGCAAAAATTAGCCAAATGACAAGGCTCATCCATTTGTAGGTATAGGTTTTGCCGCGGAATAAACCGGGGCCAGCCACCGCTAATGGCAGCAATAGTGGCGCCGACATCACTAAGGCGGTGCCGGGAGCAACCGGCAAAATGCGGAAATTCCACACCAGTAAGAGGCCGCAAAGGCACATATAGCTAGCGGTAGTCAGACGCCAAGCGCGGCGCGCGTTGAGAATTAACTCAGCGTGATTATTTTCAGTGTTCATACGATTATTTTTTTCAATTGAGACGCAAGGCCCGCTAGGCGTTTGCCCAGGGCAATACACAGCGCTGTTTCGTCATCGCTGACTGCCTTGTCTGCTTCGGTACCGGCTAGATGACTAGCGCCGTAAGGCGTGCCGCCGGTCTGGGTGCGCATTAACTGGGGCTCACTGTAGGGAATGCCGCTAATGAGCATGCCGTGATGTAGCAGCGGCAGCATCATGCTTAGCAATGTGCTTTCTTGACCGCCATGAAGGCTGCCGGTGGAGGTGAACACGCTAGCCGGCTTACCGGCGAGATCAGCGTTCATCCAGCTACTAGAAGTGCTGTCGATAAAATGCTTTAGGGCAGCGGCCATATTGCCGAAACGCGTGGGAGAGCCTAGCGCTAGACCATCGCACTCACGTAAATCCTCAAGGCTGCAGTAGGGCGGCCCGGAGCTTGCGTGAGAGGCCATGGCTTGATCGCTTTCTACGCTCTGGAGCTCAGGCACAGTGCGTATTATCGCTTCCGCACCGGCAAGTTCTGCGCCTTCAGCAATAAGGCGCGCCATCTTCTCGGTGGCACCATGTCGGCTGTAATACAGGATCAGTATCTTGGTCATCGCGCTGTTTGCTTTAGAAGAGTTCGAGTACAGCCTCGGGCGGGCGGCCTAGTGCGGCTTTGCCATTATGAACCACGATCGGGCGCTCAATTAGCTTGGGACAGGCGATCATGGCTGCAAGGATGGTGGCGTCGTCAGCACTGCCTAGATTTTGTTCTTTGGCTTCAGCTTCTTTGCCGCGCAATAACTGGCCGGCTGTTAGTCCCAGTTGGCCCAGAACCTCAGCGAGCTGGGCTTCGCTAATCGGCTGTTTCAGGTATTCGATTACTTCCGCTTCAATACCTTTTTCTTGCAATAGTTGCAGGGTTTGGCGTGATTTAGAACAGCGAGGGTTATGCCAAATTTGAGTCGTCATGATGATCAAAACCGCTAGGGTTAGTGGAAATTATGGCGAAATTGCCGAGCTGCCTATTGTAGGCCAATGTGAAATAAGAAAGGCCGCAGTTTGACAGCTCGCGTGGAGCGGCGATAATGCAGGCCATACTTATGTGTTATTACCAGCGTCTGCTAGGTTCAGCGTTTGTGTGAGCACATGAATTTGGGGCACCTAAACATATAAAGAGATGAAGACTATGCATAGCAAATTCGCAGCAACAATGGGTAAAAGCCTAGTGTTAGGCGGCTTAGTACTGGCAGCAGGTTGCGCCAGCTTGCCTGAATACGAGCCGGTAACACCGGGTCAGGCACAGGCGGGTCAGGCCGATATCCAAGCTGTCGGTTTAACAGCAGCGACTAGCGCGTCACTTGCTGCCGCGCGCCAACGGGTACAAGACGCGCGCGACCTAGGCATTCAGGCCAGCGAAGCTGAACGCTTTTTGGCGGCTGCAGAAGCGGCTGCGGCGGAAAATGATGATGCGCGTACGAGCGATCTAGCGGGTCGTGCACATCGTCATGCAGATATTGCCATTAACCAGCACTACGTGGCTGATGCTGAGGCTGAACTAGCGGAAGCGCGTGAGTACGCCAACTTGTCAAAAGAACAGCATCAACGTTTAGCGGCTGGCGAAGAGGCCTTGGCTGGCCAGCGTGCTGAAGAAGCTTTGCAGATTCTGCAGGCATTAAATGCTGAGCTAGCGGTAGCACAAAGCATTTACACCGTAGTGAGTGGTGACAGCCTTTGGAAAATTTCGGCAAAAGACGAAGTTTACGGCAACCCTTACTGGTGGCCGCTGATTTACAAGAACAATGCTGACCAGATTCGTGACCCAGATCTACTGGAAATTGGTCAGGACTTGAACATTCGTGTGAATCCAACCATTACTGAAGTTAATACCGCAGTTGATCATGCGCACACACGCGGCGCTTGGACTGTGGGTGGTGTAGAAGAGGCTGATGGCCGCTATCTAAACCGCTAATAGCGATTTGTTGCTACAGAAAAGTAGTGCTACAAAAAAGCCCTCCATTGGAGGGCTTTTTTTTGCCTATTGATTTCGCCTTAGGATTCGCTGGTTGAAGCCTCTGTCTTGTCCCATACGGCACCATTTTCACTCTCGCGAAGCTTGTGTAGCCATTGGTCGTGGGCTTCTAGTTCTTCTGTAGATGGCTGCACAACCACAAAACGTTCCTCAGGTTTGCGGTGATAAAAGCCTTTTTCGGCGGGGCTGTTGTCATCGCTGCTTTGGCTAGCGTTAGCGTCTAGGCCAAGCGTGATTTGGCCACCGGTCATCGCTAAGTAGACGTCGGCGAGAATGCCAGCATCCAATAACGCGCCGTGTAATGTGCGGTTGCTGTTGTTGATGTCGTAGCGTTTGCAGAGCGCGTCCAGACTATTGCGTTGGCCAGGGTGCATCTTGCGTGCCATCACTAGGGTGTCAGTGACTGTGCAGTGCTCGTTGAGCGTGGTGGCATTCGCGCCCAATTTGCTGAATTCGTGATTCAGAAAGCCAACATCAAATGGTGCGTTATGAATAATGACTTCGGCCCCGTTGATGTAGCTTAAGAAGTCTTCATAAATGTCTTCAAAGTGTGGCTGTGTGGCTAAATGTTCGTTGGTAATGCCGTGCACCTCGATCGCGCCTTGATCAATTTCGCGATCTGGATTGAGGTAGTAATGAAAATTGTTACCAGTAGGGCGGCGGTTAATGAGCTCCACGCAACCCACTTCAATGATGCGGTGGTCATCACGGGTCTCTAGGCCCGTGGTCTCGGTATCGAGGCAGATTTGTCTTAATTGCATCAGGTTATCCCCGTGTGTTGGCCTGGAATTCGTCCATGGCTTGGTTGGCGAGCTGATCGGCAATTTCATTGCCAGCGACACCGGCATGGCCTTTTACCCAGCGCCAATCAATTTGATGACGCTTGCTGGCACTGTCGAGTGCTTGCCATAGATCGGCATTTTTAACCGGCTTTTTGGCGGCGGTTTTCCAGTTGTTCCGCTTCCAATTGGCTAGCCAACTGGTAATGCCATTTTTCACATAAGTGGAGTCGGTGTGGAGTATCACTTCACAGGGCTTTTTTAGGGCGTTCAAGGCTTCTATTGCAGCCGTCAACTCCATGCGGTTGTTGGTCGTGTCGGTGGCACTGCCTTTTATTTTCTTTTGGTGTTCGCCCATCGTCAGTATGGCGCCCCAGCCACCAATACCAGGGTTACCGCGGCAGCCGCCATCGGTGTAAATTTCTACCGGTGTTTGCATGGATAGCGTGTTAACTCGTTAGTCCGATATGGTTCGCCGCCGGCAGTGGCTGGTAGCCGCTGCGCTGGTGGCAGGTTTTAGTCGAATGGGCCGCTGGTAAGCTGCCTTGCCGAGGCTGTTGGGACGTGCTCGGCCGTCTTCCAATAGTAGCACCCAGCCGGGGCGTATAGCAGCTTGCTGAGCCAAAATAGCGAAAACCCAAGGTAGCTTTTGAAGTACCTGTTGCTCTAATTGTCGTTGCCAATATTGCAGTTGTTGACGCCACTCAGCGCGGCTTTGACTGCCGTGGTGGTAACAGGCCTTTGGCCTTAGTGGGCTGTTAGTAAATAACACTAAGATGTCAGTTAGGCTGAGTGTGTCGGTGGGAATATCGGCGGCGAGCTTGCCGCGCAAAGAGCCGGCTCCACAGAGTATTAGTTGGCCGCCGGCTCGCAGTAAATGTTGGTATTCGCACCTGAGTGCCTCAGCGTTGTTTTTTTGTAGGGGTAGATCGGAAATGATCGTGTCGGCGCTGGCTGCCGGTAACGTGGTTAGGCGTTGGTCGGCGTCAGTCGCTTTCAGGGTGCTAATAGCGACTGTCTGAATATGGAGTTGAACTGACTCAGGCGTTTGCATCAACGCTATATGCCGTTGGCTTAGCTGCAACCAGTCGCTACCTTTTAGAGAGGGCGTCACAAAACCTAACAACCGCTGCTGCTCGGCGACCCATGAGCTGCAAACTTGGGATCTTGGCTGGTTGTCGAGTAGAGGCATCACGCGACCTGGCTAAGAAATATGTCGAAGGTTGATTTTGGCACAGCCGAAACGCCCGAAAAAGCCTAGCGCTCTTTGCTAAACTAGCGGCCGCTGCCTAAACGGCCAAATCTAGCGCCGCAGAGCGCATTGTGACATTCCATAGAACAATTACCCGCCTTTTGGAAGGAGAGGCCTTGCTCAACAGTTCAACAAGATCTGTCTGGATCAACCGATCTGCCCTAATCGTTGGCGGCTTGGTGGCGATGCTGCTGCTTTCTAGCCTGGCGCAGGCCGGTGGCTACGCGCGATATGAACGTCGCAGCAATTCTGAACCGGCGTTGTCGCAACAGCTTTGGCCGCGTATTAGCCAGCAATTATCGCTGCCGCCTTATGTGTCGCAGCCTGCGGTGCAAAAATGGCTGCGTTGGTACCAGCGTAACCCGGTACATATCTCTCGCCTACAAGAGCGCGCTAGCCCGTGGATTGGTCACGTACTGGCGGCTGTTGAAGAGCGCCAACTACCGGTTGAGTTGGCCCTGCTGCCGGCTGTCGAAAGCGCTTATGACCCGTTGGCATATTCACATGGGCAAGCGGCAGGCTTATGGCAGTTTATTCCGTCAACCGCGACTCATTTGGGACTAGAGCGTAATTGGTGGTTTGATGCGCGTCGTGACGTGCCGCTGTCGACCGTCGCAGCGCTAGACTATTTAGAATATTTGCACCGCCGATTTGACGACTGGATGCTAGCGCTGGCGGCTTACAATGCTGGCGAAGGCAATGTATCTGGTGCTATTAAGCGCAATAAGCGTAACGGCAAGCCGACCGATTTTTGGTCCTTAAAACTGCCCAAAGAAACGCAGGCTTACGTGCCAAAATTATTGGCCCTGGCGGAATTGTTGCGACGCCCGACGAAGTATCAGGTCAGCTTTTTAAATATGCCTTATGGCAGTCGTTTTGAGGTGATTGAAACCGGCGGTCAGTTGGATATTGCGCAGGCCGCCGAAATGGCGGACCTAAGCGTCGATACGCTGCGTTTACATAATCCCGGTTTGAACCGTTGGGCAACACCACCTGATGGTCCGCATCGACTATTGTTGCCGACCTATGCGGCAGAAAAATTTAGCCAGCAATTAGCTGGTCTAGCGAAGGCTGAGCGGGTTACTTGGCGGCGTCATTCAATTGCCCCGGGAGAAACGCTAAGTGAGATCGCGCTTCGTTATCGCACTAGCTTGAAACTGCTGCGGCAGGTCAATGGCCTCGACGGCAAGCCCATTCAGCCCGGGCAAAAATTGCTGGTCGCCAGCGGCCAAAAGTCACTGGCTAAATATCCAACCCTAGATCCTAGCAGTAGCGGGCGTCAGGTGGCGCAGCGGCGTGACTACCAGGTTCAAGATGGTGAGTCGTTGTGGTTAATTGCCCGCCGACACGATCTCCGTATTGCTGATATTGAGCGCTGGAACCAGATTAACCGCAAAAAGCCGTTACGGCCTGGTCAGCGACTGGTGCTATGGCTACCTAAAGGGCATAAAGCCAAGCCGGGCGGACCAACGCATACGGTAGTTAGTGGTGACAACCTATGGGACTTGGCGAAAAAATATAAGCTCAAGTTGTCTAAATTAAAGCAGTGGAACCGTTTGCAATCAGGCCAGTTATTGAAACTGGGGCAAGTGTTACGCTTATCCCCGCCGCCTCTACATGTTGCTGGCGGGCCGGTGCGGAAGGTGTCTTATGCCGTGCGTAGCGGTGATTCGCTGGATCGAATCGCGCGTAAATTTGGGGTTTCTATTGCCCAGCTATGCGATTGGAACGACATCAACCCAAGCCGTTATTTGCGGCCTGGTCAGCAACTGCGGGTGCACGTGCCAGTGCGTGAGCAATGGCAAGATGCTTAGTGCTGTTGTTGCTCGTCTTGCGCAAGTACCCTCTAGATTATTTTTCAGCCTTCGGCTGATTCAGTTCAGTAACTCACTATGAATGCCGCCATCCAGCTAATTGACCCTGAAACCAGCCAACCACAGCTGCAAGACGCCGTAGAGCAAGTGCTAGCCATTGCCAAGCGCTTGGGTGCCAGCGATGCTGTTGCCGCCGTGACTCTGGATCGGGGTATGTCGGTCACCGCTCGCATGGGCGAGGTGGAAACCGTGGAAATGCAGGCAGATAGAGGCGTTTCGGTTACGGTGTTCCGCCAGGCCAAGCGTGGACAACATAAGGGCAGTGCCAGCACCAGCGACCTGAGTACTGATAGCCTAGAAAAAACCGTTGCCGCGGCTATGCAGTTGGCTACCTACACTGAAGCAGATGAATGTGCCGGGCTGGCCGAAGCTGACGAAATGGCGACGGAGTTCCCAGAACTAGACCTTTACCACCCTTGGGAAATATCTACAGAACAAGCGATTGCCGAAGCGATTGCCTGCGAGAAAGCGGCCTTGGACGCGGATTCGCGTATCTGTAACTCTGATGGCGCTACCGTGAGCACGGGCGTTGATCTGACGGTGCTGGGCAATAGCCGTGGTTTTACTGCGCAAGTGTTGGGCAGTGGCCATAGCCTGTCCTGTGCGGTTTTGGCTGAGGAAGGCGGCGATATGCAGCGCGACTACGCTTGGCGTTCGGCACGTGATGCCTCTGAGCTAGAAGCCGCTGCCGTGATTGGTGCAGAAGCGGCTGAGCGTAGCCTGCAACGTTTGGGCGCGCGTAGCTTAAAAACCGCTCAGCTACCGGTTTTGTTTGACCGGCGTATTGGCCGTGGCCTGATCAGTAGTCTGTTTGGTGCAATTAGTGGCGGCGCTCAGTACCGCCGTAATAGCTTTTTACTGGGCAGTGTAGGGCAACAAGTGTTGCCGGCATGGTTATCGGTATCGGAGTCACCACAGCGACCGAAGGGACCGCGTAGTGCGCCGTTTGATATGGATGCGGTTGCCACGCGCGAGCAAACCATTATTGAAAGTGGCGTGGTGCAACAGTATTTGTTGGGTGTTTATTCGGCCCGTAAGTTAGGGCTGAAAACAACCGCCAATGCGGGCGGCGCGCGTAATGTTAGTGTGACCGCAAACGCCAACACGCAAGCCGAGTTGTTAGCTGAGATGGATACTGGCTTTTGGGTCACTGAGCTAATGGGGCAGGGCGTAAACCCAGTAACGGGCGACTATTCACGCGGCGCTAGTGGCTTTTGGGTAGAGAATGGCGTGGCCGTGTATCCAGTTGATAACGTCACGGTGGCCGGCAATCTAAAAGATATGTTCTTAAATATCCGCGCGATATCGGCGGATGCTGAACTCAATAGCAACATTGCCTGCGGCGCCGTCTTGGTAGACGGCATGATGGTAGCGGGTGGTTAAGCCACTGGGCTTAGGAAACCGCAACTAGCAGCAACGAGCCCAAGCCTAAGAAGGCAAAGAAGCCGACCACGTCGGTGACGGTGGTGAGTACCACGCTACCCGCCAATGCCGGATCAATATCCAGTTTCTTCAAGATCAGCGGAATGCTGAACCCAGCTAAGGCTGCAAATAGCATATTGATGAACACGGCAATGGCGATGACTAGGCCGAGGGTTTGGTTGTCAAACCAGAACAGTGCAACGACGGCGATTAACGCCGCCCATGCAATGCCGTTTAGCGCGCCAACCGCCAGTTCCTTACCGAGCAAGTTACGCGCGTTAGATTTGGATATTTGTTCTAAGGCTTGCGCGCGAATAATCAACGTCAGAGTTTGACTACCGGCAATACCGCCCATGCTAGCAACAACCGGCATCAGTACCGCTAGCGCCACCACATCGTTAATAGTGGCTTGAAATAGGCCGACCACCCATGACGCGATCAATGCGGTCAGTAAATTAACGCCAAGCCACAGGCCACGTCGAGGGGCGCTTTTAAGGATAGGTGAAAACAGGTCTTCGTCTTCATCTAAGCCAGCCATGCTTAAAATGCTGTGCTCGGCTTCTTCACGAATCACGTCAACCACGTCATCGATGGTGATGCGGCCAATCAGTTCATTGTTTTCGTTGACGACGGGTGCGGAAACCAAATCGCGATCTTCAAATAAAGCGGCGACTTGTGTGGCGGCTGTGTCGGCGGCAATGGGCGCGGAGTCATTTTGAATGACTTCTGCGACCAGCTGGTCGGCGTCCTCGGTGAGCAGTACGCTAAGCGTTAGCGCACCACGGTAATGGCCGTAGCGGTCAAGCACGTAAAGCGCATCGGTGTGGGCGGGGAGGTTGCCGCGCATGCGCAGAAAACGTTGTACTACTTCTAGTGTGACATCGGCACGCACGGTGACGACGTCGGTGTCCATCAAGCCGCCGGCGCTGTCTTCTGGCCAGCAGCGTACCGCTTCAACGAGGCGGCGTTGCTGTGCCGTCATCGACTCGAGCACGGTCTCGGTTAAGCGATTAGGTAGATCTTCAAGAATATCGGCGAGGTCATCTACCGCCATGCCGTCGAGTGCTTCGACTAGCTGGGCCTCGTCCATGCGGTCAATCAGGCTGGCCCGCACTTCCTCGTTGGTGTTGATGAGGATTTCGCCATCGTCCTCTGGATCGGTAAATTCCCAGAGAATGTTTCGCTGTGCGCGTGGTAACGACTCGAGTAAGTGAGCAATTTCTGCCGGATGCAGGCCGTGTAGCATGCGTCGGGCTTGCTGCATGCGTCCAGAGCCTAAGGCGGCTGACAACTGATCAAGCACCTGCTGATGGCCGGGATTGTCGGTTTGTACCAACAGCTCGCTCATGTCGGTGCCTTTTTCAGCAGTTGATAAAGAAGCGTTGAGTTTACCCAAGGGGCGTGGAAGCGTCTAGCGCCTGACGGTTGGTGGCACTAGAAAAACCTTTAATTACAAAGCCTTGAGTTGCTTGTTGGGGCAGTGTTAAGCCTTCTGTGCCTTGTGCTGGCGATGCCAATCATCGAGTAAGCTGGCCACGGTTTGTGCGTCGCTGCTGTTAAGGGCCGCCTCTGCGAGGGGCTCTAGGTCGCTTAGCTGCAGTTGGCGAATTAGGTGTTTGACCTCTAATAGATTGGCTGGGTGAGTACTAAACTCACGCAAGCCCATTCCCAGTAGTAACGGCACTAAGTGCAGGTCACCGGCCATCTCGCCACACATGGCGACCGGAATGTTGTGACGTTTGCCGGCAGCTAGCGTCATGCTAATTAGCCTTAGTACCGCCGGATGCAGCGGGTCATAAAGGTAGTTGACCTGATCGTCGATACGGTCAATCGCCAGCGCGTATTGAATCAGGTCATTGGTGCCGATAGAAAAGAAGTCCACATGTTGCGCTAGCTGGTCTGCGCAGAGCGCGGCTGCGGGCACCTCGATCATGGCACCAAGTTTGAAGTCTTGATTAAGGCTAACGCCTTCGGCGATCAGTTCGGCGCGTACCGACTCAATCATTGCTTTGGCTTGTTGCAGCTCCTGCAGATTGGAGATCATCGGCAACATGACCCGCAGCGGACTGGTGTTGGCGGCGCGCAAAAGCGCACGTAACTGTGGTTTAAATAGTTCGCTGTCGTGCAGGCAGAGCCGGATGCCGCGTAAGCCAAGCGCCGGGTTATTTGCGACTGGACCAGAGGGTTGGCGGCCGCCGTCGAGTTGTTTGTCGGCACCTAAATCCAGTGTGCGAATGGTAATGGACTGATTTGGTAGCGCCAGCATTACGGATGTATAGGCGTCTAGCTGCTGCTGTTCCGTTGGTGCCACATCGCGGTTTAGGTACAGAAATTCGGTTCGGTACAGACCGATGCCTTCGGCGCCATTTTCATCGCAAACGCCAACGTCTTCAGGCAGCTCGATATTGGCGCGTAGTTGCACACGATTGCCATCGAGCGTTTCGGCCGGTTGGTGCTTAAGCTCGGCGAGACGTGCACGCCAAGCCTTTTCTTCGGCCTGGGCATCTGAGTATTGTTGTAGGGCGTTTTCGTCGGGCGCGGCGACAATAAAGCCGCTTTTGCCGTCAATAATGACGGTCTCGCCTTCTTGCAGTAAGCGGGCACCACGAACACTCACAATCGCAGGGATGCCTAAGCTACGCGCCAAAATGGCGGAATGCGAGAGCGGGCTGCCAGCCTCGGTAATAAAGGCGGCGAGTCCGTTGTTGTGTAGCGTGATAACGTCTGCCGGCGCTAAATCTTCAGCGACCACTACGGTGGGCTGAGAGTCGTCAGTGTCGGTTTCAATTGAATGGGGTTGGTCCAGTAGTACGCGCTGAATCCGCGTGACTACGTGATCTACATCGTCCTTACGGGTGCGTAGATAGGGATCATCCATTTGTTCAAAAACGGAAACTAAGGCATCACGCTGCATACGCAAAGCCCATTCGGCATTGCATTGGCGTTCTTCGATTAGCTTGACCACGGCGTCTGACAACGTGGCGTCTTGGAGCATTAATAAATGCGATTCAATAAAGGCTGAGATATCGCTAGGGCTGCCGGCGGGAATGGCGTCACGAATCGCCCGCAGCTCGTCGGTAGCCGTACCCCGTGCGGCGCGAAAGCGGTCGCATTCCGCATGGACTTTGTCGGCATCTAGTTTGCGCTCGGTGACATCGGTGCTACCCGCTTGGATATGGTGTACGCGGCCGATAACAATGCCACGTGCTACACCGGTGCCAGCTAGAGCCAGTGACATTACTCGCCTTCTCCAAAGCGGTCATTAATGAGCTCTTTGAGTGCGTTTAGGGCGTCGTCGGCATCGCTGCCATCGGCCTCTAATGTGATCTCGCTGCCTTTGGCTGCGGCTAACATCATCACGCCCAAAATACTTTTGCCGCTAACGCGCTGTCCGTCTTTAACAATGTGCACCTCGGCACCGAATTGAGAGGCGGTCTGTACTAGCTTGGTGGCTGCGCGGGCATGCAGTCCAAGGCGGTTGATGATGGTGATGTCTAGGCTTTGCATAGAGGTTATTCCGCGACAGCTTGGCTGCATTGAAGAACGCCGCGTTGCCCTCCGGCAACGGCATTTTCAGCGAGCTCTTGTAATGTAAGGTTTGGGTAATTGGCGATTTTTAGCACCATGGGCAAATTCACGCCCGCCACTACGGCGGTCTTCGGAATGGCTTTGGCGGTACGGCCGGCAATGTTGCTAGGGGTGGAGCCGAAGGCATCGGTCAAAATCAACACCCCTTGGCCATTATCAAGTTGGCGACAAAGATCCTGTGCCACCTGTACCTCTTTGTCAGGGTCGCAGGTTTGCGAGATAGGTAACAAGGCGAGGCGAAACGGCAGCTCGTGTAGCATGGTTTGCGCCGTTTCCACTAAGGCGCGGCCAATACGATTGTGGGTGATGAGCAAAACGCTAACGTTATTCATAGGGTCAGACTAGGCCTTATTGTGTTGGTGCGTCGAGTTGGCGATGCCGCAGTAGTACTTGAGGCCAATGCTGGGCTAGGTGTTTTTGTAGTTTAGTGGCGACATACACCGAGCGATGTCGGCCGCCGGTACAGCCAATGCTAATGGTGACGTAGCTGCGGTCGGCGTGAAGAACGGTTTTAAGCCAACGGTCAAAAAAGCCGTTTAATTCTTCGATTAAGTCGACCACCACGGTTTGCCCGCCTAGCCATTCTTGAATGGCCGAGTCGCGTCCGGTGTAGTCACGTAATGCCGGTTCCCAGTAAGGGTTGGGCAGACAGCGGACATCGAAAACGAAATCGGCTGAGCGCGGGATACCGTATTTAAAGCCAAAAGATTGCACGGTAATCACGGGGTCAGTCACCGCTGCTTGGGTGGCGGCCGCAAAGTGCTCTCGTAAAGCGTTGCGCAGCTCGTGGCTTGACCAGCCGGTGGTATCGAGCGTGATGTCGGCTTCTTTGGCTAACGCTTGAAGCTGTTGGCTTTCGTCAGCAATCGCTTCTTCAACAGTTTTGCCTTCGGTGGCGAATGGGTGTCGACGACGGGTTTCGCTATACCGCTTGAGTAGTGTTTCTGCCTGCGTGCTGAGGTGTAGCAGGATGGTTTCTGGCACCTTGGCACGGGTCGCGTTAATGGCGTCAATCAGGCTGGTAATGTTCTTTGAGGTGGCGTGTGGATCGACGCCAATAGCCAGTAGGTCGCCTTCGTCTTCGGCTGCCAGTTCATTATCAACAAAGGCTTGATAGAGCTTTACCGGCAAGTTGTCGACTGTGCGGTAGCCTAAGTCCTCAAGCATATGCAGCGCGATAGTTTTACCTGAACCAGATTGTCCGCTGATAATGACGAGTTTCATGCTTAGCCTTATTACTCGGCGACCAGTAATGCCGCTTGGCGTTGTTCTAAGAGTTTGCCCGCATCATAGCCATTTAAGCGCAGTAGGTGGTCACGAACGGCGGTTTCAATGAGTACTGCTAAGTTACGGCCGGCGGTTACGGGTAGGCCAATTTCTGGCACTGCCACGCCGAGGATGGTTTGTTCTTTCCGCATGCCTTGGAGGCGGTCAATCTCACCTTGGTTGACGTCGGTAACCGGTACTAGGTCAACAATTAGGCGTAGGTATTTGTTGCGTTTAATCGAGCTGCTGCCAAACATGGCACGGACGTCGACAATGCCCAGACCGCGCACTTCGAGTAAGTCTTGTACAAGCTCTGGGCAGGTGCCGTCTACGGTGTCTGGTGCTACGCGTTTGAATACCGGGCAGTCGTCTGCCACCAGTCGGTGGCCACGGGTAAGTAGCTCTAGTGCTAGTTCAGACTTACCAATGCCGCTAGGGCCGGTAATGAGTACGCCAACACCGGCGACTTCCATCATTACGCCATGACGCGTTTGTTGTTCACCAAGCTTGCCGCCCAACCAGCTTTCTAGGTTGTTGATTAGCTCATGCGCAGGCATGGGGCTGCTCAGTACCGGAATCTGTTGCGATTCCATTAGTGCCAGTAGCGAAGCTGTAAGGTCCAGTTGATCCGCCAGAATAAGGCAGCCACTTTGACCCGGGAAGATCTGCTTGAGACTACGGACTTGTTCGCTAGCCGCCTGCTGCCCTAACCAGTCAAGCTCGGCGGCACTGGCAATTTGGATCTGGTTAGGGTGGATAACATTGAGGTAACCCACTAGCGGCAACGGCGAGCTTTCGCCGCGGCTATTTAGGCGTCGCTCATTGGCAGTGCTGTCGCCGCATTGCCAGCTCAGCTTAAGGCGCTGTTCAAGCTCGCCATATAGCAGGCTGACTGTAAGGCTGTTTTTGTTTTGCACCAAAATGTTTGCGCTGATTAAAAGCGGGGCGCTGTTTTAGCTGTTAGCAGCTAAGAGTTCGGCTAAGGCCTGGTCGCCATCGGCTTTGCGGGCGGCCTGGGTAAAGTCGTTATCACTAAATAAACGCGCCACACTGGCGAGTACTTGTAAGTGCTCTTCGGTGCAGTCAGCAGGCACCACTAGGCCGGCTAGTAGGTCGACTTGTTTGCCATCGGCGGCTTCAAAATCAACGCTTTCGTCGAGTTTAATAAGGCAGCCCATGGGCTCGCTAATGCCGTTAATACGACCGTGTGGAATGGCAACGCCATCGCCTAAGCCAGTGCTACCAAGGCGTTCGCGGCCTAGTAGTGCTTCAAAGATAGCGTCTTGGCGTTTCTGATCGCCTTCGCCCAATGTTTTGCTGATTGTTTCTAGGGCTGTTTTTTTGCTTTGCGCGCTACTAACTACAACGACGCGAGAGGCGGGAATAACCGCTGACAGGTTCATGCTGAACTCCTTAATTCGATATGCCAATTTTAGCTGCTTGTGGAGGGGGTTCACAGCCCCAAGGCTAAAACTTCATTAGTTTGTTACTTCCGCGCGTATGCAAGAAAAAGGCCAGCTTGTTGCCAAGCTGGCCTGTGCTGTGTGCCCCGGAATTTAATTTAAGTCGCTATTGCAGCGCAGCTGCATGGACTTCGTGTTTCAGCGCCTCACGGTTGTGATGGTCGGTGACCTTTTCTCGGCGTTTTTTCACCAGTCTATCTAGTTTGTCTGTTAATGCGTCGATGGCGGCGTACATATTGCCGTCAACCGCTTCAGCAAATACCTGGCCGCCCGCTGCGTTAAGCGTGGCTTCGGCTTTTTGAGTGAGTTTTTCTACGCTCAATACCACATGGGCATTGCTGATGTTGTCGAAGTGTCGTTCCACCCGGGCGAGCTTGTTATTTACATAGTCGCGTAAAGCAGGTGTTACGTCTAAGTGATGACCGGTGAGATCGATATTCATATTGTTGCTACCTCCAGCAAGGTCTGGTCTGAATGGGTAGCGGCAACGGCGTCGGGATGCTCAAACATTGCTTAAGCAGGCAGGCGTCGCTGTCGCCAGATTTAAGCATCACGGTTGATGCCAATATCGGCCACTGGGCTGCCTGCGGATGAAAAGGTTTGGAAGCAGGCTGCTGTGACTTCACCTAACATTGACCGGCTCTCAAACAATTGAGTTCCGATGCGTTAGCGTGCGTTTAAGCGGCTACCTCCTGCTGGTACTTGTCCAGCTGTTGTGCCCTGTTTAGAGGGCAGTTTTCGAAGTCTTAACCCGAGCTTTATCTAGGGTTTTAATCTAGGCGTTTACGCTCATGTGAGGGCGGAATGCCTAAGGCTTCACGATACTTCGCAATCGTGCGCCGTGCAATTTTGATATTACGCTCTGCTAGCGCATTTGCAAGTTTTGTGTCGCTGAGTGGTTTGGTGGCAGGTTCTTCACTTACCAGTTCCTTAATCATGGCTTGAATGGCAATGCTTGAGGCTTCGCCGCCGTCTTGCGTGCCGACATGGCTAGAGAAGAAATGTTTGAAGGAAACAATGCCGCTGGCGGTATGCATATGTTTGCTGCTGGTTACGCGCGAAATGGTGGATTCGTGCAGGCCCAGTTCGTCTGCAATGTCTTTCAGTACCATCGGTGTTAGCGCGATGTCACCTTGGTCAAACCAAGCTTGTTGGCGCTCAACAATCGCGTTGGCAACGCGTACTAGCGTGTCGTTACGGCTTTGTAGGCTTTTAATTAGCCAGCGGGCCTCCTGAAGGTGGTTGCGCATCATTTCCGACTGCCCGTCATCAGCCATGCTTTTGGCCATTTCGGCGTATTGCTGGTTAATGCGCAGGGGAATTTCGTGCTCGCCGTTGAGGCGTACTAACCAGCGATCGCCATGCTTATAAACAAAGACGTCAGGGGTGATGTACTCAGTGCGTTGGTTGCCCCAACCCGCGCCGGGGTGCGCATTGAGTCCGCGGATTAGGGTGATCGCTTGGTCTAGTTCTTCGGCGCTACAACGCGTTTGTCTTTGAATAGTCGCGCGGTCGCCTTTAGCTAGTGTTTCGAGATGATTATTAACGATAGTGTCAGCCAGTTCGCGTTCTTCGCTTGGACTAACTAATTGCGCTAGCTGCAGGCTTAAGCACTCTTGCGGCGTGCGCGCGGCAATGCCGGGTGGGTCAAATTGCTGAACGCGATGCAGTACGTAAACGGTTTCGTCAGTATCGAACTGGGGCTCGTCTTGACGCCCCTCTAGAATCAGCTGCTCGTTGAGCGTTTCAGACAGCGCTTCAGGTTCAAGCTGTAAATAACCGTCGTCATCAATGCTGTCGATAATGAACTCGGCGATCTCTTGGTCGCGGGGCGATAATCGAGCCAGGTCTAGTTGCCAGTGCAAATGCGCTTGCAGACTTTCACTGCTGCTATCACCAATGCGTTCCACTAAGGGGGGGAGGTCGTCGGCACCGCTCTTGGGTTTGCTGCGACCGTCATAGACGTCTTCCCAGCGATAGTCGCCTAGGCTTTCTTCGTTGATGTCTTGTGGCAGGCTTTCCGGCTCTGGCGTCTCGGCACTATCGCTGTCGTCTGTAGCATTGCTGCTATCTTCGCTGCTAGCGTAATCGTCGCGATCCTCTTCCAGCATTAGATTGCTTTCTAAGGCTTCTTGCACTTCTTGCCGAATTTCCAAACTAGACAGCTGCAACAGGCGTATAGCCTGCTGTAACGCTGGCGTCATCGTCAGCTGCTGACCGAGTTTGAGTTGTAATCCGTGTTTCAAAATAGTGCTCAATACGCTGTTGGCGCGTATTTTGCATTAAATTTTAGTGGAATACTCTGAAAAGTCAGCAGGGTGGACTTTAAAGAGCTGATTTATAAGCGGAAATTCTCGCCTAGGTAGACTCGTTTAACCTGCTCGTCTTCCATTACCTCATTAGGGTGGCCTTGGGCGATGACTTGGCCGTTGCTAACGATATAGGCGCGGTCGCAGATGCCTAGCGTTTCACGTACGTTGTGGTCGGTAATGAGTACGCCAATGCCGCGGCTGGTGAGGTGTTCGACGATTTTTTGGATATCGATCACGGAGATTGGGTCAACGCCAGCAAAGGGTTCGTCGAGCAATACAAAACGCGGGTTGGCGGCGAGGGCACGAGCGATTTCTACGCGGCGGCGTTCACCGCCAGAGAGACTAACGCCAAGGCTGTCGCGGATATGGGGAATGTGCAGCTCTTCTAGCAAGGCGTCTAAAGAGTCTTCGCGCTGTTGACGGTTAAGGTCTTTGCGCGTTTCTAAAATCGCCATGATGTTGTCGGCCACGGTGAGCTTGCGGAATACCGAGGCTTCTTGCGGCAAGTAGCCTACGCCTAGGCGGGCGCGGGCATGCATGGGTAACTTGGTAATGTCGTGTTCGTCGAGGCGAATACTGCCATCGTTAGGCTTAACGAGGCCAACGATCATATAAAAGGTGGTGGTTTTGCCGGCACCATTGGGACCGAGCAAGCCAACGGTTTCGCCTGCATCAATATGTAGTGAGATGCCTTTAACAACGAGACGATCTTTGTATTTTTTTTGCAGGTTGTCGGCGACCAAGCGTGTCATGCGCAGGCTTATTCCTTAGGCTGGTTATTGGCAGGTTGTATCACAATTTTGACGCGGTTGTTGTCGCCGTTGGCTTTGTCGTCGCCGCCAGCAAGAATTTGTTCGGCGCGCAAATCATAGCGAATATGATCGCTGCTGACGGTGTCGGCGGCACGTTTAACTTGGGCATTGCCGTCAAATTCAATCGCGTCTTGGTCGCTAAAATAACGAATGCGCTGGGCTTGAGCTTCCATGCGCTCGCCGGTTTCGGTGGTTTGCGAAAAGTGCGCGAGGCCATCTTTAGGGCCATGAATATCGGCTGACACCTGGTTGTCGATCTGCTTAAGTACCATTTTGTCGGCCAAGATCAGCATGCTGCCGCGGGTTAGGCGAACGTCGCCTTGATAGATGCTGCTGCCATCTTGGGCGTTGACCTCAACGCGTTGGGCTTCTATCTCAATCGGTGCTGTGAAGTCATCTGGCGCGGCAAACGCGGCGGTGCAGATGCCGGCTGCCATATAGATGGCGAATTGGAAGAAACGCTTCATGATGTTGACCCCTCTAATCACAATGCGGTTGTGTTATTTACCGGCGCTGGATAATACGCGCCTTTGACTCCACCATGCAGACGAATGCGGTCTTGTTTGGTGTTAATACTGAGGCGCGCCGCTCGAATGCGATGCGTGCCTTGTTGGATTAAGACGGGACTTTGGCTGTGGAGTTCGCCGCTGCCCGGCAGAAACCACATTTCGTCGGTAATGGTGGTGATCTCGGCACCGCTTTTGTCACGCCGCTTAATAACGACTTGGTCTTTCAGCTCTAGGCGTGCCAGTCGCGGTGGTTGTTCTTCATAGAACCAACCTCGTTCTGCAGCAATATGCCAAAAGTCGGCTGATTCGGGATCGCTACTGGCTGCTCGTTGATTAATGCGGTATTGCATGATCGGCTGGCTGAGTTCAACGCTGTCATTGCTGCGGTAGTGTTGGGCGAGTTCGGCGTCGAGTTTGTAGCGCAGGTTGCCGTCAGCGTCAAAGCTCTCGGTGGTAACCCCTTTTAAGTAGTAATCGACGTCTTTGGTAAAACCAGCGCCGGGTTGCGGGCTGTCATCGTTGCTTTCTTTGCTGGCAAACCACAGGCTGGCGACAGCCAACAAGGCAAGTGGCAGTAGTTTGCGAAGATCAACGGGAGGCGCGCTATAACTCATGCGGCTTTTAGTTTAGCTGTCTGTGTTGTGTTTGATGAGTAGGTCGCAGAGTTCGCGCACAGCGCCTTGGCCACCATTGTGGTGGGTAGTCCAGAGGGCACTACGGATCACAGCGGGGTGGGCATCTTTAACCGCGACGGGGAAGCGAATGGCCTGCATGATTTCAATGTCGATGGTGTCGTCACCGATATAGGCAACGTCATTAGGCTCAAGGCCCAATGTCGGTAGCAATTCTTTTAAAGCGGCTAGTTTGTCTTCGCAGCCTTGCACAATATTGGTAATGCCAAGGCCTTTTAAGCGTGCTTCTACCATTGGCGCTTTGCGGCCAGAAATAACCGCTACTTGAATGCCAGCTTGTTGTAACAGCTTTAAGCCATGACCGTCGCGAGCATGGAAGACCTTAATCTCGATGGGCTGCGTTGGGTCTTGTGGGTCGGGCATAAAGTAAATGCGGCCGTCAGTTAAAACACCGTCGACATCGCAGATCAGTAATTTAATGCCGCTGGCTAGTTGGGCAAGGGTCTGTCCTGTCATTACACCACTCCTGCGCGTAGTAGGTCGTGCATATTGATGGCACCAACCAGTGTCGCTGAATCGTCCAGCACAGGCAGGGCGTTAATAGCGTGTTTTTCCATCAGCTGTAGGGCTTCTGCGGCCAGTTGCCCGGCGTTAATCGTTAGCCCGCCGGCAGTCATTACGTCACTAATACCGGTGCTGCTGGGGTGAGCGTTACGTTCAAAAGCCCGGCGCAAGTCACCGTCGGTAAAAACGCCAACGAGTTGATCGTTGTCGACCACGGTGGTCATGCCAAGCCCGCTGCGCGTCATTTCAACCAAGGCGTCGGCCAAGCTGGCATCGGCGCCGACTTTAGGTAGTGCGTCACCGCTGTGCATGATGTCACTGACGTGCAATAGCAGTCGTCGACCAAGTGCGCCGGCAGGATGCGAGAGCGCAAAGTCTTCGGCGGTAAAACCGCGCGTTTCGAGTAAGGCGACCGCTAAGGCGTCGCCCATCGCTAGGGTCACGGTAGTGCTAGCGGTGGGGGCTAAATTCAGTGGGCAGGCTTCTTTTTCGACGCTGGTATCTAAAACTACATCGGCGGCCGAGCCCATGGTCGACTCTGGGCGACCGGTCATGGCAATGAGTGGTGCGCCCATGCGCTTGATTAATGGCAGCAGCGTGGTGACTTCGTCTGTTTCGCCCGAGTTCGAGAGAGTGATGACGACATCCTGCGGGGTAATCATGCCCATATCGCCGTGCTGAGCTTCGGCTGGGTGCACAAAAAACGCGGGTGTGCCGGTGCTGGCCAACGTGGCCGCAATTTTGCTACCAACATGACCGGACTTGCCCATGCCGACCACCACTACGCGGCCTTGGCACTGCAGGATGATTTCACAGGCGCGGCTAAATCGTTCATCTAAGCGCGCAATGGCATCTTGAATGGCTTGGCTTTCAGTTTCTAAAACGGCCTTGCCTAGCTGGATAAAATTTTCTGCCACGAGCGCTCCTAAGGGGATTGTCTTTTGGACTAACGCAATACGGCTCTAGGCCGTTGCGCTCATCCAAGTCCAAGCTTGCCAGCCTAGCCAGCTTGCAAGCAATAGGCTGGCTTCAAAACGGTTAATGCGGCCGGGGCGTTCTTTGCTCCAACTGAGGCTCATTAATACCAGCGCCGCAGTTAGGCCTAGCATTAACGGGATGTCGGTAGTGATCACGCTGTTAACGATTTCGGTTGGCTGGATTACGCCGGCAACGCCTAAAACGGCCAGTAAATTGAAGAGGTTAGAGCCGACGATATTGCCAATTGCAATATCGTGCTCGCCTTTTAGAGCACTGCTCATGGACGCTGCCAGCTCCGGCAAGCTAGTGCCGAAGGCAACGATGGTAAGGCCGATAACGGTGTCGCTAACGCCAAAGCTGCTGGCGGTATTGACTGCGCCCCAGACTAACGCGCGGGAGCCGATCAGCAGTGTCGCTAAGCCAACTACAAATTGAAAAATGGCCTGATTGCGTGGCAGAGTTTCGATGTCGTCGGTATCGATGGCGAGTTGGTCGGCGTCACCTTGCTTGGCGGCCCAGCCTAGCCACGTCAGTAGCAGCGATAGTCCAGCAATTAGAATCCAGCCTTCTAGCTGGCTTAATTCGCCATTCAGCAATAACCAACTCGCGCCAAGTGATACGACAATCAGTAGCGGTAATTCTTTACGCAGCAGGCTGGACTTAACCACGATGGGCGCGGCGATGGCGCTGATGCCGAGGACTAAGCCGATATTGGTGATGTTAGATCCGAGCGCGTTGCCAACAGCGAGGCCGCCGTTACCCTGTACTGCGGCCACAGCAGAGACCAAGATTTCTGGTGCCGAAGTTCCTAAAGCGACGATGGTGAGGCCGATTAGTAGGGTGGGTACGTTTAGCAGTTGAGCAATGCTAGCGGCACCGTTAACGAAGCGGTCTGCGCCCCATACTAAAAGAATGATGCCGCCGATTATGGCGACGATATTAATTGCGAGTGATTCCATGCGCGTATGTTAGCCGGTTGTGTTGCTTGGAGCAGCGTTTTTAATTCGCTAGGGCGTTAATTTAGTTGCCATTTATCTCAGAATTGTCGGCTTTGGCGGCGTTAAATGCTGCATTGCGGCATAATTGTCTTGTTTATCGCTTCAAATCCGTGAGTAACTCGCATGTCGGCAACGCCTGCATTAGAAATTAATGCCTTAGAAAAAGTTTACGCCTCGGGCTTAAAGGCCCTTGATGGTGTTAGCTTTAGCGTTGAGCAGGGCGAGTTTTTTGCCTTGCTAGGCCCGAATGGCGCAGGCAAGTCGACCTTGATCAATTCCTTGGCGGGTTTGGTAAAGCCAACCTCAGGTCGGGCAAAAGTTTGTGGCCATGACGTGCAACAGGATTGGCGACAAGCGCGACGCGCGCTCGGAGTAGTGCCGCAAGAGCTGGTATTTGATCCCTTTTTTACCGTGCGCGAAGTGCTGGCCTTGCAGGCGGGTTACTTTGGCCTCAAAGCTAGCCGACCTTGGCAAGATGAGGTGCTGGAAGAACTAGGGTTAAGCGACAAGGCCGATACGCGGATGCGCGGACTCTCGGGTGGCATGAAGCGTCGCGTGCTGATTGCGCAAGCCTTAATGCATAAGCCGCCAGTGGTGGTATTGGATGAGCCCACTGCCGGTGTTGATGTAGAGCTGCGGCAGTTGTTATGGCGCTTTGCTAAGCGTCTTCATGCCGACGGCCATACCATCGTCTTAACCACACATTATTTGGAAGAAGCAGAAAGTCTTTGTGACCGGGTGGCGATACTTGATAAGGGGCAGTTGCAAACGCTGCAGAGCACAGAAGATTTGTTGGCCAGTCATCCGTGGCGAGAGATAGAAGTACAGTTGGGAGCTGTGCCAGCAGAGCTATCCGCTAGCTTGCACAGCGACACGGTCGCTTTATCTGATGGCTGGTATCGCTGGCGCCTGCATAAAGAGCACGATAGCGTGGCTGATTTGCTAGAGCAGCTACGTAATAGCGGTGCGCAGCTGTTGGATATTCGTACCCGAGAGCCAAATTTAGAAGATGTATTTCTGCAGTTGGTAGGTGGTGGTAATGAATAAGACAGTGACCACCATGCGCTTTAATAGCGGCGGCTTTTGGGTGCTACTTAATAAAGAAGTACGCCGTTTTATGCGTGTCGCCACGCAAACTGTCGTTACGCCGATGGTGACCACGCTGTTGTATTTGTTGGTGTTTGTACAGGTGCTGGAAGGGCGCTATTCGCCAGCGGTGGATTTCAGCTACGCCGAATTTCTGGTGCCCGGCTTGATCATGATGGCGGTGATTCAGAACGCCTTTGCTAATAGCTCATCGAGCCTGTTGCAGGCAAAGATGAACGGCAGCATTACCTTTATGTTGATTGCGCCGTTGTCGGCGTTTGAAATTTTGTTGGCCTTTGTCTCAGCGTCGGTATTGCGTGGCGCTTTGGTGGGGCTGGGGGTTTGGGCAGTGGCGTCCTTGCTCACGGATTGGAATTTATTGAACCCGGCTTGGGCGCTGGTGTTTCTGCTGTTAACTGGCGCAGCGCTCGGTTTGCTTGGGTTGATAGCGGCCGTTATTGCTGAAAAATTTGACCATATGTCAGCCTTTCAGAACTTTGTGATTCTGCCGCTGACATTTTTGTCGGGGGTGTTCTGGTCGGTCAAAAGTTTGCCCGAAGTTTGGCAGCCAATCAGTGCCCTTAACCCCTTGTTATACATGATTGATGGCTTCCGCTATGGCATGATTGGCGTTTCGGATTTTGATCCTGCCCGCAGTGCCGGGTTCGCGGCGCTATTTGTCGCCCTTTTATTTGGCCTGACTTGGTGGATGTTGCACCGAGGCTGGCGTTTACGCGGTTAACGTTTATGCGGTTAAGGCCGCCTGCTGAGAACAAGAGAACTATGGACGCTGTTACCATTCAAAACCTTATCCAAACTGGTTTGCCAGATGCTGATGTCACCGTGTTGGGTGATGACGGTCAGCATTTTGAGGCCACCGTGATCTGCGCGCAGTTTGAAGGTAAGAATATGATCCAGCAGCATCGTATGGTTTATGAAACCTTAGGCGCATTGATGGGTAACGAAATCCACGCGCTTGCACTAAATACTCGGAGTGCCTAATGGATAAATTATTAGTTACTGGTGGCGGCCCGTTACGTGGCGAGGTGCGCGTCTCAGGTGCTAAAAATGCTTGCTTGCCGATTTTGGCGGCGACCTTGCTGGCTGAAAACCCCGTTACCGTTACCAACGTGCCGGATTTGGTTGATGTAAAAACCACGGTGCAGCTGCTGATGCGCATGGGTGCTAGTGTCACCATGGGTGACGGTATGGCACTGGAAGTGGATGCCTCTACTACCAATGATTTTGACGCGCCGTACGAGCTGGTGAAAACCATGCGTGCGTCTATTCTGGTGCTTGGTCCTCTGTTGTCGCGTTTTGGTGAGGCCAATGTGTCGTTGCCCGGCGGTTGTGCAATCGGTGCGCGCCCGGTTGATCTGCATATTGCTGGCATGCGCAAAATGGGTGCCGATATTGTTATTGAAGACGGCTATATTCACGCCAAATGTTCGCGCTTAAAGGGCGCGCATATCAGCTTGGAGAAAGTCACCGTCACTGGTACCGAAAACCTGATGATGGCGGCGGCTTTGGCTGACGGCACTACAGTGTTGGAAAACGCTGCGCGCGAACCTGAAGTGGTCGATCTAGCTAACTTTATGAACGCCATGGGTGCCAAAATTTCTGGTGCAGGTACCTCGGTGATGACCATTGAAGGCGTGGAAAAAATGGCCGGTGGTTGTGCTTGGGATGTGGTGCCAGATCGCATTGAAACCGGCACCTACTTAATTGCTGGTGCGATTAGTGGTGGCCATGTGGTGGTTCGCGACACCGCGCCTGAACATATGGGTGTGGTATTGGATAAGTTGCGTGAAACCGGCGCCGTGATCGATGTTGGTGACGACTGGATTGAACTTGATATGCAAGGTCAGCGTCCTAAACCGGTGAATATTAAAACCGCGCCACATCCGGCTTTTCCAACGGATATGCAGGCGCAGTTCGTGGCCATGAATACCGTTGCCACGGGAATGTCACGTGTGACTGAGACAATTTTTGAAAACCGCTTTATGCACGCTCAAGAAATGAATCGCATGGGCGCCAAAATTGAAGTGGATGGCAATACCGCGATTATTACCGGTGTGCCGCGCCTAAAAGCAGCCCCAGTGATGGCGACTGACCTGCGTGCCTCTGCGAGTATGGTTTTGGCTGCCTTGGTGGCAGATGGCGAAACTTTGATTGATCGCGTTTACCACATTGACCGTGGTTACGAGCGGGTAGAAGAAAAACTTGGCCAGCTGGGTGCGCGCATCCGGCGGGTAGCTTAATTATTTAGAAAGCAAGATGACCGAACTAACAATTGCGCTGTCAAAAGGGCGCATTTTAAAAGACACGCTGCCGCTATTTGCTGCCGCGGGTATTGAGCCGCTGGAAGATATCAGCAAAAGCCGCAAATTGATTTTTGAAACCAACCAACCGGGCGTACGCCTATTGGTCATTCGTGCCACCGATGTGCCGGTTTATGTACAGCAAGGTGCGGCGGATTTGGGTGTGTCTGGCAAAGATGTGCTGGTGGAGAATGGTGCTTTTAATCTCTACGAGCCATTGGATTTGGAAATTGCCAAATGTCGTTTGGCGGTGGCGGGTACTTCGCCAGAGTGTTTGCAAAAAAGCCGCCCGCGGGTGGCGACTAAGTACGTCAATATTGCCCGTCGTTGGTTTGCTGAAAAAGGTCAGCAGGTAGACATCATTAAGCTTTACGGCGCCATGGAGTTGGGGCCGCTAGTAGGGCTGTCGGATGTGATTGTTGATTTGGTCGACACCGGCAATACCTTACGTGCTAATGGTCTACAGCCCTTGGAAGATATGATGGATATTAGTTCGCGCTTGGTGGTGAACCAGGCGGCGATGAAAACCAAGCACGCGGCGATTACCCAGTTGGTTGACCAGCTGGCGGCGGCAGTTGCAGCGAATCGCGCCTAATGTCTGACTCGTTGATCTCTGTTTTAAACACAGCGGATGCGGCATTTGCCGATCAGTTGGCTGTGCTGCGCTCAGTGCAGTCGGAAAGCGCTGCCGAAGTGCTGCCGAAAGTGCAGGGCATTATTGATGCTATTCGTGCTGATGGTGATGCGGCGCTGCTGAATTACACCCAGCAGTTTGATCGTTTTCCTGCGCAGGCAATAGGCGATCTTGAAGTGCCTGCTGAACGTTGCCAAGAGGCGTTAGCGGCGCTGCCAGCCGAGCAGCGTGAGGCCTTAGAATTTGCCGCCGAACGTTTGCGCGAATATGCCCAGCATCAAAAGATTAAGGGTTGGGACTATCAAGACCAATTTGGTAACCAGCTGGGTCAGCAGGTTACGCCGCTAGATCGAGTGGGTATTTACGTGCCCGGTGGTAAGGCAGCTTATCCGTCGTCTGTACTAATGAATGCGATTCCAGCACATGTGGCTGGCGTAGAAGAAATTATTATGGTGTCGCCGGCGCCGGGCGGTGAAGCCAATGAGCTTCTGCTAGCGGCGGCAGCGGTTGCTGGTGTTAGCCGGGTGTTTTTGGTTGGCGGCGCCCAAGCGGTGGCGGCCTTAGCCTACGGAACTGAAACTGTACCTGCAGTCGATAAGATTGTCGGCCCGGGCAATATCTGGGTAGCTACGGCTAAGCGTTTGGTGTTCGGTACTGTGGGTATCGATATGATTGCCGGCCCATCGGAGGTGTTGGTGATTGCTGACGGTTCTGGTGACCCGGATTGGACGGCGATGGATTTGTTTGCCCAAGCTGAGCATGATGAATTGGCGCAGTCGATTTTGCTGTGCCCTGATGCGGACTATATTGCCGCGGTTGAAGCCAGTATTGCCAAGCTGTTACCGACCATGGAGCGCAAAGACATTATTGCTGTGTCATTAAAAGACCGCGGCGCTCTAATTCAAGTGGCTGACCTCGACGAGGCGGCAGCGATTTCTAACGATATTGCGCCCGAGCACTTGGAGCTGGCGGTGGCTGATCCGGAAGCTTTGGTTGCTAAGATCAAACACGCCGGCGCTATTTTTATGGGTCACCATACGGCTGAGGTATTGGGTGATTATTGCGCCGGTCCAAATCACGTATTGCCGACCATGCGCACGGCACGTTTTTCTTCGCCGTTAGGTGTTTACGATTTTCAGAAACGTAGCACCTTGATTCACTGTCAGCCAGAAGGCGCCCGTGAAATAGCTAAACGTGCGTCGATCTTGGCGCGTGGCGAGCAGCTAACCGCGCATGCGCGTTCTGCCGAATATCGGCGTGACGCTGAGTAACCCCAAAACTAGCCAGCTACGGAATTCGCAGTGACCGATGTATCTCAGTTAATTCGCGACGAAGTGCGCGAGCTGTCGGCTTATCACGTACCCAACCCGGGTGATGCCATTAAGCTGGATGCGATGGAAAACCCCTATGCTTGGCCCGCCGCTTTACCCGGTAATTTGGCCGAGTTATGGGCGGAAGGTTTGCAGACGCAGGCTTTGAATCGCTATCCCGACCCGGCTGCATCGGCGTTGAGTCAGGCATTGGCAGAATGGATGGGCCTGCCGGTATTAGCTAATGCGGATGATCTCGACATTGTTTTGGGCAATGGCTCCGATGAGTTGATTCAGCTGCTAGCGATGGCGGTCAAGCATCCGCAGAGCGGTGCACGAGCTTGCATCTTGGCGCCTGAGCCGGGCTTTGTGATGTACGGCATGATCGCCAAGTTCGTCAACGCAGATTATGTTGGCGTGCCCTTGGCTGAAGGCTTTGAGCTTGATTTGCCAGCGATGTTGGCGGCGATCGAGACGCATCAACCGGCCTTAATTTTTCTGGCTTATCCCAATAACCCCACCGGTAATCTGTGGAGTCAAGAGGATTTGCAGGCCGTTGTAGAGGCCGCGCCCGGTTTGGTTGTGATTGATGAGGCATATACGGCGTTCGCTGCTGATAGTCGCGTGCCGTGGTTGGCGCAATATCCGCAATTATTGGTGATGCGTACCTTGTCTAAGGTTGGCTTGGCGGGTTTGCGGCTGGGCATGTTGGCAGGGCAGAAAAAGTGGCTGCATGAAATTAATAAAATTCGCCTGCCTTACAACATTAATAGCTTGACGCAATACAGTGCCAGTTTCGCTTTGCAGCATATGCAGCCATTGACGGCGCAGGCGGAAGAGCTAAAGGCTCAGCGCTCTGCGTTGAGTGAGGCTTTGGCGGCTATCGATGCGCTAACGGTTTGGCCGAGTGAAGCCAATTTCTTGCTATTCCGGCTTGAGTCGGCTGATGCGGCTTTGGTTCATCAGTCCTTAGCGGAGCAGGGTGTGTTGATTAAGAAGCTGCATGGTGCGCATCCGCAATTGCGGCAGTGTTTGCGGGTCACCGTGGGCACGGCGGCCGAAAATGAGCGTTTTCTAGAGGCCTTGGCTGTCGCCTTAAGGTCTTCTTAAGTCGGCTAGCGATAGCGGCGACTAATTTCTTCAGCGAATTTCTTGCTGGGGCTCTCGCAATACGGAAACGCTGCGGGCTATAATGCGCGCTACAAAAAATTATGCAGAGCCACGCGGTCGTCTCGCGAGTGTGAGCGCCGTGTTCTGTGGGTTCGGTTATTAGATTGGCCCTAATAGCCGTACGTTTCGACCCTTCAGGAGTAGCCAAAATGAGTGATACCGGTGCGGTAGATCTCGACAAGCGTCGATTTCTAACCAACTCAACCGCCGTTATTGGTGGTATCGGGGCCGCAGCCGCGGCAGTGCCTTTTCTAGCCTCATGGAAACCCAGTGCCCGCGCAGAAGCGGCTGGTGCACCCGTGGAAGTAGATCTTTCTAAACTGCAGCCAGGTGAGCGTATCACCATCGAATGGCGTGGTAAGCCGGTATGGGTTTTGCGCCGTACTCCGGAAACCTTAAGCGCCCTGAATCAGGATGACGCGAAAGTGTTGGACCCTGAGTCAGCCGAGCCTATGCAGCCTGAGTATGCTCAGAACCAACACCGCTCAATTAACCCTGAGTTCTTGGTGCTAGTTGGTCTGTGTACTCACCTAGGTTGTGTGCCTGTTTACCAGCCAGAAGTGACTGCAGACTGGAATGGTGGTTTTTACTGCCCATGCCATGGTTCGCGTTTCGACTTAGCTGGCCGTGTTTATAAGAGCGTACCGGCGCCGCTTAACTTGGAAGTGCCTCCGTACCACTTCGTGGCGGACAATCGCTTGCTTATTGGTCTAGACGGAGGTGCCGCGTAATGGCTATCGTACCTAACCCGCATGGCACAACTGGCTTCTTGGGCTGGATTGATGACCGCTTCCCGCTGACCAAAATGTGGCGCGACCACGTTTCGGAATACTTTGCGCCGAAAAACTTTAACTTCTGGTACTTCTTTGGCTCATTAGCCATGTTGGTTCTAGCGAACCAGCTGATTACCGGTATTTTCTTGACCATGCACTACAAGCCGTCTGCGCTTGAGGCATTTGGTTCTGTGGAATACATCATGCGTGATGTGCCATGGGGCTGGTTAATTCGTTATATGCACTCCACCGGCGCCTCGGCGTTCTTCGTAGTGGTCTATCTGCATATGTTCCGTGGTCTGCTTTATGGTTCATACCGTAAGCCACGTGAATTGGTGTGGATCTTCGGCATGATGATCTTCCTAGCGCTGATGGCAGAAGCCTTTATGGGCTACGTGCTACCTTGGGGCAACATGTCTTACTGGGGTGCGCAGGTAATTATCTCGCTATTTGGCGCGATTCCTGGTATTGGCCCAGACTTGGTTCAGTGGATTCGTGGTGACTACCTGATCTCTGATGCGACCCTAAACCGCTTCTTCGCCTTGCACGTAATTGCTGTGCCGTTGGTATTGGTTGGTTTGGTTGTGGCTCACTTGATGGCGCTACACGAAGTAGGTTCTAACAACCCAGACGGCGTAGACATCAAGAAAAACAAAGACGAAAACGGTATCCCTAAAGACGGTATTCCGTTCCACCCTTACTACACCGTAAAAGACATTATGGGTGTGGTTGGCTTTGCGATTATCTTCTGCTCAGTGTTGTTCTTTGCGCCAGAAATGGGCGGTTACTTCCTAGAGAAGCCGAACTTCACACCAGCTAACCCGCTGGTAACGCCGCCGCATATTGCGCCGGTTTGGTACTTCACGCCGTTCTACTCTGTATTGCGTGCGATTACCTACCCGCTATTTGGTATTGATGCCAAGTTCTGGGGTGTAATTGGCATGGGTGCATCGGTAGTCATTATTGCCTTCTTGCCTTGGCTAGATCGCAGTCCTGTGAAGTCTATTCGTTACAAGGGCCCAATCTTTAAGGCGGCGCTAGCTATCTTTGTAGTTGCTTTCGTTGTCTTGGGTTACATGGGCTTTGAGCCAGCTACTCCGGTTAATACTCGAATTGCTCAGGTGGCGTCGGTTATTTACTTCGCATTCTTCTTGTTGATGCCTTGGTACACCAAGATAGATAAAACCAAACCAGTGCCCGAACGGGTCACGATGGATCACTAAGTAGGATTAGGAGTAAAGCAATGAAGAAATTACTGACTGCTGTTCTGCTTTCGGCCTCTGTAGTAACCGGTGCGTTTGCGGCTGGTGGCCCTAGCGTTCCAATGGCTGACGCCAATATCGATGCTGATAACAAAGCGTCTTTGCAGCGCGGTGCGCGTTTGTACGCTAACTACTGCTTGGGTTGTCACGGTCTTAAGTTCCAGCGTTACAACCGTATGGGTGATGACCTAGGTATGGATGACGAGCTGGTGAAAGAGCATTTGATGTTCACCACCAACAAAGTGGCTGAAACCATGGATATCGCCATGCCTGAGCGTGAGGCGGCCACTTGGTTTGGTCAGACTCCGCCGGACTTGTCTTTGATCACTCGTGAGAAGGGTATTGATTACCTTTACACCTACCTCACCACTTTCTACGTTGACGAAAGTAAAGAAACTGGCGTGAATAACTACGCGTTTCCTAATGCTTCTATGCCTTGGGTAATGTGGAAGTTGGAAGGCTGGAAGAAGCCGATCTACAAAGAAGTGGATGACCACGGCAAAACCGTTACTAAGATTGTGGGTTACGAGCAGATTACCGAAGGTGAAATGTCACCAGAAGAGTTTAAGTCTGCAATGCTTGATCTAACCAACTTCCTGCATTACGTAGGTGAGCCGATTAAGCAAGAGCGTGTTGCGATTGGCCTTAAGGTCATTGCGTATCTACTTCTACTATTCATTTTGAGTATTTTCCTCAAGCGTGAATTCTGGAAAGACGTACATTAAGCCCTAGGCACACAAGCCCAAGGCTGCACAAACCCCGCGCCGTTAGGTTCGCGGGGTTTGTGCGTTTAATCCCTAGACAGTTTTTGGCCTGCGTGGCCGTATAGTTAAGATAAAGAGGCGAATGCATTGAAACGCACAAGCAAAGCAAGTGAGCGTAGTGAAATTGATGTCGCGATGACCCTGTACTCGCGCCCGGAGTGTGCTTTAAGCCACCGTGTGCGCCTAGTGTTGGCGGTTAAAGGCATTAATGTAGACGTGCAAGAAGTTGAAGGTGATGACCTGCCTGAAGACTTGATACAGCTAAACCCTTACAACAGTGTGCCAACCTTGGTTGATCGCGACCTTGTGCTGTACGAGTCACGCGTAGTGACGGAATATTTAGATGAGCGTTTCCCGCATCCGCCGTTGATGCCAGTCGACCCGGTTACCCGTGCAACTTACCGTTTGGCTTTGCACCGTATCGAAACTGACTGGTATGGCTTGTTGGCAGATTTGACTGGTAAGCCAGGCAAGACCATGAATGCAGCACGTCGCCAGTTGGCAGAAAGCGTGGTCTCTACGGATGAGATTTTCTCGGTTAAGCCGTTCTTCTTGAGTGATGAGCTTTCTTTGGTTGACTGCACTATCGCGCCTATTTTGTGGCGCTTGAAGTCATGGGGCATTGAGTTGGGCGAAGACGCTAAGAACGTACAAGCGTATAGCAAGCGCCTATTTGCTTTAGAGGCTTTCCGTAGCAGCTTGACCGAGCAAGAACTGGAGATGTGTTAAGCGCTCCTCTGCGGAGTTGCTTTGGCATTTTTATTGTTTCCGGCTATGATTTGACGTGTCGCAGGGACTGCGGACGGTAGCAAATCGGAGTTTTGCCTAAGGGGGTAGGGGCATGTTGACATCCAGAAGACCATATCTTGTGCGGGCCATTTACGAGTGGATCGCCGATAATGACTTAACGCCGTATCTGCTAGTAGATACGGCTATGGATGGGGTCTTTGTGCCCCGCCATGCGGTGCAGAATGACCGCATCGTGTTGAACATTAGTGTTCAGGCGGTCGATCAGCTGCAGCTTGGAAATCAAGAAATCACTTTTGATGCGCGTTTTGCAGGGCGGGTAGAAAATATCCACGTGCCCATTAAAGCGATTTTGGCGATCTATGCACGTGAAAATGGCGTTGGTTTAGCCTTTAACCCCGATAACGATGATGTGCCTGCGGAAACTGAGGGTGGTAATCCAGTTGTGCCGGTAGGCGCTGACCCATCCCGTATTGATCCGGTAAAGCCGGGTTTGCGCTTGGTGAAATAAACAGGGCGGTGATCCGCGCTGAAAAACAAAAAGCCCGCTAATGCGGGCTTTTTGTTTTTCCGGGCTTGGCTCCGAAGAAAAGGATGAGCCGACAATAAGCCGGGTTCTGTCGAGAGTAATCATTCATCTGGGATGTTTGTCGCCAAACACCTCAAGCAACCTACCCGGAAACTCACGCGGACCACGCGTTGCAGCTAGGCTGCGGTGTTTCCCTATTTGGTCTTGCTCCGGACGGGGTTTACCCTGCCGCTCGTGTTGCCACTTGCGCGGTGGGCTCTTACCCCACCTTTTCACCCTTACCTGTGCTACCGAAGTAGCCATCGGCGGTTCAGCTCTCTGTTGCACTTTCCATCGGCTTGCGCCGCCCAGACGTTATCTGGCGTCCTGTCCTGCGGAGCCCGGACTTTCCTCCACACGTTGGCATCGAGGTGCCAGCGCGCAGCGATTACTAAGTCAGCTCGGCGGCTATTCTAGCTGACCCTATGATCGCGTTGGTGTTTTTACTCGCTTTCCTTTATTTGTAGGGCGCGTTGATATAGCGCGTTCTTGTTCTCCCCAGTGAGTTCGCTTGCCAATTTGCTGGCTGCCTTAACGGGTAGGGCTTGCAACAGTTTGCTAAGTAGTAGGTCGCTATCAATTTGTTGCTGGGGAGAACTATCTGTGTTGCCTTCAACCAAGACCACCATTTCGCCGCGACATTTATCCCGGTCAGCAAAGTGCTCACATAACTCGGTAACTGTTCCACGTTGGAACTCCTCGAACTTTTTTGTGAGTTCGCGTGCCACGCAGGCTTGTCGCTCGGCCCCGAGCGTTTCTTGCATGGCCTTAAGGCAGGCATGGATGCGGTGTGGCGCTTCATAAAAAACTAAGGTCGCCTCCGTGTTGCGGAGGGTTTCTAAGCGCCGTTGACGATCGCCAGATTTTGAAGGGAGGAAGCCCTCAAACCAATAAGGTTGAGTGGGCAGGCCGGCGGCACTTAATGCGGTAGTAATTGCGCAAGCGCCAGGTATTGGGCAAATGGTGATGTCGTGTTCGATTAAACGCGGCAGTAGTTTCTGCCCCGGGTCGGAAATAAGTGGCGTGCCAGCATCTGAAATCAGCGCGATGTTAGATCCGCCTTGCAGCTTCTCTAGTAAGCGCCCGCTGGCAGTCTGCTCGTTATGTTCGTGTAATGCGACAAGCGGCGAGCTAATTCCCCAGGCGTCGAGTAGCTTACGGCTATGGCGGGTGTCTTCGGCGGCGATGAGGTCGACCGACTTTAAGCATTCGACTGCCCTAGGGCTGAAGTCGTTTAGGTTGCCTATTGGGGTGGCCACCACATAAAGGGTGCCAAATTTGCTGTCGCTGTCTGCCATTTTTGCGCTGCGCCTTTTGTTCGCTGCGAGTATGATAAGTGTTAATTGATATTGGGGTGATGAAATGCTGACGCTGCTGATGAAAACACGCCGTTTAGCGCAGTTTTTGAGCGCCGTTTTGGCGCTAACCGTTGTGGCCGGATGTGCGGGTTTGCCGACGACGGGTGATCGATTGCCAACTGCCCGCGGTAATACGGTTGCTGCTCAGTCTGCCGAGGCTCGTCAAGATTGGCCGAAGGCGGCGGCGGAATGGCTGGCGTTGGCGGCTAAGGCTGGCGAAGCTGAGGCTGCAGGCTTTAGGCTGAGCGCTCTGTCGGCCTTGCTAAACGCGAATGACGTTTTGCGTGCGCGAGTGATTCACGACGATATCCCAACTGAGCTGTTATCGGCGTCGCAAACTGAGCTGTTGGCTGTGTTGCATGGCGACTTGCTGGTGCAGGAAGGGCGCCCGGCTGAAGCCTTGGTGGTGTTGCCGCTGTCGTTGTCTGCTTCGGCTCCATCCGATTTGCAGGCACGATTCTTATTGGTTCGCGGCGTGGCTTTTGCTGAGCAAGGCGCGCTGGTGTCTGCGATCGAGGATTTTACCGCGAGTGATCAGTGGTTAGCTCCTGGTGAGGGGCGTGATTGGCAGCGCACGCTCTGGCCTGTTTTGGTCGGGGCTGATGAACAAGTCTTGCGCAAAGCTTTGCGTCGCCATTCTAGTGTGGCAGTAGAGGGTTGGCTGCGCTTGGGCTTGATTGGGCAGCAAGAATGGTTGCAGCCAGAACGTTTTGAACAGCAATTAGATGGTTGGGAATCGAGATTCCGCTTGCATGCGGCCAATGCCGATTTGGTGCCGGCCTTGCGTGAATCGCACCGACTGAGGCAGTTCTATCCCAATAGCGTTGCCGTATTGCTACCGCTGTCTGGTCGTTATGCGGCGATTGGCGAGGCGGTAAGAGATGGTTTGTTGGCGGCTTGGTTTGCGCTGCCGGGTGATCGGGCTGGTGGTCTCAAGTTCTTTGATACCGAGGCAGAATTGCCTTTGCAGTGGTTACGTCAGCAGCCCCTTGGTGAGTGGGCGGTTGTGGGGCCCTTGCGCAAGGAAAAGGTTCAAGAGTTGGCGAAGGCAAAAGTGATGCAATCCCTGTCGTGGTTGCCGCTTAACCAATCGGCACCTGAAGGCGCAGCTGCCCAGTTGGCCTTGGCCTTGTCTCCTGAGCAGGAGGCGGCGTTGGCTGCTGAGCGCATGGGGCGCGATGGTTATCGTCGCGCGCTTGTGATTGCTGCCCATGGCGACTGGGGCCAGCGAGTTGCCGATGCTTTTGCAGAGCGCTTTACGGCTACTGGCGGTAAGGTCGTAGGTCTTGAGCGTTACGATGGCGGACAGGCGGATCATGGCGATACCATTCAGCGCGCTTTGTTACTTAATCAGAGTGAGCAGCGCCGCGCGCGGATGGAGCGTGTGCTTGGTCGCAATGTTAATTTTGAGCCGCGTCGTAGAAATGATGTGGATGCGGTTTTTGCCCCAGGTAAACCACGGGCTTTACGCGCGCTGCGCCCTCAGCTGAAGTTTTACCGTGCTGGTGGTGTGCCGGTATATGCGACTTCGCATGTTTGGCAGGGCAAGGTGAATCCGTCAGCGGACCTCGATCTGAATGGCGTTAGGTTTGCGGATATGCCATGGCACTTAGGGCCGTCGACGACCGACAAAGCGTTAAGAAAGGCGATTAGCCGCGCTGGTGGTCGTGATACGCATGGCCGCTTCCATGCGCTGGGCGCTGATGCGATTCGAGTGTTGCCGCTATTAGCCGGTGGCGACGGCGGTTTCCCGTGGGTTTTTCCGGGTGGTACCGGCTTGCTGCAGCCTGGGAATGACGGCCTCGTTGAGCGCCGCCTGATGTGGGCAGAGTTTAAAAAAGGGCGGCCCGTATTAATACCTGCCGCTCAGTGGGATGCTGGGTCGTAGCGCGACTAAGCCCCTGTCTGGTTCGGCGCGGGAGTCTGGTGATGCAGCTGAACGATTTGCCGAAAGCTGGTTGCGAGCCAAGGGCTTTGAGCTGCTGGAACGACAGGTCTCTTGTCGATTTGGCGAAATCGACCTAGTCATGCGGCGCAAGCGTGTTTTGGCGCTGGTTGAGGTTAAGTATCGTGCTAAGGATTTGTCCGCTGCGATTCTTAGCGTGTCACCTGTGAAGCAAAAGAAGCTTTCTTTGGCGGCAAGTTGGTTGTATTCGCAACGCCCGCAGTGGCAGTCGCTAGAGTGGCGTTTTGATGTGTTGGCGGTGGCGGGTGATATGGCGTCGCCGGAAGTGCAATGGGTGCCAGCTGCGTTTGAGCTGCTCGGCGAGTAAGTTATAGTGCACAGAAAATTTTGGGAGCGTGCCGATGGCCATGCAAAGAATTACGGAACATTTTGAAGCGAGTATTGAGGCTAAGCGAGCGGCGAAAGAGGCTTTGCCGCCAGCTGTGCTGGATGCAGCGCAGAAAATGGTCAGCTGTTTGCAGGCGGGTGGAAAGATTCTTACCTGTGGCAACGGCGGCTCTGCTGGTGATGCCCAGCATTTTTCATCCGAACTGTTAAACCGCTATGAGAGAGATCGTCCGCCCTTGGCGGCGGTTGCGCTCACAACAGATAGTTCGACATTGACGTCAATTGCGAATGACTTCAGTTATGAAGAAGTCTTTTCTAAGCAAGTGTTTGCCTTAGGTAAGCCAGGCGATATTTTGTTGGCTGTCAGTACCAGTGGTAATTCACCGAATGTAGTTGCGGCAATTCATGAGGCGCATAAGCAAGGCATGATTGTGGTTGCTATGACTGGTAAAGACGGTGGCGCAATGGCTGGGTTGTATCAGGGCGACGATGTTGAGATTCGTGTCCCTAGTCAGGTAACCGCGCGGATACAGGAAGTGCACTTAGTGGTGATTCACGCACTGTGTGATCACATTGACGAGACTTTGTATCCCAAGGTTTAGGTTGTTAAGGCTGGCGCCGCTGTTGGGCTGGCTTCTGTGTTGGTTATATGGCCGCTGAAGCGGCCTGATCTTGCTGCAATATCAGGGTCAAAACGGGCGCTAATTTTCTCTTTAACGCCCTAAAAAAGCGCTTTTTCGGCGTTTTCTTAAAAAATACTCCACTTTTAACCACTCCGTAAGTGTTTGATTTTGCTTGCTTGTATGGCTTGTTTGCGCGCTATTAGGCTTAAAAGTGGTTTATTTAATAACAAAAGTGGTTGAAATCTTGCCTTGAGGTTATAAGCTAAACCATAAGTGGAATAAATTAGTAATAAATTCCCACTAGTGTTTATAAGCAACTTTACGGCGAAACATGACTTCACTGAGGCAGCGCGGTTTAACCCGTGTAAAACAAGACGACAAAAAGCGACTAGCTCTGCCTAGCCGCTATCGTGCGTCTTTTGCTGCTGCCTTGGGTGAGGACTGGGATCGCCAGTTGGTCTGCGCGCTGCATTACAAGTTGGATTGTTTGGTGCTGTGGTTGCCGGATGAGCATGATGCCTTTGCATCTGATCTCGAAGATCGTGGTGCTTTTGACGAGCATGTTGAGATTACTCAGTTCCGGGCGGTCGATCACTGCGCAGATATTAGTATTGATCGACAGTGGCGAATGCTGATTCCGCAAGACTTGCGAGAGTGCGCGGATATTGGCGAAGAGATTGTTATGTTGGGTCGTGGTTCTCAAATTCAAATTTGGGACGCGGCTATTTATGACGAGTACTTCGCGAATACGCGTCGATTGGCCAAAGAAATGGGTGCTCAGCCGTCTGAGGCGTTGCGGGGCGTTCGTTAATGACCGCCCATATTTCAGTGTTATTAAATGAGTCGGTTGATGCGTTAGCGATCAAGGCCAATGGCTTTTATGTTGATGGTACTTTTGGGCGTGGTGGGCATAGTCGCGCGATTCTTGAGCGTTTGGGCGCGGAGGGTCGCTTGCTTGCCTTTGATAAGGACCCAGAAGCCATTGCCTGTGCGCAGCGTGAGTTTGCTGATGATGTGCGCTTTGAAATCGTACATGACAGTTTTGCGACCTTGGCGCCATTGCTGGAAGCGCGTGACCAGAGTGGCGCGGTTGATGGTGTTTTGCTGGATCTAGGGGTGTCTTCGCCGCAACTGGACGAAGCGGAGCGTGGATTTAGCTTTCTGCGCGATGGTCCGCTTGATATGCGTATGGATACCACGCGTGGCCAGTCGGCAGCGGATTGGCTGAATAGCGCGCGACAAGATGAAATTGCCGATGTGCTGTGGAAGCACGGTGAGGAGCGCTTTCGTGGCCGTATTGCGAGGGCGATTGTGGAGCGACGTCAGCTTGCACCGTTAACGACCACTGCCGAATTGGCTAGTTTGATTGATTCGGCTGTGCCAACGCGTGAAAAGAATAAGCATCCTGCTACGCGCAGTTTTCAGGCTATTCGTATACATATTAATCAAGAGTTGCTTGATTTGGAGCGCGGACTCCAGCAAGCCGTGACCGTTCTTAGGGGCGGAGGGCGGTTGTCCATTATTAGTTTTCACAGTCTGGAAGACCGAATTGTGAAGCGCTTTATGCGAGACGAAGCCCGCGGCGAACCAGCGGGCTTCGGCCGTTCTGAGGCGGTGTTGCCGCGCCTACGTTTGTTAGGGAAGGCGCATAAGGCTGGCGCTGAAGAATTAGCTCAAAACAATCGCGCTCGCAGTGCGGTGCTGCGTGTTGCTGAACGCTTGGAGGTGCTGACATGAGTACAGGGCTTTCGCGCTTCTTGTTTTTGGGTTTGTCGGTTGCGGTAATGCTGTCAGCCTTGATGGTTATTAACAGTGCTTACCAAAGTCGAGCCTTGGTTAATGACTTGCGCCATTTGCGCGCCCAGGGAGACCTGTTGGCGGCGCAGCATGAACGTCTTGAGCTGGACTATGCGTGGTGGTCAGGGCAGACCCGTATTGATCGCGATGCGCGAAAATTGTTGGGCATGGTGCCGGTGACTAAGGTGCGAGCGCTGCACTATGTTGCGGAGGTTGCTCGATAATGCCGGCGGTTAGACCAGCAGCCGTAGTGCCGCGCGACAGCAAGGCGCAAACGCAGCGTATGTTGTGGCGCGAGCGTTTGGTGGTGGCTGGGCTGTTGTTGGGTCTGGCTCTGGGTGTGTTTGGCGCCGCTCATCTGCAGACGGTCGCCAGCGATGGTTATGCGAGCTGGGCGGATAAGCAATACCGATATCGCCAGCAGCACTATCAGCCGCGTCGAAAGGTGGTTGATCGAAACGGTGAGCCTTTGGCGGTAAGTGCGCCACGGCCGACACTATATGCCAACCCTTGGCAGTTGCATCAGGTGGGTGCTAACCCGGCTGAAGTGGCAAAGCGCTTGGGTCCAATGGTAGGGGTGTCTGAGAAGTCGTTGTTAAAACGTTTGCAGCAATCAGATCGCCGTTTCGTGGTGCTTAAGCGCCACCTTGTGCCTCAGCAGGCTGACGAAATCAAAGCGATGAAGCTACCGGGTATTGGTATTGAGCCAGCTTGGCGCCGTTACTACCCGTTAGGCGAAGTGGCTGCCTCGCTATTGGGCTTTACCAATGTTGATGATAAGGGCCAAGAAGGCCTAGAGCGGAGCTTTGATCAAGCACTGGCGGGTAGCCGTTATCAAGAAATTGGTAAGCGCGCCCGTGATGGTCGCGTTTTGGAAATGGATAAGGCTGCTTGGCAGGTTGATGTAGATGCGCCGTTTGAGCTGACCTTGGATAGGCGTTTGCAGTATGTGGCATACCGTGAGCTTAAGCGTGCGGTGCAAGAGCATGATGCCGCTGGCGGCCATATGGTGATTTTGGACATTGCTAGCAGCGAAGTGTTGGCAATGGTGAGCTTGCCTTCATATAACCCACATGTGCGCAATAAGCTCAATTGGGATGCGGTGCGTAACCATGTGATTAGCGACGCCTATGAGCCCGGTTCTACCATGAAGCCATTGGTGATGGCGGCTGCTCTAGATGCAGGTTTGGTGACTGAAGCGGATGTAATTGACACACATAATGGCCGCTGGAAGCTTGGTGGTCACTGGGTGCGAGATGGTCGTCGTCGTGGCGGTCTGACACCGGCAGAGATTATTCGTCACTCCTCAAACGTGGGCATCAGCAAAGTGGCTTTGCGTTTCGACAGTGCGGATATGTGGATGGCGTTGAGTCGCTATGGTTTTGGAGCGCCAATTTCCACCGGTTTACCGAATGAGGAATCTGGACGTTTGCCGCATTTTATTGACTGGCAGCCAATTGAGCAGGCCACCTTGTCGTTTGGCTATGGCCTGTCGGTGTCAACGCTGCAGCTTGCTCAGGCTTATGCAACCTTGGGCGCCGAAGGTGTGCGTCGTTTGCCGACGATTGTGCAATATGACGCGGAGCCATTGGAGGATCGCGTTGTCTCGGCGAACGCTGCCAATGCCGTGCTAACAATGATGGAAGCGGTTACTCAAGCTGAGGGCACTGCGCCGTTGGCCGCTATTCCAGGTTATCGCGTGGCTGGTAAAACCGGTACCGCGCGTAAGAGTTCTCGCAAAGGCGGTTATACCCAAGATAGTTATCGAGCATTATTTGCTGGCGTTGTGCCCGCTTCGCAGCCGCGTTTCGCTGCTGTCGTGATGGTTGATGATCCCGGTGGAGAGCATTATTACGGTGGTACCGTTGCCGCTCCAGTGTTCTCGGCGGTGATGGCAGATGCGTTGCGGCTGCTAGATGTGCCGGCCGATGCTGATTCAGCGCCACGCCACCTGCCGGTGGCGGCTTTGCGTGCGAATGGAGGGGCGGGCTAATGCAACAGTCTGTATGTTTGTCCCAGTTGCTCGATGGCATTGTTGAAATGTCGGTGCCAGAGTTGGCCATTGTCGCCGTGACTAGCGACAGCCGAGACGTGCGTCCGGGTGCTTTGTTTATTGCCTTGGCTGGTTTTGGTGGTGAGCATGGTTTGGCATTTGCGCAGCAAGCCGTTCAGGCGGGTGCTGTAGCGGTGCTTTGGGAGCCTGCCGATAACGCGCCAGAACTACCGGCATTGGACTGTGCTTTTGTATTCGCGGTGCCGGGTTTGCAGCAGCGTTTGGGCCTAATTGCGGCACGTTTTTACGGTAGCCCAAGTCAGTCATTAGCGATTGTTGGGATTACAGGTACGGACGGTAAAACATCCTGCGCATGGCTGTTGTTACAGGCTTGGAGTTGCTTAGCGACTTCTGCTGCCATGGTAGGAACCTTGGGCAAAGGCTCGTTGGGTGCGTTGCAGCGCGGCGCCTTTACCACGCCATTTCCGATAGAGCTGCAAGCGAGCTTGGCGGACTTTAAGGCGCGTAATGTTTCTCATGTTGCCATGGAGGTTTCGTCGCACGCTTTGGACCAAGCGCGCGTGGCTGAAACCGAGTTCGACGTGGCGGTGCTAACTAATTTGAGCCGTGATCATCTGGATTATCACGGTACGGAAGCGGCTTATGCGGATGCTAAGCGTCGCCTCTTTACTGACTACCAGCCCCGTGCTTGGGTTGTAAATGCAGACGACGCGTTCGGTCGTGAGTTAATCGCTACTGCGCCAGAGAGCGTTGAGCTGTTTAGTTATGGCACGCAGACTGCGACATTGCAGGCTTCCAATTTGCGTTATGACGGCGGTTTGACATTTGACCTTCATTATCAAGACCAAGACTACTTGGTTAAAACCCCGTTACTCGGTGACTTTAACCTTGATAATGCCCTTGCTGTGGCGGCTGTGTTGCTTGCTCAGGGCGTTGAAATTGGCGCTGTAATATCGGCATTGGCGCAAATTAAAGCGCCTCCCGGTCGGTTGGAATTGTTACAAAACGAAAGTCTGCAAGTGGTGGTGGATTACGCCCATACGCCTGGCGCTTTAGCGTCTGCGTTAACCAGCTTGCGTAGTGTGACTCGTGGTCGTTTGTTGTGTGTCTTTGGCTGTGGTGGCGATCGCGACCGAGGCAAGCGCGCGCTAATGGCTAAAGCCGCTGAGCAATATGCTGATGGCATTTGGGTAACGGATGACAACCCTAGAACCGAATTGCCTAGCCAAATTTTTGATGATGTCCGCGCTGGTTTTAACGCCGCGGGCTTAGTGAATTTTGTACATGACCGCGCCCAAGCGATCTCCGCTGCGGTGGCCAGCCTAGAAGATGGCGACCTGTTGTTAGTGGCTGGCAAAGGCCATGAAGACTATCAGCTTATTGGTAGTCAGCGCCGTCATTTTTCAGACCGTGAACAAGTTGCTGAACTATTGGGCCTTGCCGCTCCGGAGGTGCTTTATGAGTAATCAACAGCTACCTCGTTTGTGCCTGAGCGCCATGGCTGAATGGACTGGCGGTGCTGTTCATGGTGTTGACGTAGATATTTGTGGCGCCACTCAAGACAGCCGAAAAGTGTCTGCGGGGCAGCTATTTGTAGCATTGCCGGGTGCGCATGCTGATGGCCATGATTACGTTGCCAAGGCTGCTGATATGGGTGCTGCAGCTGCCTTGGTGCAGCGCCAGCTTGATGTTGATATACCGCAGCTGGTGGTTGAGAACGTTGAGCTAGCCCTACAACAGGCGGCGACTGCATGGCGCCAAGTTTTGGACGTGCGTGTTGCCGCGATCACTGGCAGCTGTGGCAAAACTACTGTCAAACAAATGTTGGCGGCGATCCTTGCCGAGCAAGGTAATACCTTGGCAACAGTTGGTAACTTGAATAACCAGTTAGGTGTGCCACTAACCTTGTTAAGCCTTACTCCAGAACACGATTATGCGGTGATTGAGATGGGTGCCAGTAAGGCCGGCGATATCGAAGAGCTATGCGCGATGGCGGCGCCCAATGTTGGCCTAATCACGATGGTTGCTGAGGCCCATTTAGAGGGATTTGGTAGCTTGCAGGGTGTTGCCGAAGCTAAGGGCGAAATCTATAGCGCATTGACAGCCGATGGCGTTGCTGTAGTGAATGGTGATGAACCTTATGGCGCGCTTTGGCACCAGCTTTCCAATGCCGGTTTAGTTTTAAGTTTTGGTGGTGGTGCTTTGGCCGATGTGTCGGTTAGTCAGCAGCACTGCCAGACCTGGTTGGGTGAAAGTGCTGCCGGTAGCCGTTTTCAGCTGAATTTGCCGCAAGGCGCGGTGGCTATCAACTTGCCGATTCCAGGCTGGCATAACGTTATGAATGCGGCGGCGGCAGCGGCTGTCGCCACAGCATTAACTGTGCCTGCGGAAAAAATCGTGGCTGGTTTGGAAACTGCTGAGAACGTTTCCGGGCGTTTAGATATTCAGCGTTTAGCAAACGGCGCAGCCTTAGTCGACGACAGCTATAACGCCAACCCAGCCTCAATTAAAGCAGCGGCAGAGTGGTTGCTGAGTATTGATGGTGCTGACGGCAGTCAGGGCCGCCAGTTACTGGTACTGGGTGAAATGGCTGAGTTGGGTGCGGAAAGCGAAACGATGCATCGTCAACTCGGTAGTGATTTGGCTGCCGCTGGGCTAGCTGAGTTAAGAACTACCGGCGGTGCCGGTGCCCAGGCGCTAGCAGAAGGATTTGGGCAGGTCTCGAGTTATTTCGAAGATCGAAATTTATTAGTGACGTCGTTGGCGGCTGAATTGCAGGCTGACGACGTAGTTTTGGTAAAAGGGTCGCGCTCGGCTGCCATGGAGCAAGTCGCGCATCAACTTACCGCTGTTATGGCCGGCCAAACGGCGGCGCAGTTGTCAGAGTCATCAGGAGCGTAGAGCCATGTTAGTTGAATTAGCAGAATGGCTTAGCCAGTACTACGGCGGATTCGCTGTTTTTCAATATTTAACCTTACGAGCCATTCTGGGAACGTTAACGGCGCTACTGATTTCGTTGTGGTGGGGGCCTTGGTTGATTCGCCATATGGTGGTGCGTCAAATCGGTCAGCCGATTCGTGACGACGGTCCTGAGTCGCATTTTTCTAAGGCTGGTACGCCAACGATGGGTGGCATGTTGATCCTTGTCGCCGTGACCGTGTCCACTTTGTTATGGGCGCGCTTAGATAACGGCTATATGTGGACAGTGTTGCTAGTCACCTTGGCCTACGGCGCGATTGGTTTTATGGATGATTTCCTGAAACTGAAATACGGAAACTCTAAAGGCCTTAGTGCTAAGGCTAAGTATGGGGCGCAAAGTCTAGCGGCGATTCTGGTGGCGGCTTATTTGTATAACACCGCAACCTTGCCGGCGCAGACTGAATTATTGATTCCGCTGCTTAAAGATGTCGCTATCCCAATGGGGTGGATGTTTCCCGTATTGACCTATTTCGTCATCGTGGGCACTAGTAATGCGGTGAACCTGACTGATGGTTTGGATGGTCTAGCGATTATGCCAACGGTGATGGTAGCGGCCGCGTTGGGCGTTTTTGCCTACGTGGTGGGGCATGCTGGTTTCGCTAATTACCTTGGTTTTCCGTTTTTACCGGGCACCGGTGAGTTGGTTGTATTCGGTGCAGCGATTGTCGGTGCTGGCCTAGGCTTTCTTTGGTTCAACACTTACCCAGCAATGATCTTTATGGGCGACATCGGCGCATTAGCGCTGGGTGCCGCCTTGGGCACGATGGCAGTGATTGTGCGGCAGGAAATCGTGTTGGTGATTATGGGCGGTATTTTCGTGCTCGAAACCGTCTCGGTCATGTTGCAAGTGGCGTCGTTCAAGCTAACGGGTAAACGGATTTTTCGCATGGCGCCAATTCACCATCATTTCGAGCTAAAAGGCTGGCCAGAGCCACGCGTGATTGTGCGCTTCTGGATTATTACGTTAATGCTGGTTCTGGTAGGAGTGGCAACGCTGAAAATTCGCTAGGGCCGGAACATGCAGTACGGATATTCACTGGATTCAAGACGTATGTCACCACAACAGAAAAATGCCAAAACAACGGTAATCGCGGGTCTTAGCCAAACCGGGTTTTCGGTTGCGCTGTACCTGTTAAAGCGTGGCGTTTCAGTTGCCATTACCGACTCGCGTGAAGCGCCGCCTGCGTTGGCAAAGTTGCAGGCAATGTACCCTGAAGTGCCGGTGTTTACCGGTGAGTTTGAGGTGAGTTTGTTGCGTGACGCCGCCGAGCTAGTAGTTTCGCCTGGTATCCCGCTGAGTGACCCGTTTGTACAGCAAGCTCGTTACATGGGCGTGCCGGTGATTGGTGATATTGAACTGTTTGCGCGTGAGGCTAATGCGCCGGTGATTGCAGTGACAGGATCAAACGGTAAAAGCACCGTGGTGAGCCTAGTGACTGAAATGGCTAAAACTGCTGGCAAGCGTGTTCAGTTGGGCGGCAATATCGGCGTTCCGGCGTTAGATGTTTTGCAAACCTCGGCGCCCGATTTGTATGTCTTGGAGTTGTCTAGTTTTCAGCTAGACACCACGCATTCACTTAAGCCGGCAGCGGCAGTGGTATTGAATATATCGCCAGATCATATGGACCGTTATCCGAGCTTTGAGGATTACAGTCACTCGAAGTTGTCGATCTACCAAAACGCTGAAGTAGCCATTGTTAATGCCGATGATGATCGTGTGCTAGCACAGCTTGGCGCTAGTAATGTTCGTCGTTATGGCCTGATGGACCCATTGGACAATGATTACCACTTAGAACTGTATCAAGACGAGAGCTGGCTAGCGCACCGAGGCAAGCGCCTGATTCGTTGCAATGAATTGCGTATGCCCGGCTTGCACAATATTTCTAATGCCTTGGCAGCATTGGCGTTAGGCGATGCCGTTGGCATCCCGATGGCTGCGATGCTGGAAACGCTGCGTAGTTTTGGCGGTTTACCTCATCGCACTCAGTATGTAGCCGACGCGCAAGGCCGCCGTTGGTACAACGATTCAAAAGGCACCAATGTTGGTGCCACGATTGCCGCGGTTGAAGGGTTCTCGCCGCCGTTGGTGCTGATTGCGGGCGGTGTTGGTAAAGGCCAAGACTTTGCACCGCTAAAAGACATCGTTGCCCAAAAATGTCGTGTAGTGGTTTTGATTGGTGAGTCGGCCGATGAGATTGAATCCGCATTAGGTAATTCTGTTCCGGTTGTGCGAGCCGATAGCATGGAAGCCGCTGTGGCGCTGGCCGCAGAAAATAGTGAAGCAGGCGACACCGTATTGCTGTCACCAGCCTGTGCCAGTTTCGACATGTTCAAAAGCTTTGAAGACCGAGGCGACGCTTTTGCGGCCGCGGTTAAGCAGTTGGCGGACTAGGAGCTAGATAGCCTGATGACAACCGCCGCACTCAATCCACAATCGCTAACAATGGCCGCTATGGCGCCATTGCAGAGTGCATTGTTGTCTTTGCGACAGATTGACCGCAGCCTACTGATGCTGCTGGCGGGGCTGACCGTGTTGGGCGTGGTGATGGTGGCGACAAGCTCTATTGCCTTAGGCGAGAGTTATACCAGCGACGCGCATTACTTCCTGAAACGTCACTTGGTAAACCTAAGTTTGGCATTGGCAGCGGCATTGTTCTGTTGCTGTGCGCCTATGCGTTGGTGGCAGCAGTCCAGTATTTTGCTATTGGTTGCCGGCGCTGTTTTGCTAGTGGCGGTTTTAATTCCGGGTATTGGGGTTGAGATTAAAGGTGCGCGCCGTTGGATTAATTTGGGCGTGATGAATCTACAAGCCACTGAGATTGCGCGGATTTGTGCTTTGGTTTACTTCGCTGATTACTTGGTGCGTCGTCGCAGTAATTTGGCCAATGAATTCCGCGGAATTTTGATCCCGGGCATTGTGTTGGCAAGCTACGGTTGTCTGATTGGCCTGCAGCCCGACTTGGGTAGCACTATCTTGTTGGCTGCCGCTTGTTTCACCTTGTTGTTTTTGGGCGGCCTGCCAATTGGCTGGGTGCTAACCATGGGCATCATGATGTTGCTAGTGGTGGTGGCGCTAATTTTCAGTGCCGATTACCGTGCGGCGCGTTTGTTGACCTTCCTCGCCGAAAACCCAGATATCCAAGGTAGCGGTTATCAGGCTTGGCAGTCCATGACAGCGATTGCGCGTGGTGGATGGTTTGGCGTTGGTTTGGGCAATAGCCTGCAGAAATTCCTTTATTTGCCAGAAGTGCACACCGACTACGTGTTTGCGGTGTTTGCCGAAGAGTTTGGTTTGCTAGCGGTTGTGAGCTTGCTCAGTATTTTTGCCTGGCTGCTGCTTAAGGGCTTCGGCGTTGGTCGTAAGGCCGCGCTACGTGATGACTGGTTCGCTGCCTACATGGCTTGGGGCGTTTCCGTGGCCCTGCTGCTACAGGTGGTTGTTCACGTGTTAGTTAATGTTGGCTTGGCCCCTTCTACTGGGGTGGTGTTGCCGTATATGTCTTACGGCGGCAGCGCGTTGTTAGCAACCGGCGTTATGAGCGGGCTATTGCTACGGGTTAGTGCAGAAAATAATGCACAGCAAAGCTTGTCTGCTGAACAGCGTCGCCAGCAACAGCGCGGCGGTGCGCATGATGGCCAGCTGCAGGAGGTGCGTCATGCATAGTGCCGCTCCTCTAAAAGTCTTGATTATGGCCGGCGGTACCGGTGGCCATGTGATTCCGGCGCTTAGCGTTGCGCAGGTGTTAAAGAGCCATGGTGTTCAAGTTGAATGGCTCGGTACTAAGGCAGGCATTGAAGCACGACTGGTGCCAGCGGTGAATATTCCCATTCATTGGCTCAACATTACTGGCTTGCGTGGCAAGTCGGCGGCGACGTTGTTGATGGCGCCATTTCGCTTGCTGTCGGCGGTATTGCAGGCACGCAAAGTGATTCGTGATTTTCAACCCGATGCAGTGTTGGGTATGGGTGGTTTCGCGTCTGGTCCGGGTGGTCTGGCTGCGCGCTTAATGGGTAAACGCCTTGTGATTCATGAGCAAAATGCAATCGCGGGTATGACCAATCGATATTTGTCCAAGCTTGCCCAACAAACAGCTTATGCCTTTGAGGGTGCTTTCCCTGAAGTGGCCAATAGTGTCCGGGTGGGGAACCCTGTACGGGCCGAGATTGAATCAATGGTGGCGCCGCGCCAGCGTTTTGAAGCTAAGACTAGCGACCAGCTTAATGTCTTAGTTTTGGGTGGCAGCTTGGGTGCGCAGGCGCTTAATGAAGTGTTACCCAAGGCCCTGTTACAAGTTCGCCATATTGAGCGGATCCGGGTCCGTCATCAGGCGGGTGCTCGCAATATTGAAGCAGCCAAAGAAGCCTACTCAGTGCTTAGCGATGCTGTGCGCGTGCAAGCCGATGTAAAAGACTTTATTGACGATATGGCCGCTGCTTATAGCTGGGCTGATTTAGTCATTTGTCGTTCCGGCGCGTTAACCGTGGCCGAGCTCGCTGCCGCGGGCGTTGCCAGTATTCTGGTGCCATTCCCACACGCGGTAGACGATCATCAAACATTAAATGCTCAGGTGCTTCAACGAGCGGGTGCTGCGTTGGTATGCCAGCAAGCCGACCTGACCGCCGATGCCTTGGCAAGTTTATTAGATCAGTTTTGCGAAGACCCTAGCCGGCTATTGCTAATGGCTGAAGCGGCAAGGTCTGTGGCCGAACCACGCACAGCAGAACGATTGGCTGGCCTATGTTTGCCGCAGTTGGCGGCAATGACGAATTCAGCGACTGACAAGGAGCGGAACCAATGAGTGCGACCACGCTAAACGCTTTACAACAGGCAGCAATGCACCGTGTTAACGGCGTGCATTTTGTCGGTATTGGCGGTGCCGGTATGAGTGGCATTGCTGAAGTGGTTGCCAACCTTGGTTTTACGGTTAGTGGCTCTGATATTAAAGCCAGCAAAGTGACTGAACGGTTGCAGCAACAAGGTATCGCTGTGCAAATCGGTCACCGGGCTGAGAATGTTAAGGACGTTTCAGTGGTTGTGATCTCCTCTGCGGTTGGTGATGACAACCCCGAGGTGGTAGCAGCTCATGCCGCCAATGTGCCCGTTATCCCGCGGGCTGAGATGTTGGCTGAGCTCATGCGTTTCCGTTACGGCATCGCTATTGCCGGTACTCACGGAAAAACCACAACAACCAGTCTAACTGCCAGTATTTTGGCGGAAGCGGGCATGGACCCGACCTTTGTTATTGGCGGCAAATTAAATAGTGCTGGTACTAATGCCCGTTTAGGTGACAGCCAGTACCTAGTCGCTGAAGCCGACGAAAGCGATGCATCGTTCTTGCTGTTGCAGCCAATGATGGCCGTGATTACCAATATTGAAGCCGACCACCTCAGTACTTACGGCGGCGACTTTGACCGTTTGCGCGATAGCTTTATTGAATTCCTGCATCACTTGCCGTTTTACGGCCGTGCGGTGGTTTGTGTTGATGATGATGAAGTGCGCGAGCTGCTACCGCGTATTAGTCGCCCAGTACTAACCTACGGTTTCCACGAGACAGCTGACTTGCAGGCTAGCGAATTTAGCCAAGACGGTGCGACCTGCTCGTTTGTCGCTAGTCACAATGGCCAAAGCTGGCCAATGACGCTGAATATGCCCGGTCGTCACAATGTGCAGAATGCGTTGGCGGCAATGGGTGTGGCAATGGAACTAGGCGCCGACGCGAAGGCGGTACAGGCGGCACTGGCTAAGTTCGAGGGTATTGGCCGGCGCTTCTCGCTACGCGGCAATATTCCTGCTAACGGCGGTCAAGCGCTATTAGTAGACGATTATGGCCACCACCCAACAGAGGTCGCGGCAACTTTGGCTGCGGCGCGTAATAGTTGGCCAGAAAAACGCTTAGTGACGGTGTTTCAACCGCATCGCTACAGCCGTACTCAAGATTTATTTGAAGACTTTGCGGCGGTTCTGTCGGAAACCGATGTGCTGCTGTTGTGTGAAGTTTTTGCTGCCGGTGAAGAGCCAATTGCGGGTGCTGATGGGCGCTCCTTGGCCGCGGCGATTCGAGCACGTGGACAGGTTAACCCCGTTTTTGTGCATGACTTAGATGCGTTAGCACCCGTGCTAGATGGCCTGTTGCAAGACGGCGATGTGGTGCTGACCTTAGGCGCTGGCAGCATTGGTGCAGCGTCGGCAGCGTTGCCACAACAGTTGGAGGCTCTATAAGAGGTTCGGCAAGTGAAGGCTTTACAAGCACAACTTGAATCGCAATTGGTTGCCAACGGAGGCAAGGCCTTGCATGGGCGTTTGCTTTTGAATGAGCCAATGGCGCGCTATACCTCTTGGGCAGTAGGTGGTCCCGCCGACGTTTTGTATCGCCCGTCGGATGTAGAAGATTTAGCGCGATTTATGGCGCTGTTGCCGCTAGAGACCCAGGTTCATTGGGTTGGTCTTGGCAGCAACTTGTTGGTTCGAGACGCCGGTGTGCGTGGTGTCGTGGTGCTGCTGAAAGCCACGATGCAGGAATTTAAACATCTTGAGGATGGTGTGGTCGAAGCTGGTGCTGGTGTGACCTGCACCAAGCTTGCCAGGCAGGTTGCAGATTGGGGCTATGCCGACTCTGCATTCTTTGCCGGTATTCCGGGCACTTTGGGTGGAGCCTTAGCCATGAATGCCGGAGCCCACGGTGGTGAGACTTGGCAGCAGGTCGAGGCGGTACAGTTAATGAGTCGCCAGGGTGAGTTACGTTGGTCATCCCCTGATGAGTGGGATATTGGCTATCGACATGCTCAGCTGAAGTCGAGTGCACAGGATTGCTGGTTTGTGGCCGCGCGTTTGCGTTTTGCTAAGGGCGACGCGGAAGCGAGCATGGCAGCCATCCGCGATCTGCAGGCCCATCGTGCTGCTACGCAGCCACTAGACCAGCGTAGTTGCGGTTCCGTATTCCGCAACCCTGAGTCTGATTACTCAGCGCGTTTAATTGAAAGCTGTGGCCTTAAGGGCCAGCGCCGTGGTGGTGCTGAGGTTAGCAGCAAGCACGCCAACTTTATTGTCAATGCCGATAAAGCCAGTGCGGCAGACATCGAAGCCCTAATTTTAGAGGTGCGCGAAACCGTTGCCCAACAGTGTGGTGTTGAGCTGCACCCAGAAGTCCGCATTATTGGGGAGGCCGCTTAATGAATATGCTGTCTAACCCGTTACCGGCAATGCAAGTGACGCAGGCGCAAGACTTTGGCCGGGTCGCTGTTGTGCTTGGTGGTACTGCGGCGGAACGTGAAGTGTCGCTAAACAGCGGTGCTGCGGTATTGGTTGCTTTGCAAAGCGCTGGCGTCAATGCCGAGGCCTTCGATCTGGGACGTCGTTCGATTGCGGAGTTGATTAGCGGCGGTTACGACCGTGTTTTCAATATTGTGCATGGCCGTGGTGGCGAAGATGGTGCCTTGCAAGGTGCCCTAGATTTGGCGGCAATCCCTTACACCGGAATGGGGCAGGCGGCTGCCGCCCTGAGTATGGACAAACTAACAACCAAAGCGGTGTGGCAAGCAATGCAGCTACCGACACCGGGTTATCGCCACATGACCTCGGCGGCGGATGCCGAGGCGGTGGTTGCTGAGCTAGGTGCGCCGCTGATGGTTAAGCCGGCTCGCGAAGGTTCTAGTATCGGCATGGCACGAGTGCAGAACGCGGCAGAGTTGGCGACGGCATGGCAGACCGCGGCGGACTTTGACCCGCGTGTCGTGGTTGAGCAATGGGTTACCGGTGCCGAATACACCGCAGTTATTCTGCAAGGCCAAGTGTTGCCTACCATTCGGCTTGAAACGCCAAATGAGTTCTACGACTACCACGCGAAATACGAGCAAAACAACACGGGTTACCACTGCCCAAGCGGGCTCAGTGACGCGCAAGAAATGCGTTGCCGGAACTTGGCTCTAGAAGCCTTTGAAGCGCTCGGCTGCAGCGGCTGGGGCCGTATTGATTTCATGATTGATAAAGACGGTGAGGTTTGGTTGCTGGAGGCTAATGGTGTGCCAGGAATGACCAGTCACAGCTTGGTACCAATGGCGGCGAAGGCCGTTGGTGTCAGCTTTGAAGAGCTGGTGTGGCGCATCTTGGAAACCAGCATGACGCCGGCTAAGGCGGAGGTGTTGTAGTGAAATTCTCAATGCCTAACTTTTCTCGTTTACTTGCTGCGAATACAGCCAACACCAGTGCAATGGAGCGGTGGGTGTTTGCTATCGGGCTTGGATGTTGTTTGCTGGGCTTGATCGGACTTTTGCGTTGGGGACCTAGTGATCCGGTTGAAGAGATCCGTGTTGATGCGACCTACACCGGGCTATCCGCGAGTGACTTATGGCCGTATTTAGAAGAAGTGTTTGGCGAAGACTTGCTGGCGGTCGATTTGTCAGCGCTCGCCGATCGTTTGCAGCAGCACCCTTGGATTGACAGCGTCAAGCTGCGTCGAGTGTGGCCGCATACCTTGGTTGTTGATGTAACCGAGCCCGAGCCATTTGCGCACTGGCAGGGCTTGCGTGGCGAAGTGGGTTTTGTAACCGAGACTGGTGTTGCCTTAGAGGCTGACGGTACGCCGAGTTTGAGCTTGGTTTACCAAGGTGGCGCGGATCACGTTGAAGAGTTTTTACGCTGGCAAGCTGAGGTTGTTGCTGCGCTAGAGGGTAAGGCCTGGCAGTTGCAGCAGCTCTCGCGTAGTGATTATGGCCAGTGGCGAGTAACCGTTACAGATGCGCAGCAGCAGCCGTTGCAGCTGCGTTTTGGTGCCCGCTGGGACGAAGCCCTGTGGTCACGATTTGAAAAGGCCTGGGATGCGGGCCTGGTAGAACATAAAGCCAATATTGCCTACGTGGATCTGCGTTATGGCGGTGGCTTGGCGGTTGGTTGGCACCGGCAGGTGAGCCAAGCCGAAGATAGTAATTTTGATTTGAGCATGTGGGCGAAGGCCCCACAGGGAGTATAACAATGGCAGACAATGCCTTAAGAAAACTGGTTGCGGCCGTTGATATTGGTACCTCTAAGGTAGCGGTATTGGTTGGTGAAGTGGCCGATGATGGCAATGTCACGATTATCGGCGAGGGCATTCACCCCTGCACGGGCCTAAGCAAAGGCGTTGTGACTAACGTTGATCTCACTGTGGAATCAATTAAAGCGGCCGTCGCTAAAGCCAGCCAGATGGCGGTGTGTGACATTGAAGGCGTATACGTTGGCGTTGCCGGTAGCCACATTCGAAGCCACAACGCCTATGGCAAGGTGGCGATTCATGGTGGTGAAGTCACCAAGGAAGATGTTGACCGCGTGATGCAGTCAGCACGCACCTTTAATCTTTCTGAGAATGAAAAGATTCTTCATGTATTGCCGCAAGAGTACGTGATTGATAACCACGACGGTATTCGCGAGCCGATTGGTATGGCGGGCGTAAGTCTAGAAGCGCACGCACATATTATTACTGGTGCAATTAACGCCATTCGTAATATCGAAACCTGTATTAAACGCGCTGGCCTACAAGTTGATGATTTGGTCTTAGAGCAGCTGGCATCTAGCTACAGCGTACTCACAGAAGATGAAAAAGAGCTCGGTGTTTGCTTGGTTGATATCGGCGGCGGTACTACCGATATCGCGGTATTCCGCGAAGGCGCTATTCGCCATACCGCGGTGATCCCAATTGCTGGCGACCAAGTCACTAAAGATATCGCCACGGCGTTCTGCACAACCCGTCAAGCCACCATCCAGATTAAAGAGCGCTATGGCTGCGCTTTGCCGACGTTAGTGAATGAAGACGAAGTCGTTGAAATTCCTGGTGTTGGTGGGCGGGCACCGGCCACTGTTAAACGTGCGACCTTATCTGAGGTGGTTGAAAAGCGTTACGAAGAGCTGTTCGCGTTCATTTTGGAAGAGCTACGTCGCGCCAAATTTGAAGACAGCCTTGGTGCCGGCATTGTACTGACCGGTGGTAGCTCCAAGATTCACGGTGCCCGTGAGTTGGCCGAGGAGGTTTTCCAGAAACCTGTGCGTATCGGTAGCCCCCGAAACGTATATGGCCTGGAAGAGAAAACTGCCAATCCAATTTATGCCACTGGCGTTGGCTTGCTAATGCAGGCCGCCAAAGATTTGCTTGAGCACGGTAGCACCGGGCGTTATCGAGAAGACAGCTTAATGAGCCGGCTTTTGCGCTGGTTCAAGGGCGGCTTCTAAATAGCCACGAAGCTAACGTTTACCTATTTAGTTTTTTACTACTTTCTGACCCCAAACAGAAAACCCCAAAAGAAAAGAGGACATAACCATGCCTAAATTTGATTTACCAGAAACAGCGAGTAACGGACCTGTTATTAAAGTAATTGGCGTAGGCGGCGGTGGCGGTAACGCGATCTCGCATATGGTCAAAGCAGGAATTGATGGCGTTGAATTTATTTGCGCCGATACCGACAACCAAAACTTACAAGCGCGCCGTGTTGATTCGGTAGTGCAGCTTTCTGAAGCTGTGACCGAGGGACTGGGTGCGGGTATGCGTCCTGAAAAAGGCGCAGAGGCCGCGGAGCAGGTTGAGCAAGAAATTGCCGACACTATTCGCGGTGCCAATATGCTCTTTATCGCTGCTGGTTTAGGCGGTGGTACCGGCACCGGAGCGGCTCCAGTAGTTGCCCGTATTGCGAAAGAGTTGGGCATTCTGACCGTAGCGGTAGTGACCAAGCCATTTGGCTTTGAAGGTGGCAACCGCATGGGCTTGGCCAATGAGGGCCGTGAAGAGCTACTACGCTTTGTAGATAGCATGATCACCATCCCTAACGACAAGCTGCCGCAAGTACTAGGTAATGACTTCCCGATGTTGGATGCCTTTGCTGCAGGTAATGAGATCTTGCACAACGCGGTACAAGGCATTTCGGATTTGATTACCAAGTCAGGCCTAATCAACGTCGACTTTGCTGACGTACGTACCGTCATGTCTGAAATGGGCACTGCAATGATGGGTGGAGGTGTTTCCTCTACCGCAGGTCAGCGTGCTCGTGAAGCGGCAGAGCAGGCGATTGCTAGCCCGCTGTTGGAAGATATCGATCTATCCGGTGCTAAGGGTATCTTGGTTAATGTGACCTCAGGCCCAAGCATCACTATGGGTGAATTCCAAGAAGTGGGCGAAATTGTGCGTGGCATTGCCGCGCCGGACGCCAACATCATTGCTGGTACCGTAATTGACCCTGAGATGGGTGATGAATTCCGCGTGACCGTGGTAGCAACCGGCATTGGTGGTCACACCGGCCAGCAGCGCCCACCACTGCAAGCTGTAGAAGCGGCAGCAGTAGCGAACCATTCTGAACCAGAGGTGTCTTTACAGGGTACCGGTACAGACGGTGTGGCAACGCCTATGTTGCGCCCACAGCGTAATGTACGAGTGACAGTGCCAGAAGGTGTGCAGGGCTACGATGATCAGTACTTCGATGCGCCTGCTTTCCTTCGTCGTATGAACGACTAAGCTAGCAAAATGTCCTCACTTGCCGGCCCTTTGGGGCTTGGGCCGGCAAGTTTATTGGCCCCAACCGTCAGTTACCGTATGTGTTTGATTTGTCTAATAAACACACAGAGTGGTACTGCAAGTGATTGATTTTTTACGCAAACCGTGATAGATTCGGCCCAATTAAACGCATTGTGCGTTGCAACAAATATAAAGTGGAAAGTATTCGCCTAGCGAGCTACCACAAACAAATTACATCGGGATGGCATGGCCACCCACATGAGGTAAAGCTGTCATGGTTAAACAGCGTACGTTGAAAAACACAATTAAAGCGACAGGTGTTGGCTTACACACCGGCGACAAGGTTTATATGACTTTGCGTCCTGCCCCTGTTGATAGCGGCATTACATTTTGCCGTACGGACCTAGAAGGTCTGCCAACTATTAAAGCTGATGCGCACTTGGTGGGTGATACCCGCCTGTCGACCACCTTGGTGGATGGCGATTTGCGTATTGGCACTATTGAACACCTACTTTCAGCAATGGCTGGTTTAGGTATTGATAACGCTTATATCGACTTGAGTGCGCCAGAAGTGCCAATTATGGACGGCAGTGCAGCACCTTTCGTATTCCTACTGCAGTCTGCAGGTGTTGAGGAGCAGAATGCTCCGAAGCGTTTTGTTCGTATTCGCAAACCTATTGAAGTGCGTGACGGCGATAAATTTGCCCGTTTCGAGCCTTATGATGGTTTCAAGGTTAAGTTCGACATTGAGTTTGATCACCCGGTATTTACCCCGGAAACCCAAACCGCTGAGCTCGACTTTTCTGCTACGACTTTCGTAAAAGAAGTCGCCCGTGCGCGTACCTTCGGCTTTATGCGTGATATCGAAATGTTACGTGAGCGCCAGCTAGCCCTAGGTGGCAGCATGGAAAACGCCATTGTTCTAGATGACTATCGCGTATTGAATGATGATGGTTTGCGTTACGAAGACGAATTCGTAAAGCATAAGGTGTTAGACGCGATTGGCGACTTGTACTTATTGGGCCGTAACCTAGTCGGTTACTACCATGGCTTTAAGTCAGGCCATGAATTGAATAACCGCCTGCTGCGTGCGCTGATTGCTGAAGTAGATGCGTGGGAAGAAGTGACCTTTGACGACGCTGAAGCGTCACCTGTGTCGTTTGGTACCAACGCCGCACCAGCGGCCGCTTAGAAAACAAATAATAAAATCGCCTAGTTACCCGCTGTGCGGCTGGCTAGGCGGCGAAAAGCTGCAGCAAGCGCTGGATCTGTTGCCGTTTTAGCGGCCCGCAGTAGTGCGGTTTGATCGGCCTCTGACAGCTTTCGATTAGATTTTTTTACAGGTTTGCGTAGTTGAGGACGTGGCGGTGCCACCCTGACTTTAATCCTACTAACCTTGAGTCGGCCTTCTTTACGGATGGCGGCCAATACGGTGTTGCTAGCAAAGCGTAAGCGCGTTGCCAGCGCCGGACTGGAAACAAGTAGGGTTAATTCCCCATCTACTAAATTGCCTGGTTGAATGCTGCCGAGCGCTCGAATCTCAAGAGGTAGAGCGTCGGTGATGGCGTCTTGCAGTTTGGCTAAAGACCAAGCCTTGCTGACCAAGAGGCGGGTTTTATTGTTGCTTTGTAGTAAGCCCGAAACTGCGCGCGCCATAATTAATTCGGATCCGTTTTTACCACTAATTCAGGTGGTGAAAGCAAGGAGAGGAAAATGAAGTTTATCTTATTCAAACGCACTGAAGGTGGTTTCAAGCAAGTTCCTACATTGTGGGTGCTGGCTGCTGTGCTGCCTGTTTCTGCCTTAGGCGTGATGCTGGGTGCGTTGTTGGTGAACGTAATGAACCCTCCTGCGCAAGCCGCGGCTGAACTAGCACAGCAAAACACCGAATACGAGCAAGCCTTGGTTGAGTTGAGTGGTGATCTTGAGTTGCAATTAAGTGACGCCAAGGCGGCGGTTGAGCTAGCTAGCCAAAATGCCGACGCACAGCTACGCGTAATGTCTGGTCGGGTCGCCGAGTTGCAAGCTCGGCTGGCGCGTATGGAGACAATCGCCAGAAATTTAGCCGGCACACAGCCTGATATGGCCGTGGCGGTCGATTTTTCCTCTCCGGTGGCGCTGGGTGGCCCGGGATTAGCTGACGACGTGGTAATGACTGACGTGGTAAATCAGCTCAGTTTGTTGGAAGCCCGTTTGACCGACCGTGAGCGCCAATTGGGCGTGTTAGAAAACTTGCTTATTGGTGATGATGTCGCGGCGCGTCTGTCGCCGAAAGGGCGGCCGATTGTTGAAGGTTGGTTGTCGTCGCCGTTTGGTAAGCGCACAGATCCGTTTACCGGTAAAGCCGCTTGGCATAACGGCATCGATTTTGCCGGCGCAGAAGGTGGCGACATCATTTCTGTAGCCGACGGCATTGTGACCTATGCAGGCCGACGTCACGGCTACGGTTTGATGGTAGAAGTGACACATGCTGATGGCTATGCCACTCGCTACGCGCACAACCGCGAAAACTTAGTCGCAGTTGGTGCGCAAGTAGTAGCAGGCGAGGTGATCGCAAGAATGGGTATGACCGGGCGTTCTACCGGCCCGCATGTGCATTTTGAGCTGCTAAAAAACGGCAAGAAAGTGAACCCTTGGAAGGTCGTTGCTAGCCGTCGCCAGTAGCAGCTAGTGCTCGAGCTGAGCAGACCTCGGGGCGATCGCTAATATTCAGCCGAAAGCGCCTCTCTTTTTATTTTGGCCAGCACTTGGCTCTGGCATAATAATCCCCATATCAACCTATGTAGACCGTCGCGATGTGCGCGATTGGGTCGCATGGGTTTTTCTGTATTACTGAGGCAACTATGCTAGCCCGCATTATCAAATTCTTTATTGGCAGTCGTAATCAGCGATTGGTTCGTCGTATGCGTAAGGTGGTGGACCAAATCACTGCGCTAGAAAGTGATTACGAGTCACTTAGCGACGAGCAACTTCGGGCAAAAACGGATGAGTTTAAAAAGCGTCTTGATGACGGGGCCAAGCTAGAAGCGCTGATCCCGGAAGCTTTTGCGACAGTGCGTGAGGCTGGTAAGCGTGTGCTCGGTATGCGCCATTTTGACGTGCAGCTAATCGGTGCCATGGTGCTGAATCAAGGTCGCATATCGGAGATGCGTACCGGTGAAGGTAAAACCTTGGTGGCTACTGCTGCGGCCTACCTAAATGCTCTCACAGGTGCGGGCGTGCATGTAGTAACCGTGAATGACTACCTAGCTCGTCGTGACGCCGAATGGATGGGGCAGCTGTACGAATTCTTAGGTTTGAGTGTCGGCGTGGTTGTGCCGGGTCAAGGCTTTGAAGAGAAGAAAGCCGCCTATGCAGCCGACATTACCTATGCCACTAACAATGAGCTAGGTTTTGATTACTTGCGCGACAACATGGCCTTTAGCAAAGAGCAGCAAGTACAACGTGGTTTGAATTACGCGATTGTCGATGAAGTCGATTCGATCTTGATTGATGAAGCGCGTACACCGTTGATTATTTCTGGCCCGTCTGATGATGACGTTAATCTTTACGCCAAAGTTAATCAGTTGGTACCGCGGTTAGAGCGCGGTGAAAAAGATGAAGAAGGCCATGACACAGGTCACTTCACCGTTGATGAGAAGGGCAAGCAAGTTCATATCACCGAAGCCGGCCATGAAGTGCTGGAGCGTGAGATGGCCGCCATCGGCGTGTTGGAAGCGGGCGCTAGCCTTTACGACCCTTCCAACATTGTGTTGCTGCACCATGCTAACGCGGCCTTGCGTGCGCACCATCTATTCCGTATCAACGTCGACTATATTGTGCGTGACGCACAGATCATGATTGTTGATGAGTTTACCGGCCGTGTATTGGCTGGGCGTCGTTGGTCTGATGGTTTGCATCAAGCTTTAGAAGCGAAAGAGGGTTTGGAGGTTCAGCGCGAGAACCAAACCTTGGCGTCGATTACGTTCCAAAACTACTTCCGGCTTTATAACAAGCTCAGCGGTATGACCGGTACGGCGGATACCGAAGCTTACGAATTCGAAGATATCTACGGCCTTGAAGTAGTTGTTATTCCGACTAACGTGCCAGTGGCACGGGAAGATTGCGGCGACAAGGTATACCTCAGTGCGCAGGAAAAATTTGAAGCCATTGTTGAGGATATTCGTGAGGTACAAAGTACTACTCAACAACCGATTTTAGTCGGCACCGCTTCAATTGAGGTCTCCGAACTGATCGCGGCTGAGCTAAACAAAGCCGGTATCAAGCACGAAGTGCTGAACGCTAAGAATCATGCGCGTGAGGCTGAAATTATTGAGCAGGCGGGCCGTCCGCTAGCGGTTACCATTGCCACCAATATGGCCGGCCGTGGTACCGATATTGTTCTGGGTGGCAACCTTGAAGCAGAACTGCGTGATTGCGAGGACGAGTCGCAACAAGGACAAGTTCGTAATGAATGGAAGCAGCGCCACCAGCAAGTGTTGGACGCTGGCGGTTTGTATGTCATTGGTACTGAGCGCCACGAATCTCGCCGCGTAGACAACCAGTTGCGTGGGCGCTCAGGTCGTCAGGGTGACCCAGGTAAAACACGTTTTTACCTATCCCTAGAAGATACCTTAATGCGTATTTTCGCCTCGCCACGCATGGCAGGGCTAATGCAACGTTTAGGCTTAGAGCGCGGTGAAGCGATCGAGCACCGCTGGGTGACTAGAGCGATTGAAAACGCCCAGCGTAAGGTGGAATCGCATAACTACGATATTCGTAAAAACTTGCTGGAATACGATGATGTCGCTAACGACCAACGTAAAGTTATTTACGGTCAGCGCCATGACATTCTCGAGCAAGACTCGGTTGAAGACATTATCCAGTCGATCCGTAATGATGTTGCCGAAGGCATGGTTGTAGCGTTTGTGCCGCTTGGTAGTCTGCCTGAGCAGTGGGACCTTGAGGGTCTGGAGGCTGAACTAAAAGATAATCTAGGTGTTGAGCTGGCTGTGGCTGAGTGGGTTGAACAGCAGCCGCAGTTGGATACCCAAGCATTGGTTAGTTACGTGTTGGAGCACCTTGTTGAGGTTTACCAGGCTAAAGAAGCCTTAGTGGGTCAGCAGGGCATGCGTAATTTTGAGAAATCTATTCTGTTGCAGCTGCTGGATAAGCACTGGAAAGAGCATTTGTCGGCAATGGATTACTTGCGTCAGGGTATTCATTTGCGCGGTTATGCGCAGAAGAACCCGAAGCAGGAGTATCGCCGCGAAGCCTTTGTGATGTTCCAACAAATGTTGGATGGTCTGAAGTCAGAGACATTACAGGTGTTGGCTCGTGTACAGGTGCGAGCGCCAGAAGAAGTTGAGGCAATGGAAGAGCGTCGCCGGCAACTGGCGGAAGAAGCAGCCAAAGCCGCACAAGCGCAGCATGCGTCTGCAGAGGAAGCGGCTGCGCTAGATTCAGAAGCGCCTGCAGAAAACGCGCCGCCTATGCCAGCGGCACCTCAGCGCCCAGCGGCGCAGGCGGGAGCCAAGCGGCCGGCGCGCCCTGCGACACAGGTGCGTAATGCGCCTAAAGTGGGTAGAAATGATCCTTGCCCTTGTGGTTCCGGCAAAAAATACAAACAATGTCATGGTAAGCCGCAGTAGCTGGCAGTGATTTAAATGGCAGAACGAAAGGGCGCGTATAGCGCTCTTTTCAATTAAGCCGGCAGATATAACAGTAGGACAAGGCCGTGGCCGTTAATCTTTCAGAACCCCAAGATTTATTAGCAATTGACGGTGTCGGGCTGGCGACCGTTGCCGCTGGTATTCGCTACAGCGGACGTGACGACGTACTGTTGCTGCGTTTTGTTGAAGGCAGCCAGACCGCTGCCGTTTTTACTCAAAACGCGTTTTGTGCCGCGCCTGTGCAGTTGGCAAAACAGCGTTTACAGGCCAATGCGCCACTAGCCTTGCTTATCAACTCTGGCAATGCCAACTGCGGCACAGGCGCTGCAGGGCTGGACGCTGCCATGCAGAGTACCGCTCTAGTTGCCAATGCTGCGGGTATTAGTGCTGATCAAGTTCTGCCATTCTCAACCGGCGTGATTGGAGAGTTGTTGCCGGTAGCGCCGTTTGAACAGTCTTCTCAGGCGTTGGTTGATGGTTTAGATAGTCAGTCATGGTTAGCGGCGGCTAAGGCCATTATGACCACGGACACAGTGCCGAAAGCATTTAGCACTACCGTGCAGTTGGCAGCAGGGTCGGTGTCTTTAACCGGCATCGCTAAAGGTTCTGGCATGATCTGCCCCAATATGGCAACAATGCTCGGCTTTATTGCAACTGACGCTAAGGCCGATGCAGAAACGCTACAGCAGATGCTGCAGCAGGCAACGGCGAAGAGTTTTAATGCCATTACGGTAGATGGTGACACCTCCACTAATGATGCTTGCACTCTGACCGCGACCGCGGCTTCCGGTGTTGAAATTAGCGACGCCGATAAGGAAGTATTTACGGCCGCACTAACGGCATTAATGCAGCAATTGGCGCAGGCCATTATTCGTGACGGTGAAGGTGCCACAAAGTTTGTCAGCGTTAAGGTGTTGGCCGCTAAAGACGAAGCCGAAGCTAAATCGGTTGCTTATACCGTGGCGCACTCGCCACTGGTGAAAACAGCCCTATTTGCCAGTGACCCCAATTGGGGGCGGATTCTGGCGGCGGTGGGCCGTGCGCCAATTGAGGCGTTGGATGTCGACAAGGTTTCGATCTATCTTGATGATGTCGCCATTGTCGAAGCCGGCGGTGTTGCTGCCAGCTATACCGAGGCCGCGGGGCAGGCGGTATTCGACCAAGCCGAACTGAGTATCTCGATCGTGCTTGGCCGAGGCGATGCCGGTTTTACCATGTGGACCTCAGATCTATCGCACGATTACGTACGTATTAACGCGGAATACCGTAGTTAATGACTGCCAGTTCGGTGATCAATGTCGCCGCCGGCGTATTGATCAATGCCTCTGGAGATATCTTGCTGGCTCAGCGCCCCGAGGGTAAGCATATGGCTGGTTACTGGGAATTTCCTGGTGGTAAGTTTGAGCCCGGCGAGAGCGCCTCGGAAGCCCTATATCGAGAGCTTGAAGAAGAGCTTGGCGTAGTGGTTGAAAATAGCGAACCGCTGATTGAGCTTGTTCACCACTACCCTGAGCGTAGCGTGCGCCTCCATGTGCGCATTGTTAGGCAGTGGCTGGGTGAGCCCAAGAGTCTAGACCAGCAGGCGCTGGCGTGGGCACCGGCCAGTCGATTAACGGACTGGGACTTGCTGCCTGCCGATGCGCCGATTGTGAAAGCGTTGCTGCTACCAGATAACTATGTGGTTTCGCCGTCGTTGCCCGAGGCTTTGGCATGGCCTGATTTAGAGGCTCAGCTGACGGCTATAGCGCAGCATGGCGTTAGGCTGCTGCAGTGGCGTCAGCCTAGCTTTGTCGGGCCAGGAGACCCTTCCCACCAGACTCAAGAGCAAGCGACGCGAGTCGCTTCATGGGCAAGAAACAACGCCGTGGTCGCGCTGTTGAATGTCGGGTCTGATGCGAAATCTATCGAGTGGGCTATGCGCCTGGGCTTTGATGGTATTCACTTTTCGGAGTCAGCCTTGCGTGATGCGCTAGCTAGAGGGCTCAGTAAAGAGGATTTGGAGGCTCAAGGCCTGCAATGGCTCGCGGCCTCCTGTCATGGGCTTGAGAGTTTATCGTTGGCGAAGGACTTTGGCTGCGATTTTGCCGTTTTGGGCACTGTATTACCCACGCTGTCGCACCCGCAAGCAGAGCTGTTGGGTTGGTCTGGCTTTGCCGAACGAGCAACGGCTGCCGGGTTGCCGGTGTATGCGATAGGTGGTTGCGGCGCAGATGATGTCGCCACTGCCAAGGCTGCAGGTGGCCAAGGAGTGGCCGGTATTTCGGCCTTTTGGCCGTCGGAATGGCTAGAAACTAAAGCAGGCTAGTTCGAAGTTCACGTCTTCGAGTACCTGACTAGGACGTTTGTCCCATTCAGATTGGCGCATAAAGCGAATCGATAAACGGTGTCTGCCGCCGCTGATTTCAGGGTAAATGTCGACGTTGGTGGGTAAGTAAACCTGTACCAACTTCGGTGCGCGCTGCAAATTAAATGTTAGGTGAAAAACGCCCCGTTGCGACTGTTCGGGCTTTGGAATCGCGCTTTCACGTAATATTTTGAGATATAAGTTGAGGCCTTCGCGGAGTACGTCAAAGGTGGAAAACCATTGGCGCAAATTCGCTTGTTGAGTTTCCACTGGTTGTTGCAACCATAAGTGCAGTTGCGGAATATCAAATACGCAAGTGCCACCGGTAATACTGCTGCGTTGGCGAATACTATGGATCAGCTCATGGTCGCGTAATTGGTGGCCGGGTTGTCCGGTGTAGGCATTGAGGCGCATGACGGCCTCGTCAACCTTTTGTTTGGTTGCGGCTAAGCGCTGTTGGTCTAGGTCGTCTCGGTTCCGCAGTGAGCCGAGTTGGGCAGCGTAGTGGCCAAGTTCTTTGGTCATTTCGCCGCGCAGGTCGCCGCGTCCTAATAGATTCAGGATGTCGATAAATGTTGCGAGCGTTTGGCGGCGGTCCCATTCGGATTTGCCCGCCATGGTGTGTTCAGCAGTCTGGAACAAAAACTCCATGCGTAGAAAACTGCGCACTTTTTCGTTGAGCGGTTGTTCGTATAAGACTTTTTCCACAAGCGTATCGCTAGCGTTTAGTTCCGGTGGGCTAACAACGCCGCCTTGTGCATCCATAATGCCTTTTCCATATCGGTCGACCTCCGTCCACATTTAGCTGTGGTCTAATTGCTGTGGACGACAACTATTGTCAATCATTGACCTGTGCTTAGCAAATGTAAGTACAGGTTAATCAGACGAATGGTCAGATAGGCTGTAGCAGCGTGAGATAATTTTGATGCAAGGTTTCTACCTGGCGGCGCATATCGGAAAGCGAGTTGTTGTTGCGGACAATGTCATCTGCGAGCGCTAGCCGCTGGCGTCGGCCTTGCTGAGCATCAATCATGGCCTGAGCATCCTGTTCGGTCATGTTGTCACGTTGGCATAGGCGCATAAGCTGCACATCTTCGGCGGCGTCGACAACCACTATCCGCGCCAGGTGCTGTTCTATCCCCAGTTTTTCCAAGATCGGCACCATGGCGATTACGTAGGGTGCTTGGCTGGTCGCCGCTTGGCATTGCCTAATCAATTCTTGTTTGATCGCAGGATGCAGTAGCTGTTCGAGCTTTAGTCGTTCCTCTGGATGGGCAAACACATGTTGGCGCATCCGTGGCCGGTCTAATTCGCCCTTGGCGGTTAAGAATTCGTTTCCAAACGTGTCGGCTATCGCTTGCAGTTCGGGCCGGCCTGGAGCAACCACATCTCTAGCAACTTGGTCGGCATCAATAACAGCGGCACCAAGCTCAGAAAATACTTCTCCGACGGCTGATTTGCCACAGGCGATGCCGCCGGTGAGTCCTATCCATTGCGGCCGAGGAGATTGATCTGTCATAGCGAGAGGAGTTGCGAGAGTGGTTGGCCCCACCATAGTTGCACAATCCCGGCCAATGCAAGCCATGGGCCAAATGGCATGGCTTGTTGAGCGGCGAGCTTGCCACTAAGTCGTTGTCCAATGCCAAAGCAAGCGCCGCTCACAGACGCTACCAAAATCATCGCTGGCAAGGCTTGCCAGCCAAACCAAGCGCCTAGGGCGGCGAGTAATTTGAAGTCTCCATAACCCATGCCTTCCTTGCCAGTAATGAGCAGGAATGCTTTGAAACAACTCCATAGCATCAGATAGCCGGCGGCGGCACCTATGACAGCTTCTTCGATGGGGATGAAACGGCCGTTAATATTAATTAACAGACCCAGCCATAAAAGTGGCAAAGCAATGTTGTCGGGAATGAGTTGGGTATCCCAGTCAATTAATGCAATGGTGAGTAACGTTAGCACTAGGCCGATTGCAAAAACCGCTTCTAGGCCAGCAGGGACGTAGTAGGCAGTTATGGCCGCCATTAGGCCGCCGATCAACTCCACTGCTGGATAACGTTTACTGATGGTGGTGCCGCAGTTGGCACAGCGTCCCCGCAGTAATAGCCAGCCGACTATGGGTAAATTGAAGTACCAGGCGATGCTGTGTTTGCAGCTAGGGCAGTGCGACCCCGGGGTTGAAAGGGTGTAGCCGCTTGGAGCTGGCGCGTCTAGCTTGAGTTGCTGCGCTGCGGCTTGATTCCATTCGTCGTTTAACATCATCGGTAGTCGCCAAACCACGACGTTGATAAAGCTGGCAATACAGCTGCCGATGACAAACGCGAATGCCCACCATAAGATGGGGCTGGCGTTTAGCGTATCCGTGAACAGTTCTATATTTGGCAATGTGTTAACCCACTACAGCGCCTAGTTTGAAGATTGGAAGGTACATGGCAACGATTAGGCCGCCAACAATGACACCAATCACCGAAATAATGAGTGGCTCGAGTAAGCTGGTTAGCGCGTCGACGGCGTCGTCTACCTCACGCTCATAGAAATCGGCGACTTTGCCAGACATGTCGTCGAGTGCGCCGGATTCTTCACCAATAGCGATCATTTGAATGGCAAGGTTAGTGAAAATCTCTGTCTGCCCCATGCTTAGATGCAAGGGCTGGCCGGTAGAGACATCGTCCTTCATCTGCCGCACGGCGTTCTCATAAACCTTATTGCCGGTGGCGCCGGCGACCGAATCTAGCGCATCAACGAGGGGTACGCCGGCAGAAAACATGGTCGACAAGGTGCGTGCGTAGCGGGCGATGGCAGATTTCACCAAAATTTCGCCAACTACCGGTAGGCGCAACATCAGTTTGTCGGTCAGTAATACGTATTTTTGTGAGCGTTGCCGCCCTTGTTTATGGCCCCATATGGCGAGCGCTAAAACTCCAAGCACCAGCCACCAGTTGCTTTGCGCCCATTCTGAAAGGTTAATCACAAATAGGGTGAAAGCGGGTAAGTCGGCGCCAAAACCTTGGAACAAGGATTGGAACTGAGGTACTACAAAGACCAATAAGATCGCCGTTACCGCAAAGGCAACAACGATAATCGAGGCTGGATAGACCAAGGCTTTTTTGATCTTGGCTTTGAGTGCTTCGGTTTTTTCTTGGTAGGTAGCAACCTTATCGAGCAAAGCTTCCAATGCGCCGGAACGTTCGCCGGCTTCTACTAAGTTAATGTAGAGGTCATCGAAGTATTTAGGATGTTTAGCCAGTGACTCGCTGAGTGAGGTGCCTGACTCGACTTCGTTTTTAATGGCGCTGACCAAATCCTGCATTTTAGGGTTGGCGTCGCCGCGGCCAATAATGTCCAGCGACTGCACTAACGGCACGCCAGCTTGCATCATGGTCGCCATTTGGCGAGACAGGATGGCGATGTCTTTAGGGGTGATGGCTTTACCTTTGCCAAAGGAAAACAGCTCAGACTTTTTACGCACGCGTAGCACGGCAACGCCTTGGCCACGCAGCACGCTGCGCACGGCCGTTTCATTGGCGGCCGCCATCTCGCCTTTCATACGCCGGCCTTTGCGGTCGGTGCCTTCCCAGGTATAGCGGGTATCTGTTTGCTGTTTAGCCATAATCCGATTGCCGTCTATTCTGTGGTCACGCGGTAAACTTCTTCGAGGCTGGTAATGCCTTCCTTAACCTTGTTAAGTCCGGCTCTACGCAGGTCGCCAATGCCTTCTTTTTTCGCCTGTTCGCTGAGTTCGCCAGCATTGGCATTGGCCAAGATGAGCTTTTGCATTTCTGCTGAAATCGTCATGGCTTGATAGAGGCCTTGACGGCCCTTGTAGCCGCTATGGCCGCATTCGTCGCAGCCGCCTGCTTTGTAGGTGGTTAGGTCAGCTAATTCGTCTTCATTAAAACCGGCTTTTAGGAGGTCTTCGCGACTAATTTTCTCCTCCACGCGACAGCTTTGACACAGTTTTCTAGCCAGTCGCTGCGCCAAAATTAAAGATACGCTAGAGGCGATATTGAACGGTGGTATGCCCATATTCATCAGGCGGGATATTGTCTGTGGGGCGTCATTGGTATGCAGCGTGGAAAGCACCAAGTGACCAGTTTGTGCTGCCTTTACTGAAATTTCAGCAGTCTCTAGATCCCGAATCTCACCGACCATGATGATGTCTGGGTCTTGACGTAAAAACGAGCGCAGAGCGGCGGCAAAGTCGAAGCCGACCTTAGAAATCACGTTAACTTGGTTGATGCCGGGTACCTGGATCTCAACCGGATCTTCAGCAGTGGAAATGTTGCGGTCTGATGTGTTCAGCATATTCAGTGCTGTGTACAGCGATACGGTTTTGCCTGATCCCGTGGGGCCGGTCACGAGGATGAGGCCCCAGGGCTGGCTAATGGCGTGTTTAAAGGCTTCTTGCTGCGCCGGTTCCATGCCGAGCTGTTCAATACCCATTTGGGTGTTGCTGGGATCTAACACCCGGATCACGATTTTTTCGCCGTGCACCATCGGGCAGGTCGAAACACGGAAGTCGATTGAACGATTACGTGAAATATTGAGTTTGATACGGCCGTCTTGCGGTATGCGGCGTTCGGCAATATCGAGTCTCGCCATGACTTTAATCCGGGCCGACAAGCGCGGTGCCATTGCCGCCGGCGGCGTCGCGACTTCACGCAAAATGCCGTCTAGGCGGTAACGCACGCGGTAGCTTTTTTCGTAGGGTTCGAAGTGGATATCAGAGGCGCTCTTATTGATCGCGTCTAATAGAATTTTGTTTACGAAGCGTACAACGGGAGCATCGTCTACGGTTGAACTGTCGGCGTTAGGGTCTTCCAGCTCGTCCTCTTCGTCGGCCACCTCAAGATTGTCTAGATCTTCGTCGCCAAGGTTGTCGAAAGCGCTGGCCTCAGACCGCTCAATAATGTCGTTAATAACGCGGCTTAGTTTGTCTTCTTCGACGACGACAATGTCAGTGTTGAGTCCGGTTTGGAACTTGATTTCATCTGCGGCGGCAATATTGGTTGGGTCCGATAAACCAATGAATAAGGTGTTGCCGCGCTGCCACAAAGGTAGTGCATGGTGACGTTGGATTAGCTTTTGGTTAACCAAGTCAATTGGGGCGAGCTCTAGCTCAAATTGGCTGAGGTCAAGTAGCGGCACGCCAAATTCATCGGCCGCGGCTGCTGCAATAGCGCTAGCCTCGAGAATTCTCTCTTCTACGAGGTAGGAGACTACAGGTTGTTTGCGAGACTTAGCTTTGGTTGCCGCTTCTGCTGCTTGCGACTCGCTAAGTAAGCCGTCCATCGCTAGACGCCTTGCTAAACCCACTAAATGTACTTCGTCTTTCCCCATTGCTGCTCTGCTTATTTAAAACTGACCATGTGACCAAAACCGAGGCTGGCGCCCGCCAATAATATTAGCCCAAGGATCCGGGAGGTTTGGATCGATAACAACCAGCGCTAAGCCTATCAATAACATAGCGGCAACCCCACAGGCGAGTATCCTAGTGCCTGTTAGTGTATGTGTTTCTGGTCCGGTTGGGTTAGTTTGTCGGGCTCTGCATAAGTGTATTGTCGCGCCTACAATAATAATCAACCAGAACTGACTATAGGGTGCCAGCTGTACGCCGCTAAATAGGCTATGTATACCGGCAGCGATCACGGCGGTTGAGAACCCCATGAGTAAAATATTGTCTGGCTGCTGGCGCGCTTGGAAGAGCAGTTTCAAGTAAGCATAAGCCAAGCCTGAAAAGACCAACAGCGTCGCGAAAATGCCGGTTTCGGCAAGTTGCAGTAAGACTATGTTGTGCGGGCTGGCGAATTCGCTGGTCGTGTGATGGGCAAAATGCATAGGGCCAACGCCAAACCAAGGGTGGGCTACAAACATATCCCAGGTCTCGGTCCAGAGACTTAGCCTGTCTGAACTCTGGTTAGATAGTAAGCCCCCATCTATGTGCAGGATACTTGGCGCGTATTGTGCTTCCAAGCCGATCCATAGGTAGCCCATTGTGTTACCAATGATGGCGGCAGTCACTAGTGTTTTTAGCCAGGTTAGGGCGCGTCGTTGATAGAGACAAGTCACTATTGCAACCGCTAGCAAGGTTGCGACGGCGCTGCCGCGGCCGGCAGCGATATAAAATAGAAACCACCATCCAATAGCGATCATCCACAACCAATAACCAGGTACCTTGGTGAGGAAACGCCGATAAAAAGGTAGTGCGCCGACGAGCGGAAGGGTCCAAGTTAGCCAATGACTGAATTCTCGAATGTTGTTGAAACCGGGTAAACGGGCGACGACCTGCTCCGAAAGTTGTAAGACGTAGCTATTGCCTAAATGTGCGGTAGCCATGAGTAAATACAATGCAGCGGCTACAGTGGCAATTCTGAGTGCCTGTAAAGGCGCATTGGCGAGTCTCGAGAATACTATTGCAGAAAGTGTTAACCCGACCATTGAGGCCGTTTCTAAACTCGCCATTAGTGGCTTTTCGGCTAAGCCAATGCTAATAGTCAGTAGGGTTCCTAGAACAAGGCAGTAGTGGAGCTGCTGTTTGTCAGATAGCGTAATGGGGTAGCGGAAGAGGCAATACATAGCGCCTATGACGGTGGCGATAATGGCTAGGCGCTTGCCATCGAAAAGATGAATGCCAAAGCTGCCGTTGTTAAGCAGCGGTAGGGCTGTAGTGATGATGCCCAGGCATATAAGCCATATCGTCTTGCTTTTTATCATGTGCGGTTTCACTTACAAAAAAGGCGGCGCTAGTGCGCCGCCTTTGCCCCTTTGCTGTGAGTGCCCCGGGTCATTTAGATAGACTGCTGGTCAGACTCGCAGCTATTAGGTAGATGCTCATCTGCAATAGGAGATGTAGAGCCGCGACGGCAGTTCCACTCGCCAGTAGCAGAGCGTTCAAAAGAAACGGTTTTGCTGGTAACTTCGCCAGAAACGCCGCTCGAAGCCATAGTTGCAGTCATTCGACCTGCGGCATCGTTGTTGCTGCCGTCGTCAAAGGTAATGCTAGCAACATAAGAACCTGAGGTCTTGATGCCCAAAGAGTCGGCTACGGTGCTGCTGGTGAAGTCGCCATCAACAGGGAACTTGCCTTCTTGAGAAACATACTCTTCGATCGCAGTTTTAGCGCCGCCCATTAGTTGTACAGCTTCAGACACTTGTGAGCGAGCCACATAGTCTTGATACTGAGGAATGGCAATCGCTGCCAAGATACCGATAATCGCAACTACGATCATCAATTCGATAAGGGTAAAACCTTTTTGGATGTTTGCTTTAACGTTCATTTTCAATCTCCAGTCATAAAACCTTGCTTGTAAAAAATCGGGGCCGTTGATGCCCTTCGATAAGTTGTTTGCAACGCCTGTGCCAGCTTTAAAAAACCGGCTTTAATGACCAAATGGTATGTTTAAGTATTTGAAAATAAACAATAAATTTATGAATCAATATTCGGCTTGTGACAAAATTTGTCAGTTTGGACGATTTTTGTAACTAGAGTTCGAGCTTTTTCAGCTTATAACGTAGCTGTCGGAAGCTGATGCCGAGTGATTCGGCGGTGGCGGTTTTATTGCCGTCGTTTTGAGCGAGGTGTTGGGCAATGATTTTGAGCTCAATCGATTCTAGCCAGCTGTCGAGGTCAACACCTGGCGGTAGTGTGAGTTCTTGTGCATTGCGATTGCCGCCACGTCGTTGAGGGGTGTGTTGAAGGTCGCTTAGGGCGATGGTTTGATTGTCGCAGAGCGCGGCGGCTCTTTCGAGGCTGTTTTCTAGTTCGCGGATATTGCCGGGAAATGTTTGTTCGGCAAGCCAGGCAATGGCGTCATCGGCAACGGCAAGGGCCGTGCCGGTTCGCTCTTGATAGCGCTGGCAAAGAAAGTTGACCAAGCCGGGGATGTCTTCGCGCCGGTCGCTGAGCGCGGGTACATCAACTTGAATAACGTTAATTCGGTAGTAAAGGTCTTCGCGAAAGCTGTTGCGTTCTATTAGCTCGGCTAGGTTTTTATGTGTGGCAGAGATAATGCGGACGTCGACTTGGACTTCGTCATGGGCGCCAATGGGGCGAACGGCCTTCTCTTGTAAGGCGCGTAGTAGTTTGACCTGCATATGTGCGGGCAAATCGGCGACTTCGTCTAGGAATAGGGTGCCGCCGTTGGCGGCGCGAAAGAGTCCTTCTTTATGTGAAGTGGCACCAGTAAAGCTACCTTTCTGGTCTCCAAAAAACTCGCTTTCCATTAATTCAGCTGGAATGGCGCCGCAGTTTACGGCGATAAAAGGCTCAGCCTGCCGCGGGCTAATTTCATGGATGGTGCGGGCAACGCGTTCTTTACCGGTGCCGCTTTCGCCGGTGATGTGCAGAGGGGCTTGGCTACGGGCGACTTTTTCAATCATTTTCTTTAGCGCCAGCATGGGTTCTGAAACCCCATATAGCTGGTCTAGCGGTGATTGACGGCGGGCAACTTTGGGCTCGGCTGGCCTTAGACGCAGGGCAGTAGTGGCCAGTGTCCTTAACTGGTTGAGGTCAACCGGCTTGGAAACAAAATCGAAGGCACCCAGCTTCAGCGCCTCGGTGGCAGTGTCAATGTCGCCAAAAGCAGTGATAACCGCGACCGGAGTTTCGGGTTGTGCCTCTTGGACCGCTGTCAGTACCTCTAGGCCAGTACCATCGGGTAGCTTTAAGTCGGTAAGGCAGAAGTCGATGTTTTGCTCCTGAACACGGGCAGCAGCGTCGGCAACCGTTTGAGCGCTAAGCACATTAATGCCCATGCGCTTTAGCGTCAGGCTATGCAACTCAACGATTCGCGGCTCATCGTCAACTACTAAGGCGGTGGCGTTTTCAGTGAGGCTATCTGACATGGTGTGCCTTAATCGTGGCTTAGTGGAGTGGTGAGGTAAAGATTACTCGGAAGGTGGTGCCGCCGCTATGGCTGTCATTTAGTACTAGCCGCGCGCCGTTGGTTTCGCATAGGGAGCGCGCCAAATATAGCCCGAGCCCGGTACCTTCGTGGCGAGTGGTAAAGAATGGCACAAAGATGTCGGTCTGTATGGCTTCAGGTATGCCGGGCCCGCGGTCGCTAACATCTAGATACCAGCAAGAGGCCTTGGCATCGTAGCTAAAGTGAACGCTGACTAGTGGCGCGGCGGCATTGTTCTGTTGGCTATAGTGCAGAGCGTTCTTGCATAAATTCGAGACGATCTGATCCAGCTGGCTTTCGTCCATACGGACTTCTGCGTCGGTATTGTTGCTTTCAATCTCGAAGTCAGAAATTTGTAACTGATGTTCAAGAATAAAGCAGGATCGAAACTGCTCCAGCCACGGTGCTAATTTTACGATTACCGGTTGTGGTTTTTCTCTTCTCGAAAGCTTTAGTACGCTTGAGATGACGCTGTCGACTCGCACAACCTGTTCTTTAATGATCTCGGTTAGGTGAACGTCGGCTTCGTCTAGCGTGGGGGACTCGGCTAGTAATTGCGAGGCGTGGCTAATGGCGCTCAGCGGGTTGCGAATCTCATGCGCGATACTGGCGGTGAGTTGCCCCAGTGATGCCAATTTATTTTGTTGAGCTTCTGTCGACAGCTGCTCAGCATCGTCTAGGAACACTAATATGCCAGAGCGGCCCATTTGGCCAACTGGCACAAATCTGGGTACTAGGTCTCGGCCGTTGCTAGTAAAGCTAGGAATTTGGCGCCGCTGGTCCATTTTCCAAAGCGCGATTTGTTCGCTCAACAAGGGTGCTGAGTCTCTTGCTGGGCGGCCGTGTACCGGTAAGTTGACGTTCAACATTTGTACTGCGGCGGAGTTGATCAGCCGAATGCGGTTGTCGCCATCAATAACCACTACGCCAGAATCTAAGTTTTGGATAACCAAGCTAGAAGCGGCTTCTAAGTTGGCAAGGTTAATGTCGGTTTGTTCAAGCTGGGTTTGTGATGCCGCCAAACGGCTGGAAATCATGCGCCCAATGACGGCAATGCTAAAAAAGACCACGCCAAGCATGCCGGCTTGGCTGTAATGGCCATGCTCGATACCAGACAACCATACCCGCTCGGTTTCAATGGCCAGTAATGCCAGCGACGACAGGGCCGCAAAGGTGTATGCCTTCATCTCTTTCAGTAACAAGCTGCCGGCTACGGTGGGTACAAAGAGAAGGCTGGCGTAATTGCTGTCGGTGTTGCCAAGGAAAACGAGAACCAGCAACAAACCAAAGTCGACACTTAACTGGACGCGAATTTGGCGGTTAATGGCCGGGCTGCGCAGCCGCAGTTGACGAGCACTAATGAGGCCATGCAGCGCAAAAAGGCCAGCTAATAGCGCTAGTAAGGTGCCATTTTTGTCGCTGCCGCTGTTAACACTCAATGCCGATAGGGTGATGAGCACGATGGCCAAGGCCATGCGGATGCCATTTAGCAGCCGCAGCGTTTGCCAGCGGTTGTCCTCGCTGATGTTGCCGTTGCCAATCATGCTGTCAGCGCTAGTGTTCCTGATGTAATGGGCAGCGTTCGCCGTGTTCGCAACCGCTGGCGATGGCTCGGCGGTCGGCACTGTTGCTTGGCAGCATGGCGTCGCAGCGCTGGCATTGGAGGAGTTTCTGCGATGCTTGTTTGCCATCGCTTTTTATCTGGCTAGTTGGGTTTTGCCAGCGTCGCCACAACCACCAAATGGCACCGGAGACTAGTGCGATTGCGATTATTCGCCCCATGTCATTGTTTCCCTTCTTATTATTTCGCTAAAAGCACCGATAAAACTGGCCTACAGGGTATCAGTGCTGACGGCTTTATACGACAATATGCGGTTGATAGAAGATAAAAATTTAAAGCGATAGTTACGTAGCGATGAATTTGCATGAGTTTCAGGCTAAGGCCGTGTTTGCCGAATACGGAATACCAGTGCCGCCAGCACAGGTTGCCGGTACCGTAGATGAGGCTGCTGAGGCTGCCCAGCAGCTGGGTGGTCAAGGTTGGGTTGTTAAAGCTCAAGTGCATGCCGGTGGCCGCGGTAAGGCCGGTGGCGTTAAATTTTGCCGAGATATTGATGCGGTAAAAAGCAGTGCCGAAGCCATGCTAGGTAATCGTTTGCATACGCATCAAACCGCAGCCGACGGCTTGCCCATTAATTTGCTGCTGGTTGAATCGGGTTTGGATATCGCCCGTGAGCTGTATCTTTCGGTGGTGATGGATCGCGCGTCAGAAGGCCTGATGATCGTGGCGTCAACCGAGGGCGGCATGGATATTGAGGCGGTTGCAGAAGAAACACCGGAAAAAATCATTCAGGTGCCGGTATCGTTGGGTGCTGGCTTGCAGGCCTGGCAGGCGCGACGTTTGGCTTATGCCTTAGAGCTGCCTAAGAGCATGCATAAAGATTTTTCGAGCATTATTGCGGGCATGGTTCGCTTGGTCTTGGAGAAAGATGCCAGCCAAGTTGAGATTAATCCGCTAATCGTGACAGCGGAAGAAAAACTCCTGGCCTTGGATGCAAAATTAAACCTCGACGACAACGCTCTCTATCGGCAGTCTGAACTGGCGGCATTACGTGACTTGACACAAGAAGACGCCAAAGAAGCCGAAGCTAGCGAGCATGGCCTGAACTATATTTCTTTAGACGGCGATATCGGCTGCATGGTGAATGGTGCCGGCCTTGCGATGGCGACTATGGATCTTATCCAGCTGCACGGCGGTAAGCCGGCTAACTTTTTAGATGTTGGTGGCGGCACCACGGCAGAGCGCGTAGCAGAAGCCTTTAAATTGATTTTGGCTGGCGGTTCTATTCGCGCCGTGTTGGTAAATATTTTTGGCGGCATTGTTCGTTGCGACCTGATTGCAGAAGGCATTATCGCCGCTATTAAAGAAGTTGGTGTCACGGTGCCCGTGATTGTGCGCTTAGAAGGTACTAACGTAGATCGTGGCCGCGAGTTATTAGCGGACAGCGGTCTCGATATTGTAACGGCCGACGGTTTGACCGATGCGGCACAGAAAGCCGTGTCGGCGGCAAAAGCCTAATTATTTGGTGTCGCTGTTTGGCATTGCATAAGAGTAAGAATTAATGAGCATTTTGGTCAACGCCGAAACTCGCGTGATCTTTCAAGGGTTTACTGGCAAACAAGGTAGTTTCCATGCCGAGCAGTGCATGGCTTACGGTACCCAAGTGGTGGGTGGTGTGGCGCCAGGAAAAGGCGGGCAAACGCATCTAGGTAAGCCGGTTTTTAATACCGTGCATGAGGCGGTGGCTGCTGAAGCCGCCAATGCGTCAGTGATTTTAGTGCCTGCTCCGTTCGCTGCTGACGCGATCTTGGAAGCGGCTGATGCTGGCATCAAATTGGTTGTTTGTATTACCGAGCATATTCCAGTGCAGGACATGATGCGTGTGAAGCTCGGCCTGGCGGCAACTGACACCCAGCTAATCGGTCCTAACTGCCCCGGCATTATCACCCCGGGTGAATGCAAAATGGGCATTATGCCGGGCCATATTCACTTGCCGGGTAGCATTGGGATTGTGTCTCGTTCGGGCACTTTGACCTATGAAGCAGTGCATCAGACTACGGCCGTTGGGTTGGGTCAAAGCACTTGTGTTGGCATGGGGGGGGACCCTGTGCATGGTCTAGGGTTTATCGAATGCTTGGAAATGTTCGAAAACGACCCAGCCACCCAAGGCATCATTATGATTGGTGAGATTGGTGGTAGTGACGAAGAAGACGCAGCCGCTTATATAGAAGCCAATGTCAGCAAGCCTGTGGTCGGTTATATCGCTGGAGTCACCGCGCCAAAAGGCAAGCGTATGGGGCATGCCGGGGCGATTGTGTCAGGCGGCAAAGGTACGGCGGAAGGTAAATTTGCGGCATTGAAGGCGGCGGGTGTGCATACAGTAGATTCACCGGCTGAGCTCGGTGCCGCGATGCTGGCCGCGTTGTCATAAGCGTTGCGCTCTTAAAGCCTTGTTGCTCAATTAAGCTAACCAAATATCAAGTAAAACAGCCATGAATATTGCGATGGCGCAATGCAACCCATTGATGGGCGACGTTGCTGGAAACACTGAGTTAATTTTGGCGCAAGCGCGCGAAGCCCGTGCACAGTCAGCTGACCTGATCTTGTTTCCTGAGCTGGTACTCTGTGGTTACCCGCCTGAAGACTTACTGTTTCGCCCAGCATTCCAGCTTCAGATTGAGCAGGCCTTAGCGCGTTTATGTGAAGTTTCAGCGTCTGATCTGGGCGAGCTTTGCTTGGTGATTGGCACGCCGTTTTATGAGGCAGGCCAAATCTACAATGCCGCTGTGGTGATTCAGCAGGGGCAGATCCGCGGCCGCTACTTTAAACAGTGTTTGCCTAATTACGGTGTTTTTGATGAGCAGCGTTATTTCGATGCTGGTAGCCAAGCCTTGGTGTTGTCGGTTGGTGGTGTCGCGGTAGGAATTACGGTTTGTGAAGACATTTGGCATGCCGGGCCTTGTTTGCAGGCAAAAGAAGCGGGTGCCGAGCTGTTGTTAAATTTAAATGCCTCGCCATTTCACGAAGCGAAATTGGCTGAGCGCATGGCAGTGGCTAAAAAGCGAGTTGCTGATACCGGTTTGGCGATGTTTTATTGCAACTTGGTTGGCGGCCAAGATGAGTTGGTTTTTGACGGTCGCTCAATGGTGTTTTCCGCTGATGGCCAGTGCCAATATTTGGCGCCGGCCTGCCAACAGGATTTGGCGGTATTGTCATTAGCGGCTGACGCTAAGGCTTTAGAACACCCCTTGGCAGAGCCTGTACCGGCCGAAATTGAAGAGCTGGCTGAAATTTATGACGCCATCGTGCTGGCAGTACGCGATTACGTCGAGAAAAATGGTTTCCCCGGCGTGGTTTTGGGCTTGTCCGGAGGCATTGATTCAGCGCTGGTGTTGGCGATTGCGGTAGATGCTCTGGGTGCTGAGCGGGTTGAGGCGGTGTTAATGCCGTCGCGTTATACCGCTGACATGAGCAACGAAGATGCGGCCAAACAGGCACAAGGGCTGGGTGTGAAATGGCACAGTATTGCAATTGAGAGTGCCGTCGACACTTTTGAGTCCCTGCTAGCCGAGCGCTTTTCAGGGCTGCCAGTAGATACCACCGAAGAGAATATTCAGGCTCGTATTCGTGGCCTGTTATTGATGGCCATTTCCAACAAAACCGGCAAGATGGTGCTAACCACCAGCAACAAAAGTGAGACTGCGATTGGTTACGCCACTTTATACGGTGATATGGCTGGCGGTTACGGACCGCTTAAAGATGTGTTTAAAACCTTGGTGTATGAGCTAGCGCGCTACCGCAATAAAGTGGCGGGTAGTGAGGTTGTGCCTCAGCGCGTCATTGACCGGCCGCCTTCAGCTGAGCTGCGACCTGATCAAAAAGACACAGATAGTTTGCCGCCTTACGAGGTGTTAGATCCGATTTTGGAATTTAGTATTGAGGCTGATCAAAGCATTACTTCGATTGCTGAAATGGGCTTTGATGAAGACCTCGTGCGCCGGGTTGTGGCCATGGTTAAACGTAATGAATACAAGCGCCAACAGGCCTCGCCCGGTGTCAAAATCACGCGCCGGGCCTTCGGTCGTGACCGGCGTTATCCGATTACGTCCGGATACCAGCCCGGACCTCAGTTGGGTTAACGCCGGGTTTTAAGGCTGTTTAAGCGCCGGGATTAGCTGCTCCAGCTCGGAATCAGTAAAGGTGTCGGTACCCGGGTTTGGCTGGCTGGCGGTGTTTAGCTGAGCCAGAGTATTGGCGTCTTCCGCTAAAGCAGTCATGCCTAAGTTGTCATAGGCTTCAGCCATCGCCAGCAAGGCCGGCTGGGTGAAGCTGCTGCCAGAATAATCTTCTAGCAATAACTTGGCGCGATTAACTACTGCTACCCAGGCATTTTTGCGTTGGTAGTACTGAACAATGTGCCACTGGTGTTTGGCTAGGCGTTCACGCAAAAACAGCATCCGCAATCGTGCGTCATGTGCGTAGTCGCTGTTAGGGAGGCTATTCACCAGCCGTGAAAAGGCAAAAAATGCTTCCCGTGCATAGCCGGGATCGCGTACTGAGTTGTCGCTGCGGAACCAAGAGCCAACGTCAGGAGTGGCGCGGCGAAAATTGGCTAGGCCCTTCATATAGTGGGCGTAGTCGACATGCGGGTGGCGTGGATATTGGTTAATAAACTGATTGGCTAGCGAGACTACTAAGTCTTCTTGGAAAAGCCGATAGTGCGCGAATAGCGATTCAAGCTGAGCTTGGCGTGCGGTTTCAGAGAAGGGATAGCGCAATTCAATGTCGTTATACAGCTGTAATGCAGAATCCCATGCGCTGCTATCCAATGCTTGGCGCGCGCGCTGGTACAATTGCTCTTCTTTGAGTTTGGCAATGCGTCGTTCGTCACGTTCGGTAATGTTTTGAATAGGCCCGGCCGAGTTGTTGCTGCTGCAGGCGCTGACAAAAGCGCTTAGCGCGATAACAGCAATCAAGCCAATATGGCGGCCTATGTGACGTAGGTAGAATGAGTGACGCGGTGTTTGGTTTGACATGTTGATTCTTTAGCGCAAGCGCTGGATTAACAAAAAGGGCGGTTTAAGCGGCCCAGCTAATTTAGTGCCGCAGTATAGCGGTCACTAGCCGCTGCGTGCTAGCCGCAATTGTTGAGTTTATTTATCACTACTTGTTTCGAGTTGTAACTTTGTGACCAGCATAAATGTAGAAAAATCCGCATCCGTCTATTTACCTAGTAAAGGTTTGCGCTTGGACCAGGCGGCGGCTCAGTTGTTTGCTGAGTTTTCGCGTAGCCGTTTGCAGGCTTGGATTGCTGCTGGGCAGCTGAAGCTTAATGACGAATTAGCTAATCAGCGTGATGTGGTAAAGCATCGTGACCAGCTCAACTTGCAGGCTAACTTGGTGCTGGATCCGGGTGTTCGCGCTGAGGCGATTCCGCTCGACATCGTTTATGAGGACGAGCATCTCATTATTGTTAACAAGTCAGCCGGTTTAGTGGTGCACCCGGGTGCTGGCAATACCAGTGGCACCTTGGTGAATGCACTATTGCACCATGCACCAGAGCTAGATGCTTTGCCTCGTGCTGGCTTGGTACACCGAATCGATAAAGACACCACCGGTTTATTGGTGGTTGCACGCACCTTAGAGGCCCATGCGGTATTGGTGGAGGCGTTGCAGCAGCGCGAAATTAATCGTGAGTATGAGGCTGTTGTGCGCGGCCATTTGGTAGCTGGCGGCACAATTGATAAACCCATTGAGCGTGATCCAAATGATCGTACTCGCATGGCTATTCGCCAGGGTGGGCGTGAATCGGTAACACATTACCGCGTATTGGAGCGGTTTAAGTCGCACACACGCTTACGCTTGAAACTGGAAACTGGGCGTACTCACCAAATTCGTATTCATATGGCGAGTGAAAAACACGCACTCGTTGGCGACCCTGTTTATGGAGGGCGTTTGGCTATTCCTGCTGGCACTACGCCGGCGCTAGAAGCAATGTTGCGTGGTTTTAATCGCCAGGCTTTGCATGCGCGACGGTTGGGGTTAGTTCACCCAGCAACGGGAGAGGTGATGGATTGGCAGGTGCCGCCGCCGGCGGATATGCAGGCCTTAATCGCGGCCTTGCGAGTTGACACAGAGAGCGCCGAGTAGCTCATGTCGTTGCCGCTGTTGGTGCCTGATTGGGAGCTGCCGTCATCCGTTCACGCGGCTTATTCTTATGGTTATAACCAGCAATCATCGGCCGCTTACGGTGCCTTTAACCTCGCCACGCATGTGGGTGATGATGTCGCCGCGGTCAGAGAAAATCGGCAGCGGCTGCAAATGGCGCTTGGTATTCATGAACCGCTATGGTTGCAGCAGGTGCATGGCACTGTGGTTGCTGAAGTCGGCCGCGATGGGCCCGATATGCGCGCTGATGCTGTGGTGTCCCGGCAGATCGGGCGCCCCGCGGCCATATTAACGGCAGACTGTTTACCTGTTTTGTTTTATTGCCCAGGCTCGGCACCGGTGGTGGCAGCGGCGCACGCAGGCTGGCGTGGCCTTTGTGCTGGTGTGTTGGAACAAACGTTGTTGGCGATGGCGGTGAACGCCGCCGATGTGCAGTGCTGGTTGGGGCCGGCGATCGGCCCATTGGCCTTCGAAGTAGGAGAGGAGGTGCGCCAAGCATTTGTCTCTTGCGACGCAGCAGCGCAATCAGCATTCATAGAGAACGGCCAGGGTAAGTATTTAGCGGACATCTACGAATTGGCGCGTTTGCGTTTGCGCGCAGCCGGTGTGCCGCAGATTGTTGGCGGCGACTTTTGTACCGTCAGTGAGCCGCGCTTTTATTCCTATCGTCGCGCCGGAAGTAGCTCGGAGGGGCAAGCCAATCCTTGTGGTCGTCAAATTTCGATGATTTGGTTGAGTAGCGATTGATATCTTCGTTTTTTCCGCTAAAAAAGCTTAAAGCGTTGTTTTTGCTTGCTTGTCTGGCACGGCTGTGATAAAAAGTTCCCTATAAAGACCAAAAAATTTGTGATGCGCATGCATTACGGTTTTAGGGTCGTAATTAAATAACAAAATACTGCGTAAAATCGGTGGGGGAGACCGGCACTCGTGTCTCTATATTTTTTCGGCAAGTTCCGAGCTTCCTCCTTTGTTTTTTCGCAAAACCGAATACCGGTGGTCTCGAAAGAGACAGCTATAGGTCTATGGCTTCCTGAGGAGTTAGCTGCGTGAATATCATTAACTTAGTCGGTCGAAAAGCCGCCGTAACCAGTATTGCTGGCGTTATGGCTCTGGCATCTTCAAATGTACAAGCGTTTGGATTTGAGTGGGGCGATATTGAAGGCAGTGTCAATGTCTTGATGTCGGCTGGCGCAACGTTTCGTGCTTCAAGCGTTGATTACAGTATTGTGTCTAAGCGCAGCGGCCCTGACCGCCTAGATGAGCATGGAGAAGTGCTCTGTGCTGACCAGCAGACAGGCGGTGACCAAAATTTAGAGTCGGTCGCGGTACCACTGGGTATTATTACCGTGGACGAAGATCTGCTTGGTGGTTGCGTATTAAATGCCGCAGAACACCAGCGCTTTGTTGATGCCACGGGTTCTTTTACCCAGAACGCTGACCAAGGCAACTTGAACTACGACAAGGGTGATGTAGTAAAAGCGGCGTTTAAGACCACTGTTGATCTAGATATGACCTGGGAAGACTACGGCTTGTTTGCGCGGGTTATTACTTTCTACGATCCTACCGCGGTTGATTATGAAGAGCGTCATATTGATGCAGTCCATCAGCCAGGACTCACGCCCCGTTCAAAGGCGGTTGAAGATGAAATTGGCTTCAGCAGCCGCTTGGAAGACTTTTATGTCTACGGTAGCTGGGATGTGTTTGACCGCACCTTGTCAGTTAACGTTGGTAAGCAGGTTGTGTCTTGGGGTGAGAGCTTAACCTTCGTGGTGAACTCTATTAACTCGGCCAACGCGCCGAACGTTATTCGCTTGAACACGCCGGGTCTGGACCTGAAAGAGCTGTTCACACCCACCGAGATGATTACGGCGGGTATCGACCTAACTGATAACGTTTCGATGGAAGCGTTTTATCAGCTGAAATGGAAGCCGATTATCCTGCCGCCTATTGGTGATTTCTTCTCGACTTCTGATGTGGCTGGTGCTGGCCAGGGTTACGCCATGTTGGCGTTTGGTAAAGAGCCAGAAGATCCGTCGAATATTCAAGACGATTTGCCGGTTTATGACCCTAACTCAGCGGCCAGCGTGGCGCGTTATGCGGAGGGTTGTATTAACCCATCGGATGCGCTTTATCGGAGTAATCATGTTGCCTTTGGTGATGCCGGCAACCCCGAGACTCAGATTGATGACCGCCTAGAAGAGTTTGGTCTTTACCAAGCGGAGCGTGAGGGTGAAGAGACAGCTGGCCGTACGATCTGTCGTACCAAAGATCGTACCGCTAAGGATGATGGTCAGTTTGGTGTTAAGTTTAACTACTATGCCGGTTGGTTAAACGACACCGAATTTGGTTTCTATTACTCGCGCTACCATTCACGTCTACCGTATGCGAGCTTTATCGCTACTGACATTAACGACACCGCTAATGGATTGTCGTCTGGTGATCCTGCTGATATCGCGCTGCATACCGCTATTAGTACTTTGTTCTCTGCGGGTACTCAGCACAGTGATGAAGTGGGTGCTGGTATTGAAGAAGACGACGCCGATGTACTTGGTGCGTTGACCCGAGTCGATACCGCGGCCGTATTCCTGGAATACCCAGAAGATATCGAGATGTTCGGTATTTCATTTAACACCACCTTGGGTGATTTGTCGGTTTCTGGTGAGGTCGCTTACCGACCTAACCTGCCGTTACAGATTAGTACCGTAGACGCGACCTTGTTTGCTCTAAGCCCGGCATTCGGCCAAGCCAAGGATGCCGCGGGCCCGTCTTATATTGAGGCTTATCGTCACGCACCTGGGCTGACCGGTGCTGATAAAGCCGCTTTCGATGCCGCTGTAGCTAACGGTGCAAGCCGCTATGACGCTTACTGGGGCTTAAATGACAACCGTGGTCCAAATGGTATTTATGCCAGTAACCGTTTAGGTGGCTCGGATACCGTGGGCACCTCACAAATTGCGGCTGGTTCAATTATTCACGGCTATGAGCGTCATAAAGTGGCGAACTACTCGAGCACCTTACTATACGCCACCAGTGCGAACCCATTTGCCGCTGACCAGTGGATTATTATTGGTGATATTGGTGCGACTCAAGTGTTTGACCTTCCGAGTTTAGATGAGCTGCAATACGGTGCGCCTGGAGACGATAACTGGTACGGCCTTGGTCGTGCTGAGATTGACGCCCAGTTTGAGGCCAATGGTGGCGGATCTTGTACCGACACGACTAACGTTTTAACCAACGCGATTGGTATTACCGGGGCGACGCCGCTGGATACGGCGCAGGGCATTTTGGGCGCTCTCCTTGGTGGTGGCGGTGCGGGTATTTTACACACCGACTGTGCCATTGGTTTGCTCCGTCAGACGCCGGTTTCTGAGCCAGGCAGCACCTTTGCGACTCCGTTCTCTTGGGGCTTCCGCATCTTGTCATTCCTGAAATACAACAACCTGATCTTTGGTGCGAATTTGAACCAGCTATTTGGTGTGTTTGTTGATGTAAATGGTAACTCTCCTGGACCTGGTGGCAACTTTGTAGAAGGTCGCAAGCGTTTCTTATGGGGTAGTGAATTTACTCGTGGTGACTGGACGCTTAACCTGAAATACAACTGGTTCACCGGCGCGGCTGATCGTAACCTTGAGAATGACCGTGACCATTACAGTATTGATATTAAGTACTCTTTCTAGAGTTTAAGATGACTAAAAAAACGGGTCGCTTTCGCGGCCCGTTTTTGTTTCTGTATGCTGCCTAGCGATAAGAGTGTATTAACGGGGAAATGTCATGAAAGGTTGCTGTAATGCGCTGGCACTGCCGGGCCTGCTGTTAGGACTGATATTAAGCATGGCAGCCAGTGCTGCTGACCGTTTGGCGGCTTGTGAAGTACTAACGGGTGTCACCATTCATGACGGTGAATTGTTGCTGGCGTCTACGCGCGGTGATGTGCTGCAACGGCCGCTAACACAATTGGGCCCACCATCAACTGCGCAATGTGACGCTAGAGGTTGGAAGCGCCTTGGCTCATCGTCGCTGCCCGCATGGACCGGGCTGCGGCGGGTTAACGAAGGACTTTGGTTGCTTGGTCACCAGCAATCCATATATCAACTATCTAACTCTACTGAGTTGACGCCACGCCACCGACAGAGCTTGTCCTCGCAAGTGGTTATGGATCTGTTAGCCGTGGCTGGTGATCGGCACTATGCCGTTGGCAGCGGCGGACTCTACTTGGTGAGTGATGATGGCGGCCGGCGCTGGTTGCCCCAAGACCTTTATATTGATCCAGAGTGGGATGAGCCGGAAGACTTTTCCTTAAATGCTATTGCCCAGTTGAGTACCGGAGAGCTCGTTGTTGCCGGTGAGTTAGGCAGTATTTATTGGTCTGATGATGGCGATGATTGGCATAAGGACGATGCCGAGCTCGAGTCCACCTGGTTCGGTGCCTTAGCCTTGAACGATGGCGCGGTGCTGTTGTTTGGTTTTGGCGGCAAAGTTGCCTATAGCGAAGGTTACCGCGAGCCTTGGAGGTTGCTTGAAGCGCCTGTAAGCGACTCGCTTTTTGCCTCCGTAGAAACTGAGCAGGCTTGGTTGTTAGCTGGTGCCAATGGTGCCTTGTTAGCTTTAGATAAGGCAGCCTTATCGCTTAGGCAACTAACTAGTGGTACTGACGCAACCATTACTGGCTTGCTAATTCACGAGGGCCGTCTATTGATGAGTACCGATCGTGGGTTGCGATCGGTACCCTTCAATGATGCTGCGTCACTGTGGTAGGTTTTAGCCTAGCTTGTTGGCTGCGGTTGTTTGCGCGGCTTTAGCCTCATCGATCACGCGTTGCATGATTTCCTCAACAGACTTGATGTCTTTGATTAAGCCTTGGCTTTGACCAATAAACTGCATGCCGCTTGCTAGATCACCGTTTTCGGTAGCATTTTGTAGCTTCGGCGTGGCGGCGCCGAAATAGGCTAATAGTCGTACTTTGTCTAACGCCGCTAATAGGCCAATTAGAATTTTCCAGATTGGCTGGCCAACGTATTTAGCGGCTTGTGTTGCCCTAATAGCGGTGACAAAGAAATTCATAGGTTTGCGGGTTAACTTAACGGCATTGGGTGTTTTTAAGTAACGCGCTGGAATGCCGTCAAAGTTCTTTGAGTAGACGGTGGCGTGTTGATCTTTTGCGACCACGGTTTCTTTGACGTTTTGATGTAGCGGGCTGTCGCTTGAAGTGGCAAAGCGCGAGCCCATGGCGATACCGTCGGCACCTAAGGCTAAGGCCGCCACAAGGCCGCGGCCGTCACCAAAACCGCCACAACCAATCACGGGTACATCAACTGCGTCAGCGATGGCTGGAATAAGTACCATGGATGTCACTTCGCCGCCGTGTGCTGCTGCTTCATGGCCAGTCACTAGTAGTGCATCGGCGCCACAGTCGACAGCTGATTTTGCATGTTTGACTGTGGTGATGGTGGCGATGACTTTGCCGCCGTACTCATGCGCTCGTTGCGAAAGCCAATCGCCTTTGCCAAGTGAGTAGTTAATAACCGGCACTTGCTCTTCTAAGCAGACTTCGGCGTTCTCTTTTGCGCCGGGCATTAGCAGGGTGCAGCCGACTCCAAATGGCTTATCAGTGAGTTCGCGAATGCGCCGAATGGAGGCTCTTGTTTGGTCTGGGTTCAGAGGGCCAAGCGCCAAAATTCCCAAGCCGCCCGCATTGCTCACCGCAGCGACCAACTCGGGTTTGGATATCCAGCTCATGCCGGGCAAAAGGATAGGGTATTTAATGCCGAGTAATTCGGTAATGCGCGTTTTCATGGATTTATGGGCTCTCTGGTGAATGCGAAGCACTATAGGAATTGCGTCGAAGCTTGTGATTGGCAGTTCCGCCATTTTTACGGCTTGGCATCCGCTATACTACGCGCCACTGGGGGCGTATTTGGCTTCGACGTGGGTTGCAAAGTCTCTAGGTGCATGTCGAGGATGTTACATACCTCGTAAATCCAGTAACACGGCAATTTAACTGCCAACGACGAAAACTTCGCTCTAGCAGCTTAATAACCTGTTGTAGAGGTTCTGTCCGACGTGTGTCTGTGCGCTCGGGTAGCAGGACTCATCCCACACAGAATCGCAGTGATCTGAGCCCGGCTTTGAGCTGCTAAAAATTTACGGGCTGGCTGCCGGTTTGCCCCGCTCGTTGGGTTGCCAGTAGTAAGACTAATAACGAGATAAGCATGTAGAGCCTAAGATGGAGGGCTTGCGGACGGGGGTTCGACTCCCCCCGCCTCCACCAACATAAAAAGGCCCTTGCCGTTTAGGCAGGGGCCTTTTTTATGTCGGTTTGGCCGGGTGGCTGAGATGCCCCGAAGGCCTTACAAAAGCGGCCAGATTATCTGTTAATGCCCGCCTGACTTTGGACCGCGCAACGGGCCCCAAGGGCGAGCTCTATGGACGGCGCTGGTTCGCCGGCCGCCGGTGGTTTAACGGTTCACCGACTTCATGATTCTTGACTGCTCGCGTTTCCAGTCGCGATCTTTTTCGGTGGCGCGTTTGTCATGCTGTTTTTTACCTTTGCCGAGTCCGATTTTTAGCTTCGCCAGGCCCCGGGTGAAGTAAATTTTAAGCGGCACCACGGTGTACCCCTTGCGCTCGACTGCGCCGATCAGTTTATTAAGTTCTTCGCGGTGTAGTAGTAACCGCCGAGCTCGCATTGGCTCCGGTTTAAAGTGAGTAGAGACAGTGGCGAGGGGACTAATGTTGCACGCTGTTAGCCAGGCTTGACCTTTCTGAATAGCGACATAGCCGTCGGTCAGGTTGACCTTTTTTGCGCGTAGGGATTTAACCTCCCAGCCAAGTAGCTCCATCCCGGCTTCAAACTCGCTGTCGATTAGGTAATCGTGGCGGGCTTTGCGGTTCACGGCTACGGTGCCGCTATTGTCCTGAGATTTGGCTTTGGCCATGGGTTTGTTAGCTTTGATCGGTAATTGTTAGGCGCACGATTATACCTGCGCTGCTACGGACTGCGGCTAGTTGCGCGGCGTTTTGGCAGATGCTGTCTATAATTTGGCCGCTATTGTCAACGCGCTTGCTAGAGCAAGTCGATATACTAGGCTTGCTCTATCTATAACCTAAAAAATTGCCTTTTGGAGAAAGCCATGCGCCGCTTTGCCCCTTTATTGTTGTTACCGCTTTGTTATAGCAATGCCGCACAAGCTTTTAATTTTGAATGGGGTGACGTTGAGGGTAGCGTCAATGTGCTGATGTCAGCTGGCGTAGCCGTACGCGCCGAGAACCGCGACTACAGCATTATTTCCAAACGCAGTAATCCACTGTTTAACAATGTAGGGGCCGGGCAAGAGGTACTTTGCGCCGACCATCAAACCGGCGGTGACCCCAACCAAGAGAGCTTGTCGATCGCGCTTCCTACCGGAACTAATGTAGACGAAGATATTTTGGGTGGCTGCGTGTTAAACGCCGCCGAGCACCAGCGTTTTGTTGATTCTCCCGGGTACTTCTCGCAAAACACCGATCAGGGTAATTTGAACTACGACAAAGGCGATGTGGTGCATGCCGCATTTAAAACCACCATCGACTTTGATATGACTTGGGAAGATTACGGTCTATTCGCGCGAGCGATTACCTTCTACGACCCAACTGCAGTGGATTATGAAGAGCGCCATGTAGATCATATCCATCAGGCAGAGCGCACCGCACGGCCTAAGTCGGTAGAAGACGAGATCGGCTTTAGTGCGCGCTTAGAAGACTTTTATGCCTACGGCAGCTGGGACCTTTGGGACCGTGAACTCTCCGTCAAAGTCGGTAATCAAACGATAGGCTGGGGTGAAAGTCTGACCTTTGTGGTTAATTCCATTAACTCGGTGAATGTGCCTAACCTAGTGCGGTTGAATACCCCGGGTCTAGACCTTAAAGAATTGTTTGAACCTACCTCGCTTATCAAGGCCGGTATTGATTTAACCGATAACGTGGCCATGGAAGCTTTCTATCAGCTGGAATGGCAGCCGATTAATATCTCTCCTCGTGGTGACTTCTTTTCGACCACTGATGTGGCCGGCTTGAGTGGTAGCTATGCCATGTTGTCGTTCGGTAAAGAGCCAGAAGACCCAAGCAATATCCAAGATGATTTGCCAGGTAACTTGGCGGCGTCGACTCGCGGCTGTATTAATAATGACTTAGAAATTTATCGCCGCCAGATTTCTGATCGTAACGCCAATGGCGTTGAGAACGAGGCCGCCGATGCTGCGTTTGGCAATGTTAATAACCCTGATGGTCAGGTGGATGACCGCTTTGCGGAGTACGGGCCGTACCAAGCCGAGCGGCAGCTACTGGGTGAAGACGCTAACGAAACGGCCGGCCGTACTTTTTGCCGGCTAGCTGATAACGCCGCACCTGACGAAGGGCAGTGGGGTGTGAAGTTTAGCTATTACGCAGAATGGCTAAATGATACCGAGTTTGGTTTTTACTACAGCAATACGCACTCGCGCCTGCCTTACGCTAGCTTTATTGCCGCCGATATTAATGACGATGCGGGTGACCATCAGCTGCATACCGTCTTCAGTACTTTGTTCTTGCTAGGCACCGACCATAGCGGACCCGGTGGCACAGACGGTTCGGCGCTAGAAGAAGATGATGCTGATATTTTGGGTGCCTTAACGCGTGCCGATACCATGGCGCTGTTCTTGGACTACCCCGAGGACATTGAAATGTATGGTATCTCTTTTAACACCACGGTGGGCGATGTGTCCGTCTCCGGCGAGGTGGCGTACCGTCCGGATATGCCGCTACAAATTAGTACTACCGACCTCACTTTGTTTGCTCTAAGCCCGGTGTTTGGTCAGTCGCGTGATGCAGCAGCGCCAACCTACGTAGAAGCTTATCGCCACGGTGGCGACTTAAATTATGACCAGTATTGGGCGCAGAATAATGGTCGCGGACCGAACGGTATTTACCAAACTAACCGCAATGCCTTGGATCCAACCAATGGTCAAAATGGTGCCGACGCTGGTTACACCTTTGTGGGTACGCCGGTTATTGAGGCTGGTTCCATTATTCGCGGTTACGAGCGTTTGCCGGTTGCTAATTATTCGTCAACCTTGCTTTACTCAACTGGGCAGAACCCCTTTGGTGCTGACCAGTGGGTGATTATTGGTGACGTGGCAGCGACACAGGTGTTTGATATGCCATCGTTAGACGAGCTGCAGTTTTCAGCGCCCGGCGATGATAATTGGTACGGCGAAGGCCGTGCGCAATTGGATGCGCGTAATACTGGCTCTGATGGCACCACGCCTTGTAACCAAGTAAACAACGTTCTTTACGATGCGTTGGGTCTAGGCGATAACCCGATTACTAACCCGTTTGGGCTCGTTAACGGTGTTCTGGGCTTGCTTCAAGGTGGCGGTATTCACGGCGACTGTGCCGTTGGTCTATTGCGCCAACCACCCACCTCAGAGCCTGGAAGTACCTTCGCGACTTCGTTTTCTTGGGGTTTCCGTGTGTTGACCTTCTTGGAATATAACAACCTTATTTTTGGCGCTAACTTAAAGCAGCTGTTTGGCGTGTTTGTTGACGTCAATGGCAACTCGCCGGGCCCTGGTGGCAATTTTGTTGAAGGGCGGAAGCGTTATATCTCGGGAAGTGAGTTTACCCGCGGTGACTGGACGATGAACTTTAAGTACACCTGGTACACCGGTGCTGGTGAGCGTAACCAAGAAAATGATCGCGATCACTATGCGATCGATATCCGGTATAGCTTTTAGTCAACAATTTAGGACTATTTTATTTAGTCAAAGGTTCCGCGATAGAATCCGAATTTGAACTCAAATTTATTCTAATTACCTTTGGAGACTATCGTGCGGAGAGTCATTCTGGCGTTCGCGGTTGCGGCCGCTATTTGTCCGACAGCGGCCCTGTCATTTAACTTTGAATGGGGCGATATAGAAGGCAATGTAGACGTATTGCTTAGTGCGGGTGCCACTTGGCGGGCCGAGAATATCGATCGCGATCTCGTTGCTAAGCGCAGTAACATTCCTACCTCCAGCGGCCAGACGCAACTCTGCCCAGACGCGCAAAATGGCGGCCCTAGTGATCCCATATCGGATTTATTAGGCGGCTGTGTGATTGACGCGGCGGAACACCAAGCCTTTGTCGACGCGCAAGGCACCTTTACCCAGAATGCTGACAACGGCAACTTGAACTACGAAAAAGGTGATGTGGTTCATGCGGCCTTGAAGTCCACTATCGATTTTGGTCTGACCTGGGAAAACTGGAGTTTGGCGGGGCGTACTATTAGTTTCTATGACCCTACCGCGATTGATTATCAAGAAAGCCATCCGGATGCGGTTTTTCAGCCTGAAAACACCCAGCGCATTAAAGCCGTCGAGGATGAAATTGGCTTTTCCAACGCTTTAGAAAGCCTGTATATCGCCAGCGATTGGGATGTGCTTGACCGTACCCTGTCTATTTCTTACGGCAAGCAACTGATTTCTTGGGGCGAAAGCCTGACCTTTGTGGTTAACTCGATTAACTCGGTAAATGCGCCGAGCTTAATTCGCTTGAACACGCCCGGCTCTGATTTGAAAGAGCTCTTTACGCCGACTGAATTGCTACGAGTCAGCATGGACTTGACCGACAACCTGTCGGTTGATGGCTTTTACCAAATGGATTGGCGGCCAGTGACCTTGCCGCCGGTGGGCAGCTTTTTCTCTACTTCTGATGTTGCTGGTGTGGGCGCTTCTTACGCCATGCTGTCGTTTGGCAAAGAGCCTGAAGATCCATCGAACTTGCAAGATTTAGGTGACTACGTCGACCAAGATACAGCCCATCAGGCCTACCGAGATCGCGGTGGCCTTTGTGGTGGCGTAGCCACTTCTGCCACTACGGACTCAAACGGCAACACTTATGATGAAGCTCTACTAGAGCAGTTTGGCCCGTATAAAGCCAATGTGGTTTCTGGCGGAAGTAACGGCTCAAATGGTCGTACGCTTTGTCGTGCTAATACGCAGTTTGCGCGCGACGATGGCCAGTTTGGTATTAAATTTGGCTACTACGCCGAGTGGCTGAACGACACCGAGTTTGGTTTCCACTTTACCCGCACCCATTCGCGTTTGCCCTATGCGTCATTTATCGCCTCTGAGGCAACCAGTGTACAAACCATCCCGGCTGGTGGACCAATTAATACGGGTATTGGTGCGGTAGACGGCCTCTTGACCTTGCTGGGTGGTGTTGCCGGTACCGTGCTTTCTATCCCCGGAAATCTCGCTAATGCCACTCTTGAAGAGGTAGTGTTGAGTACCGTTTTTTCGACCTTGTTTAGTGCCAATGAAGATCCGGACGTAAACATTGAAGCCGATGACGCCGCTGTTCTAGGCGCGTTATCTAAGGTGGATACGGCAGCGATATTCCTAGAATATCCTGAAGACATTGATATGTACGGCATCTCTTTTAACGGCTATTTGCATTTGAGGGTGGGAATTAAGTAAAACTTAATCTAACAGCCCATCTTCTGCCATCTTCACCAAGGTTGGAATGTGTGCCCCATACTCGACAACAGTTTTCTTCTGCTTGGTTG